>NZ_VWNA01000001.1:2032500-3232500 GCF_009600605.1 Segnochrobactrum spirostomi | reverse complement strand
CCGCGCGAATTGCAGCCGCGCCGACGCCTGCCGTGCGCTCTTGCGGATAAGGTCCATGGCGACATCGCGCATGTCGCCCGAATCGTCCTCGTCGAGCACCTCGAGCCCGTTGTTGATCGCCCCGACCGGACTGATGACGTCGTGGCAGATGCGACTGCAGAGGAGCGCGGCAAGGTCGAGGCTCATCGGGGGCTGGCTCATCGTTGGGCTCGTCGGTAGCGGACAGGTCGGGCACGCCGGCGAAGACATCGCGGCGGACCGTTCGGGGGCGGGAGCCTTACACGCCGCCCGGTCCAGGGACAACATCGACCCGAGTGACGACATCGGACCGACAGACCACATCGACTCCAGAGAAAGCATCGACGACCGGCCGCACCGGCCGACACCGCCACTCTCGATCGGGGCGCGCGGGGGCGCAGCGGACCACCAAGGAGACCACGCCCGATGATCGCACCCTTCGTCAGGCTCGCCGCCGTCCTCGTGATCCTCGGCGCCACGATCACGCTCGCCCGCGCCCAGAGCGACGGATCCGACCCATACACCCTGCCGAGCAACGCCTCGCCGGCCCCGGCCGCCGCCCAGCCGATCGCGCCTGCGGCCCCGGCCCAAGGTGCGCCTGCCCAAGGCGCGCCGCCCGCCCAAGGCGCCCCCAACAGTAGCACCTACAGCTCTGCCGAAATCCTCAAGACCGGCCACCATTTCTTCGGCTCGATCTCCGGCGGCCTCGCCACCGTGATCGAACAGGCGTTCGCGAAATATGGCGAGCCGAACGGCTATATCCTCGGCCAGGAGGCGACCGGCGCCCTGTTCGGTGGCCTGCGCTACGGCGAGGGCGACCTCTATCTCCAGGGCCAGCCGGCACAGCACGTGTTCTGGCAGGGACCCTCGCTCGGCTTCGATCTCGGCGGCGACGGTGCCCGGGTGATGATGCTGGTCTATCGCCTGCCGAGCATCGATACCCTGTTCCAGCGCTTCGTCGGCGTCAGCGGCTCGGCCTATGTCGTCGGCGGCTTCGGCATGACGCTACTCGCCGTCAACACCACCTATGTCGCCCCGATCCGCTCGGGGGTGGGCCTCAGGCTCGGAATCAATCTCGGCTATCTGAAATTCACCCCCCAGGCGACCTGGAACCCGTTCTGAGCCGCCCGTGTCCGCTTCGCCCCTATCTTTTTGAAGGCGGACCATCTTATCTGCGAACGAGAGAGTTCCATTCACGGGACGCTCCGGCCGACCGGATCGGGCCGCCGCCACGCGCGAACCTCCCTTCGCCGTGACGGAGGCGCGCCAGATCGGCCGCGGCGGAACGCGGGGTGGCGTGCTGGGCCGGAGCCCGTGAGCACGCGCGCCGCGGCGCGCCGGCGGGCGGACCGTGCGGAGGGTGAGACTTGAGCGAGACCGATCTCATCAACGTGGCGACCGCCGTGGTCGGCACCATCGTCCTTCTGATCGTGCTGGCCTTCCTGCTGCGACGGCCGCGCTACAAGCGGCGCGAGATGCGGCCGGCCTCCGCCAAGCGGCCCGAACTCGACAAGCTGCGCGCCGAGCATGCCATCGCGATCCGCCAGCTCGAGGCGCGCGTCGAGGCGCTGAATGAGACTTTACGCCGCGCCCGCATCGAGAATGCCCGCCTGCGTTATGCCCAGCCCGGCGCGGCGACCGCGATGCCGGCGATCCCGATGCCGGCGCCGGACATGCCGTCGCCCCATGGCGTAGCGCCTCATGGGGTGGCCCCCGCGGACCCCGATGCGACCGGGGCCGCGCTCGCCGCCGCGGAAGCCCGCATCGCGGCGCTGCTCGCCGAACTCTCCGCGGCCAAATCCGCCGCCGCAGCCGCACCCAAGGCACCCGATGCCGACGACCGCCGCGAGGCGTTCGCCCGCCTCGCGCTGCGCGAGAGCGCCGTCGCGGCGCGCGAGAGCGCCCTCGTCCAGCGCGAGCATGGCATCGCCGCCCGGACCGAGAGCGAGACCGCCGCCCGTGAAGCGGCAAACCGCGAGGCGGCACTCGCCGAGCGCGTCGCCGCCCTCGAGAGCGAGAACGCCGCGCTGAAGCAGGCGCCCGCCGCGGCACCGGCCGAGCCGACTGCGCCCGAGCCGCCTCCCGCACCGGCGGCAGCCCGCCTCGAAGACGTCGAGGCCGCCCTGCTGCGCCAGCGGCTTTCCGACATCGCCGCCGAAGTCGCCGCGATGACGGCCGCCGTCGAAGGCAGCGGCGGGCCGATCGACGAACTCCTCGCCAGAGACGCGTCCGATCTCGCCGCGCCGGGCAGCGCCCCGAGCCTCGCCGAGAAGATCCGCCGCCTGCGCGAACGCACCGCACCGGAGAGCAAGGCCTCCTGAGGCGCGGCGCAGATTTGACCTGAGGATCGCTTGATGATGATGCGCAAGGGGCTACTCGCCCTCGCCGGGCTGATGGGCGCCGCCGGTGTCGCCGCCGCGGCGGCCGGCGCTCACCTCGGCTACGCCAATTTCCCGGTCGCGGCGCAGTTTCTGATGCTCCACGCGGTCGCCGTCGCCGCGATCGTGGCGATCCGCCCGTTCGGCGGACGGCTGCTCGACGTCGCGGCCGCGATCCTCGTTCTCGGAACGCTGTCGTTCTCCGGCGGGCTGATGAGCACGGACGCCTTCGGCGCCCCGCCCTTTCCCCATGCCGCGCCGTTCGGCGGCACCGCCTTGATCCTCGGCTGGCTCGTCGTCGCCGCCGGCGCCTTCACCCTGCGCCGGAGCGCGTGACAGCGTTAGTCCACACTGCCGACGCGAAGCGTCATCGGTTCGGCCCGACGAGATCGCCCGGCGCCTCGACGACCGCGCTGCCGGTGGCGCTCACCGTATCGGCCGCCGTGCCGCCGAGTTGCTTGACGCGCTCGCCGTAGGACCGCCGCGTGCCGCTGTCGATCGCCGCGACGGGGGCGCTGAGCACGAGCCCGGCCGCCTGCCCGACGGTCGCCGCCGCGCCGGTCGTCACTTGGCCGATGCGCTCGCCGAGGCTGACATTCATCGTCGTGACCGAATCCCCTTCCGCGAGGCGCGCCCCGATGAGCTGCACCACCTCGGGGCTCGAGGCGAACTTGCCGTGGTTGAGCGGATCGTCGGTCTTGAGCTTGGTCAGGTCGATGACCTTGATGTCGAAGCGGGCGAGTTCGGACTTGTAGGGTTCGCGCTCCGGATCGACGGCCCCGAGGCGGGAGACGTTGCCCGCGATGGTGCGCGACAGCGCGAGCGCCCGGTCGTCCTGGGACACGAACAGGATGAATTGCGGCCGCGGCGCGCGGATATCGGCGATCTGGCTGCGGAACACGTCGACGTCGACGTCCGGCGCGGCGAGCATCACGACGTTGATCTTCTTGGGCAGCCGACCGCCGTGGCGGATCGCCATCTGGCGCAGCGTTTCCAGGGTGACCCAGTTCCCCATGGAATGGGCGAGGATCGAGACCTCGTCCACCTTCGGGTCCTTGGCGAGGGTCGAGAGCACCTCTTCGAGGGCGTCGCGGGAATAGGTCGAGCTCTCGCGGTCGTAGTTGTAGGCGAGGAGCTGGCCGCGCGACGGCCAGGTGAACAGCACCGGGGCCACCGGCGCGCCGGAATCGTGAATGATCTGGGCGAAGCGGTAGACGGCGTCCTCGAAGCTGCTGTTGTAGCCGTGGACGAAGACGAGCACGCGCCGCGGCCGGTGGGCGGCGGCGAGGCGATCGAACACCGGCCGCACCTCACTCTTTTCGAGGACGTCCGCCTTCACCGTCACGAAGTCGCGGGCCGGATCGGCCGGCAGGCGCGAAGGCCATTGAACGTCGCCGCGGGTGCGGTTGGCGTCCGGCGGGATCGAGACGACGATTTCCGCATAGCGCGCATCGAGGCCGCGCTCGCCGGAGAACATCACGCCGCGATTGGTCTCGTCGAGAGCGCGGGTGGTCGCGACGACCATGTCGACCCGGCCGGTGCCGGGCGTGTTGACGGCCTCGGGCACGAGCACGCCCCGCGCCCGGCCGCCGCAGGCACCGACGAGAAGGGCGAGTGCCACACAGGCCGCGCCGCGCATCCATCTGCGATTCCGCGTCGCCGCTGCCATCATCCTCGTCCCGCCTCTCCGCCGGCCAACAAACGACACCGGTCCGTCCAGACTTGACGAACTAACGCAGCGGAAGGCCATGTGTCACGCCACCAAATCTGGAGGACGACGCCTTGCTGAAGCTGATCGATCCGGTGCTCGGCCCGGACCTGCTCTACATTCTCCGCGCCATGGGCCACGGCGACGAGATCGCCATCGTGGACGCCAATTTCCCGGCCGAAACCATGGGCCGCCAGGTGGTCCGGCTCGACGGCATCGCCGCGACCCACGCCGCCGAGGCGATCCTCGCGCTGCTGCCGCTCGACGAGTTCGAGCCGGAAGCGGCCTTCGTGATGCAGCAGGTCCATGCCCCGGACGAACTCGCGGAGATCTGCCGGGAGTTCGAGGCCCAGGTCGACCGTGCCTCCGACGGCCGCTTCGGCGTCAAGTCGATCGAGCGCTTCGCCTTCTACGAGCGTGCCAAGGGCGCCTTCGCGATCGTCCAGACCGGCGAGCGCCGGCTCTACGGCAACCTGATCCTGAAGAAGGGCGTCATCACGCCGCCGTCCCAGGACTGATGTCCGCGGATTGAGGTGCGAGCAACGAGTGGGCCGCCGCGTCGCGCGGCGCGCCCCTCAGATCGAACGGATGTGATTGTCCCACGAATAGGGCGTCTCGATCCGCTCGGAGCCGTGGCCCCCTTCGCGCAGCAGGGTGCCGCGGCCCGAGGTCAGGAGGAAGCCCGCCTCGAACGGTGCGGCGCCGCAGCCGTCCACGAGGTCCTCCTTGGCGAGGAGGCGCCGGCTCGCAGCGTCGAAGGTGAGCACGGTGCCGCCGACGGGGCTCGCGATCACGATGCGCCGGCCGGTGACGTCGGCAGCGACCGATCCGACATATTGCTGGAGCCCGATGCGGGCCTCGTCGGGCAAGTCGACGAAGGCGAGCGGTTCGCCGCGCCGATACACGGCGAGCAGCGGGACCGGGTTCGCCTGGTCGCCCTGCCATTGACAGCCGATCCAGGCCTGCCCCGCCGCATCGACCGCCATGTGCCGCAGGCTGAGTTCCTTCAGCGCCGCCGGCGGATCGACCCGCTCGACGAGATCGCCGGTATCACGGTCGATCCAGGCGATGGAGGGCTCCATCGCATCGAGGTCGAGCTTGGCGCGCGGATAATCGGGATGGGTCGCGATGCCGCCGTTGGCGACGACGAGCGAGCGCCCGTCGGGGGCGAGCAGGAGCTCGTGCGAGCCGATGCCGTGGCCGGGCAGTTCGCCGATGCGGCGGAACCCACCGGTCGCGTCATAGACGCCGACCACCGCCACGCCGTCGTCGAAGGCGTTCTCGGTCGCGTAAAGCAGCCGGCCGTCGGGCGAAAAGGCGCCGTGCCCCTCGAAATGGCGATCCGACGGCGTCTCGAAGGCATGAACGGCGGTGCCGGAGGCGCGATCGACCGCGAGCGCGAAAGTGCCCGGCCGCCGCGCGAAGGCGACGCACCAGCGGCCCTGACGGTCCATGGCGAGCGAATGGCCGCGCCCGGCGAGCAGCTCGGTGCGCCGCACGGTGCCGGCCGCATCGAGTATCACGACAGCGAACTGGCCGTCCGGCGTCTTGCAGCAGGAGGCGTAGAGCGGCTCGGCATCCGCCGCCCGGGCAATCCGCCCGAGGCTCGGCAGCACCGCGACGGCCCCCGCCGCCGCGACGAGGAAAGCGCGGCGATCAATCTCCATCGAGCGCATTGAACCCCGCCTTGAGCCCGAGCGTGGCGCCCAGCGGCCCGCCGATCGTCTCCCGCGCGCTGGCGAGCGCAATCATCACATAATTGAGCCGCGCCCGTTCCTTCGGGTTGGTCGCGAGGATCTCCGGGCTGGCATCGGCCTTGGCGAGAACGTTCGCGGCATTGCCGATCTCAAGCAGAATCGAGCGGCGCATCCAGGCCTCGCTGTCGGGCAGATCGTCGGCGAGCCCGCTCGTCTCGACGATCTGGCGCAGCGCGTCCACGGAAGCCCGCAGATAGGGGAGCGTGTTGCCGCTCAGCCAATAGGGGAAGCGGCGCGGCTTGGCGTCCTCCGGCTTCGCCCCGAGCGCCGGGCGGATCGCAAGATCCCGGGTCTGTTCGAGGCCCGTCGTGATCGCCTTGACGATCTCCTGCGCCGCCTCGGCGCCGGTGCGATAGACCGCGTTGTTCGGCCCCGGGAGGAGGATCTGCTGGGCCGCGCCGCCCTCCTCGGCCCATTCGTCGCGCAGCGTATCGGCGATGTCCGACATGTTCGCGGCGACGAGGCTCGCAAGGCGGCATTTGCGCCCGAAGGTCGCCGCATCGGGGTCCGGGTGGACCGTGCCCTTGCCGTCCTTGTCGAACATCAGCCGCTCGAAGGCGGGAAGGCCCTGGATCGCCGCGCTCTGGCCGCGCAGCCGGGCGATGTCGAAGCTGTCGACGTCGGGGGCGGCGAGGATCTGGCGGAGCTGCCGCTCGACGAAATTGCGCGGGTCGGGCCAGAACGCCATGCGCTCCAGACGGTGCTCGACCAAGGCTGGCCCGAAGCGGAGGAAATCGGCGCCGGCCCAGGCGGTGACGAACGTGCGGTACGCCGCCGCGACCCCCTCCCCGTTCGCCGCGGTCGGCTGCGCGCAATAGCGCACCGTGATGCTCTTGAGGCCCGCCGCGGCGTCGGCCACCGCCGCATAGGTCGGACGAATGTAGCGATCGACCGCGAGCGCGACGATCGCCTTCTGACGCGCCGGGGCGTTGGCGACCGCGACGATCGGCACCGAGGCATCACCGCCCGGCGCCGGCGCGCCGGGCGCCGGGTCCGCCTTCGTGGCGGTGGCGTTCGGCGCGGCGTTCGGCTGCACCGTCTGGGCGAAGGCCGGCACGGCCGCGAGGAAGGCGACGACGAACGAACAGGCGAGCGGACGACGCATTACAGCCCCTTGAGATAGGCGACCAGCGCGGCACGATCGGCGGCGCTGAGGCCTTCGTAGCGCATCTTCGCGGCGGATGCTTCCCCGCCATGCCAGCGAATCGCTTCGTCGATCGATCCGGCCCGCCCGTCGTGGAGAAAGCGCCTGGCGCCGGTTCGGCCGTCACCGAGGCCGGCGAGGGGCGCCGTGCGCCATTCGAGTGCCGTCGCGACGCCTTCGACCGCCGGATCGGCGAGGCCCGGCCCAAGATCATGCAGCAGGAGATCGGTGAAGGCCGGCACGGTACCGCCGCCGACCGCCGGCATCTCGGGGACGTGGCAGGCGCCGCAGCCCGCCGCCACGAAGAGCGCGCGGCCCGCCGCGCCGTCGGCCGCCGGCGGCCGCGCCTTGAGGCTCGCCAGATAGGCGTCGAGCATGGCGAGCATCTCGGCCGTGACTTCGGTCTCGGTCATGCCGTCCCGGTCGCCGTGGCGGGCGGCGAGGCAGTCCTTCTGAGCCGGCGTGCAGTCCCCGGCCGGATTCGGATAGAGCGGCGTCGAGAGGCCGATATCGAGCGAGAAGGCGCCGGCGATCTGGCTCTCCAGGGTGGCGTGGCCCGCCCGCCAGCCGTAACGGCCGAGCACGGTGCCGCCCTTGCCGTCGTCGAGGCGCTGTTCGCGGCCCGAGATGCCGTCGCCGTTGGCGTCGTCGGGATCGGCGAGCGCCGCGACCGCCGCCTCGTCGATGCGGTCGAGCGCCGCCCGGCCACGCAGCGACGGGCCTGTGCGCACGCCGAACACGGTTCCCGGCGCGAGCGGCCCGTAGCCGAAGGCGGAGAGGACGACGGCCGTGTGCGGCCCGGGCTCGCCCGCCGCGGGCGGCACCAGGTTGAACTCCGTCTTCGCCTCCGCGATCTGGCCGGCGAGCGCCTGCGGCTCGATCTGGCGGCCATAGACCGGATCGGGACCGCCTTCCGCGTTGGAGAGGCGGACGATCAGCCCGGCGCCTTCGAGCGAACCGTCTTCGAGCGCGAGGATCTGGGACGGGCCGGCATCGCGGTGGCAGCCGGTGCAGGAACGGGCGTTGAAGAGCGGCCCGAGGCCGTCGGCCGAGCGCGTCGACGCGCCGCCCGCGACCCACATGCGCTTGAAGATCGCACGGCCGAGGACGGCATCGAGATCGCCGGCCGCCGCCGGCGCGAGCGCGGCCGCGAGCGAGACCGCCGCAGAGATGAGGAGGCGGGCTGGCCCCATCAGGCGACCCTCAGGAAGCCCATCATCCCGGTCTCCTGGTGCTCGATGATGTGGCAATGGAGCATCCAGTCACCGGGATTGTCGGCGACGAAGGCGACCTCGACCCGCTCCTTCGGTGCGACGAGAACGGTGTCGGCGAAGTGGGGGATCACCGGCCCGGCGCTCGACTTCACTACCCGCCAGGTGTGGCCATGGATGTGGATGGGGTGGACGTGGGGCGTGACGTTGGCGAGCTCGAAGACATAGCTGCGGCCGCGCTTCAGGTCGGCGAGCGGTGGGGGCAGCACCGCGTGGCCGCGGTTCGGCCACGGCGCGCGGTTGATCGCCCAGAAGGTCTTCTCCGACGCGCAGAGCGGTCCGAAGGGAATGCCGTCGGCACCGCCGACCGCCGCGCCGGCCGCGGTCGCGCTGAACACGAACGGCATCCGCTCGGCCGCGCCGAGGTCCGGCTCGGGGATCGCCGGGCGCACCAGGGGCGCCGGGTCGAAGGCGCCGCGGGCGAGCGTGTCGCCGGTGGCGACAAGCGTCGAAAGCACCACCGGCTCGGCGGCGAAATAATCGACGACGCGGACCTCGCCGCCGGTCGGCGGCATGCGCACCACGAGATCGAGCCGCATCGCCGGGCCGAGCCGCCACGTCTTGAAGGGCACCGGCGGGATACCGGCGCCGTCCACCGCCACGATCGCGGCCTCCGCGCCCTCGATGCCGATCTCGGGCACCCGCGTCGGGTCGACGTTGATGAGGCGCAGCCGCACGTCGCCGCCGGCGGGAAGCGCGAAGCGCGGCGAGACCGCGCCGTTCACGGTGCGCAGCGCGCCGAAGGTGCCGGCCTTGCTCGCGCCGCTGTCGGTCAGGAAGGGCAGGAAGCCGCCCGCGGCGCCGTCCGTGCCGACCCGCCAATCCTTGAGACAGAGCAGTTGGTCGGCGTCATAGGGCCGGGTCTCGTCGCCCTCGACGATGAGGACGCCGATGAGCCCGCGCCCGATCGATTCCGCCGTGTTGCAATGGGTGTGGAACCAATAGGTGCCGGGGTCGGGCGGCGTGAAGCGGTAGGTGAAGCGCGAGCCGAACGGGATCGGCTTCTGGGTGAGGTAGGGGACGCCGTCCTCGGCGTTCGGCAGGCGGACGCCGTGCCAGTGGACGGTGAGATCCTCCTGGCCCTCGGGAATGCCGTTCTCGACGGTCGCGACGAGGGTCTCGCCGAACCGCAGCCGCACCACGTTCGGGAAGACGTCGCCGGGCGCGAAGCTCCACAGCGGCAAAGCGTGCCCGCCGAAGGCTGGCAGGGCGGTCGCGCGCGGGGCCGGCATCAGGCTCACCGCCACCTCGCGCGCCGGCGCCGGCACGGCCGTCTGCGAAAGCTCCGCCGTGGAATAGGCCGCGGCACGGCCGACGAAGACCCGGCCGGCGGCGTAGGCTCCAGCGCCGGCCAGGGCGGTTGCCGCGAGGCCCAAGGTGAAGCGGCGGCGCGTCGGCATGATCAACTTCGTCCCCAAATCCGCGTGGCCGACGATCCTGCCCCGGCCGCACCCTTCGTCACAACGACGATCGCCCGAGCCTCCGGCCCGGGCGATCCTTGGTCCGGCCTGTCCGTTTGGAACGGCCTCAGTTCGCCTTCACCGCGCCCGGATTGTCGAGGCTGTCGGAGCCCTCGACGGTGATCTTCAGATCGAGCGCGGCGACGACGCCCTCGATCGCCCGGGTCTGGGCGACGAGCGCGGTGACGACGTCGTCGATGATCTTGTTGCCCTCCGGATTGTCGGGCCCGATCATCTGGTCGTAGGCTTCCTTACCGGAATCCGCCCGGTCCTTCATGATCTGCATCTTGGCGAGCGTCGCCGCGAAGGCGTCGTCGAGACGGGTCGCCGCCTCGGGCGCCTTGGCGGCCGCGAGCGCCTGGATGCTCGGCCCGGTCAGCGTCGTGCCGTCGGTCCGCTTATAGGTCCCGGTATAGATCGCGTTCATCCCCACCTCGTCGTAATAGTGGGAATTGTGGGTGTTGTCGGAGAAGCAGTCGTGCTCCTCCTCCGGGTCGTGGAGGATGAGGCCGAGCTTGATGCGCTCGCCGGCGAGCTCGCCGTAGGACAGCGATCCGAGGCCGGTCAGGATCGTCGAGAGGCCACCCTCGGGGCCCTTGGCGAGAAGCTGCTTGCGCGCCTCACCCTCCGGCTTCCAGGCGTCCGCCATGAATTTCAGGTCGTCGACGAGGAGATCGGTCGCGACCGAGAGATATTGCCGGCGCCGGTCGCAATGGCCGTGGGTGCAGGCCTCCAGCGAATAATCGGTGGCCGGGCGGTTGCCGGCACCCGGACCCGTGCCGTTCAGATCCTGGCCCCACAGCAGGAACTCGATGGCGTGGTAGCCGGTCGCGACGTTCGCCTCGACGTCCTGCGCACCCTGGAGCTTCTCGGAGATCAGCTCCTTGGTGATCACCGTGGCGTCCACCGTCTCGGAGCCGATGCGGATCTTCTCGTGGCCGACCACGTCGAGCACGTAAAGCGGGTTCGAATCCGAGCTCTCGCCGTAGGTCTTCGGATCGACATAGTCGATCAGCCCCTCGTCGAGCGGCCAGGAATTCACCTTGCCCTCCCAATCGTCGACGAAGGCGTTGCCGAAGCGGAAGCCCTCGCTCTGCTGGTAGGGCGCGCGGGCGGCCTTCCAGGTGGCGCGGGCGGCGGCGAGGGTCTGATCGTCCGGCTTCGCCAGGAACGCGGCGACCGAGGTCTTAAGCGCTTCGGCGGTGGTCGCCGCATCGCCGTAGATGGCGGCGGCGAGGTCCGCATAGTGCCCGACCACCGCCTCGGGGGCCGGCGCATCGGCGGCCCGGGCGGGCCCTGCCAGCGCGACGACCGGCAAGAGGGCGGCCAGGAAAAGGTTCAAACGGCGCATCTGCGGCTATCTCCCCGACTTCGATTTGAAACAGCGACGGCCGGGCACGCGCGACGCAATCGCGGACCCGGCCGGGACTCGTGTGGGCGTGATCAGTTCGACGGACCGTCGTCAAAATGAACCTTGTCGACGATCTCGCTCGCGAGCTTGCGATACTTCACCAGCTCGGCGAGCGGCAGCGGATCGGGCTTCAGCGGCCCGAGCGCGGCGATCACCGGGTTGACCTTGAGGCCCGGCTCGACCGGATATTCGAAATTGACGTCGGCATAATATTCCTGCGCCTCGTCCGAGCTCAGATATTCGATGAGCTTCATGGCATTCGCCTTGTTCGGCGCATGCTTGGCGAGGATCACACCGGAAATGTTGACCTGGGTGCCGCGATTGTTGGCATTCGGGAAGATGACCCGCATCGCGCTCGCCCACTTCTTCTGCTCGGGCTCGCGGTCGTCGGTCTCCATCAGGCCGACATAATAGGTGTTGCCGAGGGCGATATCGCACTCGCCGGCATAGATCGCCTTGGCCTGGGAGCGGTCGTTGCCGGAGGGCTTGCCGTTCAGGTTGTTCTTGATGCCTTCGATGATCTCGGTCGCCTTGGCCTCGCCGTCATTGGCGATGAGCGAGGCGAACAGGCCGATATTGTAGACGTGCTGGCCGGAGCGGGTGCAGACGCGGCCCTTCCATTCCGGCTTCGCGAGATCCTCGTAATCGAGAGCGGTCTCCTTCACGCGCTCCTTGGAGGCGTAGAAGACGCGGGCGCGCATGGCGAGGCCGATCCAGCTTCCGTCCGGATCGCGGTAGATCGCCGGGATGTTCTTGTCGACGATCGGCGAGACGATCGGCTGGGTGATGCCGAGCGCCTTGGCGTTCTCGAGCCGCCCCACGTCGACCGAGAGCAGCACGTCGGCGGGCGAGAACTCGCCCTCGGCCGCGATGCGCTCCTCGAGACCGGAGGACGCGGTCACGACGTTGGTGCGGATGCCGGTTTCCTTGGTGAACTTGTCGAGGAGCGGCTGGATCAGTTCCGGTTGACGATAGGAATAGACGTTGACCTCGTCGGCGGCCGCAGCCGCGCTCAGTCCCGACAGGCCCGCGCCCATCAGCACGGACACGGCGAGCACCGCCCGCGCCTGCCATCCTGCTTCGACCATCGCCATCGTCCCGACTCCCTGCACGCCCGATTGTCCGATCTGCGGCGCCGAGCCTGTCGGTGGCACCTCTTGCAAATCGATCGCATTTGGACAGAAGACGGAACGAAGCCCTTGTGTCAATCGCGACATATGCCGCAACATATTTTTAAAATTATTCTATTTTCAAGGTGCGATGCAGGTTGAGCCAGATCAAATGGCCCAACTTAGTTTAGAGTCATCCTAATTCGATTGGCCCTAGAACGTGGAAATCAGCGACCACCAGGCCCACGACGTGAGCATGGAGAGCGGCACGCCGATGCCGATGAGCGAGGCGATGAGATCCGGCTCGAGATCGCTGTTCATCGCGATCACGCTCGCCCCGAGCATCGGCGGCATCGCCATCTCCAGCATGGCGACCTTCCCGACCATGTCGCCGGTCCGCCCGAGCAGCGCATAGAGCCCGATGAGGAGGAGCGGCGCGACGCCAAGCCGGTAGACGAGCCCGACGCCGAGCGGCGCGAGGCGGTTCATCACCTGATCGAACCGGAGCGCGAAGCCGACGGCGGCGAGGGCCAACGGGGTGAGCGTGCCGGAGAGCGCCGTGATCAGGTCGTCGAGCCAGACCGGCCGCGCCACGTGATTGGTCGCGAAGGCGACCAGAATGGCGATGAAGGGCGGAAAGGTGACGATGCGCTTCACCACGGCGCGCAGATCGAGCCGCCCTTCGCTCGCCACCGCCGCGATGGCGAGGCCGAGGGTCGACAGCGCCAAATAGGACCCGAACAGGTCGATGACGATGCCGAGGCCGAGCCATTGGCTGCCGGCGAAGGCGGCGATCATCGGCAGACCGACGAAGGACGTGTTGCCCCAGCCTGCGACCAGGATCAGCGCCCCCGCCCTGCCCCGAGACCAGCCGAGGGCGCGGCAGAGCGGCACCATCACCAGGACCGAGACGACGACGCCGATCCACGGCGTCGCGGCGGCGAACCACCAATCGGGGCGCGTCTCCAGACCGTGCATGCTTTCGAGCGCCGCCGCCGGCAGGGCGACGTTGATGACCCAACCCGACAGCACCTTCGAGGCATCCTCGGGCAGCCGGCCGCTCAAGCGCAGCAGCACGCCGATGACGAGATAGAGGACGATCATCACGATCTGCTGCACGCGTCGTCTCCACAAGAAAGCCGCGGCCTGGGGAACGGCGGCTCTCATCGCAGAACGGCGCGCGAGCGGGCAACGAAAAAGTGAACTGCTCGCTTTGGCACCTGAGGCCCCGAAGCGGCGGGCTTCAGCGTGCTCGGGCTGCGAGCGGCTCACGCCCGCCGGCGGGCCGAACCGCTGGTCGGCTACCCGTCGGTCAGCGCGGACGGGAGAGCGTGGCGACCACCTCGACATGCGGCGACCAGAGGAACTGGTCGATCGGCGTGACGCGCGTCACCCGGTAGCCGCCTGCGACCAGGATGGCGAGATCGCGGCCGAGCGTGGCCGGATTGCACGACACCGCGACGATGGTCGGCACCTTGGAGACGGCGAGCATCTCCGCCTGGAGCTTGGCGCCGGCGAAGGGCGGGTCGAACACCACCGCGTCGAAGCGCTCCAGTTCCTTGCCCTGGAACGGGCGGCGGAAGAGGTCGCGCACCTCGGTCGCCACCGGATGGCGATCGGCGGCGCGGCGGCGCGCCTCGGCGAGCGCCCCGATCGCCGCCGCATCGCCGTCGACCGCGTGAACGGCGCCGGAGCGGGCGAGGCGGAGGGAGAAGGTGCCGATTCCGGCGAACAGATCGAGGATCCGGCGGGCCCCGCCGATGCCCTCGATCACCCGCGCCGCCATGGCGGTCTCGGCCTCGGCGACGGCCTGGAGGAAACCGCCCGGCGGCAGCGCGACCATCACGCCGTCGACGTCGACCATCGGTTGACGCGGGGCGATGACGACCTCGCCCTCGACGCTGAGACGGGCCGCGCGGCCATAATCGCCGGCGAGCAGGCGGCCAACGATCTCGCCGTGGGTGCGGGGATCGATCTTCCGCGCGCCCGTCGCCGCGATGTCGAGGCCCTCGGCGGTCGCGGTGACGACGAGGCGCAGCGGGTCCTTGCGGCCGAGCAGATCGGCGGCGAGCGTCTTGAGGCCGGGCAAGGCGGCGACGAGCGCCGGCATCGCGATCGGGCACTCGGCGATGTCCACAATGCGATGCGCCTGACGCTCGCTGAAGCCGAGGAGTATGCCGCGCCCCGCCCGCACGGCGGTCAGCGCAAGGCGGCGGCGCATGCCCGGCCGGCCCGGCACGAGGGGATCGACGGCGACCTCGAGGCCCGCCTCGGCGAGGGTGGCGGCGACCAGATCGCGCTTCCACGCGGCATAATCGTCGCCGCGCCAATGCTGGAGCAGGCAGCCGCCGCAGGTGCCGAAATGCCGGCAGGCGGGCGAAATACGGGCCGGCGACGGCTGCTCGATCGCCGCGAGATCGGCACGGGTGCCGCGGCGCTCGACCGAGACGACCTCGCCGGGCAGCGTGTAGGGCACGTAGAGCGGGCCGGCGGGCGTGTCGGCGATGCCGTCGCCGCGATGGCCGACCCGGGCGATGGTGACGATCTCGTTCATGACGGGTCCTTCACCGCACCGAGGAGGAATTCACGATTGCCGTCGCCACCGGCGATCGGCGACGGGGCGAGGCCGAGCGGCCGCCAGCCCGCGACGGTGCCGAGCCAGGCGGCGATCTCCGCCGCGGTCGCGTCCGCCTTCGCGGCGTCGCGCACCACGCCGCCCTTGCCGACGAAGGCGCGGCCGACCTCGAATTGCGGCTTGACGAGGAAGACGCCGAACGCCCCCGGCGCCGCGAGCGCGAGCGCCGGCGGAAGCGCGAGCTTGAGCGAGATGAAGCTCATGTCGGAGACGACGACACCGATCGGCCACGGCAGGTCGGTGCCGGCGAGATCGCGGGCATTGAGCCCTTCCCGAACATGGACGCGGGCGTCGCTCGCGATCCTCGGATGGATCTGCCCGTGGCCGACGTCGATCGCGAGCACCGCGGCGGCTCCGCGGGAGAGCAGCACCTCGGTGAAGCCGCCGGTCGAAGCGCCGAGATCGAGGGCGTTCAGGCCCGCCGGATCGAAGCCGAAATGATCGAGGCCGGCGACGAGCTTCTCCGCCGCCCGCGAGACCCAGTCCGGCGCCTCGGCGGAGAGCGCGACCGGCGTCGCCGCATCGACGAGGAGACCGGGTTTTGCGACGACTGCGCCGGAGACGGAAACGAGCCCGCGACGGATCAGATCCTGGGCGCGGGCGCGGCTCGGTGCGAGGGCGCGGGCGACGAGCTCGAGGTCGAGCCGCCGGCGCGCCCCGCCGTCGTCGGGCAAGGAAACGTTGGACATGCGAGGCGTTCTAAACCGAGCCGCCGCACCGGGGCAATCGGAATGGCCACCGCGATCCCCGTTCAGGCGGCCAGGTGTTCCGTCACCGCCGCCTCGAGCGCCGATTTGAGGCCCGGGTCGAGCTTCAGGCGGGCGGCCAGAAGGTCGAGATAAGCGCGGCCAACCGGGGCGTCCGCCGTCACGGCGATGAGGGAGGCAGCATAGATCTCGGCGGCGAGTTCGGGCGTCGTCGCGCTCGCGACCACGCCGTCGATGTCGAGGGGCTTCGAAAGCTCGGCGTCGAGGAAGGCACGCTCGTCGCCGTCGAGGCCGATCTCGCCGAGTTGCTTGAGGATGCGGGCACGCTCGGCGTCATCGACGTGGCCGTCGGCTTTCGCGGCGACGATCATGGCGTGGACGATCGTATGGGCGAGCGCCGCCTCGCCACCGGGGGCGCTGGCGGGATCGAACGGCGTGCCCGGCGGCGGCAGCGCGGGGGCGGCGGCCGGCCCCGAGACCGTCGCGGGGCCGCCGGCCGGGGCCGCAGGCGTGCCGGCCGCGCCTTGGCCGGCCTGCCAGTTGCGGTAGGCGCTGTAGGCGATGGCCCCGACGGCGGCGAGGCCGCCATAGGTCAGCACCTTGCCGCCGATCTTGCGGGCGGACTTGGAGCCGAGCAGGATCGAGACGAGGCCGCCCGCGACCGCGCCGCCGGCGAGCCCGCCGAGAGCCCCCTTGTTGCCGAGCGCGTCCTGAGCCCCGCCGGCGAGCGAGCCGAGCCCGCCCTGGAGCGCCTTGCCGATCGACCCGAGCGGATCGCCCGCCATCTGTCCCGACGCGCCGGCACCGAGGAACTGGTCGAGAAGCTTCTTAGTGTCGATCATCGGCAGAGCGCTCCGCTGTGTCATGGTCGGACGCCTGAGATGGGAGCGAACGGACCGCACCGCAAGCGGGAGCGCCCCCGCCTCACCCGCCGCGGCCGACGTCCGCGTAGGTGAAGCCGTGCCGCTCGACCTCGGAGCGGCGATAGACGTTGCGCAGATCGACGAAGATCGGGATCGCCATCGCCTCCTTGAGGCGGCCGAGGTCGAGGGCGCGGTAGGCGTTCCACTCGGTGACGAGGACGACCGCATCGGCCCCGGTGGCGCAGGCATAGGGCCCGCTCGTGAACTCGACGTCCTCGAGCACCCGCGCCGCCTGCTCCATGCCTTCGGGATCGTGGGCGCGGATATGGGCGCCCGCGTCCTGGAGTGCGCCGACGATGTCGATCGCCGGGCTCTCGCGCATGTCGTCGGTGTTCGGCTTGAAGGTGAGGCCGAGCACGGCGATCGTCTTGCCCGCGACCGAGCCGCCACAGGCGCGCACCACCTTGTCCGCCATGCGGCGGCGGCGGCCTTCGTTGACGGCGATCACCGCCTCGACGATCTGGCTCGGCGTACCGGCTTCCCGGGCCGTCTCCAACAGGGCGCGGGTGTCCTTCGGGAAGCAGGACCCGCCGAATCCCGGGCCGGCGTGGAGGAACTTCGAGCCGATGCGGTTGTCGAGGCCGATGCCGCGGGCGACTTCCTGCACGTTGGCGCCGACCGCCTCGCAGAGATCGGCCATCTCGTTGATGAAGGTGATCTTGGTCGCGAGGAAGGCGTTCGCCGCGTACTTGATGAGCTCGGCGGTGCGGCGGCGGGTGAACATCACCGGCGCCTGGTTGACGAAGAGCGGCCGGTAGACCTCGGCCATCACCGCGCGGGCGCGCTCGTCCTCGAGCCCGATGACGATGCGGTCGGGCCGCTTGAAGTCCTCGATCGCCGCGCCCTCGCGCAGGAATTCCGGGTTGGAGACGACGGCGACGTCCGCCTCCGGCACGGCATCGCGGATGATGCGCTCGACGGCATCGCCGGTGCCGACGGGCACGGTCGATTTGGTGACGATGACGGTGAAGCCGCTCACCGCCCGGGCGATGTCCTCGGCGGCGGCGTAGACATAGGTGAGATCGGCCCGGCCGTCGCCACGCCGCGACGGCGTGCCGACCGCGATGAACACGACGTCGACCCCGGCGACCGCCGCGGCGGTGTCGCTGGTGAAGCGAAGCTGATCGCTCTTCACGTTGCGTTCGACGATATCGTCGAGGCCCGGTTCGAAGATCGGGATGCGGCCGGCGCGCAGGCTCTCGATCTTCGCCGGGTCGGTGTCGACGCACGTCACTTCGTGGCCGAAATCGGCGAAGCACGCTCCCGACACCAGGCCCACATAGCCTGCGCCCAACACGGCGATCTTCATGACAGCGATACACTCCAAGGCCGACGCGGCTCGCCGGCGGATTCGCGACGGATGACCCTTCCGTCTAATGGCCCGATGCGACAAGTCCAAGACGATGAGGTGGACGAAGACGGCGACGATGACAAGTTGAAGACGTTTGCGACAGGTGCCGGGCCAGCAACATGTCACGATGCGGTGACGGCCAACGCGGCATCCCGGGGCGATCCGGACGAGGGCCGACGGGCTGACGTCGGAACCATCGACGTAGGCGGCACGTCGAAGATCTGAGCCCGGCGCGCCGCCGCGATCAGGGCCGCGAAGCCGTCCGGGTCGGCCAGCACGGCGGCGAGTTCCTTGGCATCGAGCGCCCGCTCCGCCTCGGCGAGCGTCGCCGCCTCGGCGAGTTTGACGAAGCCGGCGAGGAGGTCGGTCCGGATGGCCGGTCCGCGCCGCCAGGACGGCGGCGGCAGCATCGCGAGATGGGCCGCCGCAAGCGCGGGGTCGCCAGCGAGGCGGGCGATGGGGTCGGACGGGGTGCCCGTTTCGGCATAGAGCGCCTGGAGTTCGGCGACCCGCAGAAGGACCGGCGGCGGTGCCCGTTCCTCGGGCGTCCGCAGGAGGCCGAGCCGGCCGATCCCCTGCCCCGCCCACCGCGAGCCGGTCCAAGCCGACAACGGAATCGAGAGGATGAGGCCGAGCGTCACCGGTAGCATCCAGAGGAACAGCGGTAGCGCGATGAGATAGGAGGCGACCGCCGTCGCGAGCCCGACGAGGGTGTGCATGGCGTGCCGCCGCGCGATCGCGCCGAACGGAACGCGGCCGTCGTCGCGGCGCTGCGCCGACCAGCCGGCGTCGCGGCCGATCAGGATGTCGACGACGGCGGCGGACTGCAGCAGCATCATAATCGGCGCCACCAGGGCCGAGAGCACGATCTCGACGACGACGCCCGCCAACGTCGCGAACGCGCCGCCGAAGGCGCGGCGCTCCCGCCCGATCACAAGGGCGAGCCCCATGAATTTCGGCAGCACCAAACATCCCATCGTCGCCGCGAACATCCAGGCGGCGAGCACCGGGTCCTGGGCGGGCCAGGTGGGAAACAGCGAGAAATCCTTGGAGAAATAATCCGGCGGCACGAAGCGCGCCTGGAGTGCGAGCGCCATGCCGACGGCGAGGAACAGGAGCCACAGGGGCGCGCTGAGATAGGCCCCGACGCCGACGAGGAAGTGGATGCGGCTCACCCAATGGAGCCCGCGCGCCGGCAGCACGGCGAGATGTTGCAGATTGCCCTGACACCAGCGGCGGTCGCGGGCTGCGAAGTCGATCAGCGAGGGCGGGCTCTCCTCGTAGCTGCCGGGCAGACCCGGCACCATGTGGATGCTCCAGCCGGCGCGCCGCATCAGCGCCGCCTCGACGAAATCGTGGCTCATGATGTGGCCACCGAACGGCTTACGGCCTTCGATGTGGGGCAAGCCGGCATGGGCCGCGAACGGCGCCACCCGGATGATGGCGTTGTGGCCCCAATAATTGCCGTCCGGTCCGTGCCACCAGGCAATGCCCTGTGCGATCAGGGGCCCGTAGACCCGGCCGGCGAATTGCTGGAGCCGCGCGAACAACGTTCGTCCGCTGACGAGGACCGGTAAGGTCTGGATCAAGGCCGCCGTCGGATGGCGCTCCATCGCCTCGGCGAGGCGGACGACGGCGTCCGCGGTCATGATGCTGTCGGCGTCGAGGATCAGCATGTGATCATAGGCGCCGCCGAAGCGCTGCACCCACTCGGCGATGTTGCCGGCCTTGCGTTCGGTGTTGTCGCGGCGGCGGCGGTAGAAGACTTGCTCGCGTCCGCGGCTCTCGACCTCGGCACGCAGGCGCAGGAAGGCCGCCTCTTCGGCGAGCCAGACGGCGGGATCGGTGGTATCGCTCAGGATGAAGAAGTCGAAGGCGTCGAGCCGGCCTGCCGCCGCGATCTCCTCGTGCATCGCCTGGAGCGCGGCGAAGACGCGGGCGGGATCCTCGTTGTAGGTCGGCATCAGGAGAGCGGTGCGGCTCGCGAGCGGCGGCAGCGGCGCCGCCGGGTCGATGCCGAGGCGGTTCGACCCCGCGACGATCGCCAGAAATCCACCGACCGCACTTGCGACCGACAGCGCGATCCAGCCGAACAGCAGCACGTAGAGCACGAGAACGACGTCTTCGAGCACCGTCAGGCCGCCGACGACCAGCACCTCGTACATGCCAAACGCGCCCGCGACGCAGACGGCGAAGGCCGCCCCGAGCACGAGAAGCCGCCGCCCGGCAATCGCGTTGGGACCGAGTGGGCGGGCGCGGGCTTCACTCCGCAGGGATTGCACCGGCATCGAGAGCGGCGCTTCGTCGGGAAGCGCGCGGAAATCTGCGAGCCGCGGTACCAGGCCGTCGGCCTCCCCTGCCCGCTCGAGGCGCAACCTCACGCCGTCCATCGGAACACCCATGTTTCTGTGACCGGCTTGTCGCCGACGAGGAGCCGCGCCTTGAGTTCCGCCAGCGGGGCGCCCCCGGTATCCAATTGGGCGCTCAGGCGCCAGGCGTTCGCGCCAGGCAGCCGCTCGACGACGATGTCGTGGAGTTGGCCGGCCGAGGTCGAGACGTCGGCCTTCGGGGCCGCGTCGGGGGCGATGTCCTTCAAGCTGTCGCCGACGAAATCGACGACGAAGATGCGGTCGCCCTCGGGTCGCCGCGGCGCGGCCCCGGCCCGGGTCTGCATCGCGCGGGCAAGCCCGGCGCCGGTCTGGTCGCCGGCGCGCCAATGCAGGCGGTAGGTCTTGGTGTACTCGGACTTCGCCTTGAGTGTGCCCTTGGGGCGCCAGAAGGCGACGATGTTGTCGTGGATCTCCTCGTCGGTTGGGATCTCGACGAGTTGCACGGTGCCCTCGCCCCAATCGCCGATCGGTTCGATCCAGGCGCTCGGCCGCCGCTCGTAGGCCGCCTCGAGATCCTCATAATGGCCGAAATCGGTGTTGCGCTGCATCAGGCCGAAACCGCGCGGGTTCGCGTCGGCAAAGGCGCTGAGCTGAAGCTCGCTCGGGTTGGTCACCGGGCGCCACAAGGTCTCGCCGCGCCCGGTCTGCATGAGGAGGCCGTCGCTGTCGTGAACGGCGGGACGGAAATCGTCCACGCCACGGCGGTCGTCGGCATCGAAGAAGAACATGGAGGTCAGCGGGGCGAGCCCGGCCTTGTCGAGATCGACGCGCGGATAGATCGCGGTCTCGACGTCGAACACGGTCTCCTCGCCGGGGCGGATGGTGAAGCGATAGGCCGCGGCCGCGCTCGGGCTGTCGAGCACCGCGTGGACGACAACCGAGTTCGCCCCCGGTTCCGGCCGCTCGATCCAGAAGGCGCGGAAGGCCGGGAATTCCTCGCCCGCCGCGTCAGCGGTGTTGATCGCGAGGCCGCGCGCGGACAGGCCGTAGACTTGGCCTTTCGCCACCGCGCGAAAATAGCTCGCACCCTGGAACACGGCGATCTCGTCGAAATAATCGGCGCGGTTGATCGGGCCATGTAGGCGGAACCCGGAGAAGCCGAGGTCCTGGCCGGCCGCGGGCGGCTTCACGCCGCGTTCGAAGACGAAGAGATCGGGCCGATAGGTGATGGATTGGGCCATGCCGTCGGCGACGAGGAAGACGTCGACCCGATCCTGGAACAGGAAGCCGCGGTGGAAGAGCTGGAGCTCGAAGCCCCGGTTCTCCCCCTTCCAGATCGCGCGCTCGGGATTGAAGCGGATCGCCCGATAGTCGTCGTAGCTCAGCTTGTCGTAGGGCGTCGGGAGGTTGGCGGCCGGCTTCTTGTAGGGCTTCTGGGCGAGGGCGCGGGCGAGCGCGCGGACATTTCCCGCATCGAAAGGCTGCGGCCCGACCGCCCCCGGAGCGTCCTCGGCCTCGGCATCGCCGCCGCGCTCGCGCGGCCCGAACAAGCCTCCGAGCGGCATCGCCACGAGCGGCAGCGCGGCCGCCCCGATCAGGAATTCGCGTCGCTTGAGCATCGTGCCTCTCGGTTCGCCGCCGCCGACCCAACCGACCGGCGGATAGTCGAGACGCAGCGATAATCGCGGGCACCGAGCTTGGTTCCGCTTCCGGCCGCCGCACGCACGCGCAACGAGCCGACGAGAGAGAAAGAACATCCGGGGCCTGCCGGCGCGCCGGAAAACGTGAAGTCTTTGTGTGCCGGCGGTTTGCCGCTAATGTCGCGCTGCGGTGTCGCTTCGGGGGCGCGCCGATTCCCTTTCACGTTCCGCTGCGCCAAGGCCTCCCCATGGACGACATTCACTACAGAGAGTACAAAATCCTCCTGAATGCGAGCCAATTTCCCGATCCGGATGCGTTCGAGCGCTATTGGACAATCATTTGTCGAATTGCGAATGAACACGGCGTCGAAGTAAAGACGAACGAGAACGGTTTTCATCGCTTTGTTCGAGAAATACTTTTCTACGACACCAAGGACTACGATCTCTACAAGAACGCGTTCATTCTCCGCAAGCGCACCTTCTATGTGGACGGCTGGCCGCAGAAGGATCACGAGTTGACCGTGAAGTTCCGGCATCCGGATCTCGCGATCGCCACGAGCGTCGATATGACGCCGCAGCTTGCGAACCCCGGCGACGTGAAGTTCAAGGAGGAAATTCTCACCTCCAAGACCGTGCTCGGCGAGGCGCGCAGCCTCTATTCCCACAACTGCGTGGTCACGTCGCCGAACATCGTGCTCGACCACTATCTCGAAGACATCGTGGCCGTGTTCCCGGCGATGAAGCGCGTCGAGGTGGCGCCGCAGACGCGGATCGACCTCGTCAACAACACGAGCGTGGAGGAAGTCCAGGTCAATGTCGGCCGGTTCTATTTCGGCCACGGCTTCGACGCGAAGGCGACGATCGCGATCTGGCGCGACCGCGCCTCGGAGAAGTCGCTGATCGGCGAATTCGCCTTCCAGGCGCATTTCAACCGCTACGACGACATCCACCACAAGGCGAAGCTCAAGTCCGAGGCGTTCTACAAGGCGGTTCAGACCGGCGCGCCGGAATGGGTTTCCCTCGGCACCACCAAGACCGCGATGGTCTACGGCCGGGGCAAAACCGATGTCGGACATGACTGAACAGCCGGTCGCCCCCGCGACCGCGCCCGAGAAGAGCCCGGCCGGGAAGGTCTCGCTGTTCGAGGTCTTCCTGACCTTCCTGGTGATCGGCGCGGTCAGCTTCGGCGGCGGCGTCGTCGCCTATCTGCGCAACAGCCTCGTGAGCCAAAAGAAATGGCTCGACGAGGAAGAGTTCCTGGCGGCGCTGGAAATCTCCCAGGCGCTGCCGGGGCTCAACGCGACGAACATGAGCGTGATCGTCGGCGACCGCCTGCGCGGCCCGCTCGGCTCCATCGTCGGCTTTGTCGGCATGACGCTCCCGGGCGGCCTGCTCATTCTCGTGCTCGGGATCGCCTACGTCTCGAACAACCATAATTCTTATGTGAACGCGGCACTGGCCGGCGTCGGCGCGGCGTCGGTCGGGCTCCTCGCCTCGGTCACGCTCCAGATCGGCCACAAGCAGCTCGAGCATCTGCTCGACATCGCCATCGTGCTCGTCACCATCGTGATGGTGAGCGTGTTCCACATCTCGCTGGTGATCGTGCTGCTCACCGTCGGGCCTGTGGCAATCTTCCTCTACCGTCCCCACAAGGACCGCGTTCACGCGGCCGACCGGACGGGTCTCGACAAGAAGCCGGCCGACTGAGCCGCGGGGCGACGA
This sequence comes from Segnochrobactrum spirostomi, assembly GCF_009600605.1. Classification (GTDB taxonomy): domain Bacteria; phylum Pseudomonadota; class Alphaproteobacteria; order Rhizobiales; family Segnochrobactraceae; genus Segnochrobactrum; species Segnochrobactrum spirostomi. The sequence goes on along the minus strand of NZ_VWNA01000001.1, from coordinate 3,208,936 downwards.
TGAGCGACCATACCGATCTCAACATTCTCGGCGTGTTCTCGTTGCTGTCGATCCTCGCGGTCGGCGGTGGCACGGCGGTCCTGCCGGAAATGAAGGCGCTGACCGTCGACGTCCACCATTGGTTGAGCGACGATCAGTTCCGCAACATCTACGGTCTCGGCCAGCTCGCGCCGGGCCCGAACATGCTGATGGTGATCGTCATCGGCTACCACGTGGCGGGCTTCGTCGGCGCTGCGCTCGCCTTCGTCGGCTTCTTCGCCCCCGCCTCGATCATCGCCTGGGGTACATCGCGGATCTGGAACCATTTCGAGGGTTCGCCCTGGCGCCTCTCGGTGCAGCGGGGCTTCGCGCCGCTCGTCATCGGCCTGATGACGGCGGGCACGATCTCGATCGCGCGCACCGCCATCACCGGATGGATCCCGGTCGTCTTCGCCGTGGTGGTGTTCTGCGTCCTCTACTTCCGCCACCGGGTCAATCCGGCGCTGATGATCCTTGCGGCCGCAATCGCCGGCGTCTTCCTGTTGCGCTGATACGGCACCCCTGCCGCGAAAGTCTGGAACGGCTCGAAAAGTCTTGCAACACGCCGCGCGAACCGGGATCGTGGGCGTGGACTGACAAGAACGAAGCCGATCGAAGGCGTCAGACTTCGCGGGAGCGCGCTCCCCGGCCGGCGCCGGCGATTTACGGGCATCGCGGACGCTGGGGATGGATATGCAAGCTTCGCCGATGAAGTCGTGGCTGGCCGCGGCCGGTCTGAGTGTGGTTGCGGCCGTCACGGCCGCCTCGAGCCCAGCCCGGGCGGACGATCAAGCCGATCTGATCGCGCGCGGCAAATATCTCGTCACCGCCGCCGATTGCATGCCCTGCCACACCGGGCCGGGTCGCAAGCCGTTCACCGGCGGCCTGCCGATCAACACCCCGTTCGGCGTGCTGACAACCCCGAACATCACCCCCGACAAGGCGACCGGCATCGGCAACTGGACGGACGCCCAGTTCTACGGCGCGCTGCACGACGGCATCGGCGCTCACGGCGAATTCCTCTATCCGGTCTTCCCCTTCACCTCGTTCACCAAGATCACGCCGGACGACGTGAAGGCGATCAAGGCCTACCTGTTCTCGCTGCCGCCCGAGACGGCGCCGCCACAGCAGAACAATCTCCGCTTCCCCTTCAACGTGCGGCAATCCCTCGCCGTCTGGCGCGAGATGTTCTTCACGCCCGGCACCTTCGTGCCGAACCCGAAGGCGAGCGATCAGATCAACCGCGGCGCCTATCTCGTCGAGGCGCTCGGCCACTGCGCCGAATGCCACACGCCGCGCAACATCATGGGCGCGATGGAGCCTTCTAAGGAACTCGCCGGCGGCACGGTCGACACCTATTTCGCCCCCAACATCTCGTCAGACCTGCGCTCGGGCGTCGGCGGCTGGAGCAACGATCAGCTCTTCCAATATCTCAAGACCGGGGCCACCCAGGCGAAGGGCGTCGTGTTCGGCCCGATGGCCGAAGTCGTCCACGAAAGCCTGTCGAAGCTCAAAGACGACGACCTCCACGCCATCGTAGCCTATCTCAAGGCGACGCCGGACGAGGTCGCGACCGCCAAGGCCCAGCCCGACGAGCGCCGCCACGCCGGCGCGGTGGTCTATCTCAACGTCTGCTCGCAGTGTCATCAGACCGGCGGCACCGGCATCCCGAACGCCATTCCCGCCCTCGCCGGCAACGGCGCGGTGCAGGCGGGCGAGCCGAACGACGTCATCAGCGCCGTCGTGGGCGGCCTCAAGGGCAAGGGCTCCTACGGCGACATGCCCTCCTTCGCCGCCGCCCTCACCGACCAGCAGATCGTGGACGTGGTGAACTATGTCCGCACCTCCTGGGGCAACAAGGGCTCGGCGAATGCCACCCTTGCGACCGTCGCCTCGATCCGCTCCGGCATCACGACAACCGACCTCGGCACCGAAGCGGCCCAGAAGCTCGATTGCCCGCGCGTCAGCAGCGACGACATCAACGGCACCCTGTCGAACCCCGGCTCGGGGATCCTGACGATGCTCCAGGGCATCAAGTCGAACGGTGGTGGCGGTTCGCAGATCCCGGTTCTCATCAACGAGATCCGACAGGCCTCGCCCGGCATCTCGGACGCCCAGCTCGTCGACGACACCATCGCCGCCTTCTGCCCGATCGTTGCCCAGGATGCGGCTTTGTCGGAAGCCCAGAAGAAGCAGGTCGTCGATGCCTTCGCCACGCAGGTCAACAGCGAGGTGATGGCGAATGCGCTGCCGACCGGCGCCAAGGTGTTCGTCAACGTGCCGCTGCCGCAATCGGTGCTGACCGGCGCCGAGGCGGCGGCCCAGGCCGCCGGCGAGAGCCGCGACATCTGGCTTGAGAAGGCGATCGCCGATCAGGTCAAAGCGAGCGGCAAGTAGCACTTTGTACCCTAACCGCCCCCGCGGACGCCGCGGGGGCGGAAAGAACCGGGCGGCACGTCGAAACGACACGGCTTCTTCATCAATCGGCTGCACCATTTCCGGCGCGTCGCGCTTGAGATGGTGCAGCCTTTTTTTCGTTGCAATCGCGCTTGCAACGATGTGGCGAGCCTCGCCGTGCGGCGCGTGATGGAAGCCCCGAAGCGTCACGGCCTCGCGACGGCTGCACGGAGCATCAGCCCCGCTTTGTTTTTGCCGGCCACTCGCCTCGCCGCACCGTCCCTGCGCAGAGGCGAGGTGTCGCCGCCCTTTCGGATGACCGGATGAATCCGTTCGCCAATCTCGTCTTCGTGGACGGCCAGACATTGACGCTGGCGGCGATCGCCATCACGCTCGTGATGGCCGGTTCCCACCTCCTCGTCTCCCAACGCTATCCGCAGGAGCCCTCCCTAATCATATGGTCGGGCGCGAACTTCGCGATCGGCTTTGGGCTCAGCATCCAGGCGATGTGGCTCTGGCTACCGAACGCCGTGCCGAACGTCCTGGGCAACGGAATGATCGTGTTCGCTCTCGGCCTGATGGCCGAGGGGGTACGGCGCTTCACCGGCCGGCCGGCCGCCTGGAGGGGGCAAGCCATCCTCGCATTTGCCTGCTTCGCCATTTTGGCGATCGCGTGCGCGACGAGCGCCGATCCGGAGAAAATGGGGGTCGTCGTCTCGGCGGCCTTCGGTCTCGGCTGGGGTATCTACACCATCGTCATCCTGATGCGCCCGATCGTGGGCGTGACGTCGGTTGCCCGCCGCGCACTCCTCATCACGTTCGGCGCCGTGCTCGCGGGCCGGGCCGGGGTGCTCGCCACGACGTTCGGAGCGGGCGTGACATGGCACCTCTCTGACCAGAACAACACACCACTCGGCCTGATCGCCTCGGTGATCGCCCTCGTGATGTTCGTCGGCACCATGAGCTGGAACACCGTGGTGCTCGTGGTCGTGCTTGATCGGCTCGCCTCGTTCGATGACCTGACGAAATTGCTGAACCGCCGCGCCTTCCTGTCGGCGGCCACGCGTCAGCTCGAATCCGTCGTGTTCCGTAACGATCCGGGCTGCCTCCTGATGCTCGACATCGACCATTTCAAGCAGGTCAACGACCGCTTCGGCCATGCGGTGGGCGATCAGGTGCTGAAGACGTTCGCCGACGGCCTCAAAGTCTGCGTGCGACGCGACGATCTGGTCGGGCGGATCGGTGGGGAGGAATTCTGCATCTTTCTGCCCGGGTGCGACTTGGCCGCGGCCCGCCGCATCGCCGAGAGCATCCGCAACACCACGAAGCAGCGCCTCGCCGCGATCGGTGGCTTTCCGATCCAGGGAACCGTCTCGACCGGCATTGCGGAGCACTCCCCGGCGCTTCACACCATCGAGCTCCTGTGCGTGGCCGCCGACAGCGCCCTCTACGACGCGAAGGCGTCCGGACGCGATGTCGTGCGAATCTTCTCCGGCACCAGCGTCGACCCCGAGCGCGTGGCGCGCTTCACCGTGGTGCCGCTGCAAGCCGCATCCTGAAACACGACGTCTTCTGAATGATCCGCCGCCTGAACACCGCCGCGACAGGAGCCGCCCGACCCCGCGCCTGCCGCCCTTGACCGGGATCAATGCCGGTGCCGCGCCACCCCGCCTACGGTGCCGGCATCCGATCCGAGCGTTCGTGAGGGTGTCATGGCGAAAACGATGAAAGCGGCGGTGGTGCGGGCGTTCGGCCAGCCGCTGACGATCGAGGAAGTTCCGGTGCCGGTTCCGGGCGCGGGCCAGATCCAGGTGAAGATCGAGGCCTCCGGCGTCTGCCACACCGACCTCCATGCCGCCGAGGGCGACTGGCCGGTGAAGCCGAAGCCGCCCTTCATTCCGGGCCACGAGGGCGTCGGCTACGTCTCCGCCGTGGGTGCGGGCGTCAAGCACGTCAAGGAAGGCGACCGCGTCGGCGTGCCCTGGCTCTACAGCGCCTGCGGCCATTGCGAGCATTGCCTCGGCGGCTGGGAGACGCTCTGCGAAGAGCAGCAGAACACCGGCTATTCGGTGAACGGCGGCTTCGCCGAATATGTCGTCGCCGACCCGAATTATGTGGGCCACCTGCCGGCGAGCATCGGCTTCGTCGATATCGCGCCCGTGCTGTGCGCCGGCGTGACGGTCTACAAGGGCCTCAAGGTGACGGAGGCCAAACCCGGCGACTGGGTGGTGATCTCCGGCATCGGCGGCCTCGGCCACATGGCCGTGCAATATGCCAAGGCGATGGGCTTCAACGTCGCAGCGGTGGACGTCGCCGAGGACAAGCTCGCCCTCGCCCGTAAGCTCGGCGCGACGGTGACGGTGAACGCGATCGAGCGCGATCCGGCCGCCTTCCTCAAGAAGGAGATCGGAGGCGCCCATGGCGTCCTCGTCACGGCGGTCTCGCCGAAGGCGTTCGAGCAGGCGCTCGGCATGGTCCGCCGCGGCGGCACCATCTCGCTCAACGGCCTGCCGCCCGGTTCCTTCCCGCTGCCGATCTTCGACATGGTGCTGAACGGCATCACGGTGCGCGGCTCGATCGTCGGCACCCGCCTCGATCTCCAGGAATCCCTGCAATTCGCCGAGGAGGGCAAGGTCCGCGCCACGGTCAACCGCGCGAGCCTCGACGACATCAACGACATCTTCGCCCGCATGCACGCGGGCAAGATCGACGGCCGCGTGGTGATGGAAATCGGCGCCTGACGCCGCGCCGGACTCTCGCCGGCTTCACTCTCGAATCCGCGTCTCCTCCCAAGACGCGAAAGGGCCGCGCGGAACGATCCGTGCGGCCCTTTCTTCATCGGTGGACGTCCGCGCCTCGGCGACGCGATCACCGCCGCTTCAGAACAGCAAATAGATCAGGATGATGATCGGGATCGGAATGCCGATCAGCCAGAGGAAAATGCCGCGCATGGTTCGCTCTCCCGCCTGAGACAACACGTCTTCGGCGGGAAAACGAGCGAGGCGACGGGCGGTTCCGTCGCGTGCCGCGCCCCTCAGCGGACGATCGGGGCCGTCGCCTCCGCGAGCCAGGTCCGGGTCTCCTGATCGACGAGCGGCGCCACCTTGGCGAACACCTCGGCATGATAGGCGTCGAGCCAATCGCGTCCATCCCGCCCGAGCAGGTCGACATCGACGAGCCGCTTGTCGATCGGCGCGAAGGTCAGCACCTCGAAACCGAGCATCGGCCGGTCGCCGCCGTCCGGAATCGCGGGCGCGGTCACCAGGATCAGGTTCTCGATGCGGATGCCGTAATCGCCCGGCTTATAGAAGCCCGGCTCGTTCGACAGGATCATGCCCGGCTCGAGCGGCGTGGTGCCGAGCTTCGAGATGCGCTGCGGCCCCTCGTGAACCGAGAGATAGGAGCCGACGCCGTGGCCGGTGCCGTGGTCGAAATCGAGCCCGGCGCGCCATAGCGCGATGCGCGCGAGCGGGTCGAGCTGCGCCCCGCTGGTGCCCTCCGGGAACCGGGCGGTCGAGATCGCGATGTGGCCGAGGAGGACGCGGGTGAAACGGTCGCGCATCTCGTCGGTCGGCTCACCGACGATGATGGTCCGGGTGATGTCCGTCGTGCCGTCCTGATATTGCGCGCCCGAATCGACGAGCAGGATCTCGTCGCGGGCGACCGGCCGGTTCGAGGAACGGGTCACCCGATAATGGGGTAGCGCCGCGTTCGGGCCGGCGGCGGAGATGGTGTCGAACGAGATGTCCTTGAGCGCCCCGGTCTCGGCGCGGATCGCCTCGAGCCGCTCGGCGACGGTGATCTCGTCGAGCCCACCCTTCGGCGCCTCGATATCGAGCCAGGCCAGGAAGCGCGCCATCGCCGCCGCGTCGCGCAGATGGGCGGTGCGCGTCCCGGCGATCTCGACCGCGTTCTTCACGGCCTTCGGCAGGATCACCGGATCGCGCCCCTCGACGATCTTGCCGCCGGCATCCGCGATGCGGCGGGCGACGAGGTCCGAAACCCATTCGGGATCGAGCAGAACGGTGGTGCCGCGGGCCCCGAGCGCCTCAAGCGCGGGGCCGAACGCCCCCGGCTCGGCGACGTCGGCGACCGCCTCGAGGGCGTCGCGCACCGCGTTCGAGAGCTTGCGGCCGTCGACGAAGAGGGACGGCCTTTTGCCGCGGTGCAGCACGGCAAAGGCGAGCGGCACCGGATTGTGGGCGACGTCGGTGCCGCGAATATTGAAGGTCCAGGCGATCGAATCGGGCTGGGTCAGCACCGTGGCATCGGCCCCCGCGTCGCCGATCAGCGCATCGAGCCGGCTGAGTTTGGCGGCGACGTCCTCGCCGGCGAGCTCGATCGGCTGGAGCATGACAGTGCCGAGCGGCAGCGCCGGCCGGTCCTCCCACGCTTCGTCGAGCGGATTCGCGGCGACCGGAACGAAGGCCGCCCCTTTCGCCTCGCAAGCGGCGCGGAACCGCCGCACCGAGGCGATGGTGTGGAGCGCGGCATCGTAGCCGATGCGTAGCCCCGGCTTCAGCCGCTCGCCGAGCCAGCGCGACGGCGGCAGATCGGTGAGCGAGCACACCGAGAACGCGGCCGGATCGATCTGCGCCGCCGCCTGAACCGTGTAGCGGCCGTCGACGAACACGGCGGCCTGATCGGTGAGCACGACGGCGATGCCGGCCGAGCCGGTGAAGCCGGTCAGCCAGGCGAGGCGTTCGGCCGCGGGCGGCACATATTCGTTCTGCTGCTCGTCGGCGCGCGGCACGATGAAGCCGTCGAGACCGGCCACCGCCAGCCGCTCGCGCAGACGTGCGAGGCGCGGCGCGCCGGTCGAGGGATTGGCGACGTCTTCGAAGCTCTGGAACATGGGCGCATCCCGATCGATCATCCGGGGCGATCTATAGCCCGGCGCGCGGCGAACGGGAAATCGCCAAGGATCGCCAGCGCCCGCGAGCCGCAAGGTCCGCGAAGGCCTGTCGTGGAATCACCTTTATTGCGCCGCAACAATTACCAAACGGTGCATGCCGCCAATGCATGGCCGTTATGCGGGCGTCACCATTCCTTGCGATGCTGCGTTGCGAGATAAAGGTCTCGTTCAAAAGCGATGAAACAGCGACGCTGCCCAACGGGTCCGCCGAAGAGCGATCCGCGTGACCGGCGACTTGGATGAAGGATTAAGGAGAGCTCCGATGGCTCACATTGCGACCCCGGCTTTGTTCGGCTCTGCGACCACCGCCCGCCGCGGCTATTTCGCCCGCGTGGTCGACCGCATGATGGAAGGCCGCGACCGCGAAGCGCGTCGGTTCGCCTATGGCCACGCCCTGACGATGGACGATTCGCTGATCCCGGCCTACGGCTACGGCCGACGCCAGGCCGACACCCGAGCCGCGGCCCGTCTGCCGGTCGTCTGACCGCACATAAGCGGCTCGAAACGACGAAGCCCCGGGGCGGGATACCGCCAGCCGGGGCTTTTTGCGTTTCTGGGGCGCTTTGCGCTGATGAGCGTCCCTAGGCGGCGTGGACAAATTCCGACGCGGTATTGGAGCGGGAACATCGCATCTGGAGAAGATGGCAGTCCCGCTCCAACGCACGGATTATTTCAGGGGAAGATAGAGATCGGTAATCGCTTCGTGTTCGGGCACGTCTGGAAAAAAGCTAACGCGCCGGGCGTAGAGTGGAAATTCTCTGGGTTCTTCGCCGCTGGCTGGCAGCCATTGCCCGTAGAGAAATTCCGCTGCGGGCCGCAGATTATCGCTCTGGCCGATAATGCGCAGCACTGCGCACCGGCCTGCCGGAATTAGGCCCGCTTCCATGCCTTCGTCGGCGGGCGTTATGGCACGCTTGGTCGCGGCGGCGAGATCGATCCGGTAATCCTCGGCCGCAACGCTATCGGGATCGGTGTGGAAGATCGTATAGGTGGCGTTGGTTGCGGCACGCACGCCGCTCGCCTTGCGCCAAGCAATGAACTGACGGATTGTCTCACCCAGCCTTTCAGGATCACCGCGATGGCTCATGAAAGCCACGGGAATGTCGATTTCCTCCCGAACGGTGACATCGTCGATGGAAAAGTTTTGCGTCATGATCTGGCTCCTAACTTCAGCCAGCGGCTCCATTGCCGCTGCCCATGCCGACCAGTCCGGTTCCTCGCGAAAAGCCTTTGGCGCCTGCCCTATGCGCTGGCGGAAAGCCCGGGCAAAACTGTCCGGAGCTTCGTAACCGGCATCCAGAGCGATCTCGATGACCGAAACATCATTCCGATAGGCGAGGCACCACGAAGCCCGTTTCATCCTCACCAATTGCACGTAGCGATGCAGCGACAGTCCGAAGATGGCCCTGAATTGCCTATGAAAATGGCAGGCGGAAAAGGCCGCGACGGCGCTCAGCGCTTCCAGACCGAGATCGCCGTCGAGATTGCCGTCGATATGCGCGACAACACGCTGCATGCGCGTATGATATCGAGCAAGATCGGCAGTCAGCTTTGGCACGAGATATTCCTTGTTGGTGGCGAGCCCGTAAATAAGGCTCCCAGTGGGCAAGGCGCTCGACTGATCTTGCGATTTTGGAAGGGATTGCAAAAGCAAAACGAGTTTGACGCGGGCCCTGCGGGTTGATTCAAGGCTACTTTTGGGAGGCAGGCTTGAGCCGGGGCGTTCTCACCGAAGCGGAGTGGCGCATTCTGAAGGGCTTGCTGCCCATCGAGCCTGAAAACCGTGGGCGTGGCCGACGCCCTGAGCAGAACCGCTCCATCATCAACGGCATCCTCTGGCGGCTTCGCTGTGGTGCACCTTGGCGTGACGTTCCGCCCAAGTATGGCAGTTGGAACACCATCTATCGCCGGTTCCGACGATGGAGCGAAGCTGGGGCCTGGGAGACTGTAGCCGTGACGCTCGCCGAAGTCATGGCAGACACCGGCCACTACAGCATCGATAGCACCACCGTTCGCGCCCATGTATCGGCAGCGGGCGGAAAAGGGGGACTCATCGACGCGCTCTTGGCCGCTCGCGGGGCGGGTTCACCAGTAAACTTCACTGTCTCGCTGATGCCCTCGGAAGACCACTCGCCTTCCTTCTGACGGTCGGCGAAGCTGCCGACTGCAAAGCCTATGAGGCCCTGATCGACCTACCCAAGCGCGCACCCGACGCTTTGCTTGCCGATAAGGGCTACGATGCCGATGCAATCCGTGTCGACCTTGCAAAACGGAATATCGAGGCCGTCATTCCTGGCCGATCAAACCGCCGCGTGAAGATCGAGCATGATCGGGCGATCTACAAGCAGCGCAATCGCATCGAGCGCATGTTCGGCCACCTCAAAATCAACCGCGCCATTGCCACCAGATACGACCAGCTTGCCAACAGCTTCCTCGGCATGGTCCATCTCGCTACCGCCAGATACTGGCTCAAATTTGTCCACGCCGCCTAGGTCGGGGCCCCTTCGCTCGGGACCCCGCCGATGGCGACCGTCGCTCAGAGCGTCTGGTTGTACTCGCCGACTTCCGGGTTCTCGCGGAGCACGCCGTCGACGGCGTGGAACATCTCCTTGAGGCGCGCCTCGGAGACCGGGCTTTCCACCACGACCACCAGTTCTGGCTTGTTGGACGAGGCGCGCACGAGGCCCCAGGTGCCGTCGTCGGTGACGACGCGCACGCCGTTCACCGTGACGAGGTCGACGATCGGGTGGCCGGCGACCTGCTCGCCCGCTTCCTTCATCGCCTCGAAGCGCTTCACCACCTTGTCGAGGACGCCGTACTTCTCCTCGTCGGCGCAGTGCGGCGACATGGTCGGCGAACCCCACGTCTTCGGCAGGGCGTTCTTGAGATCGGCCATCGACTTGTCCGGGCTGCGGTCGAGCATGTCGAGGATGGCGATCGCCGAGATGAGGCCGTCGTCGTAGCCGCGGCCGATCGGCTTGTTGAAGAAATAATGGCCCGACTTCTCGAAGCCGGCGAGCGCGCCGATCTCGTTGACGCGGCGCTTCATGTAGGAATGGCCGGTCTTCCAGTAGTCCGCCTTCACGCCGTTGGCGATCAGCTCCGGATCGGTGGCGAACAGGCCGGTCGACTTGACGTCGACGACGAAGGTGGCGCCCGGGTGGACCTTGGAGAGGTCGCGGGCGAGCATGACGCCGACCTTGTCGGCGAAGATCTCGTCGCCCTCGTTGTCGATCACGCCGCAGCGGTCACCGTCGCCGTCGAAGCCGAAGCCGACATCGGCCTTCGATTCGAGCACCGCATCGCGGATCGCGTGCAGCATCTTGAGGTCTTCGGGGTTCGGATTGTAGCGCGGGAAGGTGTAATCGAGCTCGACGTCGAGCGGCACTACCTCGACGCCGAGGGCTTCGAGCACCCGGGGCGCGAAAGCGCCGGCGGTGCCGTTGCCGCAGGCGGCGACGACCTTGAGCGGCCGCTTGATCTTGGGGTGGTTTGTCAGGTCGGCGATGTAGCGCTCGGCGAGGTCCGCCTCGAACACGTAGGAGCCGCCGCCCGAGAGGTCGAACTTGGAGGCGAGGACGATCTCCTTGAGGCGGGTCATCTCGACCGGCCCGAAGGTGAGCGGACGGGCGGCGCCCATCTTCACGCCGGTCCAGCCGTTCTCGTTGTGCGAGGCGGTGACCATGGCGACCGCCGGCACGTCGAGGGCGAACTGCGCGAAATAGGCCATCGGCGTGACCGCCAGGCCGATATCGTGGACGCGCACGCCCGAGGCCATCAGGCCGGTGATGAGCGCCATCTTGATCGAGGCGGAATAGGAGCGGAAATCGTGGCCGGTCACGATCTCCGGCTTCACCCCGATTTCCTTGAGGTAGGTGCCGATGCCCATGCCGAGGGCCTGCACGCCCATCAGGTTGAGCTCTTTGCCGAACAGCCAGCGCGCGTCGTACTCGCGGAAGCCGGTCGGCTTCACCATCGGCTCGGATTCGTAAGCGTAGGTGTTGGGAACGAGGACCGGCTTCGGGATCGGATACATCGGTGTTGCGCCTTATCGTTGAACGTCGGGAAAGTCGGGTTTAGGGCGGCGATGCGACGAACTTATTTCATCGGCGGGAGATCCTGAAACGGCGGCGAAGGCGCTGCGGTTTCACGATCGCACCAGCGGGCGCCGCTCGGGGGCGCGGGCGGCCTACTTCGTACCGAACATCCGGTCGCCGGCGTCGCCCAGACCGGGCACGATATAGCCGTGAGAATCGAGCCGCTCGTCGACCGCGGCGGTGACGATCGGCACGTCCGGATGGCCGGCCCGCATCCGCTCGATGCCTTCCGGCGCCGCGAGCAGGCACACGAAACGCAGATCCGAGGCGCCGCGCTCCTTCAGACGATCGACCGCGGCGACGGACGAATTGCCGGTCGCCAGCATCGGATCGAGCACGATCACCCGCCGCTCGTGGAGATCGTCCGGCGCCTTGAAATAATATTCGACGGCGACGAGGGTCTTCGGGTCGCGGTAGAGGCCGATGTGGGCGACGCGAGCCGCCGGCACGAGATCGAGCATGCCCTCGAGGAGGCCGTTGCCGGCGCGCAGGATGGAGGCGAAGACGAGCTTCTTGCCGGCGAGCACCGGGGCTTCCATCGTGGTCAGCGGCGTCTCGATCGTCGCCGTCGTCAGCTCGAGGTCGCGCGTCGCCTCATAGCAGAGCAGCATCGAGATCTCGCGCAGGAGGCGGCGGAAATCGAGGGTCGACGTATTGCGATCGCGCATCAGGCTGAGCTTGTGCTGCACGAGGGGATGATCGATCACCGTCACCCCGTCCCAACCCGATCCCGCCATACGCAAGCCCCTTCCGCTGATGATGGCGGACCTTAGCGCTTCGCCCCGTGCGCCGAAAGGGCCGACCGGCGCGGCCCGTCCGAACAGGCGTGCGTCAGAACACCGTGCCGTCGCTCGCGATCAAGAGCGGCGGTCCGCCGCCCGGCCGAAGCGCCGCGGCAATGCGCCGGCCCGCCGCCCAGGTGCCGCCTTCGAGCACCGCCGCGAGCGGCAGCGACACCGCGTCGAGACCGAGCTTGGCGCGAACGCGGTCGGCGACCGTGTCGAGCAGCGCCACGGTCAAAGCGCGCCAGCCGACGACGAGGGGCGAATCGACGGTGTGGACGCGGGCGAGATCGGCCGGATCCTTGAGCGCGACGAGCCCGAGATCGAGCATCAGACCGCCGTTGCGATATTCGGCGAGCCCGGTGAGCCCGTCGAGGTCGACGACGTCGAGCCCCGCGAGCTCCAGCGGCTCGATCAGGGAATAGGACAGCCACTGGGAGAGCTTGTGCAACGGCACGAGGCCCGTGGTGGCGTCGCCCGTGACGAGCGCCGGATGGCGCCACGTGTCGCCGAGCGGCACATCGGCGAGTTCGATCCGCGACGGCCAGATGGGCCCCAGCGCGGCGAGCACCGTCTCCAGGATCGCCGCGGCCGGCAGCCGCCCGTCGTCGGCCTTGGCGACGAGCGCATCGACGATGCCACCGGGGCGGGCCCGATCGGCGAGAGCGAAGACGTCCGGCGCTTCGTCTACGACCGTTCCGAGATTGCGCATCAGTTCAACGCGGCCTGCGAGCCCGGCGAGCGGGTTATCGTCCGAGACTTGGAAGGCGCCCGCGAGTTCCTCCTCCGACAGATTTTCCAGGGCCTCGGCATCGACGCGGATCGGGTCGCCCGGGTCGGCCGAGAGGACGCCCGAGGCGATCATCGCGAAGCTCGCGACCGCGAGCCCCTCCGACCGGGCGAAGGTCTCGCCCGTCACCCCCTCCTCGAAGCGCCACGCCGCGCCGGCGCCGGCATCGAGGAGGACGCTGACGATGGCGAGATCGGCGGCCGCGCGGGCGGCCTCCCGGGCATCGGTCCAGCCGCGGACATCGGCGATCATGCCCCAGCGGTCGAAGCCGCCGGCCGTGAAATGACGCCAGCGCGAATGCGGCGGCACGGCGAGGTCGGGATAGGCGGCACGGGTCGTGTCGATCACATAATCGGCGACCGCGTCGAGGCGGCCGAGATCGACGGCGAGATCGTCGAGCCCGTTATCGAGGGCGAGCGCCAGCATGCGATGCGCGCGCTCGCGCACCGCACGCGGCGTGAGCAGGGACCGGGCGAGAAAGGCATCGTCGGACAGGGTCATCGGGTCTCGGTCGGAACTAGGCGGAGAGAGGAAAGGAGGGGCGTGCGGCGTTCACGCACGCGGGCTGACATTGCGTCCGACCCAGGCGGCGAACGCCTCTTCATCCAATTCGCTTGCGGCAACGGCGATCATCACACGCGTTGCCTCGGCCGGGGGCGCCGTGAGGCGCAGGCCATTGGCGAGCAGAAAGAGACCGAGGGCGGCGAACGCCGCCCGCTTGTTGCCGTCGAAGAAGGCGTGATTGCGGGCGAGCGCCACCGCATAGGCGGCCGCGAGGGTCGGAACGTCCTCGATGCCCCCGTAATGAAACAATTGAAGCGGCCGGGCGAGCGCGGATTCGAGCAGCCCCTCGTCCCGCAGCCCAGGCAGTCCGCCGTCGCGCGCGATCGTGGCGTCATGGACGTCGAGCAGCGCCCGGCGATCGAGCCAGGTCGGCTCGGCGCTCATTTTGCGAGATCTCGAAACGTCTCGGCATAGTCGGCGAGGAATTCCATCCCGAGCGCGCGCTGCTCCAGATAACGGGCGTGATCGAGCGTCGTGAGGAGAAGTCCGTCGTCGGTCGACACGGCCGCGAGACCGCCGCCTTCGCGCGCCATCCGCTCCAACAGTTCCGCCGGCACCTTCATCTCGACGGTGCCGTGCTCGCCCTCGATCTTGACCGGCATCATGACGGCGTCTCCCTGCGCATTCACGGAGGCATTATAGCTCAATATTGGTCGATCGGCCGGCCGACGACCTGGCTCGTGTCGGCGACGCCGTCCGGGGCATAATAGCCGGCGGCCTTCTTGGCCTCGATCTCGACCTGGGCGTCCGCGGGCACCAACTCGCTCGGGATCGGCACCCGCTCGCCGATCTCGATGCCGGAGCGCACGATCGCGTCGTGCTTCATGTTCGACATCGAGACGAAGCGGTCGATGCGGCGGATGCCGAGCCAGTGGAGCACGTCCGGCATCAATTGCTGGAAGCGGGCATCCTGAACGCCGGCGACGCATTCGGTGCGCTCGAAATAGGTCGAGGCCTGATCGCCGCCCTCCTGCCGCTTGCGCGCATTGTACACCAGGAACTTCGTCACCTCGCCCAAGGCCCGGCCTTCCTTGCGATTGTAGACGATGAGCCCGGCGCCGCCTGCCTGAGCGCTGCGCACGCATTCCTCGATGCCGTGAATGAGATAGGGCCGGCAGGTGCAGATATCGGAGCCGAACACGTCGGAGCCGTTGCACTCGTCGTGGACACGACAGGTGAGCTTGCGCGCCGGATCGGCGACCGCGGCGGGATCGCCGAAGATATAGAGGGTGATGCCGCCGATCGGCGGCAGGAAGATGTCGATGTCCGGCCGGGTGACGAGTTCCGGGTACATGCCGGCGGTCTGTTCGAACAGGGTCCGGCGCAGTTGCTCTTCCGAGACCGAGAAACGCTCGGCGATGCCCGGCAGATACCAGACCGGATCGACCGCCGCCTTGACGACGGCGATCTCGCCGCTCGGCTTCACCACCGTGCCGTCTGCCGGGAGCCGCCCGCTCTCGATCAGCGGCATGAGCTCGGGCAGCGTGAGGTGCGCCTTGGTGATCGCGATGGTCGGGCGGATATCGACGCCCTCGGCGATGAAATCGGCGAAGATATCGCCCGAAAGGTGCCCCCACGGATCGAGCGAGACGATGCGGCCCGGCTCCGACCATTGCGGAAAGGGGCCGATCCCGATCACGGGCGCGGTGTTGGTGAGGTCCGGACGCTGGATCGGGTTGAGCGCGCCGGACGATACCGCGAGCGCGCGATAGAGCGCATAGGAGCCGCCGTGGGTGCCGATGGCGTTGCGATCGCCCGGCCGGCTCACCGTCCCGATCACCGGGCCGCGCTCGCGCGGATCGGCCTCCCCCCAAGCGACGGTCATGCGCAGCGGCGCACCGGCACCCGGATGGGAGGTCAGACGGATGTGGCTCGGGCGGTTCTGGGCAGGGGCCATGATGGGGACGTTCACACTGGGACGAGGTCGATCAAGGGGCGAACACGCTGCGAAGAAGCTTTCGCGGCGAACGGGAGAAGATCAGACCGCTTTCGATGACGCGTACGACAAATCGCCCTCCAGATGGTCCGCCGACCGCAGCCTCTATGCCCCGACGATTTCGCCGCGCGGGCCTTGCGCCACATCAGCCACTGCCGCGGCGGTGACGGCGTACACATATAGATGTCGTCCGCCGTCATGCCGCGAAAGGGGCAGGTTACATGAATTCCGACATCAGGGAACTCCTGCCGTTCCCGGGCACGTCAGGTCCCGTCTCCGCCGCCCCGATGGTGCGGACGCCGCCCCGTCATGGCGCCGGCGGCCTCGCCATCGGGCTCGCGCTGTCGGGGGGCGGCGCGCGCGGGTTGGGTCACGCGGCGGCGATCGCCGCCCTCGACGATCTCGGCATCCGTCCGGCCGCGATCGCAGGCTCCTCGATCGGCGCGCTGATGGGCGTCGGCGCTGCGGCCGGCATCACCGGCCGGGAGCTCGCGGCGCTCGCCGCCGCGCATTTCCTCGACCGCCGCACCTTCCTCGGCAAGCTGTGGCAGTTGCGGCCGCCGCGCTTCATGGACCTGTTCGGTCCGAGCGGCTCGCTCCTCCAGCCCGAGCGGATCGTCGACCTGGTGCTGCCGGATCATCTGCCGGAGACCTTCGAGGGGCTCGGCATTCCCTTCACTGCCGTCGCCGCCGATTATTATGGCTGGCGCGAAGTCCGTCTGACGACGGGCGACCTGCGCTCGGCGATCGCCGGCTCGATCGCGATCCCGGGCCTGTTTCGGCCGGTGACGCGGGAGGACGTCGTCCTCGTCGACGGCTCGATCGTCAATCCAATGCCGTTCGACGTGCTGCCCGACGAGCTCGACCTCGTCATCGCCGTCGATGTGGTCAACGGGCCGACCCGGCGCGGCAAGCGGCTCATCCCGCCGCCGCGGCGGGCCTTGTTCGGCTCGATCCAGATCCTGATGCAGGCCGTGGTGCAGGAGAAGCTGCGCCGGCGTCAGCCCGACGTGGTGCTCCGGCCCGACATCAACCGCTTCGGCGTGCTCGATTTCCTGAAAGCCCGCGAGATTCTCGCCGCCGCCGAGCCGCTGCGCGAGAGCGCCAAGCGGACGATCGGAGACGCGATCGAGGCGCGGCTTGCGGCGCCGGCGCTCAGCCGCCGCGCCGATCGCGGAAAAAGTCTCTGAGGAGCGCGGCGGCGTCCCGCTCGGCGAGGCCCGAGACGACCTCCGGCACGTGGTGGCAGGTCGGCGAGGCATAGAGCCGGACACCATGCTCGACGGCGCCGCCCTTGGGGTCCCCGGCGCCGTAATAGAGCCGGCGGATGCGCGCGAACGAGATCGCCCCGGCGCACATCGGGCACGGCTCCAGCGTGACGTAGAGATCGCAGCCGACGAGGCGTTCCGAGCCGAGCACCGCGGCGGCGGCGCGGATCGCGAGGATCTCCGCGTGGGCGGTCGGATCGCGGTCGGCGAGGGTGCGGTTGCCGGCGGTCGCGATCACCGCGCCGTCGCGCACCACCACCGCTCCGACGGGAACCTCGCCCCGTTCGGCGGCGGCGCGGGCGGCTTCGAGCGCGCGATCCATGTAGCCGCCGGCTGTCGTCCGTGCCGTCTCGCTCACCCGCTCAAGACTTTCCAATTCCGCCGCGTTCCAACCTCTGCTATCACGCCGCCCATGATCCGAAAATCGACTGAAAACAACTCCGCCGGCCGCGGACGTGCCGCTCGCGGCCGGTCTGCCGCCCCCGAAACCGAAACGCCCGAGGTCGCCGACGCGTCCGCGGACGACAAGCCGGCGCGCAAGCGCGCGGCCAAGGCCGCCAAGGCGGACGACGCCGCAGCGACCGCCGTTGCCGCGACCGAGGCGAGCGAGCCGGCCGCGAAGGCGCCCCGCACCCGGGCCAAGAAGGCCGAGGCCGTCGCCGAGGCCGAGCCGACGCCGGTCGCCGAGGCGGACGCCGCGAAGCCCGCCAAGCGCAGCCGCGCCAAGAAGATAGAGGCCGAGCAGGTCGAGGCTGAGACGGCCGAGGCGGAGACCGCGCCGGTCGCCGTGACCGAGGACAAGCCCGCCCGCAAGCCGCGCGCCAAGCGCGCCGCCGCCCCGGCCGAGGCCGAGCCGGCCGCGCTCGACGAGACCGCGCCGCTCGGCGACGACGGCTATGCCGCGTTCGCCGCGCCGGAAGAGGCGCCGGCCCTCGACGAAAACGACGATGCCGACGAGGCGGAAATCCGCTTCGACGACGAGACCTTCGATGCGGCGAACTTCGCCGACGAGGCGCGCCACGAGACCGGCTTCCCGGAATGGGACGAGCCGAGCGAGGGCGACGGCCTCCTCGACGCCTATGACGGCAAGCTCGACGGCGACGATCTCGACGAGGACGCCCTCGAAGATCTCGAAGCCGACGAGGATGCCTTCGACGACGTCGACCTCGAGGAGATCGAGGACACCGATCTCGCCGATTTCGAGCTCGACGAACTCGACCTCGACGACGAGGACGACAGCCCTGCGCCGGCGCCGAAGCCCCAGCGCCGTCCGGTCTCCCGCGACGACGGTGAGAAGACCGAGCGCATCGCCAAGGTGCTCGCCCGCGTCGGACTCTGCTCGCGCCGCGAGGCGGAGGACTGGATCCTCGCCGGCCGCGTCGCCGTCAACGGCACGCGCCTGGACACGCCCGCCTTCAATGTGGGCCCGAACGACAAGGTCACCGTGGACGGCCGCCCCATCCCGGGCAAGGAGCCGACCCGGCTCTGGCTCTATCACAAGCCGCGTGGGCTGGTGACGACCAACGCCGATCCGGAAGGCCGGCCGACGGTGTTCGAAAAGCTGCCGCCGGAATTGCCGCGCGTCATGACCATCGGCCGCCTCGACATCAACACCGAGGGCCTTCTGCTGCTCACCAACGACGGCGGTCTCGCCCGGGTGCTGGAACTGCCGGCCACCGGCTGGCTGCGCCGCTACCGGGTTCGCGCCCACGGTGAGGTCACCCAGGCGGCGCTTGATGCGCTCGCCGACGGTGTCGCCATCGACGGCGTTCTCTACGGCCCGGTCGATGCGGTGCTCGACCGCCAGCAGGGCGAGAACGTCTGGATCACCGTGTCGATGCGCGAAGGCAAGAACCGTGAGGTGAAGAACATTCTCGCCTCGCTCGGCCTCGACGTGAACCGGCTGATCCGCGTCTCCTTCGGTCCGTTCCAGCTCGGCGAGCTGGAACCGGGCGAGGTGCGCGAGGTGAAGGGCAAGGTTCTGCGCGACCAGATCGGCGGCAAGCTTGCGGCCGATGCCGGCGCGGACTTCTCGCCGGTCAAGCCGGCCGCGCGCCAGCCGCGCGTGCTGCCGCGCGCGAGCGCCCGCACCGATGCCTACGAGCCCCGCCGCAGCGCTGAAGGCCGGGACGAGCGGCGTCCGAGCCGTCCGGAGCGTGACGGCGATCGCCCCCGCCGCGACGGTGACCGTCCGCAGCGCACGCCTCGCCCGCTCGGCGGCGGCGAAGGCGGCCGCTTCAGCCGCGGTGGCGACCGTGACGAGCGCGGCGGCCGCGGCTTCGAAAATCGCGGCGAGCGCAAGAGCTATGGCGAACGCAAGAGCTTCGGCGACCGCAACGATCGCGGCGACCGCAAGTTCGACCGGGGTGAAGGTCGCGGCGAGCGCAAGTTCGATCGCGGCGAAGGCAGGTTCAATCGCGGTGAGGGCAAGGGCGGCCACACGCCGCGCGTCCTCGGTGTGACGAACCCGGATGCCTTCGGCGGCGAAGGGACCGATCACGCGCCGATCCGTCCGAACCGCCCGCCCGGCGGCGAGCGGGACGAACGCGGCTTCGGCGACCGTGACAAGCGCGGTGCCGGGGCCCGCGGCGACGGTCGTCCGTTCGAGCGGCGGCCGCGCAGTGGCGACGACGCCGGTGAGCGCCAGCCGCGCTCCGGCGGGCGCCGCGAGGGGGGCTTCGGTGAAGGCGGCCGTGGCCGCGACCGGGGCGACCGCGAGTTCAAGCCACGGGAATTCAAGCCGTGGGGCGAGCGCAGCGAGGGCGGCGGCGATCGCCCGGCCCGGCCGCGTCCGGCCCGGGACGAGGGCGCGCGCGGCGAGCGCCGTTTCGGCGGCGGCGAGCGGTCCGAGCGCGGGCCGCGTCCCGACCGCGGACCGCGTCCCGATCGCGGGTTCGGCGGCGACCGCGGACCGCGCGAGGATCGCGGCGACCGGCCGAGCCGGGGACCGCGCAGCGAGCGTCCGTCCGACGGGCGGCCGGCGCGCTTCGAGCGGCCCGAAGGTGGCCGGTCCGAGGGCGGTCGTTTCGAGGGTGGACGCGGACGTCCGCGTGACGACGCGCGCGGCGAGCGTCCGCAGCGCGGCGAACGGCGCGAGGGCGGCTTCCGCCGCAACGACGACGGTGGCGGCCGTGGTCCGGGCTCCGGCCCGCGTCCCGGACGGAGCGACGGTCCCCGCAGCGCGGGTCCCAAGGGCGCCGGGCCGAGAGGGGCGGGTCCGAAGGGACCGCGTCCGACCGGATCGGGACCCAAGGGCGGCCGGCCGGGCGGACGCCCCGGCGGCGGCGCGCCGCGGCCCCCGCGGCCGCGCGGCTGACGCGCACCGCCCGCTCATCCCATGAGCTAGACCCCGCCGCTTCTTTTTGGAGCAGCGGGCTCACCAGACGGCGGGTGGCGTCGGATCACCGCTCGTGATCCGGCCGCCGTCCCCGACGAATGACCCATCCGACCGAGGACCGGCCGTGCGCATCGTGGCGGGACGTTTCAAGGGGGCGGCGCTCGCGACGCCAAGCGATCAGGCGATTCGGCCGACCTCGGACCGCCTGCGCGAGAGCCTGTTCAACATCCTGATCCACGGCTACGACGATCCCGTCGAGGGGGCGCGGGTGCTCGATCTGTTCGCCGGCACCGGCGCGCTCGGCCTCGAGGCGCTGTCACGCGGCGCGCGGCATTGCCTGTTCGTCGAGGACGCCGCGGAGGCGCGCGCGCTGATCCGGCGGAACGTCGAAAATCTGAAGCTCACCGGCGAGACCAAGATCTATCGCCGGGACGCGACGAGCCTCGGCCCCTCAGGCACCCACGGACCGTTCGACCTCGCGTTCCTCGACCCGCCTTATGGGCGCGGCCTCGGCGAAGCGGCGCTTGCGAGCCTCGCCGCCGGCGGCTGGCTGAAGCCCGGCGCCCTCGCCATCCTCGAAGAGACCGCGGAGGCCGAGATCACCACGCCGGCCGGCTTCGAGGCGCTCGACCGGCGCGCGCAGGGCATCTCGCAGGTCGTCATCTTCCGCTTCGGACCAGCGGAGGCTTGAGATGACGGCCTTCGCCGGCCCGTCACCTTCAGGCGGCGAAGCGTCCAACGAGCGCCCCTCGCCTCAGCGGCGCCCGACGGCAGCCTGATCCGGCACGACGTTGAGGCGTACCGCCGACGGTGTCTTGCCGCCCGCAGCGTCCTCGCGGCGCTGCTGCGCCCGGCGGCGGACCGACAGCGTCTCGAACAGGGTGCCCGAATAGGAGTGCGGGCCCCAATGGGACAGCCGGGCGCTCAGGTCACACCAGATCTCGCCGCCGCATTCGTCGACCCAACGCTGGCAGAAGGCATAATCCTCGCCGACGAAGGTATCCGTCTTCGGATCGACGAACGGATCGAACAGCCCGTAGAGATAGCCGCCAAAACCGCTCGTGTTGTAGCGGTATCCGGAGCCGCCGGCGTTGCCGATATCGTCCTTGTAGCGCAGGCTCTTGAAGCGCTCGACCATGGTGGCGACGACCTTACGCTGCAACAGCATCAGGCCGGCGCCGGTCTTCAGGACCTTGGCGAAGCCATTGTGCGTCACGGTCGGGCGCGCGGAGCCGCGCATCACAGCGTCGTCCTCGAACACGACGTTCCAGTCGAGCACCGCTTCGTGGAACGACTTCAGGTCGCGCGCATCGACGAGGCGCGCGTCCGCGTTCGGATAGGTCTTCTTCGGATAGGCGGCGCAGGTGAACGGGAAGCCGCTCTTCAGCATCCGGATCACCGTCATCGGATCGAAATCAATGTCGGAATCGAGGAAGAGGAGATGGGTCGCATTGGGCTGCGACATGAACTCGGCGATGGCGCCGTTGCGGACGCGGCTCACGATCGCGTCGCCGGAGAGATAAAGCACCCGCGACTGGATCTTGTGCTCCATCAGCGCGACGACGAGCCGGGTGATGGCGAGCGAGGTTGAAACGAAGACGCGGTGATCGTGGGCGGGGCACACGATGAGGACATTCGGTCGTTCGGTCATAAACGCAATCCGTACAAACCGACGCGTACGCGAGAAGAACGCGCCCGCGTCCTGATCCAGCCCTCGACATCTCCATACACGAGACGTCCGACCGTGGTTCGCGAGAGGGCAGGCTGGAGGCGCGAACCGAAGGTGCTTGAGCGTGGCAACACGAATACGGCGACCGGGAAGCGGCTTCCGGACCGCCTGCCGGCGCGAGGGACGAAACGGCCCCCGCTTCGGGGGAGGCGCGATGGTCCGCTTCGCTAGACGCCTTTTCGTTCAGTTCCTACTGATCCGCAACACATATTTTCTTGAACGTTTGAAGTGCGGGGAAATCTTCCAAAAGTTCAAATATTTCAAGAACTAATACTCATCGAGGGGACTGCGAACCGTCTTAAAGCCGTCATATGACGCGAGCCCCCCGTCTGCCTCGCCTGCGATACGGAAGGCATCGCGGAGCGCGGTGCGGGCACACCTTAGGCGATCCGCCACGATGTTGCGCCCCACGATATCCCACACGTCCGCGACGAGGGCGATCGCCTCAGCGGCGGCCGAACAGCCGCTCGATGTCGGCGAGGCTCAAGGCGATGAAGGTCGGCCGGCCGTGATTGCAGGTCCCGGAATTCGGCGTCGCCTCCATCTCGCGCAGAAGAGCGTCCATCTCCTCGGGACGCATGCGGCGGCCCGCCCGCACCGAGCCGTGGCAGGCCATGGTGGAGGCGATGCGGTTGAGCCGTTCTTCGAGGCCGGTGGCACGGTCCCATTCGGCGATCTCGTCGACGAGATCGCGGACGAGCGCCGCGGCGTCGGTCTGGCCGAGCACGGCCGGGGTTTCCCGGACGGCGACGGCGCCGGGGCCGAAAGCCTCGACGACGAGGCCGAGGCTTTCGAGGTCGTCGGCCCGGGCGACGAGCCGGTCGACGTCCTCGGCCGGCAGATCGACGATCTCCGGCACGAGCAGGATCTGGCGGGCGATGCCGCGTTCGGTGCGCTGGGCCTTGAGGCGCTCGTAGACGAGGCGCTCGTGCGCGGCGTGCTGGTCGACGAGAACGATGCCCTCGCGCGTCTGGGCGACGATATAGGTCCCATGAAGCTGGGCCCGGGCGGCGCCGAGCGGAAAGCTCTCGTGGGCCGGAGCGTCGGCGGCCAATCCGGCGCGGGCATCGGCGCTGGGGCGCGCGAGGTCGCCGAAGGCCGCCTGAACGCCGTCCCCGGCGGCGTAGGGCGCGCCCTCCTCCGCGAGGCCGGTCGCCGCCTCGGTCCCGGCCGGCTCGCCGTCGAGCGGGCGAAAGGCCGACGCGCGCCAGTCGGACGGTGCCGGACGCGGCCCGCCGAACCGGCCGAAGCCGCCCTGCCCTGCCGATCCCGCAGCTCCGCCGAAGCCTTGCGCCCGGAAGGCGGCGAGGGTCGCCGCGGCGCCGCTCGTGGTGGCGCGGTCGTTGGCGCGGGCGATCGCCTCGCGGATCGCCCCGATCAGGAGACCGCGGACGAGGCCCGGATCGCGGAAGCGCACGTCCGCCTTGGCGGGGTGGACGTTGACGTCGACCTCGCGCGGATCGAGCGTGATGAAGAGCACGGCGGCCGGATGGCGGTCGCGCGCCATCACGTCGGAATAAGCCGCCCGCAGCGCCCCCATCAGCACGCGGTCGCGCACCGGCCGGCCGTTGACGAACAGATATTGGTGGGTCGCGGCGGCGCGGGTATAGGCCGGCAGCCCGGCGAAGCCGGTCAGATGCACGCCCTCGCGCTCGGCGGCGATCGGGATCGCGTTCTCGACGAATTCGCGGCCGAGCACGTCGGCGATGCGCCGCGCCCGGCCCTCGTCGCCCGCGCGGGCCGGCCATTCGGACGGCGTGCGGTCGCTGCCGGTCAGCACGAAGGCGACGTCGGGCACCGCGAGGGCGAGGCGGCGCACCACCTCCGTCACCGCGTTCGCCTCGGCGCGATCCGTCTTGAGGAATTTGAGCCGCGCCGGCGTCGAGAAGAACAGATCGCGGACCTCGACGCGGGTGCCGCCGTTGAGGGGCACCGGGCGCGGCTCGCGCTTCTCGCCGCCTTCGACGATGAGTTCGAGGCCGTGGTCGGAGTCCGCCCGCCGCGTCGCGATCGCGAGCCGCGCGACCGCGCCGATCGAGGGCAGCGCCTCGCCACGGAAGCCGAGCGTGGCGATCGAATCGAGCCCGTCCGCATCGAGCTTCGAGGTGCAGTGCCGCTCCACCGCGAGGACGAGGTCGTCCTCGTCCATGCCCGATCCGTCGTCGACGACGCGGATCAGCGTCTTGCCGCCGGCCGCGGTGACGATCTCGATGCGCCGCGCGCCGGCATCGAGGGCGTTCTCGACGAGTTCTTTGACGACGCTCGCCGGGCGCTCGATCACCTCGCCCGCGGCGATGCGGTTGATGAGCCCGTCCTCGAGCTGGCGGACCGCCATGATCCGTCCTCCGCCGCGGACGCCGGCCGAGCCCTCGGCTCAGCCGTCGCTCGACAGCATGTTGTTGAGCCGCCAGGGCGAAATGTCGGAGATGCGCTCGATGTCGTCGATGCGCCACTGCCCGTTCACCTTGACGAAGGAATAGACGATCTGGCTCGGCTGGCCCTCGACGGTGAAGGACACCGTGGCGAGCGCCGTGTTGCCGACGATCTGCGGCTCGCTGAGCACCAGATTGTCGAGATTGTCGTCGGTGCCGTCGAGCACGGGATCGAAGCCGAGCCGGCCGATGATGCCGCTCTTGGTGGCGTCGCTGTTGCGGTCGAGCGAATCGAGCAGCTTGAGGACGCGCGGCGAGAAATATTGCGCCCGCTGGCTCGGCTCGAACGCCGAGACGCCCGGCCCTTCGAGATAATTGTCGTAGAGGATCGCGAGCAGCTCGGCCGGATCGTTGGTGTCGACCTCGGTCACCGAGGCCTTGCCGTCGGCCGGCTTCTTGTCCCCGGGCTTCGGATCTCCGGGCTTCGCACCGCCCGGCGCCGTTTTGCCGTCGGGAGGCGTCTTGCCGTCGGGAGGCGTCTTGCCGTCGGCGGGAGCCGTCTTGCCGTCCGGCACCGTGTTGCCGGGCACGGCCTTGCCGTCGGGCACCGTGTTGTCGGGGACCGCATTGTTCGCCGGCGGCGCGGGCGCGGCCGGCGTCGCCGGGCCGGCATCGGCGGCGAACGCCCGCGGCACGGCGGCCCCGAGCGAGGAATGGGCAGCAAGGAATTGAGGACCCACGAGCCCCAGGGCCGCGACCGCGGCCGCTGCAAGCCATCCCCCGCCGAGGCGGAACATCTTCATCAGGAAAAACTCCGTCACGATCCCCCGACCGATCATCGTCCTTCGACGAGAGCGAGCCAAGCGTCCTCGTCGATCACTTCGATACCGAGCTCCGCCGCCTTCTTCAGCTTGGAGCCCGCGCCCGGACCCGCCACCACGAGATCCGTCTTCGCCGACACCGATCCGGCGACCTTGGCGCCGAGCGATTCGGCGCGTGCCTTCGCCTCGTCCCGCGTCATCTTCTCGAGCGAGCCGGTGAACACCACCGTCTTGCCGGCAACCGGCGATTCGATGGCGACGCGCGGCTCCGCCCGCTCGACCTCGATCTCGGCGATGAGAAGCCGGAGCGCGTCGCGATTGTGCGCCTCGGCGAAGAAATCCGTCACCGCCTCCGCAACCACCTCGCCGATGCCGTCGATGGCGTTGAGCTCGTGCCACGCCGGCGCGGTGCGGTCCGCCGCCTCGGTCACCGCCGCCGCGAACGCCTCCCACGTGCCGAAGGCCTGGGCGAGCAGCCGCGCCGTCGTCTCCCCTACATGGCGGATGCCGAGGGCGAAGATGAGGCGGGCGAGCGCGATGCGGCGGCGCGCCTCGATGGCGGCGAAGAGATTGCGGGCAGAGGTCGCGCCCCAGCCCTCGCGATCCTTCAGCTTCTTGAGGGAGCGCGCGTCGCGCGCCTCGAGGGTGAAGATGTCCGCCGGGCTCGCGATCAGGCCGTCGTTGAAGAAGGCGACGATCTGCTTCTCGCCGAGACCCTCGATGTCGAGGGCGTGGCGGGAGACGAAATGGCGCAGCCGCTCCACCGCCTGGGCCGGGCAGATCAGGCCGCCGGTGCACCGGCGTACCACATCCTCGCGCCCGGTGCGCGGATTGACCTCGCGCACCGCGTGGCTGCCGCAGGCGGGGCATACGGTCGGGAAGACGAACGGCTCGGCGCCTTCGGGGCGCTTGTCGAGCACCACCGAGACGACCTGCGGGATGACGTCGCCGGCGCGCTGGACGATCACCGTGTCGCCCTCGCGGACGTCCTTGCGGCGGATCTCGTCCTCGTTGTGGAGCGTCGCGTTGGAGACGACGACGCCGCCGACGGTGACGGGCTTCAGCTTGGCGACGGGGGTGAGCGCCCCGGTGCGGCCGACCTGGATCTCGATGCGCTCGAGCACCGTCGTCGCCTGCTCGGCCGGGAACTTGTGGGCGATCGCCCAGCGCGGCGAGCGGGAGACGAAGCCGAGGCGCTGCTGGAGGTCGAGCCGGTCGACCTTGTAGACGACGCCGTCGATGTCGTAGCCGAGATTGGCGCGGTCGGCCTCGATGGCCCGGTAGGCGGCGATCAGGGCCTCGGCACTGTCGCAGCGCGTCATGCGCGGATTGACCGGCAGGCCCCAGCGGCCGAAGCGGGCGACCATGTCGTATTGGGTCGCCTCCGGCACCCCGCTCATCTCGCCCCAGGCATAGGCGAAGAAACGAAGCGGCCGGCGCGCGGTGACGGCCGGATCGAGCTGGCGCAGCGAGCCCGCCGCCGCGTTGCGCGGATTGGCGAACACCCGGCCGCCCTCCTCCGCCTCGCGGGCATTGAGCGCGGCGAAATCGGCATGGGCCATGTAGCACTCGCCGCGCACCTCGACGATGTCGGGGGCGTCCGCCGGCAGGGTGTCGGGAATGTCGGCGATGGTGCGCGCGTTGGCGGTGACGTTCTCGCCCGTGGTGCCGTCGCCCCGGGTCGCGGCGAGCACGAGGCGGCGGTTCTCGTAGCGCAGCGACAAGGAGAGGCCGTCGATCTTCGGCTCGGCGGTGACGACGAGCGGCTCGTCGGCGCCGAGGCGGAGGAACCGGCGCACCCGGCCGACGAAATCCGCGACGTCCTCCTCGGTGAAGGCATTGTCGAGCGAGAGCATCGGCACCGCGTGCCGGACCTCGCCGAACGTCTCGGAGGGCGCGACGCCGACCGTCTGGGTCGGGCTGTCGGGGCTGATGAGTTCGGGAAAGCGCGCCTCGATCTCGGCGAGCCGGCGCCGCAGCGCGTCGTAGGCCGCGTCCGAGATGACCGGCGCGTCCTCGCGATAATAGGCCTCGTCGTTGGCGCGGATCTCGCGGGCGAGCGCGGCATGTTCGGCACGCGCGTCCGCCTCGGTCAGCGCCTCGACCGCCGTCGCCCCCACCGCCGCCTCGCCCGCCACGGCATCCCCAGAGGCTTCCGCGGTCGCGGTGCCTCGGGCGGCTGGGTCGTTTCGGTCGGGCGTCGATCGGGTCATGCGCGAATCCGGCACAGGCGAAGGCTCCATATAGGGCGTTCCGCGGGGCGAAGGGCAAGCCTCGCCTGCCCGGTCAAAGCCCACATCCACGGGAGCATCGTCTCCGACGAGCGAACGGTGCGTTCGCCGCCGCACCCCACGCGTCCGCCACCGCGGCCGGCCTGACGGACTATATGACGAACGAACCCGTCTCACTGTCCGCAAGGAGCCCGCCTTGACCTCGCGCACCGTCCGCCGCGCCCATCCCGCCTACCGGGACGATATCGGCGATCTCGTCACCCGCCGCCCCCTGCCGGGGCCCGCGGTGGAGCAGATCGATCCGTTCCTGTTCCTCAACCACCACGGACCGCAGGTCTACCCGCCGAACAATCGCGGCCTGCCGTTCGGGCCGCATCCCCACCGCGGCTTCGAGACGGTGACCTTCATCCTCGAAGGGGAACTCTCCCATCTCGACACCGGCGGCCACGAAAGCATCATCCGCGCGGGCGGGGTGCAATGGATGACGGCCGGCAGCGGCCTCGTCCACGCCGAGCTGTCGCCCGAGGCCTTCAAGCGCACCGGCGGGCCGCTCGAAATCCTTCAGCTCTGGGTCAATCTGCCGGCCCGGCTGAAGATGACGGCGCCGCATTATGTCGGGCTGCAGAAGGACGAGATCCCGGTCGTGACGCTCGACGGCGGCCGCGCCCGGTTCGCGCTGATCGCCGGCACCCTCGACGGGGTGACGGGGCCGATCGCGCCGATCGGCGGCACCTTCATGTCGACGATCACCCTCGACCCCGGCGCGACAATCGCGCTGCCAGCCCCGCGGGATCGTGCAGTCTTTCTCTATCTCGTGCGCGGCGACCTCACCGTCGGCGGCACGGCCGTCGCCCAGCATCATCTGGTCGAGCTCGCGGCGGACGGGGACAGCGTCGAGATCACCGCGCCCGGGGCGGCGTGGTTCTGTTCGGCCACGCCGCGCCGTTCAACGAGCCGGTCGTCTCCCACGGCCCGTTCGTCATGAACACCCGCGACGAGATCGTGCAGGCGATCCGGGATTATCAGGCGGGCAAGTTCGGCAGCTTCGCCTGACGCGAACGGCCGGCCCCCACGGTGGAGGCCGGCCGTTCGGTTCGGTCGTCTGGCGCCGGTTCAGGCCCCGGTGAGCCAGGCCTTGGCCAGCGTGAGATCGGCCTGGGACAGGCCGTGCCCGCCGGGCAGCACCTCGTGGCGCACCGTCGCCCCGGCGTCGCGGAGCATGGCGGCGAGGCGGTTGACGTTCTCCGCCGGCACGATCGGATCGACCACGCCCGAGAGCATCAGCACGCGCTTACCGGTCAGGTCCGCCTTGGGCGGCACCGCAAGCGGCACCATCGCCCGCAGGAGGATCGCACCGGCGAGCGCCTCGGGGCGGACGAACAGGGTCGCCGCGGCGATGTTGGCGCCGTTGGAAAAACCGAGCGCAATGGGCGCCGCGAGGCCGTAACGGGTCCGGGCGGCGGCGACGAAGTCCGCGAGCTCCGCCGCGCGGCGGCGCACGTCGTCCTCGTCGAACACGCCTTCCCGCAGGCGACGGAAAAAGCGCGGCATGCCGCCTTCCAGGACGTTGCCGCGGGGCGACAGAAGCGCCGCCTGGGGCGCCACGGCGCGGCCGAGCGGCACCAGGTCGTTCTCGTCGCCGCCGGTCCCGTGAAGCAGCAACAGCGGCGCGGCGGACGCGGCGCCGGGCTCGAAGCGATGCGCGAAGGCGTCGATGCCGGCGCCCGCAACCTCAACCGTGCTCATGGTTCGTCTCCTCGAGGGTGACCGGGACGCCCCGACGGCGCCCACCGTGAAAAGCAAGAGCTGCCGGCCAGAGATCCGGTCGGCAGCCGTGAGTTCGGGACTTCGCGTTCAGGCGAGTTCGGGCAGGACGCGCTCGATCTCGCCGCGGTGCGGCTCCAGGAACGACGGCAGCTTCAAGGCCTCGCCCAGATGCTCGGCCGCCTCGTCGGCGGCGAAGCCCGGCACGTCGGTCGCGATCTCGAACAGGACGTGACCCGGCTCGCGGAAATAGACCGAGCGGAAATAGTTGCGGTCCATCTGCTGCGTGGTGCGGATGCGATGGTTCTCGTAGAGCTTGCGGACCATCTCACCCTGCTCCGCATCGTCCGCGGCGCGGAAGGCGATATGGTGCACCGAGCCGCCGCCCATCCGCGCCGGCAGGAAACCGCCCGCCTCGCGGATATCGACGATGCCGCCGATCGCGGTATCACCCGCCTTGTAGCGGATCAGCGAGCCCTCGCGCGCCGCCTCGGCGAAGCCGAGCACGTCGGTCAGGATCGCCGCCGTCGGCGCCGCCGCCTCCAGAAGCAGGCTGACGCTGTGGAAGCCGCGGAGCGCGTTCTCTACGGCCACGTCGCCACCGGCCCACGCCGGCTCGGCCTCGGCACCCGGCACGCCCACGAGGGCGAGCCGCATGCCGTCCGGGTCCTTGAACGAGAGCACGGTCTCGCCGAAGCGCTTCACCGGCGCCTCATGCGGCACGCCCTTCTCGACGAAGCGGTGTGCCCAGTAGCCGATCGCGCCTTCCGGCACGCGGAACACCGTCTCCTGGGTTTCGCCGATGCCGAGACGACCCGGCGCGACATGCTCCCAGGGGAAGAAGGTCAGGATGGTCCCCGGCGAACCCTTCTCGTCACCGAAATAGAAATGGTAGGTGCCGGGATCGTCGAAATTCACGGTCTTCTTGACCAGGCGCAGGCCGAGCACGCGGGTATAGAACTCGACATTGCGGCGGGCGGGGCCAGCGATGGCCGTAACGTGATGAATGCCTTTGTTGATCATGGTCCGATCCTCCGGTCGAAGGGCGTGTCGCCCTGTTCGTGACACCAGAGATAAGCCGATCCGGCCGCCGCGCCATGCGCTTTCGCTTGCATGCATGCAATGATAAATCTGCACCGAGGCAATTAGGCTTGCACCGGCGCTTGCATTACCGGACCGAAGCAGCCCTGCGGAGGCTCGAATGACCGACACGGACAAAGGCGCGGCGCGGCCGCGCAACGCGGCGGAACCCTTCGGCACCCTCGCCTGGGACGAGTTCCGCCTCGTCAAGGCCGTGGCCGACGCCCGCGGCCTGCCCGCCGCGGCGGCCGCGCTCGGCCTCGATCCCTCGACGGTGTTTCGCCGCCTCAAGCAGATCGAGACGGCGCTCGGCACGCCGCTCTTCGAGCGCCACCGCACCGGCTACACCCTGACCCCGGCCGGCGAGGAGATCGCGGCACTCGCCGACCGCCTCGCCAACGACATCACCAGCGTGACGCGGCGCATCGTCGGCCGCGAGCTCACGCCGGCGGGCGAACTGCGCGTGACCACCAACGATTCCCTGCTCGTCCATCTGCTGACGCCGCTGTTCGCGCGCTTCGCCGTCGCCTGCCCGGACATCCGGCTCGAGGTGATCCTCGGCAATCAGGCGCTGAATCTCTCGAAGCGCGATGCGGACGTGGCGATCCGGGCGACGGATCAGCCGCCGGACACGCTGGTCGGCCGGCGTGCGGCCCGCATCACCTGGGCGCTCTATGGCCGCGCGGCCGATTATCCCGAGCCGGACGGCATCCGGCTCGACGATCTCCTCGCCGCGGCGCGCTGGATCTCGCTCGGCGACACGTTGTCGGGTCTCAAGGCGGTGAAGTTCGTGGCGAGCCGGGTCGCGCCGGAGCGCATCGTCTACCGGGTCAATTCGGTGCTCGGGCTCGGCGAGGCGGTGGAAGCCGGGCTCGGCATCGGTCACCTGCCCTGCTTCATCGGCGACGCGCGGCCCTCGCTTACCCGCCTCGGGCCGCCGGCGCCGGAATTCGGCACCGATCTCTGGCTCCTCACGCACCCGGACCTGCGCCATTCGCCCCGGGTGCGGCTCTTCCTCGATTTCCTCGCCGAGGAGATCGCCCGACGGCGCGACTTCATCGAAGGCAACCGCGCGCCGCCGGCGTGAGACGTCGGTACCTCAGATCGCCGTGAAGGCGTTGTCGACGAAGAGGTGGGTGCCGTTGATGAAGCTCGCCTCGTCGCTGAGCAGGAACAGGGCGGCGCTCGCGACCTCGTCCGGGCGGCACATGCGGCCCTGCTGGGCGGCCATCGCCGCTTCCGACACGTCGACGCCGAAGCCGCCGAGGGCCTGAACCTCGCGGCGGCCGTGGGCGGTGTCGATGAAGCCCGGGCAGACGGCGTTGCAGCGCACGCCGCGGTCGCGGAACTCGACGCCGATCGCCCGGGCGAACATGTGCACCGCGCCCTTGGTTGTGTCGTAGAGCACCTCGGCCGGGGTCGCCGCGACCGCCGAGATCGACGAGGTGCAGACGATGGCGCCGCCGCCGGCCGCGATCATGCCCGGCAGCACCGCGCGGGTCATCAGGAACATCGAGCGGACGTTGACGTCCATCAGCCAGTCGTAGTCTTCGTCGGTGGTCTCGAGGAACGGCTTCACAACGATCGAGCCAGCATGGTTGAAGAGCGCCGTGACGGGGCCGAAAGCGGCTGTCGCAGCGGCGACCGCGGCCTCCACCGCAGCGCGGCGCGAGACGTCGGCCTCGGCGAAGATCGCCTCGCCGCCGCTTGCCCGGATCTCGGCGGCAAGCGCCTCGCCCTTGTCGCGCTGACGGTCCACGATGGTGACGCGCGCGCCTTCCGCCGCGAAGAGCCGCACCGCGGCCGCGCCGCAGCCGTCCGCGCCGCCGGAGACGAGGGTGCTCCTGCCGTTCAGTCTTCCTGCCATCTTCCGCCTCTGGTCATGAGCGTCGCACGGGCGCGCTCGGGTAGCGGGCGGATTGTGCGCCGAACCCGACGGAACGCAATCGCGACTCAAGCGCGGCGCCGCTCAGGGGGCCGCGAAGAACCGGTTGCCCGGCCGCGGCAGGCCGAAATGATCGCGCAGGGTCGTCCCCTCATAGTCGGTGCGGAACAGACCACGGCGCTGCAATTCCGGCACCACCTTCGCGACGAAATCGTCGAGCCCTTCGGGAAGGAAGGGGAACATGATGTTGAACCCGTCCGATCCCTCGGTGACGAGCCACTCCTCCATCTCGTCGGCGATCGTCTGCGCCGTGCCGACAAAGGCGAGGCCCGAATAGCCGCCGAGCCGCTGGGCGAGCTGGCGCACCGTCAGGTTCTCGCGCCGGGCGAGCTCGATCGCCCGCTCGCGGCCGGTGTGGCTCGCATTGGTCTGCGGCAGGTCCGGCAGCGGTGCGTCGGGATCGAGCTTGGAGACGTCGTGGCCGAGCGCGATCGAGAGCGAGGCGATGGCGCTGTCGTAATGGACCAGGGAATCGAGGCGGGCGCGCTTCTCCCGCGCCTCCTCGACGCTGTCGCCGACCACGACGAACGCGCCGGGCATGATCTTGAGATGGTCGCGGGATCGCCCGAGCCGGTCGAGGCGCCCCTTGATATCGGCATAGACCTTGCGGCCGTCCTCGAGCCCGGAGAAGCCGGCGAACACCACCTCGGCCGTCTCCGCGGCGAGCTGGCGCCCCGCCTCGGAGGCGCCCGCCTGGAAGATGACGGGCCAGCCCTGTACCGGCCGCGCCACGTTGAGCGGGCCGCGGACCGAGAAATAGGGCCCCTTGTGGCCGAGCACGTGCATCTTGTCCGGGTCGAAGAATATCCCGCTCTCGACATCGCGCACGAAGGCGTCGTCGGCGAAGCTGTCCCACAGGCCGGTCACGACATCGTAGAACTCGCGAGCGCGGCGATAGCGCTCGTCGTGCTCCATGTGCTCGTCGAGCCCGAAATTGAGGGCCGCGTCGGGGTTCGACGTCGTGACGATGTTCCAGCCGGCGCGACCGCCGCTCAGATGGTCGAGCGAGGCGAAGCGCCGGGCGACGTGGAAGGGCTGCTCGAAGGTGGTCGAGGCGGTGGCGACGAGGCCGATCCGCTCCGTCACCGCGGCGAGCGCCGGCAGCAGAACGAAGGGGTCGAACGACGTCACGGTGTGGCTGCGCTTCAGGGCCTCGACCGGCATGTTCAGCACGGCGAGATGGTCGGCCATGAAGAAGGCGTCGAACTTCGCCGCCTCGAGCGTCTGAGCGAAGCGCTTCAGGTGGGCGAAGTTGAAGTTCGCATCCGGGTAGGCGCCCGGATAGCGCCAGGCCCCGGTGTGGATCGTGGTGGGGCGCATGAACGCCCCGAGATGCAGGCGGCGCCGCTCGGCCATGGAACTCTCCGTGAGCGGCCCCTGGGAGGCGGAGGCCGCCCACCTATTGTTCGATATTTGTCGAACGTCGGCAAGCGGCCCGGAGCCCTCAGCCGGCCGGCACCAGGGCGACGACGGAGCTGAAGCCCTCGAATTCCGGCCCGCCGATATAGAGCGGCTTGCGCTCGCCCGCCCCCTTGTGCGCGGCGCGGAAGGCGTCGGAGCGCGTCCACGCCTCGAAGTCCTCCTTGGAGCGCCAATGGGTGTGCGAGGCGTAGAGGGTGTGGTCCTCGCGGGTCGGCCCCTTGAGCAGGTGGAACTCGACGAAACCCGGCACGCTCGCGAGATGGCTGTCGCGTTCGCGCCAGACCCGCTCGAACTCCTCCTCGGACCCGAGCTGCACCTTGAAGCGATTCATGGCGATGAACATCGCGGCGTTCCTTGATGATAGGGGGCCGGGCGAACCGCCGGCACCGGGCAAGATGGGGCGCGGGGAAGACGCTGCCAAGCCTGAGAACAAGAGCCTGAGAGCAGAAGCCTGCAGAGAGGCGTCCGGGCAAGCCCGTCGCCGGGCCTCGGCCGTTCCCGCGCGCACCAGACCGCTCGCGCCCGGATCGGGCGCCACGCTGGCCCTCCGGCGATACCGCAAATGCCATTCACTTGCAAATATGTTGCGAGCGATTGGCAACAGCGCTACGTCTTCGCTCCGTGCTTCGGCGCGGGCGGGCCGGTCCTCCGCCGACCCCGGCGCCGCACCAGCCAGAACGGAACGACGGCATGAACGGCACTCCTCCGCGCTATGGCGCCCCGCAGCGGCGCGCGTTCGCCATCAGCTTGGCCCTCACCCTCGCCGCGCTCGCTGCCGGCCTCGACCGTGCCAAAGCCGGCGAGACGGTGACCGACGGCCGCGGGCGCCTCGTGGAGATCACCGACACCAGCCGGATCGTCTCGATCGGCGGCAGCGTCACGGAAATCCTTTACGATCTCGACCTCGCCGACCGCATCGTCGCGGTGGACGACACCAGCCTCTATCCGCCCGAAGCCCTGAAGACGAAACCGTCCGTCGGCTATGTCCGCGCTCTCTCGGCCGAGGGCGTGCTGTCTCAAGGGCCGACGCTCATCCTCGCCGAGGCCGATGCCGGGCCGCCCCCGGTCGTCGACGTCCTGATGAGCGCCGCGGTGCCGTTCGTCGTGCTCGACGGGCGCAAGACGCCGGAGGCGGTGGCAGACCACATCCGTTTCGTGGCGAAGGCGGTCGGCGAGACACAGAAAGGCGACGCCCTCGCGAAAGAGGTGGAGGTCGGCTTCGACCGCCTCGCCGCCGCCCGCGCCAAGGTCGCGACGCCACCCCGGGTGGTGTTCGTGATGTCGCTCCGCGACGGCCAGCCGCTGGTCGCCGGCGAGGGCACCGCGGCGGATGCGATGATCCGCCTCGCCGGGGCGGAGAACGCCGCCAAGGGCATCAAAGGCTACAAGGCGATGACCACCGAGGCGATGGTCGAGGCCGCGCCCGAGGCCGTCATCATGATGCGCCAGGGGCCGACGCCGGTCACCGCCGAGACGGTGTTCGCGGCGCCCGCCTTCGCCGGCTCGCCGGCGGCGCAGGCGAAGCGCCTCGTGCTGGTCGACGGCCTCGGCGCTCTCGGCTTCGGTCCCCGCTCGCCTGAGATCCTGCTTTCGCTGTGCGGCGCGCTCGATCCCGCCTGCACGGCCCCCGCGCCATGACGAGCGCGACGACCCGCGATGTCACGGCGACGCGGCCACTCGGCGACCGCACCGGCCGCGGCCGCCTTACCCTCGCCGGGGCGGCCCTGGTGCTCGTCGCCGCCGCGGTCCTGTCGCTCGCGCTCGGGCCGACCGGCATCAGTCTCGACGCGGTGCCGCGGGTCGTCCGCGCGCTCCTCGCCGGCGGCACGGCAAGCCCGGAGATCGCCCGCGAACGGCTCGTCCTCGTCGACATCCGCCTGACCCGGACCGTGCTCGGCATCCTGGTCGGCGCCTCGCTCGGCATCACCGGGGCGATGATGCAGGGCCTGTTCCGCAACCCCCTCGCCGATCCGGGCCTCGTCGGCGCCTCGACCGGCGCGGGGCTCGCGGCGGTCGCCATGATCGCGCTGGGCGGCGGGGCGCTGGCGCCCGTCGTGGCCCTGCTCGGCACCGAGGCGGTGCCGGTCGCAGCGGTGATCGGCGCGTTCGCCACGACCCTCCTGCTCTACGCCATCGCGACGCGCCAGCGGCAGACCTCCACCGCGACCCTGCTCCTCGCCGGCGTCGCCATCGGCGCCTTCGCCGGCGCGTTGACGGGGCTGATCGTGTTCGGCGCCGACGACCGGCAATTGCGCGACATCACCTTCTGGACGCTCGGCAGCCTCGGCGGCGCGGCGTGGCCGAAGCTCGCCGCCGCCCTGCCCTTCTTCGCCGTCGCGCTCGCCGCCGCGCCGCTGCTGGCGCGGCCTCTGAACGCGCTGCTGCTCGGCGAGGCCGAGGCGGTCCATCTCGGCATTGCGACCGAGCAGGCGAAGCGGCTCGCCATCGCGGCGGCCGCCTGCGCGGTCGGTGCCTCGGTGGCGCTGTCGGGCGTCATCGGCTTCGTGGGGATCGTGGTGCCCCATGTGGTGCGGCTCGCCGCCGGACCGGACCATCGCATCGTGCTGCCGGGCTCGGCGCTCGCCGGCGCGGCCCTCCTGCTCCTCGCCGACACCATCGCCCGCGTCGTGGTCGCCCCCGCCGAGCTGCCGATCGGCATCGTGACCGCGGCGATCGGTGCGCCGTTCTTCCTCTGGCTCTTGCTGCGCCAGCGCTCCGGCATCGTCTGAAGGGTCCCCGGATGCAGACATCCCCTCCCGCCGCGGAACCGGCGCTGGCCGGCCGCGGCCTGCGCCTCATGCGGGCCGGCCGCACCATCCTGGACGGCCTCGATATCGAAGCAGCGCCGGGCACGGTGACGGCGATCGTCGGCCCGAACGGGGCCGGCAAGTCGACGCTGCTCAAGGTGCTGTGCGGCGAGATCGTCCCGGGCGCGGGATCGGTCATTCTGCACGGCCGGCCGATCGCGGGGATGAAGCCGGCGGAGGCGGCGGCGCGGCGGGCCGTGCTGCCGCAATCCACCGCCCTCGCCTTCCCGTTCAATGTCCGCGAGATCGCCGAGCTCGGCCTCACCGTGCCGAATTTCCCCCTCGCGGCGGCCGACCGCGCCGCCCTCGTCGCGCGGGCGCTCGCGACCGTCGATCTCGCCGACCGCGCCGACCGGCTCCACGACGCCCTCTCGGGCGGCGAGCGCCAGCGCGCCCATCTCGCCCGGGTGCTGTGCCAGCTCTGGGCCGGGACGCGGCTGCACGGCCCCGGCGTCCTGATGCTCGACGAGCCGACCGCGAGCCAGGATCTCGCCCACCAACTCCGCGTTCTCGACGTCGCGAGGGCCGAAGCGGATGCCGGCGGCACGGTCGTCGTCGTGCTTCACGACCTCAACTTGGCCGCCCGCTACGCCGACCGCATCGTGGTGATCGCCGACGGCCGCGTCGCGGCCGAGGGGCCGCCCGCAGAGGTGCTGACCGCCGCGCTCTTGCGCGACGTGTTCGCCGTCGCCCTGGAACCGGGCCGCGTACCGGGCGACGGCGTGCCGTTCGTGCTCCCGCAGGTCGCCGCCCGGCTCGACGGTGCCTCCGCCTAGCCGCCCTGCGGCAGGGCGTAGACGACGAGCGCATCGCTCACAGGCGTCTGCATGAAGTGATGGCCACCGGCCATGATCGCCAGATATTGGCGGCCATTCTCCTCGTACGTCATCGGCGTCGCCTGACCGCCGCCGGGCAGCACGTCGCTCCACACCACGTCGCCCGTCTTCAGGTCGATGGCACGAATGAGATTGTCCGTCGCCGCCGCGATGAAGATGAGCCCGCCGGCGGTGACGACCGCGCCACCGTTGTTCGGTGTGCCGATCGTGATCGGCAGCATCGAGGGGATGCCGAACGGCCCGTTGCCGCGCGCCTCGCCGAGCGGATGATCCCAGAGCGTCTTGCCGGTTTTGAGATCGATCGCGCGGATGCCGCCATAGGGCGGTTCCTTGCAGAGGAGCCCGGTGTAGGATTGCCGCCAGCCGGCATTGACGTTGATGGCGTAAGGCGCGCCGGCCTGGGGATCGCCGGCCCCTTCGGCGCCGCCGATCTCACCGCGGGTCTGATCGCGTGGAGCCCAGCCGAGGCGGTCCGCCTCGGCCCGCGGCACGAGGCGGTTGTAGTTCGGCATGTCGTTGTAATTCGCGACGATGATGCCACGCTGAGGGTCGACCGCGATGCCGCCCCAGTCCGAGCCGCCGTTGTAGCCCGGATATTCGATCCAGTGCGGGCTCACGGTGGGCGGCGTGAAGATGCCCTTGTAGCTCGCCTGCCGGAACTCGATACGGCAGATCATCTGGTCGATCGGCGACATGCCCCACATGTCGGCCTCGGTCAGATCGGGCTTCATCAGGGTGTGATAGGTCGAGAACGGCTGCGTTTTGGCCCGCTGATCGGGCTCGACGCCGCCCTGCGGCACCGGGCGTTCCTCGACGCCGACGAGCGGCGTGCCGGTGCGGCGGTCGAGCACGAAGAGATCGCCGCGCTTACTCGGCAGCACCAGCGCTGGCACCGTGCCGTTGCCCGAGGGGAAGTCCACGAGCGTCGCCTGGGAGCCGAGATCGTAATCCCAGACGTCGTTGTGGACGGTCTGGAAGTGCCAGACCGGCTTTCCGGTCTGAACGTCCAGCGCGACCAGGGAGGTTGCGAACCGCTTCTCTGCGTCGGCGCGATCGGAGCTCCAATAATCGACCGCCGAGAGGCCGAGCGGTAGATAGACGAGGCCGAGGCTCTCGTCGCCGGAGGCGGTTGTCCACATGTTCGGCGTGCCGCGGGTATAGGTCTGCCCTTCCGGCGGAAGGCCCGTGACGTCAGGCTTCGCCATGTCCCAGGCCCAGCGCAGCGCGCCGGTGACGGCGTCGTAGCCCTGGATGACGCCGGAGGGGGCATCGCGCTTCTGCCCGTCGAGCACCTGATGGCCGGTCACGACGACGCCGCGCACGATCGTCGGCGCCGAGGTGATGGAGAACATGCCCGGCGCGTGCTCGCCGATGCCGAGGGCGGTGTCGACCTCGCCGTTCTGGCCGAAATCGGCGCAGGGGCGGCCGGTGCGGGCATCGACGGCGACCAAGCGGGCGTCGAGCGTGCCCTCGATGATGCGGGTCGCGCAGGCGGAGGCCGGATCGGCACCGGGTACGGCGTAGTAGCTGACGCCGCGGCAGGCAGCTGTGTAGGGGATCGCGTCGTCCGGGACCTTTGGATCGAAGCGCCACTTCTCCTTGCCCGTCGCCGGATCGAGGGCGATCATGATGCTCTTCGGCGTGCACAGATAGAGCGTGTCGCCGACCTTGAGCGGCGTCGTCTCGGCGCCGTAGGTGTTCTTCGTCCGATCGTTCGGCAGATCGCCGGTGTGGTAGGTCCACACCTTCTCGAGCCGGCCGACATCGCCGCGGTTGATCTGGGTCAGCGGCGAATAGCGCCGCGCGGCGTAGGTCCCACCATAAGCCGGCCAATCGGCGCCGACCTGCATCGACGACGGGTCCGGCATCGGTGCGGCGGCGGCGGCCGGCAGCGCTTCGGGCGCGGGCGGCACATTCGCCTGGGTTATCCCCCACGTCGCCAGCGCCGCGACGACGACGATGGCCACCGCCATCCCGAGCGCGGCGCCCGTGCTATGCCGCGAGGGGCGCAGCCGCGCCGAGACCGCCGCCACGAGAACGAGGAGCACCGTCGGCCCGACGACGCGCGGCACCAAGGCCCAGCCGTGCAGACCGACTTCCCAATACGCCCAGACGAGCGTGGCGGCATAGACCAGCGCATAGAGAAGCGCGCCGAGCGTTCGCCGGCGGGCGAGCAGATAACCGGAAACGAGAAGACCGAGGCCCGCGAGGAGATAATAGGCCGAGCCGCCGAGCCAGAGCAGCCACGCGCCGCCGATGACGAGCGCAAGCCCGATCAGGACGATGACGATGCCGAGGATGATGGCGGCCCAGTCGCCGCCCTTGGGGCGGCCGGGCGAAACGGGGACGGCGCGCGGCGGCACGTCGGACGGCGCGGTGGCGGACATGAGGGACCTCGCGGGGTACGTTCCCACCCCCGCTGTCCTACTCACGGACGCCGCATTCGTTCCGTCTCCGGCCCCCTTTTCAATGCGGGTCGTATCGATCGCGCGCCCGGCGCAATGCTTCCGGCCCTATTCCGTGCCGGCGAGCAGCCGCTCGGCGGCGGCGCGGGCTTCCGCCGTGATGGTCGCGCCGGCGAGCATGCGGGCGATCTCCTCGCGGCGCACCGCGCCCTCGATCGGCGTCACGCGGGTCGCGACCCGTTCCTCGTCGCCGACCGAGCCGGCGGCCCCCTTGGCGATGAGCAGATGGCCGCCGGCGCGCGCGGCGACCTGCGGCGCGTGGGTCACGGCGATCACCTGGACGCCGTGGGAAAGCCGGGCGAGCCGGGTGCCGATCGCTTCCGCGACGGCGCCGCCGACGCCCGTGTCGATCTCGTCGAAGACGAGGGTCGGCGCCGAGCCGCGATCGGCGAGCGCGACCTTGAGCGCAAGCAGGAAGCGCGACAGCTCGCCGCCCGAGGCGACCTTCATCATCGGCCCGGGCCGGGTGCCCGGATTGGTGCGCACCCAGAACTCGACTACGTCGATGCCGTCGCCGCTCGCCTGGGCGGCGTTGGACGACATCTCGACCAGGAAGGTCGCGCGTTCGAGCTTCAGGGCCGGCAGTTCGTCGGCCACAGCGGCCTCGAGCGCCCGGGCGGTCTCGCGACGCCGCGCCGATAGGACGGCAGAGACGGCATCGTAGGCCACCCGTGCCGCCTCGACCTCCGCGGCGAGCACGGCGAGGCGTTCCTCGCCCGCATCGATCTCGGCGAGGTCGGCCGCCATGCGCTCGGCGAGCGCCGGCAGGTCGTCGCAGGAAACCTGATGCTTGCGGGCGGCGGCGCGGAGCGCGAACAGCCGCTCCTCGGTCTTCTCGAGCTGACGCGGATCGAACGCGGTCTCGGCGAGCGCATGGTCGAGCCCGGTGCGCGCCTCTTCGAGCGCATCGAGGGCACGGCCCAGCGCGTCGACGGTGGGGGCGATCAAATGCGGCGCCTCGGCGGCCTTGCGCTCGAGCCGCTTCCAGAGGCCGGCGATCTCGGGGATCGGCGATCCGCTGCCGTTCAGGGTCTCGGCGGCGTCGTTGAGGTCGCCCGCAACCTTCTCGACCTTCATCATCGCGGTGCGGGCGCTCGCGAGGCGCTCCTCCTCGCCCGGCTCGGGGCCGAGCTCGGTCAGTTCCTCGACGGCGGCGCGCAGATAATCGACCTCGCGCCGCGCCGCCTCGACTCGCGTGCGGTGGCGCGCGAGCGCCGCCTCGGCGGTCCGCCGCGCGGTCCAGGCTTCGGCGACCGCCCGGCGCTCGGCGTCGAGCGCGCCGAA
Organism: Segnochrobactrum spirostomi; assembly: GCF_009600605.1. GTDB lineage: Bacteria > Pseudomonadota > Alphaproteobacteria > Rhizobiales > Segnochrobactraceae > Segnochrobactrum > Segnochrobactrum spirostomi. The sequence continues at coordinate 3,168,076 of NZ_VWNA01000001.1, read as the reverse complement.
GGCATCGAGCAGTTCGCGGTGGGCGGCGGGATCGACGAGGGCGCGGTCGTCGTGCTGGCCGTGGATCTCCACCAGCGCGGCCCCGATCGCGCGCATGAGGGAGACGCCGACCGCCTGATCGTTGACGAAGGCGCGGGTACGGCCATCGGCCGCCTGGATGCGGCGCAGGATGACGTCACCGTCGGGATCGATCGCGTTCTCGGTGAGGAGCCGGCGCGCCGGATGATCGGCCGGCACGTCGAACACCGCCGTCACCTGGCCCTGCGTCTCGCCGTGGCGCACGAGCGAAGCGTCGCCCCGGCCGCCGAGCGCCAGCGTGAGCGCATCGAGCAGGATCGACTTGCCCGCCCCGGTCTCACCGGTCATCACCGTGAGGCCGCGGCGAAAGCCGATCTCGAGGCGATCGATCAGGACGATGTCGCGGATCGAAAGCTCGACGAGCATAACCGTCCGGTCCCCCGACCCTTAATCGCGATCAGAGCAGCTTGATGTTGCTGATGCTCTGGTTGACGCTCTGGAACGCCTTGGAGATCCAGCTCTCCTTGTTCTCCTGGGGCGAATATCCGCCCGACTTCAGGAGCTCGTAGGCGCGCTTGTACCACTCGCTGTCCGGGAAGTTGTGGCCGAGCACCGCGGCCGCCGTCTGCGCCTCCGGGATGACGCCCAGCGCATAATAGGCCTCGGTCAGACGGGCGAGCGCCTCTTCGACCTGACGGGTGGTCTGATAATCCGTCACCACCACGCGGAAGCGGTTGATCGCGGCCGTGTAATCGTGCCGCGCCAGATAAAATCGCCCGATCTCCATCTCCTTGCCGGCGAGCTGATCGCGCGCGATCTGGATCTTCTTGCGCGCGTCGTCGGCATATTCGGAATCGGGGAAGCGGCGGATCAGCTCGTCGAACGCGTCCATCGCCCGCGACGTCGTCTCCTGGTCGCGGGTGACGTCGGAGATCTGCGAATAATAGGACTGGCCGATGATGTAGAGCGCGTAGGCCGCGTCCGGATTGCCCGGATAAAGCGTGACGAAGCGCTTCGCCTGATTGATGGCGTCCTGGTATTTGCCGATCGAATAATAGGTGAAGGCGGAGTTGACCAGCGCCTTCCGGGCATATTCGGAATAGGGATAGAGGCGGTCGAGGTCCTCGAACTTCTTGGCGGCGTCCTTGTAGGCGCCCTTCGCCATCAGAGCGAGGCCCTGGTTATAGAGCTGGTCCGGCGGGGTGTCGTCGAGGGTGAGGCTGTCGTCCTTCTTCGCCCCGCAGGCGCCGAGCGCGAGGGCCGTGACGATCGCACCGGCGAGCGCCGCGTGGCGCCAGCGACGGCCGGCGGCGGACGATGAATGGGCGTTGGACGATTCGCTCATCTCGACGGTTCGCACTCCGATGTTCGGCACCGCGCTACTCTCCTCGAAAGACCTTGAAAGGGCGCCCGGCCTCCCCGACCGGTCGTCCTGAGCGTTTCCGTCCCCGCGCTCGGAAGCGCGGTCGCCCGCCTCCGCTCGGCGGAAAACGCGGCGTCTCTTCTAACCGATGGCGGCGGCAGCGTCACCCTCGCAGCCGCGGGGACGGGACGGGCCGCACGCCCACCGAACCGAGCGTGCGACTGATCCCGACGACCGCGGCGGGAACATGGCCGAACGGCCCGAAAAGGCTGGAGAAAAGCGGAACGCTCGAAGCCGTGCGAGCGCCGCCCTCCCAATGCGAAAACGGCCGGTGCTTCGAGCACCGGCCGTTCCGTTCTCAATAAAGAATGTTGAGCGCGCGGCTCGACACGGCGACGCCGAAGCGATTCGCTTCCGTCGCGCGCGGATCAGCCGCGCTCCGGACCGTAGGCCGCAGCCGCGACGGCGATCTCGGCGTGGCCCTGCTCACGGCGCGGGTGCGCCGGGGCCGGCACGATCTCGTAAGCCGTCGGGTCGGCGAACAGCGCCTGGAGAACCGCGGCGTTGATGCGGTGGCCGCCCTTGTAGGAGCGATAGAGGCCGCGGATCGGCAGGCCGGAAAGCGCGAGGTCACCCACCGCGTCGAGCGCCTTGTGGCGAACGAACTCGTCCGGCCAGCGGGTGCCTTCCGGGTTGAGTACGCGGTCGTCGGCAACCGCAATCGAGTTCTCGAGTGAAGCACCGAGGGCGAAGCCCATCTTCCACAGCCGCTCGACGTCCTGGATGCGGCCGAAGGTGCGGGCGCGGGCGAAATCGTCGGCGAACACGTCCGGCGTCAGGTCGAAGGCGATCGACTGGCGGCCGATCGGCTTCAGCTCGAAATCGATCTCGACCTCGAAACGGGTCGTCGCGCAGGGCGACAGCTCGCCCCAGCCGTCGCCGATCTCGACGCGGACGGGCTTCAGAACCTTGACGAAGCTGCGGCGGGCGGCCTGGCTGAGCACGCCGACCTGACGGATCGCCTCGACGAACGGGGCCGAGGAGCCGTCCATGATCGGCATCTCGGGTCCATCGACCTCGATCAGCGCGTTGTCGATTTCGAGGGCGCGCAGCGCCGCCATCAGGTGCTCGATCGTGGAGATCGTCGCGCCGTTGGCACCGGCGAGCACGGTGCAGAGCTCGGTCGCCGAGACCGAGCGCCAGGTCGCCTCCATCACCACCTCGTCGGCGAGGTCGGTGCGGACGAACACGATGCCCGTATCGGCTTCGGCGGGATTGAGCGTCACCGTGGCCGGGGCGTTCTTGTGAACGCCGACACCGGTCAGGCTGACACGGCCCGCGAGGGTGTGCTGAAATTCGGAGTTGCGGGGGGCCGTCTTCGCGGCACGCGGCGCCGCCTCCGGCTTCGCGGACTTCACTGGCTCCGAAGTCTTGCCGGACTCGAGCGTCAAGCTTTTGTCCTGCGCACGGGCGATCGTGACCATTCCGCTACTCCCCGGAGCCGGGCGGTGCCCGGCGGTCCCGCTTCGGAGCTTTCGTCGCCGCCTCTCGATCGAGAGCAGGTCTGCGAAGGCTTCGAGGCTTACAAATACACAAGCCGTCGTTTCGTTCGGTCTGGAGGCGCCGCGTCAGCCACGCTGCGAACCCGACCTGACGGCTAGGACCGTACTCGGGGGGAGGTCACGAACAAAATCACGCTTGCTTACCGATTGTTACGGTGCAGCGCGACCCAAAAAACAAATATAAAACAATAACTTAAAATAAGACCCGAAGGAAGCGCCGTAAGATTGGCGTGTCCTTTCCGCCGAATCGGCGGGGCCGAGGCCCCGCCGAATGCGTACTCACCCGTTCAATTCCGGTCCGCTCAGTTCGCCTGGCGGCGGAGGAAGGCCGGGATCTCGAGCTGGTCGTCCTCGCGGGAGGGCGCCCGGCTCGACGGAGCCTCGGCATCCATGCCGCGGGCCCGGTTGTAGGGGTCCGGCTGCGGCGCGCGCTGGGCCGGCCGGCGGGTGAACTCGCTCGCCGGAGCCGGCGCGTGACCAGCGGGCGCCGGGCGGGCCTGGTTGGGATAGCCGCCCTGGCGGGGCTGCTGGGCGCGCGCCGGGGGCTCGACCTCGGCGCGGCTCGGCACGTCGTCATGCTCCTCGCGACGGGACAGGCCGTTCGCGATGCGGCGCAGCAGGCTGAGCGGACGGCGGTCGTCCTCGACCTCCTCCACCGCCGGGGGCATCTGCGGCGCCTGAGCCGGGGCCCGCATCTCGCGCTGGGTGTGCGGCGGGAACTCCTCCGGGCGCGGCATGCGCGGCGACGGCGGAGCCGCCTGGGGCGCAGCGTACGGGCTCTCAATCGGCTGACCATAGTCCTCCGCGGCGAGCACCTCGTCGACCGCCTGGTCGAGATAGCCGCCGGCGAAGGCCGCCGGCTCCTCTGCCGCATAACGGTGCTGGTCGAGATCGGCCTCCACCGCGGCGAGCGCGGCGGCACGGGCGGCTTCCGCCGCGCGGAGCTGGGCGGCGCTCGGGGTCGGAGCGGCGGCGCGGGGCGCGGGCTGCGGCGCAGGCGCCGGGGCGGCAGCCTGACGCGGCTCGGAGACGCCGCGCAGGCGCTGGGTCAGCTCGGCGAGACGGGTCTCGGCCGGGCTCGCGTCTTCGCGCATCTCGCGATCGATGCCGGTCGCCACGACCGACACCCGGATGATGCCCTCGAGGCTGTCGTCGAAGGTCGCGCCGAGGATGATGTTGGCGTCCGCGTCGACTTCTTCGCGGATGCGGGTCGCCGCCTCGTCGAGCTCGAACAGCGTCATGTCCTTGCCGCCGGTGATCGAGATCAGAAGGCCGCGAGCGCCCTTCATCGAGGTCTCGTCGAGCAGCGGGTTGGCGATCGCCGCCTCGGCCGCCTGCATGGCGCGCTTCTCGCCCGAGGCCTCGCCGGTGCCCATCATCGCCTTGCCCATGCCGCGCATGATCGAGCGGACGTCGGCGAAGTCGAGGTTGATGAGGCCTTCCTTGACCATCAGGTCGGTGATGCAGGCGACGCCCGAATAGAGCACCTGGTCGGCCATCGCGAAGGCGTCGGCGAAGGTGGTGCGCTCGTTGGCGATCCGGAACAGGTTCTGGTTCGGGATCACGATCAGGGTGTCGACGCTCTTCTGGAGCTCTTCGATGCCGGCTTCGGCGATGCGCATGCGGCGCGCGCCTTCGAAGTGGAACGGCTTCGTCACCACGCCGACGGTCAGGATGCCCATCGCGCGGGCGGCGCGGGCGATGACAGGGGCGCCGCCGGTGCCGGTGCCGCCGCCCATGCCGGCGGTGATGAACACCATGTGGGACCCGGCGAGGTGATCGTTGATCTCGTCGATCACCTCTTCGGCCGCGGCCGAGCCGACTTCCGGCTGCGAGCCGGCGCCGAGGCCTTCGGTCACCGCGATGCCCATCTGGATCATCCGCTCGGCCTTGGTCAGGGCGAGCGCCTGGGCATCCGTGTTGGCGACCACGAAATCACAGCCCTGAAGGCCGGAATCGATCATGTTGTTCACGGCGTTGCCACCGGCTCCGCCGACGCCGAAGACCGTGATCCGCGGCTTGAGCTCCGTGATGTCGGGCATCTTGAGATTGATGGTCATGGCAGCCTCGTATTCCGATCCAACACCCGCATCGCCTGCGGAAGGTCCCTGAGTTTCTCTCTCGCCGTCATGCCGGTTTGGCGTCGCCGCTGGCCGTCATGCTGCAACACACTTTCCACCCCGAGGGGCGGTCACGCTCATCCGCCTTGAAATCCGATCCAACGCCCCATGCGGGCGAGGTACCCTTCCGTTCCCGTGAGGCGGGATGCCGGGAAACGGACGGGAATCTGCTCGTATTGAACGACCTGCGGGTAGACGATCAGGCCGACCACCGCCGCGAAGGCGGGTCCTTTCGCCGCTTCCGGCAGGCCGGCGACCCCGAGGGGACGGCCGAGCCGCACCGAACGGCCGAGCACGTGGCGGCCGACATCCGGCATGCCGGTGAGAAGGCTGCCGCCGCCGGTCAGCACGATCCGCCGCCCGATCCGGCCGGAGAAGCCGGACGCCGCGAGGCGGTCGCGCACCAGTTCCAGGATCTCGTCCACCCGCGGCCGAATGATGCGGTTGAGGTGACCGCGCGGCACGTGGGTGGCGTGGATCTCGTCCTCGCCGACCGGGTGAACGGTCAGCACGTCGCGTTCCGCCCCGCTGCCGGCGATCGCACTGCCGTGCAGCGTCTTCAGCCGCTCCGCGTCCTGGACGCGGATCGAGAGGCCGTTCGCGATGTCGAGGGTGACGTGGGAGCCGCCGATCGCCACCGCGTCGACATGGACGAGGTGCTTGTCGGCGAACACCGCGATGGAGGTCGTGCCCCCCGATGTCGATGCAGGCGCAACCGAGCTCGGCCTCGTCGTCGACGAGGGTCGACAGCGCGCTCGCATAGGGCGTCGCCACGATCGCCTCGACGTCGAGATGGCCGCGGCCGACGCTGAGCAGCAGGTTGCGCAGCGGCGCCGTCTCGGCCGTGACGACCGTGAGATCGATGCCGAGCCGCTTGCCGAGCATGCCGCGCGGATCGCGGATGCCGCGGTTGCCGTCGATGTTGTAGCCGATCGGCATCGCATGGATGACCGTGCGGCTCGGCGAGATCGAGTGGGCGCCGCCCGCCATCAGAACGCGGCGGATGTCGCCCTCGCTCACCGTGCCGGTCGGGATGTCCACGGCGGCGGTGAACGGCTCGCTGCCGATCCGGCCGCAGGTGACGCTGACGATCAGCGATTCGACGGTGACGCCAGCCATCCGCTCGGCCGCATCGACCGCGAGGCGGATCGCCTGCTCGGCCGCGTCGAGATCGACGACGACGCCGGACTTGATGCCTCGGGCGCGCTGGTAGCCGTAGCCCAGCACCTCGATGGCGTGGGTGCGACCGCCCATGATGTCGCCGTCGGGGCGCGGCTTCAGGCGGGCGACGATGCAGGCGACCTTGGTGGAGCCGACATCGAGCACGGTGACGACCGCGGAGCGGCGGCTCGACAGCGGCTTGAGTCGCATGGAATCGGAGGAGCCGAGACGCATCAGGTGTTCGCCTCCTTCGCGTGTTTCGGCTTCTTGCTGAGGAGGTCGCGGCGCTGCTCGGCGACATCGTGGGGCATGCGCACCACGATGCGGTCCGGCAGGCGCAGATCGACCACCGTGATGTTGCGCGACAGCAGTCCGCTCTCGGCGTCGATCTTGACGAGATCGGCGAGCGCGGCCTCAGGCTGATCCTCGGGAAGCTCGATGGTGATGCCGTCCTTGAGGACGACGTCCCAGCGCCGCTCGCCGATCCGCACCACGGCACGGGTACGGCCGCCGATGCCCGGCATGCCCTTCAGCGCCGACAGGATCGTGGCGGCACCCTCGGGCGCGCCGGAGCCGGCGACCACGGGAAGCTTGTAAGGGGTCGGATCGACGCCCTCCGCGATCACCCGCCCGGTGCGGTCGATCAGCGAATAGGCACCGTTGACGAACCACAGCGCGAACGGCGTCCGCTCGGTGACGACGACCGACAACGTGTCGGGATAGAGTTTCTGGATCGAGGCCTTGTCGACCCACGGCAGCGCCATCACGCGCTGGCGCGCATCGCCGACGTCGAAGGCGACGAGCGACACGCCGGGATCGATACCGAGCGCGGCGAGCAGGGCCGAATCAGAGGTCTCGTACTGGCCGCTCATCTTCACCGATTCGATGGCGAAGCCGGAATGGGCGGTCGCCATGTCCACGACGTCGGACCAATGACCGCCGACGATCACGCCGTAGGCGACCGTGAGGCCGAGGAAGGTGACGGCACCGGCGGTTCCGGTGCCGAGGGGAACGGCTTCGAGCCGCTCGAACATCCGGTTGAGCCAGCGGCGGCTGCGACGCGCAAACGGACGGCGCGCCCCGGCCACCGCGGGCCAGGCCTTGTCGTCCGTCAGGGAGCGCGTCATCGACCGCAACTTGCGTCCTCCACCATCCAGCTCACGAGAGCGGGGAAATCCATGCCGCGGTACGCGGCGAGCTCCGGTACCAGCGAGGTCGCGGTCATTCCGGGCTGGGTGTTAACCTCGAGGAGGATCACTTCGTCGGCGGAATCGTCGTAGCGGAAGTCCGCCCGCGAAACCCCTCGACACCCCAGCGCCTCATGCGCCGCGAGAGTCAGCTTTTGGATAGTTTGGTAAATATTCGGTTTAACTTTTGCCGGAAGCTCGTGCCGGGAGCCGCCAACCACATACTTTGCGTCATAATCGTAGAAGGCGTGGCCGGTCGGCACGATCTCGATGATCTCGGAGGGCTCGCCGTCGATCACCGCGCAGGTCAGCTCGCGGCCCGGAACGTACCGTTCCGCAAGCAGAATTTCGCCGTAGCGCCAGTCCTCGCGATAGAGCTCCTGGGGCGGATGCACGGCGTCCTCGCGGACGATCAAAACGCCGAACGAGGAGCCCTCGCAGACCGGTTTCAGCACGTAGGGCGGCGGCAGCACGTGGGCGCGCGCCGCATCCGATCTGTTAACCAGGAGGTTCGGCAGCACGGGCAGGCCCGCACCGTGGAAAACGTCCTTCGCCTTGGCCTTGTTCATGGCGAGCGCGGAGGCGAGCACGCCGGAATGCGTATAGGGAATCGCAAGGATTTCCAGAACACCCTGCACCGTGCCGTCCTCCCCGAACGGGCCGTGGAGGGCGTTGAAGGCGACATCGGGCTTCAGGTCGGTGAGGACGTTGGCGATCGTGCGATCGACGTCGATTCGCGTCACCCGATAGCCGCGTGATTCGAGGGCATCGGCGCAGGCGGCGCCGGACTTGAGCGACACGGGACGCTCGCTCGCCCAGCCCCCCATCAGAACGGCGACGTGCTTCGGTCCGGCCATGCTTGCTCTCCGTTAAGGCGGCCGTCTCAACCGGCCGTGACCGCGAGCGAGGCTCGCGCTGCTGATTCTCAAAAAGGCGCCGCTCGGGGCGCGCGTTCACGGCGCCTCATCCCACGGCACCCACCCTCCCCTGCCAGGGGGAGGGTCGCCGCGGAGCGGCGGGGTGGGGTCCGCGCCACGAGAACGACCCCTCGGTCTCGTCCGCCGCGCGGCGCCTTCGGCGCCGACCCCACCCCGTCACGCCTTCGGCGTGCCGACCCTCCCCCTAGCAGGGGAGGGTGAAGGGCGGTGTGCGCGGCGCGGGCTCACGCCCCGAGGAACGGCTCGATCGTCTCGCCGTCCGCCCAGCGGCCGAACCGCTTGATCTCCCACTCGAGCCGGACGCCGGCGGTCTCGAAGACGCGCTTGCGCACGGTCTCGCCGAGCGTCTCGATATCGGCGGCGGTGGCGCCGCCGGTGTTGATGAGAAAATTGCAGTGCAGCTCGGACACCTGCGCGCCGCCGACCTGGAGGCCGCGGCAACCGGCTTGATCGACGAGCTGCCAGGCCTTGCCGCCCGGCGGGTTCTTGAAGGTGGAGCCCCCGGTCCGGCTCTTCACCGGCTGGGTCGCCTCCCGCGAATCCGTGATCTTCTCCATCGCCGCGAGGATCGTCTCGCGGTCGTCCGGCACGCCGCGGAACGTCGCCTCGGTGAAGATGAGGCCTTCCGGCGCGTCGGAATGGCGGTAATGAAAACCCATCGCCGCGCCGTCGAGTACGACGAGCCGGCCCGCCCGGTCGAGCGCGCGGGCCTCGACGAAGGTATCCTTGGTCTCGCCGCCATAGGCGCCGGCATTCATGCGCAAGGCGCCGCCGATCGAGCCCGGAATGCCGCGGAAAAAGGCGAGCCCGGAGAGCGCGGCATCCGCCGCGGCGCGGGCGACCTTGACGTCCGGCGCCGCGGCGCCGGCCTTCACGAGATCGCCCTCGATCGTGACGCCGCCGAAGCCGCGCGCCGAAAGCCGAATCACCACGCCCTCGACGCCGCCGTCGCGAACGAGCGAGTTCGAGGCGAGGCCGATCACGGTGACGGGGATGGTCTCCGGCAGCGCGGCGAGGAAGACCGCGAGGTCCGCTTCATCCGCCGGCTGGAACAGGAGGTCCGCCGATCCGCCGACGCGGAACCAGGTGAAATCGGCGAGCGGCGCATCGGGCGTCAGCGCGCCGCGGATCTTGTCCCGGGCCGACCCGAGGGCGGCGAGGATGTCGGCGCCGGCCATCAGGCCGCCTCGCCATCGAGCGCCGCGAGGTCCTTCGGGAGCGCGTAGGCCCATTGGGTGATGTTGCCGGCGCCAAGGCAGACGACGATGTCGCCCGGCTTGACCCGCGAGCGCACCAGGCCCGCGAGATCGGCCGGGGCCTGCAGGTGGATCACCTCGCGGTGGCCGCTGGTTCGCAGCCCTTGCGCCAGGGCCTCGCCGCTCACGCCGGGGATCGGCGCCTCGCCGGCCGCGTAGACGTCGGCCACGATCACCGTCTCGGCGTCGTTGAAACAGGTGCAGAAATCCTTGAACAGGCTTTGCAGGCGCGTGTAGCGGTGCGGCTGAACGACCGCGAGCACGCGGCCGCGGGTCGCCTCGCGGGCCGCCTTGAGCACGGCGGCGATCTCGACCGGGTGGTGGCCGTAATCGTCGAACACGTCGACGCCGTTCCAGGTGCCGGTCAGGGTGAAGCGCCGCTTCACGCCGCCGAAATTGGCGAGGCCGCGGCGGATCGCGCTCTCGGGGATGCCGATGCGGTGGGCGGCGGCGACCGCCGCGCTCGCGTTCGAGACGTTGTGGCGGCCGAGCACGGGCAGCGTGAGGTCGGACATCACGATCTCCTCGCCGCTGACGCGGTCGCGGATGCGGATGTCGAAGCGGCTGCCCCGGGGGGTCGCCTCGAGAAGGGTGCATCGCACGTCGGCCTGCGGGTTGAAGCCGTAGGTGATGACGCGGCGGTCCTCGATCGAGCCGACGAGGCTCTGCACTTCCGGATGGTCGAGGCACATCACGGCGAAGCCGTAGAACGGCACGTTCTCGACGAACTGGCGGAACGCCTCGCGGACCTTGTCGAACGAGCCATAATGGTCGAGGTGCTCGGGATCGATGTTGGTGACGACGGCGATGTCGGCGGGCAGCTTGACGAAGGTGCCGTCGGATTCGTCGGCCTCGACGACCATCCACTCGCCGGCGCCGAGGCGGGCGTTGGTGCCGTAGGCGTTGATGATGCCGCCGTTGATGACGGTCGGGTCGAGCCCGCCGGAATCGAGCAGGGCCGCGACGAGCGAGGTCGTCGTCGTCTTGCCGTGGGTGCCGCCGATCGCGATCGATTGCTTGAAGCGCATCAGCTCGGCGAGCATCTCGGCGCGGCGCACCACCGCGAGGAGCCGCGAGCGCGCCGCGACGAGCTCCGGATTGTCCCGCTTCACCGCCGAGGAGACCACGACGACCGTCGCCGCCCCGAGATTCGCGGCGTCATGGCCGATCGTGACCGGAATGCCCTTGGCGCGCAGCCGCGCCACGTTGGCGCTCTCGGCGATGTCCGAGCCCTGCACCGGATAGCCGAGATTGTGCAGCACCTCGGCGATGCCGCTCATGCCGATGCCGCCGATACCGACGAAATGAACGGGGCCGATGTCGCGGGGCATCTTCATGAGGCATCTCCAGGCTTCGGAGCGGCGATCTCTTCGACGAGATCGGCGAGCCGCTCCACGGCGTCCGGTCGGCCGGTGCCCCGCGCAGCCTCGGCGGCCGCGGCGAGACGCTCGGGCGCGCCGGAAAGGTCGGTGATTTCCCGCGCGAGCCGATCGGGATCGAGCGCGGATTGGGCGATCGGCCACGCCGCGCCGGCTTCGGCGAGGACGCGGGCGTTGGCCGCCTGATCCTGATCGCGCGCATGGGGCAGCGGCACCAGGATCGCGGGGCGGCCGATCACCGAGAGTTCGGCGACCGTCGAGGCGCCGGAGCGGCAGACGACGAGGTGGGCGTTCGCCATGCGCATCGGCATATCGGTGAAAAAGGGCGCGATCTCGGCTGCGACCCCGAGCGCGGCATAGGCGGCGCGGGTGCGCTCGGCGTCCTCGGGGCGCGCCTGCTGGACCACGCGCAGGCGGCTCCGCAGCGCCGGATCGAGGCGCTCGACGGCCGCGGGCGCGAGATCGGCGAACACCCGGGCGCCCTGGCTGCCGCCGAAGACGAGGAGATCGAACGGGCCGACCGCGGAGGGCGGCACGTAACGGGCGCCGGCCGCCGCCGCGGCGAGCACCGCCGGGCGCACCGGGTTGCCGGTGAAGTGCGGCTTGCCGCGGGCCCGCTCGATCCGTCCCGTCGTGGGAAAGCCGGTCGCGATCGCCGCCGCGCGCGGGGCGAGCAGCCGGTTCGCCCAGCCGAGCACGGCGTTCTGCTCGTGCAGCACGATCGGCACGCCGAGGAAGCGGGCCGCCATCAAAGGCGGCACGGTCGGATAGCCGCCGAAGCCGACGGCGATCGCCGGTTTCAGCCGCTGGATGACGGAGAGCGATTGCAGGAAGCCGCGGCCGAGCCGGGCGCCGGTGCGCGCGAGCGCGATCGGCGAGCGGCCCGTCACCGTCGCCGCGGAGATCAGGTGGACCTTGCGCGCTGGAAAGGCGGCGCCGTAGCGGTCGGCCCGCTCGTCGGTCGCGAGTTCCACAGCCCAGCCGCGCGCGGCGAGCGTGTGGGCGAGCGATTCCGCCGGAAAAAGGTGACCGCCGGTGCCGCCGGCGGCGAGCAGGATCGACCTCCCGCCGCGCGCCGTCATGCTGCGTTTTCCCGGCGGGTGAGGAAGACCGGCGAGCGCAGCGCGGCATCGATGCGCGGCCGGCGCCGCGTCAGCGCGAGCAGGAAGCCCATCTCGAGGCCGATGGCGACCAGCGACGACCCGCCGTAGGAGATGAACGGCAGCGTCATGCCCTTCGCCGGCATCAGATGCAGGTTCACCGCGATGTTGATGCAGGCCTGGACGCCGAACAGGATGGCGAGCCCGCTCGCGGCGAGGCGGACGAAGCCGTCGGGCTCGTCGCGGGCGTGGGAGAGCGAGCGCAGCACCACGAAGGCGAACACGGCGACGAGGCCCATGCAGACGATGAGGCCGAACTCCTCCGCCGTGACCGCGAACACGAAGTCGGTGTGGGCGTCGGGGAGGATCTGCTTCACCGTGCCCTCACCCGGACCGACCCCGAGCCAGCCGCCGGCCTGGAAAGCGTCGAGCGCGGTGTCGACCTGGAAGGTGTCCTTGCCGGCCGGATCGAGGAAGCGGTTGATACGGCCCGCGACGTGGGGAAACACCACGTAGGCGCCGGCGAGCCCGGTGGCGCCGAGGCCGGCGAGCATCACCGTCCACAGCCAGGGCAGGCCGGCAAGGAAGAACAGCGAGCACCACACGATCGACAGCAGCATCGCCTGCCCGAGATCGGGCTGGGCCACGACGGGCGCGAGCGTCATCACCAGGATAAAGGCGGCGACCGGCTTGCCCGGGATCTCGAAGCGCCGGCTGCCGACCTCGTCGAGCATGTAGGCGATCAGGATCACGAAGGCCGGCTTCAGGAACTCCGTCGGCTGGATCGACATGCCGATGAGGTTCAGCCAGCGCCGCGAGCCTTTGATCTCGGTGCCGAAGAACAGCGTCGCGATGGTGAGGAGCAGCATCACCCCGTAGAGGATGAAGGCGGTCTTGCGCACCTGCCGCGGCGACAGCATCGAGACGCCGATCATCACCGCGATGGCCGGGATCGCGAAGGCCGCCTGGCGCTGGACGAAATGGTAGGTCGGGGCGCCGATGCGGTCGGCGACCGAGGGGCTCGCCGCGAAGGAGAGCACGACGCCGCCGAACACCAGCGCGAGCAGGGCGATCAGCAGGAATTTGTCGATCGTCCACCACCACTCGGCGAAGCGGCTGCGATCCGTGCGGCTGACCATCACGACCCTCCAGGGTTCGAGAGGCCCGGCAGGGCCTCGACCAGCGCGCGGAAGACGTCGCCGCGCTTCTCGAAATTGGGGAACTGATCGAACGAGGCGCAGGCCGGCGAGAGCAGCACCACCGGCTCCTCGCCCTCTGCCGCGTCCGCCGCGGCATCGCGGGCGGCGGCGGCGGTCGCGGTCGCGAGGTCGCCGCTGAGCACGTAGGGCACGCGGCCCTCGAGCGTCCGGGCGAAGGCGTCCGCCGCCTCGCCGATCAGGTAGGCCTTGACGATGCGCGGGAAGAACGGCGCGAGGCTCTCGATGCCGCCCTCCTTGGGCTTGCCGCCGGCGATCCAATAGAGCCGGCCGAAGCTCGCCAGCGCGCGGGCCGCGGCATCGGCGTTGGTCGCCTTGGAATCGTTGATGAAGAGAACCCGGCCGCGGCGGCCGACCTGCTCCAGCCGGTGGGCGAGGCCCGGAAAGGTTTTCAGCGCGGCGGCGATCACCGGGGGCGCGATGCCGAGTCCACGCACGGCGGCGATCGCCGCGGCGGCGTTCTGGGCGTTGTGGACGCCGCGCAGGCTGCCGATGCCGGAAAGCTCGTAGCGGGCGAGCGCGTCGCCGTCGCGATATTCGACGACGGCGCTGCCGTCGCGGCTGAACGAGCGGCCGCGGCCGCCGAGCGGGCGCTCGGCCGAGATGGCGATGGTGTCCTCGCCGGGCACGCGGCCAGCGCGGCGCTGATTGGCGAGGAAGCGGCCTTCCGCCTCGTCCACCCCGATCACCGCGACGCGCGGCCGGCCGACCTCGAACAGCCGGCGCTTCGCGGCGAAATAGCCGCCGTGACCGCCGTGACGGTCGTAATGATCGGGGGTCAGGTTGAGGAACAAGGCGACGTCCGGCGCAATGAGCCGCGCCTGATCGATCTGGTAGGACGACAGCTCGAGCACCACCACGTCGCCGGGGGCCGGCGCGGCGAGGCCGAGCACCGGCACGCCGATATTGCCGCCCATCTGCACGGGACGGCCGGCCGCCTCGACGAGATGGCGGATCAGGGCGGTCGTGGTCGACTTGCCGTTGGTGCCGGTGATGGCGACGACGAAGGCGCCGGAGCGCGCGATGGCGCGGAAGAATAGGCCGATCTCGTTGTCGACCGGAACGCCCTCGCCCCAGGCGCGGGCGATGACCGGATGCGGCGTCGGATAGAGGTGGGTGATGCCCGGGCTCGCGGCGAGAAGGTCGATGCCGTCCCAGGAGCCTTCGATCAGGTCCGCCTGCTCGACCCCGGCGAGGCCGAGATCGGCGACGGCGCGCGGATTGTCGTCATGGACGACGGGGGTCGCGCCGCCGGCGAGCAGCGCCTCGACGACCGAGCGCCCGGCCTTGCCGAGGCCAAGCACCGCGAGGCGTCTCCCCTCATATCCGCGGATCGGGATCACAGATGTCCCCTCAGCGAAGTTTCAGCGTGGAGAGGCCGATCAGGGCCAGAATCACAGCGACGATCCAGAAGCGTATGACGACCTGCGGCTCGGTCCAGCCGAGCTGTTCGAAATGGTGATGGATCGGCGCCATTTTGAAGACGCGCTTGCCGGTCATGCGGAACGAGGCGACCTGGATGATGACCGAGAGCGCTTCGAGCACGAACAGGCCGCCGACGATCGCGAGCACGATCTCGTGCTTCGTGGCGATGGCGATGGCGCCGAGCATGCCGCCGAGGGCGAGCGAACCGGTGTCGCCCATGAAGATCGCGGCCGGCGGCGCGTTGAACCACAGGAAGCCGAGGCCTGCGCCGATGATCGCGCCGCACAGCACGGAGAGCTCGCCCGCGCCCGAGACGAAGTGGATCTGCAGATAGTCGGCGAACATGACGTTGCCGCACAGATAGGCGATCACGCCGAAGGTGCCGGCCGCGATCATCACCGGCACGATGGCGAGGCCGTCGAGGCCGTCGGTCAGGTTCACCGCGTTGCCGGCGCCGACGACGACGAGCATCGCGAACGGGATGTAGAACCAGCCGAGATTGAACACGACCTCCTTGATGAACGGGAAGGTCAGCGAGGTCGACAGCGGACCGGCCCCGAGCTTGGCGACGAAGATCGCAGCGGCCCCGGCGATGGTCGCCTCGATGAGCAGGCGCACGCGGCCGGAAAACCCCTTGTGAGTCTGCTTCGTGACCTTGAGATAATCGTCATAGAAGCCGACGAGGCCGAAGCCGAGGGTGACGATCAGCACCACCCAGACATAGGCGTTGGTGAGATTGCTCCAGAGCAGCGTCGAGACCACGAGGCCGGACAGGATGAGCAGGCCGCCCATCGTCGGCGTGCCCTTCTTGCTCAGATGGCTCTGCGGTCCGTCGGTGCGGATCGGCTGGCCCTTGCCCTGGCGCACCCGCAGCGCCGCGATGAGCCGTGGCCCGCACAGGAAGGCGAACAGCATCGCCGTGATCATCGCCCCGCCGGTGCGGAAGGTGATGTAACGGAAGACGTTGAAGGCGATCGAATGCTCGCTGAGGCTGGCCAGAAAAAAGAGCATTCGTCTCAATCCCCCGGTCGGCCCGCAGGCGGGGCCGCAAAACGCGTTGCAAGGCTGGTCACGAGCGGCCCCATCCGGCTGCCGTTGGAGCCCTTCACCATGAGGGCGTCGCCGGCGCGCAGATCCGCAGCCACGGCCGATTCGAGCACTGCGGAGGTCTCCGCATAGGCGCCCTGCATCGACGAAGGCAAGGCTCGAAAGAGTTCGAGCATCATCGGGCCGCAGCAATGCACAACATCGATGCCGGCGGCCTCGAGATCGGCGGCGAGCGCCCGGTGCAACGCCGCGGATTCGGCGCCGAGTTCGAGCATATCGCCGAGCACGGCGATGCGCCGCCCCCCCGCCCCTACCGGCGCGAGCGCGAGCACGGCGAAGGCCGCGCGCATCGAGGCGGGGTTGGCGTTGTAGGCCTCGTCGATGAGGAGAAAGGTGCCGCCGCCGGGCGGCACCAGCGTGAGACGGCGCCCACGACCGACCGGCGCAGCGGCGCCGGCGAGGCTTCCCATCGCGAGCGCGAGATCGGCGCCCAGCGCATCGACCGCCGCAGCGATGGCGAGGCTGTTGAGGGCGAGATGCCGGCCCGGCGCGCCGAGGCGGTAGGCGATCTCGCGGCCGCTCACCGAGGCGCGGATGTCGGAATGCTCGGCGTCGAGATCGACGCCAAGGAGCCGCACGTCGGCCTCCGCGCTCTCGCCGAAGCTGACGATCGTGGCGCCGACCTTGCGGGCCGCGGCGGCGAGGCGCTCGAAATGGCGGTTGTCGCGGTTGAGGATCGCGACGCCGTCCGGCTCGAGGCCGAGGAAGATCTCCGCCTTGGCGTCGGCGATTGCTTCCTCGTTCGGGAAGTTCGCGGCATGGGCCGCCGCGATCGTGGTGATGATGGCGACCTGGGGGCGGACGAGACGGGTCAGCGGCGTGATCTCGCCGGGCGCGCTCATGCCGATCTCGAAGACCGCGAAGCGCGCATCCTCCGGCAGGCGGGCGAGCGACAGCGGCACGCCCCAATGGTTGTTGAATGACGCCGCAGAGGCGTGAACCGAGCCGCAGGCCCCGAGGGCGGCGCGCAGCGCCTCCTTGGTCGAGGTCTTGCCGACGCTGCCGGTGACGCCGACGATGCCGGCGGCCGAGCGGGCGCGGGCGGCACGGGCGAGATCGACCAACGCCGCGAGCACGTCCGGCACGATCAGATAGCGGCCGTGGGGCGGCAGAGCGGCGAGCTTGTCCTCGGCGACGACCGCGATCGCGGCGCCCTTGGTCAGCACGTCGGCGACGAAATCGTGGCCGTCGAGCCGCTCGCCGCGGATCGCGAAGAAGATTTCACCGGGCGCCGCGGTACGGCTGTCGATCGAAAGGCCCGCGATCGGACCATCGAGCGCGCCGACGAGCCGGCCGCCGGTCGCGGCCCGGATCGCCTCGATCCTCCAGAGGGGGGCGCTCACGCGGTGGCTCCCGTGGCTGGCCCATGGGCGGCGAGCGCCTTGGCGACTTCTTCGTGGTCGGAGAACGGCAGCACGGTCGAACCGACGATCTGCCCGGTCTCGTGGCCCTTGCCGGCGACGACCAGGGCATCGTTCGGACCGAGCATGGCGACGGCGTGGCGGATCGCCTCCGCCCGGTCGCCGATCTCGATCGCACCGGGGGCGGCGGCAAGGATCTCGGCACGGATCGTAGCCGGCTCCTCGCTGCGGGGATTGTCGTCGGTGATGATGGCGACGTCGGCGCAACGCACCGCAATCGCGCCCATCAGCGGACGCTTGCCGCGGTCGCGGTCGCCACCGGCACCGACCACCACGACGAGCCGGCCGCTCACCACCGGGCGCAGGGTCGTCAGCACCGCCTCGAGCGCGTCGGGCTTGTGGGCATAATCGACGAAGACCGGCGCGCCCTCCGCCGTGCGGCCGACGAGATCGAGCCGGCCCGGCGCGCCTTCGAGCCCGGCGAGCGCGGCGATGGCGGCAGCCGGCGCGACGCCGGCCACGATCGCAAGGCCGGCGGCGATGAGCGCGTTCGTCACCTGGAAATCGCCGAGGAGCGGCAGGCGCACCTCGTGCCGGCCGTCGGAGGCCTCGATCACGAGGCGCTGCGCGGTGCCGTCCGGGGTGACGGAGACGAGACGCAGGTCCTTGCCGTCGGCGCCGACGGTGAACAGGCGCAGGCCGCGGCGGCGGACCACCTCGGCGACCCGCCAGGCCGCCGGCGCATCGGGATCGATGACCGCCGCGCCACCATCGGGCAGCAGGGTCTCGAACAGGCGCAGCTTGGCCGCCAGATAATCCGCGGGCGTCGCGTGATAATCCATGTGGTCGCGGCCGAGATTGGTGAACGCGGCCGCGCGAAACACAACGCCGTCGAGGCGGCGCTGTTCGATGCCGTGGCTCGAAGCCTCCATCGCCACGTGGGTGACGCCGTCGCGGGCGAGCGCGGCGAGATCGGCATGGAGGGTGATCGGGTCGGGTGTCGTCAGGCTGCCGTAGCGGGTGCCGGCAGCAGTGACGATGCCGAGCGTGCCGACGCTCGCCGCGGTGCGGCCGGCCGCCTCGAAGATCTGCCGGGTGAAGGCGGCGACCGAGGTCTTGCCCGCCGTGCCGGTCACGGCGACGGCCACTTCCGGCTGCGGGGCATGCAGGCGCGCCGCCATCAAGGCGAGGCGGCGGCGGGGATCGGCATCGCGCAGCACCGGCACGCCGAGATCGGCCGGCACGACGGCGTCGGCCCCGACGAGGACCGCGGGCGATCCCGCCTTCACCGCCGCCGCGGCGAACGCCGCGCCATCGACCTTGACGCCGGGCAGGCCGGCGAACAGGACGCCTGGGCCCGCCTTGCGGCTGTCGGCGGTGAGACCGTCAATCGCGATCCGCCCGGCGGCGGGATCGGCGAGAAGGTCCGGGGCGAGGTCGGCGAGCAGCATCGGTCCTCGGGCTCAGTTCGCAGCGAGAAGGGATTCGGCCGGAGTATCCGGCTTCGGCTGGATGCCCAGCATCGGCAGGATGCGGCGGAGGATGTTGCCGGCGAGCGGCACCACGTTGGCGCCCGAGGAACGGCCCGCACCCGGCGTCTCCGGTCGCGGATCGTCGAGCACCGTCAGAATGACATATTGCGGATTGTCCATCGGCACGGCGGCGAGGAAGGAGTTCAGGTTCTGATCCTTCGAATAGCGGCCGTGGATGACCTTCTCGGCCGTGCCGGTCTTGCCGCCGACATCGTAGCCCGGGACGTTGGCCTTGCGGCCGGAGCCCTTCTCGACGTTGAGGCGGAATAGGTAGCGCATCTCCGCACTGGTGCGCGCCGACACCACACGGGTGCCGATCTTGGCGGCCTCTTCGGCGGTGCGCGGGAAGAAGGTCGGCGGAATGTAGATGCCGCCGTTGACGAGCGCCACGGCCGCGGCGGCGGCCTGCATCGGGCTCACCGAGATGCCGTGGCCGAACGAGGCGGTGACCGCGGTGATGTCCTTCCACTGGCGCGGCACGATCGGAGCGCCCACCTCGGGCAGGTCCGTCTGAAGCTTGTGGGTGAAGCCGAAGCGCTTGAAATATTCGAACTGACGCCAGCCGCCCATGGCGAGGGTCATGCGGCCGGTGCCGATGTTCGAGGAATAGATGAACACCTCGGGCACGGTCAGCGGCCGGTGCTTGCCGTGGAAATCGTGGATCGTGAAGCGGCCGATCCGCAGCGGTACCGAAGCGTCGTAGACCGAGCTCAGGGTCGTCGCGCCGGTGTCGAGGGCGGCCGCGATGGTGAACATCTTGAACACCGAGCCGAGCTCGAACACGCCGGCGGTGGCGCGGTTGATCTTGTCCTTCTCGAGCCCTTCGGTCGGGTCGTTGGAATCGAAGTCCGGCACCGAGGACATGGCGACGACTTCGCCGGTGCGGACGTTGAGTACGATGCCGACCGCCGCCTGCGCGTGATAGCGCTGGATGCCCTGGATGAGCTCGTCGCGAACGGCGTGCTGGATCTTGAGGTCGAGCGCAAGCTTGACCGGCGCGAGGCCCTCGTTCTGGGCGAAGCCGAGGGCGTGGAGATCGGCGAGGCCCTGGCCGTCGATCGTCTTCTCGAGGCCGGCGATGCCCTGGTTGTCGACGTTGACGCCGCCAAGCACGTGGGCCGCGACGTTGCCGCCCGGATAGAAGCGCTTGTTCTCCTGCAGGAAGCCGATGCCCGGGATGCCGAGATCGTGGATCTGCTGCTGCTTCGCCGGCGACAGCTCGCGCTTCAGCCAGACGAAGCCGGCGTTGGAGGCGAGTTTGGCGCGGGTGGCGGAATCACCCAACTCCGGCAGCACCGAGGCGAGGAGTTCCGTCGCCTCGTCGGCGTCGAGCACCTTGCGCGGCTCGGCGAACAGGGACACCGAGCGGATGTCCGTGGCGAGGATGTCGCCGTTGCGGTCGAGGATGTCGGGGCGCGCGGCGGCGATCGAATCCTGCGCCGAGCGCCATGCGGCGGAGCCGTGTTCCGGCAGCGCGCCGAAATAGACGAGCCGACCGACGAACACGCAGAACAACAGCATGAAGCCCAGCATCACGACGGTGACGCGCGAGCGGGCCGCGGCGGCACTCGCGGCGCGCGTCCAGATGAGCCCCCTAAGGACGCCACCGATCGCGCTCCTGCGGCGGCGCTGCGGCGGCTGGAAGAACTGGGGCGATGCGGAAATCGTCGTCATGCCGCCCTCACTCGTTGCCGCCGCCGGTCACGGCGCCCGGGCCTTCGTCCACGGTTTCGCCCTGGTCGGGGAGATCGCTCGCTGTCGGCGGGACCGCGGCGCCCGGCTGGGCGAGCGCGACCGAGGGATCGGCGCCGGCCGGCGCCTTGCCCGGCACGTCCTCGAGCGTGCCGATCTGCTTCGGATCGAGCAGTTGCAGGTTCATCACGCCGTCGTACTTCGTCACGATGCCCTGGAGCCGCTCGGGCTGATCGAGCAGGCTCCACTCGGCCTTGAGCGCCGAGATGCGATCCTGCTCGCGCGCGATCGCCCGCTTGAGCCGCACCACCTGGGTCGCGGCGCTCGCCGATTCCCGCTTTTCGTTGAACACCACCGCCGCGGCCACGACGGTCGCGAGCGCGAGCAGGACGGTGAAAAGCCGGCCAATCGGAATACGGGGCATGGCTCAGGACCATCCTTTCAGGCGCACATGCGGCACGCCGATCGCCGCGAGATCGAGCGGACGGGCGGGCGCGTCGGTGCGTTCGGCGGCGCGCAGCTTGGCGGAGCGCGCGCGGGGATTTTCGGCAATTTCGGCCTCGCTCGGCGCCACCGCGCCGCGGTCGACGAGGCGGAAGGTCGGCTCGGGCACGGTGGTCTCGGGCATGTGGCGGGAACCGCCCGGACGATCGCGCGTGCGGTCGGCGAGGAAGCGCTTCACGATGCGGTCTTCGAGGCTGTGGAAGGCCACGACCACCAGCCGGCCGCCAGCCTTGAGCAGCCGCTCGGCGGCGGCGAGCGCCTCGCCGAGTTCGTCGAGCTCGTGATTGACCGCGATGCGGAGCGCCTGGAACGTGCGCGTCGCCGGGTGGATGGCGTCGCCGGCCTTGAACACCGCCTTTTCGATGACATTGGCGAGGTCGAGGGTGCGCTCGAACGGGCGCTCGGCGCGCCGCTCGGCGATGGCGCGGGCGATGAAGCGCGCCTTGCGGTCCTCGCCCAAGGTCGAGATGAGATAAGCGAGGTCGCGCTCGTCCACGTTGTTGACGAGATCCGCGGCGCTCGGACCGTCGGTCGCCATCCGCATGTCGAGCGGACCGTCGAGGCGGAAGGAGAAGCCGCGCTCGGCGCGGTCGAGCTGCATCGACGAGACGCCGACATCGAGGACGACGCCGTCGACCGCGGCGACGCCGAGCGCCTCCGCATGGCGGTCGAGCTCGGAGAAGCGGCCATGGACGAGACGAAGCCTGCCGGCGCTCTCGGCCTCGAGCGCGCGCCCGGCCGCGATCGCGGTCGGATCGCGGTCGATCGCGATCACGTCCGCGCCCTCGGCGAGGAGCGCACGCGTATAGCCGCCGGCCCCGAAGGTGCCGTCGACGACCGTCTTGCCGGGCCCGGCCGCAAGCGCAGCCAGGACTTCGGCGAGCATGACCGGTTTGTGGGGAGACGCGAGCGCGTCGGAGGCCGCCATCTCAGGCCCCTCCCGCAGCGGGCGCGGGGCCGCCACCCGAGAGTACCGCGAGCGCGCGGCGCATGGCCTCGGCACGATGCTCGGCGAAGCGCGACGGCTCCCAGATCTGAAACTTGTAGCCCTGCCCGACGAACACGAGGTCGCTGGTGATTCCCGCATGCGCCTTGATGCTGTCGGTCAAAGTCACGCGCCCCTCGCCGTCGATCTTGAGGACCTCACTGATGCCGTACAGCGCCGTGGCCACGAAATCGTGGTCGGCCGTGAGCGTGCGGAAGCTCTCGAGGCGGCGCTCGATTTCGCCGATGAGCTGATTGCCCCCGGCATCGACGGCCGCGAGATGGGGCGAGGGGAAGCAATAGAGCCCCTCGAAACCATCCTTCACGAGCGCGGCCCGAAACGGCGCAGGAACGGAGACCCGCCCCTTGGCGTCGAGCTTCGTCGTGAAGTGAGACACGAAGCCGTGCATCGCCCCACCTTGTCCCGACACCTCACCCGCTCCGGCATCCGCACCGACCGAGACCCGACGCTCCGGCGACCGAGCCACGATCGCAGGCGCGCCGTGGAACACACGGCGTTCGGCAAAGGACGCAACTGGAACGACACAATCGGCTGAGCGCCCGATTCGGGGCCAGACCTCGACCCGATCGACGAGGCGCGGCGGGCGCCACGCTCCCCTCATCCCGGGACGATTTGGGATAGCATGGGAGCATATGGGCGTCAATGGACCGGACTGGTTCACACGCGCCGAAGCGGCCCGCAAGCGCATACGCTGGGGAGGGTTTACCGAACGTGAAGGGATCCCGTGCGATTTGACGCAGACGCACGATGCGGATCGTCAGAATCCCGCGATTCTGCTAGGCTTCTCGCAAATCAAGATGGGGAAACGTCATGGCGTCCAGAATGAGAGTGTTGTTGCCCCTCTCCCTGCTCGCGAGCGCCCAACGGGTTGCCGCGACGAGCGGCGCCGACCGAGACAGGCTGCGCGGCGTTCTCGCCGGCGCGGCGGCGATGCGCGGCCGCCCGACGTCCGGCGAGGCCGTCGAATGGCCGCTCGTCGAGCCGATGCACGCGGCCGAGATCTGGCTCACCGAGCACGGCCGGCGGGTCTGACGGACGGGTTTCAGCAGGCGACGCGCAGGAGCCCGCGGTTGGCGTAGGCACGCGCGGCGTGGCCTGTCGAAAGCCCCCTCTTGCTTCTCCCCGCCGGGGAGAAGGTGGCGCGCAGCGCCGGATGAGGGGCTTACTCGAACGAAAAATATTGGATATTCAGCGATTTAGATAATCGTCCCGAATCCCGGCCGACGCGCTGAAAAGCCCCCCTCATCCGCCCCTTCGGGGCACCTTCTCCCCGCTGGGGCGAAGGAAGGCAGCGGCGGTGATCGGGCAAAAGCTGGCTCGCGGAGCGCTGGGAAGACCTCTCCCATACGGTCCCACGGATCGCTCACGAGTCCACCACGCGCCCATGCCGTCCCATCTGGCCGCGTCTCGCCCGCGGCCTCGCGCCGTCGCCATTCGCAACGGGTCAGAACGATGTGAAGCGTCGAGCGCGTCCGAAGTGAGCGCTTGGGTGCTGCACCCTTGCCGGGCGGCCTCCACCGAGACCGCCCATAACAAGGCGTGCGCCAGCCGGCCTGTAAGCCGGGTTCTGTAAGGCGGACGGGCGAACCCGCCCGCGTGACGGCCATTCCTCTGGGACGCCCGTTACCGGACGCCTCGCGCGACCAACCCGGGCGGCATAGCCCGGAAACAGGCCGAGGTTGCCCTCGCGCCGCCCCTATTCGGTCTTGCTCCCGGTGGGGTTTACCATGCCGTCCCCGTTGCCGGGTCCGCGGTGGGCTCTTACCCCACCCTTTCACCCTTACCGGCGCACGCGCCGGCGGTTTGCTTTCTGTGGCACTATCCCTGGGGTCACCCCCGCCGGGTGTTACCCGGCACCGTGTTTCCGTGGAGCCCGGACTTTCCTCCCCGGCGGCCTTTCGGCACTTGCCGGAGCGGCCGTCCGGCCGGCTGGCCGCTCGCACTTACGGGCGCGCCGACCCAATGTCGAGGGGGCGCGCCCAAGAAAGCCGGCTGAGATCCCAGAAACCGCTCGCGGGAGGCGAACGCCGCGCCGTCGCACCGTCAGCCGCGCGGCTTCGCCTTCGCCTCTTCGGCCATCAGGTCGCGGATCTCGCGCAGGAGCACGACGTCCTCGGTCGGGGCCGGCGGCGGCGCGGCCGCCTTCTCCCGCTCGGCGAGGCGGCGCATCTGGTTCGCCCCCTTGACCACCATGAACAGGGCGAAGGCGACGATGACGAACTTGATCAGGGCGTTGATGAAGAGGCCGATGTTCAGCGTCACCGCGCCGGCCGCCTTGGCGGCGTCGAGGCTGACATAGGGGCCGGCCGGGTTGCCGTGCTTGAGGGTGACGAAGAGGTCGCTGAAATCGACCCCGCCGAGCACCAACCCGAGCGGCGGCGTCAGAATGTCCTGCACCAGCGAGGACACGATGGTGCCGAAGGCCGCACCGATGATGATGCCGACCGCCATGTCGAGCATGTTGCCCTTGATGGCGAAGTCGCGGAACTCCTTGAGCATGGCTGATCCTCTCCGATCGCGGACGCATCGCCCGCGTCCCTGGCCCCGAGGCTCCGGCCGTTCCCACGACCGCCGAAGCACCCGATCGTCTTGGTTATGCGCCGCCCCCGCGCCGCCCTGTCGTGACCGTTCCCGGCCCGCCGCCGCGGCGCTCCCCTGCGCTTTCGTCAACGCCGAAAGCGGGCGTCCGCTCCCTCGCCGCGCTTCGTCTCGGGAAAGCATGCGCCGGGCGGGTTAACGTCGACTGAGGGACGATGGACAGGGTCGGGCCACTGTGGTCCGATGCCGGACACGTTCCGAGCGGCCGACGCCCGGCACGCCCGCGGAACACGAGCCTCCGCCCCGCGGGCGGGATCGACGAGGGGGCTCCGGGCGCGAGGCCCCGAAGACCGGACCCATGCTGCAGGTCTCCGTCGTCTTTCTGACGATCGTTCTCTATCTCGGCCTGCTCTTCGTGGTCGCCAGCGTCGGCGACCGCCTCGCCGCGCGCGGCCGCCGGCCGCTGATGGGCCGCGGCCGGCGCTCGATCTACGCGCTCTCGCTCGCGGTCTATTGCACCTCGTGGACCTTCCTCGGCTCGGTCGGCCTCTCCGCCGCGAGCGGGTGGTCGTTTCTCACGATCTATATCGGCCCGATCCTGCTGTTCGGCCCGCTGCGCCCCCTCGTCGGCCGGGTGATCCGCCTCGCCAAGGAGGAGCGCATCACCTCGATGGCCGACTTCGTCGCCGCCCGCTACGGCAAGAGCCCGGCGGTCGCAGCGACGGTGACGCTGATCGCGGTAATCGGCCTCCTCCCCTACATCGCGCTCCAGCTCAAGGCGGTCTCGATCTCGGTCGAGACGCTGATCGCCCACCTCGGCAACGGCACCTCGGCGTTCCACATCACCGGCCTCCACGTGCCGATGATCGGCGACATCGCCCTCCTCGTCGCCCTCGCCATGGCGCTGTTCGCCGTTCTGTTCGGCACCCGCCACGCCGACGCGACCGAGCACCAGGAAGGGATGATGCTCGCCATCGCCGCCGAATCCCTGGTGAAGCTCGGCGCCTTCCTGATCGTCGGCCTCTACGTCACCTTCGGGCTCTATGGCGGCATCGGCTCGCTTGCCCGGGCGGTCGCGGCGCGGCCGGACATCGCCCAGGTCTTCACCGCGCCCCTCGACGGCGCGACCTGGATCGTCCAATCCGGCCTCTCTTTCATCGCCGCGCTGCTGCTGCCGCGCCAATTCCATGTCGCGGTGACCGAGAACACCGATCCGAGCGAACTGAAGCGCGCGGCGTGGCTGTTTCCGCTCTATCTCGTGCTCATCAACCTGTTCGTGGTGCCGGTCGCCGCGGCGGGCCTGTTGCGCTTCGGGCCAGGGGTCGATGCGGACACCTTCGTGCTCGCGCTGCCGATGGCGGCGGGCGCGGACGTCGTCGCGCTGATCGCCTTCACCGGCGCGCTGTCGGCGGCGACCGCGATGGTCATCGTCGAGGCGGTGGCGCTCTCGATCATGATCTCCAACGATCTCGTGCTGCCGCCGCTGCTGCGCCGACGCGACGCCGCCCGCCCGGCGGCCGGTGCCGGCGCCGACACCGGCGACGACATGGGCCGCATCATCCTCATGGTCCGCCGCGCGGCGATCCTCGCTTTGATGCTCGGCGCCTATGGCTACTACCGCGCCGTCGGCAACGCGGCGGCGCTCGCCCAGACGGGCCTGCTCTCCTTCGCCGCCATCGCCCAGATTGCCCCGGCCTTCTTCGGCGGCCTGATCTGGCGGCGGGGGACGGCGCGCGGGGCGATGGCGGGCATGATCGCGGGCTTCGCCGTCTGGGCCTATACGCTGCTGGTGCCGAACATCGTGGCGACCGGGCTGTTGCCGGCCGACCTGCTCTCGAACGGCCCGTTCGGCCTGTGGCTGCTGCGCCCCCAGGCGCTGTTCGCCATCAGCTTCGACCCGTTCATCCACGGGGTGTTCTGGAGCCTCGCGATCAACCTGACGACCTTCGTCTTCGTCTCGCTGATGCGCCCGCCCGGCATCAGCGAGCGGCTGCAATCCTCGATCTTCGTGCCGAGCGACATCGGTCCCGCGCCGACGCGGCGGCCGGGCCGCACCGCCGTCACCGTCGGCGATCTCAAGGCGACCATCGCGCGCTATCTCGGCGAGGAGCGGGTCGACGAAGCCTTCGCCGGCTTCGCGGCGCGCCAGAGCGAGAGCGGCGCGGCACTCCCCGCCCCGGGCGCCCCGGCCGATGCGGCGCTGCTGCGCTTTTCGGAACGGCTGCTCGCGAGCGCCATCGGTTCGGCCTCGTCGCGGCTCGTGCTTTCGCTCCTGATCCGGCGGCGTGATCCGACCGCCAAGCGCGCCCACCGCCTGCTCGACGACGCGACGGCGGCGATCCGCTACAACCGCGACCTCCTCCAGACCGCCATCGAGGAGGTCGAGGAGGGCATCGCGGTGTTCGACCGCGACCTCACCCTGTCGCTGCGCAACCGCCAGTTCCTGGCGCTGATGGACCTGCCGCCGGAGCTCGGCCATGTCGGCGTGCCGCTGCGGGCGATCCTGATCGTGATCGCCAAGCGCGGCGACATGGGGCCGGGCCGCACCGACGGCCTCATCGACGCCCGCATGTCACAGCTCGCGGCACCGAACCGCACCACCCTCGAACGGCGCATCGGCCCGCTCGGCCGCGTCCTCGAAGTCCATTCGAACCCGATGCCGGACGGCGGCGTCGTGCTGATGGTCGTCGACATGACGGAGCGCGTGCGGGCGGCGGAGACGCTCGCGCGGGCCAACGAAACGCTGGAGCACCGCGTGCGGGAGCGCACCGCCGAGCTCGAGCGCCTCAATGCCGAACTCGCCGCCGCCAAGGCCGCGGCGGAGGCGGCGGATCTCGGCAAGACGCGCTTCCTCGCCGCCGCCGGCCACGACATCCTCCAGCCGCTCAACGCGGCGCGGCTCTACGCCTCGACCTTGGCCGAGCGCGCCGACGGCAGCGACTATGCCGAGCTCGCCGAGAAGGTGGAGGCCTCGCTCGAATCCGTCGACGAGATCATCGCGGCGGTGCTCGACATCTCGCAGCTCGATGCGGGCGGCCTGAAGCCGGCGATTTCGCGCTTCCGTCTCGCCGACGTGTTCGCGACCCTCGCGGTCGAGTTCGAGCCGATCGCCCGCGGGCGCGGCCTCGCCCTGCGCATCGTGCCGACCTCCGCCGTGGTGACGACGGACCGGCGGCTGTTGCGGCGGCTGCTCCAGAACCTGATCTCCAACGCCATCCAATATACGGCGAAGGGCGGCGTCGTCGTCGGCTGCCGGCGGCGCGGTCGCGGCGTGCGGATCGAGGTCGTGGACAGCGGCATCGGCATCGCCGAGGAGAAGCTCGCCGAGGCGTTCCGGGAGTTCAGCCGGCTCGAACCCGCCCAGGGCAACGCCCGCGGCCTCGGGCTCGGACTCTCGATCGTCGACCGCATCGCCCATATGCTGACGCTGCCGCTCGACGTGCGGTCGCGCCCCGGCCACGGCTCGCGCTTCGCGGTCTCGATCGCGCAGGCGGAGTGGGTCGCCGCCGAGCCCCCCGCCGCCACGGCGGCGCCGGTCGGCCCGCCGCGCCACCGCTTGGTCATCGCCGTCATCGACAACGAACCGGCGATCCTCGACGGCATGCAGGTGCTGTTGTCGGGCTGGGGCTGCACCATCGTCACGGCGACGAGCGCGGCGGAGCTCGAGGCGAAGGCGGCGGAGGCGAGCCTCGTGCCGCAGCTCGCGCTGGTGGATTATCACCTCGACGACACCACCGGCCTCGAAGCGGTCGCGCGGCTCCGGGCGCGCTACGGCGCCGCCCTGCCGTCGATCCTCATCACCGCCGACCGTTCACCCGGCTTGCGGACCGCCGCGGCGGCGGCGCAGATCGGCGTCCTCAACAAGCCGGTGAAGCCCGCCGCCCTGCGCGCCCTCCTCGCCCACCACGGCCTCAACGCCACCGCGGCGGAGTGAGGCGGGGCTAGTGCTGCGACGTCGTCGCTCGGATGCGGAGAGCGGTTTGGCACGCCCCTCACCCCCAACCCTTTCCCCGCACAGCGGGGCGAGGGAGTCTCTCTGGTGAAGACCCCTTACTTTCGGACAAAACGGCGCTCTCTGCGGAGCACCCTCCCCCTTCGCCCCGCTTGCGGGGAGAAGGTGCCCCGAAGGGGCGGATGAGGGGCCGAATGGGCGCAGGCGGGGAACGACAAAGCCCCCCGCCCCATGTCTCAGCGATGCTTCAGCCGGTTGACGAGGCCCGCGGTCGACCCATCGAGCGCGTCCGTGCCGGTCTTGCCTTCGACGACCGGGCCGAGCGACAGGGCGAGCTCCTTGCCGAGCTCGACACCCCACTGGTCGAACGAGTTGATGTTCCAGATCGTGCCCTCGACGAACACCTTGTGCTCGTAGAGCGCGAGCAGGCGGCCGAGGGTGAACGGGTCCAGCATCTCGTAGGCGATGGTGTTGGTCGGCCGGTTGCCCGGAAAGACCTTGTGGGGCGCGATGTGCTCGATCGCGGCCGCGTCCATGCCCTGCTTCTCGAGCTGGGCCTTCGCCTCTTCGAGGGTCCGCCCGTCCATCAGCGCCTTGGTCTGGGCGAGGCAGTTCGCGATCAGGAGATCGTGCTGGTGCGGCAGCTCGTGCGACTTGGCGCCGATCAGGAAGTCCGCCGGCACCACGTCGGTGCCCTGGTGGAGCAACTGATAGAAGGCGTGCTGGCCGTTGGTGCCCGGCTCGCCCCAGACCACCGGACCGGTGTGCGAGGCGAGCTTGCCGCTGCGCGTCACCCGCTTGCCGTTCGATTCCATGTCGAGCTGCTGGAGATGGGCGGCGAAGCGGTTCATGCGCTGGTCGTAGGGCAGGATCGCATGGGTCGGCAGGGCGCAGATATTGCGGTACCAGACGCCGACCAAGCCGAGGATCACCGGCAGGTTCGCCTCCAGCGGGGCGGTGCGGAAATGCTCGTCCATGGCGTGGCCGCCGGCGAGGAAGGCTTCGAAATTCTCGAAGCCGATCGAGAGCGCCACCGACAGGCCGATCGAGGACCACACCGAATAGCGGCCGCCGACCCAGTCCCAGAAGCCGAACGCGCGCTCCTCGGGAATGCCGAAGGCGGCGACCTTGGGCAGGTTCGTCGACAGCGCCGCGAAGTGCTTGGCGACGGCGGCGTCGCCGAGCTTCTCGACGAGCCAGGCGCGGGCGGTCGCCGCGTTGGTCATCGTCTCGAGGGTGGTGAAGGTCTTGGAGGCGACGAGGAAAAGCGTCGTCTCGGGCTTCAGGGTGGCGAGGGTGTCGGCGATGTGGGCGCCGTCGACGTTCGACACGAAGTGCACGAGCGGGCCGCCGCCGCGATAGGGCGTCGTGGCGTTGACGACCATCGCCGGGCCGAGATCGGAGCCGCCGATGCCGATATTGACGACGTCGGTGATCTTCTCGCCCGTCGCGCCGGCGAGCGCGCCCGAGCGGACGCCGTTGGTGAAGTCGCGCATGCGGTCGAGGACGGCGTTGACCTCCGGCATCACGTCGACGCCGTCGACCAGGATCGGCCGGTTCGAACGGTTGCGCAGGGCGACGTGGAGGACGGCGCGGTTCTCGGTGAAATTGATCTTCTCACCGGTGAACATCTTCTCGCGCCAGCCTTCGATGTCGGCGACGCGGGCGAGATCGAGCAGGAGCCCCAGGGTCTCGCTGGTGAGGTGGTTCTTCGAGAAATCGAGCAGGAGATCGCCGAAGGAGACCGAGAACTTGGCGAAGCGATCCGGATCGGCCTTGAAGAGATCGCGCAAGGTGGTGGCTTCGGACGCCTTGCGATGGTCTGCGAGACGGGCGAGCGCGGCGGCGACTTGATCCGACATCTGGGCCTCCTACGTGACGGCAAAGGTTGGGAGCAGCGGAATCGGCAACGGCTTGATCGGGAGCGGCGGCACGGCACCGGAAATTGCCCGCAGCCCCTCGGCTTCTTGGTCTTGCTCTTGCGCCGGAGCCGGGCTCCGGGCCTTCTCGATCGGGTGGGCGCTCCGACGGCGGGGGCCATGCGCACCCCGGGTCCGCCGGAACACGGCCGACACCCAACGCATTGTCGCACTATCACTTAACGTGCAAGGGAGACGAAGCGATGAAAGTCCCGGGCCCGATCATCCGATCACGTTGACGCCATGTCCGACCCGCATCCGCGTCCTCCACGACGGCCACCCGGTGGCCGACACCGAGGCGGCGATCCGGCTCCAGGAGGCGAGCTATCCGCCGGTCTACTACATCCCCCGCGACGACGTGGTGATGGGTTTCTTCGGCAAGACCCGGCGCGTGTCCGAATGCCCCTACAAGGGCACCGCGAGCTATTACAGCCTCAACATCGGCGGCGACGTGATCGAGGACGCCGCGTGGTCCTATGAGACGCCCTATCCGGCGATGCTGCCGATCGAGGGCTACCTCGCCTTCTATCCGGACAAGGTCACCATCGAGGAAATCGGCTGACGCCGTCTCGGCTCGCCGCGGATCAGAGCGTGCGGCCCGAGAGCATCCGCAGGGCGAGATCCTGGCGGATCCGCTCCTGCTTGTCCCACACCAGCCGCGGGATCAGGAACAGATCGACCACCCACCAGACGAAGCCGATGGCGATGAAATAGGTGAGGATCTGGAGGATCGCGCTGCCCGGCCGCCCGAGATAGAAGCGGTGGGCCGAGACGATGCCGAGGAAAAACCAGAACACGTAGGCGAGGACGACGTTGGGGCCGTCGTTCGCCACGCGGGTCTCGATCAGGATCTCGTCCTGGGTGCTCAATCCCATCGGGATGTCTCCTTAGTCGCGCGCCTCGATCGCGGTCCCCATCAGGCGCTCCTCGCGGCGGCGCAGCCACCAGAGGAGCGCGAGGCCCGGAAGCGCGAGCAGCGTCGCGATGATGTAATAATTGACCCAGCCGAGCGCACTGACGACGAAGCCCGCCGGCGCGCCCAGCATCACCCGAGCCTGCCCCTCGAGGGAGGTCAGCAGCGCATATTGGGTCGCCGTATAGGACCGGTTGGAGCAGAGCTTCGACAGGAAAGCGATCATGATGGTGCCGCCGACGCCGGTCGCGAAATTCTCGAGCGCGACCGAGGCGCACAAAGCCGCCGCCGCACGCCAGCCGTCGACGCCGTTGGTGAAGAGCGCGGCCATCGTCAGCTTGCGCACGCCGTCGGCGTTCGGCACGCCGATCTCGGCGGTGAGCCAGGGCAGATCGAGCGCCGGCCAGATGAAGATGAGGTTCGTCGCCATCTGCGCGACGGCGGCGAGCCAGAGCGCCCGCATCAGGCCGAGCTTGTTGGCGAGCACGCCGCCGACGAAGCCGCCGATCAGTACCGAGAAGAAGCCGAAACCCCAGACCAAGCCGGCATAGGTCGCCTTCTCGTAGCCGTTCGTCAGGAAGAAATAGGTCCTGAGTTCGGAGGTGAAGGCGTCGCCGAGCTTGAACAGGATGACGAAGAGCAGGATCGCCCACCACGCATCCTTGGCGAGGAAGTCGCGGAAGGGATCGACGATCGCCCGCCCGAAGCGGTGGCGGAAGGGCTCGACGAAGCGCGCCGCCTCGCGGCCCCATTCCTCCTTGGCGAGGAGGGTGCCGAGGATGCCGACCAGGATGAGGCCGGCCATGACGAGGTAGCCGGTCTGCCAGGAGGCGGCCTTCGGCATGCCTTCGGCCTCGAGCCAGCTCACGATGCCGACGGCGCCACCGAACGAGACGAGCATGGCGATGCGGTAGGCGGCGATGAAGTTCGCGGTGCCCGCCGCCTGTTCCTGCTCGTTCAGGGATTCGATGCGCAGCGCGTCGACCGCGATGTCCTGGCTCGCCGACAGGAAGGCGACCACCACGGCAACCGCGGCGACGCCGGCCCGATCGATCATCGGATCGACGAAGCCGAGGCCGGCGATCGCCAGCATCAGGAGAATCTGGATCGTGAGGAGCCAGGCGCGGCGGTGGCCGAGAAGGCGCGACAGACCCGGAATCGGAAAGCCGTCGATGACCGGCGACCAGACGAACTTCCAGCCGTAGGCGATGCCGACGAGGCCGAACAAGCCGATCGATTCGACGCTGACGCCGCTCTCGGTGAGCCACGCCTGAAGGGTCGACGCGGTGAGCTGGAGCGGCAGGCCGGAGGCGAAGCCGAGCAGGAGCATGACGGCGACGCGGCGCTTGCCGTAGACCGCGAACAGCCGTCCGATCGCCCCGAACCGCACGGGCGGCGATGCCGTATCGGCTTCGACCGAATCGCTCACGTGTCGGGTGCCTCCTCGATCGGATCGTAGACCGAGGCGTCGAAACCGAGCAAATTCCACGATTGCTGCATGTGGTCCGGCAGCGGCGCCGAGACGTCGAGCGTCCCGCTCGATGGATGCGGGATCATGATGCGGCGGGCGTGCAGATGCAGCTTGTTCTGGATGCCGCCCGGCAACTGCCAGTTCTCGACCTCGAAATATTTAGGGTCGCCGATGATCGGGTGCTCAATGTGGGCCATGTGGGCGCGCAACTGGTGCGTACGCCCGGTCACCGGTCGGAGCGAGACCCACGACAGGTTCTGCGCCGCCTGATCGACCACGGCATAATAGGAGAGCGCGTGCACCGCATCCTCCTCGCCGTGCTGGGCGACGCGCATGCGCTCGCCCTCCGGTCCCGGCTCCTTGGCGAGGAAGGTCGAGATGCGGCCTTGGCGGGGCTTGGGCACCCCGCGCACCAGCGCCCAATAGACCTTGCGGGTGTTGCGGGCGCGGAACGAGCCGGTGAGGAGCTCCGCCGCCTTGCGGGTGCGGGCGACGACGAGGATGCCCGACGTGTCGCGGTCGATGCGGTGGACGAGCCGCGGCTTCTGGCCCTTGGCGTCGCGGAACGCTTCCAACATGCCGTCGACGTGGCGGGTGAGCCCGGAGCCCCCCTGCACCGCGAGCCCGGCCGGCTTGTTGAAGACGAAAACCTCTTTGTCCTCGTAGAGGATCAGACTTTCGAGGAAATCGCGATCGCTCGGCCGGCCGCTGCCGCTGGCGCGGTTCTCGCGCGGGGCGCCGGGTTCCGGAGCCTTGTTGGCGTCGCTCGGCATCGGCGGGATGCGCACGACCTGACCCGACTCGAGCCGCGTCGAGGTCTTCGCGCGCGCGCCGTCGACCCGGATCTGGCCGGAGCGAAGGAGCTTCTGGAGCGGAACGAAGCCGAGCCCCGGATAATGCTCCTTGAACCAGCGGTCGAGCCGCATGCCGTCTTCGTCGCGACCGACGGTGATGGAATAGACTTGTGCCATGGCGCTCTCGTGGCAGGTTCCCCCGGGGCTTGCAAGGGGAGAGGCGGATGTGGCGGACCTCGGCGCGCCTCATGAAGATTGCGCGCGATCGAAACGCGCCCCATATAATGATGCGACGCGCGCGGTGGCGGGGGCCGTGGCGCGGTCCCAAGGCGCGTGTTGCCGAGAGAGTGCTGCCATGCCCGATGACGCTTCGAATTCGACGCGCCCTGACGCGCGGTCCGTTCCGACGATCGACGAATTGCTGTGCTTCGCGATCTATTCGGCCGAGCACGCCTTCACCCGGGCCTATCGGCCGCTCCTGTCCGAGCTCGGCCTCACCTATCCGCAATTCCTGATCATGACCGCCCTCTGGGAGGCGGACGCGCTGACGATGAAGGTGCTCGGCGAGCGGCTGCGGCTCGATTCCGGCACTCTGACGCCGCTCTTGAAGCGGCTCGAAGCCGCCGGGCTCGTGCGCCGCGCCCGCAACCGGGACGACGAGCGGGTGGTCGACATCACGCTGACGGACGAGGGCCGCGCCCTCAAGGACCGTTCGGCGGCGATCTGGGAGCACATGATTCCCGCGGTCGGCCTCTGCCGGGAAGACATCGACACCCTGCGCTCGAGCCTCGGCCGCCTGCGCGAGCGGCTCGACGGGATCGGGGAGGTGGAGGGCTGAGGGCCGTCTTGTTGCCGGGCGGTGACGAGTGCCCCGCAAACGCGGCTCACCCTCCCCTGCCAGGGGGAGGGTCGGCGCGCAGCGCCGGGGTGGGGTTCTCCACCGCCGATCCCGCAGATCCGCCGCCGTTCGCATCGCACCTGGAGCACGGCGCCTGCGGCGCCGACCCCACCCCGCCGGCCTGACGGCCGTCGACCCTCCCCCTGACAGGGGAGGGTTTAGCGGCGCATCGATCGTCGCTCCGAGTTCGCCCTGCTCAGTGCCAGACCCAGCGGCCGAAGAAGGCGCCGGCGGCGACGGCGGCAAGCGAGATGATCAGCGAGGCCGCGACGTAGCCCGCGGCGGCGCCAACCTCGCCCCGCTCCCAGAGCGAGAAGGCGTCGAGCGAGAAGGTCGAGAAGGTCGTGTAGCCGCCGAGGATGCCGGTCGTCAGAAAAAGCCGCAGGGCCTTGCCGCCCGTCACCGGTTCACTGAAGGCGAGCCAGGCGACGATCAGGCCCATGGCGAGCGAGCCGGTGATGTTGATGAAGAGCGTGCCCCACGGGAAGTTCACCCCGACAAGCCGCGTCGCCACGATGCCGAGAAAATAACGCAGCACGGCTCCGAGGCCGCCGCCGAGAAAGACAACGAGCGCGGAGATCATCGGGAGCTTCCTTCACAGGCCCGCGGGGAGATCGCGGGGCGCACGGGCAGACGGCGAGACGGGCATGCCCGGCCGAGCGACGAACGTCGGCTGGGCGATGCGGCAATGTAATGCGGCAAGGATCAAAGCCGGAGCGGCGGCCCGGTTCAACCCGTTTCGCACGGTGCCGAGAGCGATTTCCGGCGACCGTCACCGCGGCGCGACGGCGGGAGACCGCCGCGGGCTTGCCTTAGCGGCAGGACGCGTCGGTCCACAAGTGGGTCATCACCACGCCGCGCTTGCAAAGCGAATAGACGAACGAGGTCTTGTGCTTGGCGGAGTGGAGCGCGGCCGGCACGAGCCAGCCGCCGACCACATAGAGCGCGACGAAGGCGACGACGAGGGTGCGCAGCCCCGGCCCCGTCATAGGCTCACGGCGCGGCTTCGGCGGCGGCTCGGCCGCGGCTTCCTCGCGCGGCGTCTCCGTGGCGACCGGCTCGTTCAAGGACATGCGGCGGCTCGGGCCCCGTCTGCAAAGGTCTCAATGATCGTCGCTGCGGCGCTGTCGACGATGTCTCGGGATATCCCTCGATAGCATAGGGGCGGATTCGACGGAATCCCGTTTCCTTTTCCGCTCTATCGCCCGCCGCGCT
Source organism: Segnochrobactrum spirostomi (assembly GCF_009600605.1). Taxonomy (GTDB): domain Bacteria; phylum Pseudomonadota; class Alphaproteobacteria; order Rhizobiales; family Segnochrobactraceae; genus Segnochrobactrum; species Segnochrobactrum spirostomi. The sequence continues at coordinate 3,132,448 of NZ_VWNA01000001.1, read as the reverse complement.
CGCGGCGCAGCTCGGCCCAGCGGGCGAGGCGGTCGCCGAGGGTGCGCTCGAAGCCCCGCGGGGTCGGCTGGTAGAAGCTCTGACGGCCGAGCGCCTCGGGGAAATAATCCTGCCCCGAGAAGGCGTCCGGCTCGTCGTGATCGTAGCGATAGCCGGAGCCGTAGCCCTCCTCGCGCATCAGCTTCGTCGGCGCGTTGAGGATGTGCCGCGGCGGCGTCAGCGAGCCGTTCTCCTTCGCGGTGCGCACGGCCGCCTTGTAGGCGACATAGGCCGCGTTCGATTTCGGCGCGGTCGCGAGATAGATCGCGGCCTGGGCGAGCGCGAGTTCGCCTTCGGGACTGCCGAGGAAATCGTAGGCGTCCTTCGCCGCGTTGCAGACGACGAGGGCCTGAGGATCGGCGAGGCCGATGTCCTCGACCGCCATCCGAACCAGGCGGCGGGCCACGAAGAGCGGGTCTTCGCCGGCATCGAGCATGCGGCAGAGATAATAGAGCGCCGCGTCCGGGTCCGAGCCGCGCACCGATTTGTGCAGGGCGGAGATCAGGTTGTAGTGGCCGTCCTCGGACTTGTCGTAGATCGGCGCACGCCGCTGGAGCACGGCCCCGAGCCGGGCGGGATCGAAGATTTCCCCCTCCCCCGCCGCGCGCCAGACTTCTTCCGCGAGCGTCAGGGCGGCGCGGCCGTCGCCGTCCGCCATGCGCACGAGCGCGGCGCGGGCGTCGCGGTCGAGCGGCAGGCTCCGCTTCTCCACCGCCTCGGCGCGGTCGAGCAGGCGGTCGATCGCCGCGTCGTCGAGGGAGCGGAACACGAGCACCTGCGCCCGCGACAGGAGCGCGGCGTTGAGTTCGAAGGAGGGGTTCTCGGTCGTCGCGCCGATCAGCGTGACGGTGCCGTCCTCCATCACCGGCAGGAAGCTGTCCTGCTGGGCCTTGTTGAAGCGGTGGATCTCGTCGACGAAGAGCAGCGTCCCCTTGCCGACCATGCGGCGGCCACGGGCGCCGTCGAACAGCTTCTTGAGATCGGCGATGCCGGTGTGGATCGCCGAGACCTGTTCGAAATGGAGATCGGTTGCCCCGGCGAGGAGGCGTGCGACCGTCGTCTTGCCGGTGCCGGGCGGACCCCAGAAAACGAGGCTGCCGACGCTGCCCGAGCGCAGCATCCGGGTCAGCGTTCCATCGGGGCCGACGAGATGATCCTGACCGACGACGTCGGCGAGCACCTTCGGCCGCAGCCGGTCGGCGAGCGGGCGCGGAGCGCTGCGCTCCAGTCCGGCGGCGGCGAAAAGATCGCTCATGAAATCCCCTGTCCGATCGCCCGCGCGGACCCCGGCGGGGTCAGCCGCGCAGGGCGATCTGCATCACCTGCCCGTTGCGCTCGATCGCGATGCGCCAGACCGAGGCGCGGCCGGCGGCGAGATCGGCGGCCTGCTTCGTCGACTTGACACGGGCCCCGTTGATTTCGACCAGAATGTCCCCCGGCTGGAAGCCCACCTGATCGGCGATCGAGCCGCTGTCCACCGCAGAGATGGCGACACCCGTGCGATCGGCGGGCACTTTGAGCTCTTCCGAGACCGCCGGCGACAAGTTGACCACGGTCGCGCCGGCGAACGGCGTGCCGTCGGCGAGCTTGCGGGCATCGCGCGGCACCGATTCCGGGGCGGTGACGAGCGTGATGGTGAGGCGCATCTTCGCTCCGCCGCGCACCACGTCGAGGGGCACCCGGCTGCCGAGCGGCTTCGTCACGAAGCGGTAGCCGAACGCCTCCGGGTCGTCCACGGCGACGCCGTCGACGGCCACCACGAGGTCGCCGACCTTGAGACCGGCCTCCGCGGCCGGGCCGCCGGCGAACACGTCGGTGACGAGCGCGCCCTGCGGACGGTCGAGGCCGAGGCCGTCGGCGATGTCGGCCGTGACCGATTGCAGCGTGGCGCCGAGCCAGGGCCGGCGGATCACGCCGCCGTTGCGGGCCGCGTCGACGACGAGGCGGACCATGTCGGAGGGAATGGCGAAGCCGATGCCGATCGAGCCGCCGGAGCGGGAAAAGATCGCCGTGTTGATGCCGACGAGGCGGCCCGCCATGTCGACGAGGGCGCCACCGGAATTGCCCGGGTTGATGGCGGCGTCGGTCTGGATGAAGAACTGATAATCGCTGACGCCGACTTGGGTGCGGGCGAGCGCCGAGACGATACCCTGCGTCACCGTCTGGCCGACGCCGAACGGATTGCCGACGGCGAGCACGATGTCGCCGACCTCGAGGGTGTCGGATTCGCCGATCGGCAGAACCGGCAGCTTGCCGGGATTGCCGCGGATCTTGAGCACCGCGAGGTCGGTCTTGTCGTCGCGCAGGACGATGTCGGCGTCGAACTCGCGGCGGTCGGCGAGCGCGACCTTGACCTTGTCGGCATCCTTGATGACGTGGACGTTCGTGACGATGGTGCCGTCGGGATCGACGATCACGCCCGAGCCGAGCGATTGCTCCATGCGCGGCCGCGGCCGGCCGCTGTCGCCGAAGAAGCGGCGGAAGAAGGGATCGTCGAAGAAGGGGGAGACGGCGTTCTGGGTGATCATCCGCGTCGCGTAGACGTTGACGACCGCCGGCACGACCTTCTTCACCACCGGCGCGAACGACAGCTTGATCTCCGCCGCGCTCTGCGGCACCTGCGCCACCGGCCTGCCGGCGTCCGCCTGCTCCGCATGCGCCGCGGGGCGCATCGCGAGCGCCCCGACCGCGCCGAGAGCGAGGAGGCCACAGACCGCGGCGATCCCGGCCCGGAGCTTCGGCAGGCGGCGGAAATCGGAACCCTTCATCGACACATCCTCGTCCTTTCCCTGACCCGACCTCGGTCCTCGACCTTTTCGGCGCGGGCTGTGGGCCTGTTACACAACCCGAGCACGCAAAGCGGACGGGATCGAGGCATCGGCGCGGCGCAGGCTCTCCGGCCGGTTGATATAAGCAGGCCGCGGGCGGCGACAAAGGTCCGCGGGATCGTCTCAGATCCGGAGGAGGCCGACGGTCGCTCCCGCCGCGAGGGCCGCGGCGGCGAGCGCAAGGAGAGTGCCGGCCATGAGCGGCAGGGAGAACCCGCGCGGCCCGATCGCGGTTCCGTAGGCTGCGCGCGCGGCGGCGTTGACCCCGCTCGCGGCCAGGATCGCGAGCCCCGCCGTTTCCGCCGTGAGGCCATTGCCGGCGAGCCGGGCCGCGCTGAGCGAGGCGACATCGACGTCGATGAGCCCCATCACCGCCGAGGTTGCGAGGATCCCGGCCCCGCCGACGACGCCGCGCAACCAGCCGCCGACTACCACGACGACGGCGAAGATCGCGGCGAAGGCGAGGAGCGGCAGAAGGTCGAACGGATTGCCGAGCTCGGCCGCGGGCTCCGCGGCGCCGCTTTCGCGCCGCCGCACCAGCAGCCAGCCCCCGATCCCGAGCACCGCCGCGCCGGCGAGCATGGGCGGCGCCAGATGCGCCGCCAGAACGGGGGCGACCACGAGAACGAGCACGGTGACGCGCAGCGCCGAGACCATGCCCGCGAGCAGCGCGCCGCCGGCGAGGACGCGAGGCGGATCGCCGCCCGCCGCGCGCCGGGCGAAGGCGATGGTCACGGCGGTCGACGACACCATCGCCCCTGCGAGACCGCTGACCAGGATCCCCTTCTCGGGTCCCGCGACCTTGAGCGCGACATAGCCCGCATAGGAGATCGCCGCGGTGAGCACGGTGAAGATCCAAACCTGACGCAGGTTGAGGCTGTCGAACGGATCGATGGTGCGGTCCGGCAGGATCGGCAGGACGATCGCCGTCATCGCCATCAGGAGGAGCGCCGAGCGCAGCTCCGGCCAGGTCAGCCGGGTGAGGAGCCCGTGCAGCTTCTCACGACCGGCGAGAATGCCGGCGGTGGCGACGCCGCCGGCGGCGGCGGCCTGGACATCGCCGACGACCGCCAGAGCCCCGAGCACGAAGACGACGAGCGCCGCGACGATGCCGGTGACGCTGTAATCGTGGTCGTGTTCCATTTCATGGTATTTGAACCAGGCGAAGGCGCCGGCGAACACGGCGAAGGCGATGCCCACGAGAAGCGGGGCCGCGAAGGCCTGGGCGAGCGCCGCCATGGCGCCGCCGAGAAGACCGCTCAGGGCGTAGGTGCGGACCCCGGCGGTGCGGCTGCCGGACGGCGCATCCCGCTCCCGCCAGCCGCGCTCGACCCCGACCACGAAGCCGATCGACAGCGCGATGCCGAGCCGCACGATCAAACTCTCGAGCATCGTTCTCTCCTTTTAGGGCCGATACGCGGGCCCGAACCCTCCGCGCCGGTGATGATCCACAGCGCGGTGCGCGATCCGGCCATGAGACGCACAGCCGTTCATTGACCGTCATCAAGCCGCAGCCGAGGCGTGCTTAGGCTCGCCGCAACCGGCGGCCCGCCTGGGCCCCGGACCGCTCGATCCCAGCCCTCACCCGAACGGCCCGCCTCCCCCTGGGGCCGCCTCCGGAGTTTCGACGATGCGTATCTCCTTCGGCAAGCTGCGCCTGAAACCACTTCGCTTCACCATCGGCCGCAAGTTGACCCTGGTGGTCGGTCTCCTCGCCCTCGTCGCCGCCGGCCTCTCCGCCTTTGCCGTGTCGCAACTCTCCGCCGAACGCGCCCGCGCCAAGGAGATGGAAGCGGCCTGGAACGGTGCCTTCCAGGCGAAGTTCCTCGCCGAGGTCATAGAGAGCTCCGTCGTCCAGGCGACCGCCGTCTACACCGCCGAGGACAAGGAAGCGGCCAAGCCGAAGTTCGAGGCGCTGAAGGCCGCGCTCAGTCGCGTCACGGCCCTCAAGGCGCCGTTCTTCGCCGCGGTGGACGACCAGCTCACCGATCAAGAGAAGCGCAAGATCGATAACGCCATCAGCGAATTCATCCTCTACCAGGAAGACACCGCGAAGCTCGGCCTCGACGTTTCGCCGGCCGCCGCCCTGATCCAGGCGACCGACGAGCCGACCATCAAGGCTCGCGAGCACATGGTTCAGAACATCAGCCAGCTCGCCGACAAGGAGCTCGCCATCCTGTCGCAGCGGCGCGCCGAAGCCGATGCCGCCCGCCAGCAGGCCGTCATCGCCCTCGTAGCGATCCCGGTGATCGGCATCGCGGCCGCCCTCGTCGCCGCCCTGTTCGTGGCCGTCGGCCAGATCCAGCGGCCGCTGCACCGCCTCAAGGACGCCATGACCGAGCTCGCCCAGGACAATCTCGACGTCACCGTGCCGTTCGACGGCCGGCGCGACGAGATCGGCGAGATGGCCGACACAATCCGGGTGTTCCAGTTCGCCCTCCTCGAACGCCGCCGTCTCGACGTTGCCGCCCGCGAGCAGGCGGAGGCCGAGCACCGCCGCATGGTCGCCCTCGCCGACGCGGTACGCATGTTCGAGGAGGAGGCGCAGGGTGCGCTCGGCAACTTCGTCATGACCGCGGAGCAGATGGAGCGCGCCGCCCAGGTCATGACCGAGGCCTCCGAGGAAGCCCGCGAGCAGGCCGGCATGGTCGCCCGCGCCGCCGATCAGGCCGCCCAGGCGGTCAACACCATCGCCGCGTCGAGCGAGGAGCTCTCCTACACGGCGAACCATATCCAGAACCGCATCGACTACACGAGCGAGATCGTCACCAACGCCCTCAACGAAACCCGCCACAACAACGAGACGGTGCGCCAGTTCGTGGCCGCCGCCCAGGAGATCGGCGCGGTCGTCGAGCTCATCGCCGGGATCGCCGGACAGACCAATCTGCTCGCCCTCAACGCCACGATCGAGGCGGCACGCGCCGGCGACGCCGGCCGCGGCTTCGCCGTCGTCGCCGGTGAGGTGAAGGCCCTCTCGGCCCAGACCAAGGCGGCGACCGAGACCATCAGCCGCCAGATCGACGCCATCTCCGGCATCACCGACGACGCGGCCCGTGCGATCGCCTCGATCGAGGTCACCATCTCGAAGATGCACGACATCACGTCGGAGGTCTCGAGCGTCACCCATGAGCAGGGCTCGGCGAGCCAGACCATCGCCACCGGCATGGCCCAGGCCGCGACCGAGGCGCAGACCGTCTCGGCAAGCATCGGTCAGGTGCGCCGGGCAACCGAGGCGAACAACGAAGAGGCGGCCCGCGTCCGCTCGATCGTGGCGAGCCTGTCGGCCTCGTCCCAGGTGCTCACCGACGCCGTGCAGCGCTTCCTGTCCCGCGTGCAGACCGCGTAGGGCTCACGGTCCCAGGGCGGCGTGCCGTATATCGGCCTCGCCTCCCCTTCCTTCTTGCCGATCGGGGAGAAGGAAGGGGTGAAGCGCCGGATGAGGGGTTATAACGGCCCCTCTCGCTGCAAATAAACTATTGAAATAACGAACATAGAGTCCCCTCATCCGCCCCTTCGGGGCACCTTCTCCCCGTTCGGGGAGAAGGAAGGGGAGGCCGAGCGATTGGCACGAGCCCGCGGACTTCACCCGCGTTCGCCGGACCCCTGCCGGCGCTTCGCAAGCACACGAGACAGCGCGCGGACGCTGAACAGGATCAGCGTTTCGCCGACGACCAGACCGACGACGACCCAGAGGCCGACCGTCAGCGGGTCGTGACCGGTGTCGCGCAAGAGAAAGCCGAGCAGCAGAAAGGGCGCGTTCCAGGTCGCCGCTCCGAGCGCCGTCGCCACCGTGAACGGGCGCGGATCGAGCTCCAGAACGCCTGCCGGCAGCGGCAGATAGATCCGCACCGTGGGGATCACCTGTCCGGTCAGAGTCACCCAGAACTGGTTGCGGCGATAGCTCTCACCGAGCTTCCGATAGAGGCTCGCTGGCAGCAGGACGTACTTGCCCCAGCGGCTCACGAAGCGCTCCACGCGGTCGTGACCGAGCCCCCGGCCAAGCCCGTACCACATCAGCGCCCCCACCGTGGACCCAGCCGTCGTCGCCAGCACGACAAGGCCGAGATCGGACCAACCCGCCGCCGCCGTCATCCCGAGAAACACCAGGACGACATAGGACGGCACGATCGGCACGAGCTTCTCCGTCAGCGCCACGGCGGCGACGCCGACGAGCCCGTAGCTCAGGAGGATCGTGACGATGGACGGCATGTCCATGGGTGTACGGCACCGTCGGTCGGGCGGGCCGCGCGGCCCGCGGGATCGCGCGAAGGAAGCATTGCACGAAAAGAAAAGGCGGCCGAAGCCGCCTTTTCAAGATCACCGTCGAACGACGTGCGGCGCCCCAAGGAGGCTGGCCGCCCGCGAAGATCAGGCCGCGGCGGTCTCGGCTTCCGCCTCGGCGCGGGCGCGGTCGGCGGCGCCCTTGGCGGCCGGATCGCGATCGACGAGCTCAATGACGGCGACGGCGGCGCCGTCACCGTAGCGGAAGCCCGCCTTCAGGACGCGGGTGTAGCCACCCTGACGCTCCTTGTAACGGGGAGCGAGGGTCTCGAACAGCTTGCGCACGCTCTTGAGGTCGCGCAGCTCGGAGATCGCCTGACGGCGGGCGTGCAGATCGCCGCGCTTGCCGAGCGTGATCAGCTTCTCGACGATCGGACGCAGGTCCTTCGCCTTCGGCAGCGTGGTCACGATCTGCTCGTGCTCGATGAGCGACGACGCCATGTTGGCGAACATCGACTTGCGGTGGGCCGTCTCCCGGCCGAGCTTGCGACCGCTCTTGGCGTGGCGCATGGCCCTCTCCTTCGATCTTCAAGTTCCGGGCCGCGGCGCTTCTGCCTGAGCCCTACTCCAAAAAAGGTCCGGCCGGGGCCGGGGCGTCGCCGCCGGCCGTCACCGGCCGGCCGCGGGATCAGTAGTGGTGATCCTCGTAGCGCTTCGCGAGCTCTTCGATGTTCTCGGGCGGCCAGTTCGGCACTTCCATGCCGAGGTGCAGGCCCATCTGCGCGAGAACTTCCTTGATCTCGTTGAGCGACTTGCGTCCGAAGTTCGGGGTGCGGAGCATCTCCGCCTCGGTCTTCTGGATCAGATCGCCGATATAGACGATGTTGTCGTTCTTCAGGCAGTTCGCCGAGCGGACCGACAGCTCGAGTTCGTCGACCTTCTTGAGCAGCGCCGGATTGAAGGCGAGCTCCGGAACGTCGTCGCGCAGCTCCTCGCGGCGCGGCTCCTCGAAGTTCACGAACACGGCGAGCTGATCCTGCAGGATGCGCGCCGCATAGGCGACCGCGTCGTCCGGCGTGATCGAACCGTCGGTCTCGACCGACAGCGTCAGCTTGTCGTAGTCGAGGACCTGGCCCTCACGGGTGTTCTCGACGCGGTAGGACACCTTCTTGACCGGCGAATAGAGGCTGTCGACCGGGATCAGGCCGATCGGCGCGTCTTCCGGGCGGTTGCGGTCGGCCGCGACGTAGCCCTTGCCGGTGTTCACGGTGAATTCCATGCGGATCTCGGCGCCCTCGTCGAGGGTGCACAGCACGAGATCCGGGTTCAGCACCTCGATGTCACCGACGGTCTGGATGTCGGCGGCCACGACGGCACCCGGACCCTGGCGGCGCAGCACCATCCGCTTGGGGCCCTCGCCGTGCATCTTCACGGCGACTTCCTTCACGTTGAGGATGATGTCGGTCACGTCCTCGCGGACGCCGGCGATCGAAGAGAACTCATGCAGCACGCCGTCGATCTGCACGGCGGTCACCGCCGCACCCTGCAGAGACGACAGAAGCACGCGGCGCAGCGCATTGCCGAGCGTCAGGCCGAAACCGCGCTCGAGAGGCTCCGCGACAACCGTCGCGACACGCTTCGGATCGCCGCCGACCTTGACGTCGAGCTTGGTCGGGCGGATCAGCTCCTGCCAATTCTTCTGGATGGTCACGGTCGCATCCTTTCACATCATCGGACGGAGGGTCGCGCGCCCTTCCGTCCGCCCCCGGGTCGGCCAGGGGTCCGAAATCTGCGGTATGACGGCATGGGAGCCGCCGTCATGCCGCGATGCCCGGCGCCGGCCAACCCGGCGCCTCGGCGTCGTCGTCGTAGTATCAGACGCGGCGGCGCTTGCGCGGCCGGCAGCCATTGTGCGGGATCGGGGTCACGTCGCGGATCGACGTCACCATGAAGCCCGAGGCCTGCAACGCACGCAGCGCCGATTCGCGACCCGAACCCGGACCGCAAACCTCGACCTCAATGGTGCGCATGCCATGCTCGGACGCCTTGCGAGCGGCGTCTTCGGCGGCAACCTGCGCTGCATAGGGGGTCGACTTGCGCGAGCCCTTGAAGCCCATCGCACCGGCCGACGACCAGGAGATCGCGTTACCCTGCGCGTCGGTGATGGTGATCATCGTGTTGTTGAACGAGGCGTTCACGTGCGCGACGCCGGACGAGATGTTCTTGCGCTCGCGACGCCGAACGCGCGTGGCTTCCTTCGCCATAATCTATCGTTCCTTCAGGGCCTTTGCCGGCAGCCCGCGGTCGCCGTCCCAGCGGACGCGCGACCCCAGCACCGCCGTGGGATGACAATAATTACTTCTTCTTGCCGGCGATCGCCTTCGCGGGACCCTTGCGGGTGCGCGCGTTGGTGTGCGTGCGCTGACCACGCACCGGCAGACCGCGGCGGTGACGCAGGCCGCGATAGCAGCCGAGGTCCATGAGCCGCTTGATGTTCATTGCGACTTCGCGGCGCAGATCGCCTTCGACGATATAATCGCGATCGATCGCCTCGCGGATCTGAATCACTTCCGCGTCGCTGAGCTCGTTGACGCGACGCTGCGGCGCGATGCCCACCTTGTCGATGAGCTCCTGCGCCTTCGCCGGGCCGATGCCGTGGATGTACTGCAGCGCGATCAGGACGCGCTTGTTGGTCGGGATGTTGACGCCTGCGATACGGGCCACGCTTCTATCTCCTTGGGCCTCACCCGCTCGGGGGTTCGGCTTTGTCACCGCCGGCGCATGTCAATCGCCCGGTCTGGTCGCTCGATAAGGCCGCCGCCGCCTTGCCACCCCGGGAAAAATAACCCTAGGCCACAAAGGCACAGCGACCGGTTCCGTTAACCTTTCGGCTACCGGCACCGATCGCCCATCGATTGCGAAATGGTGCCGTTCATTACCGGATCGCGCGGGGCGCCGTCAACCCGCGCGATCGAGATTCTTAAAGCCGCGGCTCAGGCCACGGATTCGGCGATCGCCTCTTCGACTGCCGCCGTCACTTCGTCCATCGCGGCCATGCCATCGATCTTCTTCAGAAGGCCGATGCGCTCATAATGCGCCGACAACGGCGCGGTCTGGGCGCGATAGACGTCGAGCCGCTTCTTCAGGGCCTCGGGCGTGTCGTCGGCACGGGCGTTGCCGGCCGATTCGCGCGCGCGCTTCTCGATCCGGCCGAGCAGGGCCGATTCGTCAACAACGAGCTCGATGACGACATCGATCTTGAGCCCCTTCGAGGCCAGGATCTCTTCAAGCAGCTCCGCCTGACGCTCGGTGCGCGGGAAACCGTCGAGAATGAAACCGCGCACGCAGTCCGGCGCCTCGACGCGGTCGGCGACGATCTGCGCCACCACCTCGTCCGGGACCAGGTCGCCCCGGTCCATCAATTCCTTGGCCCTGAGGCCGATCGGCGTGCCCTCGCGCACCGCAGCGCGGAGCATGTCACCGGTGGAGAGCTGCACGATGCCGTGCCGCTCGACCAGGCGCTGCGCCTGGGTGCCCTTGCCCGCACCCGGCGGGCCCAGCAGGATCAGTCTCATCGGCGCTTACCCCCGAGCTTGGCCTTCTTCACGAGGCCCTCATATTGATGGGCAAGAAGGTGCCCCTGTATCTGGGACACAGTGTCCATGGTGACACTGACCACGATCAGGAGCGAGGTACCGCCGAGATAGAACGGCACACCGGTGGCCGAGATCAGAAACTCCGGCAGCAGACAGACGAGCACCAGATAGCCCGCGCCGATCACCGTGATGCGAGTCAGGACGGTATCGATATATTGCGCGGTGCGCTCGCCCGGACGGATACCCGGGATGAAACCGCCGTGCTTCTTCAGATTGTCGGCCGTCTCCTGGGGATTGAAGACGATCGCCGTGTAGAAGAAGGCGAAGAACACGATCAGCGCCGCATAGAGCGCCATGTAGAGCGGCTGTCCGTGGCCGAGCATGGCCGTCATCGTCGACAACCAGCCGATATTCTGGCTCGCCGCGAAGCTCGACAGCGTCGCCGGGATCAGGAGCAGCGAGGACGCGAAGATCGGCGGGATCACGCCCGAGGTGTTGAGCTTCAGCGGCAGGTGCGAGGATTCGCCCTGGAAGATGCGGTTGCCGACCTGTCGCTTCGGGTACTGGATCAGGAGCCTGCGCTGGGCACGCTCCATGAACACGATGAAGGCGATCACGGCGACGACCACGACCATCACGCCGAGGATGACGCCCGTCGAGAGCGCGCCTTGGCGGCCGAGTTCGAGGGTGCCGGCGAGCGCCGTCGGCAGGCCGGCCACGATGCCAGCGAAGATGATGAGCGAGGTGCCGTTGCCGATGCCACGGGCGGTGATCTGCTCACCGACCCACATCAGGAACATCGTGCCGCCGGTCAGCGTCACCGTGGTGGTGAAGCGGAAGAACCAGCCCGGCTCCATGACGACGTTCGTCGCCGCCTCGAGGCCGACCGCGATCGAGTAGGCCTGCACCACCGCCAGAATCACCGTCAGATAGCGGGTGTACTGGTTGATGATCTTGCGACCCTGTTCGCCTTCCTTCTTCAGCGTCTCGAGCGACGGGATGACCGTCGTCAGGAGCTGAACGATGATGGAAGACGAAATGTACGGCATGATGCCGAGGGCAAAGATCGCCATGCGGCCGACGGCACCGCCGGCGAACATGTTGAAGAGCCCGAGGATGCCCTTCTGCGCGCCCGAGAAGGCCTGGGCGAGGGCATCGGGATTGATGCCCGGCATCGGGATGTAGGTGCCGAGCCGGTAGACCAGCAGCGCGCCGAGCGTGAACCAAATCCGCTTTTTCAGATCCTCGGCCTTCGCGAAGGCCGAGAAGTTCAAATTCGCCGCGAGTTGTTCCGCTGCCGAAGCCATCGTCCGCTACCGCTCTGATCCTTGACCAGCGCACCTTAAGCGCGCGGAAGCCCGGTCGCGGTCTCCCGCGATCGGGCCGATCTCCTGGACGTCGCCTGCGGCGCGCGCGGCGCCGCGTGAAGCCTTGTCCCGGCGGCCCTGAAGCCGTGCCTCGGCGACGGCCTCAATATAGGCACGCCCCGCCACGACTTAAGAGGCGGAGGCCTCGTCGGCGGCCTTAACGGCCTTCACGACGACCGCACCACCGGCTTTTTCGACCGCGGCGATGGCCGTGGCAGACGCACCCTCGACCTCGAACTTGACCGCCTGGGTCAGCTCGCCGTCGGCGAGGAGGCGCACGCCGTCGCGCAGACGCTTCAGAACGCCAGCCGCCTTGAGAGCAGCCGCATCGACCACCGCACCCGCATCGAGCAGGCCGGCATCGATCGCCTTCTGCACGCGGCCGAGCGAGACCACGTTGAAGTCCTTGCGGAAGATGTTGTTGAAGCCGCGCTTCGGCAGGCGACGATGCAGCGGCATCTGACCGCCTTCGAAGCCCTTGATCGCGACGCCGGTGCGGGACTTCTGTCCCTTCACGCCGCGGCCGGCGGTCTTGCCCTTGCCGGAGCCGATGCCGCGACCGACGCGCATGCGCTCCTTCGTGGCGCCCGGATTGTCCCGGATCTCGTTGAGTTTCATGGATCGAACTCCTGGGATCACGCCTCGTCCACGACGCGGACGAGGTGGGCAACCTTGGCGATCATGCCGCGCACCTGCGGAGTATCCGCGAGCGTACGGCGACGATGCAGCTTGTTGAGGCCGAGGCCGATGAGCGTCGCACGCTGGTCGTCGGACCGGCGGATCGGGCTGCCGGTCTGCTCGACCGTGACCATCTTCTGGCTCTGAGTCATCGAATGAATTCCCGCAACTTGCGTGGGCGCGGCCGGGGCTTACGCCTCGGCAGCGACCGCATCCGCGTCGACGTCGCGGCGGCGAGCCTGCAGCGACGAGACTTTGATGCCGCGGCGTGCGGCGACCGAGCGCGGGCTGTCCTCGTGCTTCAACGCATCGAAGGTCGCACGCACCATGTTGTACGGGTTGGAGGAGCCGAGCGACTTCGCCACGACGTCCTGCACACCCAGCGTCTCGAACACGGCGCGCATCGGGCCGCCGGCGATGATGCCGGTACCGGCCGGCGCGGCGCGCAGGATCACGCGACCGGCGCCGTGACGGCCCTGCACGTCATGATGCAGCGTGCGGCCTTCGCGCAGCGGCACGCGGATCAGGCTGCGCTTGGCAGCATCCGTGGCCTTGCGGATCGCCTCCGGCACTTCGCGAGCCTTGCCGTGACCGAAGCCGACGCGACCCTTCTGGTCACCGACGACGACGAGCGCAGCGAAGCCGAAACGCCGGCCACCCTTCACAACCTTGGCGACGCGGTTGATGTGAACGAGCTTGTCGACGAATTCGCTGTCGCGCTCTTCCCGTTCGCGATCCCGATCCCGCTCTCGAGCCATGTCCTTAACCCTCAGTTCCTGCCGGACCGACCCGCATATCGGGGCCGCAACGGCTCAAGATCCGTCAGAAGTCGAGCCCACCCTCGCGGGCGGCATCGGCGAGCGCCTTGACGCGCCCATGATAGATGTAGCTGCCGCGATCGAACACGACCTGCGTGATGCCGGCCGCAACCGCGCGCTCGGCAATCAACTTGCCGACCGTCTGGGCCGCGCCGATGTCGGCACCGGTCTTCAGACCGTCGCGCAGGTCCTTTTCGATCGAGGACGCCGCAACGAGCGTCACGCCCTCGCCGTCGTCGATGACCTGAGCATAGATGTGCTTCGACGAGCGAAACACGCTGAGCCGGGGACGACCGTTCGCCGCCGCCTTGATCGCACGCCGCACGCGGGCGCGGCGACGCTCCAGTGAGCTGAGATTTTTCGCCATCGCTGCCACCCGTTACTTCTTCTTGCCTTCCTTGCGGACGATGAACTCGTCCGAATACCGCACGCCCTTGCCCTTGTAGGGCTCCGGACCGCGGAACTCGCGGATCTCCGCGGCGACCTGGCCGACCTTCTGACGGTCGATGCCGGACACCAGGATCTCCGTCGGCTTAGCGCAGGCGATCGTGATACCCTCGGGGATATCGTAGACCACGTCGTGGCTGTAGCCGAGCGACAGGTTCAGCTTCTTACCCTGCACGGCGGCCTTGTAGCCGACGCCGGTAATATCGAGCTTGCGCTCGAAACCCTTGCTCACGCCGACGACCAGGTTCGAAACCATGGTGCGCGACATGCCCCACAGGGACCGAGCCTTCTTCGACTCGTCGCGCGGCTGAACACTGATGCCATCCGCAGTATTCTCGACCGAGACGAGATCATGCACCGCAAAGGACAGGGCACCCTTCGGGCCCTTCACCGAAACGGTCTGCCCGTCGACGGTCGCCGTGATCCCGCTCGGAATCGCAACAGGCTTCTTGCCAATCCGCGACATCGCTCACCTACCAAATTCTTAATCCGGCGCAAGACCCCGCCGCGTCAGAAGACGCGGCAGAGGACCTCGCCACCAACGTTGTTCTCACGGGCGTCGTGGTCGGCCATCACGCCCTTCGGCGTCGACAGGATCGACAGGCCGAGGCCGTTCGCCACGCGCGGCAGCGCCTTCACCGAGGCATAAACGCGGCGGCCCGGCTTCGAGACGCGCTCGATCTCACGGATCACCGGCTCGCCGTCGTAATATTTCAGCTCGATCTCGAGCTCCGAACGGCCGTCCTCGAAATCCACCGCCGCGTAGCCGCGGATGTAGCCTTCGGAGGCGAGCACGTCGAGCACGCGAGCGCGGAGGCTCGAGGCCGGGGTCGACACCTTGCTCTTCCGCCGCATCTGCGCGTTGCGGATACGGGTGAGCATATCGCCGAGGGGATCGGTCAGGTTCATGGTCCGCCCTCCTTACCAGCTCGACTTCACGAGACCCGGAACGAGCCCGAGGCCGCCGAGTTCGCGTAGCGCAACGCGCGACATCTTGAGCTTCCGATAATAAGCCCGCGGACGGCCGGTGACTTCACACCGGTTGCGCACACGGATCTTCGCCGAATTGCGGGGCATTTCGGCCAGCTTCAGGGTCGCCTGGAACCGCTCTTCGATCGGCAGGGATTGATCCTGCGTCACAGCCTTGAGGCGCGCGCGCTTCGCGGCGTGCTTCTTGGCGAGCCGGGCCCGGCGGTTATTGGTCTCGATCGAGCTCTTCTTAGCCATCGGTCAAACCTCGCGACGCCCGATCACTGCCGGAACGGGAAGTTGAACGCGCGCAGCAGAGCCCGCGCTTCGTCGTCCGTCTTCGCCGTCGTGCAGACGATGACGTCCATGCCCCAGACCTGATCGATCTTGTCGTAATCGATCTCCGGGAAAATGATGTGCTCCTTGATGCCCATGGCATAGTTGCCACGGCCATCGAAGCTCTTCGGATTCAGGCCGCGGAAGTCGCGGACGCGCGGCAGCGCGATCGTGACGAGGCGGTCGACGAACTCGTACATCCGGGCGCGGCGAAGGGTCACCTTCGCGCCGATCGGCATGTTCTCGCGGACCTTGAAGGTCGCGATCGAAAGCCGCGCGCGGGTGATGACCGGCTTCTGGCCGGCAATCTTGGCGAGATCGCCCGCCGCAACCGAGGCCTTCTTGGAATCGCCGGTCGACTCGCCGACGCCCATGTTCAGCACGACCTTGTCGATCGCCGGAACCTGCATCGGATTCGCGTAGCCGAACTCTTCGATGAGCTTCGGACGCACCACATCCCGGTAGTGAGCCTGGAGCCGGGGCTCGTAAGTCGCCTCAGCCATCGATCTTCTCTCCCGAACGCTTCGCGACGCGCACCTTGCTGCCGTCGTCGAGGACGCGGAAACCGACGCGGGTCGGCTTGCCGTCCTTCGGATCCGCCGCCGCCAGGTTGGACAGGTGGATCGGCGCCTCTTTGGCGATGATCCCGCCCTCTTCCTTCGCGGTCTGCTTCTGGTGGCGGCGAACCATGTTCACGCCACTGACAAGCGCCCGCTCCTCGGCCGGCTGCACTTCGAGCACTTCGCCCGTGCGACCCTTGTCACGACCGGCGAGGACGACGACCTTGTCGCCTTTCTTGATTTTCGCGGCCATCACAACACCTCGGGCGCAAGCGAAATAATCTTCATGTGGTTCTTCGCGCGCAGCTCACGCGGCACCGGTCCGAAAATACGGGTGCCGATCGGCTCTTTCTGATTGTTGATCAGCACCGCCGCGTTCCGGTCGAACCGGATGACGGAGCCGTCCGGGCGACGGATGTCCTTGGCCGTGCGCACGACGACGGCCTTCATCACATCACCCTTCTTGACGCGTCCGCGCGGATTGGCCTCCTTGATCGAGACGACGATGACGTCGCCGACCGAGGCGTATTTCCGCTTGGAGCCGCCGAGCACCTTGATGCACATGACACGACGGGCGCCGGAATTGTCCGCCACATCGAGGTTAGTCTGCATCTGAATCATGACTGGCCGCCTTGATCTCGTTCTTGCGCCTGCACCGCGGCGAAGCCGTCGGTGCCGTCACTCAATGTTCGCGGATCAGCCCGCCACAACTTCACCGGCCGGCGACACAGCGCCGACCACGACCCAACGCTTCAGCTTCGACATCGGCCGGCCTTCCTCGATCAGCACGGTATCGCCGATCTTGTAGGTGTTGGCCTCGTCGTGAGCCTGATACTTCTTCGAACGGCGGACCGTCTTCTTCAGCAGCGGATGGGTGAAGCGACGCTCCACCTTCACCACGACGGTCTTGTCGTTCTTGTCGCTGACGACGACGCCCTGCAGCACGCGTTTCGGCATCTTCGCCTCCTTAAGCAGTCTGCCCGCGCTTTTCGCGCAGGATGGTCTGGAGCCGCGCGATGTCGCGGCGGACGATCCGCACGCGCGCGGTGTTCTCGAGCTGACCGGTCGCCTTCTGGAAGCGCAGGTTGAACTGCTCCTTCTTCAGCTTGGCGACCTCGTCGATCAGCTCATCGACGGTCTTCGTGCGAACGTCGCTCGCCTTCATGATCTTCTCCTTCCGGCCTTGCGACGCCGTCACTCGGCGATGCGCTGAACGAAGCGCGTCCGGATCGGGAGCTTGGCGGCGCCGAGACGCAACGCCTCGCGGGCGGTCTCCTCGCTCACACCATCGATCTCGAACACGATTCGGCCCGGCTTCACCTTGGCCGCCCAATATTCGGGGGCGCCCTTGCCCTTACCCATTCGGACTTCGGTCGGCTTCGCCGAAACCGGAACGTCCGGGAATACGCGGATCCAAACTCGACCCTGGCGCTTCATCTCGCGGGTGATCGCGCGGCGAGCCGCCTCGATCTGCCGCGCGGTGACGCGCTCGGGCTCCAACGCCTTCAATCCGAACGCGCCGAAGTTCAGGTCGAACCCGCCCTTCGCGACGCCGTGAATGCGCCCCTTGAACTGCTTGCGGAACTTCGTGCGCTTCGGTTGCAGCATGGTACGTCTCTAGCCTCTATCGTCAGCGATGCGGCGGATTACGCCGCTTCGCTACGCCGGCGATTGCCACCTTCACTCGCCGGGCCTTCAAGCGCGCGGCGCTCGGAAGCCATCGGGTCGTGCTCGAGGATCTCGCCCTTGAAGATCCACACCTTCACGCCGCAGGTGCCATACGCGGTCTTCGCCGTCGCCACGCCGTAATCGACGTCGGCACGCAGCGTGTGCAGCGGCACGCGGCCCTCGCGGTACCACTCCATGCGCGCGATCTCGGCACCACCGAGACGGCCGGAGCAGTTGATACGAATGCCCTCGGCACCGAGACGCATCGCCGATTGGACGGCGCGCTTCATGGCCCGGCGGAACGCCACGCGGCGCTCGAGCTGCTGGGCGATCGAGGCGGCCACCAGGTTGGCGTCGATCTCGGGCTTGCGCACCTCGACGATGTTGAGGTGCACTTCGGAGTCGGTGATGTTGCCGATCCGCTTGCGCAGCTTGTCGATGTCCGCGCCCTTCTTGCCGATCACGACGCCCGGACGGGCGGTGTGGATCGACACGCGGCACTTCTTGTGCGGGCGCTCGATGACGATCTTCGACACGCCGGCCTGCTTCAGCTCCTTCATCAGGAGCTCGCGGATCTTCAGATCCTCGTGGAGGAGCTGACCGTACTGCTGACGGTCGGCATACCAGCGAGAATCCCAGGTCCGGTTGATGCCGAGCCGGAGGCCGATCGGATTGACTTTCTGACCCATCAGGCCGTCTCCTCGACTTCGCGAACCACGATCGTGAGGTTCGAGAACGCCTTCTCGATGCGCCCGACCTTGCCGCGACCGCGCGGCGAGAAGCGCTTCATGACAAGGCCCTTGCCCACGAACGCCTCGGCCACGACCAGAGCGTCGACGTCGAGATCATGATTGTTCTCGGCGTTGGCGATCGCGGACTCGAGGGTCTTCTTCACGTCGCGGGCGATCCGCTTCTGCGAGAAGGTGAGATCGGCGAGCGCCGCCCCGACCTTCTTGCCGCGAATGAGCTGCGCGACGAGGTTGAGCTTCTGAGGCGAAACGCGAAGCGACCGGGCGACGGCTTTCGCCTCGGTCTCCTTCAGCGCCCGCTCGCGCTTCGGCTTGCCCATCGTTACTTCCTCTTCGCCTTCTTGTCGGCCGCGTGCCCGTAGAAGGTGCGCGTCGGAGCGAACTCGCCGAACTTGTGACCGACCATGTCCTCTTGCACGAGGACAGGGATGTGCTTCTGGCCGTTGTAGACCCCGAACGTGAGGCCCACGAAGTGCGGCAGGATCGTCGAACGCCGCGACCAAATCTTGATCACCTCGGAGCGACCGGAAGCGCGAGACTTCTCAGCCTTCTTGAGGAGATAGCCGTCGACGAACGGACCTTTCCAAACGGAACGCGTCACGATTCTGCCCTCTTACTTCTTGGCGTGCCGGCTGCGGACGATGAACTTGTCCGTGGCCTTGTTGCGCCGCGTCTTCTTGCCCTTGGTCGGCTTGCCCCACGGGGTGACCGGATGACGGCCGCCCGAGGTGCGGCCTTCACCACCGCCGTGCGGATGGTCGACCGGGTTCATGGCCACGCCGCGATTGTGCGGGCGGAAGCCGAGCCAACGGCTGCGACCAGCCTTGCCCAGGCTCACGTTGGCGTGGTCCGGGTTCGACACCGCGCCGACCGTGGCGAAGCAGGTGCCGAGAACGCGGCGCTGCTCGCCCGAGTTGAAGCGCAGGATCGTGTAGCCCTGGTCGCGGCCGACGATCTGAGCGTAGGTGCCAGCCGAACGGGCGACCTGACCGCCCTTGCCCGGCTTCAGCTCGACATTGTGCACAATGGTGCCGACCGGCATGGCCGCCAGCGTCATCGCGTTGCCGGGCTTCACGTCGACCTGCGTGCCGGCAATCACCTGATCGCCGACGGCAAGGCGCTGCGGCGCCAGGATGTAGGCCTGCTCGTCGTCCGCGTAGCGGATGAGCGCAAGGAACGCCGACCGGTTCGGGTCGTATTCCAGGCGTTCCACCACCGCGGCGACGTCAAGCTTGCGACGCTTGAAGTCGACGACGCGGTAGGTGCGCTTGTGGCCACCGCCACGGAAGCGGACGGTCACGCGGCCGTTGTTGTTGCGCCCGCCCGACTTCGAGAGCCCTTCGGTCAAGGACTTGACCGGCGCGCCCTTCCAGAGGTCGGAACGGTCGACGATGACGAGCTGTCGCTGGCCCGGCGTCGTCGGCTTGTAATGTTTCAGTGCCATGGCGTCCGCTCGTAAACTCAGAGGCCCGTCGTGATGTCGATCGTCTGGCCCTCAGCGAGGGTGACGATCGCTTTCTTCACGTCGGACTGACGCCCGATCGTGCCGCGGAACCGCTTCACCTTGCCCTTGCGGACCAGAGTGTTGACCGCCGTGACCTTGACGCCGAACAGCGCTTCGACCGCGGCCTTGATCTCAGGCTTCGTCGCAGTGTTCGCCACCTTGAACACGACCTTGCTCTGTTCAGTGAGCAGCGTCGCCTTCTCGGTGATCACCGGCGAAAGGATCACGTCATAGTGCTTGAGGTTGGTCATTTGAACCGCTCCTCGAGGCTCTCGACCGCCGAGCGGGTCAGGACCAGCTTGTCGCGGCGCAGAATGTCGTACACGTTGATGCCCTGCACCGGCAGAACATCGACGAACGGCAGATTGCGCGCCGCAAGCGTGAAGTTCTGATCGAGCTCGGCACCGCCGATCACGAGCACGTTGCCGAGGCCGAGGCTCTCGAAACGCGCCTTCAGCGCCTTCGTCTTCGGCTCGGCCGCGGTCGCATCGTCGACCACGATCAGGCTCTCGGACTTCAGCTTCGCCGAAAGGGCGTGCTTCAGGCCGAGGACACGGACCTTCTTGGTCAGGTCATGCGCATGGCTGCGCGGAACCGGACCGAAGGCCTTGCCACCACCGCGGAACTGCGGGGCGCTCTGATCGCCGTGACGGGCACGACCGGTGCCCTTCTGCTTGTACATCTTCTTGCCGGTACGCAGCACTTCAGAGCGAATCTTCGCCTTGTGAGTGCCGGCCTGGCGCTTGGCGAGCTGCCAGCGCACCACCCGGTGAAGGATGTCGGAGCGCGGCTCGAGCCCGAAGATCTCGTCAGAGACCGTGATCGAGCCGGCCGAGGCGCCGTCGAGCGTCTTGACCTCGAGTTCCATCACGCATTCCCCTCTTCAGTCGCGGCCGGAGCCTCGACCGCAGCGTTGCCGTTGGCGGCGTCGCGCGTCCGGAACTTGCCCGGCAGCGGAACGTCCTTCGGCGGACGCTTCACAGCGTCGCGGACCAGGATGGTGCCGCCCTTCGAGCCCGGCACGGCACCCTCGACGAGGATGAGCCCGCGGGTGAGGTCGGTCTGGACGATCTTCAGGTTCTGGGTCGTCACACGGACCTGGCCCATGTGGCCGGCCATCTTCTTACCCTTGAAGACCTTGCCCGGATCCTGGCGCTGGCCGGTCGAACCATGGGCGCGGTGCGAGACCGAGTTACCATGGCTGGCGCGGCCGCCGCCGAAATTGTGGCGCTTCATAACGCCAGCAAAGCCCTTACCGATCGACGTGCCGGTCACGTCAACGAACTGGCCGACCACGAAATGGTCGACGGTCAGCTCGGCGCCCACCTCGATCAGGTTCTCGGGGGAAACCCGGAACTCGACGATCTGGCGCTTCGGCTCGACCTGCGCGACGGCGAAATGGCCGCGCATGGCCTTCGTGGTGTTCTTCGGCTTGGCGCGGCCGGCGCCGAGCTGCAGCGCCGTGTAGCCGTCCTTATCCGCCGTGCGGTGCGAAACCACCTGGCAGTTCTCGACGCGCAGCACGGTCACCGGCACATGCTCACCAGCGTCATTATAGACGCGGGTCATGCCGACCTTCTGGGCGATCAACCCTGAACGCATGGGTCAGACCTCTCTACGATCCCAAGCCGATTAAAGCTTGATTTCGACGTCGACACCGGCAGCGAGGTCGAGCTTCATCAGCGCGTCCACGGTCTGCGGGGTCGGATCGATGATATCGAGCAGCCGCTTATGGGTGCGGATCTCGAACTGCTCACGGCTCTTCTTGTCGATGTGAGGCGACCGGTTCACCGTGAACTTCTCAATGCGGGTCGGCAGCGGAACCGGACCACGAACCTGCGCACCCGTGCGCTTAGCCGTGTTCACGATTTCACGCGTCGATGCATCGAGCACGCGGTGGTCGAACGCCTTCAGGCGAATCCGAATGTTCTGACCGTTCATGGATGCGCCCTCGAATAAGCGCCAAAAGTCTAGGAAGTCAGGGACGAGCCCGCTCCGCTATCGGAGCGGGCCGTACGCTTGGTTTCGTCTTCGCTCAGATCACTCGATGATCTTGGCGACGACGCCGGCGCCGACGGTGCGGCCGCCTTCACGGATGGCGAAGCGCAGCTTCTCTTCCATCGCGATCGGCACGATCAGCTTCACCGTGACCTGCACGTTGTCGCCCGGCATCACCATTTCGGTGCCTTCCGGCAGCGTCACGATGCCCGTCACGTCCGTCGTGCGGAAGTAGAACTGCGGACGGTAGTTGGTGAAGAACGGGGTGTGACGTCCGCCTTCTTCCTTGGTCAGGATGTAGGCTTCCGCCACGAACGTGGTGTGCGGCGTCACGGTGCCCGGCTTGCACAGGACCTGACCGCGCTCGACGTCCTCGCGCTTGGTGCCGCGCAAGAGCGCGCCGATATTGTCGCCCGCCTGGCCCTGATCGAGCAGCTTGCGGAACATCTCGACGCCCGTGATCGTCGTCTTCTGCGTCGCGCGGATGCCGATGATCTCGACTTCCTCGCCCACCTTCACGATGCCGCGCTCGACGCGACCCGTCACCACCGTGCCGCGGCCCGAGATCGAGAACACGTCTTCGATCGGCATCAGGAACGGCTGATCGATCGGACGCTCCGGCTGCGGGATGTAGGCGTCGACCTGGGTCATCAGCTCCAGGATCGCCTGCTCGCCGAGCACCGGATCGCCGTCCTCGAGCGCAACCAGCGCCGAGCCCTTCACGATCGGGATGTCGTCGCCGGGGAAGTCGTACGACGACAGAAGCTCACGAACCTCGAGCTCGACGAGCTCCAGAAGCTCCGGATCGTCGACCATGTCGCACTTGTTCAGGAACACGACGATCGCCGGAACGCCGACCTGACGGGCGAGCAGGATGTGCTCGCGGGTCTGCGGCATCGGGCCGTCGGCGGCCGAAACAACCAGGATCGCGCCGTCCATCTGCGCCGCGCCCGTGATCATGTTCTTCACGTAGTCGGCGTGGCCCGGGCAGTCGACGTGCGCATAGTGACGGTTCGCCGTCTCGTACTCGACGTGCGCCGTCGAGATCGTGATGCCGCGCGCCTTCTCTTCCGGCGCCGCGTCGATCTGGTCGTACGCCTTGAACGTCGCGCCGCCGGTCTTCGCCAGAACCTTCGTGATCGCCGCAGTCAGCGACGTCTTCCCGTGGTCAACGTGACCGATCGTGCCGATGTTGCAGTGCGGCTTCGTCCGCGAAAATTTCTCTTTGGCCATCGGGCGTACTCCGTCAAATCTGTCGTTTCAGGGTCCTGAGGGGGGCGAGGGTCAGGCGTACTTCGCCTGAACCTCCTGTGCGACGGCCTGCGGCACCTGCTCGTAGTGATCGAAGAGCATGGTGTAGGAGGCGCGACCCTGGCTCATGGACCGCAGGGTGTTCACGTAGCCGAACATGTTCGCGAGGGGGACCATCGCGTTCACGATCTGAGCGTTGCCGCGGGTGTCCGTACCCTGGATCTGACCGCGGCGAGAGTTCACGTCGCCGATCACCGAGCCGAGATAATCCTCGGGGGTGGTGACTTCGACGCGCATCACCGGCTCGAGCAGGACCGGACCGGCCTTCTGCAGCGCCTCGCGGAAAGCCGCACGAGAGGCGATTTCGAAGGCGAGGGCCGACGAGTCGACCTCGTGGTAGGCACCGTCGATCAGCTCGACCTTGACATCGACCAGCGGGAAGCCGGCGACGACGCCCGAACCGAGGACCGAGTTGAGGCCCTTTTCGACACCCGGGATATATTCCTTCGGGACCGAACCGCCGACGATCTTCGAGTCGAACGCGAACCCCTTGCCGGTCTCGTTCGGCTCGACCACGAACTTCACCCGGGCGAACTGACCGGTACCGCCGGTCTGCTTCTTGTGGGTGTAGTCGATGTCGACCTTGCGGGTGATCGTCTCGCGGTAGGCGACCTGCGGAGCGCCGACATTGACGTCGACCTTGTAGGTGCGACGCAGGATGTCGACCTTGATGTCGAGATGCAGTTCGCCCATGCCCTTCAGGATGGTCTGGCCGCTCTCCTGGTCGGTCGACACGCGGAAGGACGGATCCTCGGCCGCGAGCTTGGACAGGGCGATCGCCATCTTTTCCTGATCGGCCTTCGACTTCGGCTCGACGGCGATCTCGATGACGGGGTCAGGGAACTCCATCTTCTCGAGGATCACGGCCGAAGCCGGGTCGCAGAGCGTGTCGCCGGTGCGGGTCTCTTTGAGGCCGGCCAGCGCGATGATGTCGCCGGCGTGAGCCTCCTTGATGTCCTCGCGGCTGTTCGCATGCATCAGCAGCATGCGGCCGACGCGCTCACGCTTCTCACGCGGCGAGTTGAGGAGCGACATGCCCGTCTCGACCTTGCCGGAATAGATGCGGCAGAAGGTCAGCGAACCGACGAACGGGTCGTCCATGATCTTGAAGGCGAGCATGGCGAGGGGCTCGTCGTCGGTCGAGTGACGAACGGTGTCCGCGCCAGTCTTGCCGTCGATGCCCTTGATCGGCGGAACGTCGACCGGGCTCGGGAGATAATCCACGACCGCGTCGAGGAGCGTCTGCACGCCCTTGTTCTTGAACGCCGAACCGCACAGCACCGGATAGAAGGCGCCGACGAGAACCGCCTTGCGGATCAGCGACTTAAGCTTCTCTTCGGTCGGCATCACGCCGTCGAAGAAGGCCGACATCGCCTCGTCGTCGAGCTCGACCGCGGCTTCGATGAGGGCGGCGCGATATTCCTCGGCACGCTCCTGCAGATCCGCCGGGATCTCGACTTCGTGGAACGTCGCACCCTTGTCTTCGTCGTGCCAGATCACGCCGACCATGCGAACCAGGTCAACGAGGCCCTTGAAATCGGACTCGGCGCCGATCGGGAGCTGGATCGGAACCGGCTTGGCACCAAGGCGCACCTTGATGTCGTCCAAGCAGCGGTAGAAGTCCGCGCCGATCTTATCCATCTTGTTGCAGAACACGATCCGGGGCACGTGGTACTTGTCGCCCTGGCGCCACACGGTCTCGGTCTGCGGCTCGACGCCCTGGTTGGAGTCGAGCACGCACACCGCGCCGTCGAGGACGCGCAGCGAACGCTCGACTTCGATCGTGAAGTCGACGTGGCCCGGGGTGTCGATGATGTTCAGGCGCTTGCCGTTCCACACGGTGGTGGTGGCGGCAGACGTGATCGTGATGCCACGCTCCTGCTCCTGCTCCATCCAGTCCATCGTCGCGGCACCATCGTGCACTTCGCCGATCTTGTGGGACTTTCCGGAATAGTAGAGCACCCGCTCGGTGGTCGTCGTCTTTCCAGCATCGATGTGAGCCATGATGCCGAAATTACGATAGTCCTCGATTTTGTGCGTGCGCGCCATGAGTGGGTGCCTCTTGAGCTCGAACCGGGATTACCAGCGATAGTGCGAGAACGCGCGGTTGGCTTCCGCCATCCGGTGCGTGTCTTCACGCTTCTTCACGGCGGTGCCGCGGTTGTTGGAGGCGTCGAGCAGCTCGCCCGACAGACGCTCCACCATGGTCTTCTCGTTGCGGGCACGGGCCGCGGTGATCAGCCAACGGATCGCCAGGGCCTGACGACGCTCGTGGCGAACCTCGACCGGCACCTGATAGGTGGCGCCGCCGACGCGACGGGAGCGCACCTCGATCGAGGGCATCACACGCTCGAGAGCAGCGTGGAACACCTCGAGGGGCTCCTGACGGGTCTTGGCACGAACGATGTCGAAAGCGCCGTAGACGATCGTTTCTGCGGCCGACTTCTTGCCGTCGCGCATCACGCTGTTCATGAACTTCGACACGGTCAGATCGCCGAACTTCGGGTCCGGCATGATCTCCCGCTTCTCTGCGCTGTGACGACGAGACATGTCTCGATCCTTCGCCTTTAACTCTTAGCGTCGGCGCCGGGGCGAGGTGCCCGCCAGCGCCGCTGATTGCGACTTCGAACTTATTTCGGGCGCTTGGCGCCGTACTTCGAACGACGCTGCTTGCGGTCCTTGACGCCCTGGGTGTCGAGAACGCCGCGCAGCACGTGATAGCGCACGCCCGGAAGGTCCTTCACGCGGCCACCACGGATCATGACGACCGAGTGCTCCTGGAGGTTGTGACCCTCACCAGGGATGTAGCCGATCACCTCGAACCCGTTGGTGAGGCGAACCTTGGCCACCTTGCGGAGCGCCGAGTTCGGCTTCTTCGGCGTCGTCGTATAGACGCGGGTGCAGACGCCGCGCTTCTGCGGGTTCTGCTCCAGAGCCGGAACCTTGTTCCGCTTCGCAGGGGCTTTCCGCGGGTGGCGGATCAGCTGGTTGATCGTCGGCATGCTTCAGTTCCGTAACTCTAGCTCAAGCGTTCCGTCTGCCGCGGGGACGCACAAAGGCGACCGGCCGCACGAACGAAGGACCGCCGTCCGCAGCTTTCTGCTGTGAACGGGGCCCACAATCCAGAGGATCGCGTGGCGCAGGCCGCGCGATCATGGTTTGGTCGTCATGTAACCCTATGCACGCGGCAGCGTTTAAGCCGATTGCTTCTGAGCTTTGTGCGTCCCATTCGCCCTTTCGGCCGAACTTCGGGAAGCGCTCCGAGGCGCGATCGAGGCTTACCGCCTGCCGTTGAAGTGGGCGGAACCTAGTCCGTCGTTTCGGGGACGTCAATAGGGAAAGGCCCGGTCTTCGGCCAAATTCATGCCTGACAACGAAGCGTCATGATGCAACGCGTGCGCTTTGCGAATATGGCGTGACGCGCACCCAGCGCGCAAGTTCCTAACACAAAGTGAACGTCCGCGCGGCGCACGCGGTGCGGCCGGTCTCCGTCCGCCCTCCCCCGCACCCGATTCCCTCTCCGGTGCGAGGTCGCAGGGAGACGGACTCGGGAGCGCAACGACTCGATTCTCGGCGGTGCGACTCGGGTGGTGGCGGGAATCGAGACGCTGGTGGGCGGTGGCGCCGCCCGGTCGCCGACTCGGCTTTCCCGCGACTCGGCGCTCCCGGGGACTCGGCGCCCTTCACCGGCATCCCGCTATTTCGGGACGAAGACGCCGGTTTCGAGATTCCAAAGCGTCATGCCCGCATCAAGGGCCTGATCATAGAGCTGGGGATCTGCGTGCTCCTGCAGCGCCGCCAGGGCTTCGTCGGGCGCCACGGCCAATAGGTTCTTGGCGGCCCTGAGCCTGACCTGAGGATTGGCGTGCTTGAGAAGCGGCAAAAGGACATGGCGATGGTCCCCCTCGCGGGACCTCAACTCCGCAACGAGCGCCGCGATTTTGTGAAAGAGCCGCGCGACGCTCCGCCAGCGCAGTTCGAGGTTCATATTTTCCTGCTCGATCGCGTAGTCGACGAACCGTCGGACGATCTCATCGTCACTCAAGCGGGAGAGCGGCAGCCTCTTCATTCGAGTGCTCCGTTACGTCGTCGATTTCTATCGCCGCCTTGCCTCGCAGGAGGCGATGAGATCGCTTCATTCCTCATCTGGAAGAGAGCCGGCTCCGCGGCGGCGTGGCCGCACGGCCCCGCCTTATCTGCAAGCGGCGGCCTATTTCGGAACGAAGATCCCGCGTTCGAGATTGATGAGCGTCATGCCCGCATCCAACGCCTGAATATAGAGTTGAGCGTCCGCGAGTTCTTTCAGCGCCGCCAGCGCGTCGTCCGGCGCGAGGGACAGCGTCGCCCACGCCGCCTTGAGCCGCACCTGCGGATTAGCGTGCTTCAGAAGAGGCAGAAGCGCATGGCGATGATCGCCCTCGCGGGAGCGCAATTCCTCGATCAGTTTTTCGATCCGATCGTAGAGGCGATTCACTTTTCCGATGCGCCCCTCAAGGATCATGTCTTCCTGCTCGATCGAGTAGTCGATGAACCGACCCACGATCTCGTCGTCACTCAAGCGGGAGAGCGCCACGCGCTTCATGTGTGTACCCCCGTTGCGTTGCTGGGCCTCGGTCTCCACATCGCGCCGCGCGGTACGATGGAATCGCTTCATCTCCGTTAGGAGCTACGAACACGCTCCGGGGACGCTTGTGCGGCTCGTCCGCGCCCCTTTTTCGAGCAACCGCTATTCCGGAATAAGGATGCCGCGGTCGAGATTGATAAGCGTCATGCCGGCATCCAGTGCCTGCATATAGAGCTGGGGATCGGACAGCTCCTTGAGGGCCGCCAGAGCTTCGTCCCGCGCGACGGCCAGCAAGGATTGCGCCGCCTTGAGCCGGACCTGAGGATTAGCGTGCTTCAGGAGTGGCAGAAGCACATGGCGGCGGTCACCCTCGCGGAACCGCAGTTCTGTGACGAGAGCGTCGATCTTGTGATAGAGCCGCGCGACGCTCCGTGAGCGCATCTCAAGGCTCATGTTTTCCTGCTCAATCGA
The DNA here is from genome assembly GCF_009600605.1 of Segnochrobactrum spirostomi. Lineage (GTDB taxonomy): Bacteria > Pseudomonadota > Alphaproteobacteria > Rhizobiales > Segnochrobactraceae > Segnochrobactrum > Segnochrobactrum spirostomi. Next base: position 3,104,324 of record NZ_VWNA01000001.1, on the reverse strand, counting down.
ATATTGGATGAATAGATCTACGATCTCATCATCACTCAAAACCGAAAGTGCCGAAGCCTTCATTTAAGCACTCCGTTGATTCGAAAAGCATCAATTCCAACTCTACGTCTTTCGGCCCAATCTTTCCCTACGAGATACTTTCGTGGAGAAAGGCCGCCATAGGCCGCACTCGGCTCCATAAACCATCCTGTGACTTGCCAATGCCTGAATCTCGGCACCCAAACGAGGTTCTCCGGTCCCTCGATCAGGGACTCAGGAAAACCCGCCGCACGAGCCGCCGACTGCTCTACGATGTGGTGGAGATCATACCCCTTTCTGCGTGCGTCTGCATCCGCCCGCAACTCTTGGAGGGATTTCGGCTCGTCGAGATAGGAACGGATATAGGGATAGAATTCCACCAGCCAGTGCGCGACGTCGATAGCGTCGAAGACGAGACTGACGGCGCTCGGCATACCAAAGCGGATCACCCTGAAAGCCCAAATCGCGATCCGACGCGCGAGCCTCAGCTGCGCACCCTGGGAAGGGGGCGGATGGAAGGCACGGTCGGCGATTTCCGGATATCCTCCGGGACCGAGACATCAGGCGCGGCCGCATTTTCACGCGCGCGCTTCGTGATGTAGAGGTCGAGCGGTTCCCGCTCCTGCGCGGGTGGGGCGTCCGGGGAGGGCGTCCGGTCTCCCACGCGGATGATATCAAGACGGACATCTCTCTCGCGCGGAGCGGGCCGTGAGCCAGGCGTTCTCCGGTGCCAAAAGGCCGGGCCGCCACCGCTCCCGCCGTCGGTCCATTGGCCCCCGTCACGTCGTCCCGCCGGCACCCGCGGTTGCAACGGGTTGAAATGAGCCTTGAGCGCGAGGCTGAAGCGCCAAGCGGCAATCGTGAGCGCACCCCCGGCGATGGCCGCGGCAAGGCGCGCCTCATGGCGCCTCGCATCCCCCGCGCCGCCTCCCGATCCGTCCATGACATACCCCCATTTCCATGCGGATGAGGGTACGGGTGTGATTCACGACGTGGACATCTTTTGATTGTGATACACTTATCCCCCAACGCCCGCTACGCTGCGTTCGGCGCCGGGGCGCTTTGGCCGCCGCTGCGTATTGGCACCACGGCTGCGAGCGCCGAACATCGATTGGAACGCACATGACCGGGACGCGCAGAGCGGGCGTCTGTCTCATCGGCCTTGCGGCTCTTGTGTACGGCTCCTCGCCGTCCGCAGCGGCCCCCGCCCAGACAGCGGTCTTTCCGGTCGAGCTCTACGACACCAGCGGCGAGGGCGCGAAGCCGGGGCAGACGGAGCGGCTCGCCGCGGCGACCGCCGCCCTCGCGAAGGATCTCGCGGCGACGGGCCGTTATCGCCCCGTCGATCTCGGCCCGTTCAAGACCGAGATCGAGGCCCTGCCGGAACGCTATCGCTGTGGCGATTGCTGGGTCGCGGTCGCCGAGAAGGCCGGGGCGCGCTACGCGGTCATCGCCGTCGCCCACAAGGTCTCAACCTTGGTCCAGACGCTGACGATCTCCGTCGCCGACCTCGAGACAAAGACCTATGTCGCCCGGGCTCAGACCCAGTTCCGCGGGGATACCGAGGCCGCGTACGTGCGCGCGGTCGACTTCCTGGTGAAGGATCGCCTCAGTCCGCCCTGAGACGAGCTCTCCGCCCCTGAAACGACAACGGCCCGGACGGGGGCGTCCGGGCCGTGTCGTGTTCGCGGTCGAAAGTGGCGCGCGGGGAGCGCCCGCGCCCCGCTCAGAACTTGATGCTGATGGCGCCCTTGAAGGCGTTGTCTTCGGTGCCCGAGGCGAACTGGCCGTTGTAGGAGAGCGAGGCCGAGACCGTCTTCGAGAAGGCGTACTCGACCCCCGCCCCGACGAGCGCGCTGTCGCGGGCGATCGGCACGCCCGAGACCGAGAACGCCGATCCGCCGCCCACGAAGGCGAGGTTCGCGTTCGCGTTGACGTCGCCGAAGGCGTGCTGCCAGCCGAGGCTCAGATGCGGCGTCAACGCCGCCCCGTTCGCCATCTGGAACGTCGTCGCCGCCCGGACGCCGAGCGTCGAGTAGAAGGTGTTCTCGGTGTCGGCCGAGCCGGTCAAAGCCGCCGCCGAGCCCGTCTCGGTGAAGTTGTCCGACGACAGGTTGACATAGGCGAGGTCGACGAACGGCGTTACCGACGCGGCCCCGAACGTCTTCGGATCGAGCGTCTTGTCGAGCCCGACCCGCCACGCCGCCTCGCCGAACACCTGCGCCGTGCCGGCCTTGTAGTCCGCCGAATTGAGCCCCGAGAAGCCCGAGAACGCCACCGTGCGGTCGACCGAGAGGTCGTGCCACGTGTAGGACGCGGCGGCGAGCAGCGACAGCGCGCCGAACTGCGCGCCGCCATAGAGGCCGACATCGTAATTGTCGATGTCGCCCGAGGACGAGCGGGCATCGACGTTCAGGGTCGAGCGGCTGTAGCCGCCGACGAGGCCGACCCGGGCCGACGAGGCGACCGCCGCATCGACGCCCATCAGGAAGCCGGCGATCGAGGAATCGAGGCTCGCGGCGTTGCCGTCGCTCGCGATCTGGCCCCAGCCGCCGTAACCCTGCGCCCACACCGTCGCGTCATAGCCCGGCGCGAGCTTCGCCGTCGACTGCCCGCCGCCGGACTGGCCGGCGAGGCCCTGGCGGACGCGGGTGCCGACTGCCTCGCGCAGATAGATCGATTGCTGCTGCATCACCGAGGACGCCGAGGCGTAGATCTCGCCCGACAGCGCATCGAACGCCGCCGGGGCCGCCGACGCCGAGAGCTGCAGCACGGCGTCGTAGACCGCATTGCCCGCCCCGAGGCTCTCGACCGCGCCCGCCGCCGCCTTCTGGTTCACCGTGTAGGCGACGTCCGGGAAGGCGGCCGTGTTGCGCACCACCGTCAGGTAGACGTCGTTGGCGTCATAGGAGAGCACCGGGTCGAGGAAGGCATAGTTCGCCGTGACCGAGGCGAACTGCCCGCTCACCCCGCCCTGGGCGGTCAGGATCGTGTATGTCGTGCCCGGGGCATAGGTGCCCTGGGTCGCCACCACCTGCACCGTGCCGCCGCCGATCGTGGCCGTGCCGGTCGCGGTGATCAGGTCGTGGGCGCCCGCGGGCGTGATGTCGACCTGGTAGACCGAGCCCGGAGAGAACGCGACGTTGCCGTTGACGGTGAGCGTGCCCGGCGAATAGCCCGGCGAGGCCGTGCCGCCCTCGAGCACCGCGAGCCCGCCGATGGTGCCCGTGCCGCTGATGGTGCCGCCGGGGCCGATGGCGAAGCTCGACGCGCTGGTCGAGCCCTGGGACAGCACGAGCGAGGCATCGGCGACGTTGATCTGGCCGGAATAGCCACCCTCGCCGGTGAAGTTCACCGTGCCGCCGACGATCGTCACCGAGCCCGAGCCGGTGATGGTGCCGGGGAAGTCGTAGGTGCCGGAACGGTTGATGACGAGGGCGGCGTTGTTGACGACGTTGCCGACGATCGAACCGGTCGTCCCGCCGTTGCCGAGCTGCAGCGTGCCCTCGGAGATCGTGGTGCCGCCCGTGTACGTGTTGTCCGCGAGCAGGATCAGCGTGCCGGCGCCGGTCTTGGTCAGCCCGCCCTCACCCGAGATCACACCCGCCATCGTCGCGGCGGTCGACGTCCCCACGACCTGAACGGTGCCGCCCGACGTTTCAAGCGACACCGGCATCGCCGTCGCCGACGACGCCGTCACCGCAAGCGTGCCACCGTAGAAGGCCAAATTGCTGGCCTCGGAGCCGAGCGACGCGAAATCCGAGATCGAGAGGATGCCCGTCTGGAAATACCACTGCGTCGCTGCACTCGTCGGGCCATTCAGCGTCCAGGTCCCGGATGACGCCATATTGTACGAGCCGAAGCCCGCGACCTGGGACATGTTGAGCGTGGCTTGCCCCTCGCCGACCAACTCGAGGATGTCCCCCGCCCCGGCGCCGACGACGTTCCCCACCAGGGTCGCGCCGGCGTACAAATCCAGGACGTTGGAGCCGCCGGTGAATTGGATCGCGGCCCCCGGCGTCGTGCCCCCGCCGCCACTGACTGTGCCGCCGTCGAAGATGGCAATCGACAAATTGGCGCCGACGATGCCCGGTCCGCCAGACGCCCCAGCGCCACCGGCGGCGCCCCCCGTCACCGTCCCCCGGACCCAAAGCGTATAGGTCCCGGTGCCCTCCGCCACCTCGATGCCGGCCCCGCCATTGCCGGCAATCCCTTCGTGACCGCTCGTCGCCGACGTCCCGGCGGCCCCGCCGGCACCGCCCGCGATCGTGGTCGTGCTGGAGATCGTCACGTAACCCGCCATGGGCGTATTGACCGTGCTGTAGAGGACGATGCCGGCACCGCCCGTGCCACCGTTTCCGCCATAGGCCACGCCCGTGCCCGCACCACCGGCGCCGCCGGCGCCGCCCGTCTGGTCGGCCGAAATCGTGACACGGCCGGAGTATAACGCGGATGTCAGCGCGGCGCCCGGAGCGCCGCCACCACCACCGCCGCCGCCGCCCACACCCGCGCCGTTGCCGCCGTGGCCCCCGCTTCCGCCGGCGCCACCCGTGTGGGCCGCGGTCACGTCGCTCAGGGTGCCCGATACACCCCGCCTGCCGGATCCGCCGCCGCCGCCACCGGACGTCTGCCCTGGGTCGCCATCGGCGCCGTCGCTTCCAGCGGCCCCGTCGAATGTTCCCCCCGCACCGCCGAGGGCGCCGGCACCGCCCGCGCCGCCATCGCCGAACGACGATCCCCCGCCGCCACCGCCGGCGTCGGGAGACGCCCCTTCATCTCCGTCCTGACCCACGATCACGTGACCAGCGCCCCCGGCGGTGGCCCCGGTCCCCGTCTCGGAGCCGCCTGCGCCGCCGCCGCCTGAATAGGGCGTAACCGGCGTTGCCGGCGCGGCAAAGGCCGGGCGAACGCTATATGTGGCGAGAAGCCCCGCGGCGGCCGACGCCAGCAAACAAAGTTTGAAGGCCCGCGCCGCATTATGGCGGGCACGCACAGCGGGCACCTGTTTGGACGCGAACATCATCGAATTGCCACCCCAGACTTTTTGCGGCGAGCGACGGTCGACCACCGTGGCTTCACGCAAAATCAAAATGAGATGGAACTAGAGCGTGTACCAGAAGGCCGAGCAAGAGGCTGGATGACGATTCACAACACGCTGTATCTATAGCGTCACAATTTTATCATACTATTTAGTACCGTTCGTTATCGCTTCGCGGGATAACTTATAAATTATAAGCGATTATAGGGCGCTGCGCGTACTTCGATAACGCATCGAAGCCGCCGATTGCGGCCTCGGCACCGGCCTTTGCGCGCATGGTGGTATCCGTCGCGCACCCGCCCCGCGGACCGGGCAATCGCTTCCTCATAGCCGCGGTGGACAACCTGCTTGCGAGACCGGCCGATCCCCCGGCACCCCATCTATGAGCCGCATCCGCCAAACGAAAACGGCCGGAGCTTGGGGCTCCGGCCGTTCGCAGTCGGGATCGCGATCCCTATGACCGTTCCGCCTACTCGGCGGCAGGGACGTCCTGGGCGAGCACCGCCTCGGCCGAGCCGGCGTCGCCGGAGCGCTTGCGCTCCTCGAGGATCAGCTCGTCGCGGCGCGTCGCGATCTCCTTGAGCCGGGCGACGGTCGCACCCGTACCCGCCGGGATCAGGCGGCCGACGATGACGTTCTCCTTGAGGCCGTCGAGCGGGTCGATCTTGCCGAAGACCGCCGCCTCGGTGAGGACGCGGGTGGTCTCCTGGAACGACGCCGCCGAGAAGAACGACCGGGTCTGCAGGCTCGCCTTGGTGATGCCGAGCAGAACGGGGTTGCCGCTCGCGGGCTTCTTGCCCTCGGCGATGACCTTCTCGTTGATGAGGTCGAACTCGACCCGATCGAGCTGATCGCCGGGGAAGAACTCCGTCTCGCCGCCGTCGGTGACTTCCACCTTCTGCAGCATCTGACGGACGATCACCTCGATGTGCTTGTCGTTGATGACCACGCCCTGGAGCCGGTAGACGTCCTGGATTTCGTTGACGAGGTAGGCGGCGAGCGCCTCCACGCCACGGATCGCCAGGATGTCGTGCGGCGCCGGGTTGCCGTCGAGGATGAAGTCGCCCTTCTCGATCGCGTCGCCGTCCTGAAGGTGGATGTGCTTGCCCTTCGGGATCAGGTACTCGACCGGGTCGAGCGAGCCGTCATGCGGCTCGATGATGACGCGGCGCTTGTTCTTGTAGTCCTTGCCGAACCGCACCGTGCCGTCGACTTCCGCGATGATCGCGTGGTCCTTCGGCCGGCGCGCCTCGAACAGCTCCGCCACCCGCGGCAGACCGCCGGTGATGTCGCGTGTCTTGGCGCTCTCAAGCGGAATACGGGCGAGCACGTCGCCGGCATGGACGCGGGCGCCCGGCTCCACCGAGAGAATGGCATCGACCGCGAGCAGATAGCGCGCGTCGCCGCCCTTGGAGAGCTTGAGCACCTTGCCGTCGGCGTCCTTCACCGTGACGGCCGGCTTGAGGTCCGCGCCGCGGGTGTTGGAGCGCCAATCGGTGACGACGCGCTTGGTGATGCCGGTCGCCTCGTCGGCGGTTTCCGTCACCGAGGCGCCTTCGACCAGGTCCTCGAACGCCGCGATGCCATCGACCTCGGTGAGGATCGGACGGGTGTACGGGTCCCACTCGGCGACGCGCTGGCCGCGGCGGATCTGATCGCCGTCGTCGACGTGCAGGCGCGCACCGTAGGTGATGCGGTGCACCGCACGCTCGCTGCCGTCCTTGTCGAGCACCACGACCGCAAGGTTGCGGCCCATCACGATGAGCTTGCCCTCGCTGTCGCGCACGACGTTGCGGTTGCGGATCTTCACCGTGCCTTCGAAGCTCGACTCGATGAAGGACTGATCGACCACCTGCGCCGTTCCGCCGATATGGAACGTGCGCATGGTGAGCTGGGTGCCCGGCTCGCCAATCGACTGCGCCGCGATCACGCCGACCGCTTCGCCCATGTTGACCGGCGTACCGCGGGCGAGATCGCGTCCGTAGCAGGTGCCGCAGACGCCGTTGCGGGTCTCGCAGGTCAGCACCGAGCGAATGCGGACCGACTGCACGCCCGCCTTCTCGACGCGCTCGACTTCCTTCTCCTCGATCAAGGTACCCTTGGCGACCAACACCTTGCCGCTCGCCGGATCGAGGATGTCCTCGGCCGCGGTGCGACCCAGGATGCGCATGCCGAGCGAGGCGACCGTGGTGCCGGCATCGATGACCGCCGTCATCTTGATGCCGCCCTCGGAACCACAATCGCGCTCGGTGACGATCGAGTCCTGCGCCACGTCGACGAGACGGCGGGTCAGGTAACCCGAGTTCGCGGTCTTGAGCGCGGTGTCGGCGAGACCCTTACGGGCGCCGTGGGTCGAGTTGAAGTACTCGAGAACCGTCAGACCTTCCTTGAAGTTCGAGATGATCGGGTTCTCGATGATCGAGCCGTCCGGACGCGCCATCAGGCCGCGCATACCGGCGAGCTGCTTCATCTGGGCCGGCGAACCGCGGGCACCCGAGTGGCTCATCATGTAGATCGAGTTGATCTTCTTCTGACGGCCGGTCTTCTCGTCGGTCTGCACGGCCGAGATGCGCTTCATCATCTCGTCCGCGACGCGGTCGGTGCACTTCGCCCAGGCGTCGACGACTTTGTTGTACTTCTCACCCTGGGTGATCAGACCGTCGGAATATTGCTGCTCGTATTCCTTCGCGAGGGTGCGGGTCTCCTCGACCAGACGCTCCTTCGTGTCCGGAATGACCATGTCGTCCTTGCCGAACGAGATGCCGGCGCGGAAGGCGTGGCGGAAGCCGAGCGACATGATCTTGTCGCAGAAGATCACGGTCTCCTTCTGACCGCAGGCGCGGTAGACGGCGTCGATCATCGCGGAGATCTGCTTCTTCGTCATCAGCTGGTTGCAGATGTCGAAGGGCACCGCCGGATGCCGCGGCAACAGCTCGCCGATGAGCATGCGGCCCGCAGTCGTCTCGTAGATCTTGGTATACGGCTTGCCGTCCGCGCCGACGCCCTTGTAGCGCCCGCGGATCTTGGAGTGCAGCGTGATCGCCTTCGCCTCGAGAGCGTGCATCAGCTCGCCGAGGTTGCCGAACGCCATCCCCTCGCCCGGCTCCTTCTCCGCCATGATGGAGAGATAATAGAGACCGAGCACGATGTCCTGCGACGGCACGATGATCGGCGCGCCGTTCGCCGGGTGCAGGATGTTGTTGGTCGACATCATCAGCACGCGGGCTTCGAGCTGGGCTTCCAGCGAAAGCGGCACGTGAACCGCCATCTGGTCGCCGTCGAAGTCGGCGTTGAAGGCCGAGCAGACGAGCGGGTGAAGCTGGATCGCCTTGCCCTCGATCAGCACCGGCTCGAAGGCCTGAATGCCGAGGCGGTGCAGCGTCGGGGCACGGTTCAGCATCACCGGATGCTCGCGGATCACCTCGTCGAGGATATCCCAGACTTCGGGCTTCTCCTTCTCGACGAGCTTCTTCGCCTGCTTCACGGTCGAGGAATAGCCCTTCGCGTCGAGGCGCGAATAGATGAAGGGCTTGAACAGCTCGAGCGCCATCTTCTTGGGCAAGCCGCACTGGTGGAGCTTCAGCTCCGGGCCCACCACGATGACCGAGCGGCCCGAATAGTCCACGCGCTTGCCGAGCAGGTTCTGGCGGAACCGGCCCTGCTTGCCCTTCAGCATGTCGGAGAGCGACTTCAGCGGACGCTTGTTGGCACCGGTGATGACGCGGCCGCGGCGGCCGTTGTCGAACAGCGCATCGACCGCTTCCTGAAGCATGCGCTTCTCGTTGCGGATGATGATGTCCGGCGCGCGCAGCTCGATCAGCCGCTTCAGACGGTTGTTGCGGTTGATGACGCGACGGTAGAGGTCGTTCAGGTCGGAGGTCGCGAAGCGGCCGCCGTCGAGGGGAACGAGCGGGCGCAGATCGGGCGGCATGACCGGAACGACGGTCAAGATCATCCATTCCGGCTTGTTGCCGGAATCGAGGAACGCCTCGACCAGCTTGAGGCGCTTGGCGAGCTTCTTCGGCTTCAGCTCGGAGGTCGATTCCGCGATCTCGACGCGCAGGCGATCGCGCTCGCCCTCGAGGTTAAGGCCGCGCAGGATCTCGCGGATCGCTTCAGCGCCGATCAGGGCGGTGAAGTTGTCATCCCCGTATTCCTCCTGGGCGCGCAGATATTCCTCTTCGCTCAAGAGCTGGTGCAGCTTGAGCGGGGTCAGCCCCGGCTCCAGCACGCAATAGTTCTCGAAATAGAGAATGCGCTCGAGGTCCTTCAGCGTCATGTCGAGCAGCATGCCGATGCGGCTCGGGAGCGACTTCAGGAACCAGATGTGCGCGACGGGGGCGGCGAGCTCGATGTGGCCCATGCGCTCGCGGCGCACCCGCGACAGGGTGACCTCGACGCCGCACTTCTCGCAGATGACGCCCTTGTACTTCATCCGCTTGTACTTGCCGCACAAGCACTCGTAGTCCTTGATCGGTCCGAAGATCCGCGCGCAGAACAGACCGTCCCGCTCCGGCTTGAACGTGCGGTAGTTGATCGTCTCCGGCTTCTTGATCTCGCCGTAGGACCACGACAGAATCTTCTCCGGGCTGGCCAGAGCGATCTTGATGTGATCGAAGGTCTGAGCTGGAGCCTGCGAATTGAACAGGTTCATGACCTCTTGATTCATCGGCTCTCTCCTTCGTTTCGAGGGTCCTGAAGCGGCACCGGGCGCGCGCCGCGGTCAAAGGGACCCGTGAAATCCGTGCATTCCTGTCGTGCCGGCACACGACCCCTGCCGGGTGCCGGAGCGGGCGGGCCGCGGGGCCCGCCCTGTCGGTGTCTTATTCCGCGGCGTCGGCCTGCGGCTCGCCGCCCTCGTTGGCGGCCTTCTTGCCGTCCACGAGATCGACGTTGAGGCCGAGCGAGCGCATTTCCTTCACGAGCACGTTGAAGGACTCGGGTATGCCGGCTTCGAAGGTATCGTCGCCGCGGACGATCGCCTCGTAGACCTTGGTGCGGCCGGCGACGTCGTCCGACTTCACCGTCAGCATCTCCTGCAGCGTGTACGCCGCGCCGTAGGCTTCGAGCGCCCACACCTCCATTTCACCGAAGCGCTGGCCGCCGAACTGCGCCTTACCACCCAGCGGCTGCTGGGTGACGAGCGAGTACGGGCCGATCGACCGGGCGTGGATCTTCTCGTCCACGAGGTGATGCAGCTTCAGCATGTAGATGTAGCCGACCGTCACAGGGCGGTCGAACTGCTCGCCGGTGCGTCCGTCATAGAGCGTCACCTGGCCCGAACGATCGAGACCGGCCTTCTCCAGCATCTCGACGATGTCCGGCTCGCGGGCGCCGTCGAACACCGGCGTCGCGATCGGCACACCCTTGCGGAGCTGGTCGCCCAGCGCCGCAAGCGACTCGACCTCGTAGTCCGCGATCGGCTCGCGGCCGTCGTTGTAGAGTTCGACCAGCGCCGCGCGCAGCTCCGATCCGTCGCCGCCTTCCTCGCGGTAAGCATCGACGAGGCGGCCGATCTTCTTGCCGAGGCCGGCGCAGGCCCAGCCGAGATGGGTCTCGAGGATCTGTCCGACGTTCATGCGGCTCGGCACGCCGAGCGGGTTCAGCACGATGTCGACGTGGGTGCCGTCCTCGAGGAACGGCATGTCCTCGCACGGCACGATCTTCGACACGACGCCCTTGTTGCCGTGGCGGCCGGCCATCTTGTCGCCGGGCTGGATCTTGCGCTTCACCGCGATGAAGACCTTGACCATCTTCATCACGCCCGGGGGCAGCTCGTCGCCGCGCTGCAGCTTCTCCACCTTGTCGATGAAGCGCTGCTCGAGACGCTTGCGGCTCTCGTCGTAGGACGCGCGAAGGCCCTCGATCTGCGTCATCAGTTGGTCGTCGGCGACGGCGAACTGCCACCACTGCGACCGCGAGATGTCCTGCATCGCCTCGCGGGCGATCACCGTGTCCTTCTTGAAGCCCTTCGGACCGGCCACCGCCACCTTGCCGTCGAGCATCTCGATCAGACGGCCGTAGACGTTGCGGTCGAGGATCGCCTGCTCGTCGTCGCGGTCCTTGGCGAGGCGCTCGATCTCCTCGCGCTCGATCGCCATGGCGCGCTCGTCCTTCTCGACGCCGTGGCGGTTGAACACGCGCACTTCGACGATCGTCCCCTGCACGCCCGGGGGCACGCGGAGCGACGTGTCGCGGACGTCCGACGCCTTCTCGCCGAAGATGGCGCGCAGAAGCTTCTCTTCCGGCGTCATCGGGCTCTCGCCCTTCGGCGTGATCTTGCCGACGAGGATGTCGCCGGCGTTCACTTCGGCGCCGATATAGACGATGCCCGCCTCGTCAAGGTTCTTCAGCGCCTCTTCCGACACGTTCGGAATGTCGCGCGTGATTTCCTCCGGGCCGAGCTTCGTGTCGCGGGCCATCACCTCGAATTCCTCGATGTGGATCGAGGTGAACACGTCGTCGGAGACGATGCGCTCGGAGAGGAGGATGGAGTCCTCGAAGTTGTAGCCGTTCCAGGGCATGAACGCGACGAGCACGTTGCGGCCGAGCGCGAGATCGCCGAGGTCGGTCGACGGACCGTCTGCGATGATATCGCCTTTCGCCACCACGTCGCCGACCCGCACCAGCGGACGCTGGTTGATGCAGGTGTTCTGGTTGGAGCGCTGGAATTTCTGCAAGCTGTAGATATCGACACCCGACTGGCGGGTTTCAAGATCGGCCGTCGCGCGGATGACGATACGGGTCGCATCCACCTGGTCGATCACGCCGGCCCGGCGCGCGGCGATCGCCGCGCCGGAATCCCGCGCCACGACAGCTTCCATGCCCGTGCCGACGAACGGCGCCTCGGCGCGCACCAGCGGCACGGCCTGACGCTGCATGTTCGAGCCCATCAGCGCGCGGTTCGCGTCGTCGTTCTCAAGGAACGGGATCAGCGAGGCGGCGACGGAGACGAGCTGCTTCGGCGACACGTCCATGTAATCGACGCGGTCGGAGGTCGCGAGCACGTTCTCGCCGGCGTGACGGCAGACGATGAGGTCCTCGGTGAGGCGGCCATCTTCGTCGGTCACCGCGTTCGCCTGGGCGACGTAGTGCTTGGTCTCCTCCATCGCCGACAGATAGATCACCTCGTTGGTGACCTTGCCGTCGATGACGCGGCGATAGGGCGCCTCGATGAAGCCGTACTTGTTCACCCGCGCGAAAGTCGCGAGCGAGTTGATGAGGCCGATGTTCGGCCCTTCCGGCGTCTCGATCGGGCAGATGCGGCCATAATGGGTCGGGTGCACGTCGCGCACCTCGAAGCCCGCACGCTCACGGGTCAGACCGCCGGGGCCGAGCGCCGACAGGCGGCGCTTATGCGTCACCTCGGAGAGCGGGTTGTTCTGGTCCATGAACTGCGAGAGCTGCGAGGAGCCGAAGAACTCGCGCACCGCCGCCGCCGCGGGCTTCGCGTTGATCAGGTCCTGCGGCATCACCGTGTCGATCTCGACCGATGACATCCGCTCCTTGATCGCGCGCTCCATGCGCAGAAGGCCGACGCGGTACTGGTTCTCCATGAGCTCGCCGACCGAGCGCACCCGGCGATTGCCGAGATTGTCGATGTCGTCGATCTCGCCGCGGCCGTCGCGCAGGTCCACCAGCGTCTTGATGACCGCGAGCACGTCCTCCTTGCGCAGCACGCGCACGGTGTCCGGGCAATCGAGATCGAGGCGCATGTTCATCTTCACGCGGCCGACCGCCGAGAGGTCGTAGCGCTCCGAATCGAAGAACAGCGAATGGAACATCGCCTCCGCCGTCTCCGGGGTCGGCGGCTCGCCCGGGCGCATCACCCGGTAGATGTCGAACAGCGCGTCCTCACGGGTCTCGTTCTTGTCGACCGCGAGCGTGTTTCGGATGTAGGCGCCGATGTTGATGTGGTCGATGTCGAGAACCGGAATCTCGTCGAAGCCGGCCGCGATCAGCGCGGCGAGCGACTTCTCGCCGAGTTCGTCGCCCGCTTCGGCATAGATCTCGCCGGTCTGGTAGTTGACGACGTCTTCGGCGAGATACTGGCCGTAGAGGTTGTCGTCACTGATCTTGATCGCCTTGAGGCCCTTGTCGGCGAGCTGGCGGGCGGTGCGCGCGGTCAGCTTGCGGCCGGCCTCGATGACGAGCTCGCCGGTGTCGGCGTCGATCATGTCGATCGTCGCCTTGAGGCCGCGCATGCGCTTGGCGTCGAACGGCATGCGCCAGCCGTCGCCATCGCGCAGATAGACGACGCGGTTGTAGAAGGTGTTGAGGATCTCCTCACCGTCGAGGCCGAGCGCCATCAGAAGCGAGGTGACCGGGATCTTGCGTCGGCGGTCGATGCGGGCGTGCACGATGTCCTTGGCGTCGAACTCGATGTCGAGCCAGGAGCCGCGATAGGGAATGATGCGGCCGGCGAACAGCAGCTTGCCCGAGGAATGCGTCTTACCGCGGTCGTGATCGAAGAACACGCCCGGCGAACGATGCATCTGCGAGACGATGACGCGCTCGGTACCGTTCACGATGAAGGTGCCGTTGTCCGTCATGAGCGGCATGTCGCCCATGTAGACGTCCTGCTCCTTGATGTCCTTGACGGACTTCGCGCCGGTATCCTCGTCCACATCGAACACGATGAGGCGCAGCGTCACCTTGAGCGGCGCCGCATAGGTCATGCCGCGCTGGCGGCACTCGTCCACATCGTATTTCGGCGCTTCGAATTCGTAGCGAACGAACTCGAGCAGCGAGGTGCCGGCGAAGTCGGAGATCGGGAAGACCGACTTGAAGACGGACTGAAGCCCCTCGTCGGGACGACCGCCTTCCGGCTCGTCGACCAGCAGGAACTGGTCGTAGGACGCCTTTTGGACCTCGATCAGGTTCGGCATTTCCGCGACTTCGCGGATATGACCGAAGAACTTGCGGATCCGCTTGCGACCGGTGAACGTCAGGGCCTTGCCGGCCTGCACGTTGAGAGCTTGCGCCATAAGTCGCTCCTCGCCTCGCTCGGTGGACGACCGTCGGAGGAGGCGAAAGCCGCCGCCTCTGAGAGTCGTCCCACTGCCCCTGGCCTGCGGGCTGCAGCCCGCCGCCCCGGTGCGCGGACACGCCGCCCACGCCCCGAAAAACCGATATCCGGGGCGCCCTTCGGCGCCCCGGAATGTCTCGATAAGATCCGCGAAAGCGGGTCTTACTTAATCTCGACCTTGGCGCCGGCCTCTTCGAGCTTCTTCTTCAGCTCTTCGGCTTCGGCCTTCGAGACGGCTTCCTTCACCGGCTTCGGCGCGCCCTCAACCAGGTCCTTGGCCTCCTTCAGGCCGAGGCTGGTGATCGCGCGCACTTCCTTGATCACGTTGATCTTCTTGTCGCCGGCGTCGATCAGGATGACGTCGAACTCGGTCTTCTCCTCGACGGCCGGAGCCGCCTCGCCGCCACCGGCGGCAACCGCCGCCACGGCGACCGGAGCAGCGGCGGACACGCCCCACTTCTCCTCGAGGAGCTTGGAGAGCTCGGCGGCCTCCAGCACGGTCAGGGTCGACAGCTCATCGACGAGCTTCGCAAGATCAGCCATTTGTAGTCTCCAGTCGGTTCGTACCGTTTAAGTGAGTGACGGGGGAACGGCTCACGCCGCTTCGTCCTTCTTGGCGTAGGCGTTGAACACGCGCGCGAGCTGCGCCGCGGGGGCCTGAACCACCCCGGCGATCCGCGTGGCGGGCGTGTTGATCATGCCGAGCAGGCGAGCACGCAGCTCGTCCAGCGACGGCAGGGTCGCGAGCGCCTTAACTCCATCCGCATTGAGGGCCTGTCGGCCGAGCGCACCGCCGAGGACGACGAACTTGTCCGTCGTCTTGGCGAACTCGACCGCCACCTTCGGCGCTGCCACGGGATCCGTCGAATAGGCGATGACGGTCGGCCCCGTGAAAAGGCCTGAGATGCTCTCGCTGTCGGTGCCTTGAAGGGCGAGCTTCGCGAGACGGTTCTTGGCCACCTTCAGGGACGCACCGGCCGCCTTCATCCGCCCGCGCAGGGCGGACATCTGGGCGACGGTGAGGCCCTGGTAGTGGGCCACGACCACCACGCCGGTGTTCTCGAACACCTCGTGGAGGGCCGTGACGAGCTCTCGCTTTTCAGCTCTGTCCACTTGCCACACTCCGATTGGCGGAAGGGCTCATTCCCCCCGCCGGTTGCCGTTGCCGTCCCTGCGCCCCGAAGACTTGCCCGTGGAATGAGGACGGCGCTCTATGCCTGCCCACCCGCGGGCGCGCTCGGGATTGAGCGACGCCGCAAGCTAAACGGTCACGAACCGGCTCCCTCGAACGATACGCCGAAGAAAAATCGGTTGTTTCCCGCCTATGCAGGCCCATCTGGCTTAAGCGGCGTCCGACGGATCGGATCGCCACACCTGCAGTCTCGGACAGGTAGTCCCCCCGGGGGCGAACCCCCGAGGCCTTCGCCATCGCCGCCGGAAGCCGGCGGGATGGAAACTCGTCTCGTCCGCCCGAGGCGAACGAAGCGACGCCGGCCCGCGAGGGCGCCGGCGTCGCAATCGCAATCAGGCGCCGGCGAGGGTCGACGGATCGACCTTCACGCCCGGACCCATGGTCGAGGACACCGCGACGCGCTGCACATAGGTGCCCTTGGCGCCAGCGGGCTTCGCGCGCACCACCGCATCCGCGAAGGCGCGGATGTTCTGGAGCAGCGCGTCGGTGCCGAACGAGGCCTTGCCGATGCCGGCGTGCACGATGCCCGCCTTCTCGACGCGGAACTCGACGGCGCCGCCCTTGGCGTCGCGCACGGCGGTCTTGAGGTCCGTCGTGACGGTGCCGACCTTCGGGTTCGGCATCAGGCCGCGCGGGCCGAGCACCTTACCGAGACGGCCGACGAGCGGCATCATGTCGGGGGTCGCGATGCAGCGGTCGAAATCGATGGTGCCGCCCTGGATCTGCTCGACCAGGTCTTCGGCGCCCACGATGTCGGCGCCGGCGGCGCGCGCTTCGTCGGCCTTGTCGCCACGGGCGAACACGGCGACGCGCACGGTGCGGCCGGTGCCGTTCGGCAGGATGCAGACGCCGCGGACCATCTGGTCGGCGTGGCGCGGATCGACGCCGAGATTGATCGCGACCTCGACGGTCTCGTCGAACTTCGCGGTCGCCCGCTCCTTCACGAGGCCGATCGCCTCGTCGAGGGAATAGAGCTTCGTGCGGTCGACGCCTTCACGGGTCGCGCGGATGCGCTTGGCAACTTTCGTCATCGGATCAGCCCACCACCTCGAGGCCCATGGAGCGGGCGGAACCTTCGATCATGCTCGCCGCCGCCTCGATGTCGGTGGCGTTGAGGTCCTTCATCTTCTTCTCGGCGATCTCGCGCACCTGCGCCTTCGTCACCTTGCCGACGAAGCCGCCCTTGCCCGGGGTCTTGGAACCCGAGCCGATGCCGGCCGCCTGCTTGAGGAAGTGGCTGACCGGGGCGGTCTTGATCTCGAACGTGAAGGACTTGTCCGAGAAATAGGTGATCACGACCGGGCAGGGCTGGCCCTTCTCGAGGTCCTGCGTGCGAGCGTTGAACTCCTTGCAGAACATCATGATGTTCAGGCCGCGCTGACCGAGCGCGGGGCCGATCGGGGGAGACGGGGCAGCGGAGCCCGCCTTCACCTGCAGCTTGATGTAGCCGTCAATTTTCTTCGCCATTGTCTCTCTACTCCCGTTGCCGGCGCTCGCGCCCCGGCATCGACGACCGAGCGGACCCGAAGGCCCAGCCGGTCAGGGAACCGAGGCGGTGCGGACCGCGAATGCCGGCGACAGCATCCTTTGGGCCTCCCGCCTCGCTTGCACCGCACCGCGACGCGCGCGGGTCGGAATTCACGTCTCGGTCGAACGGCACGACGCCCGAGAACGCGCCTCCCTCGCGGGCGGCGCGCTCGATCGGACGATCACGCGACCTTTTCGACCTGGCCGTATTCGAGTTCGACCGGCGTCGGACGCCCGAAGATCGACACCGCGACCTTGAGGCGCGCGCGCTCCTCGTCGACTTCCTCGACATGCCCCGAGAACGAGGCGAACGGGCCGTCGGACACACGCACCTGCTCGCCGACCTCGAACGAGATCGAGGGCTTCGGGCGATCGACGCCTTCCTGCACCTGCTGCAGAATGCGCATCGCCTCGGATTCCGCGATCGGCATCGGCCGGTTATCGGAACCGAGGAACCCGGTCACCTTCGGGGTGTTCTTGATGAGATGATAGGCGTTGTCCGTCATGTCCATCTTCACGAGGACATAGCCGGGGAAGAACTTGCGCTCGGCATCGACCTTGCGGCCGCGGCGCACCTCGACGACCTTCTCGGTCGGCACGAGGATCTGCTCGAAGAGGTGCTCGAGCCCGCGCTGAGCAGCCTGCTCGCGGATCGACTCGGCGACCTTCTTCTCGAAGTTCGAATAAGCGTGAACGATGTACCAGCGCTTCGTCATGACGCGTCCGCTCCCCTGGAAAGCCGCGATCAGCGCGCCATGCCGATGAGCCAGCTCACGCCGAAGCTCATCAGTTGGTCGGCAATCAGGAAGAACACGGCAGCGATCGCGACCATGACGAACACCATCAGAGTCGTGATCGCGGTCTCGCGGCGGGTCGGCCACGCAACCTTCGCAGCCTCCGAGCGGACCTGCTGGAGGAACACGAATGGATTGGATTTCGCCATAGACTCTGGCCTGCTCGCGTTTGGTAGGCTTTTCGCCGGCGCCCTGCTGGTGCGATCGATTTGTCACCGACCGCGGACCCACCCGCCGCACAGACGGCGAACCGTGAAGGTTCATGCCGCGCACGACAGAGGGGCAAGTAGCAACGCTACTCGCCCGACCGGAGCGCACTAATTAACGCCACCGACCCGTCATCGCAAGAGGCTGTTCATAAAAAAATGCGCACGACACGCGCCTCGGAGGGTCCGAGCGATGCCGAGCGCATCCCGCTCAATGTGTTGATGCCGTGGACGGAAATGGCAGGGGCGGAGGGACTCGAACCCACGACCTGCGGTTTTGGAGACCGCTGCTCTACCAACTGAGCTACACCCCTCCGTCGGCACGGCGCGCATTCGTTACACGAACTCGCGCCGGGGCGCCAGAGCGGGACGGCGGGTTCAAGCCGTCGTCCCGAAACTTTCAACGACGAATTTTCCGCCGCGGCCGTCCCGGAACAGGACGGCGTTCCGCCGAAGCGGGATCGAGAGCCGTCCGATTCGCGGGAATCGGACGGGCTCAGATCACTCGATGATCTTGGCGACGACGCCGGCGCCGACGGTGCGGCCGCCTTCACGGATGGCGAAGCGCAGCTTCTCTTCCATCGCGATCGGCACGATCAGCTTCACCGTGACCTGCACGTTGTCGCCCGGCATCACCATTTCGGTGCCTTCCGGCAGCGTCACGATGCCCGTCACGTCCGTCGTGCGGAAGTAGAACTGCGGACGGTAGTTGGTGAAGAACGGGGTGTGACGTCCGCCTTCTTCCTTGGTCAGGATGTAGGCTTCCGCCACGAACGTGGTGTGCGGCGTCACGGTGCCCGGCTTGCACAGGACCTGACCGCGCTCGACGTCCTCGCGCTTGGTGCCGCGCAAGAGCGCGCCGATATTGTCGCCCGCCTGGCCCTGATCGAGCAGCTTGCGGAACATCTCGACGCCCGTGATCGTCGTCTTCTGCGTCGCGCGGATGCCGATGATCTCGACTTCCTCGCCCACCTTCACGATGCCGCGCTCGACGCGACCCGTCACCACCGTGCCGCGGCCCGAGATCGAGAACACGTCTTCGATCGGCATCAGGAACGGCTGATCGATCGGACGCTCCGGCTGCGGGATGTAGGCGTCGACCTGGGTCATCAGCTCCAGGATCGCCTGCTCGCCGAGCACCGGATCGCCGTCCTCGAGCGCAACCAGCGCCGAGCCCTTCACGATCGGGATGTCGTCGCCGGGGAAGTCGTACGACGACAGAAGCTCACGAACCTCGAGCTCGACGAGCTCCAGAAGCTCCGGATCGTCGACCATGTCGCACTTGTTCAGGAACACGACGATCGCCGGAACGCCGACCTGACGGGCGAGCAGGATGTGCTCGCGGGTCTGCGGCATCGGGCCGTCGGCGGCCGAAACAACCAGGATCGCGCCGTCCATCTGCGCCGCGCCCGTGATCATGTTCTTCACGTAGTCGGCGTGGCCCGGGCAGTCGACGTGCGCATAGTGACGGTTCGCCGTCTCGTACTCGACGTGCGCCGTCGAGATCGTGATGCCGCGCGCCTTCTCTTCCGGCGCCGCGTCGATCTGGTCGTACGCCTTGAACGTCGCGCCGCCGGTCTTCGCCAGAACCTTCGTGATCGCCGCAGTCAGCGACGTCTTCCCGTGGTCAACGTGACCGATCGTGCCGATGTTGCAGTGCGGCTTCGTCCGCGAAAATTTCTCTTTGGCCATGGTCGCGTCCCTGACGTGCTGGCGTCTGCCTGAAAACCGGCGGTCGTTTACGGCCCTTTCGCCGCTTCTTCAAGTGCGAATCGGCGCGATCCGCGCAGGGCGGTCACAAGGGACGCAAGAAGTGCGCGTTAAGGCCGGGAAATTCGGGGGGGCGGCGAAGAAGAGCGGTCTGGAGCGGGTGAAGGGAATCGAACCCTCGTCATCAGCTTGGAAGGCTGTTGCTCTACCATTGAGCTACACCCGCGCGCCGACCGGCGGCGTCTTCGAAGCCATCCTGCGACGAGGAGACCGACCTCGACGCGTCGGGTGGCCATCGTATCGCACCGGCGCGTGCGCCGGGCCTCGACCGCGTCTTCAGGGCTCGAGCGAGCCGCTGCGCGGTCCATCACGCGATCGGTCAGGACGACATGGTGGAGGGGGTTGGATTCGAACCAACGTAGCTTACGCAACGGATTTACAGTCCGTCCCCTTTAACCACTCGGGCACCCCTCCGGATGCCGTCCCGCAATCCGGACGGGCCGGATCGGATCGTGGCGACGCGGGCGTTTGCACGGCCCCGGCGTCTGCGGCGCGTGTTATGCGCAGGCGGACCGCCCCTGTCAACGCCGCGCGATCAGGAAAGAGCCGCAGGCCCCGCCCCTGTGGATAGCGGCTTACGCCGCGAGCAGGCGCTCCACTTCCCGCACGAGTTCGCGCAGGTGGAACGGCTTCGACAGGATCTTGGCATCCTTCGGCGCCTGCGAATCCGGATTGAGCGCGACCGCGGCGAAGCCGGTGATGAACATCACCTTGAGATCGGGATCGAGGCGGGTGGCGCGGCGGGCGAGTTCGATGCCGTCCATCTCCGGCATCACGATGTCGGTGAGGAGCAGCGAGAACGGTTCCTCGCGCAGCCGCTCGTAGGCCGACAGCCCGTTGTCGAAGGAGACGACGTCATAGCCGGCCTTTTCCAGCGCCTTGGCGAGGAAGCGGCGCATGTCCGAATCATCCTCGGCAAGCAGGATTCGCGACATGGCGTTCTCGAGTGGCCTCGTTACCATCGTCCAGTCTGTCTCTGTTGCAGGCGGCCCCTCTCCCCGGCCTCGCGCCGGCGGGAAGCGCCTCGGCGGTCCGGCGTAGAGCCGCGATATCGGAACGGTCCCCTCATCTGTGGCGCAAGCCCGGTAAAGATCGGGTGAAAACAAGGAAAAGCTCCGCCCGGCGGGGCGTCGGATCAGCGGGAACCGGGGCGACGCGTTCGTGAGACGCCTCAGCGTCGTTCGCGGTGGACAACAAGGCCGACCTTGCCGCAACAATGGCGAGGCGACTGAGAAGCGTGCGCAGCATCGATCGTGAAAATCGTTCAAAACTACCGCGAGCACCCGGCCTTCGACGTGATCGAACCCGCGATCCAGCGGGTTCCGTTCGTCTATTGCTCGCCGCATTCCGGATGCGCCTATCCGGCCTCGTTCCTCGCCGCCTCGCGGCTCGACCACACGAACATCCGCCGCTCCGAAGATTCTTTCGTCGACGAACTGTTCCGCTCCGCCCCCGAGAGCGGCGCGCCGCTCCTGCGCGCGCACTTTCCGCGCGCTTTCCTGGACGTCAACCGCGAGCCCTACGAACTCGACCAGCGGATGTTTCGCGAGAAGCTGCCACCTTATGTGAACGCGCGCTCCCTGCGCGTCGCCAGCGGGCTCGGCACGGTCGCGCGCATCGTCGCCGACCAGGAGGAGATCTACGCCGCGCCGCTCGAGGTGAGCGAGGTGCTGGAGCGCGTCGAGAGCCTCTACAAGCCGTTCCACGCGGAGCTGCAACGGCGCATCAACCTCACCCAGTTGCGGTTCGGGCGGGCGATCCTGATCGATTGCCATTCGATGCCGTCGTCGGTGCGCGGGCAGGATTCCCGGGTTCGGCCGGACATCGTGATCGGCGACCGCCACGGCACGAGTTGCGACCGCGCGCTGTCCGACGCGGCCGCGTCGGCGTTCGAGGATATCGGCTTCACGGTGAGCCGCAACCGGCCCTATGCCGGAGGCTTCATCACCGAACATTATGGCCGGCCGGACGCAGGCGTTCACGCCTTGCAGATCGAGGTCAATCGCGGCCTCTACATGAACGAGCGCAAGTTCGAGCGGAATGCGGGTTTTGCCGCCCTCGCCGGCCAGATCGCGCGGTTCAATGCGATCCTGATGGAGTTCGCGGCGAGCGGGTTCGGGCCCGCCGCCCTCGCCGCTGAGTAGGCGAGCCGAGCCAGCCCCCCACCATTTTGCCCCACACCGCGTCATCGAGATGAGCGGGCAAACCCGCTGTGGGAGGACGCCTGAAAGAGAAAAGCCGCTCCCCGCAGTGGGACGGCTGAGGCTTGGGAGGACGCGCCCCTTCGCACCTGCGATGTCGGACATTGCAGCGCGATAGGACAAATGGGGCCGGCGAAGCTGGCCGCGAACATGCAGGCACGGCCGGCGCAAGCCTCTCAAGCCGGATCGGCGTTAAGATCGCTCTACCGCGTCGCGAAAGATGCGAGCTGCCACCACCACCAAGCGGGCGTCCGGAAGAGCCTCCGAGACGCGCTCCCGTGGAACATTGATTCAGAAAAGAAAAAGGGCCGCGCGCGGAAGCGCTGCGGCCCAAGTCTAGGGAGGAAACGCCCAAGAAGGGCAGCGGAAGGACGCCGAGCGCCCTTTCGCAATGCAACAGTGCCATTCGCAGTGCAGCACGTCAAGGGAAAGTCGCGTGCGGTGCGGCATGCCAGCCATCCCACACCCGCATAGCTCCGGTACGAGCAGCGCGGCTCTCGGCAGAGGGAACGCATGACGTGTCCGAGAGGGGGCGGGGCCGCCGTGGCGACCAGCATGCACGGAGTCGCGCCAGCGAGCCGGCGCGATAGCGCAAAAGAAAAAGGGCCGCGCGCGGAAGCGCTGCGGCCCAAGTCTAGGGAGGAAACGCCCAAGGAGGGCTGCGAACACGGCGAAGCGCCCTGTTCACGATCTTTAGATGCCAGCGCAGTGCAGCACGGTCAAGGCCACTTCGTGGCGAGAATTCGGCATTTACATTGTGCAGTGCAGCAATACACGCCTGAGGACACACCGCCATCCTCCACACGCAACACCCGCAAATGACTGAATGTGAACGACTTTGTCTACTTTTGCTGGATTGCGGAGGCGCCCCGCGCATGCCAAACGCAGCGCGACACGACGTGCACGCATATCAGGCATGCAAAAATGCTGCCCGCAAAATGATCAGGAAAGGGCTCGTGCGGCGCCGGCACCAGCTCCGACGACAGCCAGCGATCGAGACCGCGGAGCGGCCGGGATGCCGGGCGAGTCGCGACCGCGCGTCACCAGGCGCCGCGGCAGATCCGGGTGCGCCAATACCAACTGTAGGTGCAGTTGAGGAACGGACCGTTGCCCCACGAGGCCGGCTGCCATACCCAGGGGTCGATGACGAGGTTCACCGCCCCGGCGCTGTCCGGGAGCTTCCCCTCGAGCACGTTCACCGAATAGGAGAGCGTGTCGCCGGAGCCCGAGACGTTCATCAGTTCGACGACGACGGGTTCGGCATCCTTGTCCCCGACGAACGACAGCGCCGCATTGGGCGGATCGTTCTTGAAGCTGTCCTGGGACGCGGTCCAAAGCTTCACGAACTGGGCCGTCGTCAGATAGCCGGTCGTCTGCTGGGGCCGGTCGGCATAGAAGGAGGTCGACGGCGCGACGCCCTCGAGGGTCAGCGTCTTGCCGTCGAACTTCATGCTCGAGGCCTGCTGGGTGAAGACGAGCTCGATCGGCCCCTTCTCCTCGCCCTTGCGCAGCGGGGAATTTTGCGCCGAGGCGCTCGGGGCCGACATCAGAACCAGGGCCGCGGCGGCCACCAGAAGAAATCTCATCACTGCTCTCCGGCCCTGGCAACGTCTCCGGCCCGCGGCTGCGGGCGGCCGCCGAGCCATATCACGCCGCCCCAGACGCCCTCAACCGAGCCGCCGAGGCTGCGTTCCTGTCGGCTGTCCATTTAGTCCTCGCGGGCTTCCCGATGGCGGAGCATGCCCGAAACCAGGGACACCGTGCGCTTCAAATCGTCGAGGGCTTGCTCGATATCGCGGCGTTGGCGCTCGAGGATCGCGATCTGCGCATTGAAGCGCTCCACGGCGGCACGCATCTGGCCGACTTGACCGTCGCGCAGATCGTAGAGATCGAGCATTTCGCGGATTTCCGAGAGCGACAGGCCGACCCGCTTTCCCATCAGGACGAGCTTGAGCCGCGCCCGGTCGCGGCGCCCATAGACCCGGGCGCTGCCCTCGCGCCGCGGACTGACGAGCCCCTTGTCCTCGTAGAAGCGCAGGGTGCGCAGCGTCACGTCGAACTCGCGGGCGAGCTCGCCGATCGTCCAGGTCGCTTGACCGCGCGATTCGGCTTCGTCGCGGGTCTCGCCCACGCCATCGAGATCGAACTCGTCCATCACCGCACTCCGGCGCACCGCCGCACCTCAGACCCGTCTGCCCCCGCGAAAAGGGAGCTTACCCGAACGTAAGCGGCAGTTCCAGATTGCCACTATCCCCAGGAAAAGCGGGCACTGCGCCTCGCGACTCATTAAGCCGGTGTTAACCATATCAACCGTTAATGAGTCCCGTAAAAAGGCGCGCGCGCCGCGCGCCCGCTCGCAGGCAGGCACCCCTCCAGAGGCGCCTCGCGAGTTGCCACGGCTCACCGAGGTCGGACATGGTCGGCACTGCGCCACAACGCCAACGACCCGACGATCGCACGGCCACGGGCCGGCCGGACGACGATCCCTTCGTCGCCCTGGAACGCCGCCGCCAGGCCGATGCAGCCACCGCCGAGAAAGCATCGGCACCTGCGACCGCGCGGAGCGACCTGCGTGCCGCCGATGCGATCTTCGCGCGCGCGCTCGACGCGGCTGTGAAGCGGGCAACCGAGACCGGCGCCTCCCGCCCCCGCCCCTTCCCGACCGCCCGTCCCTCGAGCGCCCGAGCCGCCCCGCCAGCCTCAGGCTCAGGCACCCCGTCCACAGCCTCCGGCGACCGTTCGGCCGGGGCGCCCGTGCGGTCCGGCGACGAAGCTGCCTTCGCAGCCCTCGGGACGGCGTTGCGCCACGAGGTCTCCCGCCTCGCCGAACGGCAAACGTCCCTTGAAGCCCGCATCGCCGCGGTGGCCGAACAGCCAGATCTGTCCAAGCTCGACGACCGTCTCGCCAACGTCGCCTCCGCGCTCGTCGCCGTCGCGGAAGCCTCGCACCAGACGACCCATACCGTCGAACGGGTCACCAACCGGATCTCGCACGACATCGCCGGCCTGAAGACCGCCGTCGAGGCGATGGACCCTGATCGCCTGACGCCGCGGACACCACCCGTCCGCGCCCCCGCCGCGGTGACCGCGAAGAAGCCCGAGCCCGCCACGGACGACCGCCCCCCGCTTGTGGAGCGTCACGCGGCGATGGCGGCCGCGCTGCGAACCCTCGGCGCGCATTTCGCGGCGACGCGGGACGCGAGCCCGGCCGAGGCGTCCACGGAGACAGCCACCGTCGCCCCCGCCGCAAGGATGGAGTCGCCGGAGGCGGCGCACGCGCCGTCGCTCGAGCATGCTCCGGCGAAGATGGCGCCTATCGAGGCGCAGGTGATCCAGGCTTCCGGCGCCCCTGTCCCTTCAGCCGAGGCCGCGCCGGCTGAAGTCCCGCTGGCTGCGGCCGCTCCGGCCGAGCCGGTCGTCGCGCCCGCGCCGCTCTCTCCCTTCGGGCTCGAGGCCGGGACCGCGCCCATGTCCGACAATGGCGCACCCTCGCTCGAGCAGGCGCGGATCGCCCGCCTGATCGGGACGGTGCGCCGCGCCGCGCCGCCCCCGGAGGGCGCACGCCCCCTCGCCCGCCGCTCGCTCACCGGCAGTCTCGGCGTCTGGTCGCTTTCGCGCAGCGAGGCGGCCGTCTTCGTGCTGTTGTTCACGGGCCTTTCCCTCGGCGCCTATACCTCGCTCGCCAAGCTGCCGATCCTCTCCAACGCCAAGGTCGACACCGCAATCGCTGCCGTCGCCGAGCCGGCGAGCGCGCCGGTATCAGACCCGGTCGCGACGGGTTCGCTCGGCGCGGCCCCGCGTGAATCGGCCACCGACCCGCAGGCGCTCTTCCATCTGGCGAGCCGTCTCGAGCGCGGCGAGGGCGTCGCCGCCAATCCGGACCGTGCGCGGGCGCTCTATGAAGAAGCTGCCGCGGCGGGCAACGTGATGGCGATGCACAACCTCGCCGTCATGGCGTTCGAAGGCGCGGGCGGCCCGCGCGATCCGGCGCTCGCGATCAACTGGTTCGAGAAGGCTGCGGAATACGGCCTCGTCGACAGCGAGTTCAACCTCGCCGTCCTTTATCTCAAGGGCCTCGGCACCCAGAAGGACCCCGCGGCCGCCTATCGCTGGTTTGCGATCGCCGCCCGCACCGGCGACGCCAAGGCGGCGAACAAGGCCGCCGAGGTCGGCGCCGGGCTGGCGCCTGCCGAGCGCGCCCGCATCGATGCCGAGGTCGCCGATTGGCAGGCCGCGCCGCGCAGCCCGGCCGCGAACGGGGCGGTCGTCGCCGACGCCGCGCGACCCTGAGCCGGCTCAATTTTCCACCGAGAAGGGTTTCCGAGGCGGCCAGAGCATCGCGTCGGACGCGCTCGCGGCTGCCGCCCGCCATCGCTGACGCCGCGGCGGCGGCGCCTCAGTTGCGCATGGTGCGCGGCGCCATCGCCTCGCGCACGGCCGCCAGCGCCTTGCGGCTGTCGGCCGTCGAGGTCGCCTGATCGACGGCGGTGAAGATGCGCTTGGCGGTGATGTAGTCGTTCAGATTGTAATAGCTCCACCCGCGCATCAGCATCAGGTCGCGGGTCTCCGGCGCGATCTGGCTGCGCTGATCGATGGCGAGGATCGCCTCGACATAGCGGCCCGACGCATAGGCGGCGAGCGCACGCTGGGTGAGGAGTTGCACCGCGAGGTCGATCTTGCGGGTCTCGGTCTGCGGCGCTTGCGCCGCGGCGACCGCCGCCTGGTCCGTGAGGCCGGCGCGCAGATACGCGAGCGACTTGCCGTAGGCGGCTTCGCTCGCGGCCTTGCTCGTCGGCGCGGTCTTGGCGATGGCGACGTCAAACGCCTTGACCGCCTCCATCGGCCGGTGGCGGTCCATCAGACACCAGCCGCGGCTGATCGCGGCGCTCGGCGACAGGCCCGAGACGTTGATGTCGTTGGCGCATCCGGCCGATGGCCCGCCGCCACCGCCCGAACCACCGCCTCCGCTCGAACCGCCGCCGGCGCGAACGGCACGGGCGGCAGACGAGCCGACGGCTACGGGAACGGGCGCCGTCAGGTCCGTGGGGGACGCAGCCGAGGTCGCAGCCGGCACCGTCGGCGTCACCGGAGCCGCCGCGGGGGCCGCGCCGCCCGGACTTGCGGGTCCGGCCGCGGCGGGGGGCCGCCGGCCTGGCCGCGCAGAAGCTGCGGCAGGCGCGGGAAGTTCGGGGTCCAGCGCGCGACGACCGCCTGAAGCCCCGCCTCGTTCTTGAGCGCGCGCATGGCGAGGCCGAGCCCATAGGCCGCCGCTTCGGACGGCTCATAATCGAGCGACGTCTGGAACCACTCGGCCGCCGCCGCCGGCTGGGCATGGTTCGCCGCGTACCAGCCGAGCGAAAGCGCGCCGTAGGCCGACTTCGTCTGGAGGACGACCGGCGCATATTGGCTGACCACCGTCTGATCGATGCCCGGCGCCTTCGGTGCGGAGATCAGCCCGCCAACCAGCGACAGATAGAGCGCCATGTTGCTGGTCCCCGCCGTGCGCCATTCGTAAGCGGCGGGGACGGCGGCGAGGTCGTTCCCGGCGGCCCGCAGGGAGAGGATGTAGCCCTCGGCCGCCTTGGCGCCGCCCTTGCGGTCGAGCGCCGTCTTGAACCATTGGATCGCCTGGGTCGGATCCTTGTGGCTGTAATAATAGAAGCCGAGCAGGATCGGATCGTCCGGCGTCTTCGCCGCCGCCGCGGCGGCGGCGAGGGCCGCGAGGTCGTCCGGCGTCACGGCGACCGAAGGGTCCTTGCTGGCGAGGCCGATCTGTGCGCGCAACAGGCTGAGCCTGGCGGAGGAGAATTCCGGGCGGCCGTCCGCGTTGGTGCGCGCATAGCGCATCAGGGCGTTCGCCTCGTCCGGCGGCAGATCGGCCACCGCCTTCTGCATGGTCGCCGCCCGCTCCTGCGGGTTGGTGCAGTTCTGCAGGATGTAGGCGTAGACGTCCCGGGTGCGGTCGGTCTTGCCGGTCTCCAGGAAGGCGTGGGCGACGCGCCAGAGAACGTCAACGTTGGAGCAGACGAGCAGGCTCTGGTTCTGCGTCGCGATTTCGAGAACCGAGTTCCACTGCTTGTTGTCGGAGGCGTTGATGAGGCGCTGGCGCGCCTCGCCCTGATCGAGCGCGGCGACGAGGTCGGCCGGCGGCTTCCAGTTCTGACGCGACGCCTGAAGCTTGGCGAGCGCCTGGCGCGCTTCGCTGTAGCGGCCGGCCCCGTAGAGGTCCCAGATCGGTTGCAATTCGTTGCGCTGGCTGCCGCCGGCGGCGCGGGGATCGAGCAGATCGACCGGCGGCTGCCAGTTCGGATAGAGCGTCTTCAGCCGCCGGATTTCCGCCTCGACGCGATCGAGGTCGCCCTGGCGCGCGAAATAGCGCAGCGCGGATTCGTCGACCTGGGGCTGGGCGTCGCCCGGCGCGGCCGGGGCTTCGGCGCCGGTCGCATCGGCCGGCGTCGTGCCGGGCTGCGCCGCGGCGGGCTGGGCCGGGTTCGGCTCAGCCGGAGACGCCGCCGGAACGGTCTGGATCGGCGTCGGCGCGGGCGTCGTGTCCGCCTGGGCGATCCGCGGCCGCAGATCGAGCCCGTCGCCGCCGCCGCTCGGGGCGTCGCTCTGCACCAAGTCGGCCGGCGCAGTGCCACCCGTCAGGCTGGTCCCGGCGATGGCGGTTGCCGCGACCGCCCCCACCGCCAGAAGCGAAAGGCCGGTTCTCACAAGCATTGGGGATACCGTCTGGCGATCGTCGTCATGGCCAGAAGGTGCAGGGTCGAGGCGAAATAGGAGGTCGGCTGAAATTGCCGGAGATCCGAGGGGATCGGCCGATCGTTCAGCGCGCACGCCAACAGCGCCGTCTGGATCCGGTAGCCCGGCTCCGACAGCTCCGCCACGATGGTGCTCGTGTCGACATCGACGATCAAAGGTCGATCCCCGCCGTTTCGCGTCCAAGCCTGGAAGATCGGCCGGAGGCGCTCACGATCCGCATGACCCGCCGCCAAAAGGTAAAGAGGTATCCTTAATGAATTGTAACCGAACAGCGGTTCGAACCCCTTCGCGGGGCTGAGTTCGCCCTCGGACGAAATGGACACCCAGTCGCTGGTGAGTTGGAAGGAACCGAACCGGGCGCGCTGGATGAGATCGAGCCCGCTCGCTTCAAGGCTTTTCCAGTCCAAGGACGGTTCGATGAGGGCGAGCTTCTCGAACGCCTCGAACACCCAATAGGACGGATTGATCACGATGCCGCCGCCGGTCGCGGTGTGATCGAAGCCCGTCGCCCCGGGAACGAGGATGTTGCGGCCGTCGAAGGCGCGCACGTCGACCTTCCAGATCGCCCGCGCCATCTGGCGCGCCGCATCGAGATAACGCGGGTCGTGCCAGAGATCGCCGGCCTCGGCGAGGGCCCAGGCGATCAGGAGATCGCCGTCCGTCGCGTTGTTGATGTCGGCGACGTGGGGCGTCCGGTTCGGCACCCATTTCCAGGCCGGCAAGCCGTCGTCGCGGATCAGGAGTTCGGTGAAGGTGAACGTCCAGATCTGGTCGAAGGAGGCCCGATCCTGGGCGTAGACGGCGAGCAGGAGGCCGTAGCCCTGGCCCTCGCTGTGGGAGATGCCGCCGTTCGCCGTATCGACCACACGGCCGGACGGATCGAGAAAAGCTTGGCGCCACGCCGCCCAGACCGGCGCCGGCAGGACCCATGTCGGCCCGAGCGCCGACGGGCCGGCTTTCGGCGAGGCACCCTGCGCCGGAAGCGGCGAGGCCGCAGGAAATTGCCCGGCCGAACGACCGACGCCCGGAACGGGCGCCTGGCTTACCGGGGCGGGCGCGGAGACGCCGGCGGTTGCCGTGACGACGGCGAACGCCGTCCACGCCGCAACCGTGACGGCGCAGGTCGCGATCCGGCGACCGATGGCGCCCGCGGCCCTCACCGGTGATCCTCCCGCGTGAACACGATCATCAGCCAGGTCAGGGCGCCGAGCAGGCTCGTGGCGAAGAACAGGAAGGCGGCATAGGCGACGATGTTCATCGAGAACCAGTTGGCCGCGATGAGGCGCGCATTGTTCAGCGAGAACGGCACCGTCTCGAAATATTGGACGTTCGTCGTGGCGAAGCTCACGATCGTGCCGGCGCTGCGCTGGTAGGCATCGACGCGACCGGTCAGGGTCCGCCACGTCTGCGGCGCGGTCAGTCCTTCGACGCCGGCGGCGAGCGCCGCGTCGGTCGGCGCGGTGACGAGCGTCCAGGCGGCGTGGCTCGTGTTCGGCACCGTGCTTTGGGCGATGACGGCGAGCGTGTCCTGCGGCAACACGATCGTCGGATCGACGTTGAAGCCGAGATCGAACATGTCGACGCTGAGGCCGAACTGGTGCTGCGTCCAGCCGACGATCGTCTGCAGCACGCGCCCGAGGCCAACGGAGCCCGACGTCTCGTCGCGCCAGCGCTGGTAGATCTCCCGGGTGTCGTCCTGGGCCGTGGCGTCGGGTGGCGCCGCCGCTACCGCCTGAGGCTGCCTTTGTTCACCCTCCTGGCGCCGCCCCAGCACCTGCTGGAGGACATCCTCGTAGGAATCGCGGGTGATGCCCGGCGCATCACCGACCTTCGGCTGCACGTTGATCCAGGTGGCGTTGTTAAGGCTCGTCAGACCCGACCGGCGCAGCAGGCTGCCGTCGATGTCGGGCGCGGCCGAGACGATCAGGGCCGAGCGCCGCTCGAATTGCGCGGCGGCCGAGGCGGCGGCGATCGGCAGCGACTGACCGCGGCTCACCGCGAGCCGCGCGAGCAGCGTCGACGCCGCCCCCGAGGCCGACCGGCCACCGGGCACGTACACCGGCAGCGGCTGATCGTTGTCGAGGTCGTAAGGGAACGCGCTCGCCGCGAGCGCGGCGAGGTTCGGCAGGATGCCGATGCGGGCATAGACCGGCAACACGACGCGCGACGTGTTGAAGAGGACGAAGCGCTCCTGGGCATTATAGGTCGTTCCCGGCAGGCATTGCTGGTCGCTGTCGGTGTTGAGGTTCGCCTCGATGCGGATCGTGTTCGCGCCCGGCCGGAAGCTCTGCATCGGCACCCGGATAAGGCGCTGATCGAGCAGGTCGCCGTGGGGCGCCGTCAGGTTGAAGACGATGGCGACCTGGTCGTTGACGTAGACGGTGAGCGTCGAGCCCGGCTTCACCTCGGGGCTGTAGGCCGCATCGAGCCGCAGGTCGGCATGGCCGTAGGCATTGGCGTAGAAATCCGGCGGCAGGCCGACGTCGAACTGAACCTTGAAGTGCCGACCGGAGAATTCCGACGTCGGCACCCCGAGCTCGCGCAGGGTGCGGGATTCCCCGCCGGTGAAGATCGGCACGTCCGGCGCACGCCACGGCCCCTGGCCATCGGTTCGATAGAGTGCAGTCGAGCGCCGGGCGAGCGCCGAGAGGCGCTCGAGCGCGGCATCGACGTCGGCGCTCGCGGGCCCCGAGAGGACGAGCGTCGGTACGCCTGTCTCGCCGTCGTCGAGGAAGGCGGCGACGGGCTGCGTGGCGGCGGTGGCGGTGCCGACGTCGGTGACCTGCCCGACCTCCGCCGCCGTGCCGACGACGAGCGCCATGACGCCGGGTGCCGGCTTCACGTCGGCGAGAGAATCGACCGTCGCGACGACCGGGTGATCGAAGCGACCGGCGATACTGAGTGCCTGCACCGCCTTGAGTTGACGGGCGATGGCGACCGGATCGTCGTTGCCGGCGCGCACCGCGAAGATGCGCGTCGCCCCGACCGCGTCGATCCCGATCGACGGCAGGTCGGCGAGCCCGTTGACGGCCGGCTCGCCCTCGGCGAACGAAATGCCCGTCATCGCCGGGTCGAGATCCGCCCACAATTCGTAGGTCGCGCCGATCGAGCAATCGACGCGGTGGCGCATTGAGCTCTCGATGCGGACCACGTTGGGGCCGACCTTGAGCACGCCCGGGGGGATCGGCACCTGGACCGGCTCCGGCGCGTCGGCCGAGCGGATCGGCACCTCCATCACCGGCCGGCCGTTGATGGTGACCCGCATCCGCGAGGATTCCGGCATCACGACCACGGAGTTCTTGAAGCCGATCCAGAAGCTCGCCTGCTGCCGGACTTCCCCTTCTGAGATGTAGACGACGTTGCTGACGGCATCGATCTCGCCGGTCAGTCGCGTGTCCGGGCGCGACAGGACATAGCGGGCGATCGCGCCCGGCTGCCCGCGGGGTGGCGCAACCGCGCGCGCGTCCGAAGCGGACACGGCAGGCGCGGGGGCGACCGGCGCAGGCGAACCTGGGACGCCGAACGAGACGGGCGGCGGCATCGTCCCCGGCGCCGCGGCTGGCTGCGCGGCGCTTTGGCCGGCGTCCGATCCGCCGCCCGCGGGGGCTCCGGGGGCCGGGCTCGGCTGGGTCCCGCCCATGGAGAAGGGGAGTGCGCCGCCCGCGCCACCGTCGCCCGCCCGCGGAAGCGGTGCGGGGGTCGGGACCTCGAGCGCCGGGGGCGTCGCGACCGGCGCGGCGGACAGCGGAGCGAGCGGGACCGGGGCGGTCGCAGCCGGCGGCGCGTCGGCGGGCGGCGCGGCGCTGCTGCCGCCCGAGGCTCCCCCGGTCATCGAAAACGGCGTCTGGGCACCGGCGGCCGTGACGGACAAGGCAGCGACGCCGGCGAGCGCCGTCCGCACCCCGAGCCGCAGGGCGAAGCCGATCGTCGGGACGAGGCGCCTGGCCGTCTTCGCGCGCGTCATGCCAGCGCCACCACCATCGCCATTCCCCATATGCGAGCCGGCCCCGCGGCCGCCGCTCTCCTACACCGCCTGCATGCCGGTGCGAAGACGGCACGCGCCCCATATCGCGCATCCGCCCAAGCCCCGCGCCGGCGCGGCGATGGCTCGAGGCGACTATACCGGCTCGATGCTGCGGCGGAAGCGCGGCGGGACACCATGGCCAATCGCCCGCTCCGTCATTGCGTCGTCGATGGGGACGCCGCCTGTCCGGGCAAGGGCACCGTCACGCTCGGCGCTGCGCTCGTCGCGGAGACGGCATCGGTCGCGGACGAACCGACGACCCGGACGGTCCCCGTCGGGCCGTCGACGGAACCGGATGTCGTCCCAGACGGCAACGGGACAACCGCGGGCCCACCGGAGGACGCCGCCGGCTGCGGGATCGCCGCGCCGCCGGTGCCGTTCGCGTCCGAAGACGTGCCGGACGACGGGGCCGAGGACGAGCCCCCCGGGGACGACGTGCCGTTGTCGAGACCCGGAAGAACCGAAGGGTTCTGCAGAACGGGCGGTGGGCCGGCCGGGGCCGCGGGCGCAGCGGCAGCCCCCGTCGCGGCGGAGCGGCGGACGCTCCCCTTGGCCGGCGCCGGGCTCGCCGCCGGCAGCACCCGGCCGAGGCGCGGATCGGCGGGGGCCGAGGAATAATAGGGGTTCGAGCCGGGCGGCACCGGCAGGCTCGGCGCACCGACGCCGCCGAGCGACCCCGACACCGCCGGCACCGGACCGTAAGGGTTCCAGTTCGGGGCGACGAAGTAGGTGTTGACCGACAGGCCGTACATGTAGGCGAGCAGGGATTCCTCGGTGGCTCCGGTCTCGCACAGACGGACGCGCAGGGTGACGCGGCCGAGCGAGCTCGGCTCGAGCAGCCGGTTCTTCGGCGGCTCGATCAGTTGCCAGCCGTAGAGGCAGGTTCCGCCCGCGGTCTTGCCGACCGCATAGCCGAACGGACCATAGAAATTCTGCGTGTAGTAGCTCGAGACCTGCATCCGGACGCTCGGGAACGCCTTCACCATCTCGCGCCCGATGGTGGTCAGCGTCGGGCGGTCCTGGGACAGGGTGTTGCCGGTGACGCCACCGACCGGGCCGTAGAGCCGCACCGTGATGGCATTCTCACCGATCGCCCGGCTGTCGCCGCCGAGCACGATCTGCTGCATCAGCGCGTTGTCGTAGTTCGTCTGGATGACCGAGATGACGCGGGGACCGCCGGGCGGCGGCAACACGATCGCCTTCGCGGCATCGACCTCGACCGCCTGGGTCTCCATGAGCATGGGATGCGCGCCCGGGCCGTAGCCGCAGGCCGACGTCATGAGCGCCGTGCAGAGGACCAATAGCCGACGCATCGCGATCGCCGCACTCCACAAACCCGCTTCCCAACACAGCGCGCCGGGCGCCGACGGCACCCGCGCGCGAATCACCGAGGCCTCGGTGCGGATCCCACTATCGCGGCGCACCATTTCGGTATGGTTAATGAAGGATTAGAGACGCTTTCGCGACGCCGTCAGATGGCCGTGAGCGGGATCACGTCCACGGCGACACCGAGTTGCTGGGCGCCGGAGGTCAGGATGACGCCTTCGATGGGGGCAACGTCGGCATAATCGCGCCCGATCGCGAGCTCGATATGGTCGGCGCCCGCGGCGACCCCGTTGGTCGGATCGACGCCGACCCAGCCGGCGGCCTCGCCGCACCAGACCGAGACCCAGGCGTGGGTGGCGTCGGCGCCCTGGAGGCGCGGCCGGCCCGGCGGCGGCACGGTGCGCAGATAGCCGCCGACATAGGCGACCGGCAGGCCGAGACCGCGCAGCCCCGCGATCATCACGTGGGCGAAGTCCTGGCAGACGCCGCGCCGCATGGCGAAGGAGACCGCGGGCGGCGTGTCGGCGTCGGTCGCGCCCGGCTCGTACACGAAATCGCGCTTGATGCGGCGGGCGAGATGGAGCGCCCCTTCCGCCACCGGCAGTCCGGGCGGGAAACTCTCCGCCGCGTAGGCCCGGATCTGCGGATCGAGCGGCACGCGCCGGCTCGCGAACAGGAAATGGACCGGCGAGGCGGCCGAGAGGTCGAGGCTCGCGGCGGCGTCCTCGCGAACCTCGGCGAGGTCACCCGCCCGTTCGAGAAGAGAGGCCGGCGGAGGATTGCGCTCGACCCGCGCCGTCAGCGTCACCACGAGGCGGTCGTGCGGCTCGTCGATGGCGACGATCGAGAAGCCGTTGCCGAAAAAGTCGCGCCCGTCGCGCCGCTCGGTGACGCGGGGCTCGATGCGGATGTCCGCCTTGAGCACCCTCAAGCCAGGGCGATCGACCGGCAGGAGATGCAGCCCGTGATGGGCGAACGGCACCGGCGCCGCATAGGCGTAGGTGGTGACGTGGCGGATGTCGTAAATCATCCGAGGCTGTCCCAGCTCGTGACGTGGCGGGGCGCGCCGGGTCCCCCGCGATGGGTGAAGAAGCGCAGGGCGATCTCGTTGGAGAGCCGCATCAAAGCCGCGTCGATGCGCAAGAGTTCGGCCGCGTCGATCTCCTCGGCGCTCGCGGTGCGCAATTCGGCCTGGAGGCGGAGCGCGATGCGCAAGGGCGGGCTCGGCTCGCGCAAGGCGTCGCCCTCCGGCAATTCCGACAGATGGCGCGCGACCGCGTCGACCTGGAAGGCGATCGAGCGCGGATTGTCGGGATCGAGGGTGGCGAGATCGACGACCGGCACCCGCGCCGCCGCCACCACATAGCGCGAGCGATAGGTGATCTGGCTGTCGGCGAGTTCGAGGAGAAGATCGAGCCCGCGCGAGGGGGCGCCCGGCAGGCCGAACTGGCGCACGAAGCGGGCGGTGGCGAGCGCCCGCTCGAGGCGCCGGCCGAGTTCGAGAAAGCGCCATCCGGCGAGCCGGTTCATGTTCTCCTGGGCGAGGCCCGAGAAGGCGGCGAGCGACTTCAAGGCCGCGTTCGAGCGCTCGAAGGCGTCGCCCTCGCTGAGGCGCCCGCCGGACGTGCGCGGCGCGAACAGCACTTCGAGATCGGTCAGCGCGCGCCAGGCGTCCGGCGAGAGGCGTTCGCGGATCACCGAGGCGGCGTTGCGCGCGGCGGTGACGAGGGCCGGCACGGCGCCGTTGAGGTCGCGCCGTTCGAGGGCACCGAGCGCGACGAAGGCCGGCTTGCCGACCGCGCCGATGGGCGCCGCGCCCCACACTTCGAGGAGTGCCAGCGCCGCCGACTGGGAGGCGTCCGTCGCCGGATCGCCGAGCCGCGAGACCACCCCGCGAACGAGCCTGAGGGTCGCCTCCGCGCGCTCGAGATAGCGCCCGAGCCAGAACAAATTGTCCGCCGCACGGCTCGGCAGCGTGCCCGAGGCGCGGCGCACCGCGACCCGCTCGGGCGACGGCAACAGGCTCGCCTCGCGCACCGGCCCGTCGGCGATCACCCAGACGTCGGCGGAGGTGCCGCCCTGCTGGAGATTGACGGCACGGGCGTCGCTCTTCGGGGAGATGCGGCAGAAGCCGCCGGGCATGACCGTCCAGCCGTCTGGCGTCGCCGCGACATAGACGCGGAGCACGAACGGACGCGGCTCAAGCTTGCCGTTAGCCCACACCGGCATGGTGGAGAGGCGGACGATCTCCTGACCGACGACGTCGATGCCGCGCCGCCCGATGAGATCCTTGAGCGCCGCGCGGCCCTTCTCGTCGAGGTCGGAGCCGATGACCGCCTGACGCTGGAGAAGGCCGGCGAGGGTCCCGCCGAATGCCGGCGCGATCGCCATCTCGCCGAGGTCCTCCTCGACGATCGCCCGCTCGGCCGGCTGGCCGCACCACCAGGTCGCGACGTTCGGCAGCGCGAGGTCCTCGCCGAGCACGGCGCGGCCGAGGGCCGGCAGAAAACTCATAAGCGCCCGCGCCTCGATGAGGCCGGAGCCGAGGGCGTTCGCCACCGCGACCGAGCCCTGCCGCACCGCCTGCACGAGGCCCGGCACGCCGATGCGCGAACGGTCATTGAGCTCGAGCGGATCGGCGAAATCGGAATCGAGCCGGCGCAGCAGCACGTCGGCGCGCTTGAGGCCGGAGATGGTGCGCACATAGACGACGCCGTCGCGCACCGTCAGGTCGGCGCCCTCGACGAGGAGAAAGCCGAGATAGCGGGCGAGGTAGGCGTGCTCGAAATAGGTCTCGTTGAGGGGACCCGGGGTGAGCAGGCAGAGGCGGGCCTCTTCCTTGCCGGCGAGTTCCACGAGACCAGAACGGAAGGCTTGGAAGAAGGCGGCGAGGCGCTCGACCTTGAGGGTGCGGAACACCTCCGGCATGGCACGCGACAAGGCGAGCCGGTTCTCAATCGCATAGCCCGCGCCGGAGGGCGCCTGGGTGCGGTCGCCGATGACCCACCAGCGCCCGTCCGGCCCGCGGCCGAGATCGGCCGCATAGAGGCGCAGGTGACGGCCACCCGCGGGCTTCACGCCGACGAGCGGGCGGAGGAATTCGGGGCTCCCGGCGATGGCGGCGGCGGGCAGCACGCCGGACGACACCAGCGAGGCCGGGCCGTAGGCGTCCGCCATCACCGATTCGAGCAGGCGGGCGCGCTGGACGAGGCCGGCAGACAGCGCCTCCCACTCCTTTGCGGGAATGACGAGGGGCACATGGGAGAGCGGCCAGGGCCGCTCGCCGCCGCCGGTCTCGTCATAGACCCGGTAGAACACGCCCGAGTCGCGCAAGGAGCGGTTGGCGACCTCGAAGCGGTGGGACAATTCCGCCGCGCCGAGACCGTCGAAGGCGGCGATCAGCGGCTCCCAGTGCGGACGCAGACGGCCGTTGCCGTCCGTCATCTCGTCGTAGACACCCGGCAGCGGCCGATAGGACGCGACGAGCGAATCGGCAGCCTTGCCGCGCCCACGCCGCGTCGCCTGGACCGATGCCGTCACCGCTGCCTCCTAAACCTGCCGGCGCACCCTCCCCGCTCGGAAAAAGCTTGCCCCCCAGGGCCGCCGAGCCGCCGGCGGTGATCCTTGATCCCTCAAGAGACCACCGGCGGGCGTCGAAGATCAAGGGTCGCCGGGAATTCGGCGGAGGGAACTTCGGGCAGTGGCGCCCAGGAGCCGCCAGTATGGCCGTGCGCCTCGAACCGCGCCAGACGCCGCGCCTCCGCCTCGTAGCCGTTGACGGGGAAGGTCTCGTAGTTGCGGCCGCCGGGATGGGCGGCGTGATAGACGCAGCCGCCGAGCGAGCGCCCCGACCACGAATCGAGGATGTCGAAGGTGAGCGGCACATGGACGGGGATGGTCGGGTGCAGACCGGACGCCGGCTGCCACGCCTTGAAACGCACCCCGCCGACGAACGAACCCGACGTGCCGGCGCCGATCAGGGGCACGCGCCGGCCGTTACAGGTCACCACGTGACGTTCCGGCACGAAGCCGTCGACCTTCACCTGCAGGCGCTCGACCGAGGAATCGACATAGCGCACGGTGCCGCCGACTGCGCCCTCCTCGCCGAGCACGTGCCACGGCTCCAGCGCCTGGCGCAGTTCGAGCCGCACGCCGGAATGCTCGACCGCGCCATAGAACGGGAAGCGGAATTCCCGCTGCGCCTCGTACCAGACCGGGTCGAAATCGTAGCCGGCGCGGTTGAGGTCGCCGAGCACGTCGAGGAAATCGGCCCAGACGAAGTGCGGCAGCATGAACTTGTCCGCGAGCGCGGTCGACCAGCGCACCAAAGGGCCGCTCTGCGGGCTGGCCCAGAACCAGGCGATGAGGCCGCGGATCAGGAGCTGCTGGGCGAGGCTCATCCGCCCATCGGGTGGCATCTCGAACGAGCGGAACTCGACGAGGCCGAGCCGACCAGTCGGGCCGTCGGGGGAGAACAGCTTGTCGATGCAGATCTCGGAGCGGTGGGTGTTGCCCGTCCCGTCGGTGAGGATGTTGCGGAACAGGCGGTCGACCAGCCACGGCGGCGGGGGGACGCCCACACCCGGCGGCGGCACATTGGCGAGCGCGATCTCGAGCTCGTAAAGGGAATCGTTGCGCGCCTCGTCGATACGCGGGGCCTGGCTCGTCGGGCCGATGAAGAGGCCGGAGAACAGGTAGGAGAGCGCCGGATGGCGCTGCCAATAGATCACCAGGCTCTTGAGCAGGTCCGGCCGGCGCAAAAACGGACTGTCGGTCGGCGTCGCGCCGCCGATCACGACGTGGTTGCCGCCGCCGGTGCCGGTGTGGCGGCCGTCCACCATGAACTTCTCGGTGCCGAGCCGGGTCTGGCGCGCGTCCTCGTAGAGAACCTTGGTGATCTCGACCGCCTCGCGCCAGTTCCGGGCGGGGTGGACGTTGACCTCGATCACGCCCGGATCGGGCGCGACGCGGATGACGTTGAGGCGCGGATCGGGCGGCGGCGGATAGCCCTCGATCTGGAGCGGCAGGCCGAGCTCGGTCGCCGCCGACTCGATCGCGCCGACGAGATCGAGATAATCCTCGAGCCGCCCGACCGGCGGCATGAACACGCAGAGCTTGCCGTCCCGCGGCTCAACCGTGATGGCGGTGCGCACGCTCGCCCCGTAGGTCAGGCGCTGGCGCACCTCGGGCGTGCGGGCCTCGACGCCCGTCCGCTCGTAGGCCTGCGCGATCTCTTCCGGATCCGGCAGCGGATCGAAGGTGTCGAAGGGATCGGCGGGCATGATGTAGGGATAGTTAGCCGGTGAAATCCACGGCAGCGAGCCGAGCGGCAGGCGGAAGCCGACCGGAGAATCGCCCGGCACCAAGAACAACTTCCCGCGGCGGAACTGCCAGCGCTCGCTGACCCAGCCCGACCCCGCGGCGGCGTTCCAGCGCTGCACCGGCAGCACGTAGCCGGTCGGCTTGTTGAGCCCGCGCTCGAAGGTGCGGGCCATGCGGGTGCGGTCCTCGACGTTCTCGAGTCGGGAATCGAGCGCGTCGACATTGGCGGGAAGCTCCGCCTCCTTGAGGATCCAGTGCGCCGGGTCCTCGTAGGCCTGAACGACATAATCGGCCGGGAAGCCGAGCCGTTCGGCGATCCGCTCGGTCACCTTCTGAGCGTCGGTCGGCGCCAGCGCCCGGTTCGGGGTCTCGCGCGCGGCGAGATCGACATTGCGCCAGATCGGTCGGCCGTCCTTGCGCCAGAACAGCGAGAAGGTCCAGCGCGGCAGGCTCTCGCCCGGATACCACTTGCCCTGGCCGTAATGCAGGAGGCCGCCCGGCGCGAAGCTCGCCCGCAGGCGGCGGATCAGATCGTCGGCGCGCTGGCGCTTGGTCGGGCCGACCGCCGCCGTGTTCCATTCCGCCGATTGGTAATCGTCGATCGAGACGAAGGTCGGCTCGCCGCC
Source organism: Segnochrobactrum spirostomi (assembly GCF_009600605.1). Taxonomy (GTDB): domain Bacteria; phylum Pseudomonadota; class Alphaproteobacteria; order Rhizobiales; family Segnochrobactraceae; genus Segnochrobactrum; species Segnochrobactrum spirostomi. Next base: position 3,064,490 of record NZ_VWNA01000001.1, on the reverse strand, counting down.
CATGGTGAGGCGGACGTCGCGCATGGAGAGATCGGTGTCGATCTGCTCGCCGAGGGCGTCGAGGGCGCGCCACGCGTCGTCCGAGAACGGCTTCGTTACCCGCGGCGCCTCGGCGATGCGGGTGACCCGCATGTCGAAATCGAACTCGACCTCGGCCGGATCGGCGAGACCCGACAGCGGCGCGGCCGAGCGATAATGCGGCGTCGCGGCGAGCGGCAAGTGCCCTTCCCCCGCGAACAGGCCCGAGGTGGGATCAAGTCCGACCCATCCGGCACCCGGCAGATAGACCTCGGCCCAGGCGTGGAGGTCGGTGAAATCGACCGCCGTGCCCGAGGGGCCGTCGAGGGCGGCGAGGTCGGGCTTCAATTGGATCAGGTAGCCGGAGACGAACCGAGCGGCGAGCCCGAGCCGGCGCAGAATCTGGACGAGGAGCCAGCCGGAATCGCGGCACGAACCGGCCGCAAGCGAAAGCGTCTCGTCCGGCGCCTGCACACCGGGTTCGAGGCGGATCACATAGCGGATTTTCTCCTGGAGGCGCTGGTTGAGCTCGACCAGGAAATCCACGGTCGGCTGGGCCTCGCGGGAGACCGACGCGACATAGGCGTCGAGCGCGGCGCCGCCCGGCTCGACTTCGAGATAGGGCGCGAGCTCCTTGGCGATCGCCGGCTCGTAGGTGAAGGGGAACGTCTCCGCATAGCCTTCCAGGAAGAAGTCGAACGGGTTGAACACCGCGTGTTCGACGATGAGATCGACTTCGATGCGGAACTGCGTGGTCTTCTCGGGGAAGACGAACCGGGCGAGCCAGTTGCCGAACGGGTCCTGCTGCCAGTTCACGAAGTGATCGGCCGGGGTGACCTTCAGCGAATAGGCCGGGATGTGGCTTCGGCAATGAGGCGCGGGGCGCAGCCGGATGATCTGCGGCCCGAGGCCGACCGGCCGGTCGTACGTGTAGGACGTGACGTGGTGCAGCGCCGTCAGAATCGCCATGTCGCTCGCTTCCGGAAGAGTGATCGCTTGTTGTCGGCCCGGCAGGGGACGCCGGCACGGTCTTTCGCCGCAATCAGGAGGTTAGCGAGCGACGCCGACGGTGGAAAGCACACATAAGAGGCGGTCCGTGCCGCCGAGACGGGCCGAAGCGAAGCGATCGTAAGAAAAAAGGCCCGTTGCTGCGCTCGAGTGTTGGTGCCAGCGCAGCAAGCCGGGCGAATTCCTCTCCTTCGCGCCGCCGCTTTTGTCGGAGTTCGACTCGCGGTCGCCGCCCCGTCACCGCCCGCCCGCGAGGGGGTGGGCGGCGTGGTAGGCTTCGAGGAGGCGGGCCGGATCGACGGCGGTGTAGACCTGGGTCGTCGACAGGCTGGCGTGGCCGAGCAGTTCTTGGATGGTGCGCAGATCGCCGCCGGCCGAAAGCAGGTGGGTCGCGAAGGAATGCCGGAGCGCGTGGGGCGTCGCGGTGTCGGGAAGCCCGAGCGCGCCGCGCATCCGCTGCATCGCGAGTTGCACGATGCGCGGCGACAGGGGGCCGCCCTTGGCGCCGCGGAAGATCGGTTCGTCCCCGCCCACGCCATAGGGACACAGTCGCCGATAGGCCGCGATGGCATCGAGGACCACGGGCAGGATCGGCACGATCCGCGTCTTGCCGCCCTTGCCGGTGACGCGCAGCGTCTTAACCGAAGCCGCGGGCAGGTCGTCGGCAGTCAGGGCGAGCGCCTCGCCGATGCGCAGGCCGGCGCCATAGAGCAGCAGCATGACGGCGGCGTCGCGGGCGGCGATCCACGGCTCGACCGCATCCTCCCCGGCGAGGTCGGTCACCCGGGCCGCGTCGGCGACGCTGAGCGGCTTCGGCAAGCCCGGCTTGAGGCGCGGCCCGGCGAGCGCCCGGATCGCCGCGCCGTTGATGCCGTGGTGACGTTCGAGATGGCGGCTCAAGGAGCGAATCGCGGCGAGTGCACGGGCGGCCGTGCGATCCCCGGCCCCGTCGCGGCGCCGCCGGGCGAGGAAGGCGCGCAGGTCCGCGGGCCGCAGATCGGCGATGTCGGCGAGCGTCGGTGCGCCGCCGAGATGCTCGCTGGAGAAGGCGAGCCATTGGCGGATGTCCCGGCCATAGGCTTCGAGCGTGTTCGCCGACAGCCGCCGCTCGCCGCCGAGGGCGGCGAGCCAGGCGCACACCGCCGCCGCGAGATCGGGGGCGGCCGCGAGAAACGGCGCCGTGTCGTCGCTGGTCTCTTCCGCCATGTCCGCCGTCTCCCGGTCGTCGGTCTTCCGCGCCCGGCCCGAAGCCGGTGGGGGTCCAGCATGGCGGCTGCGGGTAAAGACCCGCTTGACGGCGCCGCAGCAACCCCCGTGCAACGGGGCCGCGCCTCGCTTAAGTAACGAGGCTTCCGCTCGCCAGAAGGTGCCGCGCCGCGCGATGGCCCATGTCGTCTCAGTCCTCGTCCCGGTCGCGATCGACGCGGCCTATTCCTATGTCGCGGAGGAGCCCCTCGCGCCGGGGACGATCGTCGCCGTCTCGCTCGGCTCCCGCGAGATGGTCGGCGTGGTCTGGGACGACCCCGTCGACGCGGATCGGCCGGTCGCGCGGCTGAAGCCCGTCCTCACAATCTACGACGCCCCGCCGATCGGCCTCGTGCTGCGCCGCTTCGTCGAATGGGTGGCGCGCTGGACGCTCGCCCCGCGCGGCATGGTGCTCAGGATGGTGTTGCGCCGGGGCGAGGCGCTGGTGCCGGAGGCGGCGCGTCCCGGCATCGTCCGCATCGGCCCGCCGCCCGAGCGGATGACGCCGGCCCGCGCCCGCGCCCTCGCGCTCCTCGAAGACGGCCTCGCCTGGAGCCGGATGGCGCTCGCTGCCTCCGCCGGCGTCAGCCCCGGCGTGATCGACGGGCTCGTCGAGGCCGGCACCCTCGGTCTCGTGTCGATGCCGCCGCCGCCCGCCGTGGCGCCGCCCGATCCCGACGCCCACGTGCCCAACCTCACCCCCGACCAGGCGCGGGCGGCGCAGGCGATCGTCAAGGCGGTGGACGACCGCAGCACGGCGGTGATTCTCCTCGACGGCGTCACTGGCTCGGGCAAGACGGAGGTCTTTCTCGAAGGCGTCGCGGAGGCGGTGCGCCAGGGCCGCCAGGCGCTCGTGCTGATGCCCGAGATCGCCCTCACCCACACGGTGCTCGAGCGCTTCGAGCGCCGCTTCGAGGCGCGGCCGGCGGAATGGCATTCGGCCGTCCCCGCCATCCAGCGCGCCCGGGTTTGGCGCGGTGTGGCGACCGGGGACGTCTCGGTCGTCATCGGCGCCCGCTCCGCCCTGTTCCTGCCGTTCCGCGATCTCGCCCTCGCGGTCGTCGATGAGGAACACGACCCGGCCTACAAGCAGGACGACCGCGTACCCTACCATGCCCGCGATATGGCGGTGGTGCGCGGCCATCTCGGCCATTTCCCGGTGGTGCTGTCGTCGGCGACGCCCTCCATCGAGAGCCGGGTCAACGCCGACCAGGGCCGCTACCAGCGGCTGGAGCTCAAGGACCGCGTGCCCGGCGCGAGCCTGCCGACGGTGCGGACGATCGATCTGCGGCTCCACAAGCCCGAGCGGGGCCGCTGGCTCGCCCCGCCGCTGGTGGCCGCCGCACGCCAGACGCTCGACCGCGGCGAACAGGTGCTGCTCTTCCTCAATCGCCGCGGCTATGCGCCGCTGACGATCTGCGGCGCCTGCGGCCACCGCTTCCAATGCCCGGATTGTTCGACCTGGCTCGTCGATCACCGCATCCGCGGCCGGCTCGTCTGCCACCAATGCGGTCACGTCGAGATGCGCCCGGAGACCTGCCCCGCCTGCGGCGCGGCGGATCAACTCGTCGCCTGCGGGCCCGGGTCGAGCGCATCGCCGAAGAGGCGACGGCCCTGTTCCCCGATTCGCGGGTCATCGTGCTATCCTCCGATCTCGGCGGGGCCGAGCGGATGCGCGAGGAACTGACCCTGATCGCCGAGGGCGCCTTCGACATCGTCGTCGGCACCCAGCTCGTGGCGAAGGGCCACACCTTCCCCAAGCTGAAGCTCGTCGGCGTGGTCGATGCCGACCTCGGCCTGATGAACGGCGATCCCCGCGCGGCCGAGCGCACTTTCCAATTGCTCGCCCAGGTCACGGGCCGCGCCGGGCGTCAGGGCGGCATGGGAATCGGGCTGTTGCAAAGCCATGCGCCGGAGCATCCGGTCATGAAGGCCCTCGTCTCCGGCGACCGGGAAGCCTTCTACGCGACCGAGATCGAGGAGCGCCGCCGCGCGGTGCTGCCGCCGTTCGGCCGCCTCGCCGCGATCATCGTCTCGGCGGCGACCCGCGCCGAGGCGGAGGATCACGCCCGCGCCCTCGCCCGCGCCGCACCGGCCGGCGCCGGTATCGACGTGCTCGGACCGGCCGAGGCGCCGCTCGCGGTCATCCGGGGCCGGCACCGCTTCCGCCTGCTCGTCCGGTGCCCTCGTTCCGTCGATATTCAGTCCTATCTGCGCGCTTGGCTCACGTCGGCCCCCCGGAGCGCGGAAGTGTCCGGCGGGCCATCGACGTGGATCCCCAGAGTTTCCTGTGAGGGATGCGCGTGGGATCGTTTCGGGGAAGATCGCTGGCGTCCGCGGGGCGTGGCGCGTCGTCGCGCCGCGCCGGGGGCGATGTTGCGCACTGAAAAGCCTTGTGCTATCGCACCCCAGGCTTTCCGGAGCATGTCCTCGCGATTGTTTGCGTCTCCGAAAAGTTCTTTCAAATTCAAGGTCTTCGGGGGAATGTGCGTCAATCTGGCGGCGCCCGCGTGACCAAGCGGAAAGATCACGAACGGTGGCGGAACACGACTCGCTCGTATCAGGAGTTGCCCAGCGCTACGCGACGGCTCTTTTCGAGCTCGCCCGCGACGAAGGGGCCATCGAGGCGACGGAAGCGGATCTCGGCCGTTTCGAGGCGCTGATGGCGGAGAGCGAGGACCTGCGCCGGTTCGTCGCGAGCCCGGTCTTCTCGTCGGAGGAGCAGCTCGCCGGCATTGCGGCGATCCTCGAAAAGGCGGAAATCGGCGGCCTCGCCGGCAATTTCGTGAAGCTTGCGGCGCGCAACCGCCGCCTGTTCGCGGTGCCGGGCATGATCCAGGCGTTCCACGCCTTTGCCGCCGCCGCGCGCGGCGAGACGGTGGCGGAGATCACCTCCGCCGAGCCGCTCAACACCACCCATATCGAAGCGCTGAAGTCGGCGCTGAGCGAGGCCACCGGCCGCAAGATCACGCTCAAGACGAGCGTCGATCCGGCGTTGATCGGCGGTCTCGTCGTGAAGCTCGGTTCGCGGATGATCGATACATCCCTGCGCACCCGGCTCAATTCTCTCAAGCTTGCGATGAAAGAGGTCGGCTGATGGACATCCGGGCCGCGGAAATTTCCGCAATCCTCAAGGAGCAGATCAAGAACTTCGGCCAGGAAGCCGAGGTCTCCGAGGTCGGCCAGGTCCTGTCGGTCGGCGACGGCATCGCGCGCGTCTACGGCCTCGACAAGGTCCAGGCGGGTGAGCTCGTCGAGTTCCCGAACGGCACCCAGGGCATGACCCTGAATCTCGAAGTCGACAATGTCGGCATCGTGATCTTCGGCTCCGACCGCGAAATCCGCGAGGGCGACACCGTGCGCCGCACGGGTTCGATCGTGGACGTGCCGGTCGGCAAGGGTCTGCTCGGCCGCGTCGTCGACGCCCTCGGCAACCCGATCGACGGCAAGGGCCCGATCGAGGCGGCCGAGCGCCGCCGCGTCGACGTCAAGGCCCCGGGCATCATTCCGCGCAAGTCGGTGCACGAGCCGATGTCGACCGGCCTCAAGGCCATCGACGCGATGATCCCGGTCGGTCGCGGCCAGCGCGAGCTGATCATCGGTGACCGCCAGACCGGCAAGACCGCGATCATCCTCGACACCTTCCTGAACCAGAAGCCGCTGCACGCGAGCAGCGACGAGAACGTCAAGCTCTACTGCGTCTATGTCGCGATCGGGCAGAAGCGCTCCACCGTCGCGCAGTTCGTGAAGGCCCTCGAGGACGCCGGCGCGCTCGAATATTCGATCGTCGTCGCCGCCACCGCCTCCGACGCGGCCCCGATGCAGTTCCTGGCGCCGTTCGCCGGCTGCGCCATGGGCGAATATTTCCGCGACAACGGCATGCACGCCGTGATCGCCTATGACGACCTGTCCAAGCAGGCCGTGGCCTACCGTCAGATGTCGCTCCTGCTGCGCCGCCCGCCGGGCCGCGAAGCCTATCCGGGCGACGTGTTCTACCTGCACTCCCGCCTGCTCGAGCGCGCCGCCAAGCTCAACGACAGCCAGGGCAACGGCTCGCTGACCGCCCTGCCGGTCATCGAGACCCAGGCGAACGACGTGTCGGCCTACATCCCGACCAACGTGATCTCGATCACCGACGGTCAGATCTTCCTCGAGACCAACCTGTTCTTCCAGGGCATCCGCCCGGCGGTGAACGTCGGTCTCTCGGTGTCGCGCGTGGGCTCGTCGGCGCAGATCAAGGCGATGAAGCAGGTCGCCGGCTCGATCAAGGGCGAGCTCGCCCAGTACCGCGAAATGGCCGCCTTCGCGCAGTTCGGTTCGGACCTCGACGCCACGACCCAGCGCCTGCTGGCCCGCGGCGCCCGTCTGACCGAGCTCCTGAAGCAGCCGCAATTCTCGCCGCTGAAGACGGAAGAGCAGGTCGCCGTCATCTTCGCCGGCGTGAACGGCTATCTCGACAAGCTGCCGCTCAACAAGGTCCGCGCCTTCGAGGACGGCCTTCTCTCGTTCCTGCGCACCGAGCATAAGGACGTGCTCGACGCGATCTGGACGAAGAAAGAGCTCAACGACGAGATCAAGGGCAAGCTGAAGGCCTCGATCGACGCCTTCGCCAAGACCTTTGGCGCGTAAGACCTCTCGCGTAGGACCTTCGCAGCCCGAGCCCTTGCCGGCCGGGCCCACAGGGTTGGTGATCTGACCTCCGGCAGCCGGGCAACCGGGTGCCGGAGGCGAGACAGGATAAGCCCGACGCCCGCATTCGTCCGCCTCAAGGCAGGACCGGCGGGGAAGTTCTCCGGCCCACCCGGAGCCGTCGACGAGGAGCATCGATGCCGAGCCTCAAGGACCTGCGAAACCGCATCGCCTCGGTGAAGGCGACGCAGAAGATCACCAAGGCGATGCAGATGGTCGCCGCGGCGAAGCTGCGTCGTGCCCAGGAGGCGGCGGTCGCCGCGCGGCCCTATGCCGAGCGCATGCAGACCGTGCTCGCGGGCCTTGCGGCCAATGCCGAGGCCGGTCCCGAGTCCTCGGCGCTGATGGTCGGCACCGGACGCGACCACACCCATCTCCTGATCGTCTGCACCGCCGAGCGCGGCCTGTGCGGCGGCTTCAACACCTCGATCGTCCGCCTCGCCCGTGAGCAGATCCAGAGGCTAACAGCGGCCGGCAAGCAGGTCCGCATCCTATGCGTCGGCCGCAAGGGCGCCGAGGCGCTGAGGCGCGATTATGCCTCGCGCATCATCGAAACGATCGAGCTGCGCGGCGTGCGTACCCTCGGCTTCGTCGAGGCCGAGAAGATCGCGAAGAAGGTGCTGGCGCTCTATGCCGACGGCGGCTTCGACGTCGCGACGCTCCTCTATGCGAACTTCCGTTCAGTGATCTCGCAGATCCCGACGGCCCAGCAGCTCATCCCGGCGACCTTCGAGACGCCGGCCGAGGGCGCGGAGCCGACCAGCGGCGGCGCGATCTACGACTATGAGCCCGATCAGGGCGAGATCCTCGCCGACCTGCTGCCGCGCAACATCGCGGTGCAGATCTTCCGCGCGCTGCTCGAGAACAACGCCTCGTTCTACGGCGCGCAGATGACGGCCATGGACAACGCGACCCGCAACGCGGGCGAGATGATCAACAAGCTGACGCTGAGCTACAACCGCTCGCGTCAGGCCATGATCACCAAGGAACTCATCGAGATCATCTCGGGCGCCGAGGCGCTCTAAAGATCGATCCGAGGATTGACGCGGCGCCGGGCGACCTGCGACGCGACCCAGAAGACACGAAAGAACTGCGCCCCCGGGTCGCCGGGTCCATCGCGCAAGCTACGGAGCGACCCATGACGAAACACGTTGGACGCATCACGCAGGTCATCGGCGCCGTCGTCGACGTGAAGTTCGACGGCGACTTGCCGGCGATCCTGAACGCGCTCGAGACCCAGAACAACGGCGCCCGTCTCGTGCTCGAGGTCGCTCAGCACCTCGGCGAGAACACCGTCCGCACGATCGCGATGGACACCACCGACGGCCTCGTCCGCGGTCAGGACGTCGCCGACACCGGCGGTCCGATCGCGGTTCCGGTTGGCGACGGCACCCTCGGCCGCATTCTCAACGTCATCGGCGAGCCGGTCGACGAGGCGGGCCCGGTGTCCTACGAGCACACGCGCGGCATCCATCAGCCGGCCCCGGCCTATACCGAGCAGTCGACCGAGGCGGAAATCCTCGTCACCGGCATCAAGGTCGTCGACCTGCTCGCGCCTTATGCCCGCGGCGGCAAGATCGGCCTGTTCGGCGGCGCCGGCGTCGGCAAGACCGTGCTCATCCAAGAGCTCATCAACAACGTCGCCAAGGCGCACGGCGGTTATTCCGTGTTCGCCGGCGTCGGTGAGCGCACCCGCGAGGGCAACGATCTCTACCACGAGATGATCGAGTCCGGCGTGAACAAGCACGGCGGCGGCGACGGCTCCAAGTGCGCCCTCGTGTTCGGCCAGATGAACGAGCCCCCGGGCGCCCGCGCCCGCGTCGCGCTGACCGGCCTCACCATCGCCGAGGACTTCCGCGACCGCGGCCAGGACGTGCTGTTCTTCGTCGACAACATCTTCCGCTTCACCCAGGCGGGTTCGGAAGTGTCGGCGCTGCTCGGCCGCATCCCGTCGGCGGTGGGCTATCAGCCGACGCTCGCGACCGACATGGGCGCACTGCAGGAACGCATCACCACCACGACCAAGGGTTCGATCACCTCGGTGCAGGCCATTTACGTGCCGGCCGACGACTTGACCGACCCGGCGCCGGCGACCTCGTTCGCCCATCTCGACGCGACGACCGTGCTCAACCGCGCGATCTCCGAGAAGGGCATCTACCCGGCGGTGGACCCGCTCGACTCGACGAGCCGCATGCTCGATCCGCGCATCGTCGGCGAGGAGCACTACAACACCGCCCGCCGCGTCCAGGAAATCCTGCAGCGCTACAAGTCGCTCCAGGACATCATCGCGATCCTGGGCATGGACGAGCTCTCGGAAGAGGACAAGCTCACCGTGGCGCGCGCCCGCCGCATCGAGCGCTTCCTGTCCCAGCCGTTCCACGTCGCCGAGGTGTTCACCGGCTCGCCGGGCGTGTTCGTCGACATCGCGGACACCATCAAGGGCTTCAAGGGCCTCTGCAACGGCGACTACGACCACCTGCCGGAAGCGGCCTTCTACATGGTCGGCACCATCGACGCCGCCGTCGAGAAGGCGAAGAAGCTCGCTGCTCAGGGCTGATCCTGACGCCATCGCGACCCGCGGGAGACTCCTCCCGCGGTCGCGGCCGGCGGATCTGCCGGCAAGATCGACGACCGACAAGACCGACGACCGAACGCCCGGAGTGACCGATCAATGGCCGAGACCTTTACCTTCGAGCTCGTTTCGCCCGAGCGGCTGGTGTTCTCCGCCGAGGTGCGCTCCGTCGTGGTGCCGGGCACCGACGGCGAGTTCGAGATCCTCGCCGGCCACTCTCCCTTCCTCTCCACCATCCGCCCGGGCATCCTGAAGCTCACGACGGCGGGCGGCGAGGAGAAGAAGATCTACGTGCGCGGCGGGTTCGCCGACGCCAACGCGGCCGGCCTGACCCTGCTCGCCGAAGAGGCGCTGCCCTTCGAGCAGCTCACGCGCGACCAGATCGGCGACGCCGTGGCGAAGGCCGAGGCGGCCGTGAAGGTCGCCAACGACGACGACAGCCGCTACCGGGCCGAGACGCTGGTCTCGCAGCTCAAGGAAGTGGCGGCGCTCGTCGCCTGACACGACCTAGCGAGAAACAACGTTTCGAGGCCGCCTCCGGGCGGCCTTTTCTTTTTCCACGCGCTCTCCCCGCTCCGCTCCGTCATCGCACCGACGCGAAAAAGTGCGATGCGGAGAAGGGTTTACACGCGCGGGGCACGTACTTTAGAATGGCTCTAGATCAATCCCTCACCCACGGTCATTTCATGAAGCGCCGCGCCTCGAGCCTCACCGAGCCGGAAATCCTCGCCGTTGCGATCTCCAGCGAAGAGGAAGATCAACGCATCTATCTCGCCTATGTGGATGCGCTGAAGGACGAATACCCCGCCACCGCCGCCGTCTTCGCCGGCATGGCCGAGGAGGAGGGTCACCATCGCGAGCGGCTCCTCGCCACCTTCCGCAAGAAGTTCGGCGAGACGCTGCCGTTCATCCGCCGCGAGGACATCCAGGGGATGCCGTGGCGCCGGCCGCTGTGGCTGATGCGCCCGCTCGGGCTCGACGCGATCCGCAACCAAGTCATCGAGATGGAGACGCAGTCGGAGGCGTTCTATCGCCACGCCGCCGAGCGCGCCCGCGACGTCGAGGTGCGCGACCTCCTGACCCGCCTCGCCCAGGCCGAGCAGGGCCACGTCAATCTCGGCGAGCACCTGCGCAAGGACAAGCTCAGCCCCGACGCGGTCGAGAGCGAAAAGGAGACGGCGCGGCGCGCCTTCGTGCTGCAGATGGTGCAGCCGGGCCTCGCCGGCCTGATGGACGGCTCGGTCTCGACGCTGGCACCGCTGTTCGCCGCCGCCTTCGCGACCCACGACACCCACAACACCTTCGTCGTCGGCCTCGCCGCCGCCGTCGGTGCCGGCATCTCGATGGGCTTCGCCGAGGCCCTGTCGGACGACGGCCAATTGTCCGGCCGCGGCAGCCCGTGGACGCGCGGCTTCGTCTGCGGCCTGATGACGACGCTCGGCGGCCTCGGCCACACCCTGCCCTACCTCGTGCCCCACTTCATGATCGCGACCATGATCGCCATCGCCGTGGTGGCGGTCGAGCTCGCGGTGATCGCCTATATCCGCATGCGCTACATGGACACGCCGTTGATGTCGGCGGTGTTCCAGGTCGTGGTCGGCGGCGTGCTCGTCTTCCTGACCGGCATCCTCATCGGCGCCGGCTGAGCGCAGCCGCTCCTCCAACGGCAAAAGGGCAGGGCTCCGCAAGGTCCCTGCCCTTTTTCTTTGGTGGACGCCGCCCGTCAGTGCGCGAGCACGGCGAGGAGCAGCAGAGCGACGATGTTGGTGATCTTGATCATCGGGTTCACCGCCGGGCCGGCGGTGTCCTTGTAGGGATCGCCGACGGTGTCGCCGGTGACGGCGGCCTTGTGGGCGTCCGAGCCCTTACCGCCGTAATGCCCGTCCTCGATGTACTTCTTGGCGTTGTCCCAGGCGCCGCCGCCGGCCGTCATCGAGATCGCCACGAAGAGGCCGGTGACGATGACGCCGAGCAGCATCGCCCCGAGCGCGGCGAAGGCGTTGGCCCGCCCGGCGATGAGATCGACCACGAAGAAGCAGACGATCGGCGACAGCACCGGCAGAAGCGAAGGCACGATCATCTCGCGGATCGCCGCGCGGGTCAGCATGTCCACCGCCCGGCCGTAATCGGGCCGGTCGGCGCCGGTCATGATGCCCGGCTTCTCCCGGAACTGCCGGCGCACCTCCTCGACGACGGCGGCCGCCGCGCGGCCGACCGCCGTCATGGCGATGCCGCCGAACAGGTAGGGCACGAGGCCGCCGAAGAAGAGCCCGACCACCACGAACGGATTCGACAGGGCGAAATCGATCGGCCCGATGCCAGCGAAGTAGGGATAGAGATCGGGATTGGCCGAGAAGAACTTGAGGTCCTCGGTGTAGGCCGCGAACAGGACGAGGGCGCCGAGGCCGGCCGAGCCGATCGCATAGCCCTTGGTCACCGCCTTCGTGGTGTTGCCAACGGCATCGAGGGCATCGGTCGTCACGCGGACATCCTTCGGCAGGTCAGCCATCTCGGCGATGCCGCCGGCGTTGTCCGTGACGGGACCGAACGCATCGAGCGCGACCACCATGCCGGCGAGGGCGAGCATGGTGGTAACGGCGATCGCAATGCCGAACAGCCCCGCGAGCGCGTTGCCGCAAATGATGCCGGCGATGATCACCAGCGCCGGCAGGGCGGTCGCCTCCAGGGACACCGCGATGCCTTGGATCACGTTGGTGCCGTGGCCGGTGACGGAGGCCGCGGCGATCGACTTGACGGGCCGGTAGCCGGTGCCGGTGTAATATTCCGTGATCCAGACGATCAGCCCGGTCACGACGAGGCCGACGACGCCGCAGAAGAAGAGGGTCAACGGCGTGACGTGCCGGCCGCCGATCGCGAGGTCGGCGGAGAGGCCGCCGAACACCCAGGCAGTGACCGGCAGGAGCACGATCAGGGACAACACCGCGGTCGCGATGAAGCCCTTGTAGAGCGCGCCCATGATCGAGTTGTTGGCGCCGAGCTTGACGAAGAACGTGCCGATGATCGAGGTGACCACGCAGGCCGCCCCGATCGACAGCGGATAGAGCATCACCGTACCGACGAGGTCGGTGCCGGCAAAATAGATCGAGCCGAGCACCATGGTGGCGACGATCGTCACAGCATAGGTCTCGAACAAATCGGCGGCCATGCCGGCGCAGTCGCCGACATTGTCGCCGACATTGTCGGCGATGGTCGCGGGGTTGCGCGGGTCGTCCTCGGGAATGCCGGCCTCCACCTTGCCGACGAGGTCGCCGCCGACGTCCGCCCCCTTGGTGAAGATGCCGCCGCCGAGACGGGCGAAGATGGAGATCAGCGAGGCCCCGAAGCCGAGCGCGACGAGGGCGTTGACAACGAGCCGGTCGCCCGGCGCATGGCCGAGGCCGACGGTGAGCACGGCGAAGGTGATGGAAACGCCGAGGAGCGCCAGGCCGGCGACGAGGAGCCCCGTCACGGCCCCGGACTTGAAGGCGATCGCGAGGCCTGCGGCGAGGCTGCGGGTCGCGGCCTGGGCGGTGCGCACGTTGGCCCGGACCGAGACCAGCATGCCGATATAGCCGGCCGCAGCGGACAGGATCGCACCGAAGGCGAAGGCGATCGCGACGGTGAGGCCGAGCAGCAGCGCGACGAGGATGAAGATCACGACCCCGACGATCGCAATGGTCGTGTATTGCCGCGCGAGATAAGCCCGCGCCCCTTCCTGGATCGCGGCCGCGATCTCCTGCATCCGCGCCGTGCCGGCATCCGCCGCCATGACCGACCGGATCGCCCACGCCCCGTAGGCGATCGACAGCAATCCGCACACAATAATCAAACCGAGAGCGCCCATCATTCCTCCCAAGCCACGCGTTCTTGTTGCGAGCACGCAATTTTTATTGGCTGGGCGCCGACGCGAGACGGGAAATCAGCACGGTGGCGCCCGTCGTGGTCCTTGCCGCGATGTTTCGCTGGCACGCCGACGGTACGCCGGCGCGAAGCGGCGTCAAGCGGCATCGGCGGCGATGACGGAGCGATGACCGGGAGGTGAAGCGTGGAGCGTGGCGCTCAGAAGTGCTCGAAGCGGCCGCTGCCGAGCGAGAGCACATTTCCGTCCGCATTGATGACGCGGAGCGGCGCGCCGGCCGTTTCGATCCGGCCGATCTCGGTCGCAGGCACGCCCGCGGCGGCGCAGGCGGCCGAGAAGGCGTCGGCGCGCTCCGGCGCGACGGTCGCGAGGATCTCGTAGTCGTCGCCGCCGGTCAGCACCGTGCGCAGGGCGTCGGCATCCGCCGCGACGGCCCGGTGCGCCGCCGGCGACTGGGGCACCGCGGCGGCGTGCAGCGTGGCGCCGACGCCGGAGGCGCGGCACAACCGATCGAGGTCACCCACGAGGCCGTCGGAAACATCCATGGCGGCACGGGCGAAGCGGCGCACCGCCTCGGCCGCGGGCACACGTGGACGCGGCAGCAGATAGCGGTCGTGGAGATGCTCGGCCTCGGCGGACGAGAGCCCCCAGCGGGCTTCCGACGCGGGATCGAGCCGCAGCTTCAGGCCGAGCGCGGCATCGCCGATGGTGCCGGTAACGAACAGCCGGTCACCGGCCTGCGCGTGGCCGCGGCGCACCGCCCCGCCCTTCTCGACCGTGCCGAAGGCGGTGACGGAGACGACGAGGCCGCTCGGCGCCCGCAGGGTGTCGCCGCCGAGCAGAGGGCAGGCAAATTCCGCCTGATCGGCGGCAAGCCCGCCGACGAAGGCGGCGAGCCAGTCCTCGCGCCAATCGGCCGGCAACGCCAGGGTGAGCAGATAGCCGCGCGGCGCGGCCCCTTTCGCGGCGAGATCCGACAGGTTGACGCGCAGCGCCTTGCGGGCGATCGCATCCGGGGGATCGTCGGCGAAGAAATGAATGCCGGCGGCGAGCGCGTCCGTCGTCACCACGAGGTCGTGGTCGGGGTCGGCCGGCATCACGGCGGCGTCGTCGGTTAGCCGGTCGGCGCCGGGATCGGTCGCGAGCGGCGCCAGATAGCGCGCGATGAGTTCGACCTCGGTCGGCCGGGTATCGCCCATCGCCGTCCCGGACCTCAGGCCGAACCGGCGGCGTCGAATTCCGCAGCGCGCCGTTCGTGGGCGATGCGGTCGAGCACCCCGTTCACGATGCGCGGCTCGTCTTCGGTGAAGAAGGCCTTGGCGACGTCGATATATTCGGTGATGACGACCTTGGCGGGCACGTCGGTGCGGTGCAGGAGCTCGTAGACGCCGGCGCGGAGGATGGCGCGGAGGATGGAATCGACGCGCCCGAGCGGCCAGTCATGGGTCAGGGCCTGATGGACGAGCGGGTCGATCTCGCGCTGGGCGAGGACGACACCGGCCACGAGATCGCGGAACCAGGCGGCGTCGGCGGCGCGATATTGCTCGCCGTCGATCTCCTTGCCGAGCCGGAACAGCTCGAACTCGGCGACCACGTCGGCCGCGTCACCGCCGCCGATTTCCATCTGATAGAGCGCCTGGACGGCGGCGAGGCGCGCCACACCGCGCTGGTTGGCTGGCCTCGCGTCCCGGGGCTGGCGGCGCGCCGCGTCGGACATGGATCTCAAACTCCGAATTTCGCCCTGAGCGCGATCATCTCGAGCGCGACGCGCGCGGCATAACCGCCCTTGTCGCGGCCTTCGGGCAGCGCACGCGCCCGCGCCTGATCGCGGTTCTCGACGGTGAGGATGCCGTTCGCCAGCGCCAGGCCCTCGTCGACCGCGAGGTCCATCAGGGCGCGGGCGGATTCCCCGGCAACGATGTCATAATGGGTGGTCTCGCCGCGGATGACGCAGCCGAGCGCGATGAAGCCGTCATAATCCCGCTCGCCGAGGTCCATCGCGCCGAGCGCGAAGGACAAGGCAGCCGGGATCTCGAGCGCGCCCGGAACGGACACCCGCTCATAGGTCGCGCCGGCCTCTTCGAGGACGCGCACGGCGCTCGCGAGCATCGCGTCGGCGATGTCGTCGTAGAAGCGCGCTTCGATGATGAGCACATGCGGGGCTGTCTCGGACATCGCGGTCGTCCTTCTCCACGTCGCCGCCCGGAACGGGCGCGAGGGTGAGGAGACGAACCATGCCGCCGGTCTTTTGTCCAGCCTGGGAGCCGCGCGGGCGGCGCGCAGCCGCCATGCGGGACAACCCACACAACAATTTTCTCTTTTTCGCCACGCCTTTGCCGTTTCGTCGCGTTGCTCGGCAAAAGTGGCGAGCGCATTATCCCGCCGACTCGGCCCTGGGGCTGGTCGCATCTACGAACTGGGGAAGATCATGAAGACTGCGTTTCGGAATATGCTCATCGCGCTCGCCTTCGGTGCGAGCTTCGCGAGCCTGCCGGCGATGGCCCAGGTCGAAGGCGGGGCCATCAGCGAGTCCGTCGTCGGGACCGTCGCCAAGATCGACAAGACCCACCGCACCATCACCCTGAAGGGCCCGAAGGGTGACCAGTTCACCTTCAAGGTCAACAAGGCGGTGAAGTCGTTCAAGAACATCCAGCCGGGCGACAAGGTCACCCTGACCCAGACCGACGCCGCGCTCGCCGACCTGACGAAGCCGGAGCCGAATGCGAAGCCGGCCGTGCTGGTGACCGAGGAAGTCGATGCCGGCACCGTCGACAAGCTGCCGCGCGGCGACATCATCGACACCGTGACCCTGATCGGCAAGGTCACCGCCATCGATGCCGCCAAGGGCACTGTGACGCTGACCGGCCCGCGCGGCAACACGCTGACGCTGACCGCCAAGAAGGACGAGCACAAGGCGAAGCTCGCCAACGTGAAGGTCAACGACCTGCTTCAGGTCACCTTCATCCGCGCGACCTCGATCGTCGTGTCGAAGGGCTGATCGCCTCTTCGATCGACCGGGACTCATGAGAACGGCCGGAGCAGCACCCGCTCCGGCCGTTTTGCATTTCGGGTGGCTCAGAGCGAAGCGTCGGCTTCCCGCAGCCGCGCCACGTAGCGCGCCATCAGATCGACCTCGACATTGATCTTGTCGCCGGCCTGGCGGTCGCCCCAGGTCGTCACCGTCAGAGTGTGCGGGATGAGCAACACCGAGAAGGTGTCGCCCTCGACCGTGTTCACGGTGAGCGAGGTGCCGTCGAGGCAGACCGAGCCCTTCACCGCCACGAAGCGGGCGAGCGTGGGCGGCACGCGGAAGGTGAGCTTCACCGTCTCGCCGATCGGCTCGACAGCGATCAGTTCCGCGAGCCCGTCGACATGGCCCGAGACGATGTGGCCGCCGAGTTCGTCGCCGATCTTCAAGGCCCGCTCGAGATTGATCCGCCGCCCTTTCGCCCACTCCGCCGCCGTGGTCAGGGCGAGCGTCTCCGCCGCCGCGTCGACCTCGATCTCGCTGCGCCCGTCGGCCCGGTTGCGCGCCGCCACCACGGTGAGGCAGACGCCGTCGAAGGCGATCGAGGCGCCGAGATCGATCGTGCCCGCATCGTAGCGGCTGACCACCGTGATGCGGCGGGTGTGGTTGTTCGGGGTGACGTCCGCGACCTCTCCGACGTCGGTGACGATGCCGGTGAACATGGTTGGCTACTCCTGCCGCCAGAGATGAACGAGCCGATCCGGCCCGAGGAGGCTGTCCCCGAGCGACGCGAAGGTGGGATCGGCGACGAGATCGTCAAGCCCGCGCCCGGGCAGAGCGGGGATGCCGTCCGGGCCGACATTAAGGTCAGAGCGCACGAGCAGCACCTCGTCGACGAGGCGCGCCGCGACGAGGCCCGCGGCGAGCGTCGGGCCGCCTTCCGCGATCACGGTCGTCAGCCCGCGCGCCGCGAGGGCGACGAGGACCTCGGCAAGGTCGAGACGGCCATCGGCACCGGTGCCGGCGAGGATCACGTGGGCACCGGCCTCGGTCAGGCGGGCGAGGCGCGCCGGATCGGCCGCGACGGAGGCGACCACCCACAGCGGGATCTCCCGGGCCGTCCCGACGAGGTTGGAGCCGAGGGGCAGCCGGGCGAGCCGGTCGAGCACAACGCGAACCGGCGAACGGCCGGCGAGCCCCGGCAGCCGGCAATCGAGGCGCGGATCGTCGGCGAGCGCGGTGCCGATGCCGATCATGATGGCATCGCTCGCCGCCCTGAGGCCGTGGGACCAGCGGCGCGCCGCCGGCCCGGAGATCGCCACCTGCCCCGCCCCCGCGCGCCCGACCATGCCGTCGGCGGAGACCGCGAGCTTGAGGCGGACGTGGGGCCGCCCGTCACGCACCCGGCGGATATGGCCGGCATGGTCGCGCAGCGCCTCGGCGGCGCGCACCCCGGTCTCGACCGCGACGCCCGCCTCGACGAGCAGGCGATGGCCGTCGCCGGCGACCTTGGGGTTCGGATCTTCGATGGCGCTGACGAGCCGGGCGATGCCGGCCTCGCGTGCCGCGACGGCGCACGGCCCGCCCCGCGGGCTCGCGTGGCTGCACGGCTCGAGCGTGACGTAGAGGGTGGCGCCGCGGGCCGCCGCGCCGGCCTCGGCCAGCGCCTGCGGTTCGGCGTGGGGCCGGCCACCGGCCGCCGTGACGCCGCGCCCGACGACGACCGGGCCGGCGCCGTCGTCACGCACCACGACCGCGCCGACCGAGGGGTTCGGCCAAGCGAGCCCGAGATTGCGGCGCCCGAGCGCGAGCGCAGCCCCCATCATGCGGCGATCGAAATCCGGGTCCGTCCGGGACACGCCGGCCGCGCCGGGTCCCGTCACCTTCCCGTCCCCCGCACGGTTGCGCACCCCGTCACGACCGGTCGGCGAGCCGGCGCGCCGCGGCGGAGAGCTCGGCATTCGCCTCCTTCTCCGAACCGCCCTCGCCCTTCACGACGGCGGCGAGCGCCGGCGCCGCGCCGCTCTTCACCAATTCGTCGAGGAAGAGTTCGAAATCCTTCGGCTCGCGGAAGTCGCGGTAGACCGAGGCGAAGCGGACATAGGCGACGTCGTCGAGCGCCTTGAGGCCTTCCATGACGAGAAGGCCGATCTGCTCGGAGGTGACGTCGCTGTCGCCCATGTTCTCGAGCTGGCGCACCACGCCCGAGACCATCTGCTCGACGCGCTCCTGATCCACCGGCCGCTTGCGCAGCGCGATCATCACCGAGCGCATCAGCTTGTCGCGGTCGAACGGCACCCGCCGGCCCGACCGTTTGATGACGGTGAGCTCGCGCAATTGCACGCGCTCGAAGGTGGTGAAACGGCCACCGCAGGTGACACAGACGCGTCGGCGGCGAATCGCGGTGTTGTCCTCGCTCGGACGCGAGTCCTTCACCTGCGTGTCTTCGCCGCCGCAATAGGGGCACCGCATGCCGGATCGGCTCCATCAGGCCGGCGCGGACGCCGGCAAGGCAGGGACCCGGCCGGCGCGCGGGCGTCCGGTCAGGCGTAGATCGGGAAACGCTCGGTGAGGGCCTTGACGCGACCGCGCACCGCTTCTTCGGTCAGGCTATCCTCTTCGACGCCCTTCTGCGAGAGCACGCCGAGCACCTCGGCGATCATGTCGCCGATCTCCTGGAATTCCGCAACGCCGAAGCCGCGGGTGGTGCCGGCCGGCGAGCCGAGACGGATGCCCGAGGTGACCGCCGGCTTCGCCGGATCGTAAGGGATGCCGTTCTTGTTGCAGGTCAGGTGGGCGCGGCCGAGCGCGATCTCCGAGACCTTGCCGGTGAGCGACTTCGGCTGCAGATCGACCAGCATCAGGTGGGTGTCGGTGCCGCCCGAGACGATGCGGAAGCCGTGCTCGACGAGCCGGGCGCCGAGCGCCTGGGCGTTGTCCACCACCTGGCGGGCATAGGCCTTGAACGAGGGCTGCAGCGCTTCGCCGAAGGCGACCGCCTTGGCGGCGATGACGTGCATCAAGGGGCCGCCCTGGAGACCCGGGAACACGGCCGAGTTGATCTTCTTGGCGAGCGCCTCGTCGTTGGTCAGCACCATGCCGCCGCGCGGGCCGCGCAGGGTCTTGTGGGTAGTGGTGGTGACGACGTGGGCGTGATCGAGCGGGTTCGGATGGACGCCGCCGGCGACGAGGCCCGCGAAGTGCGCCATGTCCACCATGAACACCGCGCCGACCGCGTCGGCGATCGCCCGGAAGCGGGCGAAGTCGATGATGCGGGGATAGGCCGAGCCACCGGCGATGATGAGCTTCGGCTTGTGCTCGTGGGCGAGTTTCTCGACCTCTTCATAATCGATCAGCTCGTCGTCGCGGCGCACATGATAGGGCACCGGGCGGAACCACTTGCCGGAGAGGTTGACCGGGGAGCCGTGGGTGAGATGGCCGCCGGCGGCGAGGTCGAGGCCCATGAAGGCGTCGCCCGGCTGCATCACCGAGAGAAACACGGCCTGGTTCGCCTGGGCGCCCGAATGGGGCTGCACGTTGGCGAAGCCGGCATTGAAGATCGTCTTGGCGCGCTCGATGGCGAGGCTCTCGGCAACGTCGACGAACTGGCAGCCGCCATAATAGCGCCGGCCCGGATAACCCTCGGCGTACTTGTTGGTCAGCACCGAGCCCTGGGCTTCGAGCACCGCCTTGGAGACGATGTTCTCGGAGGCGATCAGCTCGATCTCCTCGCGCTGACGACCGAGCTCCCGACCGATCGCACCGAACAGTTCAGGATCGGTCTCGGCCAGCGAGCGGTTGAAGAAGTCGGACACGGTCGCCATGAAGCCATGCTCCTCGTCAGGTCAGGGAGAGGCGCGGCACCACGAAGACGGCCGGGAAACGCCTCGGAGCGCGGGATTAGCACGCGAAAGGCTTGCCGACCAAGTACCGAGACGACGCAGCCGGCCATCGAAAGCGACATGGGTGGGGGAAGATGCACTGCGATCGGCGCACGCTGGGTGCTGATCGCGCCTCCCGCCGTCGGCGCAGTTCATAACCGACACAGCGGTTACGCGTCCCGCCCCAGTTGGGGGCGGGACAGGCCGGCGAAGCCGGCCAGGGCGGGGCCGGCGCCGAGAGGCGCCGTCGCACCAGGCGAGCCATCTCGCCCGGCCCAGGCCCCACCCCGGCGCTGCGCGCCACCCCTCCCCCTGACAGGGGAGGGGAAAAGGGGTTCCAATTCAAAAGCTTGGTGCCAGATCCGTCTGCCCCCTCACGCCACCGGTGCGCCGAGCACGACGCTCGGGGCGTGGCCGGACTCGGTGAGCGGCGCGGGATGATCGAGGGAGGCGCGGAAGACGCGCGGGCGGGCACCGTAGAGAATGTCGCCGAGGCCGAAGGCGTCGGCCTGCAGCGCCTTGCGGCGGGCACCGATGCGGGCCTCGAGCCGGGCCGCGTCGGCCCGTTCCCCGGCGAGTTCCGGCTCGTCGCGCAGGACGTCCTGGAGCACGGCGAGATCGTGATCGTCGCCGAGCAAATCGGCGAGCCGGTCGAGCGCCTCGACGATCGCCGGCGTCGCGGCGGCGAAGCGGCGGCGGGCGAGCTGCGCGAGGTGCATGCGGTGCTTCACCGCCTTGCGCCATTCGTGCAGCACCTCGTCGCTCGGATCGCGCTGGGCGCGCTCCATGGCGCGGCGGCCGCGCCTGTAGAGCATGGTCATCGCCTCGCGCAGCGGATCGTCGCCGCGGCGTTTGCGAATGCTCACGGCATCGAGGCGCTTGGAAAGATCGGCGAGGGCGCGTGCGACGGCCCCCGCATCGGCGTCGCGGCGCTGGGCGGTCGCCCGCTCGGTGAGGGCCGCCGCGAGGCGCGACAAGGCGGCGACGTCGTCCGGGTGGGCACCGTCGAGCAGATCGTGGGCGGTCTTAGCGACGACGTCGGCATCGCGGGTCGCCGACAGAGCCCGGCCGGCATCGCGCAAGGCGAGGCGCTCGTCGCGCGCCTCCGCATCGAACGCGCGTTCCAGCACCGTGACCAACGTGCGCGCCCGCTTGAGGCCGCGGCGGGCATGATGAACCCGCACTTCGGCGGGCAGCGCCTCGTCGCGCAATTCGTCGCGCGCCTGCTCCACCGCCCCGACGAGAAGACGCCGAATGCCGGTTCCCACAGCCTCCTTGCGCCGCAGCCGAAAGGCCATCTCGGACCACCCTCCCACCATCTCGGCACCATCGACCACGCCAGCCTAGAGCAAAGTCCGTGGGGGATCAAAATATCCGCCCATGACCCTGATCCGACGATCGGCGCGGTCCCTTCTCCGCTCACTCGTGGGTGCGCCCGGACCGCGAGCCGCTCCGGTGCGTCGTGCGGCCAGCCTGCGGTGCCGACAGCGGGGACACCCTGCCCGACGCCGGCCGCACCAGCCTTGATCTCAAGCAAAAAACAGCCGCGCCGGTTCCATTTCAGCGGGCAGCGGCGGGGCAAAGGCTGCTCGGGCGGGCCCTGAAGAACCGGATGGACGCAGCCGCTGCGCTGTCATCCCCGGCGCATCTCACGGCACGACGCGATGGCGTCATCGGCGCTGCCGTCCCTCCTCCCCGCGAGCGGGGAGAAGGGTCTGCCGCGGCCCAGGCTGGGCCGCCCCTCACGAGGACTGGGCGACGCCGAGGCCGACGGGGCAACTCACGCCGGTGCCGGCGAGGCCGCAATAACCGTTCGGGTTCTTGTCGAGATATTGCTGGTGGTAGTCCTCGGCGAAGTAGAACGGGCCGGCGGGGGCGATCTCGGTGGTGACGGCGCCGTAGCCGCGGGCCGCCAGCGCCGCGCCGTAGCGCGCCTTGGAGGCCGCCGCGATCTCGGCCTGGGCCGCGCTCGTCGTGTAGATCGCCGAGCGATATTGGGTTCCGACATCGTTGCCCTGGCGCATGCCCTGGGTCGGATCGTGGGCTTCCCAGAACACGGCGAGGAGCGCCTCGTAGGAGATCACCGCCGGGTCGAACACGACGAGGACGGCCTCGGTGTGCCCGGTCATGCCCGAGCAGACCTCATGGTAGGTCGGGTTCGGCGTCGCGCCCCCGGCATAGCCGACGGCCGTCACCCAGACGCCCGGAAGCTGCCAGAACAACCGCTCCGCGCCCCAGAAGCAGCCGAGCCCGAACACCGCGGTCTCGAGCCCGGCGGGATAAGGTCCCTTGAGGCTGTGGCCGTTGACGGCGTGGAGGGCGGCGGTCGGCAGCGGCTCGTCCCGGCCGGGCAGCGCCTCGGCGGCGGAGGGAATGCGCAGCTTGCGGGTCAGCATCTCGAGGAGCGACATCGGGAACTCCTGTTCGGCGGGACGGCGGGGAGATCCGAGCGTCCGCGCGGCACCGCGAGATGTAGGGTGCGCGAGCCCTTCCCGCCAGGGGCACCCGCGGGGAGCTCCCTCCAGCGTCGGCGGACGCCGTCCCCGGCACCGACGGATCCCGCCGTCGGGTCCCGCCGTCGGACAGCGACGGACCCTGTCTTCCGGCAGCGACCTGTCTCCGTCTCTCCCGGAACCGGACGGCCCCCAATCGCATTTGGCTTTGCCACCCGCCACAGCAGGGTAATCGCATGAGAAGGCGCCTGCCCCGAGGAGGGTGCGCCCGTCCTCTCCGTGGTCATCCCCGGCCTTGTGCCGGGGACCCAGGGCCCGCGCGCCCTGCGTTCGCCGCCCCTGGGTTGCCGGCACAAGGCCGGCAATGACGATGGAGAGCAAGGTGTCCGCCACCAAGAGGGGGCCGCCATGAGGGGCCACCAAAAGGGGGCCATCAAGAGGAGACCACTCGGGTGGTCCGTCGCCCGATGCGATTGCCTGCCTGCCACAGGGACTCGGGCGCTCACGTGCGGCCCACCGCCCGTCCCACCTCTCTCGGCGCGTCCGGCCCAGCGAGCGACGCGCGACCCGGTCAGCGGCGGAAACAACGCAACGGGGGACATTTCGGCGGTGGGGACGCGAGCGGGCTTGCGAAGCGCCGTCCGATCGTCTAATGCCGCGCGTTACCGGCCCTGCGCCGGCCCGGAGAGGTGGCCGAGTGGTTGAAGGCGCACGCCTGGAACGCGTGTATACGGGAAACCGTATCGAGGGTTCGAATCCCTCTCTCTCCGCCAGTTTTCTCTCCGCCAGTTTTGTCGCATAAGTACTTGTTTTTGTTGATTTTTAGACGCGACGCACCGGTCGTTCCACCACCCCATTCCTAATGGCGACGGCGGTTTAGCGGACTATTTAGGCCTCCCCAGAGCTGCCCGTATCGTGCTCCCGCCGCCGTCCGAGGTGTGACGCGTAAGATTGGATGGCGGAACCGGGGGGTGGCGGGTTTATCCGGGTGCTCGCGGGTTCCGGTGGGGAAACGCTAGGAAATCCGGGGGCTTGGGGCGCGGCGCGGGGGCGGAGAGCCGGGGCGGCGCGGGGGCGGAGAGCCGGGGCGGCGCCGGAGGGGCGCGCAAGATAGAAAATCGGCGGCCGCAAGCCCGGATGCGCAAGGTGGATTGGCGGAAGCCGCCGAAATCGCGCCGCGACCGACATCACCCTATTCGCAAATCGTGCAGGAAATCAGAACGGCGCGCGGGGCAATGCCTCATGCCTCATGCCGCGGACCCGGCTCGGCGGCTGCTCGTTCCAGGGGCCTTCGAAGCGAGATCGAAGGCCCCTTTATGGCCGACCGCCTGGCCTCAGCCCTTGGGGAGCTGGGATTTCGGGACGACGAGGTAACCCTGCTCGGCCATGCAGCCGGCCTGCACTTTCATCAGAGTTTCCCGGTTCTGGGCCTGGATCTGCGAAATCTGGAGGGCGCCGATAATTCCATGCGCCTCGATCGGCTGCATATTCGAAGCCGCAGCAGCCACCCGCCCGTCGCAGATTGTGCCAGCCTTCTCATATTCGGCGAGAAGCTTAGGGTTTCCCCCCATCTTCTGGCCGTCCGCACGCCGGAACACCTGCGTGTAATCATCCGACGACTGTTGCGTCGTCTGACACGCGGAGAGCGATGCCGCGCCGACGATTATGCCGGCGGCCACACTAAGCCTCTTCATCATCATGATCCCCCGATCACACGTCAGGGATTAACCCTGACGATAAAAAGTAACACGCGAGTTCCAATACGCCAGCCACCTGGGCGAGCACAATCATAAGCTTAATGCTGGAGGTATCTACCAACCTCAGGCCCGGTCTTTCGTCTGCGCCGCGTCAGGGTGGTTCTGATCCATTTCCTCAAGGAGCTGCGCCTCGATCATCTCCAGCGCGGCCGGCAACTTGTCTTGGGTAGGCGACATTCGCGCCAAAGCATTGTATTTACTCAGCAAAATATCATCCATGATGTGCTCTGGCAGGCGAACGCGTTCGCGATTGTAGACGCCGCGTACGACCTGCTTCACTTGGCGCCAGAGGTCACGATCAATTCGCCCAATGCTCGCCGCCCTTCCACGTTCCTCGCCTTCATACGACCGAACGGTCTCTCCCGTGACAAGCCACGTCAGGTCGCAGCCCATCGAACTCAGCATTTGGAGGTGCGAAGCCTTGGGCTCCCTCACCCCCCGCTCATATCGAGAGTAGGACTGAAGGGACATCTCCAGCGCTTGCGCCATCTCCTCCTGGGTGCGACCCGTTGATTCGCGCCATTCGCGCAGGCGGTCATGAAAGGACATAGGTGATCCCCACTTTTCCGCGGATTCTGCGGAAAAGGCAGCAACTTGCGGGAAAGTCGGAAACCATTGTCCTTTCAATGACATACGACCAAACGGTCGTATGAACCCAAACGGTAGCTTTTCCGCACACCCGAATGGCGTTGACACGACCGTTTGGTCGCATCATCTTCTCCGCCATGGCAACCGCACGACCAATTGCAGACATCCTCAAGAACCCCGTTGCGCGACGGGAGTGGATCCGGATGCAGCTACGCATCCAGGGCCACACCTATCGGTCGTTCGGGCAACTGCACGGCGTCTCCCACCAAGCCGTTCAGGCCACGGCCGCGGGCAAGCCCTCGAAGCGGATCGAGGACCTGCTCGCGGCGGTCTGCGGCCTGCCCCCGGCGGTGCTCTGGTGGGAGCACTACGCCGAGAGCGGCGCGCGGATACCGGTTGAACGTGCAACTTCCCGCGCCGCCGACCCTAGCACCCCCGACGGTGGCGTCCATGTCGAATCCGGCGAGGCCGCCTGACATGTCCCTGCATCGCGACACCCCCCTGCCGGCGACCGCCACGAGGCACGAGGCGCTCATCGGCGAACTGATCCGCCGGCTCGAGGCGCCCAACAACACCGTGGCCTCACCCGACGTCCTGGCGACGTTCGTTTTCGAACACATCGAGACGATCGACACCACGTTCTTGCGCGCGGCCGTCGTGGCGCTCGCGGACGCCATCGCGAAACAGAAAGCAGAGGGCGAGAGCGTCGAAGACGACGAGTTCGCCTACCTATGGCCGCTGCTCGCCCTCTCCATGATGCTTTGCAATGGCTTCCAGGAGGCGCGCCGTGGCGGTCTCGGGAGGGCCGCATGACGTGGTTCCCGCGCTGTGATGCCCTTCGCAAGAGCAAGCGGCTGAGGCTCGTCCGCCTCATGGCTCTTATGGCCGCCGCGGAGGCTTTGGCCGCCGAACGATCTCTAGGAAACGCTCCGCCTGAAACTCTCTCAGACGAGTCAGGACAGAGCCCGCTCCTGGATTTGTTCGATCCACGTAGAACCGGAAGTTCTCCAGAGATTGAAGCTCATGCTCGGCCACGCCGATACCGGCCTGGGCCGTCGCCAGATCGTGGACGGCCTCAATGATCTCGAGCATTCTCTCCCGCTTCGCCACACCCGCGTCGACGAGCACCATCGCGACAGCGAAGGCTGGCCAAAAGCCGCCGGTCACTTCCGACATCGTCTCACTCAAGATCCAGTCGAGCTCTTCGATCCGCGTTTCCAGCGACTTGATGGCTCGCGCATTCTCATCGTCCGTCACATTCCCCTCCATCGAATCAGTGTCGCAACTTCCGATGGTAGGGGAGCGCGGAGCCGGCGTCCTGCGACCCCACCCCGGGGCGCCGGCTCCCGCGTCGCTTCGGGGAGCCGCCTGACATGGCCACCCGTCGCCCGCCCCACAGCCTCCTCGCAGCCGTGATCGCCAGCGCGCTTTTGCTCGGGCTCGTCGCCGCGACCGGCGTCGCCGTGATTGAGGCTCTCCACATCGAGAGGACGTCCCGATGATCCGTCAGCATCTGCGCGCGATTTTTTGCACTCCGGCCGAGTACCGGCGCGAAGACCGCTTCGCCGCGCTCGAGGAGAAGGTCGCGCAGCTCGAGGCGAAAAATCTCACCCTCACAGCGCGCATCGCCGCGCTCGAGGCGAGCCAGGCCGTGCGAGCCGAAGAAGAGCGCACGAAAGACGCTCTTCGAGGACGAGTTCTCGGCCTCACGTCCGAGCAGCCCCAAACGATCGCAGCCAGTAAGGCCGAGGCCGTTGGTCTGCTCATCGACGTGATCGAGCGCGAGTTTGGACCGCTGTTGGACGAGAAGGTCTCCGGGATCGTGGCCGACGCGCTCGCGCTCACCTGGGGCCCGGCGTCAGCCGCCACCTTCTTCACCCGCTGAGGTGACGCGATGAAGTTCGTCTCTGAGGAAGTCCATCCAACCTCTGATCATGTCCACTCTGCTGCCTCCGTTCCGCGGAAGACCGCTGCGGGACTTGTCATTGCTGCTCTCTGTAAGGCCGACCGAGAGCTTCAGCAGCTCAAGCGCAGTCTCTTCCTTCATGCCTTTCACGCCTCATCCTCCACCGCTCATTCGTCTCAGCAACGATCGACGGTAGAGGAGACGGCGACTGCAACCAAGCCCCCGGTTGCAGCGCCGGAGGGTGCCACCCGGCCGCGCTTCCCCACCCCGGCCGGGTGGCGCCTCAATCTTTCCGATGACGTCGGCCAGCTCGCCGCCGAGCTCGCCACCTGCGTCGCCCTGGCGCTCGTCCTGCTCGCCCTGTGGGCGTGGTGCAGCGGTTTCGGCGAGGCAGTGCTCGCGATGCGAGGTGCGTCATGAGCCTCTGGTCCAGCCTCAGTCCGGAGCGAAAGGTCGAGGCCGTGCGCGGCGCCCTCGCGGCGGGCGAGAGCTATCGGCAGATGGCGCTGCGGCTCGGTACGACGCGGGGCGCGCTTGCCGGCTTCATCCACTTCCACTCGGAGGTCCGTGAGCCCGGCCCGATGCTGGTCGGCGGCGGAGGCGCCATGCTTCTGCGCATCCGGCTGCCGGCAGTTCGCCCCGAGCCGTTCGGAGAGCGGCCGGGCTTCGTCGTCCTGGACGAGTTCACCGACCGCGACGATCTCGACCCGGCCGCAAAAGGTCAGGCCGAGGTACCTGGGGCGGAGCCCGCGTCTGCGCCGGTCGCCGCCCCGGCACCGACCGAGATTCCCGCCACTCGGCTCGCCGCGGCGCGGATCGTCCAGACGCGGCAGCTCACGCTGCTCGAGGTCTGCGACGGCTATTGCCGCTGGCCGATGTGGTCGCACGCGGTGAAGCCCACGGCGGCCCAGCAATTCGTGTGTTCCGCGGCGGCACCGATGGACCGGCCCTATTGCGCGAAGCACGCCGGTGACGCCCGGCGGACGAACCAGGCGGAGCCGTTCTGATGGCGCGCCGGGCGCATGACGATCGCCAGGGCGACCTGCTCGCCTGGGAGCCGCCGGAGGTGGTGGAGCGGTTCGAGCCGACCCGCGTGCGCGCGGCGACCTGGCGCGATCGGATCGCCCGCACGGTGGCGGCGACGCTGGAAGATTGCGCGCTTTCCCGCGACGAGATTGCGAGCCGCATGAGCACCTGGCTCGGCGAGGGCGAAGAGGTCTCGCGGGCGATGCTCGACAACTATGCGAGCCAAGCCAAGAGCGAGCACACAATCTCATTCCTGCGTGCCCTCGCGCTGATCGAGGTGACGGGAGACACGCGGCTGCTGCAGCTCGCGGCCGAGCCGTTCGGCAAGGCCGTGATCGAGGAGCGTTACCTCGGCGCAATCGAAGCGGAGATGGTCGCCGAACGCATGGAAGACCTGGAGCAGCGCCTCAAGATCGCGCGCCGCCGGTGGAAAGGGCCGCGCGGATGAAGGCCCGCACCGTCACTATCGCCCAGATTGCGACGACGTTGGGCGTCTCAAACGACACCATCGCGCGCCGCGCCGACAAGGAGGCTTGGCCATACCAACTGACGTCATCGACTGGCGGCAGGCCGGCGCGCTCCTTCACTTTCACAGCGCTCCCGCGAACGATCCAAGACGCCCTCGACGCCGCCGAGCTGCGGCGACTTCGCGAGACCTTCGCCGATGCCGTCGCCGCCGAGCCCGCGCCGGTGCCGGCCGACGAGCGGCCGCTCGCCAGCGGCCCGCGCGCCAACGCGCGCCGCGATGCGCGCCTCGCGATCTTCGACGCGTTCGAGCGGCTGCGGACCGCAAGCGGCTACTCGCTGCACCGGGCCTATGCGGCCTTTTCGGCGCTCTACGCGCATGCGGCGCTCGAGGTGAAAGCCGGCCGGCCCGCCCCGGGGCCGGAGCCGATTTCAAGCCTCGATCGAAGCGTCTTCGAACAGGTGCCGAAGCTCAGCGCCCGGACGCTCGAGCGGATCGTGACGACGGCGCGGGCCGGCGCCTTTCAGGCGCTCAAAGGCCGGTACCCGAGCCGGCGCGACACCGGCGCGCTCGCGATCGCCCTCGACCCGCGCGGTGACATTGAGGGACCGGGCGCTATCTCCCGCGCCATCCTCGCGCTCATCACCGCGCAGCCGCACCTTTCTGCGCGGGCCGTGCGCGATCAGATCATCGGCAATTTCGGGGCCGAGCTGCTGCTGCCGAGCGGCCAGCTCGTCGCCATGCCGCCGGTCCGAACATTCCAATGGCACATCGCGCGGCTCAAGGAGCAGCATGAGAGCACCATCCTCGCCGTGACCAATCCGGACGCGTGGCGCTCGAAATTCGAGTTCGCCATCGGCGAGCAGGACACCGGCGCCGGCCTCAACGACATCTGGCAGATCGATGCGTCGCCCGCGGACGCGCTCCTCGTCGACGGCCGACACTCGGTCTATGTGCTCACCGACCTGTGGTCCCGCCGGGCGATGGTGCTCGTCACCCGCACGCCGCGCGCCGCCGCCGTGGTGGCTCTGTTGCGGCGCGCCATCCTCGCCTGGGGCGTGCCGAACCAGGTGAAAACCGACAACGGCTCGGACTTCAAAGCGAAGGCGACGCGCGGCGTGCTGCGCTCGCTCCACATCGAGCACCCGCTGTCGCCCGCATTTACCCCGACCGACAAAGGCCATGTGGAGAGGCTCATCGGCACGCTGCAGCATGATTTCATGCCGCTGCAGCCCGGCTTCATCGGCCATTCGGTGGCCGACCGCGCGGCGATCGAGGCGCGACGGGCGTTCGCCGCGCGCCTCGGCGACAACGACGAGCGCGCCGCGTTCTGCGTCTCCCTCGATCAGGTCGAGCTGCAGCGCCGGCTCGACCGGTGGTGCGACGAGGCTTATGCGCACCGACCGCACGACGGTCTCGACGGACAGAGCCCGTGGGAGCGCGAACGCTCCTGGGCTGGTGCCCTGCGCACGATTCACGACCCGCGCGCGCTCGATCTGCTCCTCTGGGACATGGCGTCGGGCGACGGCTACCGCGTCGTCGGCAAGAAGGGGTTGCGCCTCGAAAACACGGTCTTCTGGGGACCCGGCCTCGTCGAGGGGACGCGGGTGCGTGTGCGCCTCGACCCGGGCGACATGGGCCGCGCCTATGTCTACACGGCCGAGGACGATGCGTTCATCTGCATCGCGGAATCGCCGGAGCGGCTCGGCCTCGACCGGGCGGAAATCGCCGCCCGCGCCAAGGCCGACCAGCGCGACCGGGTGAAGACGGCCAAAGCCGAGCTTCGGCGCGCCAAGGCCAGGCTCCGGCCGTTGCACGAGGTCGCCGAGGAGGTCGCGCGGGAGCGCATGCCGGCGGCTATTCCGTTCCCGCGCGCGAGCGTCCCGCACGAGACGCCGGCGCTCTCCGCCGCGGCCGAGGCGGCCGGCAGCGCGCCGGCCGAGGTCGCGCGCCCGGTGGAGGCGCCGCGGGCGCCGGCGGCGATCATCGAGCTCAAACCCCGCACCGAGAGCCCGCACGAGCGCGCTCAGCGCGAGGCCGCCGACCGCTTTGCGCGCTGGCAGGCGATCGGCGCCGACATCGACGCCGGCCGAGCGGTCAGCGAGAGCGACCGCCGCTGGCACGCCAACTACGCAACCGATTCCGAATGCCGCGCGGCCCTCAAGGCCGAGCAGCTCATCGCCCGCGGCGTGCTGTTCCGCGCACCCGCAGGCTGACCACTACCTGACCGAGACAGGGGTAAAGACGTGTCGATCGAACCGCAAAGCAGCATGGCCTTCGGCGACCTCTATCGCCGAGTCCGCAACGGCAGCATCCGCATCGGCGGCCATCGGTACCGAATCCGCTTCGGCGGCCCGAGGTACCGAGGCCCTGGTCCCGTCGATGGGCAGAAGGTGCTGGTGCGGCTCGTCCCATGGGACATGGGGTGCGCCTACGTCTACCCGGCCGACCATAACGCCTGGAACGGCGTCATTTGCGTCGCCGTGGCAACCGAGTTGCGTGGCCTCGCCGCACACGAACCGCATCCGATTCCGACCGCCGCGCGGGCCTGAAGCCCGAGCCGCTCATCGCCCGCGGCGTGCTGTTCCGCGCACCCGCAGGCTGACCACCACCTGACCGAGACAGGGGTCAATATGTCGATCGAAACCAAGGGTATGCCGAAAGCGGCAACGCTCGCGAATGTCACTGCTTTGCTTGCGGTGGCGGAGGAATTGCAGAACAGGGCCGAGCATCTGCCGGGCCTCGGCGTGATGTACGGGCCGTCAGGCTATGGGAAATCCATCGCGGCGACCGTTGTCGCGGTCTCTCATCATGCCGCCTACGTCGAAGTCAAAGACTTCATGACGCGCAAGAGCTTCCTGGAGGCCGTCGCCGTCGAGCTCGGTCTCCGGCCGGGGCGGACGCTCGCCGAGGCCGCCGCCCTGGTCGGGGAAGAACTGGCGCGGACGCAGCGCCTGCTGATCGTCGACGAGGCGGACATCCTGGCCGATCGAAACGCGCTCGAAATCGTCCGCTCGCTGCATATGTCGTCGGGGTCGCCCATCCTGCTCATCGGTGAGGAGGCGCTGCCGGGCAAAATCCGGCGCTTCGAGCGCATCCACAATCGCGTTCTCACCTGGGCGCCGGCGCAGCCGGCATCGCTCGCGGACGCCCGCCAACTCGCCACGATCTATTGCGGACGGGTCGCCTTCGACGACGACCTGCTCGACCACATCGTGCGCAAGTCGCAGGGGCGCGTGCGCCGCATCGTGGTCAATCTCGACCGGGTGGAGAAGGACGCGGTGCGCGCGCGTGTGGACCGTGCCGACCGCGCCTGGTGGGGCGACCGCGATCTCTACACGGGCGATGCTCCGGCGCGGAAGGTGCCGCAATGAGCCGGCGCCGAGAGCCCAAGGTGCGCCTCGCCGGACGACGGGCGCCGCTCGGCCTTCCGGCCGGCGTCACCCTGCGCGACGCGATTTGGCAGACGTTCCGTGGCGCCGGGCGCATTACCATCGGCGAGGCGGCGGAGGCCGGGCGTTGCGACCGCGCGACGGCGCGCATCTATCTGTTCGCGCTCGTCGCGGCCGGCATCGCGCGGCGGCTCGACGACGAGCCGGTCCACACGTTCGAGATCGCAAACGATCCCGGCGAGGTGACGCCGCGGGTGCGGCGCGACGGCACTCCGCTCGCGACCCGGACCGGCCGCGACCGCGCGTGGCAAGCGATGCGCATTCTCAAGCGGTTCAACCCGATGGAACTGCATGTCGCGACGGGCATCGAGCTCGCCGACGCGAAATATTACGTCAAGTTCCTGGCGCGCGCCGGCTACCTCGCGATCGTTCGCAAAGGCAGCGGCCCGATCGCGACGCAATATCGGCTCGTCGAGAGCAAATATCGCGGACCGCTCGCGCCGCAAATCCTGCACCTCAAAAGCGTCTGGGACCCGAATATCGCGGAGTTCGTCTGGACGCCGGGCGAAGAGGACGAGCAATGAGCGCGGTCGAGAAGGTCGCCCGCGCCTGGGGCTCCGCGCCGGATTGGGTTCGCGTCCTCGCGGAGCGCTGCGACGCGACGAGCCAGAAGAAGGCCGCGCGCGAGATCGGCTATCGGGACAGCGTGGTCTCGCAGATCCTCGCCGGCACCTATGCCGGCTCGATCGCCAACGTCGAGCAGGCGGTGCGTTCCGCGCTGATGCGCTCGACGCTCGACTGCCCCGTGCTCGGCCCGATCGGCGGCGCCGAATGCGCCGGACACCAAAGGGAGCAATATTCGAGCGCGAACCCCCTCAAGGTGCGGCTCTTCCGGGCCTGCCGGACGTGCGTGCATGCGTCGGGAGGGCGGTCATGATCACCGTCCGCCTGATCCTTCGCATCGTCGCCGAGGCCTACGACGTCGACCCGGCCGAGATCGTCTCGCAGCGCATGCGGGATGCCGTGATCTGGCCGCGCCAGCTCTCGATGTGGCTCGCGCGGCAGCTCACCGATCAGTCGCTGCCGCAGATCGGCCGGGCGATCGGCGGGCGCGATCACACCACGATCCGCCACGGCATCGAGCGCGTCGAGGAGATCCTCGGCGGCGATCCGATCCGGGCGGCCGAGGCGACCGCGATCGCCGCGGCGATCGAGAAGATCGCGGCCGCCGACAGTCTCTCCCGGCCGGTGCCGGGTGACATCGATGCGCACGCCGTCGCCGCCCGCGTGCTCGCCCGGCCGAGCGCCGCCACCACGATCTCCGCCGACGAAATCCGCGCGCTCGCCGCCGCGGTGTTCGGCGCCAACGCAGCCCAGCAGGAGGCAGAGCATGACGCATTTCACGCAGGTTGAAGCGACGGACGAAGGTGTTCGGATCGCGTTCCGCGAGGAAGGCCGGATCGTCGAGGTCGGCCTCTCTGAAGACGAGGTCAGGCACCTCGTCGACGAGCTGACGGAGTGGCTCTACGTATCCGAAACGGAGCAGGACGAGGCGCTCAAGTTCGACGGCGTCATCGAGGTCGGCACGGAACGCTACATGCGGGACACCCGCGGCGCGCTCGTGCCGATCAATCTCGTCCGCCCCATCGACAAGCTCACCGACGAGACCGTGCGCCGGATGATCGGGTTCGCGCGCGATCTCTCCGCCCAGATCGCGCGGTTTCGCGGCCATTGCTACGACGACATCGGCTCGCTGCAGGCGCTGATCGCGCAGGAGTACGGCGCTCGTGTCGGCGGCCCGAAGGGCAACGTCCAGCTCACGACTTACGACGGCACCCTGCGCGTGAGCCAGCAGGTCGCAGACCTCATCGAGTTCGGGCCGGAGCTGCAGTCCGCCAAAGTCCTGGTGGACGCCTGCCTCTCGGAGTGGAGCGCGGAGGCGCGCGACGAGATCCGCGCGATCGTCGCCCGGGCCTTCAATGTGGACCGTGAGGGCCGGATCAACCGGGCCGAGCTGTTCATGCTCTTGCGGGTGGAGATCGAGGACGCCCGCTGGAAGCGCGCCATGGACGCGATCCGCGATTCCATCCGGGTGATCGGGTCGAAGACCTATGTCCGGTTCTACGAGCGCGCCTCCGCCGACGACAGGTGGTCGGCGATCTCCATCGACCTGGCGACGGCGTGATGGGGGCGGCCATGAAACACCATCCCGATCGCGTGCGCTCGCTCACTGCCGACATCGGCCGAGACGGCCGGACGCTGGTGTTGCAGTTCCGGACCACGAGCCCGGACCTCACCGAGGCGATGCTCGAGGGGATCGCCGCCGATCTCCGGCGGGGCGAGCTGCGCCTCGCCTGTTTCGTGATCGACTGCTCGCACGTCGCGGTGCAGCCATGAGCGCGCGGGAAATGGATTTCCGCGGGGCGCTCAGCAGTTGGTACCGGGACACCAGCGCGACAGCGCTGCGCCGCATCAAGTCTTCACCCGCCACTGCCGAGCAAGTTCAGCCGAAGCTGGACTACATCGAGAGCATGATGAAGGCGGCGGAGCTTCTGTGCGGCCAGGGCCACGACGGCACCGAGATCGGCTTCGTCGAAGGCATGACCGGCTTTCTCGTCGGCTATGCGCTTTCGACGATGCACGACGAAGTCTGCAAGTCGTGCATCACGGACCGGATCAACGCCTACGCCGAGGCGGTCGCGGTCGGGTTTCAGCGGGGCTTGGACCTGCGCAACGAGAAGCCGCTGTCATGAGCGCGAGCGTCCTCAACTCGGATCTCAGCGCGTGCCTCTCCGCCAATTTCGAGGCGCTCGGCCGCGTCGCGCAGCTCGCCCGGGCGGGCCATCGCGCCGGGATCATCATCTGCCCGCGGTGCCGCGGCGAACTCCATTTCCAGATCGTCTCGGTGAGCGCCGGCGGCGCCGTGCGCTCCGCCGGCCAATGCGCGACCCGCGACTGCATCGATTGGAGGGTCGGATGAGGCGTCAGAGCCGCCCCGCACTGCGGCGCCTGCAGGCGCTGCGCGCCGCCGCCCTCGACCGGCCGGAGCTGCGCGAGCCGAGCACCAGCATCACCCGCGCCGCTGCCAGCGGCGCCACGTCCGCACCGATCAAGGCGCTCGACGCGGACCTCCGCGCCCTCATCGACGCCGAACTCCAGAGGAGGATGACGTGAGTATCACCGAAGTCAGCTTCGCCGTTTCGAACGACGATCGTCGTTTGATCCGCCTCGTTCTCGACCGTGCGAAGGGCATGAACCTCCTGACGCACGCTCGCGTCTCGCACGAGATGGACCTCGTTGCGGCGCACGCCAACGGGTGCCCGCTCGACTTCAAGCGGCTGCTCGCGTTCGACGCCTTCGCGTTCTCGCACGACTTCGTGGGGATCGCCCGGCATCTCGATCGGAGCACCGGTCGGCTGGGCGAGTGTTTCCGCCCCCGGTGCGCAAAGCCGAGCGCGGGAGACGTGGGCCATGGGTGAGCACACCGCCATTTCGTGGTGCGACCACACTTGGAACCCGTGGATCGGCTGCACCAAGGTCTCGCCGGCATGCGATGGCTGCTACGCCGAAGCGCTCATGGACAAGCGCCTCGGCCGGGTGGCGTGGGGCGCACCGGGCGCGGGCGCCGGTACACGCCTGCGGACTTCCCTGCACACATGGAACGACCCGTTCCGCTGGGAGCGCGCGGCGCCGGCCGGAGCGCGACCGTTCGTGTTCTGCGCCTCGCTCGCCGACATCTTCGACAGCAACGTGCCGCCGGACTGGCGGCGCGACGCCTTCGACGTGATGCGACGCACGCCCCGGCTCGTCTACCTGCTCCTGACGAAGCGGCCCGGAAACATCGTGCGGCTCGCGAGGGTCGCCGGCGGTCTGCCGCCGAACGCAGCGATCGGGACGACGGTCGAGGACCTGCCTCGCGCCGAACGCAACGTGCGCGACCTCCTCGACGCCAGCGAAGGGCTTGGGACCGCAATCCCGATGGTGCGGGGTTACTTCATCGACGCGCTGCGCGGAAAGATTTGGACGCCTTGGCCCGCGAATTCGGTGCCATCGAGCAACATCGGCGATCGCGTCTATACGGGGCTGATCCACAACATCGACTGGGTGATCACCGGCGGCGAGACGGATCAAGGCGACCATGCAGCGCGCCCGACCCCAACGCGCGCCTTCCGCGCGCTTCGCGATCAATGCGCGGGCGCGAGGGTAGCCTTTCACCACAAGCAGAACGGGGAGTGGATCGAGCGCGGCGGCGAGTTCGTCCGCGTCGGTAAGCGCGCCGCAGGGCGACTGCTCGACGGACGGATTTACGACGGTCGCCCTGCCGTCTGCGTTGTGAAGGACGCAGCATGAGCGGCCTCTATTGGGGGGAGAACGGGGCTCGCTTGCGGTCCTACAAGCTCACCGCCGGGTCGGCGAGCCGAACCGTCATGCGGATCGAGCTGGAGATATCCAGCGAATGGGATCTCGCCTCTCTGGTGCACCAGCTCGCCGAGATCGAGCAGGAGCAAGGCAAGATCGAGAAGGCCGCGCGTGAGGCGGAGCGCGCCACGAAGGCTGCGGCGGCGGAAGCGCGCCGCGCCGAAAAGGCGGCCACACGGGAAGCTTCGAAGGCTCTTCGAAGCCGGCGTTCGGCCCCTGCGCTGGAACGGCCGCAGGAGCTGCTGCGGCTGACGTATCGGGGGGACTGAATATGCTCCCCGTCGCCTCCCAAGTGCTCGAGCTGGATACCGCGATCCGCCGCTTCGAGACGGCGACGGGTCCTCTGACGGGTGGCGCCCGCCGGGCGCGCCTGCGCGTCCTCAATGCCGCCGGCGACCTTCGGGCCGCCGCAGGCCGCCTTGCGATCGCCGAGGCAGCGAAAGACCTCGACGCCACGCCAGGGGGCGCACGCGACGCGCTCCGGACGGTCCTCGCCGAGCTGCGGCGCGCCGGCGCGCTGCCTTGGGCCGACGTGATTGCGATCTGCAACGACGTCGCCGACACCATCCCGGGAGGCCGCCGATGAGCCGCGCCGTTCGCGTTGCGACTGCCGACACTCGTCTCTCCAAGCTCCGCCGTGCCGTCCAGGCCGCGCGGCGCGCCCGCGGGCTCGACGAGGACGCCTATCGGTCCATGCTCGAGGCCGTGACCGGACGGCGGTCCTCGACGGAATGCACCACGGCCGAGCTGATGCGCCTTCTCGACGTCTTGAACGGCAAGGATCGGGCGGCCACGCGCAGCCGGCCGGCGGCGGAAGGCGCCATCCCGGCGAAGGTGCGCGCGCTCGTGCTCAATCTCCACGCCCTCGGCGCGTGGCCGCATCCGAGCGAGGCCGAGATCGGCAAATTCGTGCGGCGACAGGCCGGGGTCGACGATCTGCGATTCCTGACGCCGGCCTCGATGACGAGCGTCGTCGAGGCGCTGCGCGCCATGTGCGCCCGCGAGGGACTGGTGCTGCGGCCCGGTGTCAGCCCGGCCGAGGCGGAGGTCGCGCTCGTCCAAGCGCAGGTCCAGAAGCTGCGAGCCGTCGATCCGGCGTCCGCGACGGCCTTCGAACCGGCCGTGACGGCGATCGAGACCGCCTCCGAGGCGCATCGGCGCCGGCTCGTCCGCTCCCTCGGCGAAGTCATTCGGGGTCGGCAGCCATGACGCGGGCGAGCGACCGGGTGGAGGCCCTGTGCCGCCGCTGCCGCGCCGGCGCCGTGCTGGTGATGACCCAGACGGCCGAGGGCGCGCGCTGGCACCTGGAGCCCTCCGGCGAGGCCGTGGACGAGGCCATCGCCCGCGCCGCCACCGCGCATCTGCGTCCCGCCGGCGGCGGCTTTCCGTTCGGTCCACCGCAACAATGGGGGGGGGTAGCGTCATGAGCGATGGCGACCAGTCCGATCGCGTGCGCGTCACCGACCACGCGGTCGAGCGCTATCTCGAGCGCGGCAGCATGGGCGATCTCGCGGTGATCCGCGGGGGCCGGCTCGACATCGCTGCGACCCGCGCGGCGATCGCGGCCGTGTGCCGGCGCGGCGCGCGAGCGCACGCGAAGGCCGTGCTCTACGACCGGGTGCGCTTCGTGCTCAAGGCCGATCACGGCGAGATCGTCGTCGTGACGGCCCTCGCGCGGCGGGGAGGCTCGCGATGACGGATGACGAGCGCGCGGCCATCGAGGCGCTGCCGCCGCTGCTGCGCGAGATCGCCGAGGTCGCCGGCCTCACCGCCGCGCGGATCCTCGGCGAGCGCTATGCATGCCTCCGCAAAGTGGTGCCGGAGGTGCGGAACGTGCGTGACGGGCACTGGCTCGTCGAGGCGGTCGGCATGAATGCGGCGCTTGCGATCGCCCGCCGCATGGGCGGCGACACCATCGAGATCCCGAGCATGATGATCAACGAGGGCCGCCGGCGCCGGCGGCGCATCCGCGAGCTCGCCGGCGCCGGCGCAACCCGGGTTGAGATCGCGCGGAAAATCGGCGTACATCGTCGAACCGTGCAACGCGTGCTCGGCCGCGATGCGCCGGGAGACGGCGATCAGTTGCCGCTCTTCGATTCCGAGTAAGACGCGAGGCGGCAAACGCCGCCCTTAATTCCAACCGCGAAATCACGCCTTGATCGGGCCTCATCGGAGGCCCGGCCCGTGATCTTCCAGAAGCCCCGGCGGCCCGTCAGCCGCGTTTTTCTGCACTGCTCCGCGTCGGACAATCCGGCGCACGACAATGTCGAGACGATCCGCGCGTGGCATCTCGCCAACGGGTGGGCGGACATCGGCTATCATTACGTCGTTCTCAAGAACGGGACGATCGCGCCGGGCCGGTCGATCGAGTTGGTTCCCGCGGCGCAAAACGGCAACAACACCTGCACCATCGCGATCTGCTGCACCGGGCTCACGAAAGAGCTGTTCACGCAGGCGCAATACGACGCGGTGCGCGATCTCTGCGGCCAGATCGACCGCGCCTACGGCGTCGGGCGGGTTACGTTCCACGGCCATTGCGAGGTCAGCCCGAAGACCTGTCCGGTCTACGATTACCGGACCGTGCTCGGCCTCGACGCGCGCGGTCATCTCGGCATGGCGGCGACCTCGCTACCCTCGACCGATGCGGACACGCCGGTCGAGACGACGGCGACGCTGCGCTACGGCGCGTCTGGCGAGGGCGTGCGGTGGATGCAGACGCTGCTCCGCCGGGTGCTCAAGGCGCCGGCGATCGCGGCCGACGGCGTGTTCGGTCGCGGGACCGAGACCGCGCTGAAGGCGTTCCAGGCCGCCAACCACCTCATCGCCGACGGCGTCTACGGCCCGCTCACCCGCGAGGCCCTGGTCGACGCGGCCGACGCGATGCCGCCGAGCTGAGGGGGGCGCCGGCATGGAGGATCGCAGCACTGCACCCGCCACGCTCGCCGATCTCGATGCGCTCGAGGCGCGGCTGACGGTGGTGTCCCAAGAGCGGCTCGCTCCGGTGCTCACTCTGACCGCGGAAGAGATCCAGAGACATATCCGCGATGGGTACGCGCGGAAGATCAACGAGGCCTATAGGGGCCTTTCCGGGGCTTTGCGGGTGAAAGCTTTCGGAACTCGGCCATGAGGTCCGGCATCGGCTTTGAAAGGTGTTCTCCGATCGAGAGCACCTGCGATCTAGAGATCATTCCTCGTCTTTGCATTGGGCCGAGGGTTGATAGAGCCAGAACTATAAGCCGTGCATACGTCTCAGCATTCTGCTTTCCGAATGCGTCGACAACGATCCTCAGGGCTTCTTCCGTCGTCACGTAGTTATCACTCATCTCCACCCCCAGCGCGCGAGTCGTGCACTCAATTCTGCAACCGGAGGGGCATCATGTCCAACAAGAAGGTCCTCGGAGCATATGCCGGCATACTCGCGGTCGCGTTGGTCGCCGGCCTGGTGCTGTTCGCCCCGCTGCCCGCGTTTGCGGCGGACGGCACGACCGTCGATCTCGCGCCGCTCGCCGGCGCGGTGCGCGGGCTTCTCACCTACGGCATCGACGCGCTCGTGGCGGCAGCGCTCGCCGTCGCGCTTCGGTGGCTGCATCTCAGCTCGAATGCGGCCGCGCTCGTCGTCGCCGCGCATGCCCGCAACGCCCTGCGCGAGGCCGTCGACAACGGGATCGACCGCGCCGTCGCCAAGCTGGGCACGAGCATCGACGTGCGATCGGACATCGTCGCGAGTGCGGTCGATTACGCGTCGACGAACGCCGCGAGCGTGATTGCGAAGCTCCGGCCGGGGCCGGGTGAGCTCGAAAAGCTGATCGAGGCGCGGTTCGCCACGCTCTCCGGCCTCGACGACGTCGTCGTGTCGCCGCCGCTCCCGCTCGGCGAGGCGAAAGCCTCGTGAGCGAGCCCGGCACGGAGAGTTTCGAGGCGTTGATCCGAGAGGCCGCCGAACGGCGCCTCTCGATCTTTCTCACGCCGATCGTCGAAGCCGACCGTGTCTGGTTCCTCGTGCAACTCCACGCACGGTTTCCTGATCACATTCGGATCCGTGACTACGCAGTCGAAGAAAACACAGTGACGCCCCTCGGCCAGGTGATCCGAGGGTAGCTCGGGGGTTCGAATGTTCGTGTGGGAAGACCTTCGGGCCTGGGCAACGCCGCTTCTTTCGCTCGCCGCGCTGGTGATTTCGTGGATCTCGCCGCGCTCCCGCGCGCGTCAGGATTTGTTCGAGCGGCTGAAGGACAAGGTCGAGAAGATCGACGCCCGGCTCTCCCATGTCGAGGTCGAGATCGAGCACCTGCCCGACAAAGACGTCGCGCACCGACTCGAGATGGCGATCGCGCGGCTCGACGGGCGCATGGAGACCCTCGACGAACGGCTCAAGCCCGTCGCGGCGATGGCCGGCAGGCTCCACGAGATGGCTCTGGAGGAGGCGCGGCACGGCCGCGGTTGATAGCGCATGTCGATGGAAAATCGGATCGTCGAGGAGGCCCGGCTCATCATCCTCCGGGCGCTCGCCGAGCAGCCGAACGAGAGCCTCTCGTCGGAGATCCTGCGCCAAGAACTCGCCTCGTTCGCGATCTCGCGCGAGCGCGGGTGGGTCCACGGTCAGCTCGATTGGCTGGCCGAGGAGCGGGCCGTCACCGTCACGCCCGTCGGCAGCGTGCGGGTCGCCACGCTCGCGGAGCGCGGCGCGCGGCACCTCCGGCGCGAGATCGCGATCGAGGGCGTTCAGCGTCCCTCGCGGCCGGACTAGGAGGTCACGATGGCGCGG
Organism: Segnochrobactrum spirostomi; assembly: GCF_009600605.1. GTDB lineage: Bacteria > Pseudomonadota > Alphaproteobacteria > Rhizobiales > Segnochrobactraceae > Segnochrobactrum > Segnochrobactrum spirostomi. Next base: position 3,023,478 of record NZ_VWNA01000001.1, on the reverse strand, counting down.
CTCGGCAACGACGATGGCCCCGCGGCCGCGGGCGGCTCCATTCGATGGATCTGCTGCCTGACGAAGCCCAAGACGACGTGTTGTGGGCGGTCGCGCAGCTCAATCAGCGTCGCCGCACCCAGGGCGACATTCTGGCTGAGTTCAATGAGCGGCTCGCCGGCAAAGGCGTGGACCCGATCTCGCCGAGCGCGTTTCAGCGCCGGGCCGCCCGCCTCGCCGCGATGCAAAAGCGGCTCTCCGAAGCACGCCACGTCTTCGCCGGCCTCGCAGACCAATTCGCGCCGGGGGCGATCGACGAATCCAATATCGCGCTCGGCGAGATGATCAAAATGCTGATCCTCGAGCTGCTGGACGAGCCGACCGCGTCTCCGAAGCAGGCGATGGAGCTTGCGAACGCTCTGAGATCCATCGTGCAGACGCAGAAGGTCTCGGCCGAGCGGCGCCAGGCGCTCGAGGCGGAGGCGGCGCGGCAAGCGGCGAAGGCGGTCGAGGCGGTCGGCCAGGCGCGCGGGCTCACTGCCGCCACGGTCGAGGAGATCAAGGCCCGGATCCTCGGCGTCACGAAGTCCGCAGGTGACGGAACGGCCTGATGTTCACCGACGAGGCCGGACATATCCCGATATCCGAGGACGAGTGGATCGCCCACCGGCGAGAGCAACTCCAGCGCCTGCCGCCCGCGCTCGAGCAGCTCGGCCTCACGTCGCTCCCGGACGTCCTGCTGCCGCAGCAGAAGGAGCTGCTGCGATCGACGTCGACCCATGGTCTGACGGTCGCCGACAAGTCGCGGCGTGTGGGCTTCACCTGGGCGATCGGATCGGACGCCGTTCTGACGGCCGGTGCGCAGAAAAGCGCGCGCGGAATGGACTGTCTCTATATCGGGTACAACCTCGATATGGCGCGCGAGTTCATCGATTGCTGTGCCATGTGGGCGCGGGCGTTCATGCCGGCGTGCACCGAGACAGGTGAATTCCTCTTCGCCGACGGGACCGATGCACACGGCGAGCCGCGGACCATTCAGGCGTTTCGAATTGGGTTCGCGAGCGGCTTCGAAATCATCGCGTTGTCGTCCCGTCCTCGGTCTCTCCGTGGCCGGCAAGGCTACGTGATCCTGGACGAATTTGCGTTCCACGACGATGCGGAAGGCTTGTTGAAGGCGGCCATGGCGTTCCTCATCTGGGGCGGCAAGGTGCTGGTGATCTCGACCCACAACGGCATCGACAACCCGTTCAACGCGCTGATCGAGGAGATCCGCGCCGGCAAGCGGCCGGGCAATATCGTCCGCTGCACATTCGACGACGCCATCGAGCAAGGGCTCTATCGCCGGGTCTGCCTCGTGACCGGCCGGGAATGGACGGCCGAGGGCGAGGCCAAATGGCGTGCCGAGATCTATCGCACCTATGGTGCCGACAGCGACGAGGAGCTGCGGTGCATTCCGTCGCTCGGCACCGGCGCTTATCTCTCCCGCGCGCTGATCGAATCCCGCATGGTCGACGGCATCCCAGTGATCCGTTGGCGCGCGCCGGCCGGCATGGTGGATTGGCCGACGCGGATCTGGGAGGCCGAGGTCGACGAGTTCTGCGACCGCGAGCTCAAGCCTCATCTCGACGCGCTCGACCCGACGCTGCGATCCTGCCTCGGGCAAGACTTTGCGCGCTCCGGTGACCTCTCGGTCATCCATCCGGTGCAGATCGAGCAGACACTGCGTCGCCGGCCGCCGTTCATCCTGGAGCTCGACGACGTCCCGTATTCCGCGCAGAGCCGCATCCTCTTCTACATCATCGACCGTCTGCCGCGGTTCTTCCACGCCGCGTTCGACGCGAACGGCAACGGCGCCAGTCACGCCGAGGCCGCGCGCCAGAAATGCGGCTCCTCGCGCGTGAGCGAAATCAAGCCGAGTGCCGATTTCTACCGCGAGAACATGCCGAAACTGAGAGCCGCGTTCGAGGACGCGACGATCATCCTGCCGCGTGACGACGACATCGCGAACGATTACCGGGCGATCAAGATGACGCGGGGCATCGCGAAGGTGCCCGAGAACGCCCGCACGGTCGGCGCGAACGGTGCCGACCGACACGGCGACGCGGCGATCGCGGGCCTGCTCGCCTGGTACGCCTCGCTGCAGCGGGGCTCGGAAGGCGCGCCGGCGGTCGCCGGCTTGCCCCGGGTGGCCGCGGCCGGGACCGAGGCCTTCACCTTCCCGAGCGAACTCGGCTCGCTCGACGACTTCCTGAGGATGTGAGATGGCGGACGAGACGAAGAAGGCGCCGCCGACCGTCGAGATCGCGGGGGTCGCCGCCGATCCGACGGTACCGCTGTACAGCACGACGCTCCAGCCGCGGGACGAGGTGCTCGCTCGCCGTGGCGGCGCGGCAGGGCTCCGGGTCTACGACGAGATCCGGCGCGACCCGCACGCGCACGCCGTGCTGCAGAAGCGGACGCTCGAGGTGGTCGCGCGGCCGTGGGTGGTGCGCGAGGCGAGCGACAGCGCGATCGACAAGCGCGCGGCGGATCTGGTGCGACGGCAGTTCGACGCCTTCGCCTTCGACCGGGCCACGATGGGGTTCATGGGCGCGGTGCCGAAAGGCTTCGCCGTCGGCGAGGTCATGTGGGGTCTGCGCGACGGAGAATGGGCGGTCGAGCGAATCAAGATCCGCCGTCAGCAGAGGTTCAGGTTCGCGCTCGACGGCTCGCTGCGGCTCCTCACGCGGGCGAACAGCATCGACGGCGAGCCGGTGCCGGACCGGAAATTCGTGGTCCATCGCTACTCGATCGAGCACGACGACGACGATCCCTACGGCCACGGGTTGGGCTCCGTGCTGTTCTGGCCGGCGTGGTTTAAACGCCAGGTGCTCGCCTATTGGCTGCGTGCGTCCGAGAAATACGCATCGCCGACGGTGATGGCCCAATATTCGGGCGGCTACGACGAGAAGCGTCAGCGGGAAATCCTGTCCGTCATTCGCGGCATCGCGAACGATGCCGGCCTCGCCGTGCCGGAAGACGTGTTGGTGACGCTGCTCGAGTCGAAGTCGGCCAGCGCCGGCACGATGCACGATCCGCTCGCGCGCTATCTCGACGAGCTGATGAGCGAGGCCGTGCTCGGCGAGACATTGAGCACAAACTCGGGGCAAAGAGGCGCGCGTGCTCTCGGCGAGGTCCACAACGACGTCCGCCTCGCGATCGCCAAGGCGGACGCGGACCTGATCAGCGCGACGCTCAACGAGAGCCTCGTCCGCTGGATCGTCGAGCTGAACCTGCCCGGCGCCAAACCGCCCACGGTGTGGCGAGATTTCGAGGAGGTCGAGGATCTCAACACTCGGGCGGAGCGGGACAAGAAGATCGCCGACATGGGCTTCAAGCCCACGCTCGCCTACGTGACCGAGACCTATGGCGGCGAGTGGGTCGAGACCTCGGCACCGACGCCGCCGGCGGCGCCCGACATCCCGCCGCGCGCCGGCGTCACCGATGCGCTTTTCGCGGACAATGCCGCGGCGACGCCGCCCACGCCGACCGATCCGATCGTGCAGCAGCTCGCGGTCACGGCGCAGCCGATCCTCGACCGCATGATCGCGATCATCCGCTCGCAGGTGATGGCCGCGACGTCGGAAGACGATCTCGCCGAGCGGCTCCTCTCCGTGCTGCCGTCCCTCGATCCGTCCGACCTCACCGACGTGCTCGAGGCGGCGATGACGCTCGCCGACCTCACCGGCCGCGCGGCGATCGTCGACGAGACCGGCGGCGGCTGACATGGCGGCCGACGGCGTTAGTCTCGATTTCCAGGAGCAGATCGCGTTCCTAAGGCGCAAGGTCGCGCTGCCGACCGAGCGCTGGGACGATCTCCGGCACGGCGCTCATGTCCGCGCCGCGTCGGTCGCCGGCATGACGCAGGTCGGCCTGATCCAGGACGTCTATTCGGCGCTCGAGCGCCACGCTGGAGATTACGAGGCATTCAAGGCGAGCTTCGACGATCTCATCACCAAGGCCGGCTGGAAGCCACGGCCGCGGGCCGGCAAGAGCGACGAGGAGACGCGCGCCTGGCGCGCCGGCGTCATCTACAGGACGAATATGCGGACGAGCTACATGGCCGGCCGCTATCAGCAGATGACGGACCCGGACGTGCTGAAAGCCCGTCCCTATTGGCGGTACCGGCACAATTATGCGCGCCACCCGCGCCCGGTGCATCTCGCACTCGACGGCACGGTCTTACTCGCGACGAACCCGTGGTGGCGCGTCTGGTATCCGCCGAACGGCTGGGGCTGCCATTGCGACGTCGAGACGTTGTCCGAGCGCGATCTGGCGCGCCTCGGCAAAAGCGGGCCGGATCCGACACCGGCGGGCTCGTCCTATCGGGCATTCGACCCCCGAACCGGACAAAGCGAAACGCGGTATCCGGGCATCGACCGCGGCTGGGAATACAATGTCGGCGAGGAGGCCGTCGCCGGCCTGGTGCCGCCCGAGCTTCAGACGCCGCTGCCGCCCGTCAGTGCCGCGCCGGCGATCGATCCGGCAAAGCTACCGGCGCTCCCGCCGGAGCGGCCCGCGGATCCGTCACGGATCCTGCCCGACGGCCTCGCCGACGGGGAGTACATCGACGCGATGCTCGCCGAGTTCGGCGCGATGATCGGGAAGCCGGTCGCCTATCGCGACGCCTCGGGCGGGATCGTCACGCTCAGCGAGCGGATGTTCGAGCAGCGCAACCTCGACGGCGAGACGACGCGCTACAAGGTCACGAAATCCGGCCGGCATCGGTACCTGCTCCTGCTCGCCGATGCGATCCGCGACCCCGACGAGATCTGGGCTTCTTGGGCGCGCACGCCGGACGGCTCGACCGTCCTGCGCCGCACCTACCTGCGGCGCACGAAGATCAGCGGCCACGATCTCTTCGCGTCTTTCGCCTGGACCGAAGCGGGATGGGCCGGCGTCACCGGCTACGACGCGAAGCCGCAATATATCGCGCGGCAGCGTCAGGGGGCTCTGCTCTATCGCAGGGGCAGGAAGTGAGATCGGTGCGCTCGGCCGTCCAAACGCACCCACCCGCAGGCTACGGCGGCGATCGGCGCTCATCCTGCGGATTGCTTCAAGATAGGCCCCGGGCCTGGAGGAATCAACTATGACGGGCGTGACGTTCGAAGTCGACGACGGCGACGTCGTCGCCGCGCTCGGCCGCATGCTGCAGTTCGGCCGCGATCCTTCTCAAGGGCTCAAGATCCTCGGCGAGATCCTCGTCGGCTCCACGAAGGAGCGGCTCCGGACGACGAAGCGCTCGCCCGAGGGCGTGGCGTGGGCGCCTCTCTCGCCGGCCTACGCACGACGCAAGCGCGGTCCCGGGATCCTGGAGGAGACCGGCGAGCTGCGCGACGGCATCCGCTGGCAGCTCGAGGGCGTGACGGAGCTGCTCGTCGGCACGAACCGGCGGCATGCGCGGGTCCACCAGTTCGGCGCGACGATCCAGCAGCCGGCGCGGACGCAATCGATCTATCACACCTATGACGCGGCCGAGCGCTCCTTCAGCGCGACGTTCGTGAAGCGCCGGCGCGCCAACCTCGAGCGCACAGTCACGGTCGGCGCGCACGTGATCCGGATTCCGGCGCGTCCCTTCCTCGGCGTCTCGGCCGAGGATCGCACCCGCGGGCTCGAGGCCATCACCGACCTCCTCGGCGGCCTGTGGGAGCCGACCGCATAGGAAGGCGCACGGCGGCCGTTTCGGCTCGGCGGCTCCTTCGCCCGCCGGATTTTTTCGAAACGGGATTTGAAACGGCTGTGTGGGCGGACGGGGCCATCTGGTAGAGGCCCGGGCTTGCGCCGACGACCGCCTCGGTGCGATGGTCCCTCCCATCGGCTGAATCGCGGTGTCCGGGGCGGCAAATGCCGCCGTTAGCGAGAACCGCACGACGGGGCATCTTTCCCGTCATGAAGCCGTTCGAAATCTTCCGCGCCGGTGTCCACAAGCCGCTCAAAGGCGATGCGATCGCCTTCAGCGAAAGCGACCTCGCGTCGATCGCCGCCGCCTACGATCCCGCGCTCCACGAGGCGCCGATCGTGGTGGGCCATCCGCGCCTGGACGATCCCGCCTATGGATGGATCGCCGGCCTTCGGGTCGAGGGCGATCGGCTCGTCGCCGTCCCGAAGGACGTCGAGCCCGCGTTCGCCGACATCGTTCAGCGCAAGCGCTTCAAGAAGGTCTCGGCGTCCTTCTTCCTGCCCAACGCGCCGAACAATCCGACCCCGGGCCGCACCCAGCTCCGCCACGTCGGGTTTCTGGGCGCGACGGCGCCGGCGGTCAAAGGTCTCCGGCCGATCGAGTTCGGCGATGCGTCCGACGACGACGCGCTCGTGCTCGAGTTCGCGGACTGGCAGACCGCGGATGCGATCGGCTCGATCGCGCGCCTCTTCCGCGGCCTGCGGGACTACCTGGTCAGCAAGGAAGGGCTCGAGGCGGCGAACCAGACGCTCTCGCCCTACGAGATCGAATCCCTGGCGCAGCGCGCCGTCGAGGTCGCTCTCACGCCCACCGATCCGGCGCCGCCCTCCTCCTTCTCCGATTCCGACGAGGACACGATGAAGCTCAAGACGCCGGATCCGGCTCCGGCCGCCTCCGCCCCCGACGCGTCGGCGATCGCCGCCCGGGAGGCGGAAATCGCCCGCCGCGAGGCGGACCTCGCCGCCCGCGAAGCCGCCGCGGCCGCGGCCGCGCGCCAGACCCGCGCCCGCGAGGACGCGGCGACCGTGGAGGCTGCCGTCGCGGCCGGCCGCCTGCCGAAGGGGCTCGCGAGCGCGGCGACGGCGCTCTTCGCCGAGCTCGGCGAGGACACGCTCGAGTTCGGCGACGGCGACGACGCGGTGCAGACCACGCCGCGCGGCGCGTTCGCCGACTTTCTCGCCAAGCTGCCGATCCCGGTGGTGACGGGGGAGATCGCCGGGCGTGACGCCGCCTCCATCGATTTCGCCGACGTCGCCTCCGTCGGCCCGATTGCCGAGGCCATCACGGCGGAGGTCGATGCGGCCGCGAAGGCGGGCCAGACCATCACCGTGGCCGAGGCGGCCGCGCGCATCCAGAAGCGGAGCCAGTCGTGAACATCATCAAGAACTACACCGCCGGCGCCCGCGTCGAGCACCGCCGCTTCGTCCGTCTCTCCGCCGACCGCACGGTCGTGCCGGCGACGGCCGCCACCGACGAGATCATCGGCGTCACCGACGCGCCGAACGGTGTCGATGCCGGCGGCCCCGTCGACGTCGTGCTGTTCGGGATCGCGAGCGTCGAGGCCGGCGGGGCCGTGACCCGCGGCGCCTGGCTCACGGCGGCCGCCGACGGCAAGGCCGTCGCCGCGGCGCCCGCCGCCGGCGCCAACGCCATCGCAGCCGCGCGGGCCGTGTTCGAGGCTGCTTCGAGCGGCGATTTCAGCGACGTTTTCGTTCACCCCACCCGCATCCAGGGCTGATCGGCATCCAACACGCCGGCCGCCGGCGACGAGGCAAGCATGTCCTTCCCGTTTCCCGTTAATCCGGTTCTGACCGGTATCGTGATCGCCTATAAAAACGCGGCCTTTATTGCCGATCGCGTTTTTCCTCGCGTCGGCCCGGCGTTGTCGAAACGCGAATTCAAGTGGAACTACTTTCCGTTCGGTCAGCAGATCACGATTCCGGACGGACGGGTGGGCCGCAAAAGCGAACCGAACGTGCTCGAGTTCGAAACCGAAGAGCGCACGGGTTCGGTCGTGGATTTCGGATTCGACGACATCGTTCCCAACGACGACATCGCCAACGCGCCGGAGGGTCAGGACCCCCGCGCCTTCGCCGCCGAGCGCCTCGCCGATACTCTGATGCTCGTGCGCGAGCAGCGGGTTGCGGCGATGACGTTCGACCCGTCCACCTACCCGACGTCGAACGTGCTGACTTTGTCGGGCTCCTCTCAGTGGAGCAGCGACAGCTCGCACCCGGTCGACAACGTCATCGACGCGAAGGACAGCATGGTCGCCGACCCGAACGTCATGGTGATCGGGCGCGCCGGCTGGTCCAAGTTGCGGCGCAATCCGCAGGTCATCGCCTCGATCCGACCGTCGGGGACGCAGGAGGGCGTGGCGACCCTCCAGGCGGTCGCGGATCTGTTCGAGCTCGACGCGATCGTCGTCGGCTCGGCCTTCTACAATGCGGCCCGTCCCGGTCAGCCCGTCCAGCGCACGCGCCTCTGGGGCAATAGCGCCGCCCTGCTGTCCCTCAATCCGCTGGCCCGCTCGATCGACGGGTCTCCGACGTTCGGGTGGACCGCCGAGTTCGGCACCAAAGTCTCCGGCACGCTCGACGAGCCGAAGGTGGGCCTGCGTGGCTCGGTGCGGGTCCGCGTCGGCGAAAGCGTCCGGGAGATCGTGGCCGCCCCCGACCTCGGGTTCCTGTTCCAGTCGATCATCTGAGGTCAGTCCATGAGCGTCTATCACTGGATCCGACACGTGCTCCACGACGGCGTCCGCTATGCGGCCGGTTCCGTCGTGCCGCCCGCCCTGGTCGAGCTGGGCGAGCTGGCGTCGCACATCGCGGCGGCGCCCTCGAATATGCAGGCGGTTCCGCTGTCCGATCAGGACGTCACCGCTGAGGCCGCCCCCGATCTCGGAGGGGACGGCACAGATCCGGAGGCCGATGCGGGACCGGCCTCCGGATCGCCCTCGACCCCGGCGAAGCGGTCCGCGAAATGAAGCGGTCCTCGAAATGAAGCGGTCGTGGAAATGACGACGCCCTTCGACGAAGCGGTCAGGGCCGGCCCGCCGGCGGCGGGCGATAGCCCGGCCTTCGAGGTCTTCGGCGTCCACTACGCCGCGCAGGCGCTGTGGGAGCTGCTCGACGCTCTGCCGGGCAAGGCCGAGGCGACGCTCGCCAAGCGACGGCTGCAGGAGGCCGTGTTCTGGGGCCAGCAGGCGGCCCGGCCGATCGCGCCGCAACCGCGCACGGAGTGATCGATGTACGCCACGCTCGCCGATATCGTCGACCGGGCCGGCGAGGACGAGATCCTCGCTATCGCCGACCGCGACCGCGACGGCGTGGCCGATCCGGCCGTCGTCGCCGCGGCGATCGCCTTCGCGGCGCAGACGATCGATTCCTATGTCGGCGTGCGCTACGCGCTGCCGCTCGCGCCGGTGCCGGCGATCGTCACCGCGTGGTCCGTCTCGATCGCGCGGTACGTGCTGCACCGCGACGGCGCGCCGGATCATGTGGTCCGCGATTACCAGGGCGCGCTGCAGGCGCTGCGGGATGCGGCGGCCGGGCGGCTCGCCCTACCGGACGTCGCCGGCATCAAGGCGGACGCGACCGCCGGCGCTGTGCGCGCCGAGAGTGATCCGCCGGCGTTCACGCGCGAGCGCCTGGTGGGCTGGCTGTGATCGGCGCCGTCATCGCGCGCCTCGAGGCGGAGGCGATGCCGACGCTCACGTCGGTCGACGGCGCGGAGAAGCTCGCGTCGCTCGCTGCCGGCACGGCGCCGCCGCACGGCGCGGCCTTCGTGATCCCGGTCGAGGAGACCGGGTCCCGGAACCGGCTGTCGACGGGTTTCGCCCAACGGGTCGAGGTCGAGTTCGCCGTCGCCGTCGTGCTGCGCCGCGCCGGCGACGCCCGGGGCGGCGAGCGCGTCTCGCTCGTCGACACCTATCGCGACGCGATCGAGAAGGCGCTCGCCGGCTGGTCTCACGACGAAGCGGCCGAACCTTGCGAGTTCGCCGGCTCCTCCACCTCGACCGCCGGCAACGGCGTCCTCTGGTACGTGCAAACCTGGCGCACCACGCGGGAGATCCGGACATGACGATCGCCACCAGCGGCGGACGCTGGCTCTACGACCCGAAGACCGGTGGCCTCACGCCGCTCGCCGAGGACGGCGAGACGCCGGCGCCGGCGCCGATCGCAGCGCCGATCGCCAGTGACTCGCCGGCCGAGCCCGCGCCGGCCGAACCCACACCCGCGGCCGAACCGACCGAAGACGTGACCACGTCGGCCAGGAAAGGAAAGTGACATGGCGCGTCGCTGGAAGAAGATGGCGATCCTCGCCAAGGTCGAGACGACTGTCGGCACGGACGCCGTGCCGACGGGCGCCGCGAACGCGATCCAGGCGCTCGACGTCACCCTGACGCCGCTCGCCGGCGACGAGATCCAGCGGGACTACATGGTCCCGTATCTCGGCAATCAGGGAGCGCTCCTCGTCGGCAATTACAACGAGCTGCAGTTCTCGGTCGAGCTTTCGGGCTCGGGCACGCTCGGCACGCCGCCTGCGCTCGCGCCGCTGCTGAAGGCATGCGCCTTCGCGGAGGTCATCACCGCGGGCGCGAGCGTCGCGTACAATCCGATTTCCAGCGGGTTCCAGGCGGTTTCGATCTACGCGAATCTCGACGGCGTCAATCATGTGCTGCTCGGGGCCCGCGGCACCTGCACGCTCAATCTCGCGCCGAAGCAGATCCCCAGGTTGCAGTTCAACTTCAAGGGCCTGCTCGGGCCGATCGCGGACGTTGCGCTCCCGTCCGTGACGCTCACCTCCTGGCTCCCCGCGGTGCCGGTCTCCAAGGCCAACACGCCGGTGTGGACCCTCCACGGCCACTCGGCGATCGCGGAATCGCTCTCGATCGACGTGGGCAACACCGTCACCGTGCGGAGCCTCGTGAACTACGAGGGCATCGAGATCACCGACCGCTCGGCGACGGGCTCGATGGTGATCGAGGCGGTCGCGATCGGGACGAAGGACTGGTTTTCGCTCGCCCGGGCGGGGACGACGGGCGCGCTCGCGATCACCCACGGAATGGTCGCCGGCAACATCGTCGATATCGCCGCGCCGGCGGTCCAGATCGGCCGGCCGACCTACGGCCAGACCGACGCCATCATCAACAACACGCTGCCGCTGATGCTGCGGCCCGCGTCCGGCAACGACGAGCTCACGCTCACCTTCCGTTGACGCCCGCGCGGCCGCCGCCGCGCCCTCTCTCACGTCGCCCGCGAGGTCATGATGTTCACGCTCGTCGATCGCTATCTGTTCTGGTGGCCGTGTTCGGCCGACGTGCCGGACGAAGCGCGGCCCGGCAAATTCAACAAGCAATCCTTCAAGCTGCGGTTCGAGGCCCTTCCGCGCTCGGAGGCGCAGGGCCTCGCCGCCGAGCTTGCCGCCCTCGATCCCGACGAACGCGAGAAGCGCGAGCACGAGCTGCTCTATCGCGTGGTGCACGACTGGAGCGAGGTCGTGGACGCGCAGAAGGAGCCGGTTCCGTTCGAGCGCGACACCTTCGCGCGCGCCCTCGAATGGAGCTGGTTCCGCACTGCGGCCTATCGCGGCCTGACCGAGGCGCTCGAAGGCGGCCCCAGGGGAAACTGATCGAGGTCGGCGCGGCCTGGGCACGCGCGGTTACCGGTCGCACCGACCCGTCCAAGCCCACCCCGCCTGACGAGGAGATGCGCGCTGAGTTCGCGCGCCTCGGTGTCGCTATCGAGGTTCCGGACGCGGATCCGGAGACGGTCGAGGTGATGGTCGAGCTCTGGCCCGCGGTGAGGCTGTTCACGCGTCTCGGAACGCAATGGCGGTCCATCGCCGGGTACTCCGGCGTCACCTGGATCGGCCTCGATTATGCGGCGGTCGACGTCGCGATGCGGCGGCTCGGGGCTGAGGGCGTGAATTTCGAGGATCTGCAGGCGCTCGAGCAGGGCGCGCTCGGCGTCCTCAACGGAGGTGTGTGATGGCCCTCGAGCTGGCGATGCGTGTCACGGCCGACGTGGCCCAGGCGAATGCAGGGCTGACGTCGACCACGCACGCGGTCGACACGCTGACGGCCGAGGCCAAGGCGGCCTCTGCGCAGGCCGCCGCGCTCGGCGCCGCGCTCGGGCAGTTCGCGGCGGCCACCCAGGCGGCGACCCGAGCGGCCGAGGCTGCGGCGAAAGCTGCCGCGGCGCAGGCCGCCGCGCACGCCGCCGTGCGCACGTCGGCCGAGCAGAGCGCGACCGCCGAGCAGAAGGTCGCGACGGCCACGACGGCCACGACGGCCGCCACCGACCGCGCACGGGCGGCGCAGGAGCGGATCGCGCGGGAGCGTGCCGCGGCCGCCGCCGCGACGGCCAAGCTCACGGCCGAGGAAGAGGCGCGGCAGCGCGCGCTCGCCGCCGCGACGGCCGACGAGGAGGCCCGCGCCCGGGCCGTCGCCGCCGCCACCGCCCAGCAGGCGGCCGCCGCCGAGACCCTGCGCGGCCGTTATGTGCCGCTCCATGCCGCCTCCCGCGACTACCGCGCGCAGCTCGCCGAGATCCGTCAGGCCGAGAAGGACGGCGTGCTGTCGTCGGCGCAGGCCACCGCCGCGATCGGGCGGACCAAAGCGGCGTTCGCCGAGCACGTCGTCGCGGCCCGCGCCGCCGGCAAGGGGCTCCAGGAGTTTTCGAAGACCGGCAAGCTCGCCGGCTGGCAGGCGCAGCAGCTCTCGTTTCAGCTCAACGACGTCGTCGTGTCGCTGGCGAGTGGCCAGAACCCCCTGACGGTTCTCGTCCAGCAGGGCTCGCAGATTGCCCCGCTCTTCGGCGGGATCAAAGGGACGTTCCAGGCCCTTGTGTCCGTGCTCACACCCGCCCGGGTGGCCGCCGGCGGCGTGACGGCGGCGGTCGTGGCCGGCGCCATGGCGTGGTCGGATTATGTCGGTTCGATGCGCGAGGTGGACATCGCCTCGCGCGGGCTCGGGGCCTCGCTCGGTGCGTCGTCGGCCGAGCTCGAGGCGATGGCCCGCGCCGGCGCGGCGGCCGGATCGGTCTCCGTCGTCTCGGCCCGGGCGATGGAGGCAGCGTTCCTGCGGACCGGCACCATCGGCACGCGGAATTTCCAGGGGCTCATCGCGATCGCTCGCGACTTCGGCGCGACGCTCGGCACGACCACCGACGAGGCCCGCGACCAACTCGCGAAGATCTTCTCCGATCCGGCCGCCGGCGCCGACATCCTCTATCGCCAGCTCCACCTGATCGACGGTGCGACGGCGCGCTACGTCCAAAAGCTCGTCGAGCAGAACCGGGGCGAAGAAGCGCGGACCGTTCTGCTCGCCACGCTGCAGACCCGGATCGCCGGCGCCGCCGAGGCGCTCGGCACGCTCGCGCGTTTCTGGGACGATGTGGCCCGCGGCGCATCCGACGCCTGGGACGCGACGGGCCGCGCCATCGACGGCACCGTCGAGAAGGCGCGCGCGGCGATGGACGTGCTCGGTCCGATCCTCGCCGCGCGACAGATGGCGGCCGGCGGGCCTGACACGGCATCCTCGATCGCCGGCGCCCTCGGCGCCCGTGTCGGCGCCGGCGTCAAGGCGCAGAACCCGTTCGACCAGGCGTTCGGGACGATCATTCCGAACCCCGGCCTGCGCGACAAGCTCATCGACAGCATCGGGCGCGCCGATCCGCGTCTCGCCGCCGCCCGCGACACGGCGACGTCACGGGCTGCCGGGATCGCGCAGGGTTCATCGGCCGCCTCGGATGCGCAACGCCGGCGCCAGCTCGAAACGGATTCGAATGCCCTTCGAGCCGGTCTCGCCGGCGGCCTCCTCGGCGACGAGCGCGCCGATGCGACGGCCGCGCTCGACGCGAAGACGCGCGCGCTGCAGACCTGGATGGATGCGAGCCAGAAGGCGCAGGCGCTTGCGCGCATCGACATGGCGCTCGCGACCGCCCAGGACCCGCTCACCCAGGCGGAGCTCACCGCGCGGCGCACGGCGATCGAGCTGACGGGTCAGGAGATCACCACGGCGCAGGCCTCCGTCCAGATCGAGACGGCGCGGCAGCGCGCGCTCGCCGAGGGGCTCGCGACATACCAGACCCGCGCGTCCTCGCTCCAGGCCGACATCGCGGCGCAGCGGGCGCTCAATGCGGCGATCGCGTCCGACGCGACGAGCCGCGCCGACGCCGAGCAGCAGATGAAGGTCGAGCAGGAGCTGCGGCCGCTGCTCATCGCCTACGCCAAGGCCGAAGGCGCCGCGAAGGCCGAGCTGGGGCGGGTGATCGACGGCCTGCGGACGGCCTACGGCCAGCTCGCGGCCGAGGAGCGGCGCGGCCGCGCGCTCGGCATGCTCGCCTCGCAGGACGAGCGCCTGGCGCAGCTCCGCGCCGAGACGAGCCTCGTCGGCGCCAGCACGGCGGCGCGCGAGCGCGCGCTCGCGGCGCTCAAGGCCGAGCAGGAGCTGCGCCGCCAAGGCATCGACCTCTCGTCGTCGGAGGCGGCGCGGTACCGCGCCAATGCGGCGCTCGAGGCGGACCTCACCGTGTCGCTCGAGCGGCAGCAGGACGCCTATTCGACCCTGCACGATTTCGGGGCGAGCGCGCTCGACAACCTGACGCAGTCGATCGCGCAGAACGGGCTTTCCTGGGAGACCCTGCGCACGACGATCAATTCGATCGTCGCCGATCTCATCCAGACGTTCGCGAAGCTCGCGATCCTCAATCCGATCAAAAACGCGTTGTTCGGAACCAATCTCGGGACGATGGCCGATCTCTTCGGCGGCGGCCGCGGGGCGAACGACAACAGCCGGGCGGCGAACGACAACGGCGCCGGCCTGCCCGGCGCGGTGGCGCGGAGCGTCACCGGAGCGGCGGCGACGGGCACGACAGCCGCCGGCGCCCAGGCGGCGGCGTGGACGGCGACCACGGGCGGGCTCAATCCGGAGTTCGGCCGTCGCCTCGAGGCGATGATCTCGGATGCGTCGTCGAGCGGGCTCAAAATCGGCATCACCAGTGGGTTTCGGTCGACGGAGCGCCAGGCGCAGCTCTGGGCCGACGCGGTGGCGAAGTACGGGTCCGAGTCCGCGGCGCGCAAATGGGTCGCCCCGCCGGGATCCTCGAACCACAATCGCGGGCTCGCGGCCGATCTCTCCTATTCGTCGGCGGACGCGCGATCGTGGGCGCACGACAATGCGGGGCGCTACGGGCTGTCGTTTCCGCTCGACAACGAGGCGTGGCATGTCGAGCCGCTCGGGCTGCGCTCGGCGCAGGGCGGCGGCTCGGCGGCCGAGGCGGTCGACGCGCTGGCGCGCTCGGCCCGGGACGCCTCCAGCGGGCTCGGCACGCTCGGCCGCGGGCTCAGCGGCAGCGCCTCGTCGCTGCTCGATTCCGCCCGCGGCATCGGCGCCGCCGGCGACACGCTGCAAACGTCTGCGACGGCCACCACGGGCGAGGCCCAGGACGCGTTCGGCCAGCTCATCGGCGGCCTCGAACAGGGCGTGAGCCAGTTCGTGCAGGCGTTCGGCTCCGGCCTGCAATCCATCCTGTCGAGCCTCTCCGGATCCGGCGAGAGCAGCAGCGACAGCGGCGGCGGCATCCTCGGCATCGTGCTCGGTGGCCTCGGGAACCTGTTCGGGGCGAAGGCGGGTTCGACCGGCGGCGGAGATTTCGCCTTACCACACCGCAAGCCGTCGACCCAGCTCGCCGGCGGCGGCCGCGTGACCGGCGCGGGCTCCGGCACGTCCGACTCGATCCCCGCGTATCTCTCGGACGGCGAGTTCGTCGTGCGGGCGGCGGTGGCGTCTCGCCACCTGCCGTTCCTCGACGCGCTCAATGCCGGCCGGACCGGGTTTGCCGAGGGCGGGCCCGTCGGGGCGACGCGGGCCTTTGCCGTCGGCGCCAACCCGGCCTTTCAGGCGGCGGCGAACGACCGCGTCGCCGGCGGCGGCTGGGGCACCTATGCGCCGGTCACGTCCATCACCGTCGGCGCGAACGCCGGCGTGAGCAAAGAGGAGGTCCGTCAAATCGTCGATGAAGGCAATCGGCGGACCTATGAGCGCTCGATGCGGGACGCGCCGGTGGTGACGCAACGTGCGCGGAAAGCGACGCGAGGGCGTTCGACATGAGCTTCCCCGATCCTCTTACGATCCCGGTCGAGCTGCGCCTCGAGAGCATGTTGCTGCAGCCCAAATTCTTGACGCAGAACGGGCCATCGATCGAGCGCGGCGGCGCCGCCTATGACGCGGATTACGGTCCCGCGCTGTGGCTCGGGACCTGGCAGACGGATTATCTGGACCCCTGGGAGCATGGCGTAGTGCGGGGATGGCTCGACGAACTGTGCACCGTCGGTGCGCGGTTCTGGGGCTACGACGCGTTGCGGCCCTATCCCCATCGGCATCCGAGCGGCTTCGCCGCGTTGGGATGGTCCGGCACCGGTACCTTGCAGAGCGTCACCGGTTCGCGCTTCGCGACGATCGGCGGCGTACCGAACGGCCTGCAGATGGCGCCCGGTGATTATGTCTGCTGGGACTACGGCGATGGCGGCGCCAAGCGGGCGCTGCACCGCGTCTCACGCGCCGCGAATGCGGGCGGTGGCGCCATCACGCTGCGCCTGTTTCCCGATATCCGCCCGGGCTGGACCGTCGGCGCCGCCGTCTATTTCGCGGTCCCGACCGCGCGCTTCGTCGTCCAGAAAGACAGCCGCACGGAAGACGCCGCACCGAACCGCCGCGTTCGGATCGGCTTCTCGGCGCTGCAGAGCACCTTGTGAGGTTCATCCCATGTGGGATTTCACCGCTGCTCAGATCGCCGCTCTTTCACGCCCGGGATGGAAGATGCGTCGGTTCATCTGGTCGGAGACGCGAAAGTTCGACGGCACCCCTGACCCCATCGGGTTCTGGGACGACGTCGACAACGTCTCGATCTCGGGGCGGACCTATTATGGGAGCGGAACGCTGTTCAGCGTCTCCGGTCGCACTACGACGATGAACGGGTCGATCCCGACCCTCACGATCACCTTGTCGCAGATCTCGAGCGCCGTGTCGCTCATGGCACGCGGTCAGGACATGACCAACGCGCGCCTCGAATATCTCATCGGCGTGTTCGACGTCGAGACCGATCCCAACCAGCTCATCGACGGGCTCGTGACCCGGTTCCGTGGCCGCATCACGGCGGCCCGCATCGACGAGCCGGAAGCGGGCGGAAAAGGCGCTATCACCATCACCGCGAAGGGCGCTGGGCATCAGCTCACGATGGCGTCGACCGCGCGACGCTCGGACGCCGCCATGCGCCGACGCGACCCGAACGACACCTATTCCCAATATACCGGCGCCCTCAAAGGCATCGACATTGCGTTCGGCACGTCACGGAGCGTCAAATGACGGGCTTCGTGCATGTCGGCAAGATCCTCGGCGAATGCTTCCTGCGCGAGTTTCGAACGCCGTTCGCATGGGGCGTCGCCGATTGCGTGACCTGGGCGGCGGATTGCGCGCTGGCGCTGACCGGTGTCGACCCGATCGCGGACATCCGCGGCACGTACACCACCGAGCGCGGCGCGCAGCGCATCCTCGTCAAACGCGGCTGGGGCGACGTCGCCGGGCTCGCGGCCTCGATCTATGACGAGATCCCGGTCGCGATGGCGCACGCCGGCGACTGGACGGCGATCCGGCGGGACGACGGCGTGATCGTGCTCGGCGTGTCGTTCGGGGCGTGGATCATCGCACGCGGCCCCGACGGGCTCGGCCGGCTCGACCTCACGGCGGCGATGAGGGCCTTCCGCGTCGGCGTGCCGGCGGCTGCGGCTTCGAGCGCGAGCGAGGCCGCATGAGCTTTTTGCTCGGCCTCATCCCCGTCATCGGCGGCGCGATCGGCGCCGGCACCTTCGTCGGCGGCGTGATCGACGCCGCCGTCGTCGCCGGGCTGTCGGCGGCGAGTTCGAGCCTGTTTTCGAAGGCCAAGGTTTCGAACGGCGGCGGGGGTATCGAGACCACGCTCTCGCTCGATCCGGATCGGCCGCAGACGCTCGTGCTCGGCCGGGCGGTTGTGGGCGGACAGCTCGATTTCGCGGCCACGTGGGGGCATTACGGCCGCAACGAAAACTACCACGAAAATGTCCTGCTCGGGATGGCGATCCGCCTTGCGGACCATCCGATAGAGGTCATCGAGCGCGTCTGGGTCAACGGCGAGATCATCACCTATCGCGGGACGACCGGAAACGGCGACGTCTCGCTGATGAGCGGTGATCTTCTATCGTACCGCTTCTACAGCGGCTGGCAGAACGCGGCTGATCCGGTGCTGGTCGACGGCGCGCAGCAAAGCGGCCACAACGCGTGGCCGACGACGGCGATCGGGCGCTCGACGGCCTATGTCCGCCCCTGGGCGATGTACCAGAAGACGCGGATGAACAAGATCCCCACGTTCAAGTGGGGCATCCAGGGAGCGGCCTGCTACGACCCGCGGTTCGATTCGACCGTCAGCGGAAACGGGCCGATGCGCTGGGGTTCGCTCGGCACCTATCGGATTAGCCGCAATCCGATCGTGCAAGCCTACAACGTCGCGCGCGGGATCAAGGTCGCGGCGTCCTCGGGCGCGCTGCTGCACCATTATGGTCTGGAGGATTCCGACACCGACATTTGGCCGCTCGACAATTTCTACGCGGCGGCCAACGAGTGCGACCGGATCATCACCACGGGCGACGGCCGCCAGATCCCGCAATACACGGCGGGCGGCGAGATCACCGTCGATACGCCGCCCTATGACGCGATGGAGGCCCTCGTCGCGACCGCAGGCGGCCGCCTCGCAGACCTCGGTGGGCGGTTCGTCGCGATCCTGCCGTCGATGCTTTCGACGCCCGTCGCGATCATCACCGACGCCGACGTGCTCGCCAGCCGCGAGCTGACCACCGACCTGCTCGCCGAAGACGACGAGCGGGTCAACACCGTCGCCGCGACTTATCTCAACTGGGAGACGGGCGAAAAAGGCGACGCCCCCCTCTACGAGAACACCACCCTCATCGCGCAGGACGGCGGCCGTCGCTCCAAGCCACTCGACACGACGCTTGTGGACGAGCTCGACCAGGTGCAGCGGCTGCAGAGTCAGGCCGCGCTCGAGTCGCGCCGGCAGCGTCGCCTTGCGCTGTCCCTCGCGGCGCGGTGGATCTGGCTCCGGGCCGGCCATGTCATCGCGTGGTACAGCGAGGAAAGAGGATTCGATTATAAGCTGTTCTCGGTCGAGGGGTCGAACGAAGAGCAGAACTACGACAGCACCCTGACAATCCAGGAGGTCGACCCCAACCATTATTATCCGCCGACCGCCGGCATGATCCGGCCGCGGTCGGACGCCGTTTTCATCCCCGTTTCGGCGATCGTTCGAGACGCGGTCGATTTCGCGGTCGCTCCCTTCCCGTGGCACGGCGACAATGGGCGGACAGCGCCGGCGATCCTCGCGACGTGGGTCAATCCGGACGACGCGGAGATCGCCTATTTCCAGATCCGGCGCGCCAGCGATCCCAGCGTCGTCATGCGCCAGCAGGCGGATATCACCGGCGCCGGCGTCGCGGCGTCGGTGATCCTCGTCGGCGGGTTGACGCGCAACACGGCCTATCAAGTGCAGATGCGGCTCGCGGGCTCCGGCATCGGCGACGGCGCCTGGTCGCTGTGGCGGGACGTCATCGCACCGGACGTCGGCGACGTCGATCTCCAGGATCTCGGCGCGGACGTGCGGGCCTATCTCGTCACCGTCGATCAGCTCGGCGACGCGACCGTCGCCGACGCGCGCAACCAGGTCGCGGCGGCGCAGGCGAATGCGGCGGCGATCGTCGAGGCGCAGCTCGGCCGCGTGCTCGACCAGATCTCGGCCGAGCGGGCCGCCGCCGCCGCCCGCGAGGAGGGTGTCCGGCGGGTCGACAGCCTGCGCACCGAGATCGACGCCGCGACCGGCGCCGTCGCGGCCGCGCTCGAGCAGCGGCTCGAGGCGGTCAAGGGCGGCTCGACCTCGAGCATTGCGCAGGTGCAGACCGCGCTCGCCGCCGGCGACGCGGCGCTCGCCTCTCAGATCGAGAATGTGCAGTCCTCGGTCGGCACGTCGATCGCCGGCATCCTGCGGACGCAGCAGTCGCTGACGACCGAGACCGGCGCGCTCGCCGACCAGCTCGACGGGCTCACCGCCTCGCTCGGCGATACCAATGCCGCGGCGACCCGGGAGCAGCTCGCGCGGGTCGGTTCCGAGGCCTCGCTCACGGCGCTGATCGAGGCGCGGGCGCGGGACTATGCGACGCGGCTGCCGGCGATCGGCGACGCGCTGTCGCTGCTGGCGACGGCGGTGCAGGAATCGGGCGAGCGCGCGGCGCGCAGCCGGCTTTCGGACACGCTGCGGGCGGAAGCCGCGGCGATCGCCGAGATCGTCGAGAGCCTGTCGGTGCATCTCGACCAGACCGACGCCTCGATCGTGGACGTACAGACCGTCCTCGCGGCGGCCGACACGGCGATCGCCCAGCGCGTGACGACGATCGAGGCGCAGGTCGGGTCGACCGGAACGAGCGCGTCGCTCACGGATCTCGCGGTCGCGCAGGCTGGCACGAACGAGTCGGTCGCGACGCGGCTCACGACGGCCGAGAGCCGGCTCGGCTCGGCTGAAACGGCGATCACGGACGAGCGCAACGCGCGGGTGAGCGCGGACGGTGCGCAGGCGACGCTGATCACCAATGCGCAGGCGACGGCCAATCAGGCGACGGCGACCGGGCGGCTGCAATTCGACGTCATCGCCGGCCCGACGGGTGCGCAGAGCCGCATTCGCCTGCTCGCCCGAGCGCTTGCGCAGCTCGGCGGGGCGCTGCAGCAGGCCGGCCTGCTGGTCGACACGGACAACGGCGGTCGGATCGTGCTCGAGGCGGCGCGCACGATCATCATGTCGTCGGCCGGTACCGTGGCGGCGCTGTTCGACTCGAGCGGCAAGCTGGCGAAAGCGTATATCCCGACGATCGAAGCGAACATGATCACGACGGGGCAGTTGATCGCCTCGTCGGCCCAGATCGGAGATCTCGTCGTCGGGACGTCGAACATCAACAATTCGGCGGTCATCGAGACGAGCACAGCGAATAATTCTGTATACGTCACCCCGTCTACGCCGACATTGCTCAATCTCGTCGTCGCAAACCCGGAGGGGTTTCCGTGCTTAATCGGATGGCAACTGATCGGCTCGTTCGGCTCCATCCCTGTCGACGGACGAAGCGTCGATATCTACGTGGATGGCTACCTATTCGATAGCTATTTTGGTCCAGGTGGCGCGCAAACGAGCAACGTATTTCCGCTGGGTCGATACGGAACGACATTCACGATATCTGCGAGACTGCGTCCCGGCACAGGTTATTACAACGGAAGCATCTCGTTGTTCTGCTTGAGGCTCAAACGATGATCCCGACCACCGGCTGTTATTACCGGACCACAGGCGCGCGCATCGGAGAGATCACGCGCTGGGTCACCCTGCCGCCCTGGGGCGTCTCGCTGAATGCGGAGCCGGACGAGGGTTTTGTCGTGACACCCGCGATGTACCAAGACGCACCGGTGATGGTCGACGTCGCCGGCGGGTCGCTCGTCGCGCGGCCGGTGCTGCGCGGGCCGGACCGCACCGATATCCGCGCCGACGGCGAGGACGCCGCGACCATCGCCGGCATCCCGGCCGGCGCCGTCGTCACGGTCGACGGCGCGGCGGTCGCGGTGGACGACGGGACGCTCGAAATCGTCTCGACGATGCCGGCCACATATCGCGTCGAGATCGTGTGCTGGCCGTACCAGGATCTCGACGTGACGATCGTCGCGCACGAGCCGCCGCCTCCGCCTCCGTCGCCCGCCGAGCCGGAGCCCGAGGAGGCCGCGCCGTGACCCGGTACGTCGCGACCGTCGACCTGGCGCCGCTCGCCGCCGCCGCCGAGGACCGGATCAATGCGGAGGCCGGCGCCGCGCTTGCGCGCGAATGTGCGTCGGCGATCGATCCGATCTACGAGCGCAAGGCCACCGAGGCCGCCGCGGCGCTCGCCGATCCGGCGCCGACGGCGGATACCTATCCCCACCTCGCCGCGGACCTCGTCGCCGGCGGAACGCTCGCCGACGTCGCCCGGGCCGTCCTCGCCGCCGCCGAGCGCGAGGCGGCGCGCCGCGCCGCCGCCAGCGCCGAGATCGAGCGCCGGCGGCGGGCGGCGATCCACGCCATCCGCGCCGCGCGCCATCCGGCCGCCCTCGAGGCCGCCGCCACAATCGATTGGAGCCTCACATGAGATGGATCGCGCCCGAGAACGTCGTCGCGAATAACGGGTCGGCCACGCTCTCGTGGGCGGGGACGACATTGGCGTTGCTGATCCGGGGCGGCTTCGAGGTGATCGCGCCGTACCCGGGGGGCAGACCTACGAGATCATCGCCGACGCCGTGGCCGGTGCGACGAGCACGACACTGACGCTCGACCGGCCATATGCCGGCCCGACGAGCACGGCGGCACCAATCCGGATCAAGCCGCTCTTCTCGTCCGACGCGGACGCGGCGAGCTTTCTTGCCGCCACGCTGGTCGGCTACATCGATTCGATTGGCAAGTTGCTCCGTACAGCCGGGAATAGCCGGGAGATCGTCCTCCGACGGCAAACAGCCGACGCGCTCGCCGGAATCACACTCGGCACCGGGGACGGTGAGGAGTGGCGCATCGGCATGTACGGGACCGACCGCCTGCGGATCCAGCGGACCACGAACAATGGGGCGACCTATAGCGACGTCATGTCGTTCTCGCTGTCTGACGGGACGGTGTCGCTCTCCGCCAATCTGGCGCTCGGGACGTCCCCCGCGCTCGACGCGGCCGTTGCGGCGGCGGCCGCGAGCGCCAACGCGGCCGCGGCGAGCAAAGCCAGCGTTGACGCGAAGGTGGCCGCGTTCACGGCGACGGTGACGACGTCGAACAACTCCAACGCCGTCGTGCAACTCGCATCGGAGATCCGCCGCATCGTGGCGGCTACCGCTGTCGGCGGCGCCGTCGGTGTCGAGCCGGACCTCGTCATTTCGCCTATGGCTGGCGTCTATTGGGCGCGCGATCTCGGTGTTCCGAGCGGTGATCTGGCAGCGTGGGCCACGGGGATGGGCGGTGCGTTCACCCGGGCGTCGAGCGGGACTTATTTCGGGCCGAACGGAACCATGCTGACGGCCGCGAACAATGTCCCGCGGATCGAGTACGATCAGTACAGCGGTGACAAATTGGGGCTCTTGATCGAGCCGGGCAGCACCAACTTGGCGCTTCGGTCGACCGACATATCAGTGACGCCCTGGGGGGTCGGCGCGAACGCTACCATCTCGGGAACGACCGTGACGGCGCCAGATGGCAGCACGGCCAAGGTGCTCGTCATGAATGCCTCCGCGAACGCATTCGTATCGCAGGGAGGCATCGCGGGCACCAACGGCACCACCTACACGATGCCGGCATGGCTCCAGCTCGTGGCAGGCGGCGACACTCTCACCACAAACAGCATGGCGCTTTATCTCCGTGATGCGGGCGGCGCCACGACGTCCGCCTTCACCCCTGCGGCGTTCACGCTCACCAAAGGCATTTGGAAGAGAGTGTGGGTTGCCGCAAAGACGCTTGCGGATGGCACTCTCACCATCGTCCCGATCTTTGACCGCAGCGGGTATTCGATCGCGATTTGGGGCGCGGGACTGGAGCCCCGTGCGTCGCCAACCTCGGACATTCTCACTGCGGGCACGTCCGCCGCTCGAGCTGCGGACCTCCTCTCGGTGCCCCTACTCGAGCCGTCGCTCTTTTCGGCGCGTACCGGAGCATTTTTTGTCGAGGTCAGCATGCCTTTTGCGCCGTCCGGGACGTCGAGCACTCAGCTCGACGTGGGCGTTCAGCGCGGCGGGTCGTGGAACAATCCGGGGTATCTCGCCCGCATCCGCGGGCAGTCCGGACTGGTCTACGCACAGCAGATCGCTCTAGGCGCCTCCGGCGAGATGGGGCGATCCGAAGAGGTCACGATTGCGACCGGCACAGTGGTACGCATGGCGGCGACGTGGAGTTCTTCCGGCCTGCGGTGGGCCATCAACGGTCGGGCGCCGACCGGCATCGCAACAGCGCCGTCGGCGAGCAGCGCGCCGGCTGCGCTCATCGTAGCTCCATTGGCGGCTGCTTATGCTCGGCGTGTGATCGTCACGCGTCAGGCCCTATCTGATGCCCAACTCCAGGCCCTTTCGGCTCTCACGTGGTGACGCTCATGCACCTCTATCGATTCACGACGGTCGCCGAGCGCGCCGCCGCACTCGACGGTCTCGAAGACGGCGCACGCGGCGCGGCCCTTGAGGTCGACCTCGTCACCGCGCGCGCCGTGTGGGGCGAGCCGGATCCGGAAACCGGCGAGCGGGCGATCGTCACGCCGGCGGTGAACATTGCTGGCGCCTGGCTCCTCGCATCCGGCTCGATCGCCGGCGAGACGCCGATTGCCGCGATCGATCCGGCGACCATGATTGCGACGGACTGCACCGAGCCCTCGATCGCCGGAGCGCGCGTCGAGCCGATGTGGTCCGGATCGGCGGACGCGGCGATCACCGTCTCCGATGGCCTCGCAGCTCGCCGCGCGGCTCTGCGGCTCGCGGTCGAGGCGCGGCGGGACGCGATCCTGACAGGCGGGTGGACCGTGCCGGACGGGCCGTTGACAGGGCACACGCTCCAGACGCGCGGCCTCGAAGACAGGACGAATTGGCTCACGGCGGCAAGCGGTTACGCCGCCATGGTCGCGGCCGGCCATGGCGACGAGGAGGGCGCTGCGTTTCGCGACGCCGCGAACGTCACCGTGACCGTGACCTTTGGCGAGGGGCACCGGGTGCTGCTCGCCATGGTCGCGTGGGGGCAGGCCGTGCTCGCTCGGTCATGGGCGCTGAAGGATGAGGTCGCGGCCGCGGCCGACGTCGTGGCGCTCGACGCGATCGACATCACCGAGGGATGGCCGCCAGCGGTCTGATGCCGGGGAGACGACGGGGGTCCGGACGGCAAGCCGCCCGGATCTGCGGGCGAGGCGCCAACCGATACCCGCACGACGACCTGACGGCTCAACGTCGCCCCGCCGCTGCTGCGCGCAGCCGGATCAGGGGCTCAGATTCGAGAGCCGTAGACAATGGACGATTTCAGGTGCGGCCGGTGCCGCGCGCTGATGTTTCGAGCGGCGGCGGGTGCGATCGCCGCGTCGCTCGAGATCAAATGCAGGCGCTGCGGCGCCCTGAACCACCTGAGGCCGATCGAGCCCGCACGAGAGCGCGAGGAGCGCCACGATGACGACAGAGCATGATCGACCGGATCGGTTCGGCCACCCTACACCTGGGCGATGCACTGGAGATATTGACAACGCTCGAGCGCGGCGTGTTCGACGCGCTTATCGCCGACCCGCCCTATTGCTCGGGCGGTACGACGGCCGGCGAGCGGATTGCGGTGCCCAGCCGCAAATATCAGACCTCGTCAGATCGCGGGCTCTATCCCGAGTTTGCGGGCGATACGATGGACCAGCGGAGTTTCTACGCCTGGTCCACCCTCTGGCTTTCCCGAGCGCGCGCCGCGGTGAGACCGGGCGGGATCGCGGCTGTGTTCTCGGACTGGCGTCAGCTTCCCGTGACGACGGACGCGCTGCAGGCGGCGGGCTGGATCTGGCGCGGAATCGCGGTCTGGGACAAGACGGAGAGGTGCCGCCCGCAGCTCGGGCGCTACCGGCAGCAGGCGGAATATGTGGTGTGGGGCACCAATGGCCCGCGTCCGCTCGCCGGGCCGGTTGCGCCCGGCGTGCTGCGGGCCGGCGTTCCCCGGTTCAAACGGCACATCGCGGGCAAGCCGATCGAGGTGATGGAGGGGTTGCTCGCGGTCGTGGACGGCCCGGTGCTGGATCCGTTCATGGGCTCGGCGCCCGTGGGGCTCGCATGCGCCCGACGGGGCCTCGCCTATCTCGGGATCGAGGTGGTGCCGGAGATCTACAGGATCGCTGTGGACCGGCTCACGGCCGGCCCTGACGCATAGGGCTCGGCCCGGCTCGCCGCGCACGCGGCGAGCGTTCTTTGACAATCGAAGGGCTACTCGATGACAGCGGTTTCGGTCGGATCAAGGTCCCTTTTTTGTGGTGGCCAGTCTAACGGGTACGCCCGTTCGATCAGACCGGCGTCTCGCACCCATCGCTCCCAAACGGCTCTGAACGCCCGCATCGCCTCGTCGATTGTCTCGACCCGACCCTGCCTCGCGCCGGAGCCGTACCAGCCCCCGAACCCGCCGGCGCTCCAGCTCCATCGCGGTGTGTCCGGTGGAGATTCCTCATGATATCGGATGATGCCCACGTGAACGCGCTCGGCCATCACCTGATAGGCTCTCTCGCCCTGAATTCGCTCCAGCATGAGCATGGCTGCGCCCCGATGATCGTTCCTGTTATGTTCTCATTAACGCAGGAGGAGGTCGGCGAGATCAAGCCCCGCCTCTGAGGGTCTCGTGTCAGGGTGTGGAAGCGGCTTCGAAAGTCGTTCGAGGGGGTGCCGAAGCTGGGGCGGCAAACGCCGCCAAAATGCGTTGCGCACTACGCCAAACGAGTTTGCGCGCTACACGAGGGCTGCCATCGCGGCCGGGTCGCGGGTCTTGATGTCTGCGATGACCCGCCCGATCACGAACCGGTCGAATACGGCGCGCCGCACCACCTGATCGGGATAGTGCGCGTTGTCCCGCCAGAGCCGCAGCTTGTCGGCCGAGCCCCAGACCGGTTCGGCTCGCACCAGCCGGCGCATCCCGTTCGTGTTCTCGACCACATAGAGGTACTCGCCCTCGTAGCGGCGGCACGGGACGGCGAGGACGTAATCGGTGTTGGTGAGCGTCGGCGCCATTCTGCCCGCTGCCAAAGGCCGTCCAGGGGGCTGGGTCGCGTTGCCTGTGACGACACTGTTCGGCGGGTGACACGTCACCCCGAGGGAGGAGCACGACGTCGCGGGCGATAAGGATAGGGGGCGTGCGCGTAGGGTTGCCTGACTGTTAAGATGCAAGCTCAGATCGATTCGCCGTTGAGCGCAACGCGCCTGCGGCTACTGCGAGGCTTATCCATGACTAGCTACGTCGTCTGGGCAAATAAGGGCGGCATTGGAAAATCGACGTTGACTTTTCAACTTGCCTGCGAGGCTGCAGTCAGGAATCCTGATAAGCAAGTCTGGGTTATTGATCTCAGCCCACAGTGCGACGTCTCGCGCATGATACTGGGTGGCGGGCACCATGGCGGCGAGGACCTTATTATCTCGCTCATGACCACGTTGCCGCGAAAGACGGTCCAATCCTATCTTTTGGATTGCCTCAATGACGTGCCGTCAGGCATCGGCTGGCCCGATGCAAATAATTACACTATCGTGCCCAACAGTGTTCGCAACGCCGAGGCCGAGCCTCTCCCGCAAAATCTTGGCCTATTGTGCGGAGATTTTGACCTGGAGCGGACAATACAACTTATTGAACAGCTGCCTCAGCCGCCAAGACGATCTGGACGCGCGCCCACTGGGCCCGAGTATTCAAGCTATCTACTTACAAGATCCTTCATTAAATCGGCAGTGGATTCTCTGGATAAGAAGGGTAGCGACATCATTTTCATTGATACTGATCCGTATTTCAACGTAATTACAACTCACATGGGGCTGGTGGGGGCGGATTATTGGATTTCAGCTTACTCACCCAACTCGCAGGCAAGTCAATTTGCCGTCCTGCGCAGTATCGAGTTTATGTTTGAGCCCTCTTCCGGCCTCGGGAAGTTTATCGACGATGAGTTTACAGCACATCCTTCCCCGTGGTTCGATAATCGAGGCAATTCCCTAACTGTGCCAGCCATCACTATGGCGCAACCATATATGCTTGTATCCAACATGACGACACCGTATCGGCTCAGCGGCAGCCACAGCTACACAGAGGCACAGCGGCTACATCGTCAATCAATGACGTCAATGAAAGACAGAGCAGTCGCCGAAGCGGCGACATTCGGAGCACCGGCTTTTTCGATCTTCGAGCACATGTGGGATATGAGACGACTTGGCCTGATCTGCGACTACAATGGCATCAACTTACAAGCACTGAAACTCGGAAGCAACTACCCGGAACCCGGCTCGACACACAGGTACCATCTCAACAGGACGGGTGGTACACCTAACCAACTCGAAGGCTACAACACTCGACTAGCAGCAATCGTTCATCAGTTATAGAGCACGCCCGCGCGACCTGCTCGTACGCGTCCTCAGGTGCCCTCAAATCCTCCGTCCGACGATCAGGCCGGCCACCAAGGCGACGACGGCGGCGGTGACGGCGGGGGGAACGCCGCCGGTCTCGGAGGGCGGGGCGTCGGAGGTGGTCGGGCGGGTGCGGCGGCCGAGGCCGAAGCCGGCGGCGAGGCCGGCCGCGGCGTCGCCGACCGAGGCGCCGGCGGCGGGCAGCGGGCGGCGTCGCGGGGTCTGGGCGGCGACGCTGACGATCAGCACGATCAGAAGGCCGATGATGATGGTGGCGCCGCCGACCAAGGCGATGGCGCCAGCCGGGCCGAACACCGGCATCAGCCAGATCGCCACCGCGACGAGCAGGAAGACCAGCCCGATCAGGGCGAGAAGCCCGGCCGCGATCATCCAGGCGACCTGAAGGAGCCCACGCTTCGCCCGACGCCCGGCATCGGCGATGAGCTGCGCCCCGGCGATCTCCATCAAGAGCTTCATCATCGCTGCGTCCTCTTTGGGCCTCGCGGAGGCCGGGCCTTGCGAAAGTCTGTGGCGTCACGGCGCCGGTCGCGCGGCGCCCGTCTGGCTGCGTCTGCCGGCGCTCGCCGGCTTCGGTCTCGGCGGCGGAGCGTGGGCGGCCCTCCGCTGCGGTCGATCGGCAGGACGCGCGTCCCGCCGTTCGAGAAGACGTTCGTTGCGGACATTGTTCCAGGATTTCGCCCCCGGGTGTCCACAACGTCTCGCCGGGTTTGGGCGCGGGACGCCCTGCGGCTTATGGCTGTCGAGGGAGTCCCATCCCTTTCCGGGCTAGCCAAGCCGCTGCGGCGGGCGCGGTGGCCTGGGCTCCTGGGTCCCCGCCACAAGAACGGGGATCACGGCGGAGAGGGAGAGGGCCACCCTGAAAGGCTGAAAGGCCGGAGTCTCGAAGCCGGGGCGAAGAGCGGCGAGGCGAAGCTGACGCCGAAGCGGAGCTGGGGCGAAGCGGCGCTCAAGCTGGGCGCACAAGCCCCATCCCTCCACCAACCATGGCTCTATCAGCCCCTTAGCCCCATCGCCGCCGCCCTCCTTCTCCCCTCGGGGGAGAAGGTGCCCCGAAGGGGCGGATGAGGGGGGCTTCGGCCCTCCTCTTCAGGAGCTTCGCGGAACGGGAGGGAGCGTAAAGGCCCCCCCTCATCCGGCCCTACCGGGCCACCTTCTCCCCGAGGGGAGAAGGACGCGGCGACGACTCGTTACCTCGCCGGCAAGGCCCCTGCCTTGCCCCTGTCCCCTCAATCGCGGCGGGTGAAGAGGCCGACGAGGAGGCCGAGGCCGGCGGCGATGGCGACGGCCGCGATCGGGTTGCGCTCGATCGCCGTCGAAACGTCGCCGACGGCGCCCGCCGCGCGGGCCTGGGCTTCGCCGAAAGCGGCCTTGCCGCTCTCCTTGAGCTGCTCCGCCTTCGCCTCGGCCGCCTCGGTGGCGGAGCGCACGCGGGAGCGGACATGGTCGGCGGCGGCGGTCGTCTCCTGCTCGACGAGCGCGGCGACGGTCGCCGTCAGGCGGGCGATGTCGGATTTCAGCGCCGCGAGGTCGGCGGCGACGTCGGCGGCATCCTCGGCGATGCGGTTCTCGGCCATGATGCGGTCTCCTCGTTTGCGGGTTCCGACGGAACCTTCGTCCGCAAGGGAACGTGGCAACAGCCGTTTGGTTTCGCTAGGGCGGGAGCGACGCGGTGCAAAAGAATCCCGCCGGCATCGGCCGATGCCGGCCGCACACCCGAGGCGCGCCGCGCCGTCCGGCCGAAAAGGTCCGCCTGCGGCGGATTCGCGCGGGAACGGCACGCCGTCGCCATCAGCCCCGCCGCAAGGCGCGCGCCCCGGCGGCGACGCCCGAGCAGGCCCCAGCATCCACCCGCGGGCGCGGGCGTCACGCCAAATGTCACGCCGAGTGCGACGTCACGCCCGATACGACGTGGCGCCAGATACGACGTGGCGCGAAGAGCGGGCGTCACTCGATGCCGAGCTTCGCCTTCACCAACGCGTTGACGCTCTGCGGGTTCGCCTTGCCGCCGGTCGCCTTCATCACCTGCCCCACGAACCAGCCGGCCATGGTGGGCTTCGCCCGCGCCTGCTCGGCCTTGTCGGGGTTCTGGGCGATCACCGCCTCGACCGCCGCCTCGATGGCGCCGGTGTCGGTCACCTGCTTGAGGCCGCGGGCCTCGACGATCTCGCGCGGATCGCCGCCTTCGGACCAGACGATCTCGAACAGGTCCTTGGCGATCTTGCCGGAGATGGTCTCGTCGCCGATCAGTTCGATGATGCCGCCGAGCGCCTCGGCGCTCACCGGGCTGTCGCCGATGCCGAGGCCTTCCTTGTTGAGGCGGCCGAACAATTCGTTGATGACCCAGTTCGCCGCCAGCTTGGCGTCGCGCCCGCGCGCCACCGTCTCGAAATAATCGGCGGAGGCCTGCTCGGCGACGAGCACGCCGGCATCATAGGGCGACAGGCCGAAATCGGCGATGAAGCGGGCGCGCTTGTCGTCCGGCAGCTCCGGCAGGGTCGCGGCGACGTCGGCGACGAAGGCTTCCGAGAGCTCGAGCGGCAACAGGTCCGGATCGGGGAAATAGCGGTAATCGTGCGCCTCTTCCTTGGAGCGCATCGACCGCGTCTCGCCGCTGCGGGCGTCGAACAGCCGGGTCTCCTGGCGGATGGTGCCGCCGTCTTCCAGGATGTCGATCTGGCGGCGCGCCTCGAACTCGATCGCCTGACCGGCGAAGCGGATCGAGTTGACGTTCTTGATCTCGCAGCGCGTGCCGAGCGGGCCGCCGGGGCGGCGCACCGAGACGTTGACGTCGGCGCGCAGGTTGCCCTTCTCCATGTCGGCGTCCGACGTGCCGAGATAGCGCAGGATGGTGCGCAGCTTGGAGAGATAGGCGCGGGCCTCGTCGGCGGAGCGCAGATCGGGCTTGGAGACGATCTCCATCAGCGCCACGCCGGAGCGGTTGAGATCGACGTGGCTCATGCTCGGGTGCTGGTCGTGCAGCGACTTGCCGGCATCCTGCTCGAGATGCACGCGCTCGACGCCGACCGTGACGACCTCGCCGTCCGGCATGTCGAGGATGATCTCGCCCTCGCCGACGATCGGATATTTGTACTGGGAGATCTGATAGCCCTGGGGCAGATCCGGATAGAAATAGTTCTTCCGGTCGAACACCGAGCGGCGGTTGATGGCCGCCTTGAGGCCGAGGCCGGTGCGGACCGCCTGGCGCACGCACACCTCGTTGATGACCGGCAGCATGCCCGGCATCGCCGCGTCGACGAGCGAGACCTGGGAGTTCGGCTCGGCGCCGAACTTGGTGGCGGAGCCGGAGAACAGCTTCGATTCGGACGTCACCTGGGCATGGACCTCCATGCCGATGACGATCTCCCAATCCCCTGTCGCACCCTTGATGAGGCGCTCGGCCTTCGGCTCCCGCACGTCGCAAACTCCGGTTGCCGCCGCCCGCGGTGCGGCCGGCGATCCTGTCCCGCCCCGGATTGACGGAATTTCCGGCCCCCGGTCAAGAGGCGACGGACGCCGACGCGTCCACTGCGGCGTTCCGAAGCCCTTGCTCAGCGCGGCGCGCGCAGGCTCTGCAAGAGCGCGTCGGTCGGGAAGCCGTCAGCCGGCCAGCCGATCGACATCTGATAGGCGCGGACCGCGGCGCGGGTGTCGGGCCCGAGCTTGCCGTCGGTGGTGCCGGTCGGGAAGCCGCGCGCGGTGAGGCGCTCCTGCATCTCCGTCACCTCGGCGGTCGAGAGCGGCCGCAGGTCGGTCGGCCACGGCGTCTGGAACGGCGGCACGCCGACGATGCGGTCGGCGAGGTAGCCGACGGCGAGCGCATAGGAGGTCGAGTTGTTGTAAGCCTTGATGACGTCGAAGTTGCCGAGGATCAGGAAGGCCGGGCCGCGGGCGCCGGTCGGCAGGATCAGCTTCGCCTCGTCGCCGGGCCGCGGGAAGGCCCGCCCGCCGCTGCGGCGGATGCCGAGCTGCGCCCAGGCGCCGACCGGCCGCTTCGTCTTCTCGTCGGCATAGGCATAGTTGAAGCCGCGCGGCAGCACGACCTCGTAGCCCCAGGTCTCGCCGCGCTGCCAGCCGTTCTGGGCGAGCAGGTTCGCGGTGGTGGCGAGCGCATCCGGCACCGAATTCCAGATGTCGCGCTTGCCGTCGCCGTCGAGATCGACCGCATATTTCAGGAAGCTCGTCGGGATGAACTGGGTGTGGCCCATGGCGCCGGCCCACGAGCCGGTGAGGCCGCGCGGCGCCACGTCGTGGTGCTGGAGGATCTTCAGGGCGGCGATGAGTTGGGTGCGGCCATAATCGGCGCGCGGCCCGCCGGCATAAGCGAGGGTCGCGAGCGAGCGCACCACGCTGCGCACGATCTTCGGGTTGTCGAGCACGGCGCCGTAGGAGGTCTCGATGCCCCAGATCGCCACCACGATCTGCGGCTCGACCCCGAACCGGGCATAGATGCGGGCGAGCGCGTTCTTGTACTCGGCCATCATCTTGCGGCCGGTGGCGATGCGCGCGTCGGTCACCGCGCCTTCGATATAATCGCCGACGAGCTTGGTGAATTCCGGCTGCTTGGCGGCGAGGCGCAGCACGTCCGGGTCCGGCGTGTTGATGCCGGCGAAGGCCTGGTTGTAGAGCGTAGCCGGAATGCCGTTCGCCCGCGCGACCGCCGCGAACTGGCGGATCCAGGCGACGAAGGCGGCATCGGCGGCGAACACGGACGGCGCCGCGACGAGCGCGGCGGCACCCGCGAGCCCGGCGATCAGCGCGCGGCGGGTCGGTGCGAAGGGTTCGCCCAGCGTGACCGTCATGTGCGTTTCTCCCGGGGTTCGTGGCGTCTAGGCCGGCATCTCTGCCAGGACCTCGGCCACCTCTTCGGCCGCTCTCGGCCGTGTCTCCGCCGACCTTTTCGGGCACGGCGCGCTCGCGGCGACCTTATGGGCGTATGGTTAACGTAAGGTTGGCTCGCCCCGGTCCTACCCGCCCGCCGCGCGGCATCCTGCCGCGATGCTGCCGTTCGCGTTCGCGCCGTGCTATGAATCACCTTCGTCGGAATCGCGGGCCGCCCGCCGCGAGCCGACGGCGGGACCGGGCCAAGCCCCGGAGGTCCCGCACTTTCGCCGCTTTGCCGGCGCACATCGCGGTTCTGACGCCGCGGTTCGATAGAAGGCGACGACGACGATGATGACGGGATCGGTCCCCGCGCCGGCTGAGAGCCGGACCTCCTCGGACGATGAAGCGATCGGCTGGCTCGCCTCCGGGCGACGGGTCATCGAGACCGAGATCGCGGGCATGAAGGCGCTGCGCGCCGCGCTCGGGCACGATCTCGGCGACGCCTTCGCGGCGACGATCCGGCGGCTGCGCTCCATTCGCGGCCGCGTCGTGGTCACCGGGGTCGGCAAGAGCGGCCACATCGGCGGCAAGATCGCCGCCACCCTCGCCTCGACCGGCACGCCCGCCTTCTTCGTCCACGCCGCCGAAGCGAGCCACGGCGATCTCGGCATGATCACCGAGGAGGACGCGGTGATCGCGCTCTCCTGGTCGGGCGAATCGGCCGAACTCGCCTCGATCATCTCCTATGCGAAGCGCTTCTCGGTGCCGCTGATCGCCTTCACCTCGCGGGCCGACAGCGCGCTCGGGCGGGCGAGCGACATCTCGCTCACGCTGCCGACCGCGGCGGAGGCCTGCCCGCACGGGCTCGCCCCCACCACCTCGACGCTCCTGATGCTGGCGCTCGGCGACGCCCTCGCCATCGCGCTCCTTGAGGCGCGCGGCTTCACGCCGAACGATTTCCGCGTCTTCCACCCCGGCGGCAAGCTCGGGGCGAGCCTTCAGCTCGCGCGCGACATCATGCACACCGGCGACCGCCTGCCGCTCGCCCCCCTCGGGGCGCGCATGAGCGAGGCGATCCTCATCATGACGCAGAAGGGCTTCGGTTGCCTCGGCGTCGTGGACGGGACCGGCCGGCTCGCGGGGATCGTCACCGACGGCGACCTGCGCCGCCACCTGAGCGACAACCTGCTCGCCCGCAGCGTCGACGAGGTGATGAGCCGCCGCCCGCGCGCCATCGCGCCTGAAACGCTCGCGGCGTCGGCGCTCGAAATGTTGAACGCCTCGTCGATCACGGCGCTGTTCGTGGTGGAAGGCGAGCGGCCGGTGGGCATTCTCCACCTGCACGATCTCCTGCGTCGCGGCGCCGCCTGAGCGCTTAACGCCGCCTTAACCAGTTTACCCGCTCTTAACCATGATTGTGGCCGCGC
Organism: Segnochrobactrum spirostomi; assembly: GCF_009600605.1. Classification (GTDB taxonomy): domain Bacteria; phylum Pseudomonadota; class Alphaproteobacteria; order Rhizobiales; family Segnochrobactraceae; genus Segnochrobactrum; species Segnochrobactrum spirostomi. Next base: position 2,989,283 of record NZ_VWNA01000001.1, on the reverse strand, counting down.
CGTCGCGCGGAACGTCGGAGTGCGGGCAGGCGGCTGTGGCGAAGGCGGGACAGCAGGCACGGCGAACGGAGCGCGCGCGCCGCGCGCTCGTGCTCGTGCTCGGCACCCTGCCGCTCGGGCCCGTGTCGGTCCTCCCCGCCGCGGCCCAACAAGTCGATGCCGGCAACGGAGAGACCAAGACGGTGAGCGGCACGGCCTCGACCAGCGCCGCCGCCACGCCCGCCCTGTTCGCCCATGAGGGCGGCACGATCGAAGGCAGCGGCGCGACGGTCTCGACCTCCGGCGACGGCGCCGCGGGCGGCCTCGCCGAGACACTCGGCACCATTTCCCTGCGCGGCGGCACCGTCACGACCTCGGGCGCCGGCGCCAGCGGCTTGCGCACCCGCTCCGGCGGCACCGCGAGCCTCGACGGCACGACGGTGACGACGACGGGGGCGGGCTCCGTCGGGCTCGACGCGCTCGGCACCGGCAGCGACATCACCGCTTCGGGCGGTACCACGATCTCCACCTCCGGCGCGGGCGCGACGGGCGCCGCGGCCCAGGCCGGCGCCGCGATCGGCTTCGACGGCGCCACCGTCACGACGAGCGGCACCGGCGCCAATGCGCTGTCCGCCGACGGCGACGGCAGCGAGATCCGCGGCACGGTCCAGGCGACGACGAGCGGAGACAATGCGATCGGCGCCAACGCCTCGGGCGGGGCCGCCATCACGCTCGACGGTGGCTCGATTTCGACGAGCGGAGCCGGCTCCCACGGTGTGCGCGCGGCCGGGACGGGCACAACCCTGTCGACCGCCGGCAGCGTGTCGACCACCGGCAGCGCCGCCTACGGTGCGTTCGCCGAGGACGGCGGCACCATCACCCTCGATCCCGGCGCGAGCGTCTCGACCCGCGGCGACGGCGCGATCGGCGCGCTCGCCAAGAACAGCGGCAGCGCGATCACGTCCTCCGCCGACATCGTCACCGAAGGTGGCGGTGCCCACGGCGCGATGGCCGACAGCGGGGGATCGGTGTCGCTCGCGAGCGGCAGCGTGCTGACCAAAGGCGACGGCAGCCACGCCCTCTATGTCGCCGGCCTCGGCTCGCGGGGGACGAGCGCGGCCAATCTCTCGACCGAGGGCAACGGTGCGGACGGCGCGCTCGCGACTGGCGGGGCGATCATCGATCTCTCGACCGGCAAGGTCTACACGCTCGGCGACGGCTCCCACGCCCTCGCGTCGAGCGGCGACGGCAGCTTCATCCTGAGCGGCGCGGACCTCGAGACCCAGGGCACCGGCTCTTACGGCGCGGACGCAGGGTCGGGCGGCGCGATCCGGCTCACCGCCGGGGCGGTCACGACCTCCGGCGACTATGCCGACGGCCTCCACGCCAACGGCAACGGCAGCAGCCTCGAAGCCTCGGCCGCCGTGTCGACCTCGGGCTACCAAGCGCACGGCGCGAATGCGACGGCGGGCGGCGCGATCACACTCACCGGCGCCGCCATCGCGACGACCGGCACGGATGCGGCCGGCGTGCGCGCCGCCGGCACCGGCAGCCGCCTCTCCGGCTCTGCCGCGGTGACGACGAGCGGCACGGACTCCTACGGCGCGGCCGCCGTGCTCGGCGGCACCATCGCCCTCGACGACGCCTCCATCACGACCTCGGGCACGAACGCCGACGGCCTTCATGCCGACGGCTACGGCAGCGCGATCTCCGGCAGCGCCAATGTCACGACGACGGGGAGCGGCGCCTACGCGATCTCCGTGACCGGCGGCGCCAACGTGGCGCTGACGGGCGGCTCGATCCAAGCCGGCGGCGCTTCGGTGGCGGCCCTCGGCATCGACGGCATCAGCACCTTCTCCGGCGACGGCCTCGCGATCACGACGACCAGCGGCCCGGCGCTCGCCATCACCGACGGCGCCCAGGTCTCGCTCGCGAACGGCACCGTGGCGGCGAGCGGGCCGGTTGCCGACGTCACCTTCTCGCAGGCCGGCCAGACGGCGACGCTCGCCCTCTCGGGCGTCACGGCGTCGAGCGCATCCGGCACCTTCGTCGCCGTCACCCGGCTCAGCGACGGCCTCGACGGCACCCTCGCGCTTTCGCTCACCGACGGCAGCAATGTCACCGGCGCCCTCTCCGACACCAACCCGCAGGCGACCGGCGGCACCGACGTGACGCTGGCGAGCTCCACCTGGACCGGCACCGCGAGCGGCGCGCGCTCCGTCTCTCTCGATGCGGCGAGCACGTGGACCGTGCCGGGTGCCTCGACCATCGGGAGCCTCGCCAATGCCGGGCGCGTCGCCCTTTCGGGCGGCCCCGGTACCGTGCTCACGGTCGGCACCTATGCGGGCAACGGCGGCACGCTCGCGATCGAGACGGTGCTCGGCGGATCGGGCTCGGCGACGGACAGGCTGGTCGTCACCGGGACCGCGAGCGGCAGCACCACGCTCGCGGTCACCAATGTCGGCGGCACCGGCGCGCTGACGACTGGCAACGGCATCCTGGTCGTCGAAGCCTCCCAAGGCGCCGACACCGCCGGAGCGGCGTTCACGCTTGCGGACAGGCTGCGCGTGGGCCTCTTCCAATATCAGCTCGCGACCGTTTCCACGGGCAGCGCGCAGAGCTGGTACCTACAATCCTCCTACCGGCCCGAGATCGCGACCTACGCCGCCCTGCCCCAAGTCGCCGCGGCCTACGGCCTTGCGGCGATCGGCACCTATCTCGATCGCGGCGGCCCGCCGGCGCTCGCGGATGCCGGCTGGCAGAAGCCGGCGGCCTGGGGCCGCGTGTTCGGTCAGACGACACGGACGCGGTCCGGCGATGCCATCGACAGCGGCGCCAATGCCACCCTGTGGGGCTTCGAGAGCGGCATCGATCTCCTCCGCTCGGTCTGGGGCGAGGGCCAGCAGGACATCGTCGGCCTCTCGGCCGGCTATGGGCGGGCGACCGCGGATGCCTCGTCGAAGCTCGGCTCCGCCGGCACCCTCTCCTTCGACGCGCCGTTCGTCGGGGCGTCCATCACCCATGTCGGGCCGGGCGGCTGGTATCTCGACGGGCGGCTGCAATATGCCTGGCTCGACGATGCGAGCGCCTCGACGAACGCCGATGCCGGCCTCTCGACCTCGGGCCACACCTTGACCGCCTCGCTCGAAGCCGCGGCACCGTTCGACATGGCCGGCACCACGATCGCGCCGCAGGCCCAGATCATCCATCAGACTGTCGCGCTGTCGGCGGCGAACGACGGCGTCGCCTCGATTTCGTTCCCGGATTTCAGCACTTGGACGGCGCGCTTCGGCGTGCTCGCCGAACGCACCACCACCCTGTCGGAGACCGCGCTCCTCAAGCCCTGGATCCGCGCCAATCTCTGGCACGGCTTCGGCGGCGACAGCGCCGTCTCCTCGGGCGGGGAAAGCCTCGAGACGTCGTCCAACGGCACCTGGGCCGAGGTCCAGGGCGGCGTCACGCTGGCGTCCGCCGCCGACGTCTGGCGCCTCTACGGCAGCGGCGGCTACCAGTTCGGGCTCGGCTCGACCACCCTAAACGGCTGGTCCGGCAATCTGGGGCTCACCTATCGCTGGTGATCCGCCGTCCGGGGAAGGCTCAGCCGAAGCGGCCGCCGCGGCGATACCAGATGTAGCTGCCGCCGGCGGCGATGAGGGCGAGCGCGATCACGGTGATCATCACCGTCGCCTGATCGAGCCAGGCGATCGCCGGCACGGAGAGCCCGAGCAGCACGCCGACCACCGCGATCGGCCACGAGGCGAGATGAATGCCGTCGAGCAGGGTCCCGAGCGCGAGGAGCCCCAGAACGGCAAGCCCGATCGAATCGCTGTTCAGCATCTGAGCGACATGGGGCAGAAACAGCACCCGCATCGCGAGGAAGATCGCGCCCCAGTGCAGCACCTGCACGAGGACGAGGCGCCACCATCGGCTGTCGGTCTCGAGCCGCGGCCATTCGCTGGCGATCGCGATGGCGGCGAACGCCACCGTGATGAGCTGCCAATAGCCGGCGGTCCAGCCCGGAACGAGGCTCGTGATCGCAATCCCGACGAGCACGAGGATCAGCATCACGATGTAAGGGAGCTCCGAGAGCCAGAAGCTTCCCATCCGGCCGTGCAGATTCTCGCTCATGTCGCCCTCGTCCTCTCGTTCCGGCACGGCGCCGCGCGGCACCCACCCCACCCTGACCGGCTTCGCCGGTCTGTCCCTCCCCCGGCAGGGGCGGGACTTCTACGGCTTCGGTCCGCAGCACCGATCAAACGCCAACATATCGGAAAATCACACCCTTTACCTCTCCCCTGCCAGGGGGAGGGATGGCGCGCAGCGCCGGGGTGGGGTCGGCAGCGAACGAGACGCGCCGAACGTTCAGCCCCCCTCACGCCATCGTCGCGACGATGTCCGCGATCGCACCGCCGAGCACCGCGTGGGCGTCCGGATCGAGGTGAAGGCCGTCGACGTCGCTCGAACGGATGATCGTCCCGGCATCGAGGAAGCGGGCCCCGACGCGCTCGGCGACTTCCGCATAGAAGCGCGGCATCTCGATCGACTTGGCGTGGCCGCCCGCGAACATCGCCGCGTAGCGTCCGTCCATGCCGGTGAGGGGCGGCGGGCAGACGATCAGGATCGCCGGTGTCGCGCCGCCGGGTCCCGCGAGGGCACGGGGAATATCGGCGATCAGGGTCGCCACGGATTCGGCGATGTCGAAGGCGGAGAGGCCGAAGCGCGCCTTGAGATTGTTGGAGCCGAGCATGATCACCATGGCGTCGATCGGCCGGTGGCTGCGCAGGCAGGCGTGGAGATAACGCTGGCCGTTCATGTGCGCGCCCTCGATCGGGTCGTCGCAAACGGTCGTGCGGCCGGGCAGCCCCTCCTCCACGATCGTCCAATCCGGCGCGAGCCGCGCGCGGACGATCCCCGGCCAGCGCTCGTGCGGCGCGTAGCGGCCGTCCGGCCGCGGCTCCGTGGCGTGGCCCCAGGTGTTGGAATCGCCGAAGCAGAGCAGGGTCTTCATCCTCTGGACCTCTTGTTGGGACGGGACAGGCGCCGCGCGGGTCACGGCGCGGAGGGCGGGGAAACCGGATGGACCTCGAGCCGGGTGCCGTGCGCGGCGACGATGCGCACACGGGCGCCGGCCGGGAGATCCGGCCCGCCGACCCGCCACACGCTGTCGTCGATGCGGGCGCGGCCCTCGCCGCCCGACAGCGGCTCGACGAGCACCGCCTCGCGGCCGACGAGGCTCTCGGCGCGTCTGTTGAGCCGCGGATCGGCCTCCGCCCGCCGCCGGCCGGGGCCGCCCATGACGCGGCGGCCGATCGCGACCGCGATCACGGCGAGAACGAGGAAGACGACGAGCTCGCCCTGCCAGGAGATCACGGGAGCGAAGAGAGCCGGCGCGAGCCATCCGGCCGCGACCGCGAGGAGCCCTGTCAGGATCGCGGCGATGCCGAACCAGAGCAGAAAGGCGCCGGGCGCCAGCAACTCGGCGACGAGCAGCACGAGCCCCGCGACGACCCAGGTCCAGGCGCCGAGCGCCTCGCCGATCGTCAGGATGAAGCCGCCCGTCATGACCCGCTCGCCTTGTCCCGCGCCGCTCAGTGCTCGTCCGAGCCGGCGCTCGCGGCGCCGGACGACCAGACACCCGAAGCACCCGCCCCGAAGACCCCGCATCCGATGCCCCGACCGTCGGCACCGAGGACGAGGCCGCCGTGCGCACCCCGGCCGACGGCACGGAACTCGGACGCCCCGGCGGGCGGGGCCGCGACGCGTCGCCGCCGAACGCCTCGCGGGCGATCTCGGCGATGCCGGACAGCGAGCCGAGTACCGAGGTCGCCTCGAGCGGCAGGATCAGCGTCTTCTGGTTGGGCGCCGTGGCGATGCGCCCCAGCATGTCCACATAGCGGGTCGCGACGAAATAATTGATGGCCTGGAGATCGCCTGCGGCGATCGCGACGCTCACCATCTCGGTCGCCTTCGCCTCGGCCTCGGCCGAGCGCTCGCGCGCCTCGGCGTCGCGGTAGGCGGCCTCGCGGCGGCCCTCGGCCTCCAGGATCTGGGATTGCTTGAGGCCTTCCGCCTTGAGCACCTGGGCCTGCCGGGCGCCCTCGGCTTCGAGCACGATCGCCCGCTTCTCCCGCTCGGCCTTCATCTGGCGCGCCATCGCGTCGACCAGATTGCGCGGCGGGTTGATGTTCTTGATCTCGATGCGGGTGATCTTGACGCCCCACGGGCCGCTCGCGGCATCGACGACGTGCAGGAGCTTCGTGTTGATCTCGTCGCGGTTCGAGAGGAGCTGATCGAGGTCCATCGAGCCCATGACGGTGCGGATGTTGGTCATGGTGAGGTTGAGGAGCGCGCCTTCGAGGTTTGAGACCTCGTAGGCCGCCTGCGCGGCGTCGACGATCTGATAGAAGGTGATGCCGTCGACCGTCACCATCGCGTTGTCGCGGGTGATGACCTCCTGCTCCGGCACGTCGAGAAAGCGCTCGCGCATGTTGATGCGCGCGCCGATGCGGTCGACGAAGGGAATGATGAGGTTGAGCCCCGGCGACAGGGTGCGCAGATAGCGCCCGAACCGCTCGATGGTGAAGTTCATGCCCTGGGGCACGGTCTTCACGCCGGCGAAGACGACCCCGACGACGAGGATCAGGAGAACGATCAGGGCGACGTCGAAACTCGATAGGGTGATCGGCATGGCGCTCCCTCCCGTCCGGGCCCCGCGCCCTGAGAGCTAAGGCCGCCGGCGCGGAGAGGCAAGGGCCGCCACCGCCGCAGCCCCCGCCTCAGCGCTCGTAGCCGGCGCGGCTGCGGCGTTCGAGGGCGGCGACGAGGCGGACGAGGGGCCACAGGAAGGCGAGGTAGAGCAACGCCGCGCCGATCAGGGGCGTCGGGTTCGCCATCATCGCCTGGGCGTCGGTCGCCTGCTTGAGGAGGTCGGGCATCGCCACCACCGAGGCGAGCGAGGTGTCCTTGAACACCGAGACGCAGTTCGAGGTCTGCGGCGGGATCACGATGCGCAGCGCCTGGGGCAGGATCACCTTGCGCAGCGTCACGAGGAAGGGAATGCCGAGCGCGGCGGCGGCCTCGAATTGGCCCTTGCCGATGCTTTCGAGCCCGGCGCGCAGCACCTCCGCCGTGTAGGCGGCAAGCACGATCGCCATCGCCAGGGCGGCCGAGACGAACGAGGAGAGGCGGATGCCGACGAAGGGCAGCGCATAATAGATCAGGATCAGCACGACGAGCATCGGCACCGCGCGCAGGATGTCGATGTAGCCGATGGCGAGGCGGCGCAGCGGCTTCGGGCCGTAGACCCGCACGAGGCACACCCCAACGCCGGCGGCCGTGCCGAACACGATGGCGCACACCCCGAGCAGCAGCGTGTTGACGAGGCCGCGCAAGAGGAGCGGCAGCGCCTGAAGGAAGACGTCGAGATTGAAGAAGGTGTCGATCAGCGACATCGGCGTCGGGCCTTCATAGCGCGCATGGCCGCCGCCGCGGCGGCGGGCCGTGCCCGGCAAACATCACGAGGGGGCAGCCGCGGACCCCGCAGCCACGATCTCAGTCTCCGCCGCGCACGGCGGTGGGGCAAACACCGTAGACCCCGGAGAGGCGCACACCGACGCCCTGAAAAGGCTTAGACCGGCGGGGACGACAGGCTGGGGCACCAGGTCTATTCATCCGCCCGTCTCCTTCGCCCAGTTTGGCCAGGGATCGGCCTCACGGGCCTTCCCTTCTCCCCGTTCGGGGAGAAGGTGCCCCGAAGGGGCGGATGAGGGGAAGCTCATCTGTCCCAACGGGTTATGGGGGGATGGCGGCGCCGAAGAGCCCCTCATCCGGCCCTACCGGGCCACCTTCTCCCCGCAAGCGGGGCGAAGGAAGAGGGGGGACACACAGAGCCGAGAGAATACGCCTCGGCCCCGCCTTCACTGTGCCTGCGGGATCGGCAGGACGGTGTTGACGGCGGAGGTCGGGGCGGCGGGGGCGCCGAGCCACTTCTCGTGCAGCTTCTCGAGCGTGCCGTCCTTCTTCATCGCGCTGATGGCGTCGTTGACCTTCTCGAGCAGCGGCGAGCCCTTGCGCAGCATGATGCCGAACTTGTCGCCGGTCGGGATGACGTCGACCACCTTCATGCCCTTCATCTTGGTGAAGGCGAACTGAAAGCCCGCGATGTCGCCGACCGCGCCGTCGACGCGGCCCGACTGGGTGTCGAGCAGGAGGTTCTGCTGGGTGTCGTAGGACTTGTATTCGGCGATGCCGTATTTGTCGGTGTTGGTCTTGATCCAGGCCTCGCCGACGGAGGTCGCGATCGCGCCGAGCGTCTTGCCCTTCACGTCGGCGAGCGACTTCATCGACGTGTCGCCGTTGGCGACGAGCGCCATGTCGCTGTCGTAATAGCCCTGGGTGAAGGCCTGGTTCTTGAGGCGGTCGTTGGTGATCGAAATCGACGAGATCGCCATGTCGATGCGGCCCGACGAGACCGCGGCGAACAAGGCCTGGAAGCCGAGATCCTGGAACTCGATCTTCATGCCGAGCCGTTCGGCGATGCCCTTGGCGAGATCGACTTCGAACCCTTCGAAGCCGCCGTCGGGCGTCTTGTTCTCCCAGGGCGGGTTCGCCGGATAGGCGCCGACGACCAGGGTTTCCTCGGCGTGCGCCGGCAGGGCCGGGGCCGCGAGCGCGGCGAGGCCGAGCGCGGCGGCCGCGGCCACGAGAAGGCGGCGGGTCGGATTGATCATGTCTGAAATCCCCTCTGTCTGTTGCTGTCGCCCCGCCCGGTCTTCGTGCCGGATCGGAACCTTGCCTCAACCCATCGCCGCGACCATGCGGTCGAGCGCCGTTTCGAGCTCGCCGAGATCGCGGAACACGCACATCCGCACGAACGACCGTGCACTCGTGCCGAACAGGTAGCCGGGCGCGAGGCCGACCCGCGCGGTCTCCAGGATCGACCGGCACAAAGCCTTGGAATCGGGCTCGCCCTCGCGGCGGAAGAAGGCGTACATGCCGCCCCGCGGCTTCTCCGGCAGCACGATCCCGGGAATGCGGCCGAGCTTGTCGTAGGCGAGATCGAGGCCCGCCTTCACCCGTCCGCGGATCTCGGCGATCAGGCCGTCGCCTTGCGTGATCGCCGCCGCCGCGCCGGCCTGCACGAAGCCGGCGGTGCCGCTGTTGATATATTGCGTCATCGCCGCGAGCTCGGCCGCGACGCCGGTCGGGTGCGACAGCCAGCCGACCCGCCAGCCGGTCATCGCCCACGCCTTCGAGAAGGAATTGACCGACATGACGCGGTCGCCGTCCTCGGCGAGCTGGAGCACGGACGGGGCGACGTCGCCTTCGAAGGAGAGCCGACCGTAAACCTCGTCCGAGATGATCCAGATGCCGGTGCGGCGGCTGAAATCGATCAGCGCCTGCAATTCGTCACGGGTCGCGGTCCAGCCGGTCGGGTTCGAGGGCGTCGACAGGAAGATCGCTCGGGTGCGGGCGTCGCAGGCGGCGAACAGACGGTCGAGATCGAGCCGCCAGTCGGTGTCGAAGCCGAGCGGCACCGGCCGCGGCTCGCCGCCCACAAGGTGGATGGCGTTGTGGATGTTCGGCCATTGTGGCTCGACATAGACGACGTTGGTGCCGAGATCGACGGTGAGCTCCAGCGCGAGCAGCAAGGCCTGCATGCCGCCGGGCGCCACCGTCGAGCGCTCGATTGCGATCGGCCGGCCGTGGACGCGGCTCTGATAGGCCGCGAGCGCCTCGTTGAGCGCCCCCATGCCGCGCATGTTCGGGATGTAGAAGGTGTTGCCCTCATCGAGCGCCGCCTTGGCCGCGTCGCGGATGAAGGCCGGCGTGACCATGTCGCCTTCGCCGTACCAGAGCGGAATGACGCCGCCGAGCGAGCGCGCCCGCACCGCGAGTTCGGCGATGTTCTCGGTGCGCAGATCCTGGATCTGCGGCCGGATGCCGGCGCGGGGGCCGGTGGCGGGCTCGTTCGGCAGGAAAGCGGCGGGGGGCACGGCGGACATCGGACGTTCAGGCCTCGGTTCGGCGCCGCCGGGCCTGGGGCCGCCCGGCAGGTCGATCGCGATGCTCCGTCAGAACTGTATCCATTTCAAGCTTAAAATTTCTGTCCCGCCAGCTTGAAAGCCGGCGACGAATGCGCGTTAAATCGCACCGAAAGTGCCAGATGCCGGCCGAAATCCCGATCGGCGTCCGCAGACCGCCGCCGAGGGGCGCCCGTGTCTCGGCCCGATACGGCGGCAGAACAATATATTGTTTGGAGCGAAGCCCGCATGAGCGAACCGCGTTCGGTCCCGCGCGTCGGCCGGCCCGACAGCCTCCGGGCGAAGGTCCATCAGGCCCTGCGCGACCGCATCCACGCGGGCGCCGTCGGCCTCGACGAGCGCCTCGTCGACGTCGACATCGCCGTCGCGCTCGGCGTGTCGCGGATGCCGGTGCGCGAGGCGCTGCTCCAGCTCGCCCACGAGGGCTATCTCGTCGCCACCACCCGCGGCTTCATGCTGCCGCGGCTGACACGGGCCGACATGGCCGACATCTTCGAGGTGCGTCGCCTGTTGGAGCCGCGCGCCGCCGCCCACGCCGCCCGCGATCTGACCGCCGAGGGGCTCGAGGGCCTGGCGGTCGCGGCCGCCCTCGCCGCCGAGGCCGCGGGCGCCGGCGATGCGGAAGCGCTCCACCGGGCGAACGTCGCCTTCCGCGCCGGCTGGCTCGGCGCGATCGCCAACCAGCGGCTCGCCGCGGCGATCGCCCGGTTCTCCGATCAGGTCCAGGCCGTGCGCCTCGCCACCCTGCGCGATCCCGAGACCCAGCCGATCGTGGTCGAGGGCCTGCAAGGCTTGCTCGATGCGTTCCGCAAGCGCGATTCCGTGCTCGCCGCGGACCGCATGGCGCGCTTCATCGACGCCGCCGAGCTGAGCTTCACGGCCCTCTCGGGCGATGAAGCCGGCACGACCGTCCCCGGTCCGGCCGCAGCTGCGGGAGGGGCGCGATGAGACCCCATCCCCTCGCCGGTCCGAACCGCTTCAAGCTCGGCGTCTTCTCGCTCAATGCCGACGGCGGCCTCGCCATGACCACGGTGCCGGAGCGTTGGCGCGCCTCGTGGGAGGACAATCTCGCCGCGGCGCGCATCGCCGACGACGCAGGCCTCGATTTCGTGCTGCCGATCGCGCGCTGGCGCGGCTTCGGCGGCAAGACGCGGGTTCGGGAATGGTCGTTCGAGACCTTCACCTGGGCCGCCGCCCTCGCCCAGGCGACCCGCGACGTCGCCCTGTTCATGACGGTCCACGTGCCCCTGGTGCACCCGGTCTTCGCCGCCAAGGCGCTCGCGACCGTCGATCACATCTCCGGCGGGCGGGCCGGCCTCAACATCGTCTGCGGCTGGAACCCGGACGAGTTCGCGATGTTCGGCGAGACGCCGGTCGCGCGCGGCTACGATCAAGCCGCCGAATGGCTGACCATCATCGAACGCGCCTATGCGTCCGACGCGCCGTTCGATTTCGCCGGGGATTATTACGACCTCAAGGGCGTCGTCTCCCGCCCGGCGAGCCTGCAGACGCCGCGCCCGGTGACGATGAACGCGGCCTTCGGCCCGCCCGGGCGCGATTTCGCCGCCCGCCATTGCGATTTTCTGTTCACGACCTTCTCGGACATCGCCGACGGCAGGGGCCACATTGAGGACATCACGCGCCGCGCCGACGCCGCCGGCCGCACGGTCGGGGTCTATACGGTCTGCCACGTCGTCTGCCGCGAGGGCGATGCCGAGGCGCAGGATTATTACCGCCGCTATGCCGTCGACGAGGCCGATCACGACGCGGTCGACGCCCACATGGCGAAGAAGCAGGCGTTCGCCCAATCCCACGATTCCGAGGCGTTCCGGCTCTATCGCCAGCGCTTCGCCGGCGGCGCGGGCACCTTTCCCCTCGTCGGCTCGCCGGAGCGCATCGCCGCCGATCTCGTGCGCATCGCCCAAGAGGGCTATGCCGGCGCGGCGCTCTCCTTCGTCAATTATCGCGACGAACTGCCCTTCTTCTGCGAACGCGTGCTGCCGCTCCTGCGCGATGCCGGCCTGCGTGCGCCGTGACGGGCGTTCACCGATCCCTCCCATTTCCGCCGCCGGCCCGCGCGCCGGCGCGTCCCGACCACCAGGATGATCCCCATGCTCCCCACCGACCGCGCTTTGCGTGACCGCCTCGCCGGCGGCGAGCCGTTCGGCCTCGTCTGGCTCGCGATCGGCTCGGCCGCGATCGCCGAGATCGCCGGCGGAACGGGCGCGCAGGCGATCGTCATCGACCTCCAGCACGGCCTTTGGGACCGGCTCGGCCTCGAGGCGGCGGTCGGGCTCACCCGTGCGCCGACGCTGATCCGGGTCGAGGAGAACACCCCGCTCGCGATCGGCCGCGCGCTCGACAGCGGCGCGGACGGCGTGCTTGTGCCCCTCGTCGAGACGGCAGAAGAGGCGGCGGCGGCCGTCGCGTCGTCCCGCTTCCCGCCCCAGGGGCGGCGCTCCGGCGGCGGCGTGCGTCCGCTCGGCGGCGGGTTCGGAACCTATCTCGCAGCGGCGCACGGCATCGCGGTCGGCGTGATGATCGAAACGGCGCGCGGGGTCGAGAACGCGACGGCGATCGCAGCGGTGCCGGGCCTCGATTTCATCCTGATCGGCACCGGCGATCTCGGCCTCTCCTATGCCGGGACGGACGATCCCGAGGCGCGGCGGGAGGCCGGCTGCGCCGCGGTGCTCGCGGCCTGCCGGGCGGCCAACCTGCCGTGCGGGATCTTCACCCTCACCGCAGCCGCCGCCCGCGCCCGCCGGACCGAGGGCTATGCCCTGACCGTCGTCGCCAACGACATCGACGTGATCCGCACGGGTTTCGCGGCGGCGATCGACGCCTTCGCCGCCGACGCACGCTGAGCACAAACCCCGCGCCCGCGAGCCTTGACGGTGCGCTGCGGAAAAACCCGATTGCGGGCCGACGGGCGAACGCGTTAGATCGCCGGGATTATCCGTTCCGTCGATCGTCCGGCTGGCTTTGGGGGCATATCCGTGGCGTCTTTTCCAGCGACGCGGTGTTGCGTCGTCGTCCCGCTGTCGGTCGCCGATCCGCGTGGCTGTGCCGTGCCGACCCCGGCGAGGTCGGCATGAGCGACGTTCCGGCGGCGAACGCGCCGACGCCGGCCGCTCCGAGCGGCGGCACGGCACACGCGAGCGAGATCGCCTATCGCCAGCAGGCCCTCGACAAGCTGCGCACCCCCGAGCAGGTCGACCGGCTGATGCACGTCGTCGGCCCGGCCGGGTGGATCCTCCTCCTCTCGATCATCGTGGTGCTCGGCTTCGCCCTCTATTGGAGCCTCGCGGGGCGCATCGCGACCTCGGTCGAGGCGCAGGGCATTCTCGACCCCGCTTTCGGCGAGCAGCACGATATTGTCGCCCCCGCTGCCGGCATTCTGCGCGCGGTCCTGGTGCGGCCGGGCGACAGCGTCAAGAAGGGCGAACTCCTCGCCAAGGTGGAGATCCTGAGCGACGTCGAGATGCGCGACAACGCCCAGCGCACCCTGCAATCCCTGCAGCAGGAGCGCACCAACCAAAGCGCCTTCTGGGACAATTTCATCGCCGCGCAGAACCAGGATTTCGCCGCGCAGCGGGCGACGCTGCAGGATCAGATCAAGTGGGCCGGCGAGCAGATCACCGCCCGCCAGCAGATTCTCACCTCGCTGATGGCGCTCGAAGCCAAGGGGCTCGCCACCTCCGTCCAGGTCGAGAGCGCCCGCGACGACCTCATCAGCGCGTCGTCGTCCCAGGACAGTGCGCGCAACCAGTTGCAGCAGCTTCAGGCGCGCTCCCTCGACATCCAGAACCAGCGCCAGACCGCCCTCTCGAACCTCGACGACCGCATCCTCCAGGCCCAGGAGCAGCTCGCCAACGCCCAGTCGCAGTTGCACCAGGAAGGCCGCATCGTCGCCGACATGGACGGCGTCGTGGTCGAGCGCGAGGGCGAGATCGACACCGCGGTGCAACCCGGTTCGCCAATCGTCGCGATCCAGAAGGCGCAGCCGATCCTGCGTGGCGTGTTCTTCGCCGAACCCCGCCTCGGCAAGGACGTCCGGGTCGGCATGAGCGTCAACGTGGCGCCCTCGACCGCCTCGCCGTCGCGCTACGGCACCATCCGCGGCAAGATCGTCTGGGTCAGCCCGGCGCCGCTCAGCATGCAGGCGGTCACCCAGCAGCTCGGCAACGCCACGCTTGCTCAAACCCTCGCCGGCAACGCCCCGCCGATCGCCTTCGGCGTCGCCCTCGAACGGGACCCGTCGACGCCGTCCGGCTTCGCCTGGACCTCCGGCCGCGGCCCGGATCAGGCGATCGAGACGGGCACGCTCGCGAGCGCCAAGGTGTCGATCCGCGAGGACGCTCCGGCGGTGCTCATCGTGCCGGCGATCCGCCGTCTCTTGGGAATCGAGCCGTGACGGCCACCCGGCGCGCGGCACGCGCGCGGACGCCGACGATCCTGCAGATGGAGGCGGTCGAGTGCGGCGCCGCCTGCCTCGCCATGGTGCTCGCGCACTTCGGCCGCTGGATCCCGCTCGAAGAACTGCGCATCGCCTGCGGCGTCTCCCGCGACGGCTCGAACGCCCTCAACGTCGTCAAGGCGGCGCGCGGCTACGGCCTCGAGGCGCAAGGCCTGAAGGTCGACATCGACGGCCTCGCCGGGCTGTCGATGCCGCTGGTGCTCTACTGGGAATTCAACCACTTCGTGGTGCTCGAAGGGATCGGCAAGGATATCGCCTACCTCAACGATCCGGCGCTCGGGCGACGCACCGTGACGCTCGCCGAACTCTCCGACAGCTTCACCGGCGTCGCGCTCAGCTTCGCGCCGGGCCCGAATTTCGCGAAGGGCGGGCGGCGGCCGTCGCTGGTGGCGGGCCTGCGCCGCCGGCTGCAAGGCTCGCGCGCAGCCTTCGCCTTCATCACGCTCGCGACTCTGCTGCTCGTCCTGCCCGGCATCGTCATCCCCGCGATCAGCAAGATCTACATCGACAAGTTCCTGGTCGACGGACAGGACGGGTGGGTGCGGCCCCTCGTCGTCAGCTTCGTCGCCGCCGGGGCGATGAGCCTCGTTCTGACCTGGCTGCAACAGCATTTCCTGATGCGCCTGCAGATCAAGCTCGCGGTCGTCATGACCGGGCGCATGCTGTGGCACCTGTTGTCGCTGCCGGTCGAATATTTCACGCAGCGCTTCGCCGGCGACCTCGCGAGCCGGCTCCAATCGAACGCGCGGCTCGCCCGCACGTTGTCCTCCGATCTCGCCATCAACCTCGTCGGCATCGTCACGCTGGTGCTCTACGGCGCGATCATGATCGCCTACAGCGCCCCCCTCGCCGGCCTCGCGATCGGCTTTGCCGTCGTCAACTTGAGCCTGATGCGGTTCGTCTGGCTGCGCCTCGACAACGCGACCCAGCTCCTCGCCCAGAGCTCCGCCCGGCAGAGCTCCGTCGCCATGAGCGGCCTCGCCGCCATCGAAACCATCAAGGCCGAGGGCGCCGAAGGCGATCTCTTCAGCCGCTGGGCCGGCTACCAGAGCCGCTTCGTGTCGCTGTCTCAGGAAATCGGGCGCGACACCCGGCTGCTCGGGGTCATGCCGGGCTTCCTCACCTCGATCGGCAACCTCGCGGTGCTCGGCTATGGCGCGACCCAGGTGATGGAGGGGCGGCTGTCGATCGGCGATCTCGTCGCCTTCCAGGCACTCGCCGCAAGCTTCAACGGTCCGATCGCCCGCCTCGTCGGCCTCGGCGCCGTGCTCCAGACCGCCCGCGCCGACTTGCAGCGCATCGAGGACGTCATGAGCTACCGGTCGCCGGATGCGGAGTCGGCGCCGCGGCCCGTGCGCCCCGCGACGGCGCCGGCGGAAGCGCGGCTCTCGGGCCACCTCGAACTGCGCGACATCACTTTCGGCTACAGCCGCCTCGCCGCCCCGCTCATCGAGGGGCTCTCGCTCACGGTGCCGCCCGGCGCGCGCGTCGCCGTCGTCGGGGCGAGCGGGTCGGGCAAATCGACCCTCGTCAAGCTCGCCGCCGGGCTCTACCGGCCGTGGCAGGGGGAGATCCTGCTCGACGGCCGTCCGCTCGATGCGATCGATCGCGCCGTGCTGACGAACTCGGTCGCCGCCGTCGATCAGGACATCACCCTGTTCGCGGACTCGATCCGCAACAACATGACCCTGTGGGACCCGACCATCGAGGACATGGCGGTCGAGGCGGCGCTCGAAGACGCCTGCCTGCGCGAGCTCGTCCGCCAACGCGAGGCCGGGATCGGCTCGATGGTGGCGGAGGCCGGTCGCAATCTCTCGGGCGGCGAGCGCCAGCGCCTCGAAATCGCGCGCGCCCTGGTCCGCTCGCCGAGCCTCCTCCTCCTCGACGAGGCGACCTCGGCGCTCGATCCCGTGACCGAGCTCGCCATCGATTCCAACATCCGCCGGCGCGGCTGCGCCTGCCTCATCGTCGCGCACCGCCTCTCCACCATCCGCGATTGCGACGAAATCATCGTCCTGGAGCGGGGGCGCATCGTTCAGCGCGGAACCCACGACAGCCTGCGTCATGCGGACGGAGCCTATGCCAGACTCATCGCCACCGAATGAGCCGACGGCGGTGAACGGGCTCGCCCAGAACGCCGCCGCCCCGCCGCTCCCGACCCTTCCGCCGAGCCTCGAGACCGCGCCGCGGCTGCCGAGCGTTCACCGGGCGATCCGTCTCGGCGCCGCCGCCGGCTTTTGGCGGATCGCGGCAGGCGCGGTCGATCTGTTCGCCGTCCGCTTCGCGCCGTCCGCCGCGGGCGAGGCCCCCATCACCAAGGGGCCGTGGCACCCGCTCGGCCGAATCGAGGCCGGCGAGGCCTTCGGCGATCTCCGGGGTGGCGATCGAGCCGCCGGGCACGACGCGAACGCCCCGCTCGCCGCCTTCGAGATCGTCGCGGTGCCGCTACCGGGCGCGCGGATCGACGACGCGGGCCTCGACGAGGGCGCCACGCCGTTCGCGCTCTATGACGGCTGGGTCTCGCGCCTCCTGGAGGCGGCCGAAGGTCCGCTGCGCCCGCGCGATCTCACCGCCCTCGACCGCCGCTCCGGCTCTGGCGTGCTGCCCGCGGGCGCTGCCGTGTGCGCCGACCGCGGGCTCCTCTGGCTCGTCTCGACCGAGAGCCTGCGTCTCTACGACCGGGACGTCGTGCCGCCGAAGACGCCGATCGGCCTGACCGCCGCGGTCTGGGTGCGCGCCCCCGGCGCGAGCCCGATCGAGATCGTGACCTCGTCCGATCTCGCCGCCCGCGGACGGCTGTCGACCGCCGCCGCGACCCTCCTCTCGTCGGCCGTCGAACGCCTCGCACGGCAACGCGACGCGGACACGGACGGTGACCGCCGCTCGATCGAGGTTCGCGAGGTCGCGGCGCGACGGCGGGTCGAGGCGGCGGCGATCAATCTCGCGACGACCCTGCACCCGACCCTCGACCGGCCCGATCCGGCGGCGGTCGAGGACGCGCTCGCCCAGGCGTGCCTGCGGGTGATGGCCCACGAGGGCTTCGCGCGGGATGCGGCGGAGCTGCGCAACATCGTCCGCGACCGCCGAGGCCGCAGCACCGGCGAGCCCGCCTCCGCGGCCGCGCGGATCGAGCGGATCGCCCGCGGCGCGCGGGTCCGCACCCGGCGGTCCCGGCTCTATCCGGGCTGGTGGCGCGGCGATTTCGGCTCGTTCGTCGCCATCCGCGCCGGCGAACCCGTGGCCGTTCTGCGCCGCGGCCGCGCCTACCGGCTGGTCGACGGCAAAGGCGCGGTCGAGCGGGTCGATGCGGCGGTCGCCGACACCCTCGAGCCGGATGTCCACCTGTTCTACCGCCCGTTCCCGGACGGCCCGCTCAACGGCTGGTCGCTGCTCCGCTTCGCGGTCAGTTCCGACGTCGGCTCGATCGCGACCATCCTGCTCGCCGCCGCCGCCGCCGCCGTGCTCGCGCTGCTGACCCCGGCGGTGTCGGCCGCGATCTTCGACGTCATCGTGCCGAACGGCGATTATCGCGGCCTCGAAACGGTGACGATCGTGCTCGCCGGCGCCGCGATCGGCAATCTCGGCTTCTCGGTGACCCAGGCGCTGTCGCAGCTCCGCCTCCAGGGACGGGTCGACGCCGTCGTCCAGGCCGCCGTCTGGGACCGCCTTCTCAATCTCCCGGCGTCGTTCTTCCGCGGCTACGAGGTGGGCGACCTCGCAAGCCGCGCCGCCGGCATCAACACCCTGAGTTCGCAGATCACGGGCGCCACCATGAGCTCCCTGTTCGGCGGGGTGTTCGCCGTCGCGAGCTTCGCGATGATGGTCTATTACCAGTGGCAACTCGCCCTGGTCGGCCTCGGGTTCGTCCTCGTCACCCTCGGCGGCAGCGTGACCTTCGCCCTGGTCCAGCGCCGCTACCAGCGCGAACAGCTCGCGCTGCGCGGCCAGCTCGCCGCCCGCATCTTCCAATATATCGCGGGCATCGCGAAGCTGCGGACGGCGGGCGCCGAGCGCTTCGCCTTCTGGGACTGGTCCGGACGCTTCTCCCGCGATGTGGCGATCCAGCGCCGCAGCGGCATCATCGTCTATTCGCAGAGCCTCTTCAGCAGCGGCTTGATGCTCGGCTTCCAGGCCGTCGCCTTCATCCTGTTCGCGTTCTATCTCTCCAAGATCAGCATCGGCGGCTTCATCGCCTTCAACGCCGCGTTCGGGCAATTCTTCTCCGGCCTGTCGAGCTTCGCCGGCGCCCTCGTCACGATCTACGGCCTCGCGCCGCTCTACGAGCGCACCCGGCCGATCCTCGACGCCACGGCGGAGGTCGACAACGGCAAAGCCGATCCGGGAGAGCTCAGCGGCCGGATCGCGCTCGACAACGTCTCGTTCTTCTATCCGCAAGCAAACCGGCCGGTGCTCGACGGCATCAACCTGACCCTCGAGGCGGGCGAGTTCGTCGCCATCGTCGGCCCGTCCGGCGCCGGCAAATCGACCCTGCTGCGCCTCCTGCTCGGCTTCGAGCAGCCGACCCGGGGCACGGTCTCCTACGACGGGCGCGACCTCGCCACCCTCGATCCCGGTGCGGTCCGCCGGCAGCTCGGTGTCGTGCTTCAGAACGGCCAGATCCTGCCGGGCTCGATCTTCGACAACATCGTCGCGAACGGCCCCCACAATCTCGACGACGCCTGGCGCGCGGCGGCGATGGCCCGCCTCGCCGACGACATCCAGGCGATGCCGATGGGCATGCAGACGATGATCAGCGAAGGGGCCGCCACCTTCTCCGGCGGTCAGAAGCAGCGCCTCCTCATCGCCCGCGCCTTGATCCGCCGGCCGCGCATCCTGTTCCTCGACGAGGCGACGAGCGCGCTCGACAACGTGACCCAATCGCAGATCACGGACGCCCTGAAGCGGCTCAGGACGACGCGCCTCGTCATCGCGCACCGACTCTCGACGATCGCCGGGGCCGACCGGATCGTCGTGCTCGACGGCGGCCGCATCGTGCAGCAGGGCTCATACGAGGCGCTGATGGCGGTTCCCGGCCCCTTCGCGACGCTCGCCCGCCGGCAGATGGCGTGAACCTGAACGCCGGCTCTCCACGGGATTAAACTTGCGACATGTTCGCATCTCGGCGCCCTGCGCCGCTTGACCCCTGCCGGCGAAAGCGTATCCTCAACTTCATCGAAACGACGACACCGAAGCAAACGGAAGAAACTTAAAGATCTTCTCAAGCTTCGACCGTCGGATCGATCGGAAGACAGGATGTAAACTGCGCCATTCTTGGGGACTTTTCCTCATCCCGTCTTCTCGAAGACCGAGCCCGCAAGGGTTCGGAAAGCTTCCACCACGACGAAGCTCTCGAGACCCCTCCGCCCGCGCTGCCGGCGTACCCGGCAACCCTCCGGTCCGGCCCCGACCGTCTTCGCCCCATCTCACGAGGATGCGGCGCCCGGCTCCGTGCGAGCCACCCTCACGAACGAGGGACCAAGACGTCGAATCCCCAGTCCATCGAACGCATCGAACACTGGGAGTGACCATCATGAACACCAACGCGAATGTTCTCGCCCTCGACGATCGGGCGCTCGTCGCCCTCAATGGCGGCCTGACGGGCACCGAAATCGGGGCCATCGCCGGCGGCGCGCTGGGCGCCATCGCCGTCGGAGCGAGCGCCGTCGCCGCCGTCACCGCCGCCACGGCCATCGGCCTGCCGGTTGTCGTCGGAACGGCCATCTTCGAAGGGGTCTGCGCCGCTTGCGGCGGAGCCTTCGCCGGCGGCGTCGACGGTGCGGCCGTCGGCTGGGTGGCCTCGCACGCCGAGAGCGCCTGGGACGACGTCAAGAGCTGGTTCTGACCCGGCTCACCACGCTCCGAAGCCCAATCGACCCTCCATCCCTTGAACGCGGTGTTCATCCTCGCAGCGGCTCACGCAGCCCACGGAATGAACCCGCCTCACACCCAAATTCAGGACTCACGATCATGACCACCACCGAAATGAAGACCCTCGACGACCGCACCCTGGAGACCGTCACGGGCGGCTTCGTCCTTCCCTTCAACCCGGACGACCTCGGCCCCGGCCCGGCGATCCCGCCCTCGGGCACCGTGACCGGCTTCAATCCGAAGTTCCTCGGCCCCGGCCCGGCCCTGCCGCGGAACGATCACGGCATGGACGACCTGCCGTACGGCGTCGGCCCGGGCATCATCCTGCCCCAGTGAGGCCCATCCGGGGTGGGTCGGCGGAGCGGTATCGCAATCTTCCGCCGCCCTGGCTCACCCCAATAGCCTACCGAAACCATCCTTGAACGCGGCGTCCTCCCCATGCCTGCCCATGCGGATGCATCGGAATGGAGCCGCTTCCACACCCAAATTTTGGAGCCACGATCATGATCACCACCAAGATGACCAATCTCGACGACCGCGCCCTGAATACCGTCACGGGCGGCTTCATGAACTTCATCAACCCGGCCGATTTCGGGCCCGGCCCGGTGATCCTCCAGCCGAACAAGGGCTTGGACGGGGAGCCGAAATTCCTCGGCCCCGGCCCGGCTCTGCCGCCGAACGACCACGGCATGGACGACCTGCCGTACGGCGTCGGCCCGGGCATCATCCTGCCCCAATGAGGCCGATCGGGCCGGATCGGCGGAGCGACATCGCGCCTCCGCCGATCCGGCTCCCCGTTCGACAAAGATCGCGCCCGTGGCCGAACTCGCATTGAGCGCCGTCCGCCGCGGATTTGCCCTGCGAGCCGCCACGGGGATAAGACCCGAAGCGGCCACCAACGCCGAGGAGCCCCATCATGAGCATCGACCGGAATTCTGCTTCCGTCCTCGGCGCAAAGATCGTGCCGCTCGCCGACGCGGCGCTTCGCGATGTCGTCGCCGGCGGCGTCGCACCGATCAACCTCGGCGGCATCGCGGCCACGCCCGTGTCGCAGGCGCTCGCGGCCGACGCCGCCATGGCGAACAACGGCCAGCCCGGCGGCCTCCCCTCATTCGGCGAGGCCGTCACCGGCAGCGCCGCCTTCGGGGCCGTCGTCAACGGCCCGCTCGACGTCGCCTCGGCGCCGTCGAACGCCCCGAGCGGCTTCGGGCCGACGCCGATCGACCTCGCCTGATCGGCCGCCCGCCAGACTGCGATCCGATCGAGGACCCGCGTCTCGGCCTTCCGCGCTCACCTCAAGCAGGCTCTTCCCACCGGCGCGCCGCACGAGTTCGCCGCCTTCATCGAGACATGACGCACGGTGTGTGGCGCAGCGCCACCGACTGTGAACGGGACCTTTCGTCCAGATTAAACCCTAGACATATCGTGCGTCGGATCCCCGATGCGGCTTGATTTCAGATGTCTCCAGCGTATCCTCTTCTTCGTCGAGACGACGAATTCCAATAAAATCCGACGGCTAATGAAATTCGGATGATGATTGGAGCCTCTTCGGATCGATGAAGATCGGTACCCATATTGGGGATATCGGACGAATACCGGTATGGGGGTGATCTGGGATGCCGAGCACAGCGATTTCCGCTCTGCGGCAGACCCGAGCCAAGCGTGCCTTCGCGCATCCCGCGTGCGCGGCGGCACCGTTCCATGAGGGGGCCGATCCCGGCGCCCCGTTCTACAAGCCATCCTCGGAGAAACCATCATGAGCACCATCGACGACAAGAAGATCCCGGCCGAAACCCAGCCGCTGGAGGACACCGCGCTGGCGGATGTCAGCGGCGGGAACGACGGCTTGCCCCGCCCGCGCATCCTGGCGAACGATGGCGAGCAGGAGCCGGATGAAGACGGCACGGCGGACTTCCGCCGCCCCAAGATCATACCGTGACCCACGCACGCCGCCGGATCGCCGTTTTCCCGATCGCGGCGGACACGGCCGATCCCTGAGACGAGCCTGATAGCCGGCCGGTCGTGCCTCGGACGACCGGCCGGTTCGCTTTTGAGAGGGGCGATGCGCAGGATCGACCTGCGGCTCGCGCGCCGACGCGGTCTCCCAAACTCGCGGACCGCCAGCGCGCCGCGGCACACCGGAGCCGTCCGGCCCCTTCCCTCGGAAGGCTGATTGCCGTATTCAGTGCGGATATCGTTGCATCATACAACTATCTGTGCGCATGACGGCTCCCATCGAAGACATCCGCGCCGCGTCCCGCCGCCTCGTCCGGGAACTCGGTTTCATGGGCGACGGCCTCGCCGGGACGGATCTGCCCCCGTCCGCGGTTCATGCGCTGATCGAGATCGACGCCCACCCCGGCATCACGGCGGGCGAGATCGCCGGCCGCCTGCGGCTCGAAAAGTCGAGCGTCAGCCGCATGCTGCGCAAGCTGGTCGAGTCCGGCACGGTGCAGGAGGCGGCAGGGCCGAACGACGCGCGCACCAAGGCGCTCGCCTTGAGCGCGGACGGGCAGGCCCTCGTCGCCGGCATTCATCGCTTCGCCCGGCTTCAGGTCTCGAGTGCGCTCGGCCGGCTCGAGCCGGCCGAGGCGCTCACCGTCGCCGAGGGGATCCGGCTCTATGCGGATGCGCTCACGGCCGCGAACGGCGGCGTGGGCGAGGCCGGCCCCGCGATCCGCATCGAGACCGGCTACCATCCCGGCCTGATCGGACGCATCGCAACCCTCCACGCCCGCCATTATGCGCGCGTCGCCGGCTTCGGCGCGGCCTTCGAGGCGGTGGTGGCGACCGGGCTCGCGGAATTTTCGGCCCGGCTCGATCGGCCCGCGAACCGCATCTGGCGGGGGATGCAGGGTGACGACATCGTCGGCTCGATAGCCATCGACGGCGAGGATCTCGGCGCGGGCAAGGCTCACCTGCGCTGGTTCATCGTCGATGACGGCCTGCGCGGCCGCGGTGTCGGACGGGGCCTGATCGCCGCAGCCACCGCCTTCGCCGACGCGCAGGGCTTCGGCGAGACCCATCTGTGGACGCTGCGCGGCCTGGAGGCCGCCCGCCACCTCTACGAAGCCCACGGCTTCGTCCTCGCAGAAGAGTGGCTCGGCACCCAATGGGGCACCCCGGTGCAGGAACAGCGTTATGTCCGCCTACGCCCGGCCTGACCTCAGAGCTGGCAGAGACGGGCCCAGGGCGCCGGTGGGCGACGACGTCCCAACGGTTTTGCGTCGGTGGCAAAGCTGAACGATATCTGTCCGCTGGATTAAGAATGCGACACGTTCGCATTCCGCCGTTGCGCCCGCCGATGCCGAGCGTATCATTATCTCTATCGAAACGACGTCGAAGCAGTTTGAGGTGATGCCTTACACTTCCGCAAACGTCTATCGATAGAGGAAAGTAGCCGTCGAAGAATGGAAGGAAAACTTCGATTGGGTCCGAGGGACATCAGATCGGAACGATCAAGAATACTCCTCTTCGTATACTACGGCGCTCTCCTCTCATGAAAGTCTTTCTGCCTCGACCTTCATCGCTCGAATGAAGCTCTCGGCGACCTCTCCGCCCGCGCTGCCGACTGACGGCAACCCTCCGGTCCGGCCCCGACTGTCTTCGCCCATCTCAACCGGATGCGGCGCCTGCCCTTATGGGACCAAGACGTCGAATCCCCAGGTCCATCGAACACTGGGAGTAGAAATCATGAACACCAACCGCACCACGACGGCTCTCGACGACCGCACCCTCTGCGCGGTGAACGGCGGAAGCTGGGAATTTCCCCCGATGCAGGCCTTCCAAGGTGAGACGGACGGGGGTGTCGGCGGCATCGCGGGCACCGTCACGCTGCCGCCGATGGCGCCCGGCCCGGTTATCTCCGTCAACGGCCGGCCGGCCTCGTCTTTCACTGGCGACTTCCAGCCGGTGCCGGTCGTCACCGCCTGATCGCGCATCGCGCCATACCAACCAGTCCATCTCGGAGCGACCATTATGGACACGGAACGCGACGTCGAATCTCTCGACGACACGGCACTGGCTGAGGCGAACGGCGGTGTCGTCTGCTACCCCTTCTATCAAGCTACCCTGCCGACGGACTGGCCACCGCCGCCCTTCGACCCGCACTACGAAGTGTGAAGGCACGGCGCCTCGGTCTTGAGGCGAATATCCGGCCGGCCGATCGTGACGATTGGCCGGCCGGTTGCCGTCGGAGGGGTCCCGAACCGGTTCGGCCCGTGGGCCCTTCATCCGGCGCGGGCGAAGGTCAGGCAGGCTTCGAGGACGTCCTTCAGCACGGCGCGTAGCGGCGCGGCATAAGCCGGGTCGTAGGGCGTCGGCCAATCGGCCTCGGAGACCGGCCCCAGCGGCTCGCGCAGATAGGCGCGGCAGGCGAGTTCCATCTGCACGGCGTGAACACCCGCCTCGGGCTGTCCATAATGCCGGGTGATGTAGCCGCCCTTGAAGCGGCCGTTGACCACCATCGGCCGCCCGCTCGCGGCGAGGATCGCCTCGATCGCCTGCGACAGCGCGGGCGCGCAGCTCGCTCCCGAGTTGGTGCCGAGATTGAACTCCGGCAGCGTGCCGTCGAACAGGCGCGGAATGATCGAGCGGATCGAGTGGCAATCATAGACCGCGACGCGCGGGTGGATCGCCTTGAGGCGACCGATCTCCTCGGCGAGCGCGGCGTGATAGGGCACGAAATAGGCGGCCTTGCGGGCCTCCACCGCCGCCGCGTCGGGCGCGCGGCCCTCGCGGTAGAGCGGCTCGCCGTCGAACGTCGTCGTCGGGCAGAGCTCGGTCGTCGCCTGCCCCGGATAGAGCGAAACGCCGGAGGGATCGCGGTTGACGTCGATCGCGGTCCGCGAGATCGCGGTCCGCACGATCGTCGCATCGAGGTCGGCCGCGAAGTCGTAGAGCGTCTCGATCCACCAATCGGCATCCCGACGGGCGAGCCAGGGCGAGACGAGATCGGGCAGGATCTCCGGCGGCAGGTCGGTCCCCGTATGGGGCAGGCTGACGACGAGCGGCGCCGCGCCGCGCCGCACGGTGAGCCAGTGAGGATGAGCTTTCGTCTCGGTCATGACGGTGATCCCTGCGCGGCCGAAGGCTCAGGCGGTGACGGCCGGCAGCGCGGCCGCGCCGACGATTTCGGCGAGCACACCGGCGCGCACCAGCGCGATGGCGGCCTCCATGTCCGGGTGGAAATGGCGGTCGTCGTCGAGGTGGGGCACCTCGGCGCGCAGCCGCGTCCGCACCTTCTCGAGCCCCGGGCTCGAGGCGAGCGGCGCATGGAAATCGCAGCCCTGCGCGGCAGCGAGCAATTCGATGCCGATCACGGCCGTCGCATTCTCGACCATGGCGAGGAGGCGGCGGGCGCCATGCGCCGCCATCGAGACGTGGTCTTCCTGGTTCGCCGACGTCGGGATCGAATCGACGCTCGCCGGGGTCGCGCGCTGCTTGTTCTCGGAGACGAGCGCGGCCGCCGTCACCTGGGGGATCATGAAGCCGGAATTGAGCCCCGGCTTCGGGGTGAGGAAGGCCGGCAGGCCCGACAGCGCCGGATCGACCAGCATGGCGATGCGCCGCTCGGCGATCGAGCCGATCTCGCACACCGCGAGCGCGATCATGTCGGCGGCGAAGGCGACCGGCTCGGCGTGGAAGTTGCCGCCGGAGAGCGCCTCGCCGTCCTCGGCGAAGATCAGCGGATTGTCGGAGACGCCGTTCGCCTCGGTCTCGAGCGTCGTTGCCGCCTGACGCAGCACGTCGAGGGCGGCGCCCATCACCTGGGGCTGGCAGCGCAGGCAATAGGGGTCCTGGACCCGGTCGTCGCCTTCGAGGTGGGAGGCGCGGATCGCGCTGCCCGTCATCAGCCCGCGCAGGGAATCGGCGACGGCGATCTGGCCGCGATGGCGGCGCAGACGGTGAATGCGGGGATCGAACGGCGCGTCCGAGCCGCGCGCGGCGTCCGTCGAGAGGGCGCCGGTGACGAGCGCGGCCTGGAACAGCCGCTCCGCCTCGAACAGGCCGGCGAGCGCGTTCGCCGTGGAGAACTGGGTGCCGTTGAGGAGGGCGAGCCCTTCCTTCGGGCCGAGCACCAAAGGCGCGAGGCCCGCGGCGGCGAGCGCCTCGGCGGCGGGAACGATACGGTCGCCGACATGGAAGGCGCCGACGCCGATCATCGCGGCCGTCATGTGGGCGAGCGGTGCGAGATCGCCGGAGGCACCGACCGAGCCCTGCGAGGGCACGACGGGGATGAGATCGCGGGCGAGCAGCGCCTCGAGCAGGTCGATCGTCTCCGGCCGCACGCCGGAGGCACCCTGGGCGAGGCTCGCGAGCTTGAGCGCCATCATCAGCCGCGCCACCGGCACCGGCATGGGCCCGCCGGTTCCTGCGGCATGGGACAGCACGATGTTGCGCTGGAGGGTTTCGAGATCAGCGGCGTCGATGCGGACGCTCGCGAGCTTTCCGAAGCCGGTGTTGATGCCGTAGACGGGCGCCCCTTTGGCGACGATCGCGGCGACTGCGGCGGCGCTGCGGGCGATCGCCGGCCGGCAGGCGGGATCGAGCGCAGCCGTCGCGCCGCGATAGATCGCCTGCCATTCGGCGAGGGTGACGGCACCGGGTTTCAGGATGAGTGTCATCGGCCTCTCCAGACGCGGGCATGGAGCGGATTGAAGCCCATGCGATAGACGAGTTCGGCGGGACGCTCGATGTCCCAGATCGCGAGATCGCACCATTTGCCGGCTTCGAGCGTGCCGACCTCTCCGAGGCGACCGAGAGCGCGGGCGGCCTCGCGCGTCACCGCCGCGAGACATTCCTCGACGGTGAGGCGAAACAGGGTCGCGCCCATGTTCATGACGAGGAGGAGCGAGGTGAGCGGCGAGGTGCCGGGATTGCAATCGGTCGCGAGCGCGATCGGCACCCCGGCGGCGCGGAAGGCGGCGACCGGCGGCTGCTTGGTCTCACGAATGAAATAGAAGGCCCCGGGCAGCAGCACCGCGACGGTGCCGGCGGCGGCCATCGCCGCGGCGCCCGCCTCGCCGGTATATTCGACATGGTCGGCGGAGAGCGCACCGAAGCGCGCCGCGAGCGCGGCGCCACCGAGATCGGAGAGCTGGTCGGCGTGGAGCTTCACCGGCAGCCCGGCCGCGCGCGCCGCCTCGAACAGGCGGGCGATCTGCTCAGGCGAGAAGGCGATGCCCTCGCAGAAGCCGTCGACCGCGTCGGCGAGACCCTCGCGGACGACCGCCGGCAGGATCTCCGCGCAGACCCGGTCGATGTAGCCGTCCTTGTCGCCGTTCGCCTCGGGCGGCAGCGCGTGGGCGCCGAGGAAGGTGACGGCGACCGAAACCGGGCGCTCGGCGCCGAGCCGGCGCGCGGCACGCAAGCTCTTGAGTTCGTTCGCGAGATCGAGGCCGTAGCCGGACTTCACCTCGACCGTGGTGACGCCCTCGGCGAGGAGCGCATCGAGGCGCGGCAGCGCCGACGCGACCAAGTCGTCCTCGCTGGCGGCCCGGGTCGCCCGCATGGTGGAGACGATGCCCCCGCCCGCCCGTGCGACCTCCTCGTAGCTGGCCCCGGCGAGGCGCAGCTCGAATTCGTGTGCCCGGTCGCCGCCGTGGATCACGTGGGTGTGGCAATCGATGAGGCCGGGGGTGATCCAGCGGCCGTCGCAGGCGACGATCTCGGCGGCGTCGAGCCCGGCGGGTGCATCCGCGGCGGCACCCGCATAGACGATGAGGCCGTCCGTCGCGGCGACGACACCGTCCTCGACGATGCCTAGGCCGGGCCGGCCGGCCGCGAGCGTGGCGAGACGGGCGCCTTTCCACAGGCGGTCGCAGCGCATGTCGTTCCTCCCGCATCGAGCCTTCGCGGTGCCGGTCCGCTCACGCGGACGGTTGGCGATCGGCCGAATAATGTCTATACATAAACGCGAACCCCATCCGCTGTCGAGGGCGCTCGACGCGCCCGGAGGAGACCTCCCGTGCCCGCAGCCGACACCCCCGCTTCGCTCTGGTTCGAGACCGCGCTGTTGCCGCAGGGATGGGCGAGCGGCGTCCGGCTGACGCTTACGGACGGTCGCATCGCGGCAATAGAGACCGGAACGGCGCCGGCCGCCGGTGAGGAACGCCACGCCATCGCCCTGCCCGGCCTGCCCAATCTGCACAGCCACGCCTTCCAGCGCGGCATGGCGGGCCTCGCCGAGGTGCGCGGGCCGGCCGGCGACAGCTTCTGGACCTGGCGCGAGACGATGTACCGCTTCGTCGACCGGATGAACCCGGACGACGTCGAGGCGATCGCGGCGCAGGCCTACATGGAGATGCTGGAGACGGGCTTCACCCGCGTCGGCGAGTTCCACTATGTCCACCACGACACCGCCGGCGCGCCTTACGCAAACCTGGCGGAGATGGCCGAGCGCATCGCCGCCGCGGCGGCGGAGACCGGCATCGGCCTGACCCTCCTGCCGGTGTTCTACGCCCATGCCGGCTTCGGCGGCCTGCCGCCCGGCCACGGCCAGCGCCGCTTCATCAACGATCTGGAGGGGTATGCCACGCTCCTCGGCGGCAGCCGCAAGGCGGTCGCGGGCCTGAAGGATGCCGTCGTCGGCATCGCGCCCCACAGCCTGCGCGCGGCGACGATCGAGGAGATCGAGGTGCTGGTGCCGCTCGCCGACGGCGGGCCGATCCATATCCACATCGCCGAGCAGACCAAGGAGGTCGAGGATTGCGTCGCCTGGTCCGGCCGCCGCTCCGTCGAGCTCCTGTTCGAGCGGATCGCCGTCGATGACCTTTGGTGCCTCGTCCACGCCACCCACATGACCGATGCCGAGCGCATCCGCTTCGCCGCGAGCGGCGCGGTCGCCGGCCTCTGCCCGATCACCGAAGCCAATCTCGGCGACGGCATCTTCCCGGCCCGTGCCTTCGTCTCCGAGGGCGGCCGCTGGGGTGTCGGCTCGGATTCCAACATCCGCATCGCCGCGGCGGAGGAATTGCGGCTGCTCGAAGATTCCCAGCGCCTGTCGCTGCGCGCCCGCAACGTGCTGGCGGGCGCCGAGGGCCGTGCGACCGGCCGCGATCTCTTCGATGCCGCCCTCGCCGGCGGCACACAGGTGCTGACGCCGGGCGAGCCCGCCGGTCTCGTCACCGGTGCCGCGGCCGATTTCCTCACCCTCGCCGCCGACCATCCGGCCTTCGCCGCCCGCCGCGGCGACGCCCTCCTCGACGGCTGGGTGTTCGCCGCCCGCGACCGGGCGATCGACGGCGTCTGGCGGGCCGGCGTTCAGGTCGTCGAGGGGGGCCGCCACCGCGCGCGCGCGGCGATCGAGGCCAGCTTCCGCAAGACCCTCGAAGGCCTGCTCGGGTGAAGGCGGCGGACGCGACCGCAACGGCGCCGGCGGCGCTCCACCAGCGCATCCGCAGCGAGATCGAGGCCAAGATTCTGTCGGGCGAATGGCCACCCGGCCATCGCCTGCCCTTCGAGCACGAGCTGACGGCGCATTATGGCTGCGCCCGGATGACCGTGAACAAGGCGATGGCGTCGCTCGCCGCGGCGGGGCTGATCGAGCGGCGCAAGCGGGCCGGCTCGTTCGTCGCCCGGCCGCACATCCAGTCCGCGGTGCTGCGCATTCCCGACATCGCGGCCGAGGTGCGTGGGCGCGGCGCCGTCTACGGCTATCGCCTGATCGACCGCCGCGAACGGGCGGCGCGCAAGAGCGAGGCGGCCGCGACCGGCATGCCGACGGGCGCGCCGCTGCTCGCCCTCGCGTGCCTGCACACGGCCGGCGGGCGTCCGTTCGCCCTCGAAGACCGTCTCATCAACCTCGCGGCGGTGCCGGAGGCCGGTGAGGTCGACTTCGCCGCCGAGCCGCCCGGCTCGTGGCTTCTGGAACACGTGCCCTGGACCGAGGCCGAACACCGCATCCAGGCCCTCGGCGCCGACGAGACCGCCGCCGCCCGGCTCGCGCTCGCGCCCGGCACCGCCTGCCTCGCGGTCGAGCGCCGCACCTGGCGGGGGGGCGAGACCATCACCTTCGTGCGGCAGACCTTTCCCGGCGATCGCTTCGACCTCGTCGCCCGCTTCGCCCCGTCGGAGGGCTGACGGCGGCGCGCGCCGCCGCCAATCGCCCGCGCCGGTCTCAGGCGGCCTCGGCGAGCCTGAGCATCGGCACCTCGGGTTCGGGCGACACCGCCTCGACCGTCTGGTCGAGACCGATCCCGCGCTCGATGGCGCCGACCCGGCCGAGGAAGGCGTCGATGGTGTGGCGTAGCTGCTCCGAGCGGTCGCTGACGTCCCGCGAAGCCGCGAGCACGTCGTTGGCGGCGTCCGCGGTCGAGCGCACGGCGCCGAGCAAAGCGTCGGTCTCGGACGCCGCCTCGCCGGTGCCGTGGGCCGCGACCTGGGCATTGTGGGAGATTTCGGAGGTGGAGGCTTCCTGCTCCACGACCGCGGCGGCGATGGCGCTCGTCACCTGGTCGGCGGTGACCATGGTCGAGGAAATCTCCTGCACCGCGCTCACCACCAACTCGGTCGACCGCTGGATGTCGGCGACGAGCTTGGCGATTTCTTCCGTCGCCTGCCCGGTCTGGCCGGCGAGCGACTTCACCTCGCCGGCGACGACGGCGAAGCCCTTGCCCGCCTCGGCGGCGCGCGCCGCCTCGATCGTCGCGTTGAGGGCGAGCAGGTTGGTCTGACCGGCGATGGCACGGATGAGATCGATGACGCTGCCGATCTGGGCAGCGGCCTTGTAGAGGTCGTCGATCCGCTGGTTCATCGACTTGGCGGAATCGGCGGCGGCGGCGACCGCGCCGGTCGCCGAGCCGACCTGCCGGCTGATCTCGCCGATCGAGGCGCTGAGCTCCTCGGCGGCGGCGGCGACGGTGGTGACGCCGCGCGTCGCCTTGCCGGTCGCCTCGGAGGCGAGGGTCGCACGGTCGGTGGCGCTGCGGGCGATGCCGGTGAGCGAACCGGCCGTCGTCTCCATGCGCCGGGCGTTGGCGCCGACCGATTCGACCAGCGCCTCCACCTCGACGCGGAACTCGGCGATCAGGGCGGCGATCGCCGCCGAGCGGGCCTCGCGGGCCGCCTCGTCGGCCTCGGTCGCCGCGGCGAGGCGCGCGCGCTCCACCGCGTTGTCGCGGAACACGCGGACGGCGGCGAGCATCGAGCCGATCTCGTCGCGCCGGTCGCTGCCGGACAGGTCGATGTCGGTCGCCCCTTCGGCGAGCCGGCGCATGGCCGCCGTGAGGCTGCCGATCGGCCGGGCGATGGCGCGGGTGAGGAGGAAGCCGATGAGGATCGCCGCGAGCACGGCGACCGCGACCGCGATGCTCACCGCGGCGGTGGTGCGGGCCTGATCCGCGCTTGCGAGATCCGCATGCTGGGCGATCACCTCGCCGATGCGCTGCGTCGTGGTCTGGGCGTTCTCGTTCACGGCGTTCACGGCGGTGGCGAAGTTGCCGAGCGCTTCGTCGAGGGCGTGGAAGCTCTCGTTGTAGGCCGTCAGGCTCGCCGCGACCGTGTCGAGGCCGGCGCGCCAGATGTGCCGGGAGAGCCCGTCGGCCTGCTTGAAGATCGCCTCGGCGTCGGCCCGCGTCTCGTCGTTGCGGTCGAGCTCGAAGGCCCGGGTCGCGCCGTCGAGGCGCGTCACGAGGAGCGTCATGGCGCGACCCGTCGAGGCGCCGAGTTCCGCCTGATTGCGGTCGAAGCGGGCGCTCTTGAGCCCGGTCGCGACCTCGTCGCGCAATTTCGTCAGTTGGAATCCGAGGCGCACACCGTCCTGCGCGACGGTGCCGAGCGCCGTCTCGGCCGCATCAATCGCCACCGTCTTCGCGATCTCGTCCGCGTCCGGCGCGGCGAGCTTCGCCTGCGCCGCCTCGAGCAGCGTTCCGGCGGAGGCGGTGTCGGCGCTCGTCTGGCGCGTCATATCGGCGATCTCGGGCACCCGGGCGGTCAGCAGGAGATTGGTCTGGTTCTGGATCGCGCCGAAGCCGGCCTTCGCCTCGATGAGCGATTGCGCGTCGCCGGTCTTGGCGCCGAGAAGCGCGAGGCTGACACGGTAGGCATAGGATTGCAGCGCGCCCGCCTGCTGCAGGGCGGCGTCGATCGCCTGGGCGCGGGTCTCCGCCTTGGTCACGGCCGCGGCGGCGTCCATCTGCGCCTTGGTGCCCTCGGATTCGGCCTTGCGGGCCTGCTTCGCCAATGTGGAGAGCGCGTCGCCCTGGCGTGCCCGGGCATCGGCGATCTTCGCCGTCGCCTGGACCAGGGTGTCGATCGCGCCGTCGAAAGCGGAGATGGCGGAGCGTGCCTGGGCGAGCGTCTGGTTGTCGGCTTCGCCGAGCCCGTCGAGCGATCGCACGATGTCGGCGAGATCCGTCTTGGCGCGGGCCGCCGTGGCCGGATCGGAGGTGGCGCGGAAGCGTTCGACCTCGCCCACCGCCCCGCTGACCTTCACGAGCACGTTGGCGCTCCGGCTCGTCAGGTCGACGGTACCGCCGAGGCTGCGCACGCCGCTCAAACCGACCGCGCCGACGGCCGCGGTCAGAATCACCAGCACGACCATCGCCGTGCCGATCTTGAAACCGCTCGATCGGTCACGAAGGAAATGAAAGCCCGCCATTTTTCGCCCCAGCTTTGCGCAGTCGCGGGCGGCGCGGCACGGGGCGTACCCGCGGAGAAACACGCGCCGGAACCCGCTCTCCGCCCATGGCTAGGTCGCGAAGCTTTCGCGAAAATGTCGCGGGGCTTTCCCGAGGCCGTCGCGAGGCTGAACTCCGCGTGACAGGCCGCGGACGTTGAGCGCCCGCCGTGGCTGTGTCACAAGCGGCTCACCCCGAGATTGGGAGAAATCGATGTCCGCCCTGCGCACCGCCTATCCGCCGATCGAGCCCTATGCGAGCGGCCGTCTCGCCGTCGGCGACGGTCACGAGATCTATTGGGAGCTCGTCGGCAACCCGAAGGGCAAGCCGGCGGTGTTTCTCCATGGCGGACCGGGCGCGGGCGCCTCGCCGGGGGCGCGGCAATTGTTCGACCCCGCGCTCTACAACGTGCTCCTGTTCGATCAGCGCGGCTGCGGCCGCTCGATCCCCCACGCGAGCCTCGAGGCCAACACCACCTGGCACCTCGTC
This sequence comes from Segnochrobactrum spirostomi, assembly GCF_009600605.1. Taxonomy (GTDB): domain Bacteria; phylum Pseudomonadota; class Alphaproteobacteria; order Rhizobiales; family Segnochrobactraceae; genus Segnochrobactrum; species Segnochrobactrum spirostomi. The sequence continues at coordinate 2,955,807 of NZ_VWNA01000001.1, read as the reverse complement.
GCCGACATCGAGCGACTGCGCACGGAAGTCATGGGCGTGGAGCGCTGGCTCGTGTTCGGCGGTTCGTGGGGCTCGAGCCTCGCCCTCGCCTATGCCGAGACCCACCCGGAGCGGGCGAGCGAGATCGTGCTGCGCGGCATCTTCGCGGTCCGGCGCGAGGAACTGCTCTGGTATTATCAGGAAGGCGCGTCATGGCTGTTCCCGGACAAGTGGGAGCGCTATCTGGCGCCGATCCCGGAGGCCGAGCGCGGCGGTCTGATCGGCGCCTACCGCAAGCGGCTCATCTCGGACGATCCCGCCGTGCGCCTCGAAGCGGCCCGGGCCTGGGCGCTGTGGGAGGGGGAAACCATCACCCTCCTCCCCAACGCCGACTTCTCGAAGGAATTTTCCGGCGACGAGTTCGCCCTCGCCTTCGCCCGCATCGAGAACCATTATTTCGTCCACGCCGGCTTCCTCGAAGAGGGCCAGCTCATCCGCGATGCCGGCCGGCTCCGCCACATCCCGGCGGTCATCGTGCAGGGGCGCTACGACATCGCGACCCCGGCCCGCACCGCCTGGGAGCTGCACAAGGCCTGGCCGGAGGCGGCGTTCCATCTCGTCGCCGATGCCGGCCACGCCTACAACGAGCCCGGCATCCTCCACCATCTGATCGAGGCGACCGACGCCTTCGCGCGCCGCTGAAGCGGCTGCGCGACGCCCTTTTGCGGAGACCGACATGACCCAGCATCCCGACGCGATCGAGCGCGACCTCGCCGTCATCGCCGACCAGGAAGCCCGCCTGGTCTTCGAGACGTTCGGCCCCGCCACCGCCTGGGACATCGGATGCCGGCTCAAGGTGCGCGCCGAGGAGAAGGGGCTCGGCGTGACGATCGACATCCGCACCGCGACGCGGCCGCTGTTCCACGTCGCGCTCGACGGAACGAGCCCGGACAACACCGACTGGGCGCGGCGCAAGAGCAACGTCGTCCTGCATTTCGGCCGCTCGTCCTACCGCATCGGCCTCGCGCTCGCGCGCCGCGGTTCCGACCTCGTCGCCGAGCAGGGCCTCGCGCTGCGGGATTATGCCAGCCACGGCGGCAGCTTCCCGATCAACCTGCGCGGCACGGGCTGCATCGGCGCGATCACCGTGTCCGGACTGCCGCAGCGCGACGATCACGCCCTCGTCGTCGAAGTCCTCGCCGAGGCGCTCGGCTTCTCGCCGGCCGAGTTCGCCCTGCCGGCGCGCTGACGCCCGGCCCCGATCCGATCGATCGCTCAATATTCGGCGTCGCGCTCGCCGTCGCGCGGGCGCGGGCCCAGATCCTCGTTGCGCGGCCCGGTGCCGAGCCGGGCATGGAGCCAGCGCTCGAGCGGCCCGCCGAACACGAGGAGGAGGCCGGACACCACCACCGCGGTGACGACGAGCACCCATTGGCCGAGGCCGCAGACGATGCCCATCGACGCGGTGAGCCAGACGGTCGCCGCCGTGGTCAGCCCGCGCACCCGGTGGCCCGGTACCTCGCGGATGATGACGCCGGCGCCGATGAAGCCGATGCCGGTCAGGATGCCCTGGATGAGGCCCTGCATCACCCGGCTCATGGCGTCGGGATGGCTCTCGACGGGGGTGTGCTGGCCGAGATAGCGGATGGTGCCGATCGTCACCACCGCCGAGGCGAGGGCGACGAGCCCGAGGGTGCGGATGCCCGTCGCCTTGCCGTGGAGATCGCGGTTGAGGCCGTAGGCCATGCCGATGATCGTGGCCGCGACGAGCCGCGTCACCGTATCGAAGATCTCGAGCGGCATGTCCGCCTCCCATGTCCGCCTTCTTCATGCGCGGCGGACGCGCGGTCCTCTTCGCCCGCCCTATTCTCCCGCCTGGGCCCCGCGTGCCATCGTCAGGACGGACGCCGCTTCCGCCGGGTCGGTGTAAAAGCTGCTGCGGTAGCGCCGGCGATAATAGACGAGCGGGATCACCCCGATCACGATCGTGCCGATCGAGATCGCCGACACCTGCCAGCCGAGCTGCGGCAGTTGATAGAGCCCGACATAGCCGACGAACAGCGCCGAGCCGAGCGGCACGATGCCCGCGAACACGAGCACCCGCCAGTCGGTGAAGAGGACCTTGCGGTAGTACCAAGCGCAGGCGATGCCGGCGATCGAATAATAGAACGAGACCTGGACGCCGATGGCGTTGATGAGGTCGCTCATCAGGATGTTGAGCGTCGGCACCGTCGCCGAGGCGGCGAACAGGAGGAGCGAGACGCCGGCAACAGCGAAGCCGGCGAGCCACGGCGTCTGAAAGCGCGGATGGAGGTGGCCCATCGTCTCGCCGATCACCCGGTCGCGGGCCATCGAATAGAGCAGCCGGGTGCACTGGAGGAGCTGGGTCTCGAGCGTGGCGACCGCGCTCACCATGACGGCGAGCACCGCGATGGCGCTCCACGGCGCCGGCAGCGCGACGTGGCCGAGCGCGGGCAGCAGGTTGGCGCTGTTCGCCTGCACCTGGGCCGGGGTCAGCGCCATCTGCACGGCGACCTGGATCAGGATGAAGATGAGGAAGATGACGAGCACCCCGGCGATGCCGCCGAGGCCGGCGGTGCGCTCGGCGTTCGCCGTCTCCTCGGCAAGGTTCGACGAGACGTCCCACCCGAAATAATAGAACACGGCGACGAGCATGCCGGCCGAGAACGACTGGAACGTGCCGAAGCTCTGCGGCAGGAACCAGCTCCAGGAGAAATTCGACACCGGCGCGGCGTGGACATTCCAGATCGCCAGGAAGCCGACGAGGAGAAGCGCGCCGAGTTCGAGCAGCGTCATCATCACCTGCACCTTGGCGGTGGCGGTGATGCCGACGGTGACGAGGGCGAGCACGCCCAGGAACCAGACGACGCCGATGCCCGTCGCCCACATCACGTCGTGGAGTTCGCCCGGATTGAAGAGGTCGAGGGTCGCCTCGCCGGCCGGCAGCGCCGCGGCGACCATGAAGATGGTCGACAGCGAGAGCAGCGCCCATCCGGCGAGGAAGCCGAGCGCCGGGTGGATGGCGCGGCCAACCCAGGCATAGGCGGCACCGGCGTCGGACCTCCACTGGTTGAGATAGGAGAAGGCGATTGTGATGCCGATCATCGGCACGAACGCCACCCACAGCGCGGCCGGGCCGGCGATGCCGACCGCGGCGACCAGCGCGGCCGTGCTGGCGGTGATGGAATAAGCCGGCGCCGATCCCGCGACCGCCATCACCAACGTATCGACGAGCCCCAAAGCTCCCGATTTCAAAGACCTTTCCACGCCAATCCCCATATCGACGCGGCGATCCGCCCGCGAATCGCCAACCAACCCCATCCGGGAACCATAAAGCGACAATAACGGGCCCCATGCGACAAATGCGTGAGGCCGGCCGCCCCGTCCATCCCCCTTGATCGGCATCAAGGCCGATTGCCGACGCCCGCATCATCCTGCCGCCGTCGACGCCGGGTAGCCCTTCCGCCTCCGGCTCCGACCGGCGCGATCGTGCCCGGCAGCGCGCGATCCGCTTCGTGCCGCGATGCCATTCGGGCGCCGCAGCGCATCCGGAAGCCCTCCGAGGGGTTTCCGACCTCGTTGCCATTCGGAGCGCTGATCCATGCCCAAGATGAAAGCCGCCATCTTCGTCGAACCCGGCCGCATCGTCCTCGACGAGAAGCCGATTCCCGAGGTCGGTCCGCTCGACGCCCTGGTGCGCGTGACGACGACCACCATCTGCGGCACCGACGTCCACATCCTGAAGGGCGAATATCCGGTCGCGAAGGGGCTCACCGTGGGCCACGAGCCGGTCGGCGTCATCGAGAAGCTCGGCTCTGCGGTCAGCGGCTACCAGGAAGGCCAGCGCGTCATCGCCGGCGCCATCACCCCGAGCGGCTATTCCTATGCCTGCCTGTGCGGCTGCGGCTCCCAGGACGGTCCCGGCACCAAGCACGGCTTCCGTGCCACCGGCGGCTGGAAGTTCGGCAACATCATCGACGGCGCCCAGGCCGAATATATCCTGGTGCCGGACGCCATGGCGAACCTCGCCCCCGTTCCGGACGACCTCAGCGACGAAGACGTCCTGATGTGCCCCGACATCATGTCGACCGGCTTCTCCGGCGCCGAAAGCGCGGGAATCAAGATCGGTGACACCGTCGCGGTGTTCGCGCTCGGGCCGATCGGCCTCTGCGCGGTCGCCGGCGCCAAGCTCAAGGGCGCGACGACGATCATCGGCGTCGACACGGTTCCCGAGCGGCTCGCGATCGCCAAGCGGCTCGGCGCCGATCTCGTGGTCGACTACAAGGCCGGCGATCCGGTGAAGCAGATCCTGGAGCTGACCGACGGCCGCGGCGTCGATGCCTCGATCGAGGCGCTCGGCACCCAGGCGACCTTCGAGGCGGCGCTGCGCGTGCTGCGGCCGGGCGGCACTCTGTCGAGCCTCGGCGTCTATTCGACCGACCTTCGGATCCCGCTCGACGCCTTCTCCGCCGGCCTCGGCGACAACAAGATCGTCACCACGCTCTGCCCCGGCGGCAAAGAGCGGATGCGCCGGCTCCTCTCGGTGCTCGAATCGAAGCGCACGGACCTCACGGCCCTGGTGACCCACCGCTTCAAGCTCGACGATATCGAAGCGGCCTACGACCTGTTCTCCCACCAGCGCGACGGCGTCCTCAAGGTCGCGATCACGCCCTGAGCCGTCGCGAACCCTCGCGCGCCTACGACGGAGGTCGGGCTCCCGCCCGGCCGCCGGCGTCGGCTATAAGGGGGGCGGTTCGTCCGAGATGGACCGCCGGTCCCTCCTCTCCCCACGCCGACATCCGGTCGGCCTGCGCGGCCCGGAGGCTCCCCGCGGCCCGGGAGCCCGACGTCGCATGAGTCTCGAATCCGTCCGCGCCTTCCTCGCCGAGAAGGCTCCCGACATCGCCATCATCGAGCTCGAGACGAGCACGGCCACGGTGGCGCTCGCCGCCGAAGGCCACGGCGTCGCGCCCGCCCAGATCGCCAAGACGTTGTGTCTGCGCAGCGGTGACGACACCTTCCTCGTCGTCACCCGCGGCGACGCCCGCCTCGACAACCGCAAGGCCAAGGACGCGTTCGGGGCCAAGATCCGTATGCTCGGCGCCGAGGAGGTCGCGGCGCTGACCGGGCATCCGGTCGGCGGCGTCTGCCCGTTCGGCCTCGCCACGCCCCTTCCCGTCTATTGCGACGTGTCGCTGCGCGCCTTCGACATCGTGGTGCCTGCCGCGGGCGCGATCCACGCCGCGCTGCGCATCGCCCCGGAGCGCATGGCCGCGATCACCGAGGCCCGCTGGATCGACGTCTGCCGGACCGACGACGTTCCCCCGCCCTGACCCGAGACACCGACCCGAGCCCCTCTCCCGACACTTGCTCCAAAGACCAGTCCCCCAGGAAACGCCCCGAATCCGGCATGGGCTTGCGGCCGATCAAGGCCTCGCCTCCCCGATCGTCCCATGATCGCCGTCGCCCGCCCGGACCGACAACAGGACCGACGATGATCACAGACCGCATCCGCTGTGCGCCGCTACTCGAGCGGATCACCTCTTCCGACGAGGCCGCCAGTTTCATCCGCGACGGCATGACGGTCGGCATGAGCGGGTTCACCCGGGCCGGCGAGGCGAAGGCCGTGCCCCTCGCCTTGGCCGAGCGGGCGAAGCGCGAGCCGCTCAAGATCACCCTCATCACCGGCGCCTCGCTCGGCAACGATCTCGACAAGACGCTGTCGGAGGCCGGTGTGCTGTCGCGCCGCATCCCGTTCCAGTCCGACCCGGCGCTGCGCAAGGCGATCAATGCCGGCGAGGTCATGTTCATCGACCAGCACCTCTCCGAGACGGTCGAGATGCTGCGCTCCCGCCAGATCGGCCCGGTCGACGTCGCGGTGGTCGAGGCGGTCGCCATCACCGAGACGGGCGGCATCGTGCCGACGACCTCGGTCGGCAACTCGGCGACCTTCGCGATTCTCGCCGAGAAGGTCATCATCGAGATCAACCTCGCCCAGCCGCTCGCCCTCGAAGGCTTGCACGACATCTACATCCCGACCCGCCGGCCGACCCGCGAGCCGATCCCGGTGATGGCGCCTAACGACCGCGTCGGCACACCCTTCATCCCGATCGATCCGTCGAAGATCGTCGCCATCGTGGTGACGGAGAAGCTCGACAGCGCCTCGACGGTGCTGCCGCCCGACAACGAGACCAGGTCGATTGCCGGCCATCTCACCGAGTTCCTGCGCCACGAGGTCGATCGCGGGCGCCTCGAAAAGTCGCTGCAGCCGCTCCAGGCCGGCATCGGCACCATCGCCAACGCGGTGATGCACGGCCTCATCGACAGCCCGTTCGAGCGGCTGACGATGTATTCGGAGGTGTTGCAGGATTCGACGTTCGACCTGTTCGACGCCGGCAAGCTCGACTTCGCCTCCGGCTCCTCGATCACCCTCTCGAAGGCGCGCTACCGCCAGGTGCTCGACGACATCGCGCGCTACAAGCCGCGCCTCATCCTGCGCCCGCAGGAGATCAGCAACCACCCGGAGGTGATCCGCCGGCTCGGGCTGATCGCGGTCAACACGGCGCTCGAATTCGACATCTACGGCAACATCAACTCGACCCATGTGGGCGGCACCCACATGATGAACGGCATCGGCGGCTCCGGCGATTTCGCACGTAACGCCCATCTGTCGATCTTCGTGACGAAGTCGATCGCCAAGAACGGCGCGATTTCGAGCGTGGTGCCGATGGTGCCCCACGTCGATCACACCGAGCACGACGTCGACATCGTGGTGACGGAATGCGGCCTCGCCGACCTGCGCGGGCTCGCGCCGCGGGAACGGGCGAGGCTCATCATCGAGACCTGCGCCCACCCGCTCTACCGCGACCGCCTCGCCGATTATTTCGCCGAAGCCTGCCGCCGCGGCGGCCAGACGCCGCATCTGCTCGAAAAGGCGTTCGCTTGGCACATCGCCGCCCGCGACACCGGCTCGATGGGCGGCACCGTGACCGACCTCAACGAGGCGCGGGTGGCGTAAGGGGCACAGCAAAACGGCAGGGAGACGCGACCGTCGTCCCTGCCGTTAAAGCTCATCCGCGCGTGCCGGAACGGCGCCCGGCGTCAGGCGGAGAGGCCGCCGAACAAGGTCGGAATGTCGAGCGGGCGGAAGCCGTAATGGTTCAGCCAGCGCACGTCGGCGTCGAAGAAGGCGCGCAGGTCCGACATGCCGTATTTCAGCATGGCGATGCGGTCGATGCCCATGCCCCAGGCATAGCCCTGCACCTTGTCGGGATCGAACCCGCCATTGCGCAGCACGTTCGGGTGCACCATCCCGCAGCCGAGGATCTCGAGCCAGTCGTCGCCCTCGCCGAAGCGCACCTCGTTGCCCATGCGACGGCAGCGGATGTCCACCTCCATCGACGGCTCGGTGAAGGGGAAGAAGGACGGGCGGAAGCGCATGTCGACGCGCTTCACCTCGAAGAACGCCTTGCAGAACTCCTCCAGCACCCACTTGAGCTCGCCCAGCGTCGCGCTCTCGTCGACGACGAGGCCCTCGACCTGATGGAACATCGGGGTGTGGGTCTGGTCGGAATCGCAGCGATAGGTGCGGCCCGGGCAGATCACGCGGATCGGCAGCTCGCCCTTCTCCATGGTGCGGATCTGCACCGGGGAGGTGTGGGTGCGCAGGAGGAGCCGCGAGCCGTCGGCCTTCGGCTCGAAGAAGAAGGTGTCGTGCATCTCCCGCGCCGGATGGCCGACGGGGAAATTGAGCGCGGTGAAGTTGTAATAATCGGTCTCGATGTCCGGCCCTTCGGCAATCGCGAAGCCGAGATCGGCGAAGATCGCGGTGAGCTCGTCCATCACCTGGGAGACCGGATGGATGCGGCCCTCGGCGAGCGGGCCCGGCCGCACCGGCAGGGTGACGTCGACGGTCTCGCGGGCGAGCCGCTCGGTGAGGGCGGCGGCCTTCAGCGTCGCCTTGCGGGCCTCGATCGCCTCGCCGACGGCCTGCTTCAGGCCGTTGATGGCGGGGCCGAGGGTGCGCCGCTCGGCGTCCGACATGCCGCCGAGCGACTTCAGCCGCTCGGTGACGACGCCCTTCTTGCCGAGCGCCGAGACGCGGGCGTCCTCGAGCGCGGCCTCGTCCGCCGCGGCTTCAATGCGCGCGATGAGATCGCGTTCGAGATCGGCGAGGGTCGCAAGTTCGGTCATCGGATCGTTCGTCGTTTACGGAGGCGGAGCCGGCCGAGCCGGATTGCCCGCCTTCTAAAGCACTTTGGCCGCCGAGGAAACATCGAGGGCGGGACCATGAGGCAACCGCGCGCCCTCCGTGCGTTCCCGCTCACACGTTCTCGCGAATGAACAGATCGAACGGGTGGACGGCGTGCACGAACGGCAGATCGGACGGCGCGGCGCCGGCGGCTCGTCCGAGGCCCTTCCCCGCGGTCGCCTTGGTCATGCCAGCGACCGCGCTCTGGGCGAGGCGGGCGGTCGGCGTGCCGATCACGGCGGTGATCACGCCGTCGATGAGCGCGGCGCGGGTCGTCGGGGTCAGTTCGTAGCAGACGACGGCGAGGCCTTCGGGCGCCTCCTCGCGCACCGCCCGGATCACCCCGTCGGTGCCGCCACCGCAGAGATAGAGCCCGACCATGCCGCGGCGGCGGGCGAGAAGGTCGAGCGTCGCCTCGTAGGCGACCCGCACGTCCTCCAGGTTGACGAGCGGTTCGAGCAGCCGAAAGCCGCTCGCGTGCTCGCGAAAGTAGGCGCGGAACGAGATCTCCGCCGTCTCCTGGCAGAGATAGCGGTGGCTGCCGACGATGATGCCGATCTCGCCCGGCGCTTGCGCCGTATGCTCGATCATCCAGGCGGCGGTGCGGCCCTCCTTGCGGTTGTCGCGGCCGATATAGCCGGCCCGCGCCTCCGCCGTGAGGTCGGTCAGGAGGGCGAACACCGGCACGCCGTCGGCCTTGAGGTCGGCGATCGCCGCGTCGATGTGGGGATGTTCGATGGAGACGACGGAGAGCGCATCGACGTCGGCCCCGAGCCGGCGCATCGCCTCGGCGAGCGCGCCCGGCGAGAGCTCGTCGACGAACGCCACGACGGGAACGACGCGCACGTCCGTGGCCGCGGCACAGGCCGCCTCGATGTCGGCGGCGAACTGGCGGTAGAAGGCGTCGCTGCGCTTCTGCAACAGGAAGCCGAAGCGGCGCTCGGGAACGGCGCGGCGCACCCTCCGCTCCATCAAGGCGGTCGCGTGGTAGCCGAGCGCCTCGGCGGCGGCGAGCACCCGCTCGGCGGTGCCGCTGCGCACCGCGTGGCGCCCGTTCAGCACCCGATCGACGGTCGCGACGCTGACCCCGGCGGCCTCCGCCAGGTCCACGATGGTCGGACGCTTCGCCATGGCGCGCTCCCTGATCGCCCGTCGCGCGGCCTCGGCCGTCCCGACATTTGCGCGATTCCATCATCCCGCGGGCCTGAAGAATGATGGTTTTTGATAGGAAATGATAGACCTTTCTTGAGCGAGACCGGCGTCGCGCCTAGACTTCTTCGAGATCGAAACAACGACAAGACGAGATCGGCGGCCGGCTGCGGGGACAGCGGCCGGCAGAGCGAAACGCCCGAACGACGAGGGAAGGCCGCGCGGTGCGGCCGGCGGCTCACGGGCCGCCGGCGCCGGAGCCGGTCTCGGAGGAGGAAAGATGGGCTTCGAACCGTCCGCCGCGCCGCCGCGCGATTACAGCCTCGTCGGACCGGAGACGGCCCGCGCGCTCGAACGCGGCCTCGCCACCGCCGAATGGTACACCTGCCCGATCCCCCGCAAGGACATGAAGGCGCTGATGAAGCGCTCCGACGGGCCGGCTTTGCGCGACACCGCGATCTGGCTCGGCGCCCTCGTCGTCTCCGGCGTGCTCGGCGGCCTCGCCTGGGGCACGTGGCTCGCGGTGCCCTGCTTCCTCGTCTACGGCGTGCTCTATGGCTCGGTCTCGGACAGCCGCTGGCACGAATGCGGCCACGGCACCGCCTTCAAGACGCGCTGGCTCAACGACGCGGTCTATCATCTCGCCTGCTTCATGATCTTGCGCGAGCCGACGATCTGGCGCTGGAGCCACACCCGGCACCACACCGACACCATCATCGTCGGCCGCGATCCGGAAATCGCGGTGCCGCGGCCGCCGGATTTCCTCGGGCTCCTGCTCAACCTGTTCGCGCTGAAAAGCGCGGCGATCGCCCTGCCGAAGCTCTTTCTCCACGCGACCGGACGACTGACGGCGGAAGAGAAGACCTTCGTGCCCGAGATGGAGCGCTGGAAGGTCTTCCTCGTCGCGCGGATCTATCTCGCCGTCTTCGCCGCGGTCATCGCCGCCTGTCTCGCGTTTCGCTCCATCCTGCCGGCGATGTATGTCGGCCTGCCGACCCTCTATGGCGGATTCTTCGTGATCTTCTTCGGGCTCACCCAGCACGCGGGCCTCGCCGAAGACGTGCTCGACCACCGGCTCAACAGCCGCACCGTCTACATGAACCCGCTGTTCCGCTTTCTCTACTGGAACATGAACTATCACGTGGAGCACCACATGTTCCCGATGGTGCCCTACCACGCGCTGCCGAAGCTCCACGCCGCGATGAAGCACGATTGCCCGCAGCCCTATCCGAGTTGCCTCGCCGCCTACCGGGAGATCATCCCGGCGCTCCTGCGCCAGCGGAAGGACCCGACCTGGCACGTCGAGCGGCGCCTGCCCGCGGGCGCGGCGCCGATGATGCCGCCCGCCGGGATCGCCCCCGCCGCGGCCGAGTGACGCCATCTGACCGACGCGAAGAACGAGAGCCGCCCGCCGCGGCCGAGAGGGAGTTTGTTGCCTATGACCATCGTCGCCACCCGCTGGATCGATGCCTGCGCCGCCGACGACATCGAAGAGGAGGACGTGATCCGGTTCGATCACGAAGGCCGCACCTTCGCGATCTACCGCCTCGACGGCGACGCCTATTATGCGACGGACGGCCTGTGCACCCACGAGCAGGTCCACCTCGCGGACGGCTTCGTCAGCGGCACGCTGATCGAATGCCCCAAGCACAACGGCCGCTTCGACGTGCGCACCGGCCAAGCCAAGGGCGCGCCGGTCTGCGTCAACCTCGTCTCCTATCCGGTTCGCCTCGACGGCGGGCGGGTGATGCTCGGCCTGTGAGCGGGCCAAATCGCGGGCAGCGAGGGTGGAGAGGCGCACGCGAGGCAAGGGACCGCCGTGCCTGGGCATGGCCGTGCGGACCGCGCGTCCCTCCACCCTGCCGACGGATGCCGCGGGCGCCTCGCCGGACGCGGCATCGGGTCTCGTGATAGCGGGGGGCGCGATCAGCGGCGCTGGCGGTAGATCATCCTGCGGCCGATCAGGAACTCGCCCGGCGCGAGGCTTTCGACCTGTCTCGTCACCGGGCCGTCGGCGAGCACGCCGGCGAACTCGAAGACGTGGCCGTTGAGATCATGGACGCGCGCGGCGATCGGCTCGTCCCCGAGAAAGCCGATGGTCTCGGGCTCCGGCACATAAGGCCCGATCTCGAAATATTCGATCGGCATCCGCCGCAACAGCCGGTCGCTCCGGCGCGAGTGATGTCGAAGAGTGCTGGCGAAACCCATGGCCGCCGTTCCTTGCGCCGCCACTTCCCGTGCCCGCATCGGGCAAGACATGGCAAAGCACGAACCCTCGTTTCAAATCGATGGGTGTCGTCTTCGTTCCGTATCGGAAAAGCATAGGAACAGGCGGTTTCGCGGGCCTGCCGGGCCTCAACAACGCCGCCACGCGCGGGTGTGAGCGCGTAGTCGTCAGCGCAACAGATCGATGAGGTGCGCGACGAGCGGCTCGTCGGCCGGCGGCATCGGGACCTCGCGCAGCTTCGGCGCCGGCAGCCACTTCAGCGCCTGACCTTCGCGGCCGACCGGGATGCCCTCCCAGCGTCGGCAGACATAAAGCGGCATCAGGAGGTGGAAGTCGTCGTAGGCGTGGCTCGCGAAGGTGAAGGGCGCTAAGCAGGCCGGCTTCACGGTCAGTCCGAGCTCCTCGTCGAGCTCGCGGATCAGGCATTCCTCCGGCCGCTCGCCCGCCTCGACCTTGCCGCCGGGAAATTCCCAAAGCCCCGCCAGCGCCTTACCCTCGGGACGCTGGGACACCAGCACACGCCGATCGGCGTCGATGAGCGCGCAGGCGGCGACGAGCACGAGACGCGTCATGGCGATCCTTCTCGAGAGACCGCGCGGCCGATCAGGCCGCGCCGGGCCGGCGATAGAAGTAAGGGTAGGCCTCGACGAAGCCGAGGCGTCGATAGAGCCGGACCGCCGGGTTGACCGCCTTGACCTGGAGCCAGGCGTGGCGGGCGCCGGTGGCGCGTCCAAAGCCCAGGATGCCGGCGATGAGGGCGGCGCCGAAGCCCTGTCCGCGCACCTCCGCGTGGGTCACCACCTCGAACAGGCCGACGAGATCGCCGTCGCGCACCACGAGGGCGGCGGCGACCGGCGCGCCGTCGACCTGGGCGACCGCCAGCACCGCCTCGGGCACGATCCGCGCGAGAATGGCGGCGAGGAGATCGCGGTTCTCCGCGTGCTCGCCGCCGAGCTCGACCAGAATGTCCGCCCAGGCGCCGCGCTCGGCGCCCGTCGCGCGGAGGATCTCCAGCGCATGGGTCGGCGCCTCGATGGCGACGTGGGGCATCATCAGGTCCGCTCGCATCACCGCCGTCTCGTCGAAGCGGCTCCAGCCGAGCCGGTCGAGAAGAGCATCGAGGGCCGGCGGCGTCAGCGGCGTCCGCCGCAGCGTCGGCACGGCGCCGAGCCGCGCGCAATCTGCGACGATGCGCTCGAGCCGCGCCTCGAGGTCGGCGTCGTCGCCCGCATCGAGCACGCAGAACGAGTTGATCCGCTTGGCGTCATGGCCCGGCGTCAGCCGCGACAGCCAGCGCCGGTCGAGTGTGAGGTGCGTCGAGGGAAAGGCGTTGATCGTCGCGTCTTCGAGACGCGCGACGAACGCCGCCTCCGTCGGAGCCGGGTCGATCGGGGCGGCGGGCTGCGGGGGCCGGTCCATCAGCTCCGGTAGTCGCCGTTGATCGCGACATATTCCTTGGTGAGGTCGCAGGTCCACACCGTCGCCTTGCCGCGGCCGAGGCCGAGGTCGACCTTCACGGCGATTTCCGCCTGCTTCATCGCGGCGCTCGCGGCGGCCTCGGAATAATCGGGATCGCGGGCGCCGGCGACGGCGACGCGCACGTCCCCGAACCAGATCGCCAGCCGGTCGCGCTCGGCCGGCTCACCGGCCTTGCCGACCGCCATGACGACGCGGCCCCAATTGGCGTCCTCGCCGGCGATCGCCGTCTTCACCAGCGGCGAATTGGCGATCGAGAGCGCGATCTTCTTGGCCGAGCGGGGCGAGGTGGCGCCCTCGACGGTGATGGAGACGAACTTGGTCAGCCCCTCGCCGTCCTTGCCGACCTGATGGGCGAGGTCGATGAGCAGGGATTCGAGGGCGCGGCGGAAGGCGCCGAGACGGCGATCCGTTGGGCTCTCGATCGGCGCGATCGCCGCCTTGCCGGTCGCGAACAGGATCAGCGTGTCGCTGGTCGAGGTGTCGCTGTCGATAGTGACGCAGTTGAAGCTCTTGTCGGCCCCCTTCGAGATCAGCCCCTGGAGCACCGGTGCCGCGATCGGCGCGTCGGTGGCGATGAAGGAGAGCATGGTCGCCATGTCCGGGGCGATCATGCCGGCGCCCTTCGCCATGCCGTTGATGGTGACCGGCACGCCCTCGATCTTCACCGTGCGGGTCGCGACCTTCGGGAAGGTGTCGGTCGTCATGATCGCGCGGGCGGCGTCGAGCCACGGGCCCGGGGCGACGCGGGCCGCGGTGTCGCCGAGCACGGCGGCGAATTTCTGCGGATCGAGCGGCTCGCCGATCACGCCGGTCGAGGCGAGGAACACCTCGGAGGGCGCGCAGCCGGCCGCCTTCGCGGCGGCTTCGGCCGACAGGCGCACGGTCTCGCGACCCTTGAGACCGGTGAAGGCGTTGGCGTTGCCCGAATTCACGAGGAGCGCGCGGGCGCGGCCGCCGCCGGCGATGAGCTGCTCACGGCACCATTCAACCGGGGCCGACGGGCACTTCGACCGGGTGAACACCCCGGCGACGGTGGTGCCGGGATCGAACACGGCGAACAGCACGTCGGTGCGGTTCTTGTATTTGATACCGGCTTCGGCGGTGGCGAAGCGCATGCCGTCGATCGGCGGCAGCTCGGGGAACGTCGTCGGCGCGAACGGGGAGAGATGGGCCATGATGCGCTCCGGGCGGGGACCGCGATCCCATTGCCCCAACCGACGAGCCGGTGCAAGGGGACGCTGCAAGCGGTCGCGTCGGCACAGGCGGCAACGGGGGGCGTCCGGGGTGCCCGTGCAATCGGGCGCACGCACCGGCGCCGGTCGCCATCGAAGCCCCGGACATTGCAAAACGGCCCCGCGCCTCTGGCATTCGCCGCAAGAAGTCGCCAAGTTCAGGGCGACGCACAAACGCGGCCTCCCCCTGCCGCGCCGTATTCCCGGAGGATCTGACGGCCGATGAGCCTCGATGTCGCGGAGCTGATGGCGTTCTACGAAACGCCGCTCGGCCGGGTCGCTCGCCAGTTCGTGGGGGCGCGCATCCGCCGGCTCTGGCCGGACCTCAAGGGCGAACGGCTGATCGGCCTCGGCTATGCCGCCCCCTATTGCGGCCCCTATGTCGGCGAGGCCGAGCGGGTCGGCGCCTTCATGCCGGCGCGCATGGGGGTGACGCGCTGGCCGACCGACGGACCGAACCGCGCCACCCTCGTCGAGGAGGACGCGCTGCCCCTGCCCGATCATTCGATCGAGCGGATGCTCGTCGTCCATGGCCTCGAAAACACCGACGCTCCCGAGAAGATGCTGCGCGAAATCTGGCGAGTGCTCTCGCCCGGTGGGCGCCTGCTCGTCGTCGTGCCGAACCGGCTCGGCCTTTGGACCCGCGCCGAGGCGACGCCGTTCGGAACCGGGCGCCCCTACAGCCGCAGCCAGCTCGAACGCATGTTTGCCGAGACGATGTTCACCCCCGTCGCCGCCGGCGAGGCCTTGTTCGTGCCGCCGACGAGCCGGCGCATCATTCTCGGCTCGGCCCGCGCCTGGGAACGCATGGGCCGCCGCCTGCCGGGCGCCTTCGCAGGCGTCGTGCTAGTCGAGGCGGAAAAGCGCTATTGGCAACCCGCCCAGAGCGGCGGCAAGCGCGCCCGCGTTCGCCGGCTGATGCCGGTGCTCCAGCCCGCGACCCAGCCGGCGCTGCGCATGCTGCCCGATCCGACGGCGCCGTCCGCGGGACGGACGATCGACGCCGAGACGATCGGCTCGCACTGACCGAGGGCGCGTTAGCTACAGAGTGCGCGTTAGCTATCGAATATCCGGGGGTAGAGTGCTCGCACCCCGCTTCAGGACGGCTCTTCGCAAGGTGAGAAGGACGCAGCCGTCCAAAGCGCGTGATCAGCGATAGCCCTGCCGCGGCTGCGTCGCCTGGGCTAAACCTGTCTCCGAGCCCAACAAAACGCCCTGCAACTATAAAGTTTCATTTCGGAGACATCACACCGGTTCTATCCTCTGCGGCGCGCGACCTGAATTCGAGGGCCACGACGCGCACGGGGGATCGATATGCCTGCGATTGCTGAACAACTTTCCGGCCGATCCGATCGCGTGACCCAGGCGCCCGCCGACTTGCTGGGGCAACTGCGAGGCGCCATCGGCGCGCGGAACGTCCTCACCGGAGACAGCGCGACCCGCCGGTTCCGCAAGGGGTTCCGGTTCGGCGAAGGCCCGGTGTTCGCCGTGGTGCGCCCCGGATCGCTCGTCGAGATGTGGCGCGTGCTCAATCTCTGCGCCCGCGCCGGCAAGATCGTCATCATGCAGGCCGCCAACACCGGCCTGACCGGCGGTTCGACCCCCGACGGCGCCACCTACGACCGCGACATCGTGCTCGTCAGCACGATGCGCATCGCCAAGATCCACGTCATCAAGAACGGCGAGCAGGTCGTCTGCCTGCCCGGCGCGACCCTGTTCCAGCTCGAGAAGACCCTGAAGCCGCTCAACCGCGAGCCGCATTCGGTGATCGGCTCGTCTTGCATCGGCGCCTCGGTGTTCGGCGGCATCTGCAACAATTCCGGCGGCGCGCTGATCCATCGCGGCCCCGCCTACACCCAGTTGGCGCTCTATGCGCAGATCGACGAAAGCGGCCAGGTCCGTCTCGTCAATCATCTCGGCATCGAGGTCGGCGAAGGGCCCGAGACCATCCTGCGGCGGATCGAGGACGGCGACTTCAAGCCGTCCGACGTCCGCGACGATCCGGATCGCCACGCCTCCGATCCCGATTACCACGATTATGTCCGCGACATCACGGCGCCCACCCCGGCCCGCTTCAACGCCGATCCGAAGCGCCTGTTCGAGGCCTCCGGCAGCGCCGGCAAGGTGATGCTGCTGGCGGTGCGGCTCGACACCTTCCCGGCTGAGGACAAGAGCGTCGTCTTCTATATCGGCACCAACAATCCCGACGAGCTGACCGACCTGCGTCGACACATCATGCAGAAGTTCGAGGATCTGCCCGTCGAGGCCGAATATATCCACCGGGATGCGTTCGACATCGCAAACAAGTATGGCAAGGATACCTTCCTCGCCATTCAGCATCTCGGCACCGACCGCCTGCCGGCGATGTTCGCGGCGAAGGGCCGTTTCGACGCGTTCTGCGCGCAGTTCAAATTCCTGCCGCACGCTTTGTCCGATCGGATCATGCAGACGGCGGCCGATCTGTTTCCCCGCCATCTGCCGAAGCGGCTCTATGACTACCGCGCCCGCTTCGAGCATCATCTGATCCTGAAGATGGCCGGCGACGGCATCGCCGAGGCGCGCACCCATCTGGCGCAGATCTTCCCCTCCAAGGACGGCGCCTATTTCGAGTGCACGCCCGACGAGGGCGTGAAGGCGCTTCTGTTCCGCTTCTCCGTCGCCGGTGCGGCGATCCGCTATCGCGCCGTCCATCAGCGCGAGGTCGCGGACATCGTCGCCCTCGACATCGCCTTGCCGCGCAACGAATTGCACTGGCGCGAGCGGCTACCCGCCGCGCTGGACGCCAAGATCCTCTATAGGCTTTATTACGGCCACTTCTTCTGCCAGGTCTTCCACCAGGACTACATTGTGAAGAAGGGCTTCGACACGATGGCCGTCGAGCACGAGATGTGGACGCTTCTCGACGCGCGCGGCGCCGAATACCCGGCCGAGCACAATGTCGGCCATCTCTACAATGCCAAGCCCGCGCTGGTGAACCATTATCGGGCGCTCGACCCGACCAACAGCTTCAACCCGGGCATCGGCCACACGTCAAAGTGCGCGCACTGGGTCTGACCCGTGCGCGTAGCCGTCCGATGCTACGACG
Source organism: Segnochrobactrum spirostomi (assembly GCF_009600605.1). Lineage (GTDB taxonomy): Bacteria > Pseudomonadota > Alphaproteobacteria > Rhizobiales > Segnochrobactraceae > Segnochrobactrum > Segnochrobactrum spirostomi. The sequence continues at coordinate 2,938,384 of NZ_VWNA01000001.1, read as the reverse complement.
GTTTTGGAGTGAGGCCGACGGCCTCACCGTCTGAGCAGAAACACCGCCTGTTCGCCGAAGATGTTCCAGAACGCCCACGGGGCGTTGAGCGGGATCGGCTTGCCCGCCGCGTCGAGAGCAACCGCCCGCTCGACCTTCGCATCGATCTCCCGCGTCGTCGCGACGAAGTCGCGGATCGTGCAGAAGTGGATGTTCGGCGTGTCGTACCAGGAATAGGGCAGATTCTCGGTGACCGGCATGCGCCCCTTGAACAGGAGGCTCATCCGCACCCGCCAGTGCCCGAAATTGGGGAACGAGACGATCGCGCGCCGCCCGATGCGCAACAGGTGCTCGAGCACCCGCTTCGGCTCGCGGGTCGCCTGGAGGGTTTGGCTCAGGATGACGTAGTCGAACGAATCGTCCGGATATTCGGCGAGATCCGTGTCGGCGTCGCCCTGGATGACGGAGAGGCCGCGGGCGACGCATTCGTTGACGCCGGCCTGGGAGATCTCGATCCCGCGCCCGTCGACGCCACGGGCGCCGTTCAGGAAGGCGAGCAGCGCGCCGTCGCCGCAGCCGACGTCGAGCACCCGCGAGCCTCGATCGACGAGGTCGGCGATGAGGCGCAGATCGAGGCGCGGTTCGGGAAGATGCGGGTTGGCCATCGCGCCCCTCAATCGCTGCCGCCCGGCGGGGCGATGCCGCGCGCTCGCGCCGCGCCGGAGAGGAAGCCGCGCACGGTGCGGAACAGTTCCGGCTCGTCGAGCAGGAAGGAATCGTGGCCGCGGTCGGTCTCGACCTCGACGAACGAGACGTTCGCCGCGACCGCATTGAGCGCATGGACGACAATGCGGCTCTCGCGGGTCGGAAACAGCCAGTCGCTCGTGAAGGAGACCACGCAGAAGCGCGTCTTGGTGCCCTGGAAGGCGCGCGCGAGCACCCCGTCGTGGTCAGCCGACAGATCGAAATAATCCATCGCCCGGGTCACGTAGAGATAGGAATTGGCGTCGAAGCGGTCGACGAAGCTCAGCCCCTGGTGGCGCAGATAGCTCTCGATCTGGAAATCCGCGTCGAAGCCGAAGGTCAGCGTCGGCCGGTCCTGAAGGTTGCGGCCGAACTTCCGGTGCAGCGCCTGCTCGGACATGTAGGTGATGTGCGCCGCCATGCGCGCGACCGACAGGCCCTTGCTCGGCCGCGTCCCGGCGTCGAGATAGCGGCCCGAGCGCCAGTCCGGATCGGCCATGATCGCCTGCCGGCCGACCTCGTGGAAGGCGATGTTCTGCGAGGAATGCCGCGCGCCGGTCGCGATCGGCACCGCCGCGAAGACGCGCTCCGGCCGGCTCGCCGCCCATTGCAGCACCTGCATGCCGCCCATCGAGCCGCCGACCACCGCGAACAGGGTGTCGATGCCGAGCCGGTCGACCAGCATGGCCTGGGAGCGCACCATGTCGGCGATGGTGACGACCGGCAGGTCGAGGCCGTAGACCCGGCCGGTCTGCGGGTTGAGCGAGGCCGGCCCGGTGGTGCCCATGCAGCCGCCGAGCACGTTGGCGCAGATCACGAAGAAGCGGTCGGTATCGACCGGACGGCCGGGCCCGACGAGCGTCGTCCACCAGCCGGGCTTGCCGGTGACGGGGTGGACGTTGGCGGCGTGCTGGTCGCCGGTCAGCGCGTGGCAGAGCAGGATCGCGTTGCTCTTGTCGGCGTTGAGGGTGCCGTAGGTCTGGTAGGCGATCTGCCACGGCGCGATCGCCGTGCCGGCATCGAGATGCAACGGCTCGTCGGTCCCGAACAGCGCGACGGCGCTCGAGGGATGGTCGATCTCCCGCTGGCGCTGGAGGTCCGCCGCCTGGTCTTTGTCTCGCTCGAACGTCATCGGGGATCGTGCCTGACACTCATGGCCGTCCGGCTGGCGGCGGCGCGGCCGCTCGGCGCCGCCGCAGGTGGGCCGCGCCGGTCCCGACCGAACGAATGCGCGTAGGAGCGTGGTCGGCCGCTGTCAACGTTTTCTTTGATTTCGGCGGGCGCGTTCCTTAAGAGTTGCGCCCGCGCCGCACGCGGGCGACGCGGTTCGTCCGCCCGCTCGGCCGAGTGCAAGGTGCCCCTCGATGACGACCTCCGTACCGCCCCTCAGCGCCACGCGTTTCGATCCCATTTCGCAGTCCGCGCGGCCCCGTGCGCGCGCCTCGATCCTGGAGATCAAGCCCTATGTGCCGGGCAAGTCCTCGGTCACGGGCGAGGGCAAGGTGCACAAGCTGTCCTCGAACGAATCCCCGCTCGGCCCGAGCCCGGCGGCAGTCGAGGCGATGAAGGCGGCGGCCGAGACCCTCGCCCTCTATCCCGATCCCGGCGCGACCAAGCTGCGCGAGGCGATCGGCCGGCGTTACGGCCTCGATCCCGAGCGCATCGTCTGCAGCGCCGGCTCCGACGAGCTCATCGCGCTGCTCTGCCACGCCTTCCTCAGCGAAGGCGACGAGATGATCCAGACCCGGCACGGCTTCAACATCTACGCCATCGCCGCGCTGACCGCCGGCGGCAAGCCGATCTTCACCGAGGAGAAGGATCTCACCGCCGACGTCGATGCGATCCTCGCCGCGGTGACCCCGCGCACGCGCCTCGTCTTCATCGCCAACCCGAACAACCCGACCGGCACCTACGTCCCGTTCGCCGACCTGAAGCGCCTCGCCGAGGGCCTGCCGAAGGACGTCGTCCTGGTGATCGACGCGGCCTATGCGGAATATGTCCGCCGCAACGATTATTCGTCCGGCCTCGAGCTCGCCGCGACGATGCCGAACGTGGTGATGATCCGCACCTTCTCCAAGATCCATGGCCTCGCCGCGCTGCGCATCGGCTGGCTCTACGGGCCGGCGGAGATCGTTTCGGTGCTGCACCGCATCCGCGGCCCCTTCAATGTCAGCGGCCCGGCGATCGCGGCGGCGGCGGCGGCGATGGACGATGTCGGTCACGTCGAGCGTTCGGTCGATCACAACGAGACCCTGCTGCCCTGGTTCACGGACGAACTGCGCGCCCTCGGTCTCGACGTGACGCCGAGCGCGGCGAACTTCGTCCTCGTCCATTTCCCCGACGAGGACGGCCGCCGCGCGATCGACGCCGACATGGCGCTTCAGGACGCGCGCATCATCGTGCGGCGGATGGAGAGCTATTTCCTGCCGAACGCGCTGCGCATCACCATCGGTAGCGAGGAGGCCCTGCGCGCCACCCTCGCCGTGTTTGCCCGCCTGCTCGGCAAGGATTGAGAGGGAGCGCGCGACGCGCCCCTCGCGAGGACCATCGTGATTTTGAACGCCCCTCTCTTCGACGCTCCCGCGGCTCCCGGACGGACGCCTGTGGTCGAGCGCCTCGCCGTGATCGGCATCGGCCTGATCGGCTCGTCGATCGCCCGCGCCGCCCGCGCCCGCGGCATCGCGGCCGACGTCGTCCTCGGCGACGCGAGCGAGGCGGTGGTGCGGCGCGCCGCCGACCTCGGCCTCGGCTCCCGCGTCGGCACCGATCTCGCCGGCATCGTGCGCGACGCCGACCTCGTCATCGTCTGCGTGCCGGTCGGCGCGTGCGGGGCCGTCGCCGAGTTGATCGGCCCGGCCTTGAAGCCGACCGCCATCGTCTCGGACGTCGGCTCGGTGAAGGGCTCGATCGTCCGCCAGATGCTGCCGCATCTGCCCGATGCCGGCCGCTTCGTGCCGGCCCATCCGGTCGCGGGTACCGAGCATTCGGGCCCGGATGCCGGCTTCGTCGAACTCTTCGACAACCGCTGGTGCATCCTGACGCCGACGCCGGACTCGGCGCCGGACGCGGTGGAGACGCTGCGGGACTTCTGGACCCGGGTCGGCGCCAACGTCGAGACCATGACGCCCGAGCACCACGATCTGGTGCTCGCCATCACGAGCCACGTGCCGCACCTGATCGCCTACAACATCGTGGGCACCGCGGCCGATCTCGAAGAGGTGACGCAGTCCGAGGTCATCAAGTTCTCGGCCGGCGGCTTCCGCGACTTCACCCGTATCGCCGCGTCCGACCCGACGATGTGGCGGGACATTTTCCTCAACAACAAGGACGCGGTGATCGAGGTGCTCGGCCGCTTCTCGGAGGATCTCGCCGCCCTCCAGCGCGCGATCCGCTGGGGCGACGGCGACGCGCTGTTCGACCTCTTCACCCGCACCCGGGCGATCCGCCGCAGCATCATCGACGTCGGTCAGGATACCAGCGCGGCCGATTTCGGCCGCCGCGCCCTCAACGCGGCGACCCAGACCGGCGGCTGACGCCCCTCAGTTCCCGACCGGGATCGGCGGCAGCGTCACGAGCGTCAGCATGCCGATCGAGACCCGGCTCGCCGCGATGCGGATCGGCAGCGTGCGGGCCGGCTTGCCGTCAACCTCAGACGGCAGGCCGAAGGCGGAGATGGCGCCGGCGACCGCCACCAGCGCGCCGTTCTGCGGCAAGAAGGGCGCAAACAGCGACGGCAGCCCGGCCGGATCGATCACGGTGGCCTTGAGATCGCCGTCGATCAGCCCGTCGGGGCGCAGCCGCAGCGAGCCGGCCGCCTTGATGAGGGTCGCGCCGTTGCCGAGATGGAAATCGGTCACGTCGATCGGCAGGCCCTCGATCGGGACCGCGAGTCCCGCGCCGAGCAGCGTCGCGCCGCCGTCCTCGATGGTGACGAGAAGCGCGCCGTCGAGCGGCGAACTCGCCGGAAAGCGCACGCCGGCCGCGGTCCAGGCGAGATCGGTGCCGCCTTCCGTGGTCGGGGTGCGGCGGGCGTGCAGTTCGAGAAGATCGATGTTCGTCGCCGGAACCGGCCCCGCCTTGAGCACCGCATGGTCGATCGACACGGCGCCGCGGGCGACGGCGCCGTCCTGCAGGTTGAGGCTCATCTGGGCGCGTTGCCAGACGAGACTCGCGAGCGGCGCGGCCGGGTCGCCGACGGTGAGCGGGCCGTCGAGATTGGCGACGACGCGGTTCGGATCGTAGACCCGGGCACCGGCGATCAGCCGCCCCGCCGCGATCGTCGGCGCGCGGTCCGAGACGAGGGCGAACGAGCCGCAGCTGATGTCGAGCAGGAACGGATAGCCGCCGACCGAGCGCGGCTCGCAGCGCACGGCTATGCCGTTGCGCGCGGAATTTTCCAGGAAATCCTGGGCGAGCGAATCGAGCGTCCGGCTCGCCTGCCACCAGAAGGTGGTCCAGCCGACCGCGATGATCGCGACGAGGATCATGAGCACGATGACGCGCCGCTTCATGCGGCTGCGTGGCGCCGCCGGCGGCGGGCCGGGCTGGCGCTGTTGTGCGACGGCGGACGGGGTCGCCCCGGACATCGGTGTCTCCCGAGAAACCTGCCGCCGACGGAGCGCGGCAGGACGCTTCCTAACGCTGATCCCCCGCGAGCCGATGCGACCGTGGCGGCGGGATCGAGCCTTCACCGATTGCGCCGCGTCTTTCCGGCGACGGCAAGGCGTGGGCCGGCTTGCGGCCTGTTTGCCCCCCTCTTATATAGCCGGAAGCACGGGCGCTACCGCTTCAGAGCTCGTGAAATCCAATGGTTTGGGGACCGGCCGGGATGAACCCGGCTTTTCAGGTCGGATGCCTCCCCGAGGGTCCGTCCGGTCTGCCAGGAGGAGAAGATAATGGGTAAGGTCATCGGCATCGACCTCGGCACGACCAATTCGTGCGTCGCGGTCATGGACGGCAAGCAGGCCAAAGTCATCGAGAATGCCGAGGGCGCGCGCACCACGCCTTCGATGGTCGCCTTCACCGACGACGGCGAGCGTCTGGTGGGCCAGCCGGCGAAGCGCCAGGGGGTCACCAATCCGGAACGGACCTTCTTCGCGGTGAAGCGCCTGATCGGCCGCCGCTTCGATGATCCGATGGTGGCGAAGGACAAGGACCTGGTGCCCTACAAGATCGTCAAGGGCTCCAACGGCGACGCGTGGGTCGAGGCCGACGGCAAGACCTACTCGCCCTCGCAGATTTCCGCCTTCATCCTGCAGAAGATGAAGGAGACCGCGGAGGCCTATCTCGGCCAGAGCGTCACCCAGGCGGTGATCACCGTCCCGGCTTATTTCAACGACGCCCAGCGTCAGGCCACGAAGGACGCTGGCAAGATCGCCGGCCTCGAGGTTCTGCGCATCATCAACGAGCCGACCGCGGCCGCGCTCGCCTACGGGCTCGACAAGACCGAGAAATCCAAGACCATCGCCGTCTACGACCTCGGCGGCGGCACCTTCGACGTGTCCGTGCTGGAGATCGGCGACGGCGTGTTCGAAGTGAAGGCGACCAATGGCGATACGTTCCTCGGCGGCGAGGACTTCGACATGCGGCTCGTCAACTATCTCGCCGACGAGTTCAAGCGCGAGCAGGGCATCGACCTGCGCGGCGACAAGCTCGCCCTCCAGCGTCTGAAGGAAGCGGCCGAAAAGGCCAAGATCGAGCTGTCCTCGGCGACCCAGACCGACATCAACCTGCCCTTCATCACCGCCGACGCGAGCGGACCGAAGCATCTAACCTTGAAGCTCACCCGCGCCAAGTTCGAAGCGCTGGTGGACGATCTGGTCCAGAAGACGGTCGAGCCGTGCCGCGCGGCGCTGAAGGACGCCGGCCTCACCGCCGGTCAGATCGACGAGGTGGTTCTGGTCGGCGGCATGACCCGCATGCCGAAGATCCAGGAGATCGTGAAGCAGTTCTTCGGCAAGGAGCCCCATAAGGGCGTCAACCCGGACGAGGTCGTCGCCATCGGCGCCGCGATCCAGGCCGGCGTGCTCCAGGGCGACGTCAAGGACGTGCTCTTGCTCGACGTGACGCCGTTGTCGCTCGGCATCGAGACGCTCGGCGGCGTGTTCACCCGCCTGATCGACCGCAACACGACGATCCCGACCAAGAAGGGCCAGGTGTTCTCGACCGCCGAGGACAACCAGACCGCGGTCACCATCCGCGTGTTCCAGGGCGAGCGCGAGCTCGCGGCCCACAACAAGATGCTCGGCCAGTTCGACCTGGTCGGCCTGCCCCCGGCGCCGCGCGGCGTGCCGCAGATCGAGGTCACCTTCGACATCGACGCGAACGGCATCGTCAACGTCTCGGCCAAGGACAAGGGCACCGGCAAGGAGCAGCAGATCCGCATCCAGGCGTCGGGCGGTCTGTCCGATTCCGACATCGAGAAGATGGTGAAGGACGCGGAGGCTCACGCCGCCGAAGACAAGCAGCGCCGCGAACTGATCGAGGCGAAGAACCACGGCGAAGCCCTGGTTCACTCGACCGAGAAGTCGCTCGCCGATTACGGCTCGAAGATCTCCGGCGCCGACAAGTCGGTGATCGAGACCGCGCTCGCCGACCTCAAGACCGCGCTCGAGGGCGAGGACGTCGAGGGCATCAAGGCGAAGACCAACGCGCTCGCCCAGGCTTCGATGAAGCTCGGCGAGGCGATGTACGCCTCGCAGCAGGGCGGCGAGGCGGCGGCCGAGCCGAAGGCGGACGACGTGGTCGACGCCGACTTCGAGGAAGTTCAGGACGACGACCGCAAGAAGTCGGCCTGATCCGACGACAGGACCGTGCCGGAGCGCGACGACGCCGCGCTTCGGCACGTTTGCGTTGAGGCCCGTGTGCTTCTCCGGCGGGGTTGGGCCCGCCAGCGGACAGTGCGGAGCGCCGCGTTCGAGTCACCGGCCGAGGGCGCTTCCGTGCGGCGACCGCAGGGATGTGCCGCCACGGCCAAAGATCAACGAGTTCTACCGGAGCGTGTCCCGGCGATGATGCCTGCCCGTCCGCATCGACACCGCGCCGCCGGATCGCTTCTCCGGCAGCCGGGCGGGCGCCGGCGCCGCGCCCGATCCTGAAGTCACCATGGCCAAGCGCGATTATTACGAAGTTCTCGGGGTCGGACGCGACGCCAACGAAGCGGCGCTGAAGAGCGCCTTCCGCAAGCTCGCCATGCAGTGCCATCCGGACCGCAATCCGGATGACCCGACGGCCGAGGTTCGCTTCAAGGAAATCAACGAAGCCTATGACGTCCTCAAGGACCCGGAGCGCCGCGCGGCCTACGACCGCTTCGGCCACGCGGCCTTCGAGCAGGGCGGCATGGGTGGCGGCGCCGGCTTCGGCAACGACTTCGCCTCGGCGATGTCGGACATCTTCGACGAATTCTTCGGCATGAGCGGCCGGCGCGGCGGGGCTGGCGGCGGACGCGGCCGCGAGCGCGGCGCCGACCTGCGCTACAATCTCGAGATCGACCTCACCGAGGCCTTCGCGGGCCGCACGGTGGAGATTCGCATCCCGACGCCGATCACCTGCGACGTCTGCTCCGGCAGCGGCGCCAAGCCCGGCACCAGCGCCACCACCTGCCGCACCTGCGGCGGCTCCGGCCGCGTGCGCACCTCCCAGGGCGGCTTCTTCACCCTGGAGCGCACCTGCCCGACCTGCCAGGGCCGCGGCGAGACCATCGCCGATCCGTGCGGCAAGTGCGGCGGCTCCGGCCGCATCACCCGCGAGCGCACCCTCTCGGTCAACATTCCGGCCGGCATCGAGGACGGCACCCGGATCCGGCTCGGCGACGAGGGCGAAGCGGGCATGCGCGGCGGCCCGCCGGGCGACCTCTACATCTTTCTCTCGATCAAGCCGCACGATTTCTTCCAGCGCGACGGCGCCGACATCTATTGCCGGGTGCCGGTGGCGATGACGACGGCGGCGCTCGGCGGCGACATCGAGGTGCCGACCATCGACGGCGGCAAGAGCACGGTTCGCGTGCCGGAAGGCACCCAGACGGGACGGCAGTTCCGCGTCAAGGGCAAGGGCATGCCGGTCATGCGCACCGCCCAGCACGGCGACATGTACATCCAGGTCCAGGTCGAGACCCCACGCAACCTGACCCGCCGCCAGCGCGAGCTTCTCGAGGAATTCCGCCGCGAATCGTCCGGCGACACCCACCCGGACGAGCACGGCTTCTTCGCCAAGGTGAAGGACTTCTTCGACGGCCTCGGCGGCTGACGAGGCTCTGCGGCGCCGCGAGGTGCCGGCGGGTCGGAGGGCTGAGTGCGTTCGCCCCCTCCGTGGGCCCTTTTCGTCGGCTGATGTCCGCCCCCGCGGACACACGCGCCAGTGAGCCCTTCCCCCTCTCCGTCATCGCCCGGCTCGTCCGGGCGATCTCGCGCGGACCCGAGATACCCCGGACGAGCCGGGCATGACGCGGTGACGTCTGGGCATGACGTGTTGGAGGCAGAGCAGGACGGGGGCATGACGCGCCGCGTGAGACCCGGCGGCTCTTGCGGCAAGCATCGTGCGAGGATCACGCAAGTCCTCGCCTCGGATTGTCTTCCCAACGTCGCCTTTCCGGTCCATCTGTTGGCGTCGCCTCAGATTCGCCACCCCGATCACCCGTTGATGGCGACCGTTCCGCGCCCGCGAGGAGAGCTCCGCCGATGTCGACCGCCCGCCGCATCACCCGCCGGATCGTCGATCAGGGGCGCTTTCTGCGCAATTGGGCCTCGAGCCCGCTGACGACCGGCGCGGTGGCGCCCTCGGGTCCGGCGCTCACCAAGGCGATGGCGGCGGCGGCGGAGCCGGAGCGCGGCGGCATCATCCTCGAGCTCGGCCCCGGAACGGGCGTGATGACCGAGGCGCTGATCGCCCGCGGCATCGACGAATCCCGCATCGTGATGATCGAATACAGCGCCGATTTCTGCCACCTGCTGCGCCGCCGCTTCCCGCGCGCCCAGGTCGTCCAGGGCGACGCCTATCACGTGAAGAAGACGCTCGACCTGCCGAACGGCAGCGTCGCAAGCGTGATCTCGAGCCTGCCGCTCTTCACCCGCCCGCTCGAAGCCCGGCGCGGCCTGATGCACGATTGCATCGACCTGCTCGTCCGCGGCGCGCCCTTCATTCAGTTCTCGTATGCGCTGGTGCCGCCGGTGCCGGCCGAGGCCGGCCGCTTCACCACGCGCCCGAGCCCGTGGATCCTGCGCAACGTGCCGCCGGCCCGGGTCTGGACCTATCGCAGCGCCTGAGCGCGGCGATTACGGCATCGCCTCGCGCGGAATGATCGCGCCGCGATGCTGCACGACCGCGGCGGCGAGGCGATGACCGGCGCGGGCCGCGGCCTCCGGCGCCGCCCCGTTCAGCCGCGCGGCGAGGTAGCCGGCGGCGAAGCTGTCCCCCGCCGCCGTGGTGTCGACGACCTGCGCGACCGGCTCCGCGGGTACCTCGACGCGCGTGTCCCCGACGGCGACGACGCAGCCGGGCTTTTCGAGCTTCAGCACGATCTCTTGGACGCCATGGCCGGCGATGCGGGCGAACGTCGCCTCGGCGTCGCGGTCGCCGTAGAGCTCGCGCTCGTCGCCGAGGCCCGGCAGGGCGATGTCGGTGCGGGCGAGCATGGCGTCGTAGGCTGCCCGCGCCTCGCCGGCATCCGCCCAGAGCCGGGGCCGCCAGTTGGAATCGAAGGCGACCCGCCCGCCGCGGGCGCGCACCCGGTCGGCGAGGGCGTAGAGCGCGGCCCGTCCCGCCGCACCCCAGATCGCGAGGCTGATGCCCGAGAGATAGAGGAGGTCGTAATCTTCGAGCGCCTCGACGAGGGCGGGCGAGCCGGGTAGCGCGAAGAGATCGCGCGCAGGCGCTTCGTTGCGCCAATAGAGGAAGCGCCGCTCGCCGGCCTCGTCGGTGACGATCGCATAGAGCCCGGCGACCCGGCCCGGCGCCTGCAGCACACGGCCCGTGCCGACGCCCTCCCGCGCCCAGGCGGCGAGCATGTCGTGGCTGAAGGGATCGTCGCCGAGCGCCGTCACATAATCGACGGCGACGCCGAGGCGGGCGAGATAGACGGCCGTGTTGAGCGTGTCGCCGCCGAAGCCCAGCGCCGCACTGCCGTCGGGCCGCCGGGCGATCTCGACCATGCATTCGCCGAGCGCCGCGACGCGCAAAGGTGTCGCCATCGTTTCCGTCCCCTCCCCGGCTCTCTCACCATGCGTCCGGGCGGGACCTTATAGACCGCGACGGCGCGGGGCGTCGATGCACCGCGCGCCGGAGCGCCGAGTGCCAACCGCGACGTGTCTGCGTCGCGCCGCGCGAGGCCCGAGTCGTGCTATGATTCGGCCATGTCGGCCGGCGGCTTCACCCTCTTCGACACCGCGATCGGACGCTGCGGCCTCGCCTGGGGCGCGGCGGGCCTCGTCGCGGTGCAGTTGCCGGATCCCGACGAACGCGGCCTGCGCAGCCGCCTCGCGGCCCGCGCGCCGGGGCTCGAGACCGTCTCGCCGCCCCCGTTCGCCACGGACGCCATCCTGCGGATCATGCGGCTGTTCGAGGGCGCCCGGGACGATCTCGCGACGGTGCCGCTCGACATGACCGGCGTCCCCACCTTCCACCGCGACGTCTATGCCCTGACCCGCGCCATCCCGCCGGGCGCGACGCTGACCTATGGGGAGGTCGCGCTGCGCCTCGGCGATGCCGGCCTCGCCCGCGCCGTCGGCCAAGCACTCGGCCGCAATCCGTTTCCGATCGTGGTGCCGTGCCACCGCGTGATGGGCGCCGGCGGCCGTTTCGTCGGCTTCACCGCGACCGGCGGCGTCGCCACCAAACGGCGGATGCTGGAGATCGAAGGCGCACTCGCCCCGCAGGCCCCGAGCCTCTTTCCCGACCTCCCCCTCGCCGCCAAGCCGCGATCTCCCAAGGCGGCGCGGCGGATACCATAGAGACCACTTCGGCCGGGGCACGGTCGGAGCTCCCGTTCCGGCTCACTCCCGGTCTTTCGCGTGGAAGCGCCGGCTGAGAGTGAATGGCTGGCACGGCCCATCCGCGTCTTCCCCGGGTTCGTCCCTGGGGCAATCGCATCTGTCTCCGGGCCATCCCGGCGGCCACCCTTATGCGGCGAACACCTTGCCCTCCATCGTCATTGCCGGCCTTGTGCCGGCAACCCAGGGGCGGCGGACGAAAAGCGCGCGGCCCCTGGCTCCCCGGGACAAGCCCGGGGATGACTACGGACAGGACGTACGTACGCACCCTCGGGAACAGGCGCCACGAAGGGGGCGCGTTACATAATTTCTTATTTTAAAACAATATCTTAAATGGAGGGCGCCGCCCCTCATCCGGCCCTTCGGGCCACCTTCTCCCCGCGTACGGGGAGAAGGGAAGCGCGTGTCGAGGTCAGACCTGCGGGGCATCCGGGACGGCGGCCTTGACGCCGGCGAGGGCCGCGCGCAGGGCTTCTTCCTGGGTGTGGTCGAACGAGGTGCGCAGCACCGTGCCGCCGACGCCTTCGAGGTCCGCCAGCACCTTGTCGGCGGTGAACTTGCGCACCAGCACGAACAGCGCGGCGTTGCCCGGCTGCAGGCTCTCGGCGACTTCCTTCATGAACTTGTCGTTGATGCCGGTGTCGGTGAGCGCGCCGGAGATCGCGCCCGAGGCGGCGCCGATCGCCGCGCCGGCGAGCGGCATCAGGAAGATGAGGCCGATCAGGGTGCCCCAGAACGTGCCCGACACGGCGCCGATCGCCGTCGTGTTGACGAGCTGATTGAGCTTCACGTGACCGTCCGGCCGCTTCACCGCGATCACGGCGTCGCCGAGCTCGATCAGATATTCGTTCTGCAGCGCGAGCAGGCGCTGACGGACCTCCTCCGCCTTCTCTTCGGTCGGGAACGCGATAACGACGAGGTCGGCCATGGAGATAATCCTTCTTCTCTTATGAATGCCGGCGCGGCCGGCGAACGCATCGCATATCAATTCGCCATGACGGTCCAGCGAAAGCGGCGACCGGGCCGCGTCCGTTCACACCGTCGTGTCGGATTCGGTGACGCCGAAGGTCGCGAGCACCTGATCGACGAACCGCCGCGCCGGGGCGGCGAGCGGGGTCTGGGCGCAGGCGATCTCGAACGGCGCATCATAGGCGAGATCGTCGGGCAGGATCGCGCGCATCTCGCCGCGGGCGACCCAGCGCTCCGCAAAATGGATCGGCAGATAGCCGAGGAAGGCCCCGGAGAGGATGAGCCGCGCGCCCGCCTCCATGTTGTTGACGACCGCCGGCGCCCGGTCGGAGCGCGGCTGTTTCGCATCCCGCGAGCCCCAGTAGCCGCGCGAGATCAGCCGGTGGCGGGCGAGCACCTCCGGCCCGATCTGGCGGTCCGGCACGGCGAACAGCGGATGGGCTCGGCCGCAATAGAAGCGGTGCGGCTCGTCGTAGAGCCGGATGTAGCGCAAGCCCAGCAGGATCTTCGGGAACGAGCCGATGACGACGTGGAGGCGGCCCTCCATCAGTTCGCGCAGGAGATCGTTCGGCGGCCGCATGTCGATGAAGAGCTGGATGTCCGGCATCGCGGCGACGAAGGCGCCGATCGCGGCATGGAGCGGCGCCGTGCGGTCGGTGATGGTGTTGTCGACGATGCCGAGCGGAAGGGTGCCGCGCACGTGGGCGCGCATCGCGCTCGCCCGCATGTCGAAGGCGTCGATCGCCGCGAACAGGCGCTGGGTCTCGGCATAGATCAGTTCGCCGTCCTCGGTGAGGCGGAAGCCCGCCCGGCCGCGCCGGCAGAGCTTCACCCCGAGGCGCGTCTCGAGGGCGGAGATATGGTTCGAGATGGTCGAGGCGCCGACATTGAGCACGGTCTGGGCCGCAGTGAAGCCGCGCGCCTCCACGACCGCGACGAACACCCGGAGCAGGCGCAGATCCACCGTGTCGAGCCGTGGCGCCACCGGACGAACCCCTTACTTCGAGAAATCTGAAAGCATGCACCGTTCGAACGCTATGTTCTGTGGGGCGAATGCGAGGCAATGTCGAGGGGTCATGAAGTGAGGGGAGAACGAGCCGTGACTTGGTCGGTCGATTCCGAAACCGGCGTCCTGCGCGACGTGCTTTTGTGCCCGCCGGACCATTATCAGTGGATTCCGACCAACTCGATCGCCCGCGACACCCTCGCGAGCGACAAGCGGATCGATCACCAGCGCCTCCAGGCACAATATCGTGAGCTCGAGGACGCGCTCGACCACGCCGGCGTCACCCGGCACTACATCGAGCCCGAGGCGCACCTGAAATATCAGGTCTATACTCGGGATTCGAGCCAGACGACCCCGTGGGGGCCGGTGATGACCACCCTCGCCATGCCGCAGCGGCGCGGCGAATATGCCTCGATCCTCAAGTTCTACGGCGAGCACGGCGGGTTCTGGAACTACGGCACCCGCGGCACGGTCGAGGGCGGCGACATTCACATCATCCGCGACGGCCTCCTCGTCGTCGGCCACTCGGGCGGCCGCACCGACCGCGAGGGTGCCGAGCAATTCGGCCAATGGTTCGCCGAGAAGGGCTGGGAAGTCCGTCTCGAAGGCTTCGCCGAGCATTTCCTGCACCTCGACGTGCTGTTCTGCATGGCGACCGACCGCCTCGCCGTGGCCTGCACCGAGGTCCTCGGCGACGAGTTCGCCGATTGGCTGAAGGCCCACGGGATCGGGATCGTCGAAGCGACCTATCGCGAGGTCATGGAGATGAGCTGCAACCTGCTCGCCCTCGGCGGCGATCGGGTCATCTCGCCCCGCCACAGCCGCCGCATCAACGCGGCCTTGCGCGCCGAGGGCGTGACCGTGCTCGATCCGGAGCTCGACCTGTTCGCCGCCGGCGGCGGCAGCGTCCATTGCATGACGATGCCGCTGCGCCGCGACCCGGCCTGAGGCACGCCGCCGCGCCATCGCATGAAGGACCGGCGGCCGGACGGCCGCGGTCCCTCGGTCTTCGTCCCCTGAGCGGAGCGTGAGCGCCCGTGACCCTTACGAACGAACAGCGCGCGGCGCGGCGCAGCCGGATCGCCGGCTTCGGCTTCGCGCTGCCGGCCGCCGCGTGGATCGCGGTGTTCTTCGCGGCCCCGGTGCTCATGATGGTCGCCGTCAGCCTGAAGCCGCTCGGTGCGAGCGGGTATTCGGTGGCGAACTACGTCCTGTTCTTCTCGAACGCGGCCTATGCGAAGGCCTTGTGGAACTCGGTGGTGACGACGACGCTCGTCGTCGTCGTCAGCCTCGCCCTCGCCTACCCGTTCGCCTGGGTGATCGCCTACCGGGTGCCGAAGTCCTGGCAGCGCCTGGCGCTGGCGCTCGCCATCGTGCCGTTCTGGACCTCCTACGTGGTGCGCTCCTATGCGTGGCTGCTGGCGCTGTCGCCGTCGGGCATCGTCAATTGGGTGCTCGTCAATCTCGGCCTCGTCGAGCGGCCCCTGATGCTCGCCTACAATCCCGGCGCCACGATCGTCGGCTTCGTCCACTTCTTCGTCATGCTCAACACGCTGACGATCTATGCCAACCTCGTGCAGATCAATCCGCGCTATGCGCTCGCCGCCCAGGACCTCGGGGCGAGCCGCTGGCGCACCTTCCTCATGGTGACGCTGCCCTTGAGCGTGCCCGGCATGGCGGTCGGCGCCTTCCTCACGGTCGTCCTGTGCATCGGCGACTTCGTCACGCCGCAGATCCTCGGCGGCCTGAAGGAGCTCTTGTTGCCGCAGCTCGTGATGATGCAGATCCAGCGCCAGCTCGATCTGCCGATGGCCTCCACCATGTCGCTCCTGATGACGGTCGTCGTCGCCGTCGTCTATCTCGCGATGCAGCGCTGGCTGCGCATGTCGAGGCTCTGACCCATGGCGAGCGTGCCCCTCCTGCGCCGTGCCGGAAACGTCGTCGCCTTCGGCTATCTGACGCTCGGCTACGTCTTCATCTTCCTGCCCGTCGCCGTCCTCATCCTGTTCTCGTTCCAGGACGGCGCCCTGCCGGTGCCGCCGTTCAAAGGGCCGACCCTCGTCTGGTACGAACGCCTGTTCGCCAACGACCGGCTGATGGACGGCCTCTTCAACTCCCTGATCGTCGGGCTCGGCTCGTCGGCGCTCTCGGTCATGCTCGGCTTCCTCGCCGCCTACGGACTGGCGCGCTATGAATTCCGCGGCCGCTCGGCGCTCCAGGCGATCATCCTGTTGCCGCTTGCCGTCTCTTATCTCCTCGTCGGCATGGGGCTCCTCGTCGGGCTCTCGGCGTTCGGGCTCGGCCCCTCGCTGCCGATGGTGGTGGTCGGCCACGTCGTCATCAACATGCCGCTCGCCTTCGCGATCTGCCTCGGCCAGCTCGGCGAGCACCAGCGCAAGATCGAATGGGCGGCGCGCGATCTCGGTGCCTCGACCTTCCGCATCCTGACCACGATCACGGTGCCGATGATCGCGCCCGCGCTGATCGCCGCCTTCTGCCTCTGCTTCACCCTGTCCTGGGACGAGTTCCTGATCGCCTATCTCGTCACCCGCTTCGACGTGACGCTGCCGGTGGTGATCTGGTCGATGCTGCGCGGCGGTCTCAACCCGCAGACCAACGCCGTCGGGTCCCTCATCTTCGTCTGCTCGATCGTCCTCGTGGCGGCGGTCGAAGCGCTCCTGTTCGGAAAGAGGCGCCGATGAGCGACCGTCCCCATCTCGTCGTCGACCGCATCCGCAAGGCCTACCGGGACGTCGTCGCCCTCGCCGACGTGAGCCTGTCCGTCGGCGCCGGCTCCTATGTCGTGCTGCTCGGGCCGTCGGGCTCGGGCAAGACGACGCTGCTGTCGGTGATCGGCGGCTTCACGGTGCCGACCTCCGGCCGCATCGAGATCGCCGGGCAGGACGTCACCGCGCTCGATCCGGCGGCGCGGCCGACCACCACCGTGTTCCAGGACTACGCCCTGTTTCCGCACATGTCGGTCGCCAACAATGTCGGCTTCGGCCTGCGGGTCCGCGGCGTGCCGGGCGCGGAGCGGCTCAAGCGGGCGGAGGCCGCGCTCGAGATGGTCGGGCTCGGCGCCTTCGGTTCCCGCGGCATCCACGAAATGTCGGGCGGCCAGCGCCAGCGCGTCGCGCTCGCCCGCGCCCTCGTGGTGGAGCCGGAGATCCTGCTCCTCGACGAACCCCTCGGCGCCCTCGACCTCAATCTGCGCCGCCAGATGCAGGACGAACTGCTCGCGCTCCAGAAACGCACCGGCCGCTCCTTCGTCCACGTCACCCACGACCAGGAAGAGGCGATGGCGCTCGCCACCCTCGTCGTCGTGATGAACAAGGGCCGCATCGAGGATGCCGGCCCGCCGTCGCGCGTCTATGCCCGTCCGGCAACCCGCTTCACCGCCGCCTTCATGGGTGAGAGCACCCAGATCGAAGGCAAGGTCGTCGCCTCCCAAGCCGGCGCGGCCGAGGTCGAGACGGCGATCGGGCGCTTCAGCGTCGCCGGCGAGGCGGCGGCGGGCAGCGCCGCGGCGCTGATCGTGCGGCCGGAGAACATCCGCGCCGACGGCTCCGGCGCGGTCTTCCTCGGTGCGGTCCGCATCCGCGAGGCGGTGTTCCAGGGCGCCCATTTCCGCGTCATCGCCGAGGCGGAGACGGGCGGTCAGACCTTCGTGCTGCGCCTGCCGCCCGATGCCGCCCCCGCCGAGGGCGCTGCCTTGATGCTGTCCTGCCGGCCGTCGGATCTCGTTCTCGTCACCGCGTGAGGGCCCCATGGCGACGCTCGACATCATCGCGGCCGACCGCTGGTACGAGACGGTGCCGCAGGCCGACGGCATCACCCTGATCCACGAGCCCTGGATCAAGCCGTTCTACCGCTGCAACATGTGGCACGTGCGCGGGCGCGAGCGCGATCTCGTGGTCGATAGCGGGCTCGGCGCGGTGCCGCTGCGCCGCCATGTGCCGCTGCTCACTGGGCGGCCCCTCGTGTGCGTGGCGAGCCACACCCATTTCGACCACATCGGCTCGCACCACGAATTCGCCGATCGCTGCGTCCACTGCGCCGAGGCGGAAATCCTCGCCGATCCGCGCAACGAATGGACCGCGGCCGACCGCTACGCCACCGACGAGATGTTCGACGCCTTTCCGCCGGACTGGCGCGCCGATGCCTATCGCGTGCCCCCCGCGCCGGCGGACCGCCTCCTCAACGACGGCGACGTCGTCGATCTCGGCGATCGCGCCTTCGAGGTGATCCACACGCCGGGCCATTCGCCGGGCGGCATCGCGCTGTGGGAGAAGGCGACGGGCACGCTGATCTCCGGCGACATCGTCTATGACGGCCCGCTGATCGACGACGCCTACCATTCCGATCTCGACGATTATGTCGCCTCGCTGGAGCGCCTCCTGACGCTGCCGGTCGAGGTCGTCCACGGCGGCCATTTCCCGAGTTTCGGGCGGGCGCGGCTCGGCGAGATCGTGCGAGATTATCTCGAGGGCCGCCGCAAACCCGGCTGTCATCTGACGCCCGGCTGAACTCCCGGGCGCGGCAGTGTCAGCGGCGGCCGGAGAAGAGCTTCGCGAGCCCGGCCGCGAGCGGTCCCTGGGCGGCGGTCGAGGTCGGCTCAGCAGCGTCCTTCTTCGCAGCGGGAGCGCTGCCGGCCGCCGGCTTCGTGCCGGGCGCGACCTCGGCATCCTTCACCGCGGCGTCCGCCTTCTTGCTGCCCCGCGCCGGCTTGCCGTCGTCGGGCTGGAGCGCCAGGTGCACCCGGTTCGCGAACGTCGCGTCCTTGCCGTCGGCGAGGAGTTCGGCGTTGTCGGCCATCGCGGCGAGCAACGGATCGATCCACGCCTGATCGGCCTTGGCGAAATCGTGCAGCACGTAGCCGTGGACGAGTTCCTTCGCGCCCGGATGGCCGATGCCGAGGCGGACGCGGCGATAGGCGTCGCCCATGTGCTGGGTGATCGAGCGCAGGCCGTTGTGGCCGCCGTGGCCGCCCCCGGTCTTCACGCGGAACTTGCCCGGCGGCAGATCGAGCTCGTCGTGGAACACCACGATGCCGCCCGGCTCGACCTTATAGAAGCGCGCGGCCTCGGCCACCGCCCGGCCGGATTCGTTCATGTAGGTGAGCGGCTTCATCAGAAGCACGCGCTCCCCGCCGAGGCTGCCTTCGGCGATCTCAGCCTGAAATTTCTGGCGCCAGGGGGCGAAACGAAAATGGCCGTGGATCGCGTCCACGGCCATGAAGCCGATATTGTGCCGGTTCTTGACATACGCGGAGCCGGGATTGCCGAGGCCGACCAGGATCAGCATGGGAACCCTTCCGCGTTTGCCGGAACCGGCAGCAATCGGGGATCAGCCCTTGGCGGGCTCCGCAGCAGCGGCCGCCGGCTCCTCGGGGAGCACGGCCGGAGCGGCGATCGTCGCGATGGTCGGCTCGTCGCCATGCACGATGGCATGGGTGTTCGCCGGCAGCTTGACGGCCGAGAGATGCACCGAATCGCCGATCTCGAGGCCGGCGAGGTCGACCGTGATCGCCTCGGGGATCGCATCCGCCGGGCAATCGAGGGTCAGCGTGTGGGCCACGATGTTGAGGACGCCGCCACGCTTCAGACCGGGCGAGTTCGCCTCGTTCTCGAAGTGGACCGGCACTTCGACGGTGACGTGCGAATCACGGCCGACGCGCAGGAAGTCGATGTGGACCAGCGTGTCGCGGACCGGGTCGAGCTGGAAGTCGCGCGGGATCACGCGGATCTTCTCGCCGGCCACCGCGATGGTGGCGACCGTGGTCAGGAAGCCGCCGGCGTGGAGCTTCAGCGTAACTTCCTTGGCCGGAAGCGCGATCGGCAGCGCGGCCTTGCCCTCGCCGTAGATCACGGCAGGAATCTTCTGTTCGCGGCGCAGTGCGCGAGCGGCCCCCTTACCAACCCGATCGCGCACCGAAGCCTCGAGCTCATAGGAACGAGCCATAGGTCTTCTCCAGATGCAGGATGTGTCGCCGGCGGCGCGACAATCTCGCGCACGGTCCCGGTAAAGCCGCCGAAACGGCTTCGGCCCGCCTCCAGGGGTGCGGGCCGGGCGCTTTCATAGCCGCATCGCGTGCGCGTGGGAAGCGGAATCCGCCGAAAACGGCCGATCCGGCAGGCTCAATCGAACAGGCTCGAGACCGACTTCTCGAAGGCGGTGCGGCTGATCGCTTCGCCGAGCAACGGCGCGACCGAGATGACGCGCACGTTGCGCGCCGCGGCGACCGCCGGGGTCGGTTCGATGCTGTCGGTGATGACGAGTTCCTTGAGCATCGAAGCCTCGACGCGGGCGACCGCGCCGCCCGAGAGCACGCCATGGGTGATGTAGGCGGTGACGCTCACCGCGCCCTGCTTCATCAGCGCCTCGGCGGCGTTGCAGAGGGTGCCGCCCGAATCGATGATGTCGTCGACCAGGATGCAATCCCGGCCCGCGACGTCGCCGATGATGTTCATGACTTCCGATTCGCCCGGCCGCTCGCGGCGCTTGTCGACGATGGCGAGCGGCGCGTCGATACGCTTGGCGAGGGCGCGGGCGCGCACCACACCGCCGACGTCCGGCGACACCACCGTGACGTTGCCGATGCCGTAGCGCTCCTTGATGTCGCGCGTCATCACCGGGGCCGAATAGAGGTTGTCGGTCGGAATATCGAAGAAGCCCTGGATCTGGCCGGCGTGCAGGTCGATCGTCAGCACGCGGTCGGCGCCGGCGCGGGTGATGAGGTTCGCGACGAGCTTGGCCGAGATCGGCGTGCGCGGACCGGGCTTACGGTCCTGGCGGGCATAGCCGAAATAAGGCACCACCGCGGTCACGCGCCGGGCCGAGGCCCGCCGCAGCGCATCGGTGATGATGAGCAGTTCCATCAGGTGGTCGTTGGTCGGGAAGCTCGTCGATTGCAGGACGAAAACGTCCTCACCGCGGACATTTTCCTGAACCTCGACGAAAATCTCCTGATCGGCGAAGCGCCGGACCATGCACTTGGCGAGGGGCACATCGAGATAGGTCGCGATCGCCTCGGCCAGGGAGCGGTTCGAATTTCCGGCTACCAGCTTCATCTCAGACTATGCCTCCGTGCGGAGCCGGCCCCGCGTCGTTCCCCGCCCGCCCCGACGAGGGGCGGGTCAGCGGCGTGCCCCCGCGCGCAGGTGCGGCCCGTGCGCATTCCGCTTCATCCGATGGGGGTTTCCTTAGCAACCCCGCCGCGGCGCCACAACGCCCCGTTCACGTTTCGGACAGGCCTCTTGCAAAGCGGCCACACCCACAGCGCCGCTCAGACGTTGCCGCCGTAAAGCCACGCGCGGATGGCGACGACGGTGCGCTGGGCGATGAGATCGGAGACGCCGGTGCCGACGCTGGTCCACGGATCGCCCTGGGTCGTGCCGCCCGGCTCCTGCACCGTGATGCGGTGGACGCGGCGTCCGGCGCCGTCGACCATGTCGCAGATCGAGATCACGGTGACGGCGGCCGTGTCGCCGACGGCGTTGAAATGGCAGCGCAGGCTGTAGGTCGGCGGCGTGTCGCGGAGGGCGACGAAATTGACGCCCTCCTGCTTCGCATATTTCTTGAAGCTCGACATCAGGGCGGTGGCGGTGTTGCCCGGGATGCCGGTCGGGGTCTCGATGTAGATCGTCGCCTTGGCGGGATCGACCGCCGGTGGGAACGGGCTCTCCTGCACGAACGGCTTCGACGGGCCGCAGCCCGCAAGCGCGAGCCCGAGCATCAGCCCCACGGCACCGAACAAGGGCGCGCGGCTGCGCTTCGGCGCGCCGGACCCGTTGACATGCCCCTGGCTCTTCGTGCCTTCGAGAGACCGTCCGACCGATCGAATCATTCTACGCCACCTCGCCGTCGGTCGCCTCGCGGAGGGCCCGGGCCTTCCGCCTGTCTAACCGGATCGCCGCGGCCTGGCCAGAGCCCGCCACGGCCCGCGTCTCATCCGACGACCGCGAGTTCGAGCGGCAGGCGGGACAGCGGCTCCGGGTCGGCCGCGGTCGTCAGATAGGTCCGCCCGAGCGTCATCGCCGTCTCGGTCTCGCTGTCGAACAGGATCATGTGCGCGAACAGGATCATGTTCGGTTCGATCGGGGTCTGGTTGCCGCGATAGAACATCGGCGGGTCCATCCACGAGGGCGCGTAGCGCGCGCCCAGCGAATAGCCGCAAGCGTTGAGCCGGTGCGGTTGCAGGCCCCGCCCATCCATCACCCGCGCGTGGGCGTCGAACACGTCGCCGCAGGTCGAACCCGGCCGCATCGCGCCTTCGACCGCCGCGAGCGCCTCGCGGGCGGCCTCGTGGAGTTCGAGATGGCGCGGCGTCGGCGCGCCGATCACGACGGTCCGCATCAGGGCCGCATGATATTGGCGCCACACGCCAGCGAACTCGAGGGTGATCTGATCGCGGGCGTCGAGACGGCGGCGGCCGGTCTTGTACCGGCACAGCAGCGCATCGGCGCCGGAGCCGATGATGAAGGAGTTGCCGGGATAATCGCCACCGGCGGCGAACACCGCCCCCTGCATCGCGGCGAGGATGCGGCCCTCGTCGGCACCCGGACGGATCTCCGCGAGCCCCGCCTCGTAGGCGAGATCGGCGAGCCGGGCCGCCTCGCGCGCATAGGCGATCTCCACCGGGCTCTTCACCGCGCGGAGCGCCGGGATCAAAGCCGAGGCGTCGATAAGCGTCGCGAAGCTCTCGAGCCCGTCGTCGAGCTTGCGTCCGTTCGCAGCGGTCAGCCCCTGGGTGTCGTATTCCACGCCGAGATTGGTGCCGAGGAGGTCGAGCTCGAAGAGCACCTCCTTGAGCTGGCCGACGGGATCGGCGGTGCCGCGATCGACCCAGACCCGAACGTCCTCGACGATCGAGGTCGCCTTGGCCTGCCGCAGGTCCGGCGCCCGGGTGATGAGGACGAACCGGCCAGTCCGCGTCATCACCATCGCCTGGAAGAAGCAGAAGCCGAAGGTGTCGTAGCCGGTCAGCCAATACATGCTTTCCGGCGCGAACAGGACGAGGGCGTCGAGCCGGTTCGCGGCCATCGCCTCGAGGACCCGCTCCTGCCGGATCGCGAATTCCGCGCGTTCGAAATGGATCGCCATGGATCACCTCCGCGGATCGGGTCCGCTTCGCCGGTCGAGACCGCCGCCGCGGCCTCAGCCCCGGCGGCGAGGGATCGCCGTCCGCCTCGAACGCGCCGGCGCCGCCTCAGACGATATGCGACAGGCCCGGCAGCGAGGCGATCACCTGGTTGGTCAGGTCTTCGCCGACTTCCTGCTTGGCGAACGCCGCCAGTTCCTGAGCGACTGCCTGAATCTGGTGCATGTGGATGCCGGCCGCGGTGAGCTCGGAGAAGGCCCCGAGGACGCCGCCGCCGCTCAGGATGCCGTGGGTGCCGCCGAGCAGACCGCTCGCGCCGCCTTCGCCGTGGGCGCGCAGCATGTTCTCGGCGCCCGGCAGCTTGGCGAGGAACGGCTTCACGATCGCCGGATCGCCTTCGCGGTTGACGAAGCTCAGAAGGATCTCGACCGCCTTGTGGGCGAGCTCGGCGGTGAGGCCGGTCTTTTCGACAATGTGTTGGATCAGCTCATCCATTGGTCTTGTTCTCCGAAACGGTCGCTCGTAACGCAGCAGTGAAATCGCCGCCCAATCACCACAACTCGCCGCTTCGGACAAGCCGGCGAACCGGCGCAGGCCTCATGATGGCGGGCGGCTGCGTTCCGCCCCCTTTTTGCGCCCCGCGGCGATGTCCGCCCTGCCCGGCCTGGCCCTCGGCCTTGCCTTCGCCGCAGCGGCACCGCTAAGTCCCGTGACCCATCCGTGCGCCCCGGCGGGCGCGACCATCTTCGGAGGCTCCGATGCTCGACGACGTTCTCGCCCGGATCGATGCCGACCTCGAGGCGAGCCTCGACCGGCTGTTCGCGCTTTTGCGCATCCCCTCGATCTCGACGGACCCGGCCTTCGCTGGCGCCTGCGACGAGGCGGCGTCCTGGTGCGCGGCGGCGCTCGCCGAGATCGGCTTCGCGGCGGCGGTACGCCCGACCGCGGGCCGCGCGATGGTCGTCGGCCACCGCACGGACCCATCGGCGGGGCCGAGCGTTCTCTTCTACGGCCATTACGACGTCCAGCCGGTCGATCCGATCGAGCTCTGGGACACCGATCCGTTCGCGCCGCGCATCGTGACCCGCGACGACGGCTCGAAGATCATCGTCGCCCGCGGCGCGGCCGACGACAAGGGCCAACTCCTCACCTTCATCGAGGCCTGCCGCGCCTTCGTCGCGGTGACGGGACGCCTCCCCGTGCCGGTGACGGTCTTGCTCGAAGGTGAGGAGGAATCGGGCGGTGAGAGCCTGCCGCCCTTCCTCGCGGCGAACCGGGAAGAGCTTTCCGCCGACGTCGCCCTCGTCTGCGACACCGGCATGTGGAACCGCACCACGCCGGCGATCACGGCCTCACTGCGCGGCGTCGTCGGCGAGGAGATCGTCATCAGCGCGGCGAGCAAGGATCTGCACTCGGGCCTCTACGGCGGCGCCGCGCGCAATCCGAACCACGTGCTCGCCCGCATCCTCGCCGACCTCCACGACGAGACCGGCCGCGTCACCCTGCCGGGCTTCTACGAGGGCGTGCCCGACACGCCCGAGGAGCAGCGCGCGCAATGGGCCGAGCTCTCCCGCAACGACGACCTCCTGCCCGGCGTCGGCCTTTCGATCCCGGCGGGCGAAGCGGGCCGCAGCGTGCTCGAACAGACCTGGGGCCGCCCGACCGCCGAGGTCAACGGCATGATCGGCGGCTATACCGGCGCCGGCTTCAAGACGGTGATCCCGGCGAAGGCCTCCGCCAAGGTCTCGTTCCGCCTCGTCGGCACCCAGGACCCCGACAAGGTGCGCGAGACGTTCCGCGCCTTCGTGCGCGCCCGCATCCCGGCCGATTGCAGCGTCGCCTTCGAGGAGCACGGCGCGAGCGGTGGCTTCCGGGTCGATCTCGCCAATCCCCACTTGGCCCGCGGCCGCGCCGCGCTCACCGCCGAGTGGAACACCGAGGCGGTGGTGATCGGCAGCGGCGGCTCGATCCCCGTCGTCGGTCAGTTCAAGTCTATCCTCGGGCTGGACACCCTGATGATCGGCTTCGGCCTGCCTGACGATCAGATCCATTCGCCCAACGAGAAATACGAGCTGACGAGCTTCCACAAGGGCATCCGCTCCTGGGCGCGGGTGCTCGCCGAACTCGCCGAATAAGGTCGAGCGCCGCACCCCTTCGCGCGCCTCGCGACAAGGAACTTTCGACGTGCCCGAAATCAAATCGATCTGCGTCTATTGCGGCTCCAATCC
This sequence comes from Segnochrobactrum spirostomi, assembly GCF_009600605.1. GTDB lineage: Bacteria > Pseudomonadota > Alphaproteobacteria > Rhizobiales > Segnochrobactraceae > Segnochrobactrum > Segnochrobactrum spirostomi. The sequence continues at coordinate 2,913,376 of NZ_VWNA01000001.1, read as the reverse complement.
CGGCAGCCGGCCGGATTATGTCGAGGCCGCCCGCACCCTCGGCACGGCGATCGCCGCCCGCGGCATCACCCTCGTCTATGGCGGGGCGAAGGTCGGCTGCATGGGCGCGGTGGCCGATGCGGCGCTCGCCGCCGGCGGCAAGGTGGTGGGGATCATTCCCCGCGCCCTCGTCGAGAAGGAGATCGCGCACGAGGGGCTGACCGAGAGCCTCGTGGTCGGCTCGATGCACGAGCGCAAGCGTCTGATGGCCGACCGCTCCGACGCCTTCGTCGCCCTGCCCGGCGGCATCGGCACGCTCGAAGAGATCTTCGAGATGTGGACCTGGGCGCAGCTCGGCCACCACGCCAAGCCGTGCGCGCTCTACGACGTGGCGGGCTTCTACGGCCCGCTCGTCGGCTTCCTCGACCATCAGGTGACCGAGGGCTTCGTGCGCCCCGGCCACCGCGGCATGCTGATCGTCGAGCGCGAGCCCGAGCCCCTGTTCACCGCCTTCGAGACCTACGAAGCCCCCGTCGTCGTCAAATGGATCGGCCGCGAGGAGCGGTGAGGACCGCCGCTCACCCGTCCGGATAAATGCAGTCGAGGAGGCCGCCGGATTGGGCGGCGTCGGCGGCGATCTCGTTGGCGCGGGTCGAGACATAGCGCGAGGGGCGTGCGGGGTTGCGGTCGATCGGGTTCGGCAGGACCGCCGTCATCAGGGCGGCCTGGCGGCGGGTCAGATCCTTCGCCGGGCGGCCGAAGGCGGCGCGCGAGCCCGCCTCGATGCCGAACTGGCCGTCCGGACCCCATTCGGCGATGTTGAGATAGATCTCGAGCACCCGCCGCTTCGACATCGCAAGGTCGAGCCACAGCGCGAGCGGCATCTCGAGCGCCTTGCGCGCCACGTCGCGGCCCGGCCAGAGGAAGAGGTTTTTCACCACCTGCATGGTGATGGTGCTCGCCCCCCGCGTCTCGCGCCCCTTCGCATAGGCGTCGAGCACCTTCGACATCTCGACCGTGTCGATACCGTGATGGGTGCAATAGCGGGCGTCCTCGGAGACGATGACGGAGCGCACCAAGGCCGGGGAGATGTCGTCGAGCGACACCCAATCGCGCGTCACCGGCTGCAAGGTCAGGAAACGGCCCACCATCAGGGTCGAGACCGGCGGCACGATCCAATAGACGGCCGTCAGAACGAACGGGGCGAGGACGAGCGCGAGCACGACCCTGCGGGCCCACCACCACGCCGAGCGGCCCCGCCAGCGTCCGCGCACCGATCGCCCCTCCGCACCGGCCGGATTCGCGCCGGCGCCGGCCGCATTCTCCACGGCCGCGGCGTCCGCCGCCACCCCGGCTTCGGCAGGCGTCGGCGCGGCTCCCGCGTCGAAGGTCTCGGACGGCGTACCGTCCCGGCTCGTCTCGGCCTTGCTGTCGTCCACGATGCGTCGCCCCCCGCGGCGTCCGTGTTTCAGAATGCGATGCCGTGCGGCGACGTCCGCCGCTCCGGTCCGTCCGGTTCGACCGCCTCGACGAACTGGGCGAGATGGCGCGCCAGCACCCGGAATTCCTCGCCGCGGTTCGATCGCTTCCGCCACGCGAGCACCAGTTCGCGCGCCGCCCGTTCGTCCTCGAACGGAACGAGCGCGAGGTCGGTTCCGGCGGTGATTCCGCCGTCGACCGCGATGCGCGGCAAGAGCGTGACGCCGAATCCGTTGTCGACCATCTGCACGAGCGTCGTCAGGCTCGACGCCTCGATGTCGTCGCGCGCCCGCGGCTGTGCCCCGGTGGCGGCGAGCACGTGCTGGCGCAGGCAATGGCCGTCTTCGAGGAGTAGAAGCGATTCCTCGGCGATGTCGGCGCGGCAAAGGCTGTTGCGCCGGGCGAGCGGGTGGCGGCGCGAGGCCGCGAACAGGAACCGGTCGAAGCCGACGCTCGCGGTCTCGAGTCCCTCGGTTCCGTACGGATGGGCGACCAAGACGGCATCGATCCGCCCGGCACGCAGATCCTCGACCAGAGTGCGGGTCAGCCCCTCCCGGAGCAGAAGCTTCAGATCGGGAAAGCTCGCCCGCAGCGACGGCAAGGCGCGCGGCAGCAGGAACGGCGCGATCGACGGGATCACGCCGAGACGCATCTTGCCGGCGAGCAGGGCCGCCGGCTTCGCCACGCCGGCGAGCGCCTCGACGTCGGCGAGGAGCAGCCGGACGCGGTCGAGCACCGCTTCGCCGGCTTCGGTCAGCACGACGCCCCGCCCGGAGCGGTCGACGAGCTCGCTGTCGAGCGCCTCCTCGAAGGCGCGGATGGCGGCGGAGAGGGTCGATTGCGTTACGTGACATTGCGCCGCGGCCTTGCTGAACGACCGCTTGTCCGCGAGGGCGACGAAATATTGCATCTGGCGCACGGTCGGCAGGGTCTTCACGGCAGGCCTCGGAATTCCCGGACAAGGGGCGGCGGAGCGCCGGCTATAGCCGGCTTAGTATCGCTTAAATCGATCGAACTTTGCAAAATTATCACTTTGACCGCAGGCGCCGCGCGTGGTGGATGGAGGCCATGCCGTCCTCCCGTTCTCCCAAGCGGGGGCCGCTGATGCCCACTCTTTCTGTCCTCATGGTCCAAGGAGCGACCCGATGCTCGGTATTGGTGACAAGCTTCCCGCCTTCTCCGTGACCGGCGTGAAGCCGGGCTTCAACCACCATCAGGAAAACGGCGAGTCCGCTTTCGAGACGGTGACCGAGGCGAGCTTCCCCGGCAAGTGGAAGGTCATCTTCTTCTACCCGAAGGACTTCACCTTCGTCTGCCCGACCGAGATCGCGGAATTCGCCCGCCTCGCGAAGGACTTCGAGGACCGCGACGCGGTCGTGCTCGGCGGCTCGACCGACAACGAGTTCGTCAAGCTGGCCTGGCGCCGTGACCACAAGGACCTCGACAAGCTGCCGATCTGGCAGTTCGGCGACACCAACGGTTCGCTGGTCGACGGCCTCGGCGTGCGTTCGCCGGACGGCGTCGCCTACCGCACCACCTTCGTGGTGGACCCGGAAGGCACCATCCAGCACGTCTACGCGACGAACCTCAATGTCGGCCGCAACCCGAAGGACACCCTGCGCGTCCTCGACGCCCTGCAGACCGACGAACTCTGCCCGTGCAATCGCGAAGTCGGCGGCGACGTTCTAAAGGTTGCGTGAGCCGACAAAGTCGGCCTTGAAGCGGTCTGGGTGCGCCTTTATATCTGAGTTACCCAGAATGGGTGGGGTTGCCCCCAACAGCCCCACTCAGGCCGCCCGCCGATCCCCCCAATCCCCTGGCGGGCGGCCGACCCCTCCTCGAGGGTCGGCCGCTGCGTGCGGCCGGGTCATCCCGGCTTCCTGAAAAATCTCATGATCGCTTGCCGGCTGCGCCCGTTCGCGTCGGCGGCCGGGAGACTGCCATGTCGATCGATGCCCTCAAGGACCAACTGCCGGCCTTCGCCAAGGACGTGCGGCTCAATCTCTCGACCATCGGCTCGGACGAGACGCTCACCGCGCAGCAGAAATACGGCCTGTTCGTCGCCTGCGGGATCGCGACGCGCAATCCCGAGGTCCGCGCCGCCCTGGCGGCGGAGGCGAAGCCGCATCTGACGCCAGAGGCGTTCACGGCCGCCGAGGCCGCGGCCACCATCATGGGCATGAACAACGTCTATTATCGCTTCGTCCACCTCGCCTCGAACAAGCAATATGGCACGCTGCCGGCGAAGCTGCGGATGAACATCATCGCCAACCCCGGCGTCGACAAGACCGACTTCGAGCTCTGGTCGCTCGCGGTGTCGGCGATCAACGGCTGCGGCATGTGCATCGACGCCCACGAGGCGGTGCTCCTCAAGGCCGGCATGCCGGTCGAGCAGATCCAGACGGCGGTGCGCTACGCCGCGATCATCCAGTCGGCCGCGATCGCCCTCGAGGCCGCGACGCTGGCCGCCTGAGCGCGATCTTCTTCGCCTTTTCGATCGAGGGCGGCGCCGCTTCGACGCCGCCCTTTTCGTGTGCGGCGTCCGCCCGCGCGGCGCGCCTTGACCTGATCCCCCAATTGGGCGATCGGACAGCACGCACGGCACCGACGCCGCTGCGTGCGCCGGCCTTTGCGAGCGTGACGCCCATGGATCTTGAACAGCGCCTCGACCAGCGTCTGGCGGCGATCGCCGCCCGCGCCGAAGCGAGCCTCGCCGACTGTCTCGCCGGGCGCGGCAACAGCCTCGCGCTCGCGCCGGAGCGGCTCTCCGCCGCCATGGCCCACGGCACGCTCGCCGGCGGCAAGCGCTTCCGCCCCTTCCTCCTCGTCGAATGCGCCCGCCTGTTCGGCCATGAAGAGGAGGCCGCGCTACCCGCCGCCGCCGCGATCGAAGTGCTGCACTGCTACAGCCTGATCCACGACGACCTGCCGGCGATGGACGACGACGACCTGCGGCGCGGCCGGCCGACGGTGCACCGCGCCTATGACGAGGCGACCGCCATCCTCGCCGGCGACGCACTCCTCACCCTCGCCTTCGAAATTCTCGCCGATCCGGCGACCGATCCCGACCCCGCGGTGCGCATCGCCCTCTCGCTCCGTCTCGCCCGGGCCGCGGGCGCGGGGGGCATGGTCGGCGGCCAGATGCTCGATCTCGCCGCCGAGGGCCGCTCCCTTTCGGAGGCCGAAATCCGCCGGCTCCAGGCGATGAAGACCGGCGCGCTCATCACCGCCGCGTGTGCGATGGGCGCCGAGCTCGGCCGCGCACCGGCCGAGGACGTCGCCCGCATCGTCCGCTACGGCGACCTGATCGGCCTCGCCTTCCAACTCGCCGACGATCTTCTCGACGTCGAGGCGACCGCGGAGACCGCCGGCAAGCGCACCGGCAAGGACGCCGAGCGGGGCAAGGCGACCCTCGTCTCGATCCACGGTGCCGCCTGGGCGCGCGGCGAGCTCGACCGGCTGGTCGCCGAGGCCCAGAGCCTGCTCGCGCCCTATGGCGCGGCCGCCGACACGCTCGCCGCCGCCGCCCGCTTCGTCGCCGACCGCCGCTCCTGAAGCGTCCCCGACGGCCGCCGCGCGAGGCCATGGGCGGTCTTCGCCCAGAAGTGCGGCCGGCGGACAAGATCGATGACGGCGAGGCCGAGCGCCCACGACATCAAGAGCCAATAGAGCGGCAGCCAGACGAGCGCCCGCCGGCCTCGGACGAAACGTCGCCGCTCGAGCGCTGTCACCGCAAGCCGTGCCGCGGCAAGCCAGCCGATGGCGAACGCCGACGCGCTGAACACCATCACGAGATCGCCCGTGACGCTGCCATCGGTGCCGAGCGGGGCGAGCCCCATCAGCGCCGCCGCGACGAGGACGGCCCAGACCGGGTGGGCGGCGATGGCGCCGAGCGAAGCGAGCAATTGCAACTGGATCATCGAGAACGCGCCGGGCCCGACGAGGCGCAGGAGCGTTGCGGGATGGCGCATGTGGACGAACCAGGTCTGTAGCCAGCCCTTCAGCCACCGCGTGCGCTGGCGCAGCCACGGCCGCAGGGCGAGCGGGGCCTCCTCGAAGGTGGCACTCGCAATGAGGCCGGAGCGGCAGCCCGCGGCGGCGAGGCGCAGCGCGAGATCCGCATCCTCGGTGACGTTCCACGGGTCCCAACCACCGACCGCGAGGAGCGCGGAGCGACGGAAATGGTTCGACGTTCCGCCGAGCAGGAACGGATAGCCGCCCCGCGCCAGCCACGGCAGCAGACCGTCGAACAGCATCGCGTATTCGATGGCGAACATGGTCGGGAACCATCCCTCCTCGGGATGGTCGATGACGAGCCGCGCCTGCAAGCAGGCGAGGTCGTCCGAGCCGGCGGCGAAGGTCTCGGCGCTGACGCGCAATTGGTCGGGTTCCGGCCGGTCCTCGGCGTCGAACACGGTGATGAGATCGCCGCGCGCCAAGGCTAGACCGGCATCGAGCGCCTTCGGCTTCGTCATCGGACCGACCGGCGGGAGGATCACGATCTCGGCCGCGAGCGCCCCGGCGTGACGGGCGAGCGCGGAGGCCGTCTCCGGGTCGTCCGCCTCCACCAGCATCTTGATGTCGAGCTTGTCCGGCGGATAGGCGAGCGCGCCGAGGTTGGCGACCAGACGGGGCACCACGCGCGCTTCGCGCCGGAGCGGCACCAGGACGGTGTAAACGGGGAGAACATCGTCCGCGAGCGCCCGCTTCGGCAAGGCCGCGCGGTCGGGCGCGGCCGAGGCCAGCAGTCGCACGATGCCGAGTGCAAGAAAGGCGACCGAAGTGACGAGGCTGAGTGCGATCAGCACGGCCTTGGGCACCACGAGGAAGACGGCCATGAGCAGCAACGCCGCGCCGCGCAGGCCGGCGCGCTGGCGGTCGCCGAGAACGCGCCGGGCATCGACGCCGGCCGCGGTCGAATCGAACAGAGCGATCAGGCCTTCGATGAAGGCCGGTTCGGGGACGACGAGCGTCGCCCCGGAATCACCGCCGGTCTGTCGCCGCGTCGCACCGGTTCCCGCCGCATCCATGGCTCGCCCCCGCCAGCCCTCGCAGGATGCCGGCGGGCGGGAGCGTCTGCAACCGGATTCAACTTCCGATATAGTGCAGGGTGACCCCGCGGCGGTGCGCGGCGGTGCGGTGTTCGAACACGTAGAGTCCCTGCCAGGTGCCGAGATCGACGCGGCCGTGGACGACCGGCACGCTGAGATGGACACCGGTCAGCGCGCTCTTCACGTGGGCCGGCATATCGTCCGGCCCCTCCAGCGAGTGCCGCCACGTCTGCCCTTCCGGCACCAGCCGGTCATAGGCGTCCATCAGGTCCGCCCGGGCATTGCCGTCGGAATTCTCCTGGATCGTCAGCGACGCGGAGGTGTGACGCAGCAGCAGCGTCAGCAGCCCCTCGACGGCCTTGATCGAGGCGAGCCAGCGGTCGATCGGAGCAGTGATGTCGACCATGCCCCGCCCCGTGGTCTGCACCTCCATGCGGGCGATCGCCTGGCGCAGGTCGCTCGCCGGGCCGTAGACGGTCTTGATGACGGGAGGATCGCTGAGGATCTGGGCCATTGACGTTCCTTCCGAGGGGGGCCTCGACGCGAAGGGCACCGGACGGCGGCCGCCCGCGTGGCGTTCTTTGGATCTTGCCTTCTTGGGCCGAGGGTGGCGTCTCGACCATCTCCAAGGTGAAGCGTTCGGCGGACCGGCGCAAGGGCCCGGCCCGGCGGGGGCTTCACCGCGTCACGGCGCGGGCGGCTGCGTCCCGAGCATCATGTAGCCGGTCGGATTGTCTGGGCAGAGGCCGCCTTCGCACTCGACGACGGTCGAAACGCCGTTACCGAACACCATGACGAGCGAGACGGCGAGCGCGACCAACGCGAGCCCGCGGACCGCCGTGCGGCCGGCCGCGCCGCCCGGCTGGGGCTCGAACTGGCGATCGGACATCAGCATCACCGCGCTGCCGGCAACGATGAGGAAATAGACGATCAAAGCCCACGTATAGAAATGCAGGCCGAGCAGTTCCGCGCCATAAGAGCCCGTGCCCGGAGCCACGTGGAGCAGGATCTGGCGCACCGAGATCAGCGACCCGGCGAGCGCCGACAGGATCACCACGGCATAATGGCTCGGCTTCGGCCCGAAGCGGACATTGAGCGCGAGCCCGACCATCGCCCCAGCGAACCCGGCGCGCTGGAGGATGCACAAGGGGCACGGCAGGTCGCCGCCTTCGAACTGATCGTAGAAGGCGGAGAGGAGCACGAACGACAGGGCGAGAAGGCCGAGCGCATTGAGAAGGCGAGACTGCACCGAACTCATGACGGCCTCACAGGTCGATCGCGAGCGAATCGGTGGCGTGCAGCTTGAACAGCACGAGCAGCACCACGATCGACAGCGCCCAGACGGCGAGCGCCGGGCCACGGCGCCCGGCGAAGACCAGCCCGAGGGCGATCGCCTGGGCGAAGAAGGGAAGACTCATCATAGCGCAGGCGCCTCCTTATCGACGTTCTTATGCCGCCTTTTCGCCACCGTAACGAACATTGCGCCGACGTCAAACACAAGAGTTCTCAACGTCCTTCGCACGGCCGTTTAACGGTCCGATGTCGCTCGCCGGAACGCGTCCGGAACGACACGTTACCGACCACCGAGGCTGCCCCCGCCGTCCACAGCCAGCACCTGACCCGTCACGAAGCTCGCGCCGTCGGACAGGAGGAAAGCGATCGCGGCCGCAACCTCCTCAGGACGTCCGAGCCGCCGCATCGGGATGGAGGCAAGCACCCGTTGCTCGGCCTCGCTGCCGACCGGGCGGGAGGCGCGAAACAATTCGGTCTCGATGGGGCCGGGCGCGACCGCATTGGCCGTGATCCCATGGTCCGCGAGCTCGAGCGCCCAGGTCCGGGTGCAGCCGACGAGCGCGCTCTTGGCCGCGGAATAGGCAGTACGATCACGAGCGCCGAAGATCGCCCGGCTGCACACGTTGACGATCCGCCCGCGGCGCCGCGCCTTCATGCCCTCGACGAAGGCCTGCACGACCTGCACCGCGGCCCGGACATTGAGATCGAACACCGCCTGGAGCGTATCGAGGCCGACGGCGCCGAGTGGCTGCGGCGTTGCGATCCCTGCATTGTTGACGATCCCGGTGATCTCCCGTGTCTCCGCAATGCGGCGGAGCACGACCGCAGTCCCATCCGCGTCGGCAAGGTCGCAGACGAAGAGCTCACCCGGAAAGTCGGACGCGGCGCCGCGGGCGAGGCCGATGACCTCGCGCCCCTCGGCGGCGAGTTGGTCGGCGACGGCCCGCCCGATGCCCCGCGTGGCGCCGGTCACGAGGATGGCGCCCGCGCCCGTCATGGCTCAGACCCGGTAATAGTTGCGGAACCAGGCAACGAAGGCCTCGACGCCCTTCGAAACGGGGGTCGACGGCCGGTAGCCGGTCAGGGCCTCGAGCAGGTCCGCGTCGGCGAAGGTGCGTTGGACGTCGCCCGGATGCATGCCGAGATAATTGCGGATCGCCGGCCGACCGAGGCAGCGCTCGATTTCCGAAATGAAATCGAGGAGGCGCACCGGATTGCCGTTGCCGATGTTGACGAGGCGCCACGGTGCGACGGGGCTCAGGGAATCGAAGTCGGCGACCGGCTTGCCGCGCTCCGGCACCGCACCGGCGAGCCGCACGATGCCCTCGACGAGATCGTCGACGAACGTGAAGTCACGCTCCATGTCGCCGTGATTGTAGATGTCGATCGGTTGCCCCTGCAGGATCGCATTGACGAACTTGTAAAGCGCCATGTCGGGCCGCCCCCACGGTCCATAGACCGTGAAAAAGCGGAACATGGTGATCGGCAGGTTCCACAAGTGGGCGTAGCAGTGGGCGATGAGCTCGCTCGATTTCTTGCTCGCCGCGTAGATGGTGAGCGGGAAATCGGCCTTGTCGTTCTCCTGGAACGGCATCTTGGTGTTGGCGCCGTAGGCGGAGGAGGTCGAGGCCATCAGCAGATGGCTGACCCCATGGCGCTTCGACAGCTCGATGACGTTGAAGCTGCCGACGATATTGGCCGAGACATAATCTTCCGGATGCTCGAGGGCGTGGCGGACGCCCGCCTGGGCGGCGAGGTGGATCACCACGTCGGGCGCCGCCGTCTCGAACACCGCCTGCATGGCCGCGAAATCGGCAACGTCGACGATATGGGCGCTGAAGGCGCCGGTCTCCAGGAGCATGGCGTGGCGGTGTTCCTTCAGCGCCACGTCGTAATAAGCGTTCAGCGAATCGATCCCGACCACCTCATGGCCGTCCGCGATCAGCCGCCGGCTCAGATGATAGCCGATGAATCCGGCGCTGCCGGTAACGAGATATCGCATGTCGCTCCGCTCGTGGTTCCAACCCGGCGAAGCGCGATCCGCCGGTCGGCGGATTAAGCACGGCACGCTCCCGCTCGCCAAGCGCCGTCAAGTCGCCCGGCACGGCGGGAACGCGTGGGATGGGCGGCGATCAGTTCGGCGCGGCCGCCTTCTCGGGCGGATGCAGCGGATCGTCGTGCATGCGGAGCAGGAACCGGCGGGCGATGTCGCCGTAGCCGCGATAAACGAGCCCACCATTGCGCGCGACCAGGATCTTGCGGGTCCGCCGATAGAGCTTCGGCAGCCGGTACCAGGGCACCCGCGGGCGCAGATGGTGGAGAACGTGCAGGTTGTTGTTGAGATAGAGGAGGCCGAACAGGCCGCCGTTCTCGACGATCGCAGTCCGCCCGGCCGGATCGGCCGCCCAGCGGTGCTCGGCGAACGAGCGCAGCCGCGTCAGCGCGGCGCCGGCCCAGACGAAGGCCACGAGATAGAGCCACAGCGGCATGCCGCAGATGGCGACGACCCAGACGAGCACGGCGGCGACCCCGACGGCGTGGCGAGCCCAGATGCGGCGCTGGCGCGGCTCCCGGGGCAGGCGGCGCAGTTCCTCGTAGAGGAACAAGCCGATCATCAGGAGCGAGCCGACGACGAGGCGCCCGGCGAGCGTCATGTTGAAGCGCAGCACCGCGCGGCCGACCGGCCCGACCTTCCGCCAGGTCGCCGCCGTCAGGTAGGTCGATTCGGGGTCCTCGATCGGGTCAGTCAGATATTCGTCGCGGTGATGGCGCAGGTGACTCACCCGGTAGATCGGATAAGGCAGCCAGAGGCTGAGCGGCGGCCAGCCGATGGCGTCGTTGACCCGGCGGTTGCGGGTCGGGTGGCCGTGCATCACCTCGTGCTGGAGCGAGCCCTGCCAGGCGATCAGCCAGGCGGCGAGCGGCACCAGGAGCCAGATCGGGATCGCCGACCAGAACCACGTCAACGCGAGCCAGCCGCCATAGATGACGGCGGCGAGCGCGATCGTCTGCCATTCGACGGTTTGTCCCGGAGCGGTGATCCGGGCAGGCACGGCGGAACGTAAAGGGCGCATTTGCGGGCTCAGGAGGAAGGCCGTTCGCCGGGAGGCGGCGTTCACAACCAGAATTTGCCTTCCTCACACGAAGTTGTCGAGCTAGCGTCGTTGCGTCTTCGGGGGAGGCCGTGGAACTATGTTCCCTCAAGACCGTCTTTCCCAACAAGACCGTCCCGTTCCGCTCGAAAGCCCGCTGAGCCCCTCCGCCGGAGAACAAGGTCCATGCTGAAACGTCTCGCCGTCCTCGCCACCGCGGCGCTCGTCCTCGCCGCCGCCCCGCTCGCCCGGCCGGCGCTCGCCGCGGGCCCCGTGGTGGTCGGCTCCAAGATCGACACCGAGGGCGCGCTGCTCGGCAACATCATCGCGATCGCGCTTGAGAACGCCGGCATCCCGGTCGAGCGCAAGATCCAGCTCGGCCCCACCAAGATCGTGCGCACCGCGCTGATCTCGGGCGAAATCGGGATCTATCCGGAATATACCGGCAACGCCGGCTTCTTCTTCAACATCGATTCCGATCCGGCGTGGAAGAACGCCGCCTCGGCCTATGCCAAGGCGAAGCAGCTCGACGCCGAGAAGAACAACCTCGTCTGGCTGAAGCCCGCCCCCGCGAACAACACCTGGGCGATCGCGATCCGCAAGGACGTGGCGGAAGCGAACAAGCTCGCGACCCTCGACGATTTCGGGAAGTGGGTCTCGTCGGGCGGCAAGGTGAAGCTCGCCGGTTCGGCCGAGTTCGTCGAGAGCGCCGCCGCCCTCCCCGCCTTCGAGAAGGCCTACGACTTCAAGCTCAGCCCGGACCAGCTCCTCGTTTTGTCGGGCGGCGACACCGCGGCGACGATCAAGGCCGCGGCGGAGCAGACCTCGGGCGTCAACGCCGCGATGGCCTACGGCACCGACGGCGCGCTCGCCGCCCTCGGCCTCGTCGTCCTGACCGACACCAAGGGCGTTCAGGCCGTCTACGAGCCGGCTCCGGTGGTGCGCGCCGACGTGCTCAAGGAGTACCCGAAGATCGAGACGGTGCTCGACCCGATCTTCGCCTCCCTGTCGCTCGAGACGCTGCAATCGCTGAACGCCAAGATCGCGGTCGACGGCGAGGATCCGAAGACGGTCGCCACGGATTACCTGAAGTCCAAGGGCTTCCTGAAATGAGGAGCGCCCTTAGATAGGACACGGCAGGTGCGGCGGAGCGGCGGCGAGGTGGCGGACATCGGGATGACGAACGGAGCCGACGGCGGCGCGGGCGGCGGGCAAGGCCGCCTGGCGGCCCGCCCCGCCGACGGACCCTCGTCCCTCGCGACCGCCGACCGCCGCCGCATCGGCAACCGGGTGATCGCCCTGCTCGCCGTCGCCGCGATCGTGGCGCTCGCCCTCCTTCCGTTCGTCTCGATCGCCCCGAACCGCATCGTCAGCGGCACGCCGGCGATGCTCTGGAAAGCGGCCGCTGCGCCGCTTTCGCTCGCGGTCGCGGTCGAGCTCGCGGCGCTCCTCGGGCTTTCGCTCATCAAGCCGACGCGCACCGCGGCGGCGCTCGCCGCGGTGACGGGCGCGCTGCTCCTCGTCACGCTGGTGCTCGCCGCCGGCTCGTCCGGCCTCCTCGCCATCGCGGCGACCGGGGCGAAGGGCACCCGCACCGGCCTCGGCGCGGGCTTCTGGATCGCGGTCATCGCGGCGGCGCTCGCCGTTTCCGACGCCCTCGGCCGGCTCCGGCTCGGCACCGCGGCGCGGTTCGCCGCCGGGCTCGCTCTCGCCCTCGCGGTCGCCGCCATCGCCTGGAGCGGGGCCCTCGACCAGCTTTCGATCGTGCGGGAATATCTGACCCGGCGCGACGGCTTCACCGCCGAACTCGCGCGCCACATCGCCCTGGTGTTCGGTGCGCTCCTCCCCGCGATCGCCATCGGCGGCGCGCTCGGCGCCTTGGTGCTGCGGCGGAGAACGCTGCGCGGTCCGGTGTTCGCGACCCTCAACGTGATCCAGACGGTTCCGTCGATCGCGCTGTTCGGCCTCCTTATCGGCCCGCTCACCGGGCTGTCGGAGGCGTGGCCTTTCCTGCGCGAGATCGGCATCCGCGGCATCGGCTACGCGCCGGCGGTGATCGCCCTCACGCTCTACGGCCTGCTGCCGGTCGCCCGCAGCACCGAGGCCGCCTTCCTCGCGGTGCCGCCGGCGGTCGTCGACGCGGCGCGCGGCATGGGCATGACCGGCGGGCAGATCCTGCGCAACGTGTCGCTGCCCCTCGCTTTGCCGATCCTGCTTTCGGGGCTGCGCATCGTGACGATCCAGCTCATCGGGCTTGCGGTCGTCGCCGCCCTCATCGGCGCCGGCGGGCTCGGCACCTTCGTCTTCCAGGGGCTCGGCCAGACCGCGACCGACCTCGTTCTGCTCGGCGCGCTCTCGGCGATCGGCCTCGCCCTCCTCGCCGACGGCCTTCTGCGCAGCCTCACCGCCGCCCTCACCGGAAAGGGGATCACGCCATGATCGAGCTCGACCATGCGACCAAGCTCTATGGCGGCCGCCCGGCGGTCGACGACGTTTCGCTGACCATCGCTCACGGCGAGATCTGCGCCCTGCTCGGCACCTCCGGCTCGGGCAAATCGACGACGCTGCGGCTCATCAACCGCCTCGTCGGCCTCGACGGCGGCCGCATCCGGCTCGACGGCACCGACATCGCGACCCTCTCGGCCGTCGCGCTCAGGCGGCGCATCGGCTACGTCATCCAGTCGATCGGGCTCTTTCCGCACTGGACCATCGGCCGCAATGTCGGGACCGTGCCGCGGCTGCTCGGCTGGCCGGAGGCGAAGATCCGCGACCGCGTCGAGGAATTGCTCACCCTCGTCGGCCTCGACCCCGCGCTCTACCGCGACCGCTACGGACACGAGCTTTCCGGCGGCCAGCAGCAGCGCGTCGGCGTCGCCCGCGCGCTCGCCGCCGATCCCGACGTGCTCCTGATGGACGAACCGTTCGGCGCCCTCGACCCCGTCACCCGCGAAGGCCTTCAGGCGGAGGTCGCGCGCATCCACAAGGCGACCGGCAAGACGATCGTCATCGTCACCCACGACGTCGACGAGGCGATCACCCTCGCCTCCCACATCGCCCTGATGGAGGCCGGCCGCGTCGTCCAGCACGGCACGCCGCGCGATATCCTCGCCGCGCCCGCGAGCCCGTTCGTGGCGAACTTCGTCGGCGGCGCCAAGGCGGGCCTGCGCCTTCTCAAGATCGAGACGGTCGGCGAGCGCGTGCGCCGCGAGGTTGCGCCGGAGGGCGAGCCGGTCGCCGCCTCCGCCTCGCTCGACGAAGCGCTCGGCCTGATGATCGCCCGCGGCGCCCGAAGTCTCCCCGTCAGCGACGGCGCACGCGGCATCGTCGGGGTGGTGCGCCTCGCCGACCTCGTCGAGGCCCGCGTCGCGTGAGCCTGTCCGCCCTCGCCGTTCGTCCGGTCGTCTGGATCGGGATCGTGCTCGCCGCCGCCATCGCCTTCATGCCGGCGACGGCGCCGTGGTTCCACGCCTGGTATCCGGAGCTCGGCACGCCGGTCTACAGCCGCGCCTCGTTCTTCACCCTGACCATCTCGCACGTCACGCTCGTCGCCGTGTCGAGCGTGATCGTCGCCGTCGTCGGCATCGCGGCCGGGGCGTTCGTCACCACGACGCCGGGGCGCGAGTTCGCCGGCATCGTCGACCGCATCGTCGCCATCGGCCAGACCTTCCCACCCGCCGCGGTGCTCGCGGTCGCCGTGCCGGCCACGGGCTACGGCGCGGTTCCGACGCTGATCGCCCTCGTCGCCTACGGCGTGCTGCCGGTCGTCGAGACGACGGTCACGGGCCTTGCAGGCGTGCCGGATTCGGTGCGGCAGGCCGCCGACGGTGTCGGCTTCACGCCGCTCGGCCGGCTCGCGCGGGTGGAATTGCCGATCGCCCTGCCGGTGATCCTGACGGGCTTGCGCACCGCCGTCGTCATCAATATCGGCACCGCCACGATCGGCTCGACCGTCGGGGCGCTCACCCTCGGCTCGCCGATCATCGAGGGTCTGTCGGGCTCCAACCCGGCCTTCGTGGTGCAGGGCGCCATCGTCGTGGCCCTGCTCGCGGTGTTCGTCGATCAGCTCTTCGAGGAGGCCGAGCGCGTCGCCACCCGCCACCGGGCGAAGCCGTGAGCGGAGCGCGTCAGGCGAGCACCGGATAGCCGGCTCTCTCGGCCATCCGTTCGTAGGTCAGCACGCGGTCGTATTCGGCGGCGTCGATCCGCTCGAATCCGGTGAGGCAGAGCTCGTGCCGGACGTCGGCCAGCGTCGGGTCCGCCGCCACGGCGTCGAGCGCGGCCTGGAGTGCGGCGACGTGGCTGTCCGATGCCGAGGCCGCGGTGATAAACGGCAGGCCGGGGCTCATGCGCGTGGTCGTCAGCACCGCGATGTTGTCGAGAAGGTCCGGGCGGTGGCGCTGGACGAGGCCGTAGGTGACGCCGTCGATCGCGGCGACGTCGGCTGTCCCTTGAGCGACGGCCTTGAGGCTTTCGAGATGAGCGCCGGTCTCGACGACCCGGCCGAAGAAGGGCGGGCCACCGCCAGCCTGGACGAGCGGGGCGACCGCGAGGCGGAAGAGGTTCATGCCGGTGTTGCTGTCGAAGCCGTTGACCGCGGCGACGCGGCCGCGGAGATCCTCGAGGCTGCGCCACGGCGCCCCGCGGGCGACGACGATGGCGCTGCGATGAAAGGCACCCTCGCTGAAGGGCGAGGCGTAGATCGGCGTCGCGACGAGGCGCACCACGCCGTCGAGCCGGGTGCGCAGCGGATAGCCGCAGGTCTGGCCGAGGAGCAGGCTCGGATCGTGCCAGATCGCATCGAGCGGACGGGCGCGGTCGAGCCGGTCCGGTACGCCGCTGAGGCCGGCGCCGCGCAGACGGTCGCGGATCGCCACCCACAGCCGGTCGTTGGCGGCCTGCAGCCACGGCAGATCGTACATGCCGAGGCTCGCCACACCGGCCGCCTCGGCGGTTTCGCTCAAGTTCTGTTCGTGCGCGCTCATGATCGAGCCTTAGAGCGGACGCCGCCCGACGCAAAGACGGAACGGCGTTGACGCAGCGTTCGGCGCGGAGCGCCGATCCACGGTCGAGCCTAAAGCCCGACCGCTTTGCGCAGGGTCTCGTTGATGCGCGCCTGCCAGCCGGGGCCGTCGGCCTTGAAGCGGGCGATGACGTCGGGATCGAGACGGAGCGACACGAGCTGCTTCTTCGTCTCCAACGGCGGACGGCCACGTTTGACCAGCCTGCCGTCCTCGTTCTGCTCGGCCTGCCGGAACCAGGCATCGGACAGCTCCGGCGCGTCGTCCGGATCAGTCCAAGTGCTCGTCGTAACGGGCTTGCTCACGGCTGTTCGCCTTTCTCATCGAGATGGTGGGCTCGCCCACTCGGCACCGCCGTCCAGACCAAAACGGCGATCCGCCCCCGAAGCTTGCCGACCATGGTGACGCGCGTCTCCGGATCAGGAAAGCGATCGTCGACGGCATCGAACGTTCTGCCGGCAAAGACCTCCCTCGCGTCGGCAGAATCCAATCGCGCTCAGCGAGCGTCACGTTCCGCTTGGTAAGGTCGAACGTGACGATCATTAATGTAGCTACGGAAATTAAGGGGGCAAGGCGTACCCAACCTGACATTAGCGGAAATGCCGAGGCCTGCATCCACACGCTGCAATACGCAGAGCGGTCGTGACGCATGCGCCGCCTGCGCAAGAGCCCGCCGCTGCCTTCAGAACTAGATGAGGAGAATATTGGAGCGGGCGATGGGAATCGAACCCACGACATACAGCTTGGGAAGCTGTCGTTCTACCACTGAACTACGCCCGCGACGGCCGAACGGCCGCGGCACCCAAGAGGTGCGCGCCCGACGTTGATAGCCGCTTCGCGGCGCGCTGTCACGAGGGTCCGGCGCTGGAGGCGTGCGCCGACGAGGTCTATCGCCGCGACCTGTGGACGACGCCTCATTGCCGCCATCCTCGCGCCCATAAAGAGGGCGGTTCGTTCGCCGGCCAAGGACATGAAACGCAGGCCGCGGCCGCACCTTACGGAATGTGCACGGGATGTTCCCGTTGACTTGGCACAGTCCGGGGGCCAGGGTCCGCTGGGCTGTGCCGAGGTCCTTTCGAGTCGGCACGGACGACATCGCTCGTGGTTCGCCGGGTTGCGGCGCCGCGTCGGAGAGATGACCGGATGAGGCCCGGCGCGCCATCGCGGTGCGCGGGAAGGGGTCCTGGGGCAAGCGCCCTGCGGCCCGTCCGATCGGACAACTGGCAGGTGGCATGAAGGCAGGAAAGCACGGGCAGGCACGCCAGAGGCTCGGGTCCGAACCCGTCATCGCGCTCGGCAACGAGCCGCCTCTGTTCGTCGCCGGTGCCACGGAATCCGACACCGGCCGCACCGCGATCAGCCTGCGCTGGCTGCTCGGCACGGTGCTCACCGGCGTCACCTCGATCTTCCTGATGGGCGGCGCTCTGGTCGTGGCGCTCGATGGGCGCACCTCTGCGGCGGTGACAAGCGACGCGGACCTCGTCGCGCAGGCGCAAAGCGGACAGGCCGGCGATCAGGGCCAAGGCGACGACGTCGCGCGCGCCCAGAAGGGCGACCGGATGCTCGCCCCGGTGAAGCCGGTCACCAACAAGGAGGTCATCCAGGTCTCCACGGTGACGCGCCAGGGCGACCGCGACCTCATCCGCACCAAGCCCTACATCAAGTTCACCGCGTCCCTCGAGACCCGCACCGACATCGACGCGAGCGACATTCCGCCGTTCGATCCGCTCAAGATCTTCTCCGACCAGGACCTCTTCCCCGATCACGGCGCCGCGGAATCGATCTACGGTGCGGCGGTGGACGGCGAGGTGACGCTCAGCGTCCAAGATTTCCCTGTCGCCAATCCCGGCCTCGACGCCGATCTCAGCTTCTCCTCCGACGAGGTCGAGGAACTGGTGCGCGAGGACGGCCGCTTCCAGACCGACAAAGCGAGCGCCTTCGCCGGCGCCCAGGCGCCGGACACGTCCAACCGCTTCTCCTCCTTCTCGATGCTGATGGCGACGCCGCAGACGCAGACGGCCTCGCTCGACAGCAACGTCAAGATCGTGCCGGAGAACGTCTCCGAGGTCGCCAAGACGGCGGCGAGCCTGAACAAGACGGGATCGCCCGACACCGCGACCAAGACGCCGCCGAAGCCGCCCGCCGACATCGTGGTGACCGCGGCGAAGGGCGACACCTTGAAGAAGCTCCTCATGGCGAACTCCGCCGACGAGGACGAGGCCGACGAGATCGTCAGCGCCTTCCGTAAGTCGGAAGCCTCCGTCACCCGCATTTCCGCCGGCAACAAGCTGCGCATCGGCCTCGGTCCCGATCCGGGCCGGCCGGGCGAATTCCGCCCCGAGCGCGTCAGCGTCTACGACGCGACCTCCCATCTCGGCACCGTCGCGCTCAACGACGACGGCGACTATGTCGCGGCGGAAGAGCCGCTCGACGATTTCGTCGACGAAGGCTCGAACGACGGCGGCGGCAGCGACGAGGTGTCGTCGGATTCCCAGACGCCGACGATCTACAACAGCCTCTATCAGACGGCCTTGAAGCAGGGCCTGCCGGATACGATGGTGAACGAGCTCGTTCACCTCTTCTCCTTCGGCGTCGATTTCAACGCCCACGTCCACCAGGGCGACAAGATCGAGCTGTTCTATGCCGACGACGAGGACGGCGCGGCGTCGAACGGCCCGCCCGAGGTGCTGTTCGCCTCGCTCACGATCGGCGGCATCGAGAAGCGCTTCTACCGCTTCCATTCGAACCGCAGCGGCAGCACCGACTTCTTCGACGGGACGGGCAAGAGCGCCCAGCAATTCCTAATGCGCAAGCCGATCACCGGCGGCATCTTCCGCTCCGGCTTCGGCGCGCGACGCCACCCGATCCTCGGCTATGTCCGCATGCATCCGGGCGTCGATTGGGCCGCCCCGCGCGGCACACCGGTTTATGCCTCGGGCAACGGCGTGGTCGCCGAAGCGGGCTGGAAATCCGGCTACGGCCGTTGGGTGCTGATCTCACACGGCAACGGCTACGATACCGGCTATGGCCACATGTCCGGCATCGCGAGCGGCATCGCGCCGGGCACCAAGGTCCATCAGGGCCAGGTCATCGGCTATGTCGGCTCGACCGGCCTGTCGACCGGCCCGCATCTGCACTACGAAGTGCACATCAACGAATCCCCGGTCGATCCGCTGCGCATCCGCCTGCCGAGCGGGCGCGAACTGCGCGGCGCGGAACTCGTGGCGTTCCAGAAGGAACGCAAGCGCATCGACGACCTGATCGGCGTCGACGAGGACGCGAGCAGCGCGACCGTCGCCCGGAACTGACGACGGCCGCGCCGCTCTCGCCGCTCGGACTCAGGCCGCTTCGGCCGGCGCGGCGAGGTACTCCGCCGCCGAAATCACCGTCGCATAGGACCCGAGCGCTTCCATGAAGGCCGCGTGGACCGAGGCGGCCGGCACCTCGACGCCGCCGAAGGCGAGATCGTGGGTCGCGCAAGCATCGTGGATCAAGGTCACCGCGTAGCCGAAATCGGAGGCCGCGCGCGTCGCCGCATCGACGCACATGTGGCTCATGCTGCCGAGCACGGTCACCTTGGCGATGCCCTTGCCGTCGAGGATCGCCTTGAGATCGGTCCCCTTGAAGGCGTTGACCTCCTGCTTCACCACCACCGGCTCGTCGGCCCGGTTCGCCACCTTGGGGTGGATCGCGGCACCGTCCGAGCCCGGCGCGAAGAAGGGCGCGGTCGCGGCGTCGGGAAATTCGTGGCGGATGAAGACGACGAGATCGCCCGCGGCGCGCGCCGCCGCGAGCACGGCGGCGGCGTTGTCGGCGGCCGCCTCGACGCCGACGAGCGGCCAGCGGCCGCCGGGGAAATAATCATTCTGAATGTCGACGACGATCAAAGCGCGATCGCTCATGGTCTCAATCCCTTCGGTCTCGGATGACCCTCGACGCAATAGCGCGCCCGGGCCATGGTGCGGATTGGCGAAAACGACAATCTTCGGGCCGGAACTGACAGATGGTTGAGACCGCACGCCCCACTCACCCAGGCCCCGGCGAGACAGGCCCCGCCGAGATCGGCCTCCTCCTCTATCCCGGCGCCCAAGCCGCCGCGATCCACGGCCTGACCGACCTGTTCCGGGTCGCCAATCTGGTGGCGACCGGCGAGGACGAGAGCCGCCCCGCCCCGCTGCGCATCAGCCATTGGGAGGCCGCGGACGGCGCCGCGGCGCCCACCCGGGTGTTCGACACCGCGCCGGACGCCGC
Source organism: Segnochrobactrum spirostomi (assembly GCF_009600605.1). Taxonomy (GTDB): domain Bacteria; phylum Pseudomonadota; class Alphaproteobacteria; order Rhizobiales; family Segnochrobactraceae; genus Segnochrobactrum; species Segnochrobactrum spirostomi. The sequence goes on along the minus strand of NZ_VWNA01000001.1, from coordinate 2,893,213 downwards.
CGGCGCGCCCGTCGCCATCGTGGCGCCGCCGAGCCTCGGCGCCTCGCCGACGCCGGAGCTCAGCGCCGCGCTCGCGCCCTGGCTCGCCGCGCGCCACGATGCCGGGGCGACGCTCGCCTCGGTGTGCGCCGGCGCCTTCGTCATCGCCGGCACCGGCCTGCTCGACGGCCGCACCGCGACGACCCATTGGGCGCTCGAAGACGAGTTTCGCACCCGCTTCCCCCGCGTCGATCTCGCCATCGACAAGCTCATCGTCGACGACGGCGACATCCTCACCGCGGGCGGCCTGATGGCCTGGACCGATCTCGGCCTGCGCCTCGTCGACCGCCTGCTCGGCCCGGAGTTGATGATCGAGACCGCGCGCTATCTCCTGATCGACCCGCCGGGCCGGGAGCAGCGCTATTACAGCCCGTTTTCGCCCCGGCTCGATCACCGCGACGCCGCGATCCTGAAGGTGCAGCACTGGCTGCAGGGCAACGGCGCGCGCGGCGTCACGCTCGCCGCCATGGCCGCCTGCGCCGGGCTCGAGGCGCGCACCTTCCTGCGCCGCTTCCAGAAGGCGACGGGGCTGAAGCCCACGGATTATTGCCAGCGCCTCCGGATCGGCCGGGCGCGCAGCCTCCTCGAAGTCGGCGGGACCACGATCGAGCAGATCGCCTGGGCGGTCGGCTACGAGGACGCCGGCGCGTTCCGCAAGGTGTTCCAGCGCATCACCGGCCTCACCCCGGGCGATTATCGCCGCCGCTTCGCGCCTCATGCCGCGCCGTGACGCGCGTCAGCCGGCAGCGGCCTCGCGGCGCAGCCAGGCGGTGAAGACGCCGACACGCGCAAGACGCTCGGTGCCGGGGCGCACGATCAGATAATAGCCGCCGGCGGGCCGGTGGGTCTGCGGGATCGCCTGGACGAGACGGCCGCGGGCGAGCTCGTCGCCGACGAGGAACAGCGGTACGAGGGCGTAGCCCATGCCGGCCGCGGCCGCCTCGGCGAGCATGAAGAAGTGCTCGAACGACGCGGTCTGCGCCGGTTCCGGCGCAGCGGCGCCATGGGCCGCGAAGAACGCCGCCCACGCGCCCGGGCGGGTGGCATGACGCAGAAGCCGCTCGCGGGGCAGATCGGCCGGGCCCCGGATGGCGGGCCCGGCGAGGGCCGGAGCGCTCACCACCCCGACCTCCTCATCCATGAGTTTTTCGAAGGCGGCACCACCGAACGGCGGGGTCCCGTAGCGGATCGCGAGATCGGCGCGCTCGGCGACGAAATCGACCGGACCGTCGCCGCTCGTCACGGCAACGAGAATTTCGGGATGGGTGTCGCGAAAGGCGGCGAGCCGCGGCACCAGCCAGCGCATGGCGAAGGTCGGCATCGCGCTGATCGAGAGCAGTCCGGACCGACCGGCGTGATGGACGAACCGGCTCGCCGCCTCGATCTGCTCCAAGGCCGGCGAGACCTGGCGATGATAGGCCTCGCCCTCCGGGGTGAAGGCGACGCCGCGGCCGGCGCGGACAAGGAGCGGCACCCCGAGATCGTCCTCGAGCGCCTGGACCAGCCGGCTCACCGCCCCTTGGGTGACGTTGAGCTCGCGCGCGGCGGCCGAGATGCTGAGCCGCCGCCCGGCATGGACGAACGCCCGCACGGCATTCAGGGAGGGCGCGCGCACATCCGCCACGGTCGGGACCCCGCTCGCTCATTCCATGAGATAAGCTCATGGAACGCGGCGGAGATATCGCTTGTCAAGCCGGCGCCGTGCCGGTTCCATCGGGCGCATCGTTCCTGCGTTCGCCGGCCGCTGCTCCCGCTGCGGCCGTGGCGTCGCCGCCCAGCCCGGAGGCTCAACCGATGACCGCCCTCACCCCGTTCCACATCGCCTTTCCGGTCGACGACCTCGTCGCGGCGCGCCACTTCTACGGCACCGTGCTCGGCTGCCCAGAGGGGCGCAGCGCCGACACCTGGATCGATTTCGACCTGTTCGGCCACCAGATCGTCGCCCATTACAAGCCGAAGGCGCCGGGCGATGAGGGCGCGCATCACAACCCGGTCGACGGCCACGACGTGCCGGTGCCGCATTTCGGCGTGGTGCTGACGATGCCCGATTGGGAAGCGCTCGCCGAACGGGTCAGGGCCGCCGGCATCTCCTTCGTGATCGAGCCCTATATCCGCTTCAAGGGCGAGGTCGGCGAGCAGGCGACCATGTTCTTCCTCGACCCGGCCGGCAACGCGCTCGAGTTCAAGGCCTTCGCCGACATGTCGCAGATCTTCGCGAAGTGACGATGGCGGGGGGCTCGAGCCCGCCCCCCGCTCAAACGGCGGCGAGGGCGTCGCCGCCGCGCACCATGGCGCGTTGATAAGCCGGCCGCGCCTGCATCGCCGCGACGAGCCGGGCGATGTTGGGACGGGACGGCCCGGGCCCGGCGCGCCTCATCGCGATCTCGAGCGGAAAGCTCATCATGATGTCGGCGGCGGAGAAATGGTCTCCCGTCAGCCACACCCGCTTGCCGATCTCCCCCTCGATGAAGTCGAGGTGGAGATCAAGTTGTTCGCGCATCATGCGCCGCAACGGCCAGCCGAGCGGCCCGAGCTTGTCCACGACAAGCTTGAGGAGAAGCTGCGGCATCAGCGACCCCTCGGCATAGTGCATCCAATAGCGATAGGTGCGGTAGGCGGTCGCCGGGGCGAGCTGCGGGCCGTGGCGCTCCACGAACGCCTCGATGATGGCCCCCGTCTCCGCCAGAACCTCGCCGTCCTGCTCGACGATCGGCGCCTTGCCGAGGGGATGCAGCCGCCGCAGCGCGGCCGGCGCCCGATAGGTCTTGGGATTGCGCCGATAGCCGACAACCTCATATTCGAGGCCGAGTTCCTCGAACAGCCATAGGATCCGCTGCGAGCGGGACTCGTTGAGGTGGTGAACCCGGATCATGGAGAGCCTCGGCCGATCGTCAATGGGCCGCGCGGTCAGCCCGGGCGATATTGACGGCGTCAACATATACAGGATCGTGACAGCGTCAACATTTTGAATTAAGGCAACTTCATGCCCGAGGTGCCGACCGCTCCCTATCATCACGGCAATGCCCGCAGCGCCCTTCTCGCTGCGGCGGAGCGGCTGTTGAACAACGGGCAGATTTCGGCCTTGTCGCTGCGCGCCATCGCCGAGACGGCGGGGCTGTCGCGGCAGGCACCCTACAATCATTTCGAGGGAAAGGCGGACTTGCTCGCCGAGCTCGCCAAACAGGGCTTCGAGCGGCTGACCCAGGAACTCCTCGCGGTCGCCGGCACCAACGACCCCCGTGAGCTGCTGGCGAAGACCGGCGAAGTCTACCTTCGCTTCGCGCGGGAGAGCCCCGCACTGTTCCAGCTCATGTTCTCCCACGACGTCGTCAGGCTGCGCGAGCACCCCTCCGCGTTCGAGGCCTCGAAGGGCAGCTACGAGGTGCTGAAGCAGGCGGTCGCACGCGCGGTGCCACAGAGCCAGGCGTCCGAGCGGGCCCTCGCGGCCTGGTCGATGGTGCATGGATACGCGGTGCTGGAGGCGAACGGCGCGGTCTCGAACGACGACGTCACCCCGCCGACGAACGGCGGCGCCAGCGGCGACAATGTCGTGCGCCTGTTCGCCGACCTCATCGTCGGCACCAAGCCGGGCGAAGACGGCGACCCACCCGCCGGCGATGTCTGATTTTCCGTCTTTGAAGCGCCGCAAACGAAGAAAGCCGGCGGGACGATCCGCCGGCTTTCGGGAAGAGTGCGGCGCGCCCGCTGGCGCGCCGGTGTCCGGTTCGCCAAGGCCTCAGCCCTGGACGACGGTCTGGTTCTGCTCGCCGAGACCCTCAATGCCGAGGCGGATGGTGTCGCCGGCCTTGAGGTAGGTCGGCGGCTTCATGCCCATGCCGACGCCCGGCGGGGTGCCGGTCGAGATGATGTCGCCGGGATGCAGCGACATGAACTGCGAGAGATAGGACACGAGATAGCGCACGCCGTAGACCATCGTCGCGGTGGTGCCGTCCTGGACGCGCTTGCCGTTGACCTCGAGCCAGAGCTTGAGGTTCTGCGGGTCGGCGACCTCGTCGCGGGTGACGAGCCACGGGCCGGTCGGGCCGAAGGTGTCGGCGGACTTGCCCTTGGTCCACTGGCCGTGCCGCTCGGTCTGGAAGGCGCGCTCGGAGACGTCGTTGATGACGGCATAGCCGGCGACGTGGTCGAGGGCATCGGCCTCGCTCACATATTTCGCGTGCTTGCCGATGACGACGCCGAGTTCGACCTCCCAATCCGTCTTCAGCGAATTGCGCGGGATCTCGATGTTGTCGTTCGGGCCGACGATCGCCGAGGTCGCCTTCATGAAGATGATCGGCTCGGGCGGCACCGTGGCGCCGGTCTCGGCCGCGTGGTCGGAATAATTGAGGCCGATGCAGATGAACTTGCCGGTGCCGGCGACGCAGGCGCCGTAACGCGGCGTGCCCTCGACCAGCGGCAGCGAGGCCGGATCGATGGCGGCGAGGCGGGCGAGCCCTTCGTCGCTCAGCACGGTCCCCGCGATGTCGGTGACGTGGGCGGAGAGATCGCGGATCCGGCCTTCGGAATCGAGGATGCCGGGGCGTTCCTGACCGGCCGGGCCATAGCGGAGGAGCTTCATCGGACGTCTTCCCTGGATGTCGGAGCGTGAGGGTGCGGCGCGGCGGCGTCCGGTCCCTCCTCGGGGCCGCTCGCGCGGCGCGGACGGCGGGCAGCACCATAGTCCGCGACCCCCAACCGCGGCCAGAGGGGAATCACACCCTGCCGATAAAAGAAGTCTTCACGGGCGGGCAACAATCGCCCCCCCGACACCTCTCGAAGGCTCAGGCGCTCGCTTCGGTGAGCGCGGCGATCGTCTCGGTCGACAGGCTCAGTCGCGCCGACTTGGCGAGAGCGGCGAACTGGGCGAGCGAGGTCGCGCTTGCGATCGGCGCCGTCACGCCGGGCTGCGCCATCACCCAGGCGAGCGCGATCTCGGTCGGCGTCGCGCCGTGCTCGGCCGCCGCGGCGTCGAGCGCCGCGAGGATGCGTAGGCCGCGCGGGTTCAGATATTTGCCCATGTCCTCGCCGCGCACGCTCTTGGCGAAATCCGCCTCGCTCCGGTACTTGCCGGTGAGGAAGCCCGAGGCGAGCGAGAAATAGGTGATGACGCCGATGTCCTCGGCGATCGCGACATCGCGCAGGCCCGCTTCGAAGCCTTCGCGGTCATAGAGGTTGTATTCGGGCTGGAGCGTCTCGTAGCGCGGCCAGCCCTTCGCGGCGGAAATCTCCAGCGAGGCCTTGAGCCGCTCGGGCGTGAAGTTCGAGGTGCCGATCGCCCTGACCTTGCCCGCCTCGACGAGGCGCTGATAGGCGCCGAGCGTCTCCTCGATCGGGGTCTCCGGATCGTCCCAATGGGTCTGGTAGAGGTCGATATAATCCGTCTGGAGCCGCTTCAGCGACGCCTCGACGGCGGAGGCGATGTGCTTCGCCGAGAGCCCCTTGCCCGCTTCGCCCATGTCGGAGCCGACCTTGGTCGCGATCAGCACCCGGTCGCGCCGGCCACGCGCCTTGAGCCACTTGCCGATCACCGTCTCGGATTCGCCGCCGACATGGCCCGGCGCCCAGCGCGAATAGACGTCCGCCGTGTCGATCATGTCGAAGCCGGCATCGACGAAGGCGTCGAGCAGGGAGAACGAGGTCGCCTCGTCGGCCGTCCAGCCGATGACGTTGCCGCCGAACACGAGCGGCGCGATTTCGAGGCCGGACCGGCCGAGCTTGCGCTTCTGCATGGGAAGGACTCCGGTGAAAGGCTGAAGGCGGGACTTGGCGCCAGGATCGGGACTTGGCGCCAGGATCGAGACTTGGCACCAGGATCGGGGCTTGGCGCCAGGATATAGACCCGCGCCGCGCGGCCTGCCAGCGCCGGCGCGTGGACGATCAGATGGCTTTGAACGGAGCGAAAGGCTCCCCCAAACGACAAGCGCCGCCCCGAAGGGCGGCGCGAGATCGCGATAGGCGAGGCTCGTCGCGGCTCAGCGCGGCGAGGTCCAGCCCTTGTAGTCGTTGACGTTGTCGCGGGTCACGAGCTTCGAATCCATGAGCAGGATCGACTCGGCCGGCTTCTTGCCCTGGAGGATCTCGTTCCCGATCTCCACGGCCTTCTGGGCCATCACGTAAGGGTCCTGGCTCGCGGAGGCCTGGATCATCGTGTCGCCCTTGAGGGCCGCCTCGATGTCCGGCGCGCCGTCAACCGAGGTGATGATGATGCCGGTGCGGCCGAGCTGCTTGGCGGCGAGGTCGGTGCCGATCGCCTGCGGATCGTTGATGGCGAAGATCGCCTTCACGTCGTCGAAGCGGGTCAGCAGCGACTGGGCGACCGCCAGACCGCCGTCACGCGAGCCCTTGCCGTCCTGGTCCGACGACAGAACCTTGATGTCCGGCGACTTGGCGAAGGTCTCCTGGCAGCCCTTCACGCGGTCGATCACCGACGACACCTGCGGGCCGTTCTCGATGATGACGTTGCCCTTGCCGCCGAGCTTGTCGACGATGAACTGGCAGGCGATGGCACCGGCCTGGATGTTGTTCGTCGTCACGGTCGCGTCGGCGCCCTTGGCGGCGGTGTCGACGGCGACGACCGGGATGCCGGCCGCCTGGGCCTTCTTGATCGCCGGCTCGATGGCGTTCGGATCGCCCGGGTTCAGGAGGATGAGGTCAACGCCGGCGGCGATGAAGTTGTCGATCTGGGTGAACTGCTTGCCGAGGTCGTAATCGTAGCCGACCGTCGTCACTTCGACGTTCGGGTTGATCTTCTTGGCTTCGGCGGTGGCACCGTTGGCGAGCGCGATGAAGAACGGGTTGCCGAGCGAGCCCAGCGAGATCCCGATCTTGTTGAGGTCCTTCGCCTGAGCGCCGCCGAGGGTGAGGGCGATGGCGGCGCCGGCGAGGAGCATCTTCTTCAGCATGTCGACTTCCTCCCTGGTCGTTATGGGAGCGCGCACGGCGACCAGAATTCCGCGCACGCCGGTAGAAAAGGGGTGAGGGTCAGGTCCGGGCCGAGCCCGACAGGCGGTAGCGGTCGAGCGCCACGGCCCCGATGATGATCAGACCCTTGATGATGTACTGCCAGACGTCCGGGACGCCGGTCAGGATCAGGCCGTTCGACAACACGGCGATGATGAGGGCGCCGATGAGCGTGCCCCAGATCGAGCCGATGCCGCCGACGAACGAGGTGCCGCCGAGGATGACCGCGGCGATGGCGTCGAGCTCGTAGGAGACGCCGAGCTGCACGCCGTTCGCGGCATAGAGGCGGGCCGCCGACATGGCGCCGCCGAGGCCCGACATCAGGCCCGACATGCCGTAGACGAAGAGCAGCACCCACCACACTTTGATGCCGGAGAGGCGCGCGGCGTCCGGATTGCCGCCGACGGCGTAGATGTGCACGCCGAGCACGGTGCGTCGTAGGATGATCCACGACAGGAAAACGACCGCGAGCGCGATGACGACGAGCCACGGCACGCCGAACAGCGAGCCGTTGCCGATGAAGGCGAACGGAAGCTGCGGGTTGAACACCGTGGTGTCCTGACCGAGCAGGCGGGCCACGCCGCGCACCGCGGTGAGCGAGCCGAGCGTGACGATGAACGGCGGCAACCGCAGGAAGGCGATCAGCGCGCCGTTGGCGAGACCGAACACGAGGCCGATCGCGAGCGCCGCCGGAATGCCGATCAAGCCGATGTCGGGCAGGAGCGAGGCCATCACCGCGACCATCGCCGAGGCGGCGAGGATGGAGCCGACCGAGAGGTCGATACCACCGGTCAGGATGACGAAGGTCATGCCCGAGGCGAGCACGGTGTTGATCGCCGCCTGCTGCATGACGATCGAGAGGTTCTGCAGCGTCAGGAAGCGGCCGGACAGCGCGGCGAAAATGATGCAGATCAGGATCAGCATCGGCAGCATGCCGACGGTCCGGATCAGGGCGTGCATGCGGCGGCGACGTTCGTCCGCGCTCGACTTGGCGCTCGCCGCGCCGGTGGAAATCTGGCTCATCGCTCTCTCCGTTCAGACCGCTGCCGCTTCGGCGCGGTGCACGCCGGTTGCGAAATTCATGATGGCTTCCTGCGTGACCGGGATGCCGCTGCGGCCCCGACCTCCCCCTCGATCACCCCCTCGCGCATGACCAGCACGCGGTCGGCGAGACCGACGACCTCGGGCAGCTCGCTCGAGATCACGATCACCCCGATGCCCTCTTTCACGAGGCCGTCGATGATCTTGTAGATTTCGGACTTGGCGCCGATGTCCACGCCGCGGGTCGGCTCGTCGAGGATCAGGACCTTCGGGCGAATCTCGAGGAGGCGCGACAGGAGCACCTTCTGCTGGTTGCCGCCCGACAGCGACCCGACCGTGACCTTCTCGTGGGCGACGCGGATCGAGAGCGAGCGGATCGCATCCCGCGCGCGCTGGCGCGCCTTGCCGAGATCGAGGAAGCCGGCATGGGAATCCGGCCCGATGATCATCAGGTTGATGTTCTCGGAGACGGTCATGTCGAGGAGCAGGCCCTGCGCCTTGCGGTCCTCGGTCAGGTAGACGATGCCGGCGGCGATGGCGTCGCCCGGCGTCTGGATGGAGATCGTCTGGCCGGCGAGGCGGACGGTGCCGGAGGTACGGCGGTCGGCGCCGAAGATCAGGCGGGCAAGCTCGGTGCGGCCCGAACCGACGAGGCCGGCGATGGCGAGCACCTCGCCCTCGCAGAGCACGAAGCTGCAATCGTGGACGCGCTTGCCGTCCGACATGTGCTCGACCGCGAGCACCTCGCGGCCGGAATGGGTGGGCGGATGGGCGTCGTGGTCCTTGGTGTAGAAGCCCGACAGGTCGCGGCCGACCATCATCTTGACGAGGCTCTCGGCGGACAGCTCGTCCCGGCTGAGGGTGCCGACATAGGCGCCGTCGCGCAGCACCGAGCAGCGGTCGGCAAGCTCGTAGATCTCCGCCATGCGGTGGGAGATGTAGATGATGGCGAGGCCTTCGGCGCGCAGCTTGCGGATGAGGTCGAACAGCCGGTCGGTCTCGCGCGAGGAGAGCGTGGTGGTCGGCTCGTCCATCACCAGGATGCGGGCGTCGGCGTGGAGCGCGCGGGCGATCTCGACAAGCTGGCGCTCGGCGATCGACAGGGTGGCGACGATCGTCTGCGGCTTGAAGGTGGCGCCGAGGCGGGTCAGCACCTCCTGGCAGCCGGCCTGCATCGCGGCGCGATCGACGAGGGCGCCACGCTTCGGCTCGCGGCCGAGATAGATGTTCTCGGCGACCGTCAGGTTCGGGGAGAGCGAGAGCTCCTGATAGATGACGGCAATGCCGAGCGCCTTGGCGGCGAGCGGCCCGGCGATCGTCACCGGCTTGCCGTCGATGCGGATCTCGCCGCCCGGGTCGGCCTGATAGGCGCCCGACAGGATCTTCATCAGCGTCGACTTGCCGGCGCCGTTCTCGCCCATCAGCGCGTGGATTTCGCCACGGCGAACGGACAGCGACACGTCGCGAAGCGCGCGAACCGCCACGAAGGTCTTGGAGATCGACTTCATCTCCAGGACGGGCGCGGAGGAATCGGCGGCCTCGTCATTCCGCGGCGACATGCTTGGCCTCCTCGGCATAGGCGCCTCCGGCTCCGGTGAGGAGCGAAGAACGCGGGGCAAAATTGAAGAAGAGCGGGACGGCGGCGGCACCGAGCGCGCCGGCATCCGAGCCGAACCGCCCGTGCACCAGCCGCGGCGGGGTGCGGGCTTCCGCCATGTCGGCGGCGAGCCGCTCGGTGAGCCGCGTCACGATGGCATCGAGAACCCAGCCGTGCAGGTCGGAATCGATGACGACGGTGGGCACGTCGATGGTGGCGACGATCGAGCGCACCGACACCGACAAGGCCGCGACACAGTCCTCGATCCATTCGGCGACCGGCCCGTCGGCGCGGCCCGAGGCGGCGGCGACGGTGGTCGCGAAGGCCGTCTGGTCGGGCACCGCGACGCCGCTCCAGCGCAGGTGGCGGAACAGCGAATTGAGCGAGGCGCGGGCGATCAAGATGTCGCCCAGCGGATGGTCGCGCACCGAGGCGAGCTCGGACGGCGGCACCGGCATCACCGCGACGTCGGCCGCATTGCCGTGGGCGCCGCGCAGGCAATCGCCGCCGAGCACGATGCCGCCGCCGATCGCGGGACCGATGAAGAGATAGAGGAAATCGTCCTCCTCGCGGCCGGTGCCGTAGAGGAGCTCGGCGATCGCCGCCGCATTGCCGTCGTTCTCGAGGAAGACCTCGACCCCGGTCGCGTCCTGGAGCATCGCCGCGAAATCGACCTCGTCCCAGCGGGCGAAGGTCTCGCGCGGGAGTTCGAGCTCGCGCAGCCAGGCGCCGAGATTGAAGGGCTGGGCGAGCCCGATGCCAGTCAGCCGCGGCCGGTCCTCGTCGGACAGCCGCGTGATGAGGTGACGAACATCGCCGGCGACGATCTCGAGCGCCTCTTCGGGAGGCGGCAGCACGATCTCGTGGCTGTGGCGGGCGAGCAGGGTGCCGTTGAAATCGCACAGCACGACTTCGGTGCGGCCGCGGTCGAGCCGCACGCCGATCGAGAAGGCGCCGCGCGGATCGAGGCTCAGGAGCGTCGCCGGCTGGCCGCGGCGGCCCTCGCGCTTCTTGCCGAGATCGCGCACGAGACCCAGTTCCTCGAGCTCGCGGATCAGCATGCCGATGGCGTTGTTGGTGAGGCCGGCCGCCCGCGCCAGATCCGCCTTCGAAGCCTCGCCGAGGCGCCGAAGATATTGCAGGACCGCGCGTTCGTTGAATTGGCGAAGCTGGGCTGAATTCGCCCCCTGCCCCGACCGGACCGGTCGCAGCCTCACGCCCTTTCCTCCCCACTCATCCGCGCACCGTCATCGGCGCTGCTTTTATTAATTCACTATGAGTTATTAAGGCGGCTCTCTCCTCAAAGTCAAGCACGGAAATGCCGTAATGGACAGGGCGCGATCAGGCTGCCGAAGGAACCGGCAGGGGTTCGGCGCTTTATTCAGCAGCGGTTCAGCGGGACCGGCCTAAGGCCCGGTGATGCTCGGGCCGAGGGGTCGCCGTCGAGGCGTCCGCTGGAGCCCCGCCCGGAGTGCAAAACCCATGTCGGAGCCGTTCTCGAAGTCGGAGCCGTTCTCGAAGTCCGTGCCGTTCGCAAAGGCCGTGCGCGCCCTCACGCGCCCGCTCTCGCGCGCCGCCATCCGTCGGACCGGCGGCCGCCTCCGACCGGCGGCGGCGATCGCAGCCGCGCCCGCAGCCGCCTTCCTGCTCGCCGGCTGCGTGACGGCGGCGGCGCCCGCGGCGGTCGCGGCAGCGCCGGGCTGGGTGGTCGCGAGCGTCAACCTGCGCGCCGGGCCGAGCACGCGCTATCCCGCCGTGACGGTGATCCCCGCCGGGAGCCCGATCACCATGTACGGCTGCACCGCCGGCTATTCCTGGTGCGACGTGCAATGGGGCGCCGCCCGCGGCTGGATGGCACAGCGCTATCTGCGCGTCGCCTATCAAAGCCAGCGGGCCTACGTGCCGACTTATGCCCCCGTCGTCGGCGTGCCGGTCGTCACCTTCTCGATCGGTTCCTACTGGGACAATTATTATGTCGGCCAGCCCTGGTACGCCAACCGCTGGCGCTATGGCTGGGGCGGCCCGGGCTGGGGTCCCGGATGGGGTGGTCCCGGCTGGGGCGGCGGATGGGCCCGTCCGGGCTGGGGCCCGGGCTGGGGTGGCGGCTGGCGCGGTGGTTGGGGCGGCGGATACGGTGGCTGGGGCGGCGGCTATGGCGGCTGGGGCCACCGCTGGTAAGCCTGCCTCTTCAAACCCCGTCGTGAGAGACATCCCGCGCGGCCCGCCGCAGAGGCGCGCCGGGGAGGACATCCCCGGCGAGATCGTCCAGGATCGGGCAATCCGGCCGGCCGTCGCCGTGACAGCACGAGGCGAGGTGACGCAGCGTCCGGCTCATGGCGAGAAGCGCCGCGGCCCGCGCCTCGAGATCCTCGACATGGCTGAGCGCGATGCGGCGCACGTCGGCGCTCGCCCGCCGTTCGTCCCGCCACAGCGAAATGAGATCCGCGATCTCGGCCATGCTGAAGCCGAAATCGCGGGCCCGGCGGATGAAACGCAAGGTATGGACGTCCCGGTCCGAATAGAGGCGGTAGCCCGCCTCGGACCGGTCCGCCGCCGGAATGAGCCCGTTCGCCTCGTAATAGCGGATCATCTTGGCCGAAACGCCCGAGGCCGCGGCCGCCGCACCGATGTTCATCGTCCACTCTCCGGGTTCGCCCCGTCCCGCACCGGCGGCAGCGCAGGCCGCCAGGTGCCGAGGAGCAGGGCGTTCGCCACTACGCTGACGCTCGACAAGGCCATCGCCGCGCCGGCGACGACCGGATTCAAGAGGCCGAGCGCGGCGAGCGGAATGCCGATCACGTTGTAGAAGAAGGCCCAGAACAGGCCCTGCACGATCTTCGTCGAGGTACGCGCGGCGATGTCGAGGGTCGCCGCGACGAGGCGGGGGTCGCCGCGCATCAGGGTGATCGCCGCCGCCTGCATGGCGACGTCGGTGCCGCTCGCCATGGCGATGCCGAGATCGGCGGCGGCGAGCGCCGGCGCGTCGTTGATGCCGTCGCCGACCATCGCGACCTTGTCGCCCTCGGCCTTGATGCGGGCGATGGCGGCCGCCTTGTCCTCCGGCAGCACCTCCGCCTCGAAGCGATCGAGCTTCAAGGCCAGGGCGACCGCCGCGGCGGCGCCGCGATTGTCCCCCGTCAGCATCATCGTCCGGATGCCGCGCGCCTTCAGTTGGGCGATCGCGACGGCGGCGGAGGCCCGCGGCCTGTCGCCGAAAGCGAGGAGCCCGAGGAGCCGCGGCGGGTTCGCCTCCGCGATGAAGGAGACCGTCTGCCCCGCTTCGGACCGCGTCTTGGCCGCCGCCGCGAGATCGGCCGGCACGAGGCCGAGATCGGCGAGGCCGGCGGCACTGACGATGCGGACCTCCCGCCCCTCGATCCAGCCGGCGACGCCCCGCCCGGCGAGGGCGTGGACGCCGGTGGCGGCGGGCAAGGTCACGCCCTCGGCGTCCGCAGCAGCGACCACGGCCTTGGCGAGGGGATGCTCGCTGCCCGCCTGCACGCCGGCCGCAAGCGCGAGGAGCCCGCGGCGATCCTCGCCCGGCGCCGGGATCAGATCGCCGAGGTCGGGCTTGCCCTCCGTCAGGGTCCCCGTCTTGTCGAACACGACGGTGCCGATGTGGGGGGCGACCTCGAGCGCCGCCGCGTCCTTGATGAGGATGCCCGCCCGCGCCGCGGCGCCAGTACCGGCCATCACGGCGGCGGGCGTGGCGAGACCGAGGGCGCACGGGCAGGCGATGACGAGAACGGCGACGGCGTTCAGGATCGCCGTCTCCACCCCCGCTCCGGCGACGAGCCAGCCGACGAGGGTGAGCAGGGCAATCACCACCACCACCGGAACGAACACCGCGCTGACCCGATCGACCGTGCGCTGGATCGGTGCCTTGAAGGCCTGGGCATCCTCGACCAGCCGGACGATGCGGGCGATCGTCGTCTCCGCGCCGACCGCCGTCGCCTCGATCTCGAGGAGACCGACGCCGTTGAGCGCCCCGCCGATGACGCGGTCGCCCTCGCCCTTGGCGACCGGCAGGCTTTCGCCGGTGACGAGGGATTCGTCGACCTCGCTCGCCCCCGCGAGCACCCGTCCATCGACGGGAATGCGCTCGCCCGGCCGCACCACGACGCGGTCGCCGACGACGACGGCGCTCGCCGGGATCTCCGCCTCGCGGCCGTCGCGGCGCACCCGAGCGGTCGCCGGCGCGAGCGCCGTCAGAGCCCGGATCGCCGCGCCGGTCTGGCGCTTGGCCCGTCCTTCCAGCCACTTGCCGACGAGGACGAGGGTGATGACGACCGCCGAGGCCTCGAAATAGAGCGCATGGGGGCGGCCGACCGCGATCAGATAGAGGCTGAGCCCGTAAGCCGCGGAGGTGCCGAGCGCGACGAGCAGGTCCATGTTCCCGCTGCCGGCGCGGAGCGCGGCGAAGCCCGCCTTGTAGAAACGCGCGCCGAGCCAGACCTGGACCGGCGTCGCCAGCACGAGCTGGACCAACGCCGGCAGCATCCACGGCAGCCCGAGCGCGTGGCCGATCATCGCAACGACGAGCGGCAGCGACAGCGCGGCCGCGATGAGCGCGTGAAAGCCCTCCCGCCGCGCCGCCGCCTGCCGGCGCGCTTCGGCGACGGCCGGGTCCTCGACGGGCGCGGCCTTGTAGCCGGCCTTCTCGATGCGGGCCGCGACGGCCGCGGCGTCGGGCCGGCCGGCGAACACCACGTCGGCGCGTTCGGTGGCGAGATTGACGGAGACGTCGGCGACGCCCGGCACGGCGCGGATCGCCTTCTCGACCCGGCGCACGCAGGAGGCGCAGGTCATGCCTTCGATGGCGAAGCCGAGCCGGGCGGCGGGTTTGGCGGGCGCATGACCCTGGGAGGTCTCTGAGATCGCGTTCATGGCGGCACTCCTTCCGCAGGAGGCGGGTGCCCAGCTCAGATAAGGGTTCCCATGATGGGAAGGTCAAGGGCGCGTCGGTCCCGGTGCCGGGCTATTTCTCGCGCTCGTGCCGCCGCCTCACCCCCCTTGACCTTGCCATGGTGGGAAGCCCCACCTTCGCATCGAACGGGCGATCGACGTCCGCCCGAGGAGGAAATTGCACGATGCTCGCCTTCACCGTCCCCGACATGAGCTGTTCCCATTGCGAGCGCGCGGTGCGCGACGCGGTGCTCGAAGCCGCCCCCGGCGCGCGCGTCGCCGTCGACCTCGCCACCAAGACGGTCGTCGTCGAAGGCGTCGAGGCCGGCGCTGCGGCGCCGATCGCGGCCGCGATCCGCGACGCCGGCTACGAACCGAGCCAGGCCGCCTGAGCGCCGCCCCCGCCCCCCTCTGCCCAGGAGATCATCATGACGAACGCATCCGTCCCCCGGCATTCGCGCCGGCCAGCTATCGCCGGCCTTGCCCTCGCGGCCGCGATCGCCCTCGCCCCCGCGGCGGCCTTCGCCCAGGCGAGCAACAGCGGCACCATGCCGATGGGCGACACTATGGGTCAGATGCCCATGGCCCATGGCGACAGCACCCCTGGCGGCTCCGCGGCCGACAAGGCGCTCGACGCCGCGAACCAGCGGATGATGGGAGCGATGGACGTCAAGCCGACCGGCAATCCCGACCGGGATTTCGTGCGGATGATGATCGCGCACCATCAGGGGGCGATCGACATGGCCAAGGTGGAACTGAAATACGGCAAGGACCCGGAGATCCGCCGCCTCGCCTCCGCGATCGTCGCGGCGCAGGAGAAGGAGATCGCCGAGATGAAGGCCTGGCTCGCCAAGCACCCGTGAGGAGCGGGGCGACGGAGGCCGAGATCGCACTCGCATGGGCGTGTGGGGCAGGAGGGCGCGGATCGCCCACCCTCCCCGCTTCGGGCGATGGAAAAGGCCTCTCCGCAAGTCGCAAGGCCTTCTCCCCGTAATCGGGGAGAAGGAAGCGCAGCGACCGTCGCCTCACGGCGCCATCCCAAGGGGACCGCTACGCGGCGGCGACACGGCGGCACGTGCGTCTGACGGAAACGCTGGTCTCAATCCTGCCGGGGACGGCGCTCGGCGCGGATGCGGATGGGCACCAAGGCCGGGTTGCGCTGCACGTGGAAGGCGCCGACCATCGACGACGCGAGAGAGGAGGCGGCGTCGCGTAAGGTCGCCAGCATCCGGGCGGCCTGCCTGCGGAGCGGGATTCGGCTCGATCTGCTCGTCTTCGTCATCGCGATCTCTCCCACCACGAGGCGGCGCCGCATCGCGCGCGCCGGACTTCGCAGCAGACCGCCGTCGCAAAAACTTGTCAAAGCCAGACGCCTCCATTTTCGAGGGAACGCGGCGGGAGCGTGAGCGGTGGCGGCAGCAAATGAGGCTTTCTTTGGAAGCCCTACGCACCTTACCCCACAATTTCGCTTCCAGAATGGAACATTCTCGTCCGCCGAACGCGCCGAACTGGTAGCATCTTCGTGCCGACACAACCCGATCCGGGATAGTCTTCCCCCCTCGGTGGAAGCACGGCGCACGCGGGCAAACGACCGCGGGGCCCCCGTGCCTAGGGGCCAATCATGCGCTTCGTTAGAGTTCTAGCCGTCTTCGTGTCGTTCGCTTGTGCGTCTCTCGCCCTCGTCGCGGCCGCACCGCCGGCCTTCGCCCAAGACCTCGATCTCGATTGGAAGACCGCCGACGGCCAGGTCCTGAAATCGGAGACGCTCGACCTCAAGGCCCTCGACACCCTGCCCCAGGCGACGATCAAGACATCGACCCCTTGGACCCAGGGCGTCCAGACCTTCTCGGGTCCGACCCTCTCCGCCATCGCAGCCCTCGGCGGGCGGCCGGTGAAGGAGGCGGACGTCGTCGCCCTCAACGATTATTCGATCGTCATTCCGGCGCAGGATTGGAAGAAATATACGGTTGTTCTAGCCTCGCGACACAACGGCGCGACGATGCGCGTGCGCGATAAGGGTCCGCTCTGGGTGATCTACCCGCTCGACACCTTCAGCGAGTTGGAGAAGCAGGAAACCAATGCGCGGATGGTCTGGCAGGTTGCGCACATCACCTTCGTGGTGGAATGAGACGGTGGGTGTCGCCATCCGCCTCGGCATCAGTCTCGTCGCCATGCTCGGCATGTTCGCGGCGACGACGATGCTCTACGATTCCGTCGTGCACCAGCAAGCCCTGCTCGCGACCAGCGTGCGGACGTCGGGTTGGGTGACCTACCAGGCGACGATTGAATATGCCAAGGCGCTCTCCGCCCTGGAACTCGCCGCAGATAGCCCGGAGGCCGACGAACTGGACCGGCTGGAACTCCGCCTTGAGATCCTCGGCTCCCGGATGAACGTGCTCTACGGGTCAGAGGACGGCAGCCTCATCCCGGACATCAAGAGCTACACCCCGGACCTGAAGCGCTACGAGACGCTGATCGGCAGCTATGCCGACAAGGTCAGCAAGATGACGCCCGGCGCACCGGAGCTGCCCGAGACCTTCAAGACGTGGAACGACGAGATCAATCCGCTGGGCCTGATGCTTCAGAAGATGCTGATGACGTCGGTCGCCTACAACGACGGCATCTACGCCCGCGAGCAATCGATCGCCGCCAACCATTCGATCCTGCCGCTCGGGCTCATCTTCCTGTGCGGCGGCGCCCTCCTCGGCATCCTGCTGTTCCAGGGCGAGCGGGATCGTCGTCAATTGCGCATCGTGCTCGCGGCCCAGGAGCGTGAGGCGGTGCTCCGCGAGAGCCTGCGCGCGGCGCTCGACGCCATGCCCGCCCTGATCGTCATTTTCGATCCGCAGACGGACGTGATCTCCTATGCGAATCCGCCCGCCCTGGCGACCTTCGACGCCGCCCTCGATCACCTCGGCTGGGCCCCGCTGATCGCCGCGATCAAGGAAGAGCGCCGCAAGACCGCCCCCTGGGGCGGTTTCAGCGTCACCGTTCCCGTGCCGAAGGGGAACCTCATCTCGGTCCGCGGCGCCGCCCGCGAGATCGTCTGGGACGGCCGCCCCCAATTCATGGCGGCCCTCGCGGACACCACCAAGATCCGCGATGCGGAACTCCAGGTGCTCCAGGCCTCCAAGCTCGCGACTCTCGGCGAAATGTCGTCGGCGATCGCCCACGAACTCAACCAGCCGCTCGCCGTCATCAGCATGGCGGTCGCCAACGCGCTCCGACTCGTCACCAACGGCGGCGACACGCAGGCGATCGTCGCCAAGCTCAGCCGCATCAATGAGCAACTCCAACGCGCGCGGCGCATCACCGACCAGGTGCGCCGCCACGGCCGCATGCCCGCGCACACGCTCACGCCCTTCGCGGTCGCCCCCGCGATCCGCAACGCGATCGGCTTCGTCGCCGAGCAATATCGCATCGCCGGCATCCGCCTCGACGTGGCGATCACGATCCCGCAGGACGTGACGGCGCTCGGCGAGCAGACGATGTTCGAACAGGTCATCGTCAATCTGCTCGTCAACGCCCGCGACGCGCTCTCCGATGGGAGCGGCGAGGTGACGCGGCCGGTGACCAAGATCGAGGCGATGGCGTCGCGGGGCCAGATCGTCATCGCCGTTCAGGACAATGCCGGCGGCATCAAGCCGGAGATCATGGATCGCCTGTTCGATCCCTTCACGACGACGAAGCCGAGCGACAAGGGAACCGGCCTCGGCCTCTCCATCTCGCGGACGGTCGTGCGCGAGATGAACGGAACGATCGACGCCGCCAATGTCGGCGGCGGGGCGCGCTTCACCGTCGTCGTGCCGATCTCCGAAGCCGAGCGGACGGACAAGGTCGCCTGATGCCGAAGCTGCCCCGCACCATGGTCCTGTGCGACGACGAGAGCGAGCTCGCCGAAGAGCTCGCCGAGTTCTTCGCCTCCTACGGCTGGACGGTGCGCACCTGCCGCGACGGCGTAGAGGCTGAGCGCAACCTCGCCGCCAACCCGCCGCCGACTTGTCTCGTCACCGATCTCAACATGCCCGGCGGCGATGGAGAGACCTTGCTCGCCGTCATCCGCTCGCTGCCGCGGGCGAAGCGGCCGCCGATCCTCGCGGTGATGACGGGTCATGCCCTCGTCACCACCCAGCCGTCGGAGTTCGGCGTCGATTTCCTCTATCGCAAGCCGGCCGATCCGTTCGGCATGGCGCACGATTTCGACGAGCGCCTGCAGACGCTGGAGGCGACGGCCGACGCGTCTGACGAAGGCGGGGAAGAGGCGCTGCCGGAGCCCGCCCCCGGCAGGCGACGGGTGCTGCTCCTCGACGACGACGAAGCGGTTCGCACCGAACTCGAGGATTATCTCGAAGGGCTCGGCCACCGGGTGGTGGCGATCGCAGACGCCGGCCTGTTGCGATCGCGGCCCGCCGCCGCCTGCGACGTGCTGATCCTCGACCTCAAGCTCGCCGAGACGGACGGCGTCGCGGTGCTGCGCCAGTTCCAGAACGACGAGGCCGCGCCGGACCTGATCCTGCTCAGCGGACAAGGCGAGGGCGTGCTCAAGACGGCGTCGGCGATCGGCGAGCAATTCGGGCTGCGTATTCTCGGTGCCGTGGCGAAGCCGATCGATGTGGACCGGCTGGCCGCCCTCCTCGCGCTCCCGTCGTATCCGGCTACGAGCACCAGCGCGCACGGCAGCGACCCGCGCAGGATCACGGAAGCGCTGATCGCCGCGCTCGACGAGCGCACGCTGCCGATCGCGTTCCAGCCCAAGGTGGGCGCCAGAGACCTCCGCTTCGCCGGCGCCGAAGCCCTGCTCGCCGGGAACCTGCCGGGATTGGGCCCCGTCGCGCCGTCGGACATCCTTGCCGCGGCGGCCGCGTCGCCGCCTCTGATGGGGCGTCTCACCCAGGCGGTCATCCGCTCGGCGATTGCCGGCTGCCGCACCTGGAAGGCGCGCGGCTGGCACGGACCGGTGAGCATCAATCTTCCGGTCGAGGCGGTCACCGGCGTGATGGGAACCGCGGAGCTCGGGACGCTCGCCGCGCACGGTATTGGCCCGGAAGACGTCATTCTCGAACTCGTCGAAGACGCGCTCTACGATTCGTCGACCCAGGTGCTTGCCGCGCTGACCCAGCTCCGTCTCGCCGGCTTCGCCCTGTCGCTCGACGACGTGGGGCGCCGCCAGAGCGGGCTCCTGCAGATCGCCAATCTGCCGATCTCCGAGATCAAGATCGATCTGGAGTTGTTGCGCCAGTCGCGTACGTGGAGCAAGGCACGCGAGATCTTCGCGACCGTCGCCGAGCTCGGACACCGGCTCGGCCTGACCGTCGTCGCGGAAGGGGTCGAGCACCCCGCCGACCTCGAGCTCGTCCGGCAATATCCCGTCGACTTCATCCAGGGTTATTTTATATCTTCCAAACGCCCCCTTGACGATCTGCTCGCCATGGGGACTGAATTCGACATGACGAGGCGCCGCTATTCGCGGCTTTGAGTGGCCTGCGGGGGGAAACTGCATGCAGCGAGCAGCAGCAGCGAACGAGCCGCGGCTTCTCCTGGTCGACGATGAACACGAAGTGCTTGAGGAATTGTCGGAGGGGCTCGACGCCCTCGGCATCCCCAGCCGCACCGCCAGCAGCGCTGCGGAAGCGCTCGAAATCGTCCAGCGTTTTCCCGCCCTGGATGTAGTCGTGACCGACCTCCAGATGCCGCAGATCGACGGCATCGAGCTTTTGCAGAAGCTGGCAGCCCGGCGCCGCGCGCGGCCTCTCGCCGCGATCGTGATTTCCGGCCGTGCGGCGCTCGATCGCGCCGTCGCCGCCTTGCGGCTCCACGCCGTCGATTTCCTGCAAAAGCCGCTGACGCCGGAGGAGGTCGCCCTCGCGGTGCGCCGGGCCTTCTCGATTGTCGAGGATTCGGGGCCGCAGGACACCCCGATGCAGTCGCGACCGCGCTATCTTGAGGCGCTGATCGCCGCCCGGTCGGACCGTCAGGCTCTCTTCAAGACGGAATTGTTCGCCGATCCCGCCTGGGACATGCTGCTCGACCTCGCGCTGTCGGAAGCTTCGGGACGGCGCATCTCGGTCACCAGCCTGTGCATCGCGTCGGGAGTACCGACCACCACCGCGCTCCGCCGGCTCGACGATCTCCAGGCCGCGGGGTTGATCGAGCGTATGCCGGACGACAGGGACCGCCGCCGCATTCTCGTTCAACTGTCCGACGACGGCCGCCAGCGCATGCACGCCTTCCTCGACCGTCAGGCGGCGCGGATCGGCATCCGGCTCGATTGAGCCGGCGCGACCTTACAGCCCGATATAGCGGTAGCCGAGATAGCGCTTCGATTCGATCACGTCCTGGCCGAGGCGGGCGCGCAGCTTCTTGCGCAGCTTGCTGACGTGGGCCTCGACGAGTTCCTCGTTGATCTCGTCGCTCATCGAACCGTAGACGGCGCGGAAGAGCTGGGACTTGCTGATGCGACGCCCGGCATTACGCACGAGATATTCGAGCACATCCCGTTCGCGGCGCGGCAGGCTCAGCGGCTCGCCATCGACCTCGGGATCGGTTCCGTTGAAATAGAGCACCAAGGGTCCCTCGCAATAAGGCTCCGTCGCGGAGCGCATATGGCGGCGGGCCGCATCCGCCCGCGCCATGATCTCGCGCACATGCACCGGCTTGCACACGACATAGTCGGCACCCGCCGCCAACCAATCGAGCGTCGCGGAAAGTTCGCGGCGTTCGGTCAGCGCGATGATCGGAGCCGGCGTGCTCTTGCGGATGCGCTCCAGGCGATCCGGCCGCACGCTGTCGGGACCGATCAGAATTCCCTCGACCGACTCGAGGCTCTCTTCCGACGCGTTCTTCAGCCAGCTATTGAACTGCGCAGCATTTAGGCTACGGCAGTTTGCGCCCAGCTTTGCGAAGTCTGCATTGAAGCCCTTCAGATCGGCTTCATTCTGATCGACCACAATGTACATCGACTTCCCCGCCCCATTATATTTGAGTTTTCGCGGAAGCGAGATACGCAACTACTCAATCTCGTTCCGCTTGTTGCGGTGATGCGGCCGAATTTCATTTCACGCAAATGGAGCTGATTCGATATCGGAGCGGACTCGAACCGAAATGGATCATTCGAATGCTGAAGCATTTCCGCGAGCGCGAGCGCGCGGGACGCGGATGGCCAACGGGACGGCTCTGCGCTATCCCCGAGACACGAACATCGAACACAGCGGAGGAGCGCGCCGATGAGCAGCGAGACGTCCGGAACAGCCGCGCCTTACGAGACGATCCGCATCGAGCGCCACGGCCGGGTCGGCCTCATCACGCTCGATCGGCCGAAGGCGCTCAACGCCATCAACCGCCAGCTCACGGGCGAAGTCGTCGCCGCGGCGGAAGCCTTCGATCGCGATCCTGCGATCGGCTGCATCGTGCTCACCGGGTCCGAGCGCGCCTTCGCCGCCGGCGCCGACATCAAGGAGATGCAGCCGAAATCCTCGCTCGAGATGTATCTCGACGATCCGTTCGCCGCCTGGGACCGCTTCACCGCGGTGCGCAAGCCGATCGTCGCGGCGGTGGCGGGTTTCGCCCTCGGCGGCGGCTGCGAACTCGCCTTGATGTGCGATTTCATCCTCGCCGCCGACACGGCGAAGTTCGGCCAGCCGGAGATCAAGCTCGGCATCATGCCGGGCATGGGCGGCTCGCAGCGCTTCACCCGGGCAGTGGGCAAGGCCAAAGCCATGGAGATGTGCCTCACCGGGCGGATGATGGATGCCGTCGAGGCCGAGCGCGCCGGTCTCGTCGCCCGCATCGTGCCGGCGGCCGACCTTCTCGCCGAGGCGCTGAAGACCGCGGAGACGATCGCCGCCCAGTCGCTGGCGAGCGTTCAGCTCACCAAGGAGGCAGTGAACCGCGCCTTCGAGACGACCCTCTCGGAAGGGCTGCGCTTCGAGCGGCGCGCCTTCCAGTCGCTGTTCGCGACCGAGGACCAGAAGGAAGGCATGACCGCCTTCGCCGAGAAGCGCGCCCCGAATTTCCGCAACGCCTGAGCCAGTTCGCCATGATCCTCGTGTTCGGTTCGATCAACATCGACCTCGTCGCCAAGGTCGCCGCCATTCCCGCCCCCGGCGAGACCGTCCTCTCGGAGGGCTACGAGAAGGCCTTCGGCGGTAAGGGCGCCAATCAGGCCGTCGCGGCCGCTCGGGCCGGGGCGGGCCTGCGCGTCCGCATGGCGGGCGCGGTCGGCGACGACGGGTTCGGCCGCGAGGCGGTCGGAAATCTCGCGGCGCAGAAAGTCGACACCGGCGGCGTGGACGTGGTCGGACTGCCGACCGGCTGCGCCTTCATCACCGTCGATGCGCGCGGCGAAAACGCCATCACGGTCGGCAGCGGTGCCAACCGGAAAGTCTCCGCCGAGGCCGTCTCGGACACGGTGATCGCCGACACCAAGGTGCTCGTGCTCCAGATGGAGGTGCCGGGGCGCGAGAACCTCGCGATCGCCCGGCGGGCGAAGGCGGCGGGCGCGACGGTGGTCCTCAACATCGCCCCTGTCGCATCCGATCTCCCCGCGGTGCTCGCCGCCGAGCTCCTCGCCGTGACCGACGTCCTGATTGCCAACGAACACGAGGCGCTGGCGCTCGAGGCAAGCCTCGCGCTGCCGACGTCCGCCGACGAGCGCGCCGCGATCGCCGGCCTCGCCCGGCGCTATGCGCTGACCGGCATCGTGACCCTCGGCAGCAAGGGCGTGCTCGCGGTCGAGGCGGACGGACGGGAGACCGCAGTTGCGGCTCTTCCGATCGTGCCGGTCGACACCACCGGCGCCGGCGACACCTTCGTCGGCATCCTCGCGGTGGGTCTCGCCCGCGCCCTGCCGCTGCAGACGGCGCTGCAACGCGCGGCGATCGGGGCGTCCTTGGCCTGCCTCGGCTTCGGTGCCCAGGCGGCGATGCCGGATGCGGCCGCGATCGACGCGCGCATCGCCTCCCAAGTGGTTTCAGGGTAGCGGGGGCGGCTCATACGAGCCGGGCGCATCCCACGCCGGCGCGGGGTCATGCATGCGTCACATCCGTCATGTCAGTTGCGCGGAAGGTTGACGGATGGGGACTCCTATGAACGCGCAGAAGCCAGGTGACGTCGCCGTCGCCGAACGAACCATGCAGGATTATCTCGACGAGATTCCGGTGTGGCACGATGGCACGCCGCTCGCCGGCGCCCCGATGACCGGAATGCAATGGCGCATCTGGGGGCTCGCGGCGGCCGGCAAATTCTTCGAAGGCTTCGTCGTCTTCATGACGGGCGTGGCGATGCCGCTGTTCGCCCTACAATTCCAGATGACGCCCATTCAGCACGGCCTCGTCGGCGCCGCCTCGCTCGCCGGCATCCTGGTCGGCGCAGTCGGCCTCGGCCATATGGCCGATCTGTTCGGCCGCAAGCTGATGTTCATCGCCGAGATGGTGATCTTCGTCATCTTCCTGATGCTGCTCGCCGCCGCGCCGAGCCTGCCGTGGCTGATCTTCTTCCTGTTCGGCCTCGGCATCGCGCTCGGCTGCGATTATCCGACCGCCCACCTCGTCATCTCCGAGAGCATCCCGAGCCGCCTGCGCGGGCGGATGGTCCTCTCCGCGTTCGGCTTCCAATCGGTCGGCGCGCTCGCCGGCACCGCCGTCGGCGCCACGGTGCTCGTGCTCGACCCGACCATCGAAGCCTGGCGCTGGATGTTCGCGAGCGCGATCCCGCTCGGGCTCGTCGTCGTCGCCGGCCGCTTCACGGTGACCGAAAGCGCCCATTGGCTGATGCTGCAGCAGCGCGTCGAACTCGCCGAGAAAGCCGCGGCGCGGCTGCTCGATCGCCATCCGCGCTATCCGAAGAAGATCAAGCTGAAGCACAAGCACCGCGCGGCGGCGGCCACGATGCCTGCGCCCGTGCCGCCCGAGCGGAGCATCAAGGCCCTGTTCTCGCCGAAGGCGATCCGCGCCACGGTGCTCGCATCGGTGCCCTGGTTCCTCCAGGACCTCAGCACCTACGGCATCGGCATCTTCACCCCGACGGTGCTCACCGTGATCCTCGGGTCCCACGGCGCGTCGAGTGCTCATCACGTCTCGGACATCATAGCGAACGCGCTGCCGGCGGCCCGTGGCGCCGCCGCGATCGATGCCCTCCTCATCGTCGGCATCATCGCCGCGGTTATGCTCGCCGACAGAGTCGGCCGCATTCCGCTGCAGATCCTCGGCTTCATCGGCTGCGCGGCGGGTCTCCTCATCGCCTCGTTCTCAGCCGATTATTCGGGACCGGTGCAGACGACGCTGATCTTCATCGGCTTCATGCTGTTCAACTTCATGACCAACATGGGTCCCAACGCCCAGACCTACCTGATCGCCGGCGAGGTCTTCCCGACCCACATCCGCGGCCTCGGCGCGGGCTTCGCCGCCTCGTTCGCCAAGATCGGCGCGGTCATGACCGCGTTCCTGTTCCCGATCCTGCTCGCCGATCTCGGCACCAAGCTCTTGCTCTACATCCTGGTCGGCGCCTCGATCGCCGGGGCGCTCGTGACGTGGTTCTTCCGCATCGAGACCAACGGCGTGAACCTCGAAGAGATCGACCACTGAGACGCGCCTGAAACGCAGCGCCCCACCCTCCCGCATCCGGAAGGGTGGGGCGCTGCCGTCGCACTCTCCACGGCGAACGACCGATCAAGGTCGTTTCTTCAGACGAACAAGACCAGCGAGCGCGGGCCGAGCACGACCGGGTTCCCCTCGCCGCCCTCCGTCTCGCGGGACGGTGCGTCCGGCTCGGCGGTGTCGACCACTGCCTTCCAGGTCTGCCCTTCGCGCTCCGGGAGCACGAAGCCGACATCGCCGTCGTGGGCGTTGAAGGCGATCACCACGTCGCCCCACAATCCGTCGTCGGCGAGGTCCTCGCGGCTGAGGCGCAAGGCGATCGAGGTCGCGCCGGCGTCGCCCCATTGCTCAACCGTCTGCTCGCCGCCGCCGGGGTTGAGCCATGTGATGACCATCCCGTCGCGGAAATTGCTCCGCCGCAGGATCGGCTGCTCGCGGCGGAGCGCGATGACGCGGCGCGCGAAATCGATGAGCGCCGTACCCGCCTCGCCGATGCCGTCCCAATCGAACCAGGAAATCTCGTTGTCCTGGCAATAGCCGTTGTTGTTGCCGCCCTGGCTGCGACCGAACTCGTCGCCGGCGAGCAGCATCGGCGTGCCGTGGGAGAAGAACAGGCTCGCCAGGAAATTCCGCTTCTGCCGCTCGCGCACGTCGCGCACGCCGGGATCGTCGGTCGGCCCCTCCGTCCCGTAATTGTAGGAGCGGTTGTCGTTGTGGCCGTCCTGATTGTCCTCGCCGTTCGCCTCGTTGTGCTTCTCGTTGTAGGAGACGAGGTCGTTCAGCGTGAAGCCGTCGTGGGCGGTGACGAAGTTGATGCCTGCCCAAGGGCGTCGGCCACGCTGATCGTAAACGTCCCCCGAGCCGGTGACGCGGGCAGCGAAATCCTGCATCAGGCCCTCGTCGCCCTTCCAATAGCCGCGCACGGTGTCGCGATATTTGTCGTTCCACTCCGCCCAGCCAGGCGGGAAGGAGCCGACCTGATAGCCGCCCGGACCGATATCCCACGGTTCGCCGATGAGCTTGACGCGGTTCAGTACCGGGTCCTGACCGACCGCATCGAAGAAGCCGCCACGCGGATCGAAGCCGTGCGGTTCGCGGCCAAGGATCGTGCCCAGATCGAAGCGGAAGCCGTCGACGTGCATCTCCTCCGCCCAATAGCGCAGCGAATCGAGCACCAGCCGCAGCACCTTGGGGTGGCTGGTGTTGAGCGTATTTCCGGTGCCGGTGTCGTTGATGTAATAGCGCGCCTCGTTCGGCAGGGTTCGATAATAGGCGAAGTTGTCGATGCCTTTGAACGACAAGGTGGGGCCGAGTTCGTTGCCCTCGCAGGTGTGATTGTAGACGACGTCGAGGATCACCTCGATACCGGCGTCATGGAAGGCGCGCACCATGTCGCGGAAGCCCACGAGACCCTTCGGCCCGAGATAGCGCTGCTCGGGCGCGAAGAAGGCCATGGTGTTGTAGCCCCAATAATTGGAGAGGCCCTTGGCCTGGAGGTGGCCGTCGTCGGGGAAAGCGTGGATCGGCATCAACTCGATCGACGTGACGCCGAGGCTCTTCACATGATCGACGATCGCTTTGTGCCCGAGCCCCTCGAAGGTGCCGCGCAGTTTTTCCGGGATCGCCGGGTGCAGCTTGGTGAGGCCGCGCACATGGGTCTCGTAGAAGATGGTCTCGCCCCAGGGAATGCGGGGCTTCTCGTCGCGTCCCCAGTCGACCGCGTTCGGGTCGACCACCCGGCCCTTCGGCGTCCACGGGGCGCTGTCCTCCTCGTTGAAGGATAGATCCTTCTCCTCTGCATCGAGCTGGTAGCCGAAATGGGCGGGCGACCATTGCACCTCGCCGGCGAGGTCGCGGGCATAGGGGTCGATCAGGAGCTTGTTCGGGTTGAAGCGGTGGCCGTTCTCCGGCTCGTAGGGGCCGTAGACCCGATAGCCGTAGAGCGTGCCGGGCCGGACGCCCGGCAGATAGCCGTGCCAGATCTCGTCGGTATTTTCGGGAAGCGTGATCCGCTCGATCTCCGCCCCGCTCGCCTCGTCGAACAGGCAGAGTTCCACCCGCTCCGCATGGGAGGAGAACAGGGCGAAGTTCGTTCCGTCCCCGTCGAAATGGGCTCCGAACCGCGTGTTGTCGCCGGCCAGAACCTCTCGCACCCGCTTCGCCATTTCGAGCATCTGCCTCTCCTTGCCGGGGCGGCGCCATGCGCGCCGCCGCCCTGCCCCGCACGACAACGGCGCGAAACGGGGTTGGTTTCCGAGGCTTCGCGCAAATGCGCGGGGCCGGGAGAGCGCGCGCACGGACGATTGATCGATCGCAACGCGCCGCAGGCGTATCGATCCTAGACAGGAACAATCGGGCGTCTCCCAGACGGGGAGGCTCCGTCGAGCCCTCGCACCGGCGTGGAGATGATGAAGAAGAGCGTCGTCAGAGCGTTGATCGCAATCGTCGTCCTCGCCGTGGCGGGCTGGGCCGGCTGGGCGAGCTATCGCCAGATCGGCGGTGCGCGTACCGACACCGCGCTCTATGGCAACGTGGACATCCGGGAGGTGGATCTCGCCTTCAACGCGGAGGGCGTCGTCGAGACCATGGTGAAGCACGAGGGCGACCCGGTGAAGGCCGGCGAGCTCATCGCCACCCTGGAAGACGCCCGCTATGTGAGCGCCGTCGCCCTCGCCACGGCGAAGCGCGACGAGGCCAAGGCGCGGCTCGATCTTCTGCTCGCCGGCACGCGGCAGGAGGAGATCGATCAGGCCCGGGCGAGCCTCGACGCCGCGCAGACCAACCTGACCCACGCCGACGCCGTGTTCAAACGGCAGGAATCCCTGCTCAAGACCGCGACGGCCTCGATCCAGACCTACGAGGACGCCCAGGCCGCGCTCGCCTCCGCCCACGCCCGGGTGCGCCAGACGAGCGCCGCCCTCGCCGAGGCGATCGCCGGGCCGCGGCCCCAGGAGATCGAGGCGGCCCGCGCCGCCCTCGCCTCCGCCGAGGCGACCCTCGCCCTCGCCCAGACCGAGCTTTCCCACACCAAGCTCGTCTCCCCCGCGACCGGCATCGTGATGACCCGCGTCATCGAGCCGGGCACGGTCGTGCTGCCCTCCGCCTCGATCTACGCGGTGGCGATCACCGACGAGGTCTGGGTGCGCACCTTCGCCCCCGAGCCGATGCTGGCGCGCATCGCACCGGGCACCCAGGTGACCGTCACCACCGACGCCCCCGGCGGCAAGACCTATCGCGGCCAGATCGGCTACGTGTCGCCGGCGGCCGAGTTCACGCCGAAGACGGTCGAGACGCCGGAACTGCGTACCCAGCTCGTCTATCGCCTCCGCATCCGCATCGAGGACCCCGATTCCGGACTGCGCCAGGGCATGCCGGTCACGATCCATCTGCCGCCGGCCGCCGGGACGAACGGCTGATGTCCGCGCCCGCGGCGGAAGCGCCCGTCGCCGTCATCGACGGGCTGCGCCACGTCTTTCCGGGCACCCGCGGCGCGCCCCCGACGATCGCGCTCGACGGGCTCTCGGCGACCATCGCGGCCGGCACCACCACCGGCCTCGTCGGGCCCGACGGCGCCGGCAAAACCACCCTGATGCGCCTGCTCGCCGGCCTGCTCGCGCCGAGCGCGGGAGCGATCACGGTGCTCGGCCACGACATGGGCCGCGACGCCCGCGCCGTCCACCCGATGATCGGCTACATGCCGCAGCGCTTCGGTCTCTACGAAGACCTGACCGTCGCCGAGAACCTCTCCTTGTTTTCCGATCTCCACGGGATCCCCCGCGACGAGCGGACCCGGCGCGCCGCGCGCCTGCTCGCCTTCACCGGGCTCGCCCCGTTCGAGGCGCGCCTCGCCGGCAAGCTCTCGGGGGGCATGAAGCAGAAGCTCGGACTCGCCTGCGCGCTGCTCGCGCGGCCCCGCGTGCTCCTCCTCGACGAACCCTCGGTCGGCGTCGATCCGGCCTCGCGGCGCGAGCTCTGGGCGATCGTCGCCGAGATGCGGGAGGAGGCCCGCGCCGAGGGCGGCATGAGCGTCATCTGGGCGACCGCCTATCTCGACGAGGCGGCGCGCTGCGACGACGTCCTCCTGCTCCACGAAGGCAAGCTGATCGCCTCCGGCCCGCCCGCCCCGCTGGTCGCGACCCTCGACGGCCGGGTGTTCCGCGTCGACGTGCCGTCGGATCGCCGCCGCGATGCGCTGCGCCAGGCCGAGGCCGATCCGCGCTTTCTCGATGCGGCGATCGAGGGCGACCGCCTGCGCCTCGTGCTGCGCGACGGGATCGCCCCGCCGGCGCCGGATGATTTCGGCGGCACGATTGCGACGCCGGTCGCCCCGCGTTTCGAGGACGCCTTCGTCGCCCTGCTGCGCCGGGCCGATGCCGCGAACGCGCCCACGGCCCTGCCGCCGCCGACCGCGTCGCCCGCCACGGCGCGCCCCGCCGCGCGCGGCGGTGACGACGGTCCGGCGATCGAGGTCGACGATCTCGTCCGCACCTTCGGCGATTTCGTCGCCGTCGATCACGTCAGCTTCCGGGTCGAACGCGGCGAGATCTTCGGCCTGCTCGGACCGAACGGGGCCGGCAAGTCGACCGCCTTCCGCATGCTCTGCGGACTCCTCAAGCCGACCGGCGGCCGCGCCCGGGTCGCCGGGCTCGATCTCCTCGTGGCGCCCGCCAAGGCCCGCGCCCGCATCGGCTACATGGCGCAGCGCTTCTCGCTCTATGCCGAGCTCACCGTGCGGGAGAACCTCGCCTTCTTCGCCCGCGTCTACGGGCTCGGGCGGACGGCGCAAGCCGCGACCGTCGCCACCGCGCTGCGGGACTTCGAACTCGCGGAGGCGGCGGACGAGCCGGCGGCGAGCCTGCCCCTCGGCCTGCGCCAGCGCCTCGCACTCGCCGCCGCCCTGATCCACGGCCCCGAAATCCTGTTCCTCGACGAGCCGACCTCGGGCGTCGATCCGCTGACCCGGCGCGCCTTCTGGGCCCGCATCGGCCGCCTCGCCCAAGGCGGCGTGACGGTGCTGGTGACGAGCCATTTCATGGACGAGGTCGAGTTCTGCGACCGCCTCGCCATCATCAACGAGGGCAAGGTGATCGCGACCGGCACGCCGGCGACCCTGCGCGCCGCGGTGAGGACCGCCGAACGTCCCGACCCGACGCTGGAGGACGCCTTCATCACCCTCGTCGCCCGCGCCGGCGGGGTGCCCGGCGACGGCAACGCCGCGATCGTGGAGGCCCCGCGATGACCGACCTCCGCGAGGCTGCCCCCGCCCCCGTTCCACCGCCTGCGACCACCACGCCGGCCTTCGACCCCGGCACCGCCCGCCACCGGCTGATGCGCCTCAAGGGCCTCGTGGTGAAGGAATTCCTCCAGGTGGTGCGCGACCCGTCGGCGCTGCTGATCGCGTTCCTCCTCCCCGTCGTGCTCCTCATCGTCTGCGGCTTCGGCCTCTCGCTCGACGCCCGCAAGATGCCGCTCGCGGTCGTCGTCGAAGCCGCAACCGAGGACACCCGCACCCTGATCGCGGCGCTCGCCGCCTCGCCCTATCTCGCGGTCCGCCCGGTCGCCACCGTGCGCGACGGGGAGGCCGCGCTCGCCCGCGGCGACGTGCGCGGCATCCTCGTGCTGCGCTCCGATTTCGAAACCCGGCTGGTGCGCCCGGTGCGCTGGCCGGCGACGGCGCAGCTCATCGCCAACGGCACCGATCCGAACACCGCCCGCCTCCTCGCCGGCTATGCGGCAAGCGCGCTTCAGAACTGGCTCTCCAGCCTGTCGCTCGAGCGCCGCAAGGACTTCGGCGGCACCATCAGCCTCGAGCACCGCTATTGGTTCAACCCGGAGCTCCGGTCGGGCGATTCCATCGTGCCCGGCGTCATCGCCCTCGTGATGTCGATGACGGGGACGCTGCTCACCGCCCTCATCGTCTCGCGGGAATGGGAGCGCGGGACGATGGAGAGCATGCTCGCCTCGCCCGCCGCGATGAGCGAGATCATCGCGGCCAAGCTCGGCTCCTATTTCGTGCTCGGCATGGCGAGCATGGCGCTCTCGGTCGTTCTGTCGATCACCCTCTTCGGCGTGCCGTTCCGCGGCGGCATCGGCGCGCTCGCCCTCACCGCCGCCCTGTTCATGACGTTCGCGCTCGCCCTCGGCCTGTTCATCTCGACGCTCGCGCGCAACCAGTTCGTCGCCGCCCAGGTCTCGTTCATCGCCACCATGATGCCGGCGATGATGCTGTCGGGCATGCTGTTCGACATCGCCTCGATGCCGGGCTGGCTCCAGGTCGTGACCTATTTCATCCCGGCCCGCTATCTGGTGGCGATCCTCCAGACCCTCTTTCTCTCCGGCACCATCTGGCCGGTGCTGTGGCCGAACCTCGCCGGGCTCGCCCTGTCGGCAGCGGTCGCGATCGGCGCCACCATCGCCGTCACCCGCCGGCGGCTGGATTGAACGCCATGCTCCAGCGCATCCTCGCCCTCATCGTCAAGGAACTGACCTCGCTCTGGAAGGACCCGAAGACGCGGTATGTCCTCATCATCCCGCCGCTGATCCAGGTTCTCCTGTTCGCCAATGCGGCGAACTACGACGTCACCCACGCCCGCCTCGCGATCTGGAACGACGACCAGGGCCGGCATTCGACCGAGATCATCCGCCGCTTCGCGGATTCGAACGCCTTCCGCCCCGTCGCCGTCGTCGCCTCGCCCGCCGCGGCCCAGCGCGAGATCGACACCAAGGACGCCGCCGCCGTGCTGCGCTTCGGGCAGACCTTCTCCGCCGACGTCGAGGCCGGCCGGCCCGCCGCGGTGCAGCTCCTGCTCGACACCCGCCGCTCCAACACCGCCCTGATGATCGACGGCTATGCGAGCGACATCGTCGCGACCTATGCCGCATCGCTCCGGCCCGGAGGGTCGGTGCCGCTCGTCGTCGAGACGCGCAACTGGTTCAACCCGACGCTCGACAGCCGCTGGTTCGTGCTGCCGGGGCTCGTCGCGGTGCTGCCGTTCCTGATGGCGATGCTGGTCTCCGCGCTCTCCCTCGCCCGCGAGCGCGAGTTCGGCACCTTCGAGCAGATGCTGGTGACGCCGCTCGGCCCCCTCGAGATCATGATCGGCAAGGCGGTGCCGGCGATCATCGTCGGCTGGATCGAAGCCAACATGGTGCTCGCCGCCGCGATCCTGTGGTTCGGCGTGCCGTTCCAGGGCAGCCTCCTCCTCCTCGAGGGGGCCCTCGTCGTCTACATGCTCGCCGGCGTCTCGATCGGCCTTGCGATCTCCGCCTTCGCCCGCACCCAGCAGCAGGGCATTCTCGGCGTCTTCGTCTATGCGGCGCCGGCGACCGTGCTGTCGGGCTTCGCCTCGCCGATCGAAAACATGCCGCCGGCCTTCGAATGGCTGAGCCGGCTCGATCCGATCCGCTACATGATCGTGCTGTCCCGCGGCGTCTTCCTCCAGGACATGCGCTTCGACATCGCGCTCCTCCAGATCTGGCCGATGGCCCTGATCGGCCTCGTCCTCCTCACCATCGCGACCGTCGCGGTGCGCCGCGCGCTGGTGCAATGATGGTGGGCGCGTCCCAATGTCCCCTCCCCCTCCGTCGTCATGACCGGCCTTGTGCCGGCAACCCAGGAGCCGAGAGCACGTCGCCCGCCGCCCCTGGGTCCACGGGACGCGCCCGCGGATGACGTGGAGAGGGTGTGTGTGCTCGCAAACCGGGAGAGGATGTGAGCCTCCCCCGCATTGCCCCCGCGTGAACCGAACGCCAGGATGCGACTTCACAACGACGGCCCTAGCAAAGAAGGAAAGAGAGACATGCCCGACACCGCCTCCGCGCTCTATTCGGTCACCCTGCACCTCGCCCGCGGCCCGGAGTTCCCGAACGGCAGCGCCCGCCACGGCTACACCATCGTCATGCCGCTCGACGCCGACGGCCATCTCGACGCGAAGCTGTGGGAGCGGCGTCGCGCCGACTGCACCGCCCAGCGCTTCTGGGGCGACGACGACGATGCCGGCATGCTGGTCCACCGCTCCGGCGGGCAGGGCGGCGCCACCTGGCTGATCGATTACGAGGCCGGCGAGACTGAGGACGACGAACCCGCCTTCCGCCTCGACGGCCACCGCATCGCAATCGGCGAATATGTGTCGATCCGCGACGAGGCCGGCGCCCTCCACACCTTCAAGGTCGTCGATCTCGGCCCGCTCTGAGGGCGCGCCGGACGACCGCCGCCTCAATCGGCCTAGGCCGTCGCCATCAATCCTGCTCCTCGCGTCGGGGAGCAGGATTGCCTCTGACCGCCGCTCCTCTCATTGCGCCGCACGGGCGGGAGGGAGCGCGGCGCCGGCGCGGCCGGATGTCGCCCGCCGCTGTCGTTCACCGGCGCGCTTGCGAGGCATATCACCGCCCATCACGGATCCGTTGAAGGGAGGTGCGCGACAGCTTCGCACAAGCCTC
The DNA here is from genome assembly GCF_009600605.1 of Segnochrobactrum spirostomi. GTDB lineage: Bacteria > Pseudomonadota > Alphaproteobacteria > Rhizobiales > Segnochrobactraceae > Segnochrobactrum > Segnochrobactrum spirostomi. The sequence continues at coordinate 2,859,640 of NZ_VWNA01000001.1, read as the reverse complement.
GCCATACAGAGCCGCTTCGGAAGCGGCCTATGCCCGTTCAGATAAACTATTTTATTACAATACTTTAATCCAAATCTGACGCCTCGAGACGCCAAATCCCCGGGCAAGCTTGGTTTGCCATATTTCGGCCAACGCCGAGAGAAGGGCTGCGTTTCATCGTCCCGCAAGCTCCTCTCGGATGGATCCAATGAGGTCTTCCAAGGGAGCTTTTCATGGCCTTTAAGAACCTACCCCTCATCGCAAAGATCGTTTCGCTGCTGTTGCTGCTCGCCGTCTTCTCCGTCGCCGGCACCGTCCTGAGCGCGAACAAGATGGACTCGATCGACGGCACCTACAGCGACGCCCTCGCCGGGCCGGTGCGGGGGCGATCTCTTTCGCCCGGGCCAACCGCTCGGTCGTTCAGTTCAACCAGGGCGTCTTCCAGTCCCTGTCGGCGACCACTGACGCGGCCAACGACGCCGCGATCCAGACCCAGAAGAGCGCAATCGAGACCTTCCGCAAGCGCATGGCGGAATCGGCGAAGCTCGATCCGGCCCACGCCGACGAAGCGCAGGCGCTGACCAAGCGCTTCGACGAATTCGTTGGGGGCGCCACCTGCAAGCCGATCATCGACGCGGCCAACACGTCGTCCGATGCGCAGCAGAATCTCAAGATTGCGGAAGCCTGGAACGCCAAGTGCATGCCGGAGTCGGCGGCGCTCACCGCGGATATCGGCAAGGCGGTCGACGGCCGCATGAAGGAACTGGACGGCCTTCAGGCTCGTCTCAATGACGACGCCACGAACGCCGTCGAGCTCGTCTACGCCATCGTGATCGGCGGGCTCGTCGTCGTGCTCGGCCTTGCCGTCGTCGTCACCCGGTTCGGCGTGGTGAAGCCGGTGACCCGGATCCGCGAGACCCTCGGCACCCTCGCCGACGGCAACTTCCACATCACCGTCGCCGACACCGACCGCAAGGACGAAATCGGCGCCATGGCGAAGGCCGCGGAGCGCCTGCGTCAGGGCCTCGAGGAGGCCGAGCGCGTGCGCGAAGAGGCTCGCCTCGCGGAGATCCGCGCCGCCGAGCGCGTGATCGCCGAGCGCAACGCCATCGCCGACGATTTCGAGATCAAGATGGGGGCGCTCGCCCGCGCCTTCGCCAATTCCTCGGGCGAAGTGTCGTCGGCCGCCCGCGGCCTCTCGGCGAGCGCCGAGGAGACCTCCCGCCAGGCGATCGCCGTCTCCGGCGCCGCCGAGGAAGCCTCGTCGAACGTCCAGACCGTCGCCGCCTCGACCGAGGAGATGACCTCCTCGATCCGCGAGATCGGCGTCCAGGTCACCCATGCCGCCAACATCGCCGTCGGCGCCACGGAAGAGGTCAACCGCACCTCGGGTGAAATCCGGGATCTGTCGGACGCCGCCTCCAAGATCGGCGAGGTGGTCAACCTCATCACCGACATCGCCTCGCAGACCAACCTGCTTGCCCTCAACGCCACCATCGAGGCGGCGCGCGCCGGTGAGGCCGGCAAGGGCTTCGCGGTCGTCGCCCAGGAGGTCAAGCAGCTCGCCGAGCAGACCGCGCGGGCGACGCAGGAAATCGCCCGCAAGGTGGAAGACATCCAGCAGGCGACCGGCCGCACCGTGGGCTCGATCGAGAAGATCGTCGGCACGATCAACCAGATCCGCACGGCAACGGCGACCATCGCCTCGGCGGTCGAGGAGCAGGGCGCCGCGACCCAGGAGATCGCGACCAACACCCAGCTCGCCGCGAACGGCACCGGCGCGGTGAACGACAACATCGCCGGCGTCGGCCGCGCCGCCGAGATGACCGGCTCCGCCTCGACCCAGCTCATGACGCTCTCCGGCTCGCTCGCCGAGCAGGCGGACGATCTCCAGCGCGAGGTGAACGAGTTCGTCCGCAATCTGCGCGCCGGCTGATCGCCGAACGCTTCCGCTCGCCGGCGGGCGGCCCCCCACCCCCACCCGCTCGGCAAGGGCCGCCCCGGACCGCAAGGACCGGGGCGGTTTCATTATGGAGCCTGCGCTCCGGCGCCCCCCTTGTTGCGCCGCCAGGCCGCAGCTCCGAGGCTGGCGGCGGGCGGCGCCGCGGTCCATTCTGACCGGGATCGAGCCGGGAGGGAGCCGTGAGCGGAGCCGACGAGCCGGGCGGACACGCCGCCGACCAGAGCGCCGCCGACCAGAGCGCGGCGTTCGCCGTGCTCGCCGATCCCTCGATCCATGGCGGCGGCGCGGTCGTGCGCTTCGACACCCACGGCGCCGTCGTCTTCGCCGGGCCGACCGACGTCTACAAGATCAAGCGGGCGGTGCGGCTGCCCTACATGGACCTCTCGACGGTGGGTTTGCGGCATGCCGCCTGCGCCGCCGAGGTCGCGATCAACCGCGCCTACGCGCCCGATCTCTATCTCGGCGTCGTCGCGATCGTCCGCCGCGGCGGCGGGCTCGCCTTGGCGCCGGCGGAGGCCGAGACGGACGGCGCGGTCGATTATGCCGTCCACATGCGCCGCTTCGACGAGACCCAGACGCTGGATCATGTGGCGGAGCGGGGCGCGCTCGACGGCGCCCTGATCGACGCCCTCGCCGCGGCGATCGCCCGCGCACACCGCGCCGCGCCGCGCAAGGCGGGCTTCCCGGCGCTCCGGCACCTCACCGCTTACGCCGCCGACAACGCCCGTGCCTTCGCCGCCGCCGATTGGCTGGACGCCGGCCTCGTCGCCCGGATCGCCTCGCGCACGGACGCCGCCTTCGCCGCCGCCGGGCCGCTGATGGCGGCGCGCAGCGCGGCGGGCGCGGTGCGCCGCTGCCACGGCGACCTGCATTTGCGCAACATCGTGCTGATCGACGGCGCACCGACTTTGTTCGACGCCATCGAGTTCGACGAGGCGATCGCGACGACCGACGTGCTCTACGACCTCGCCTTCACGCTGATGGATCTCGCCGACCGCGATCTGGTGCCCGCGGCGAACCGGATGCTCAACCGCTATCTCTGGGAAATGCGGGCCGACGACCAGGAGGGCGGGCTCGGGCTGCTGCCGCTCTTCGTCAGCCTGCGCGCGGCGATCCGCGCCAAGGTGACGATCGACAGCCTGGCCTTCGTGGACGCGGCGACCCAGACCGGCCGCCGTGCCGAGATCGGGCGCTATGCCGCCCTCGCCGACGCGGCGCTCGCCCCCTTCGCGCCGCGCCTCGTCGCCGTCGGCGGCCGCTCCGGCACGGGCAAGTCTTCCCTCGCCGCCCGGCTCGCCCCCCGCCTCGGCGGCCCCTGCGGCGCGCTCCATCTGCGCAGCGACCTCGAGCGCAAGCGCCTGTTCGGCGTCGGCGAGCTCGACCGCCTGCCGGACGCGGCCTACCGACCCGGCGTGTCGGACGAGATCTACGCGATCCTGCGCACCCGGACCGCGGCGGCGCTCGCGGCGGGCGTGTCGGTGATCGTCGACGCCGCGCACCTGACGGCGGCGGAGCGGACGGCGATCGCGGCGGTGGCGGTGGCGGTCGGTGTGCCCTTCACCGGCCTCTGGCTCGAGGCGCCGACGGCGCTGCTCCAGGATCGGGTGCGGCGGCGCACCCACGACGCCTCCGACGCCACCCCCGACATCGTCGCCCGGCAAGCCGAGTGGACGGAACCCGACACGGCCTGGACCCGCCTCGACGCCGGCGAGCCGCTCGAGGCGCTCGCCGCGCGGGCGGCGGAGGCGATCGGGGTGTGAGGGGGGAGTTCGGGTGAGAAGGAGTTGTGAGGTGAGCCGAGCCCCTGGCGAGCCGCTCCCTTCCCTAGCCCACGCACCTCCCTCTCCGTCGTCATCCCCGCCCTTGTGGCGGGGACCGAGCGGCGGCACGCGCCGTGCTCTCGGCCACTGGGTCCGCGGGTCAAGCCCGCGGATGACCGTGGTGAGGTCGTGGCAGTGCCGGCGGAGGAGAGGGCGGGGAAGACACAGACGATGGGGAAGGCGGCCACGGTGACGTGGAGCGGTCGGTGAAAGACTGACGATCGAGAGTCCGGTCCAAAGGACCGCAGCCCAGGCACAGCCGGCAGCGAAAAAGCAGGCCGCCTTACCCCTCCCCTGCCAGGGGGAGGGGTGGCGCGCAGCGCCGGGGTGGGGTCGGGCCGGGCGAGACGTTCGCCCTCTCAAATGCCCGCCGAAGAGCGAAGGGCCCTTAGGATAAGCCTCTGGATTGCTTCACGGAAATCCCCTCATCCGGCCCTGTCGGGCCACCTTCTCCCCGCACGCGGGGAGAAGGTGGCGTGGCACCTCATAGAGCGGTGGGCTGGCCCCTGCCCCGAAGGCTGCCCGCTGCCCCGCCCTCAGCGGCGGGGCGTGCCGGCGGCGGCGACGGCGTCTTCGTCGGACAGGTCCGGGCCCGGATCGTCGGGCTTGTAGCCGGGATCGAGCGGGGCCGGGGTGACACGGGGGGTGGACCTCAAATCCGGCTTGGGCGGCACAGCGGCGGCGGACGGTCCCGAGCCGGGCGCGCCTGCGCCGCCGCCGATCGTCCCGGCCCCGGGGGCGGCGCGGCGGTTCCGACAGTCCCAGTAGGCGCGGACGCCGCAGGCGGCTCGATCATGCCCGGCTTCGGCGGCAGCGGGGGCCGCGCGTCGAACGCGCCGTCCTCGAGGACGAGCGCCGGCGCCTCGCCGAGGGCGGCGATCGGCGCCTTCCACTCGAAGGCGTCGAGCCGGCCGGTGACCGGCGAGACCGGCGCCCAATGGTCCGAGATGACCCCGTCCGCCGTCCACGCCGGATCGGCCGGCGCGCGCACCGCCCGGCCGAGCCATTCCCGCACGCGGCCCATGTCGCCGTTCTCGGCCTCTTCGAGGTCCGCCATCAGCAGGCAGGCGCGGCGGCTCGGCTGGCGTTCGAGGACGCCCTTCAGAAGCGCGCGCGCGTCGCCGAACTCCCGGGCCTCGATGGTGGCGCGGGCGAGGGCGATGTCGCCCTCGATCTCGTGGGGCTGGAGCGCCGCGAGTGCGCGCATGCGCTTCAGGCGGTCGCGGGCGGCATCGCCGGTGCGCACCGCGGCATAGGCCTCCGCGATCTCGGGATGCGGGGCTTTCCGCCAGGTCGTCTCCAGCACCTTGGTCGCGCGGCGCATGTCGCCGAGGCGGGAGAGCAGCCGGCCGGCGACCGCACCGGCGGGAACGAGATCCGGCGCGAGGCCATGGGCCTCCAAGGCGAGGGTGCGGGCCTTCTCGGGCTCGCCGCTTTCGAGTTCGAGCGCCCGCGCGGTGAGGAGCACCGCGCGCAGGCGCCGGGCCTCCGGCTTGTCGACGAGCCCGTTGTGGCCGTTGCGGGTGAGAAGCTGCGCGGCGCGCTCCCAATCCCCGGTCGCGGCGGCGTGGGCGAACACGGCGCGCGCCGCCCACGGCAGGTTCGCCGCCTCCCGCGACGCCTCCTCGGCATAATGGTGGGCCGCCGCCGTCTCGCCCTCGCGCAGGGCCTCGACGTGGAGACCGTGCAGGCCGAGCAGGCGGGTTTCGGAATTCTTGAGCATGCCTTCGAAGGCGAGGCGCGCCGCCGCGCGGTCGCCACCGAGCTGGGCGGTCTGGGCAGCGAGGAGGTGCGTCGCCGGATCGTGGGGCAGGTAGCGCCGCGCCTCGGTCATGTAACGCCGGGCGAGTTTGACGTCGCCCGCTCCGACGGCGACGAGGCCGCGGGAGAGCGCGTTGCGGCCGCGTTCGCGGCGGCGGCGCACCAGCACGCGGCGGAAGCCGGTCGGACCGCGAAACAGAAGCCCGACGAGCCACCACAGCAGCATGACGAGGACGACGAGAACGATCACCGCGACGAGCGCGACGGTCACGTTCGTCTCGATCGTGTAGCCGAGCCAATCGAGGCTGACGGTGCCCGGCCGGTCGGCGATCCACGAGGCGCCCGCGGCAAGCGCGAACACCGCGATGAGATAGAAGAGGATGCGGATCATGCGCCCCGTCCTCAGTTCGCGGCCGGTTGCGGCGCGCTCGCCCGCGCCGCGGCGGCCCCGGTGCGCTCGGCGAGGACGCCGAGCACGGCCTGCTTCAGCGCGGCGACGCCGTCGTCCAGAGCGACCCGGCGGGCGAGATCGTCACCCCACGCCTGCGACGCCTTCTGCGACGCCTCCGGCAGGCTCCGCCATTCCTTCAGCGCCGCGGCGAGCGCGCCGTTCTTCATGTCGGCGTTGATGCGGCTCGCGACCGCTTCCGCGTCCGAGCCGTCGACCGGCCCGCTCGGCCGCACCACGATCAAGGATTTCGCGCTCGCCTCGAGCTTGTCGAGGAGACCGTCGCCGACCGGTGGCGCCGCAGCGGCGAGGATCGCCTTCTCCGTGTCCGGCCATTGGGCGGCGATCGCCTCGGCGCTCTGCGGCGGATCGGTCGCCACGGCCTTGAGCGGATCGATCAACGCCGGATTGGCGACGGTCGCCGCGATCAGGGAGAGTTCGGCGGCGAAGCCACGCCCTTCGGCCGCGGCCCGCTCCAGGCTCGACAGGGCGAACGAGGTCGCCGCGCTGCTTTCCGAGCCGACGGTGCGCTCGACCGATTGGGCGACCCCGTCGATTTCGGTCTGGAGCTTGGCGAGCGCCGCCGCCTTGGCGTCGGCGTCCGCATTGAGCCGGCCGACCGCGTCGCGCACGCCGGATAGGTCGTTCGCCGCGATCTTCTTGTCGATCTCGTCCACCCGGGCACCGAGCTGGGAGAGGCCCGTCTGCGCGGCCTCTGCGGCCTTCGCCGCCGCCTCGACTTGCTTGCCGAGATCGGCGATGTCGGTCTTGAGCTCGCTCTGGAGGGCGCCGAGATCGGCGCCGGGGGTGCCGCTCGACACCGCAGATTCGAGCTTCGCGAGCCGCGCCTCGACGTCCTTCAGGGCGGCGTCGCCCGCGGCCGCGGGGTTGGAGGCGGCCTGGTTTTCGAGCGTCGCGACGCGCTGCCCGAGGGTTTGCAGTGCTTCGGACGTCGCCGTCACCTCGGGGCTCTTGATGACCCCGCGCGTGACCAGCGCCGAGGCGCCGCCGATCGCCACCGCACCGCCGATGACGGCCGCGGCGATGAGCTTGATCGCACCCGAGCCGCCGCTCGTCTCGCGGGCGCAGCCGACTGGGGCAGCGGGGCCGGCCGGCGCATCGGTCGTGCCGCCCTTGGGGCTGCTCGAAGCGGCCGCCTCATCGCGCGCGGTCTCTGCGGCGGGAGCGGGATCGGCAGCGGCCGGCGTCGTGTCTTCGGGCGTCGGGACCGCATCGCCAGCCGCGGTCGTCTCGCCGGCCGCCAGATCGATGGTCGGCGGGCGCCGACCGGACTTGGCGCGCGGCGGGAGACCTTGCTCGGGGCGCTCGGGGGTGTCGCTCGTCGAACTCATCCGATCCCTTTCGATCCTTCTGCGCGCTTGGAACCGAAGGGTTCCGGGCCCGCCTCCGCGGGGGACGCGAAGTCTCCGCCGCCTCTCGCGCGAGCCGCGCGCACGGTTCGATTTATATGCTGCCGCTCCGCTCAAGGCCACCGCGGGGACCAAGCGTGCGACGCGGTGCCCTCCCCGACCTTCGGCAACGCCGCCTTAGACGCGGCGTTCCAAGCTTTCCAAGGCGGCGAGAAGGGCCGCCTCGTCGGGGCTCGCGGCCACGACGAGGCGCGGGTGGAGCGCGAACGGCGCCGCCGCCCGCTCGGAGATGGCCGCGATCGCGACGTCGCGGACCGCGTCCGCGAGGCCGGCGCGCCGGATGGCCCCGGCCAGCGCGGCACCGCTGCGCTCGGAATAGACTAGGATCGCGTCGATCGATCCCGCCCGCAGGGCGTCCGCGACGGGATCGGGCAGCCGCTGCGCCGGCTCGGCACGGTAGAGCACGGCCGTTTCGACAGCGATCCCGTCCGGCGCCAGCAGGCCGGCGAGGTCGCCCGCCCGGTCGCGTCCGGCGAGATGAAGCACCGTGACACCCGCGGCCAGGCCGTCGCGGCGGATGGTTTCGGCCAGTGCGTGGACATCGCCCGCGGCGCTGACGACACGGCCGAACCCGGCCACCCGGGCCGCTGCGGCGGTGGCGTCGCCGACGACATAGAGGGGCAGAGCGCTGAGCGCCGCGCGGTCCCGCCGGCCGGCGACGATCTCGACCGCCGCCTTGCTGGTGACGACGAGCGCCGCGACGGTGTCGAGGGCGAGGACGACCTCCGGCTCCGGCACGATGGCGAGCAGCGGCGCGACGATGGGCTCGTGCCCGCGCGCGACGAGCCGGGAAGCTGTCGTCTCGGCCTGCGGCTCCGGCCGCGTCACCAGCACGCGCATCGACGCTCTCCCGGCGTTCAGAAGGGGAACCGCATCGAGTTCCCCCCGCTGCCCTTCTCCCCGCGGGCGACGAGAAGGTGGCCCGGTAGGGCCGGATGAGGGGCGAAACCAACCCCTCTCATTCCCACAGACGTTGGCACGGTCCGGCGGACTGCCCCCTCATCCGCCCCTTCGGGGCACCTTCTCCCCCGACTGGGGAGAAGGGACGGCGGCACCGGCCCTGGTGTCTCCGTGATCCCCCGCGCAACGATAATAAGCCGGCGAAATAAGATGCCCGGCCCTCAATCGCCGACGAAGAAATCCGGACCGCCGCGTGCGCGCAGAACCCCGCCGGCAGCCCGCCCGATCGCCGCGGCCTCGGCGGCCGCGCCCTCTTCCACGATCTCGTGGCTTTCGGAGCCGTCCGGCTTCAGGATCAGGCCGCGGAAGGTGAGCCGATCGCCCACGACGACGGCGTGGCCGGCGATCGGCGTGCGGCACGAGCCGTCGAGGGTGAGCAGGAAGGCGCGCTCGGCTTCGAGGGCGATCGCCGTCGCCGGATCGAGAATCGGCGCGAGCAGGCGCGCGGTCGCCGCGTCGTCGAGGCGCGTCTCGATGGCGATGGCGCCCTGGCCGACGGCGGGCGGAAACGCCTCCGCATCGAGGATTTCCGTCGCGACCTGGGCCTGGCCGAGCCGCTTCAGGCCGGCCACCGCGAGCAGCGTGGCGTCGACCACCCCGCGCTCCAGTTTGTCCAGCCGGGTCTGGACGTTGCCGCGGAAGACCTCCACCTGAAGGTCGGGCCGGAGCCTGCGCACCAGGGCGCCGCGGCGGAGCGAGGCGGTTCCGACCTTGGCGCCCAGCGGCAGATCGACGAGGCTGCGGATGCCTTCGACGGCGAGCGAGGGGCGCACGACGATCGCGTCCCGCACGTCTTCGCGGGGCAGGTAGCCGGCGAGGCCGAGGCCCGGCGGCAGCAGCGTCGGCATGTCCTTCGCCGAATGCACCGCGAGATCGATGCGGCGGTCGCTCAGCGCCTCCTCGATCTCCTTGGTGAAGAGGCCCTTGCCGCCGATCTCGCCGAGCGGGCGGTCGGTCACGCGGTCGCCGGTCGTCGTGATGACCACGATCTCGACGTCGGCGGCGGTGAAGCCGTGCGAATCGACGAGGGCAGTGCGGACGATCTCGGCCTGGGTGAGGGCTAATCGGCTACCACGGGTGCCGATGCGGAGCGGTTTCGATTGCACGGGTCGGGATCGGTTTGCTACGGCCGGAGGCGAAGGTGAACGGGGCGGCGATCTTGATCGGCGCCGGCCCGGATGTCCACCATGCGGGCTGCGTCCCGTCCGCGCGGCGACGCGCCGGTTCGCGCGCCCTGAAAATCGAGGCAGGCTTTATCATGATCGTGCTCGGCATCGAGACGAGCTGCGACGAGACCGCGGCGGGAATCGTGCGGCGCGACGCGGACGGCAAGGCCAGCATCCTCGCCAACGTGGTGCGCGCGCAGATCGAGGATCACGCGGCCTATGGCGGCGTGGTGCCGGAAATCGCCGCCCGCGCCCACGTCGCCGTGCTCGACCGCGTCGTCGCCGAGGCGCTGGCGCGCGCCGGTCTCACCGTCCACGACCTCGACGCGGTCGCCGCGACCTCGGGGCCGGGCCTGATCGGCGGCCTCCTCGTCGGGGCGATGACCGGCAAGGCGATCGCCTTCGCGGCCAGCAAGCCGTTCGTCGCCGTCAACCATCTCGAGGGCCACGCGCTCACCGCGCGCCTGACCGACGGCGTCGCTTTCCCCTATCTCCTGCTCCTCGTCTCCGGCGGCCACACCCAGATCCTCCTGGTACGCGGCGTCGGCGATTACGAGCGGTGGGGCACGACCATCGACGACGCGCTGGGCGAAGCCTTCGACAAGACGGCGAAGCTGCTCGGGCTCGGCCACCCCGGCGGCCCGGCTGTGGAAAAGGCGGCGACCGGCGGAAACCCGTCCCGCTTCGCCCTGCCCCGCCCGCTGATGGACCGGCCGGGGCTCGATTTCTCCTTCGCCGGCCTCAAGACGGCCGTGCGGCTCGCGGCCGAGCGCGCAGCGCCGCTGAGCGAGACCGACGTCGCCGATCTCTGCGCTTCGTTCCAGGCGACCGTCGCCACGATCGTCGCGACCCGTGCCCGCGCCGCGCTGGAACGCTTCCGCGCCGAGACGGGGATCGCGGCCCCGACCCTCGTCGTCGCCGGTGGTGTCGCCGCCAACACGGCGATCCGCACCGCCCTCGATGCCGTCGCCGAGAAGATCGGGGGCCGCCTCGTCGCGCCGCCTTTGGCGCTCTGCGGCGACAACGGCGTGATGATCGCCTGGGCGGGCGCCGAACACCGGGCGCTCGGCCATGCCGACGCCCTCGCCGCCCCCGTGCGGGCGCGCTGGCCGCTCGATGCCAACGCCGCCCCGAAGGTCGGCCACGGCCGGCTCGGCACCAAGGTTTGAGGCGGACGATGACGGACGAGACCCTCCCCGCGATCGGCTCCATCGGCGTCGTCGGCGCCGGCGCCTGGGGCACGGCCCTCGCCCTCGCGGCGGCGCGGGCGGGCCGCTCCGTCACGCTCTGGGCGCGCGATCCCGAAACCGTCGCGGCGATCGCGACGCGGTGCGAGAATCCCCGGCACCTCGCCGGCATCCCGCTCGATCCGCCGCTCGCGGCGACGACCGATCTCGCCGCGGCGTGCGCCGCCGACGCGATCATCCTGGCGACGCCGGCGCAGACGACCCGCACCGTCGCGGCCTCCCTCGCCCCGTTCGTCCGCCGCGGGACGCCGGTCGTGCTCGCCGCCAAGGGCTTCGAGGCCGGGACCCGCCTTCTCCTCGCCGACGTGCTGACGGAGGCGCTGCCGGCCGCAGTGCCGGCCGCCCTGTCGGGGCCAAGCTTCGCCGCCGATGTCGCCCGCGGGCTGCCGACGGCCGTCACCATTGCGGCGCGCGACGGCGCGCTTGCCGACCGGCTCGCCGCGGCCCTCGCGAGCCCGTCGTTCCGCCCTTATGCGAGCGACGACCTCGTCGGCGTCGAAATCGGCGGCGCCTTGAAGAACGTGCTCGCCATCGCGAGCGGCGTGGTGGTCGGCCGCGGGCTCGGGGCGAGCGCCCAGGCGGCGCTGACCGCCCGCGCCTTCGCCGAATTGCAGCGCTTCGCCGCCGCGCTCGGCGGCCGGCCGGAGACGCTGACCGGCCTTTCGGGCTTGGGCGACCTCCTGCTCACGGCCTCGAGCCGGCAATCGCGCAATTTCTCGTTCGGCATCGCGCTCGGCGAAGGGCGCCGGCCCCATCTCGACGATCCCGGCGCGCCGCTCGTCGAAGGCGCCGCGACGGCACCAGTCGCCGCGGCGATCGCCGCCGAGCATCATGTCGAAGTGCCGATCGTCGCCGCCGTCGCCGCGTTGATCGCGGGGCGCATCGACGTCGCCGCCGCGATCGAAGGCCTGATGGCGCGGCCGCTGAAGCGGGAGACGGCGTGACACGGCCTCGGGAGACCCCGCGGGCCGGGCTTTCCACACAAGTGTGGAGTCCCTATGATGAACGCCAAGGAACTCCGACGGCTGCTGCAACGGGCGGGCTGCACCTTCGAGACCCATCGTGGCGGTTCCGGCCATGTGACCGTCCGGCTCGGGGACAAGACCTCGCAATTGCCGATGCACGGCGCCGGCAAAGAGCTCGGTACCGGACTGGTCAACAAGATCCTGAAGGATCTCGGTCTCAAGTGAGATGTGCGATGACGAAGCTAGCCTTTCCGATCGAGATGATTGGCGATGACGACGGCTCCCTCCTCGTCACGTGCCCGCTTCTGCCGGAGGTGACGACCTTCGGGGCGGACCGCGACGACGCGCTGGCGCATGCGGTGGACGCCATCGAGGAAGCCCTCGCGGCGCGGATCGCCCGGGGAGACGACATTCCCCTCGCGGGCGCGACCGGGCCGACCGAGACGACACCGCGCCTGCCTGTCCTGACGGTGCTCAAGGTGCTGCTCTACCTCGCCTGCCGCTCCCAAGGTATCAACCGGGCGGAGCTCTGCCGACGGCTCGGCTGGCACCGTGAGCAGGTCGACCGCCTGTTCCGTCTCGACCATGCGACCCGGACCGATCAACTCGACGCGGCCTTCCGAGCCATCGGCAAGGATGTTTCCATCGACCTCCAGAACGCGGCTTGAGTGCCTTGCCCCGCCACGATTTCCTGTCCACCCGCCTGTTCGTCGAAGCCCCGCTCGCAGAGGGCGCCGAGACAGCGTGAGACGGCCACGGGAGAGCTCGCGGGCCGGGTTGATGCCGATTGGCCTTGCTTCCGCCGCTCGGGCGTTTGCGCTATCGTTCGACCCTCACGCGGCTGGCGCAAGCGCAGGAAGGGCGACGCACGTGACCGTCGACACCACGCTGGTCCTCAACGTCCTGAAGGAGATCCGCGCCGAGCAGGCGAGCCAGCGTGCGCTCGCCTTGCAGACCGTCGACTATCTCCGACGTGTGGAGAAGCGTCTCGACGATCGCCTGGTCGCGCTCGACGGCAGGTTCGGCACGCTCAGGGACGACCTGGAATTGATGGTCAAGGCCGAACTCATGGGCCGATTGAGCCATTTCGAGACGCGGGTCGAGCAGCGCCTGGATGCGATGGCCGAGCAGATCGCCCTTCACGAAGCCGCCCGTCCCTGACGGACCGTCGCTCCCCTCTCGCCTCTCGTCCGAGTTCCGCCTTGCCCCGCCACGATTTCCTGTCCACCCGCCTGTTCGTCGAAGCCCCGCTCGAAGAGGGCGCCCGTGTCGAGGCGACGCGGGAGCAGGCGAACTATCTCCTCTCCGTCCTGCGCAAGCAGCCGGGCGACGGCCTTCTCGTCTTCAACGGGCGAGACGGCGAGTGGCGCGCGAGCGTCGCGGAGGCGAGCCGCAAGACCTGCGTCCTCTCGGTCGATGTGCAGACCCGGGCGCAGACGCCGCAGCCCGACGTGCATCTCCTGTTCGCTCCGCTGAAGCACGCACGGCTCGATTACATGGTGCAGAAGGCGGTCGAGATGGGCGCCGGCGTACTGCGCCCCGTGATGACGCGGCACACCCAGGCGAGCCGGGTCAATCTCGAGCGGATGCGGGCGAACGTCGTCGAGGCGTGCGAACAATGCGGCGTCATCGCCGTGCCCGAGGTGCGCGACACCGCCGGCCTCGACGGAGTACTCGACCGCTGGGAGGCAGAGGAGAGCGGCCGCCGCATCGTCTTCTGCGACGAGACGGCCGAGACGACCAACCCGATGCCCACGCTCGCCACGCTCGGCCGCGGTCCGGCCGCCGTGCTGATCGGCCCCGAGGGCGGCTTCTCGGCGGACGAGCGCGAACGGCTGCGCCGGATGTCCCTCGTCACCGCGATCCCGCTCGGTCCGCGCATCCTGCGCGCCGACACCGCGGCGGTCGCCGCCCTCGCCGTCGTCCAGGCGGCGCTCGGCGATTGGACCTGAGGTCTTCCCGCAGGGTCGCGTCATCCTATCTTAAGGTCGCCCACCGTCCGGCCTTTGTCCGGACTTCCACTTTCGATATGGTGCGGCGCGCCGCCCGGACCGGGCGGACGCCCATCGTCCCTCCGGCCCGGCTTTTCCATGGCGCGCGACACCATCGACACCACCCCCATCACCGGGATCGACCAGCTCGTCGCATGGTTCGAGGAGGGCGGTAAGCCGCGCGACCGCTGGCGGATCGGAACCGAGCACGAGAAGTTCCCGTTCCGCACCGGCGATTTCAGCCCCGTCGCCTATGACGGGCCGAAGGGCATCGAGGCCCTGTTGCGCGGCATGGAAGGCCTGCTCGGCTGGGAGCCGATCATGGACGGCAGCCACATCATCGGGCTCGTCGATCCGACCGGCGGCGGCGCCATCAGCTTGGAGCCCGGCGGCCAGTTCGAGCTTTCCGGCGCGCCGGTCGAAAATCTGCACCAGACCTGCGCCGAGACGAACGCCCACCTCGCCCAGGTCGGCGAGATCGCCCGCCCGCTCGGCATCGGCTTCCTCGGCCTCGGCTTCGCGCCGACCTGGCGGCTCGACCAGGTGCCGCGGATGCCGAAATCGCGCTACGCGATCATGTCGAACTACATGCCGAAGGTCGGCCACCTCGGCCTCGACATGATGTACCGGACCTGCACGATCCAGGTGAACCTCGACTACGCCGACGAGGCGGACATGGTGAAGAAGCTGCGCGTGGGCCTCGCGTTGCAGCCGATCGCGACCGCCATCTTCGCCAATTCCCCGCTCACCGAAGGCAAGCCGAACGGCTTCCAGTCCTATCGCGGCGAGATCTGGCGCGACACCGACGGCGACCGCACCGGCGGCCTGCCGATCGCCTTCGAACCCGGCTTCGGCTTCGAGCGCTACATCGAGTGGGTGCTCGACGTGCCGATGTATTTCGTCAAGCGCGGCGACACCTATCACGACGTCAGCGGGCAGAGCTTCCGCACCTTCATGACCAAGGGCCTGCCCTCGCTGCCCGGCGAGCGGCCGACCTTCGGCGACTGGAACAACCACCTCTCGACCGTCTTCCCGGACGTGCGGCTGAAGCGCTATCTCGAAATGCGCGGCGCCGATGGCGGCCCGTGGCGCCGCATCTGCGCGCTGCCCGCCTTCTGGGTCGGCCTGCTCTACGACGACGCGGCGCTCGATCAGGCCGCGGACCTCGTCAGCGACTGGACCGAGGCCGAGCGCGCCGCGCTGCGCGATGAGGTTCCGCGCACCGGGCTCGCCACCCGCCTGCGCAACCGCACGGTGCTCGAGATCGCCCGCGAGGTGACGGAGCTCTCCCGCCAGGGCCTCGCCCGCCGCGCCCGGCTCAACCGCTCGGGCTCCGACGAGACCCATTTCCTCGCCCCGGTCGAAGAGGTGCTCGCCCTCGGCCGCACCTCGGCCGAACAGATCCTCGCCAAATATGCCGGCGAATGGGAACGCCACGCCGACCGGGTCTTCGTCGAATACGCGTACTGAGGCCGCTCCGTCGCGCAGGGCGAAGGCCGTAGCGCTCCCCTCCCGGGCCTTGGCCTCCATCGATAGTGGCGTCATGGCGAGAGCGTCGTGCGCTCTCGAAGGCCCCCTCACCCCTGCGCGTCGTCGTGGATGGGGCGGTGGCGGCGCGTCTCGGCGTCGAATTCGGCGCCGATCAGCACGATGGTCGCGGAGAGCCAGAGCCAGGTCATGAACACCGCGACGGCACCGAGGGAGCCGTAGGTCGCGTTGTAGGACGGGAAGTTCGCGACATACCAGGAGAAGCCGGCCGAGGCCGCGATCCACAGGAAGGAGGCGAGCGCGCTGCCGCCCGTGACCCAGCGGAACCGCGTCCGCCGCCGGCTCGGCCCGAAGCCGTAGAGCAGCGTGAGCCCGACGGAGAAGGTGAAGAACAGAAGCGGCCAGCGCACGATGCGCACTAGGAGATCGGCGGAGAAATCGACCCCGAGCGCGGCGATCGCGATCGGCAGCGCGACGATCGCGGCGATCGCCACGGCGAACAGCAAGAGGCTGCCGAGGGTGAATGCGAACGACATCAGGTTGAGCACGAGGAAGCTGCGCATCTCGCGCTGCCGATTGACCACGTTGAGCGCGTCGAACAGCGCCTTTACCCCGGAGTTCGCGCTCCAAAGTGCGATGATCAGGGCAAACAGGAAACCGAAGCCGAGCGAGGCGGACTTTGTCGCCGCGACGCGGCTGAGCTGATCGGCGATGAGTTCGTGGACCCCGCCGGGCAGGGTCGGGGCGAGCGAGAAGATGTTGCCCTCGATGCTCGCGGGGTCGGACACCAGTCCATAAAGCGAGATGAGGGCGACGAGGCCCGGGAAGATCGCCAGCAGCATGAAGAAGGCGACGCCGCCGGCGACCGAAAGGACACGGTCCTCGAGCGTCCGCTCCCAGACGCGCCACAGCACGACCAGCCAGGAGCGCCCGGCGCGCCCCGGATGGGCAGCGTGCGCCCGGCCCTCCGCCTTCGCAACCGGATGGAGCTGCCGCACAGTCGCCGAGGGCCGCGCTTCCACGGCTGCGCGGGGGACGCGGAGCTCCGGGCCGCGGGTGTCTTCGCCTGATGCCAAAGCCTCGCCTCTTCTCCGTCGCGCCACACCGTCCTCCCCCTCGACCGGGCCGGCGGCGGCGCTCCCGGTTCCGGTTTTCTCACGGCGCGACGCCGACGGCCACCCCTCGAACGATCGTCCCCCTTGCATGGTTGCATCGGGGCCGCGGCCACGCTCGGCGATCGGGCGTGATCGCCCCTTGCGGAGCGCGCGGCGGCGGGCTAGCGAGCATCGAGGCCGTCGCCCGTTTGGGGGGCACGGCACACGCCGCATGATCAACGACACCCGAGGAAAACGCTCCATGAGTTCCGGCACGCCCGTCGCGACCGCCCAGCCGATCGACGCCGACCTGATCGCGCGGGAGAACGCGCGCCTCGCTGCGACCCACGAAGAGGATTTTGCCGCACTCGGTCGCCAACTCTCCCGCCGCGGCCTCGACATCGAGGCAATCACGGCGAAGGTCGGCGGCTTCGGCGTCGCGGTGCCGTCCTGGGGCGTCGGCACCGGCGGCACCCGCTTCGCCCGCTTCCCCGGCGTCGGCGAGCCGCGCACCGTGTTCGACAAGCTCGAGGATTGCGCCGTCGTCAACACCCTCGGCCGCGCCACGCCGACGGTCTCCCTGCACTTCCCCTGGGACCTGATTGACGACCTGTCCGCCCTCAAGGCCCACGGCGACGCGCTCGGCCTCGGCTTCGACGCCATCAACTCCAACACCTTCCAGGACAGCCCCGGCCAGGCGCTCTCCTACAAGTTTGGCAGCCTCACCCATGCCGATCCGGCGGTGCGCGCGCAGGCCGTCGCCCACAACATCGCCTGCATTGAGGCGGGCCGCGCGCTCGGCTCGAAGGCCCTGACGGTGTGGATCGGCGACGGTTCGAACTTCCCCGGTCAGGCGAGCCTGTCGAAGGCGTTCGACCGCTATATCGAGGCGACTGCCGAAATCTACGCGGCGCTGCCCGACGATTGGCGCATCTTCCTCGAGCACAAGATGTACGAGCCGGCGTTCTATTCGACGGTGATCCAGGATTGGGGCTCGTCGCTGATCGCCGCCGAATCGCTCGGACCGAAGGCGTTCTGCCTCGTCGATCTCGGCCACCACGCGCCGAACGTGAACATCGAGATGATCGTCGCCCGCCTGCTTCATCGCAAGCGGCTCGGCGGCTTCCACTTCAACGATTCCAAGTACGGCGACGACGATCTCGACGCCGGCTCGATCGATCCGTTCCGCCTGTTCCTCGTCTTCAACGAGTTGGTGGACGCGGAAGCCCGCGGCGCGGCCTTCGAGCCGGCCTACATGATCGACCAGTCGCACAACGTGACGGACCCGATCGAGAGCCTGATCGGCAGCGGCGTCGAGATCACCCGGGCCTATGCCCAGGCGCTCCTCGTCGACCGCGGCGCGCTCGCCGAGCTGCAGGAGAAGAACGACGTCTACCTTGCCGCACAGACCCTGAAGCGCGGCTTCACCACCGACGTTTCGCCGATCCTCGCCGAGGCCCGCCGGCGCAAGGGCGGCGCGATCGATCCGGTCGGCGTCTACCGCGCCTCGGGCTATCGCGAGCGCAAGGCGAACGAGCGGCCGGCGGTCGCCGGCGGCGGCGGCGGCATCGTCTGATCCGGCGCGTCGCCGAACCCCGAACGCCGACGGCCCGCCGAGGCCGATCGGCGCGGGGATGAACGTGCGGCGGCGCCTCAGCGCCGTTGCACTCCCGCGCGCCTCTCGCTAGAAGGGCGTCGCGATCGAGACACCCCGCGGCCCCGAACGGGCCGCGCGGCCCTGCGGGCGGCATGACGCCGTCTCCGCACCGTCTCTTGGGGCGTAGCCAAGTGGTAAGGCAGCGGATTTTGATTCCGCCATTCCCAGGTTCGAATCCTGGCGCCCCAGCCAGCTTCCTAGTCTGAGCGTTGCGCTGCCCAGTCCTCGACGTTCAGTCCAACCACGCGCGTGAACTCGCGCATGTTGTTGGTGACGAGAACGCACCCTGCGGCGAGGGCATGGCCGGCGATCATCGTATCGTTGGCGCCGATTGGCGTTCCCTTGCTCGCCAGATCGCGCCGGATGCGGGTGGCGTCCTCGGCCGCCGCTCTGTCCCACGGCAGAACCGCCGATAGCCGGGCGACGAAGGCTTCGACGAGTGCCGCATGCCGCGGCGACGCCTGCCTGCCGATCGTGCCGAGCAGCATCTCGTAATAGGTGATCACTGAGATCACGATCGTGTCCTGCCGGTCGACCGCATCCCGGAGCTTTTCGAGGACGGTGGTCGGGCGCTCGCGCATGATGAACGAACAGATGTTGGTATCGAGCATATAGACGACCGACATCATCCCTCCCCGTCATCGAGGGAGAAACGGCCTTCCTCGATCAGGTCCGGACGATCGCGCAGGAAGTCCTCGTCGGCGCTCGGCTCGCTCGCGAAGGACAGCCAGTCGGGCCGCACGGGGCGCAGAACGATCGTATCGCCGTGTCGTTCGATCGTGAGTTCCGTGACCCCCTGGAACTCCATGTCCCGCGGCAAGCGGATCGCCTGATTGCGGTTGTTGCGAAAGATCGAAACCGTGCGAGGCATCGCGTCGCCTCCCTCTAACGATCGGTCGAGATGAGCATACGCTGAACATATGCTCACGCCCGCGCCGCTACAAGCGTCCGACAAGCCGTGGTTCAGGCACCCGGGGCAGTTGGTCGGATAGGGCGCCCGATCAGCCCTGCGCCGCGCTGTCCCGGCACAAGCGCGCGACGGCGTCGCGCCAGGGGGTGGGCGACCAGCCGAGGAGGTCGCGAGCCTTGGCGTTGGTGCCGCGGATCGCCATCGGTTCGCCGGGGCGCATCGGGATGGCGCCGAAGTCGCACAGAGCGGGATCGGCGCCGAGGTCTTCGGCGAAGGCGAGCACGACGTCCTTGAGACGCGGCGAGGTGCCCGAGCAGGCGTTGAAGAGATCGAAGGGGGCGCGGGGTAGGTCGGCCGCGAGCTTCAGATAGAGCGACACGACGTCTTCGACCGCGACGAAATCCCGGCATTGCAGGCACGGCGACAGGGCGACGCGCTCGCCCCGGCGCAGCGCCGCGAGCGTCGCGGGCAAGAGCTTTTCCGGGGCCTCCAAGGGGCCGAAGGGGAGGAAGAGCCGCGCGACCCGGGCGGGAACGCCGGTGCGGGCGGCGAGCAGGCGCGCATAGAGCGTGCCGGTGAGCTTCGACAGGCCGTAGGCGGTCGACGGCGCGCACGCCTCGTCCTCGCGGTGCGGGTCGTCGCCGTCGGAATATTCGGAGACCGTGCCGGTCAGGATCACCCCGCCGCCGCGCCGCGCCATCGCCGCGAAGATCGCCTTCAGGGGGAGCACGTTGAGCGCCTGCGCCGCCGCGAGGTCGAAGTCCGGCGAGGCATAGGCCGTGGTGTAGCCGGCGTGCTGGATCCAGAGATCGGGCGCCGCCGCCTCGGCGATCCCGCCGATCGCCCCGGCGTCGGTCAGATCGAGGGGCAGGATGGGCACGCCGCGCGCCACGAGCCGGCGCACCCGCTCGCCGCGAATGCCCGGCAGGTCGCCCGCCCGGCTGACCGTGCCGACGACCTCGTGCCCCGCCGCGGCGAAGCCCGCAGCGAGATGGTAACCGACGAAGCTGGTGATGCCGGTGACGAGAGTCTTCACGCGGGCCTCTTCATCACACCCGCCTCAAAGAAGCGGCCATCGGTAGGGGACGCGCGCACTGTCGGGCGGCAGGTCTTCGCCCTCGGCCGCATCGTAGGGTTCGGTCGCGCAGTTGGCGATGAGGGATTCCCCGGCCCCGAGGCCCTCGAAGCCGTACCAGACGCCGGGCCGGATGGTGAGAAGCCCGTAGGCCTCGCGGCCCAGCGTCAGCTCCTGCGCCGTGCCGCCCTCGCGCCAGACCACCACCCGCACGGCCCCGATCGGCACCGCGAGGTTGATCGTCTTGGTGCGATGGAGATGCCACGCCTTCACGACGCCCTGGCGGATCGTCGAGAAATAGATCTCGCCGAACCGCTCGAAATGAGCGTCGCTCGCCCGCAACATGTGCAGGACGGCACCGCGCTCGTCGGGGAAGAGGCGCAGCGGGCGCAGGCTCCAGCCGTCGCCCTCCGCCGGCGCGACGCTCATGGACGGCCGAGCCCCGACCACGCCGCCTGATAGGCGGCGATCTGCGAGGCGGTGAAGGCCGGGATATCGGCGCCCTCGTGCCACGCGCGGTACCAGCGCACGGTCTCCGTCACCGAGCTCTCGTAGCCCCAGACCGGCTCCCATCTGAGATAATGGCTGGCGCGGTCGGTGTTGAGCTGGAGCCAATGGTCCTCGTGGGGCGCGTTCGGATCGCGCTGGACCGAGAGCTCGCCGCCCCCCCACAGCCCGATCACCTTGCGCACCACCTCTTCGACGGTGCGGTTGGCGCCGTGGCCGGGGCCGAGATTCCAGCTCTTGCAGAAGGCGTCGCCCTCGGCGCCTTCGAGGCGGGCGCCGAGCAGGAGGTAGCCGCCGAGCGGCTCCAGCACGTGCTGCCAGGGGCGCGTCGCGTCCGGGCTGCGGATGACGATCGTCTCGCCCTCTTTCAGGAAGCGGATGCAATCGGGGATCAGGCGGTCCTTGGCCCAATCGCCGCCGCCGATGACGTTGCCGGCCCGGGTGGTCGCGGCGCGCAGCCGACCCTTGAGGAACGAGTTCCAATAGGCATCGAAGACGATTTCGGCGCAGCCCTTGGACGCCGAATAGGGATCGCGGCCGCCGAGTGTGTCGGTTTCCCGGTAGCCCCATTCCCAATCGACGTTGCGGTAGCACTTGTCCGACGTGATGAAGACGAGCGTGCGCACACTGTCGCTGCGACGGATCGCTTCGAGCAGGTTCACCGCGCCGCCGACATTGGTGTCGAACGTGCCCTTCGGATCGGCATAAGCCGGCCGCACCAAGGCCTGGGCGGCGAGGTGGAACACGATCTCGGGCTTCACCGTCTCGACGACGTGGGCGATCGCCTCGGCATCGCGCAGGTCGCCCTCGAAGTGGGCCATCCTGTCCTTGAGGTTCAGAAGCTCGAAGTGGCTGTTCTCGTAGGCCGGGGCGAGGGCGAAGCCGCTCACCTCGGCGCCGAGATCGAGCAGCCACGACGACAGCCACGAGCCCTTGAAGCCGGTGTGGCCGGTGACGAGAACCCGCTTGCCGCGATAGACGCCGTCAAACATCGAAATGCCCCCGGGTCTTGCGCGCGCTGCTGCTCTCGAGCGACCACATCTTCCAGGGCGCCTCGTCCGTGTGCCACATCTTGTTCAGGTCATCGACGTCCTTCTTGGTGTCCATCGGACGCCAGAAGCCGTTGTGGACATAGCCCATCAACTGGCCCTCGGCGGCCGCCCGCTCGAGCGGATCGCGCTCCAGGATGGTGTCGTCGCCGTCGATATAATTGATGAAGTCCGGCTCCATGACGAAGAAGCCGGCATTGACGTAGCCGGAGCTGTCGAGCGGCTTTTCCTTGAAGGAGCGGACGAGGCCGCCGGGCTCGAACTCGACCACGCCGAAGCGCGCCGCGGGCCGGGCGAGCGTCATGGTGACGAGCTTGCCGTGGCTCTTGTGGAAGGCGAGCAGGGCATTGATGTCGACGTCGGAAACGCCGTCGCCGTAGGTCGCGAAGAAGGTCTCGTCGGCGATCCACGGCGCCATGCGCTTGATGCGGCCGCCGGTCATGGTCTGCAGCCCCGTATCGATGAGGCCGAGCTTCCAATCGACGGCGGGGCGCTCGACCGCGCGGGTCTTGCCCGTCGCCATGTCGATGATGAAATCGGAATGCAGCGTTTCGTAGTTCAGAAAGAACGACTTGACGTATTCGGCCTTGTAGCCGAGCGCGACGAGGAATTCCTTGTGCCCGAAATGCGAGTAGATGCTCATGATGTGCCACAGCATCGGCAGGCCGCCGACGGTCACCATGGGCTTCGGGATGTCCTCGGTATATTCGGAGAGCCGCGTACCGAACCCGCCGGCGAGAAGAACCGTCTTCATGATCAGCCCCTGGGCTTGCGAAGTGTGAGGAGAAGAAGGGTCGAGGCCGCCATCATCACGGCCGCGACGACGATCGGGCCGACCACGGCGCCGCCGGAGATGACGCCTCCCGCGAGCGAGGTCAGGCCGAAGGCGAGCGCGTTGATCGAGGCGGTGACGCCGAGAACGCCGCCCTCGTTGCCGTCGGCCTCCTCGGTGAACAGCGAGATGACGGCGCCGTAGGCGACCGCGACCGCGGTCGAGACCGGAACGGCAAGGAGCCATTCGCCGGTCGCGCTCGGCGTGACGATCGCGCCGACGATCGCCGCGGTCGTCATCACCATCGCGCCGACGGCGATCGGATGGGGCTTGAAGCGCTTGCGCAGGAGCGGCGTCACCACGGCGAAGCTCAGGCAGAAGCCGGCCCCATGACGCCCATGAAATAACTGACCTCGGCGGCCCGAAGCCCGAAATGCCCGATGAGGAAGACCGGGATGAAGAAGAAGAAGGCGCCCCAGCCGAGTTGCTGGAGGAGGAAGATCGCGGAGAGCCGCCGGAGCACCGGCGAGGCGAAGGCCTGACCGAGTTCCTTCAGGCTGCCGAGAAGATCGAGACGTGCGGCGCCCGTGCCGACCGGGATCGGCCGTCCCGCCTGTCGGTCGGTGGCCCCGAGCCAGGCGAGCGTCGCGAGCGCGATCGCCACGACGGCGACGAGGGGGGCGATGCGATCGAACCGTGCCCCGAATCCCCAGCCCGCGAGGGCGCCCGACAGCACGGGACCGAGCACGAAGCCGAGCGACGACGACAACAGGCCGATATTGATGCGGGCGTCCTTGGTCTCGGCGGGACCGAGATCGGCAAGCGCGGCGAGCGCCACGGCCTGGGTCGCGGCGGTGAGCCCGCCGACGAGGCGGCCGACGATGACGAGCGCGGCCGAGCCGATCTCGAAGCCCAACGCGATCGCCGCGTAGCTCGCGACGAGCCCCCCGCCGCACACCAGCATCACCGGCAGCCGTCCATGCCGGTCCGACATCGCACCGAGAAGGGGCGCGGCGAAGAAGGTCGCGAGGGGATAGATGCCGACGGCGATGCCGTAAAGCAGCGCTTGGACGACCGGAACGGACGACAGCGGATTGGCGGCCAGGATCGGTACGATCATGGCGAAGCCCATGGCGTCCACGAAGACGAGGAGCCAGAGCGGGCCGAGCCGGGCAAGACCGATGGGAGGAGCGGCGGCGTGGCTCATGACGGGCCCTCGCGCGCCGAATCTCAAAGCTCTTTCTCGGTCCACTCGAAGCCGGCGTCCTGCCAGCGGCCGAGATCTTCCGGCTCCGTCGTGGCGAGGTCGGTCTCGTAGCGGCCTTCGCGATATTTGAGGTTCATCTCGCGAACCCCGCCGCCGACGAGAGCGACTTGGCCCGTCTTCTTCTGCTTGAAATCGTCGCTCGCCCGGTGGACCACGCCGAGCGGCGTGTGCGGCAGGAACGGTTCGACGAGCAGGCCGGTCGCCGCGTCGAGCTTGGGCAGCGCCTGATGGCAGACCCAATTGCACCGCGCCGGCAGGAACTCGAGCCCTTCGGCGACATAAGGATCGAGGTTCTCGAAGATCTCGTAGTTCAGCGAGGCCTGCTCGATGTGGAAATTGCGCCCGTTCTGGAGGTTCTCGGCGATGCGGCCGGCCCAGCGCTGCCAGATCGGCGAGGCGGCCGGCATGGCGAACACGCCGGTGTTGAGGATCGGATAATCGCGATATTTCTCGGCGGCGGCGGCCCCGCAGAGATCGGTATAAACCTTCACGACGAAGGCCCGATAGGAATGGCTGGTGCCGTAGTTCGAGATGAAGGCGCGGTCGATCTCCGGCGTGATCGCCATGACGCCGCGCGCGGCGCCGGCCTTGTAGAGTTCGACCGCCGCCCAATCCTGCACCCAGGCGTCGGCGTCCATGTGCATGTAGACGTCGTGGCCGGGGAAATAATGCGGCAGCAGCGGCCGCGAGAGGATCGCCTTGAAGGGCAGCGGCACGCCGTCGGCATCGCTGAGGCCGAACGACCATTCGGGCACCACCAACTCCACCCGCCGCGCGGTGAGCCAGGCCTTCTGCGCCTCCGTCAAGCCGAGATCGAAGCAGCCGAGCGCCACGTCGGCGCCCTCCGCCTTGTCGCGGATCGACAGGATCATCCCTTGGAGGAAATGGAAGAACTCCGCCGACGACGCGCTGACGATGATCATTGGCTTCCCCAACCCCGCAACGCGGCGACTTGCCGGCCCCATTGATCCCACTGAAGCTAGGGGCCTTGTGCGAAGCTGTCCTGACGAAACGGAGCGAGCCGCGCGATTCCGGTCAATTCGGCGTGACGACAAAAAAGACCCGAGGCCGAGGCCCCGGGTCAGGTCGTGGGTTCCAGAGTTCGTCAGCGAACCGGGCGCAGCCCGGGCCGGTCGTCCGGGCGGTCAGGCCGCCCGGGTCGGTGCCTTGCTGTCCTTGGCGGGTAGCGAGGCCCGGCGGGACTCCAGGAGCGCGTCCAGAAGTCCCGTCTCGGCGGCCGCCTCGCGCTGCGCCGCGCGCCGGCCGGCCCGGCGCTCGACCGCGAGAATGCGCAGGCGAACGGTCGGGTCGGTGGGCGCCGGCGAACTCAAGGCGGCATGGACGTCACCGCGCGTGATGCCGATGTCGCGCAGCATATAATCGTCGAGTTCGAGAAGCTGGCGGGCCGTGCGGCGCCCATAGAAGGCGCGCCAGCGCGCATTCAGGCCCATCGCCACCGTCGCGACGCAGCGGACGGCGATGCCAGCGAACCGCGAGAGCCGGGGGGACGACGAGGGGGCGATCATGGGTCTAGCTCCTGAACCGTTCCCAACGGCCCTGCGCCGGGGAACGATCAGACCATGCGCCGCCCTCATTGATTAGTCTAACGCATGTTTATAATGTGAACCATCAAAGTTAGTGATCGTCGGAATGTCGGCCCACCCGGCCCCGGCGCCACCGCGGCCACCGAACGGAGAAATGCCATGCGGGCCATTCTCGACCTCGACCAACTCCGCACCTTCGTCGCCATCGCCGAAACCGGCAGCTTCACCAAGGCGGCCGAGGTGGTGTTCAAGACGCAATCGGCAGTCTCCATGCAGATGCGCCGGCTCGAGGAGCGGATCGGTCGGCCGATCTTCGCCCGCGACGGCCGCGCCTCCCGCCTGACCGGCGACGGCGAGCGCCTGCTCGCCTATGCGCGACGGCTGCTGCGCCTCAACGACGAGACGGTCTCCGCCTTCGATGAGGACGAATTGACCGGCCGCATCCGGCTCGGCACGCCGGACGATTATGCCGACCGCTTCCTGCCGGAGATCCTGGCGCGCTTCTCCCGCTCCAATCCCCGCGTCGAGGTGACCGTGCTGTGCCAACCGACCTCGATGCTGATCGAGTGCATGCGTTCGAACGACCTCGACCTCGCCATCATCACCTACGTGCCGGAGGAAAGCCGCCTCGGCGCGGAGGTGGTGCGGCGCGAGCCGCTGCTGTGGGTCACCTCGGCACGCCATTGCGTCCACGAGGAGACGCCGTTGCCGCTCGCGCTCGGCCAGCACACCTGCTGCTGGCGCGCCCAGGCGGTGGAGGCGCTCGACGCCGCCGGGCGGGTGCACCGCTCGCTCTATACGAGCTGGAGCTCGATGGCGGTCGGCGCGGCCGTGCTCGCCGGCCTCGCCGTGTCGGTGCTGCCGGAATCGGCGCTGCGTCCGGGCATGCGGGTGCTGACGGAGGCCGACGGCTTCCCGCGGCTGCCCTCCTGCGACATCGCGATCCTGCGCTCCTGGCACCAGACGTCGCCGCTGATCGACGCGCTCGCCGAGCACGTCACCTCCTCGCTCGACAACCTGTCGGTCGCCCTCGCCGCAGAATAAAGGCGGGCCGCGTCCCGCGGCTCAGGCGGCGCGGACGTCTTCGAGGAAGTGGCGGACCTCGACCTCGAGGGCCGTTGCGGTGCGCGAAATGTCCTGCACCGCGGAGAGCACCTGCGCGGCGCCGCTGCCCGTCTCCGAAGCGTTGCGATCGACGACCTCGATGCGGGTCGAGACCTGCTCGGTTTCCAGGGCCGCCTCGCGCACGTTGCGGGCGATGTTCTGCGTCGCGGCGAGTTGTTCTTCCGCCGCCGCGGCGACCGCCGTCGCCGCCCCGTGCATACGCTTGATCGCCTCCCCGATGGTCTGGATCTTGGCGACCACATTGCCGGCGGCGCCCTGGAGTTGGGCGATCTGGCTCGAGATGTCCCCGGTCGCGGTGGCGGTCTGGCTCGCGAGTTGCTTCACCTCGGTCGCCACCACCGCGAAGCCGCGGCCCGCCTCGCCGGCGCGCGCCGCCTCGATCGTCGCGTTGAGGGCGAGCAGGTTCGTCTGCGCTGCGATATCCGAGATAAGCTTCACGACGTCGCCGATCCGCTGGGCATCGCCGGCGAGGCGCTGCACGTCGGCGTCCGTCTCGGAGACCTGATGCACCGCCTCGGCGGCGAGCACGGAGGCCTCCGCGATGCGCTGGCCGATTTCGCTCGCGCTCGCGGCGAGCTGTTCGGTCGCCCCGGCGACGCTCTCGACGCTGACCGCCGTCTGGGTCGCCGAACCGGCGAGCTCGCGGGTCTCGCCGCTGGTGCGCGACGCCGTCGCCGACATGGCGTTCGCGGTCGCCTCGAGCTCGGTCGCGGCGGAGGATTGCGCGTTCACATATTGCAGGACCGCCGCCTCGAACGCGGCCGCGATCTCGCTCATCAGCCGCTTGCGCTCGCGGGTGTTGGCCTCGGCGGTCGCCTTGGCCTCGGCCTCCAGCGCGTTGCGCTCGATGAGGCCCTGGCGGAACACCTCGACCGCCTTGATCATGCGGCCGAGCTCGTCCTTGCGCCGGCCGTCCGGCAGCACGGCTTCGACGTCGCCGCCGGCGAGCTGGCCCATGGCGACGGTGAGACGGCGGATCGGCCGCACGATGCCCCAGCGGGCGATGACGAAGCTGAGCAGGAGCCCGGCGACGATCGCGCCGGCGGCCGCCGCGGCCTGGAGCAGCACCGAACGGTCCGCCTCCTCCGCCGCGTCAGCCTCGAGGCGCTTCATGTGCTCCTGGGTGTAGGTCGCGTAGGCGTTGACCTTGGCGGTCGCGACCTTTTGGGCGTCGAGACAATTGTCGAGGCCGACGAGGGCGGCGGCGCGCAGGGCACCGGCCGGCGACTGCACCAGCGTCACCATGTCGTCGATCGTCGAGAAATAGTTGGTGAGGGCCCGTTGCACCTCGCCGAGCAGGGCAGACTGGGAATCGTCGGCGCTCGCTTGCAAGGCCGGCAGGCGGCCGAGCATCTGCTTCTTCAGCTTGGTGACGTCGTCCGAGAGGTCCGAGGCGTTCTCCGGCGTCAGCGCGAGCTGATAGGTGACCCGGCTGATCGCGACGATGTCGGTGCGCAATTCCATCGCCTGCCGGGTCGTCGTCTCGGAGGCGGAAAGCTGCGTCATCGTCGCGCGCTGGAGCAGGCTTTCCTGCCAGCCGAGCACCGCGATGGCGGCGGCGACCGCCCCCATGATGACGACGATGAGCAGGATCTTCCCGAGAATCGGAAGGTTCTTGAGCCGCATGATCGTCCCCGCTGTCGTGGCGGCCGCGGGCCTGACGCCCTTGGGAGGAGCCGCACGATTTTGCGGGACGATTGGCCGCGAGCCTTGTGCGAACCTGTCGCGAAGGTTGCGTCCGCCCTCGCCATGCCCCTCTCAGAGCGGCGTGCCGGCGGGCGCGACGGGGGCCCACAGCACGTCCTCGATGCGGCGGGCCCCGACCGCGAGCATGACGAGGCGGTCGAGGCCGAGAGCGATGCCGCTCGCCTCCGGCATCAAAGCGAGCGCGGCGAGGAAATCCTCGTCGATCGGATGGCGGACACCGTAGAGCCGCGCCTTCGTCGCCATGTCCGCCGCGAAACGGCGCCGCTGTTCGACCGGATCGGTGAGCTCCCCGAAGGCATTGGCGAGCTCGACGCCGCACGCATAGAGCTCGAAGCGCTCGGCGAGGCGCGGATCGTCCGGCTTACGGCGGGCGAGCGCGGCCTCGCTCGCCGGATAATCCATCAAGGCCGTCGGCCGGCCGTGGCCGAGAAAAGGCTCGACCTTCTCCACCAGGATGCGGGTGAACACGTCGGCCCAGCCGTCGTCGTCGGCGACGCGGATGCCGGCCGCCCGCGCCGCCGCGGCGAGCGCCGCCCCGTCGGGCGCGAGGGGATCGTCGCCGAGGGTCGCGAGGAGATCGATGCCGGCGAGGTCGCGCACCGCCTCGGCGACGGTGACCCGTTCGATGCCGGCGCGCGGATCGGCGCTCGCCCCGCGGAAGGCGAGCCGCTCCGCCCCGGCCGCATCGGCCGCCGCGGCGAGGAGGCCGGCGCAATCCGCGACGAGATCGCCGTAGGGCGCCCCCGCGCGATACCATTCGAGCAGGGTGAATTCCGGATGATGGAGCGCCGTGCGCTCGCCGTTGCGGAAGACGCGGGCGAACGCGACGAGGCGCGGCTCGCCGGCGGCGAGGAGCTTCTTGCAGGAAAATTCCGGCGAGGTGTGCAGGTAGAGCCGCGAGCGGGAGCCGTCCGGCGCCACGAGCTCCGTCGCGAAGGCGCCGAGATGGATCTCGTTGCCGGGCGAGACCTGGAGCGCCGGCGTCTCCACCTCGAGGAAGTCGCGCGCGGCGAACCAGCCGCGCAGCGCCGCCGTCACCCGGGCGCGGGCGATCAGGGCCGGACGGCGGTCGGCGTGGACCGAGGGGTGCCACCACGGCGAGGCGGCGGAGGGGGATTCTCGCATGGCTTCAGCCCCGCGTGCGCTGACGAGGCGCTCGAGCGCGCCGGACCGCGCCCTAAATCACCGGTTCCGATGCGCTTTTCAACGTGTCTTCCGTTTTCGCGCGTCGGCGTTGCGGCGGACGGAGGCTCTTGATAGGGTCCGCGCAAATTTTCTCCGGCAAGGAAGTGCAGTCCCGTGAAGGTTCAAGCCAGCTCGCTCCGCAATGGCAACGTCATCGAAGTCGATGGCAAGCTCTACGCCGTCCTGCGGGCCGAGAACATCCACCCCGGCAAGGGCACCCCGGTGACCCAGCTCGACATGCGCCGCATCTCGGACGGCGTGAAGGTGTCGGAGCGCTACCGCACCACCGAGCAGGTCGAGCGGGCCTTCATCGACGACCACGATTATCAGTACCTCTACCAGGACGGCGACGGCTACACCTTCATGAACGGTGAGAGCTTCGAGCAGGTCACGGTGCCGGCCGACGTGATCGGCGACCAGGCCGTCTACCTGGCCGAGAACATGACGGTGCGCCTCAGCCTGCACCAGGGCGTTCCGGTGGCGATCGAGCTGCCGCAGCGCGTGGTGCTCGAGGTCGCCGAAACCGAGCCGACCGTGAAGGGCCAGACCGCCTCGTCGTCCTACAAGCCGGCGGTTCTCTCGAACGGCGTGCGCAGCTCGGTGCCGGCCCATGTCGGCCCGGGCACCCGCATCGTGGTGATGACCGCCGACGGCTCCTACGTCGAGCGCGCCAAGGACTGACGCGCGCCGGCGCCCCGGCCGGGCGACGGCCTCCCGGCCTCGCCCGGATCGGCAACGACGACGAGACGAACAATGGCCCGGTTCCCCCGGGCCATTTTCATTTGGGGGCCTCGGCCGCCGCCCCGGAGACGCAGGCCGTGGGCCGCGCGACGACCGCACCGGGGGCGGACGGCCGTCTTCCGCTCGCCGCGGGCCTAGCCCTCTCGTCTGCTCTCGGGCTCTCCCCTATGATTCCACAGCGCCGCCGTGCCCTTCTCCCCGGCGGGGAGAAGGTGCCCCGAAGGGGCGGATGAGGGGGCGCCAACGAGCCCCCTCTTTGATCTCGCCCCGATCGGGCGAAGATTAAGACGCCACCCTCATCCGGCCCTTTCGGGCCACCTTCTCCCCGCCCGCGGGGAGAAGGGAGAGAGGCGGACGCCGATCCTCGATGCTCGACGGCCCCCGATCGCCGCACCGCCCCGGCCTCGCCCGACATCCCCCACGCGACGACCGCGCCGAGGCGCAGACGGCCGTCTCCCGCTCGCCGGGGGGCGATCACGGCGCCCTCGCCCGGCGCCCCTCTCCCCGCTCGCCGCGGGCCCGGCCCTCTCGTCTGCCCTCGGGCTCTCGCCCATGATTCCCCAGCGCCGCCGTCCCCTTCTCCCCGGCGGGGAGAAGGACGAGACGCGGACGCCGATCCTCTGCAACCCACGCACCCCGACCGCCGCCCCATAGAGGCCCCGCCCACATCCCCGCCGCGACGACCGCGCCGAGGCGCGGACGGCCGCGTCGCTCACCACGTCCCTTGGGGAAAGCGGGCCGGGTTGCGGGACGCGCGCTTGACAGCATGCGACCCCCTTCCCTATATCGGCGCGTCGAGCGCGACCTCGGCATTCCCGCGCGTCTCGCGCGGCCCTTCGGGGCGGAGTAGCTCAGCTGGTTAGAGCAGCGGAATCATAATCCGCGTGTCGGGGGTTCGAGTCCCTCCTCCGCTACCAACGGCAAAGGGTAGTTCGCTTCGGGAAGCGCCCACAAAGAGAGAGTACGGGCTCTATCCGTTGGCCTGCTTGGCTGAATATCGGCTTCGGCATAGGCGGTATAATCGCCCGCCGGCGGTCACCCTTTAATGTCCAACTTTTCATGTCTCAGGGGCAAGGAACAGCTTAATTGCACATCCTGCTCGTAGCCGCCCAATGCTAGACACGCGATTAACCGCTCTGCATGATGGTGCCGTGGGGTGGCGGTCCTCTCGATACGCCATGCGAGAGGTGATCGCAAAGTGGTCAAGGTCAACGTTAGTCATTTCCAGCGAGCAGCGATTGAGATCGGGCACAACGGCGAGAACGACACGCTGCCCTATGATTTGGATGCAGTTTTCGTAAAGGATATGGCCGACGACCTCTCGGAGTTATGCTTCGATCTGTTTCAGAAAATCGATTCTCTTGGATTAAGGAAAGCTTGCAAATTTCTGAGCAAACTGACGATCGCAGCGGAACGATTGCTAGTACCGTCAGGGCCGCACGGCTTTCGTATCACCACCAAGATCCATCCATTCTGGAACCTCTACCTAAACGGACTTGGCCTCGCGATAGCGGAGGCGAGTGAAAGCCAACGGAGCAATCGAGCGCACTCCTATCGGCTCGCATCCGAAGGTCCCAGCTTCTTCGATCGTAAAAAATCATGGCGCGCATACAAGCTCGCTACTTTGAGTGAACCTGATCTGAATCAGGAAAGTTCTGTCGTTATCCAAACGGATATCTCGAGCTTCTACGAGCATATCTATCACCACAGACTGGAAAATATCATAAAAGATCTATCGCCATCATCAACTTTGGCGCTTCAGATAGATCGTATACTGAGCCAGTTAATGTCCGGTCGCTCGTTCGGCCTGCCAGTAGGAGGGCAGTGCTCGCGGATACTGGCGGAAGTGATGATGATGCCGATAGACCGATCGCTCACGGATGGCGGTCTCGTATGGCATCGTTATGTCGATGACTATACTTTGATCTGCAGTTCTAGGCAGGACGCGTATGAAGCGCTTTCCAATCTGTCACACAATCTTGCGGACTACGGGCTTTCTCTTAACCGTAGTAAAACGACACTTCTAAGCGCGAAACACTATCGCGACTTCGTCGCGGCGCAGTTGGGTGATGGCGAGGATGCGAGTGTTGCGCTGAGAGAACTGGACCTCCATTTCGACCCATATTCTGACAACCCCGCGGCAGAGTATCAGAAGCTCAAGCAATCCTTCGAGAAAATAGACATAACGTTCCTGCTCGACCTCGAGCGGGAGAAATCACAGCCAGACGCGTTTGTGCTTGCCCAGATCGGACGCGCGCTCAAATTTCAGGAGCCAGGCGTCGCGATTCAGCTTTGTGCGACCCTTCTGGATCCGAACAATCTCGATTCATTTCGCGCCTCATGGTCCAAGATTATGCGCGGCGTATACGCGGTTCGCACCAATGATGAGTTCGCCACTATATTCGATGAGATCGATTCTCTTCTTGACAAAATCCCAGATTGCGCACCTCATCTTCTCGTTCCTGAAGCCAACATGCTGCACTATCTACGGGCTATACGATTCAGAAGAACAGACGCCCGCGGCCCCTTCCTCCTAAGAGCTTACAGGGACACGCTGTCTGCATCGGTTCGCCGGGCCTGCATCGATTGCTGGCGCATTTGGCATGATCGAGCGAGTTTCAACCGTCTTCGCAATCAATGGCAGACCATGGGGGCTAACGAACAGCGAATGCTCTGGCTGGCGGCCGGCGCATTCGGAGATGAGGGAGAGCACGCACGGAAGCAGTTGCATGGCGCGCTATCAGTCAATTGGCGGCTTGGAATCGAGGAGTCGACCCAAGAAGGGGGTAGCAAAATTACAGACTTCGCAACCATCTTCCTGGATTGGGTTAAGTATGACAAATAACCGCCTTCCGAGACGCGACCCGAGGACAGTGGCGCGCGATATTCCAGGCGTTCTCGACATTCTATTTCCAAGACTAAACGGCGGTCTGGTGAATGCATTGAATGCCAAAATGTTCGCCTTCTCTGGCATTGAAGCGATCCCACGCGCAGCGATCGATGCGAGCGGCTTGCAGAAAGCGATGCTCTTCGAAGTCTCAATGGCCCGAGCGGAAAGTGAACTGCGCCGCGACGAAGGTGTAGTGTCGTGGGGTGATTGCCTGAAGGTTGCGTCATCACGACAGCGTCGCCATTTCGACGCGCGCATTCCGGAGAAGCTTGAGCCTTGCGACATCTGGGTCGCGGATCACGCCGCCCGTAATTTGGTGACGATGTTGGAGAGAACCCAGGCTCAAAATCCCACTGCCGTTCTTGAACACGCCCCGCTAGTTCCCGGCCTCGGCTGGGTCGCGTCCGGCAATGGAGATTTCGCGCTCGGCACAACCCTTATTGAGGTCAAGCATACCGGGCGTAACTTCGGTGCCAGCGACTTCCGCCAAGTGCTAATGTACTGGCTTCTTCAGTATGCCCGAAATATCGAAAATAATCGTCCGATTTGGTCTGAGGTGCTCTTGCTGAACCCACGCAGGAATGCGGCGCTTCTGGTAAATATCGACCACCTTCTCCGGGCGGCGTCCGCATCCTCAAATCGCGTCGAGCTGGTCGAATTGTTGCGATCTGCGGTGGGGCAGGAATTCGACCGACGCTGAGGCATCGCAAGCCCGGCGCGACGGTATGATGCGCCTCCCCCCTACCCCCCACCCACCAACACCGCCCCCGCCGCGATGCGGACGGCGTCGGTGAGGTGGCGGAGGGGGGCGGCGTGGAGGCGGGTGATGGTCCAATAAAGCGGGACCTCGACCCGGTGCGCCGGCCCGAGATCGACGAGGCGGCCGGCGGCGAGGTGGGGCTCGGCCATCCCGCACGGATGCAGGCCCCAGCCGAGGCCGGCGAGCGTCATGTCGAGGAAGCCGTGGGTCGACGGCACCCAGGGAACAGGGCCGGCGAGCGCGATGCCGAACGCCGCCTCAGCCCAGCGCGCCTAAAGGAAAATCCCCCCGGTCGAAACGCAGGCAGGGGGCGGCTGACAGCGCCTCGGCGGTGACGCCGCGGGGAAAGTGGCGCGCCGCGAAGTCCGAGCTCGCGCAGGCCGCGTATCGCAGCGCGCCGAGCGCCAGCGTCCGGCAGCCCTGCACCGGCTCGCGCTCGGCCGTGACCGCCGCGTGCACCTCGGGGAGAAAGGACCGCGGGCCATCGGGTCTCGCCTCCTCGTCGTCGCAGATCGTGCCGGTCTCGCGGCCGTCTGCGGCCCGGGAGACGGCCGTGGCGGCGGCGCGACCGCGCCGTCGGTGCGGTCACGGCGGCCGCCCGGCGCCCGTAAGGGTGTGGAGCCGTCAACCGTCGGGCGGTGCGTCGATCCCCCCGTTGCCGTCCGCCTCGACCTCACCGCACACGACCCCCGTGCCGCGATCGTCATCCCCCGGCCCCGGCGGCGGACGCCGCCTGCGAGATCCGTCACCAAAGTCGAGGCGAGACCTCGGCGGCATGACGCAGTCGAAATCGGCGGCGAGAAGCATCACGCGGCCGATCTCGCAGCGATGCCGCCCACGCCGCCGCTCCGATCCTCGCCCTCCGCGGCGGTCACAAACCCGTGCGCGCCCGCCCCAACGCAACATCTTTCGTCCGGCTTCATCGATGAAGTGCAGATTTGGCCGTCCCGGCATCGCCGCCGGGACCGATGAGCGGCGTTTGAAAGGGAAAGATCGAGCCGAATCGGCCGGCCGAGATCCGAAAAACCCTTCCCGCAACGTGCGCCAAGGATTTTTGAATACAGCACCATGCGGAATCCGCCGGTCGATTGATTGAGCGCCGATTGACATCGGAACCGGCACGTTTAATATCCAGTCAAATATTGAGGGCATTTTGAATGCAAGCCGGCATTATAATATTCGCGAATAATAATAGCGTGTGTACATTTAAAATATCTCAGCTTTATACAATTTTTGCTTCCTCTTCTTGCGATTCCAAGGGCGATAAGACCATCCGATAATAACAGGCCGAATGAATGACGGTAAGATTGCATCCCCTCTTATTCGGCCAACGCGCTCGTGTTCGGACGAACTCGCTGCGACAGATGCAGGAGCAAGTCGAGCGCGTGCTGGGCTGGAACGCCGAATATGACGCCATTGGCGAAGCAGGGGCGTTTGCGACGCAGCAATCGTCAACGATCGTCAACAACATGAGGATTACGGCGCTTGCGCATACGCCGATCCGCACGCGCGTTCAGAGCGATGCACTGACGTTCTTCATGCCGATCGACGGTGGCAGCATCCGATCCCAGGTGAACGGAGACGCCGTCACGTCTGCGCCCAGAGAGACCGCGCTTCTCGCCCCCGCGGGGGAGCGCATCGGCACCGGGGATGGGCGCTCGTTGCTTATGATTTCGTTGGATCCGAGCGTGATGGAGCAGACCGCGCGCGCCATGGTGCGGGATTGGAGTGGCAGCCTCAATCTACAACGGCCGCTCATCATGCCGCTGGTGACCGGAGGCGTGAATTTCGATCTGATCTTGCGCAATGCCAGCATGGCGCTCGACGCGAGCCTCGCCCAGGGCGGGCTGACGGCAGCGATGGCCTACGACGACATCTTCTATCGTGCGATCTGCGCCATGCTGTTGCGCGACCGGCTCTTCGCAGAGCCGTCGAGGTCTCCGACAGCGTCGACCCATGAACTCGAGCGCGCCTGCGAGTTTATCGTGGCCAATCTCCACGGACGTATCGCCATGACGGACCTGGAGAAGATCAGCGGTCTATCGGTGCGCTCCCTCCAGTACGCATTCCAGAAGCGCTTCGGCCAATCGCCGCTCCTTTGGATTCGCAACGAGCGGCTCAACGCAGCGCGTGCGATGCTCGCCGCCCCGGAAGAGGACACGACGGTAACGCATGTGGCGCTGACCTTCGGCTTCTCGAATGTCGGCGACTTCTCGAAGTTCTATCGGCAGCGATTTGGCGAGCTTCCCTCGAGGACGCTCGCCGCCGCACGCTCGAAGGCATAGCGGCGGCGCCGGCCGAGGGGGTCGCGGGAGATCGTCGCCGCATCGGCTGCGGAGGCCATAGCCCGAGTAGGCCTCACCCCATGAGGGCCTTTGTCCGCGCCGCGGCCTGGGTGAAGCCCTTCAGCGAAAGCGTGAAGGGCAGCGACTGACCGGTGTCGGCGGCGGTCGCGACGATCTTGATCTGCTTGGCGCGTCCGAGATCGGCCATCTTGTCGGCCCCGAACTTCAACTGGACGAGGCAGCCGGCGGGGAGACAGGTCTGGAACGGCAGGGCGGGGCCGGGCTCGCCATCGTCCACCGCCAGGGTCACGCCGTTCGCGAGGGCGAGGCCGAACGGCATCGCGAGCACACCGACGATGGAGCCGTCGGGGCCGAGGGTGAGCTCGGCGGCGAGAACCCGCTGGTTGGTGTCCTGCTTGGTCTGAGTCTGCGAGAAGGTGCAGACCTTGTGCCCGTTCGGCAGGGCGCAGTTCACCGTCCAATCCCCGAAGCTTTCCTGCAACGAGGACGCCCCGCCCGGCAGTTCGCCGGCTGCGGCGTGCGATTGGTCGCCTTTGGCCTGGGCAGCCGTCTTGGTTCCGGACGCAGCCTTGACGGTCTGCGCGGAGGCCGCCGAGCCGGCGATCAGCCCGATGGCCAGAACAGTGGAGAGGATCTTGAGCGAGCGAGACATCAGAATTCTAGGCTTTCCGTAAGCGAGGCAAGACGAGCGGGCGAAGCGGCGCGCCGATGTCAGGCGGCCGCCCTCTCGGGGGATTCCAGGGGCCTGGCGAGGGCGGCGAGGTCCTGCCAGGCGAACTGTGACGCAAGGTGGAGCACGATGAGGTCGAGCCATCCGCGCGCATAGAAGTCGGCCACGACCGAGCGGTCGAGAGCGCGGAAGGCCGCCTCGTCGACCAGACGGAAGCCGCCGACGCTGATATCGGCGGGCGCTTTGGAACCCTCGGACCCGTTGCGCGCCTGGGCCGGGCGGATCGTGGCCGAGCGCTCCACCAGAAGCTTGTGCTCCGACAGAGCCGCGACGAACGCTTTGGTGCGCTCGTGCTCTATCGCGTAGGCCTCGCAGAAGGTGATCGCTGCGCGGCTCGCGTCCGTCGGCGTGCCGTCCGATGCGAACAGCGGCTCGCCGCCCTCACGTCGGACGTCGGCCGTGAGCCGCCCGGACCCGCTGTCGATGCCGAGCATGATCGCGCCCGCCTCGTCCGTCGTCATCCCGATGAACGGATAGCGGCGGACGTAGCTCGGCACGTAGTGCATCGCGCGCCACTGCCCGTCTGCCGTGACAAACAGATTCTGTCCGGCCTCGATGCCCGTCACGACCAGCGGCAAGCCCGTCGCGTCGTTGGCGAAGACGATCGGATAATGCCGCCCAGCGACGGCGAACTCGTTGGCGACGATCGGGATCGCGGTCGCTTCGGCCGCGAAGCTGAACGGGGTCTCGCTCGGCTTGACGCCGAAGGTCAGGTGTTCCGGCGCCCGGATGAGCATCGGGCTGCGGTAGAAGAGGGGCAAAGCCTGGGCGGAGAGGGTCAACGGGGAGAGCCTTTTCGGGAAGCGGACGTCTCGGATATCGGCCGGAGCGTCGCTGGAGCTTGGGGTGAGGCCGGGCCGGCGTCGCAGTGTGAAGGGGCTGCGGGGAGCCGGCCCGGCCCTCGCACCCGGCACGAGGGGGCACCGGGGCGACGGCTTGGACGTGCCGGGAACTCGGTGGAGCCCCCGGCGCGAGCGTCAGAACTTGATGTTGATGGTGCCCTTGAAGGCGTTGTCCTCGGTGCCGCTGCCGAACTGGCCGCTGTAGGTCACCGACGCCGACACCGACTTCGAGAAGGCGTAGTCGACCCCCGCCCCGACGAGCGCCGCGTCGCGGGCGATCGGGACGCCCGCGACCGAGAACGCCGAGCCGCCGCTCGCGAAGGCGAGCGAGGCCGACGAGTTCACGTCGCCGAACGCATGCTGCCAGCCGAGGCTCGCATGCGGCGTCAAAGACGCCCCGTTCGAGAGTTCGAACACCGTCGCCGCCCGAACGCCGAGCGTCGAATAGAGCGTGTTCTCGGTCTCGGCCGACCCCGTCAACGCCGCCGGCGTGCCGGTCTCCGTGAAGTTCTGCGACGACAGGTTGACGTAGGCGAGGTTCGCGAACGGCTCGATCGACGCCGCCCCGAAGGTCTTCGCATCGACGCTCTTGCTCAGGTCGACCCGCCACGCCGCCTCGCTGAACACCTGCGTGGTACCCGCCTTGTAGTCGGCAGACGCAATCCCGGAGAAGCCCGAGAAGGCGATGGTGCGGTCGACCGAGAGGTCGTGCCACGTGTAGGACGCCGCCGCGAGGAACGACAGCGAGCCGAACTTGGCGCCGCCATAGAGGCCGAGGTCGTAGTTGTCGATATCGCCGGACGACGAGCGGGCGTCGACGTTGAAGGTCGAGCGGCTGTAGCCGCCGACGATGCCGAACCGCGCCGCCTCGGAGAGCGCCGCGTCGATGCCGGTGAAGAAGCCGCCGATGGTGCGGTCGACGCTCGCCGCGTTGCCGTTGCCGGCGGTCAGGCCCCAGGCGCCGTAGGCCTGCGTCCACACCGTCGCGTCGTAGCCCGGCGCGAGCTTCGCGGTCTCCTGGCCGAAGCCCGACTGACCGATGAGCCCCTGGCGGACGCGGGTGCCGACCGCCTCGCGCAGATAACTCGATTGCTGCTGCATGACGGACGAGGCCGAGGCATAGGCCTCACCCGACAGGGCGTCGAATGCCGCCGGCGCCTCCGCACCCGAGAGCTGAACCACGGCCGTGTAGACCGGGTTCGTGATCGGCAGGTTCTCGACCGCCGCAGCCGCCACTTTCTGGTTCGTCGTGTAGGCGGCGTCCGGGAACGACACCGTGTTCCGCCAAACCGTCAGATAGACGTCATTGGCG
This sequence comes from Segnochrobactrum spirostomi, assembly GCF_009600605.1. Taxonomy (GTDB): domain Bacteria; phylum Pseudomonadota; class Alphaproteobacteria; order Rhizobiales; family Segnochrobactraceae; genus Segnochrobactrum; species Segnochrobactrum spirostomi. Next base: position 2,820,949 of record NZ_VWNA01000001.1, on the reverse strand, counting down.
TCATAGCTGAGCACGGGATCGAGGTAGGCGTAGTTCACGGTGAGCCCGGAGAACTGGCCGGAAACCCCGCCCTGGGCGGTGAGGATGGTGTACGTGGACCCCGGCACGTAGGTACCCTGGGCCGCGTTGACCTGGACCGTGCCGCCCGAGATCGTGGCCGTGCCGGACGCGATGATCAGGTCGTGGGCGCCCTGCGGGGTGATGTCGACCTGATAGACCGAACCCGCCCCGAAGCTGACATTGCCGTTGACCGTCAGCGTCCCCGGCGAATAGCCGGGCGCAGCCGTGCCGCCGTTGAGCACGCTCAGACCCGCGATGGTACCCGTGCCGCCGATCACGCCGCCGGCGCCGATCGTGTAGCTCGAGGCCGAGACCGCCCCAGGCGCCAGCTCGAACGTCGCGTCGGCAACCGCGATCGGGCCCGAGTAGGCGTTCGCGCCGGTGAAGTTCACCGTACCGCCGATGATCGTCACCGAACCCGGGCCGGAGATCGTGCCGGGGAAGTTGTAGGTGTCGGAGCGGTTGAAGACGAGCGCCGCGTTGTTGACGATGGCGCCGACCAGCGACCCCGTCGTTCCCCCGTTGCCGATCTGCAGCGTCCCCTCGGAGATCGTGGTGCCACCGGTATAGGTGTTCTCACCGATCAGGATGAGCGTGCCCGTTCCGGTCTTGGTCATCGACCCTGTGCCGGAGATGGCCCCGGCGTAGGTGCCGGTGGTCGTCTGATTGAAGACGACGGCGGCGTTGTCGACGATGTTGCCCTGCAGGCTTGTCGCGTTGCCGGCGAGCGTACCGGCGGACACCGTGGTGCCACCCGTGTAGGTGTTGGCCCCGGTGAGCATCAGCGTGCCGGTGCCCGACTGAACGAGAGCACCCGAACCGGAGATCGCACCGGCGAAGGTGACATCGTCGGACCGGTCGAAGGTGAGCGTCGCATTGTCGATCACGTCACCGACGATGGAACCGGTCGTCCCACCGTTGCCGATCTGCAGCGTACCTTCAGAGATCGTGGTGCCACCGGAGTAGGTGTTGTTGCCCGTGAGCACCAAGGTTCCGCCACCCGTCTTGACGATGTCACCCGGCTGAGTGCCGTCCGACAGGACACCCGCAAGAGTGTCGGTTTGCCCGGATCCGACCGAGATCGTCGGATCGCCGGTCAGCGTGACGGCGTTCGCCAGCGTCAAGCCGTCCGTGGCGAACGCGAGCGTCGTGCCCTCCGCCATGGCCAGCGTGCCCGTGCCGAGCGCGCCGTTGTTACCGACCGCGAGCGTGCCCGCCGTCAGACGCGTGCCACCGCTGTAGGTGTTGGCACCACTCAGCACCAGGGTGCCGTAATCGCTCTTCTCGAGCCCGCTCGTGCCGGTGAGCACACTCGCGATCGTCGCAGTGGTAGCGGCGCCCGCCAGGGTCCCGTCGCCGACGCGGATCAAAGCCGTACCCGTCAGATTGATGGAGTCGCCGGTGACCACATAGCCGCTCGTCACGAACTGCATGCCGACAGCCGAGACCGCCACGTCGGTATCGTCCACGGTCACCGTGCCGGCACTGCCTTGGAAGACGGCGAACCCGCTGTTCCACGTCTTGGAGACCGTACCGCTCTCGTTGACCCAGTTGGTCTGCGCTCCAGCGGTCCAGGTCCCGGTGCCGCCGAGCACGGCCTGCGTGGGTGTCGTGTTCGCCCCGTTCCAGAACTCCGTCGGGTTGTTGGGGTCATCGACATAAAGATTGACCTGGCCAGGGATCGCGGTCTGGAGGCCACCTTCGAGATTGCTCGGCAGACCGGAGACGGTCATGCCGTTGTCAGTCAGCGTGCCGCCATAGTTCGCGATGCGGTAGATGCCGTAGCCGAAGCCGGGGTTCGGATTGACCGCCAGGGTACCGGCCAGGTTGACGTTGCCGTTGATGTTGAACACGCCAGACCCGCTCGGCGCCCCGAGGCTGACGCTCATGGTCGCACCGGCCTGCATGTCGAGGGAGCCCATCGTGAGGCCGCTCCCGACGCTGCCGGCGATCGTGCCGCCCGACAGCACGTGCACCGTCTTGGTGATCGTGCCGCCGCCCGACAGCGTCGCCTGGTCGTAGACGTAGACGTCGCTGTCCGTGAGGCCGCCTGAAACGTTGAGCGCGCCGCCCCTGATCTCGGTGTTGCCCGAATAGGAGTTCGCCCCCGCGAGGGTCAGCGTGCCCGTGCCGGTCTTCGTCAGCCCACCCGTGCCGGACAGAGTGCCGGAATAGGTCGTGGTCGTGTTGTCGCCGCCGAGGCTGAGGCTGGCGTCGGACAACTGCACGGCACCAGCCCCCGACAGGGAGCCGATCGTGGCGTCGGCCCCGTCGACGATGAGCTGCGCCCCGCTCGCGACCGTGACGGCGCTCTCACCGCTGAGCGCCTGGCCGCCGCGCGCGACCAGCGTCCCCGCGTTCACGTTCGTCGCACCGCTCGCCGTGTTGGCACCCTCGATAACGAGCGTACCGGTGCCGGTCTTGGCGAGATTGCCGAGACCCGTGATGGCACCAATCAGGGTCAAGGTCTGAGCGTCATCCACGTTGAACGTGCCGCCGCCGGTTCCCGACACCGGGGTGAGCGACACCGCGTTCGCATAGGTGAAGGTGCCGCTCGCCTGGAGCGTGCCGCCGCCCGAGAGGGCGAGCGGTCCGCCGCCGAGAGCACTGGCGGCCGAGACCTGCACCGCGCCACCCGACACCGTCACCGGGCCGGTCAGCGTGTTGATCCCCGACAGCGTCAGGGTGCCGTCGCCGGTCTTCGTCAGGCAGCCCGGCCCGTTCAGAGAGCCCGAGAAGCTCGAGCTGGTCCCGTCGCCACCGGTCGACAGGCAGTGGCCGTCGAGGGTCACGGTGCCCGCTCCCGCGAGAGAGCCCACCGTCTCGTCGGCGTCGACGAGTTCGACCGTGGCGAACCCGGCGATCGTCAGGCGCGCCGTGTCCGACAGCGACGAGCCGCCCATGAGCGAGAGCTGGCCACCGTCCACGGTGGTCGCGCCCGAGAAGGTGTTGGTGCCCGACAGGACCAGCGTGCCGCCTCCCGTCTTCGTCAGCGCACCGTTCCCCGAAACAACCCCGGACACCGTCAGCGTCTGTGTGTAATCAACGGTCACGGTGCCGCCACCGCTGCCGTCGACCGGCGTCAGCGAGATGCCCCGCGCGAAGGTGAAGTCGTCGACCGCCTCGAGCGTGCCGGCTCCCACCAGCGCGAGCGGTCCGGTGCCGATGGCGTCCGCCGACCCGATCGCGATCGCACCGCCGGACACCGTCGTGGTGCCGGAATAGGTGCTGGTGCCGGTCAGCGTCATCGTCCCGTCGCCGGTCTTGGTGACGCAGCCCGATCCCGAGATCCCGCCGGAGAAGGTCGAGCTCGTCCCGTCGCCGCCGGTGATCAGGCAGTGCGTGTTGAGGGCGACGTTGCCGCCTCCCGCCAGCGAGCCCACCGTCTCGTCGGCATCGACGAGGTTGAGCAGCCCATTCGCGTTCACCGTCAGGCGCGCGCCGTCGGCGAGCGAGGCGCCGCCCATGATCGACAACGTGCCGCCGTTGATGGTCGTCGATCCAGTGAACGCGTTGGTCCCCGCCAGCGTCAGCGTGCCGGAGCCGTTCTTGATCAGGCTGCCGGAGCCCGAGATTGCCTCGGCGAAGCTCGTGTTGTCGGAACGGTCGAAGGCGAGCGTCCCGTTGTTCACGACCGGACCGGTGATCGAACCCGTCGTGCCGCCATTGCCGATTTGAAGCGTTCCGGCCGCAATGGTCGTGCCGCCGGTATAGGTGTTGGTGCCCGTCAGCGTCAGCGTGCCCGGACCCGCCTGCGTCAGCCCGCCCGCGCCGGAGATAACCCCCCCGAACGAAACCGTGCCGCTGCGGTCGAAGGCGAGCGTCGCCCCCGATGCCACGGCAACGTCGCCGCCGATCGAACCGGTGGCACCGCCGTTGCCGATCTGGAGCGTCCCCTGGGTGACCGTCGTGTTGCCGGTGTAGGTGTTGGCGCCGGTCAGGATCAGAGTGCCGAGGTCGGTCTTCTCGAGCCCCGTCGTGCCGTCCAGAACGGAGCCGACGGTCGCCACATAGCCGGCTCCCGCGCTCGTCCCGTCACCGACGCGCACCTGGGTCTGGCCGCTCGACGCCGCGAGCGTGACGACGCCGCCCGACACCGAATAGCCGTCCACCATGAACTGCATGCCGGTCGTCGAAACCGGCCCGGCGGTGTTGTCCACCGTCACCGCGCCCGCCGTGCCGGCAAACACCGCGAACTGGCTGTTCCAGGCCCGCGACTGGTTGAGGGGGCTCGTCAGCCAGTTGGTCTGGCCGGCGTTCGCGGTCCAGGTCCCATTGCCGCCGTGGATGGTCCCATCCGGCGTCGTCGTCGAGCCGTTCCAGTAGAGCATGTCGCCGCTCAGCACGGCGAGATTCACCTGCCCCGGCGCCTGCTGGACCTCATAGGCGAACGCGGTCGGCGTGCTGCCCAGAACGAGTCCGTTGTTCGCCACCATCGTCGTGTAGTCGATAAGCCGGTAGACGCCGAGCGACATGGCGCCCGCATTCGTCACGTTGAGGACGCCGTCGAGCGTCAGCGCTCCGGTCGAGAACACCCCGATCCCGGTGTTCGAGCCGAGGATCACGTCGACGTTGGCGCCGTTCGACAGCGTCAGCGACGTCATCGACAACCCATGCACCCCCGCGGTGCTCGTCGGAGCCGCACGCAGCGTACCGCCGTCCTGCACGCTCACCGCGCCGTTGATCGCGGCACCCGCCGTCCCGCTCGTCTCACCCTGCAGCGTGCCGCCGGACTGCACCACGATGTCGCTCGCGAGCGTCACCCCGCTCAGGATCTCGAGCGTGCCGCCGGAGACCGTGGTCCCCGCGCCCGCGCTGTTCGACCCCACCAGCGTCAGCGTCCCCGTGCCCGCCTGAACCAGCGCGCCCGTGCCGGTGATCGACCCCGAGGCCGTCACATCGTCGGACCGGTCGAACACAACCGTCCCGCTGTTGGCGATCGCACCGGACACCGAACCCGTGGTCCCGCCATCGCCGAGCTGCAGAGTGCCCGCCGAGACGACGGTGCCGCCGGAATAGGTATTGGCCCCCGTCAGCGTCAGCGTGCCGAGGCCCTTCTGTTCGAGCGATCCCGTTCCGCTGATCACCCCCGCGAAGGTGATCGCATCGGAGCGGTTGAAGGCCAGGGCCGCATTGTCGACGATAGCCCCCGCAAGGGAGCCGGTGCTGCCGCCATTGCCGATCTGGAGGGTGCCCGCGGTGATGGTGGTGCCGCCGGTAAGCGTGCTCTCGCCGGTCAGCGTGAGCGTGCCCGCGCCCAGCTTCGCCAGCGTGCCTGCTCCGGAGATGACGCCCGCATAGGTCAGATCATCCGACCGGTTGAAGATGAGGTGACCGCCAAACGAGAGCAGGTCGGTGGCGATATCGCCGGTGACCGAGCCGATGGTGCCGCCATTGCCGATCTGGAGGGAGCCGATGCCGACGGTCACGCCACCGCTGTTGGTGACGTTGCCGGTCAGGACGGCCATTCCCTGCCCATTGACCATCACCGAGCCTGCGCCCGAAATATTCCCGCCAAAGACGATGGTGTTGCTGCGCGAAATGATCAATTCCGCGCCCGCCTTGACCTCGACGTCACCTAGAATGGAGCCTGTCGTCGTGTTGTTGCCGATGGACAGCTGGCCGTCTGTCACCGTTGTGCCGCCGGTATAGGTATTGTCGGCAACAAGAGTAACGTTGTTGCTGCCTGTCTTCTCCACGCTGCCCGTGCCGGTGATGAGGCCCGAATAAACGCTGGTTGTGGCGCTGGTATTGAACAGCAGGCGGGTCGTGCTGCCATTGAGCGCAATGCCGCCGCGCTGCCAGAGCCCCACGAGTTCAAGCGTACCGCCGCTAACGGTGGTCAGCCCGCTATAGGTCGTGGCGTTATTGGTGAGCGTGAGAGTGCCGCCACCCAGCTTCTCCAGCGTGCCTGCTCCGGAGATGACGCCCGCATAGGTCACGTCATCCGACCGATTGAATACCAGCGCAGCATTGTTGACGATGTTGCCCGAGAGGGAGCCGGTGGTGCCGCCATCGCCGATCTGCAGCGTACCTGCCGAGACGGTCGTCTGACCGCTATAAGTGTTCGTGCCCGCCAGGATGAGCGTGCCCGCGCCGGTCTTCTCCATCCCGGCACTGCCGTCGAGGACAGAGGCCACCGTTGCCGTGCCGCTGTCGACCATGATCGCCGGCGTCAGACCGGCTGTGAGCGGGGCGAGCGTGATGCTCTGGCCCGTCACCGTGTAGCCGTCGGTCACGAAGTCCATACCGACGACAACAGGATTGGTCGCACCCGCAATCGTCACCGTGCCCGCCGCGCCACCGAACACGGCGATGCCACCCTGGCCCCAGGGAGAGGCTGCGCTGCCGGCTTGGTTCGTCCAGTTCGTGGCACCCGCCTGGACACTCCACGTGCCGTCGCCACCGACGACTTGCGAGCCACCCGTGGTGTTGGAGCCGTTCCACCACTGGCCCACCGCCACGACGAGATTCACCTGCCCGCCCGTCGACGTGTCGATGGCATAGAGTGAGTGAACCGGCGAGGTCACCGTCATGCCGTTATCGGTCAGCGCCCCGGTATAGTCGATCAGCCGGTAAGTGCCTGAGGTGAAGCCCGCGCCAGTGGTGAGCTGAAGCGATCCATCCAGCGTCAACGCACCACCGGCATACACCGCGGCCGTGCCGGACGGTGCTCCGACCGCGACCGTAAGCCCCGAGGTCGCCCCGAAGCTGAGGCCAGCCATCTGGAAGTAAGTGCCGCTCGCCGCCGAAAGCGTGCCGCCGTTCTCGATCGTGGTGTTGCCGAAGATCATGCCCGTGGACGTCCCGAGCAGCGTACCGCCGCTCTTCACATCCACTGGGCCGCCAAAGAGGCTCCCGACGAGTTGCAGCGTGCCGCCGCTCACCGTCGTCGTACCGCTCAGCATATTGGAACCGGTTAGTGTCAGCGTCCCCGGCCCCTTCTGCTCCAGGGTACCGCTGCCGCCCACCGTGCCGGAGAACGTGACGTTGTCGGAGCGATTGAAGACGATGCCACCGGAATCGCTGCCGGAATTCGTGATGACCTGGCTGGTGATCCAGCCTGTCGTTCCACCATCGCCGATCTGGAGCAGCCCTCCGGAGACCGTCGTGGATCCGGTGTAGGTATTGTTCCCCGTCAGCGTCAGCGTGCCCGTGCCGGACTTCGCCAGCGTTCCGCTCCCTGAGATCACACCCGCATAGGCGCGGTTGGAGTCGGCGACGAAGCTGAGTGAACCATTATCGACGATGTTGCCGGCAACGGAACCCGCGGCGGAGCCAGTCGCCCCCAATTGAAGCGTAGCGCCCGACCCAATCACCGTATCGCCAGTATAGAGATTCGCGGCGGTGAAGATCCAGCTGCTGCTCGAATCGACCGTCACGCCACCACTACCAGCAGCGATAGTTCCGGATATCGTGCCGCCCGAACCAGTTAGTGTCAGGGTCTTGCCCGAGAGGTCGATGGCGCCCGACAGAAGCAGCGTGTCGCTGTTGACGGTGATCGTGGCATCATCCGCAAGCGTAATAGGACCCGCGAGGCTGTTGTTACCATACGCGCTTCTCAGCGCACCGAAGCCGAAATAGCCAGTTCCGGAAATTGTCAGCGCTTCGGCACCGATGGAAATCGAACCTGAACTGGGGGACAACATCAACGTTGCCCCGGAGGCGATGGTAGTGCCGCCCTCCGTCGAACCCAACGCCGCTGAATTATTGACGAAGGCCAATCCTGACTCGAGCGTAAATGTGCCCGTGAAGGTGTTCGCACCGTTGAAGTTGACGATTGGCCAACCTCCCGACGGATAGCCCGTGATGACAAGATTGAGCGACCCCGAGACTGTGGACGTGGTGGAGAAGTCGATCCCGCCCCCGATCATGGTCAGGGTCGTGCCAGTACCGGTCACCTCTCCCGTCACGCCGCCGACGGAGATCGTCGCATCAGCCGCAACGGTGACAGTTCCGCCCAAGGTGACATATCCGCCGGAGACGGCTCCATAGTTGCCGCTGCTGAAATTTACCGAATCGCCGGTTCCCGAAATGGTCAGCGGCTCGTTCAGCACGCCGGAGGAGGAAACCAACAGGGTGGCGCCGGACGCCACCGTCGTGCCGGCGGAAGCTGAGCCCAGCCCCGTGGAGTTGACGATCTCCAGCGTGCCCTCTGAAATCGTCGTCGTGCCGGAATAGGTGTTGGCCGAGCTGTTGAACGTCACACGGCCGGCGCCGAGCTTTTCGATCGTGCCCGTGCCGGAAATCGCTCCGTTCACCGCCATGGCATCATTGCCGATACCGGAGCGGTTCAGAATAAGAGCAGCGTTGTTGACTATATTGCCACTAACCGTCCCGGTAATGCCACCGTTTCCGAGTTGCAGGATGCCCGCGGTGATCGTCGTCACCCCGGTGAATGTATTCTGCCCCGTCAAGGTCAGGATGCCAGCGCCCTGCTTCTCCAAGGTTCCGGTCCCGGATACCACACCGCCATAGGTTTGCGCCGTCGGATTGTCGAACACCAGCGCCGCATTGTCGACGATGCCGCCGGCAACTGACCCCACGCCCGTCGCATTGCCGAGCTGCAGAGTGCCCGCCGTCACCGTCGTGCCGCCCGTGTAGGTGTTCACGCCCGAGAGAACCAGCGTACCGTCGCCGATCTTCTCCAGGCCGTCACTGCCCGCGAGCACGGATGAGATGGTCGCGAGGGAGCTGGTTCCGTCCACGTTTACTATCGGCGCCGCTGAGGAATTCGCGAGGGTGAGCGTCGCGCCCGTGATCTCGTATCCGGAGGTCAGGAACTTCAGGCCCTTGGCCGACACCGCGCCCGAGGAGGCATCCACCGTCACGGTCCCGGCCGTGCCGGCGAAGATCGCGGTCTTGGTGGGGTCCGTCACCACGTTGGTCGTACCGCTGGAATTCGTCCAGTTGGTTACGCCCCCAGCCGCCGCCGTCCAGGTACCGCTTCCGCCGACGACTGACCCCGTCGCCGTGGTCGTGCTGCCGTTCCAGTACAGACCCCCGGCAGAAACGACCAGAAGCACGTAGCCCGTGCCGGTCGTATCGACCGCATAATCGTATTCCGACGGCGCGGTACCAACGACGAGCGTCGTTCCTGATAAGCTGCCTGCGTACTCGATGAGCTTATAGGTTCCCTCGCCCATCGCACCATTGCTTGTAATATTGACGGTGCCGTTGAGTGCGAGATTTCCGTAGGAGTAGACCAGCGCAAAGGAATTCTGCGGCGCGCCAAGCGTCACATCGAGCGCGGCACCGGCGTTGAGCGTGACGGTGGCAGCGCTGATGGCGTAGTTGTTGCTGACAGTTGCCTGCAAGTGGCCGCCACTCTCAACAGTGAGGCTGCCAGACACATTTGCTGCAGTCGTGCCAGCCCCGTTGGAGAAGTTGGCGAAGGTGCCGCCGGACTTAACCGTGACGTTGCTTCCCAGCGTGCCGTCCGATTGAGCGTTGCCGAGCTTAAGTGTACCGTTTGTGACCGTCACCGTCCCGATGGAGGTTCCACCCTGGGGCGTGGTCAAGACCCAAGTTCCGGTGGTGTCGATGTCCATGTTCGCGAAGTTGCGGAACTGCCCAGACGTATCGATCAGCGAGCCATCGAAATCACCGCCGAGGCCGGAAAGCCGCAGCGTATCGCTGCCGCTGGACACCGCAACGACGTTGCCCGTGATCGTTGCGTAGCCGGTGCCGTCGCCCTGTAGGTCCAGCACATTGACGCCGCTGGTGAACTGGATCGCATTGGCGCGTGTCGTCCCATCTCCACCAAGCCCACCTGAGACAACGGAGGTCGACTCAAGAATCAGGTTTAGATTTTGGCCTCCGATGCCAATTCCGCCTACCCCGTTGGTACTACCCGTTCCGCCGTTGCCTCCCAAAACGGTTGCACCGCCGAGAACTGAAACCGTCGCGACGCCTCCGCTACTGACAAAGATGCCGCTGCCACCCGCGCCGCCGGCTGAGGGCGACACACCATTTCCGCCGTTCCCGCCGGTGACATTCGCTCCAATCGAGACCGACACTCCGCCGGTGGAATCAAGATAGAGGCCACCGCCGCCGGCGCCGCCAGCACCGCCGCTGAACGAACCGTAGTAGTGTTGGCCACCGTTTCCGCCGTTTCCACCTGTTAGAGTCGTCGTCAGCGTTCCTAGAGCGGAAGTGCTCTGAATGACCGCTCCAAAGCCGCCGCCGCCGCCGCCGCCGCCGCCCGCCCCGGAGTCGTTTGCCGACGTTCCTCCCTGACCTCCGCTACCTCCGACGGATGAAACAAGCGGCAGAATCGTGCCGACATAGCCGTGCCCGCCGCCACCGCCGCCGCCGCCGCCGCCACCGTTAGAATTGGGGCCATCGCCACCTACCGCTCCGTTGACCGAAGCCGAGCTATTGATGCCGCCGGTCCCGCCTGCACCAGAACTCGGCCCTGCGGCGCCGCCAGCGGCACCCCCGCCAAAGCCACCGGAACCACCGTCGCCACCGGTCAGGTTCGTTCCATCTGCCCCGGCATTCGCAGAGCCGGAGGCGTTAACATCGTAACCTGCAGTACCGCCGGTACCACTGCCGGTGACATCCAAACCACCGCCGCCACCGCCGCCGCCACCACCGCCACCACCGCCACCACCGCCATAGTATCCCGAGCCGCCGGCACCACCTGCCAACGTATTTATGAGCACTTGAGCGCGAGCCGAGGATGGCGTCATTAACGCCGCGGCCGTTAAAGCCGGTACAAGCGCAGAGAAAAGCAGCAACCCGCGGCGGCGGGCGTGGACGAGCCGAACATTTCCGCTATCGGTGCGCCGTGCGGCAGCCTTGCCCCCAATCACCCGCGCGACGCCATCCGTTCCCGCCCCGATGCGTTCCATTCCACTTCCCCTGCCAAAGTCTGCGGTCGCGTGATCCGGCGGCGAGAAGGCGAACGGCAAACCGTTCGAATCCCAGGTCCGCAACGAGCACGTGTTGGTCTCAGGCTTTCTGGCGGGGTGGTGAGGAGGGCCGCAACCGCGATTGCGCAGGGCTATAGGGATTGCGCAACCGCGCGATAAATTCCCTCACGGGGTGCAATATTGCCACGACCGTTCGGCCGGGAATGTCCACCCTGGCACCTGCGAAGAGGATGGTGCGGGCGCCCGGGCGCGGAGACCGGATCGGGCTGGAATCATGGGGCTTCATGATCACCAGTTGCTTCCGCGCTTGCTGTTCCGAACGGGGCTAAGGGTGGAGCGTCGCAAGCGACGTTGCGCACCTATGGTAGGCGGCGAATGTGGACCTAAGTCCACCGGCGTCGAGTGCCGTGGCCATGCGCGATGAATATCATGTCACCTTGGAACGCAATCTATCCTTGATAGATGCGGCATCAACGGAATTCGCGCTTCCAAGCTGGGACGTATATCCATGACATCAAAGATCGATATGAAATATTCATATCATGGCGATGTTTTTGATTGGTGATGGATCAAATATTTCGGCGGATCTCTTTGTCGGCCCCTCATCCCCGCGAGCGCCGCGAACGCGACGTCTCCAGGCCCCGTGGCGAACACCTCGGGGAGGACGACAGCGGGTCACTAGAATCCGTCTGCGGCGCGATCGGTCGGCGTGTCGAAGGTGTGTCGAGCGGCGGACGACGAGAGCGCCGCCAAACGCCACTATAAGCGCCCCCTAACCCCCACCCACCAACACCCCTCGTGCGGCGATGCGGACGGCGTCGGTGAGGTGGCGGAGGGGGGCGGCGTGGAGGCGGGTGACGGTCCAGTAGAGCGGGACCTCGACCCGGTGCTCGGGCCCGAGATCGACGAGGCGGCCGGCGGCGAGGTGGGGCTGGACCATCCCGCACGGATGCAGGCCCCAGCCGAGGCCGGCGAGCGTCATATCGAGGAAGCCGTGGGTCGACGGCACCCAGTGGACCGGGCCGGCGAGATCGATGCCGAACGCCGCCTTGGCCCAGCGCGCCTGGAGGAAATCGCGCCGGTCGAAGCGCAGGCAGGGTGCGGCCGCGAGCGCCTCGGCGGTGACGCCGCGGGGAAAGTGGCGCGCCACGAAGTCCGGGCTCGCGCAGGCCGCATAGCGCAGCGCGCCGAGCGTGAGCGTCCGGCAGCCCTGCACCGGCTCGCGCTCGGCCGTGACCGCCGCGAGCACCTCGCCCGAACGCAGCCGCGCGGCCGTATAGGCCTCGTCGTCGAGGGCGAGATCGAGCGAGGCGTCGACCCTGCGCCCGAACGCCGCCGCAGCCGCCGGAAACCACGTCGCCAAGCTGTCGGAATTGACGGCGATCGGCAGCGTCAGCCGTTCGCCGGGGCCGGCGGCGCGGCCGAGCGCCGGCGCCAGATCGTGCTCCAGAAGCCGCACCCGGTCGAGATGGGCACACAGCGTGCGGCCGAGCTCCGTCGGCTCGCACGGCTGGCCGCGCACGATCAGGATCGCCCCGAGCCGTTCTTCGAGCCCGCGGACGCGCTGCGAGACCGCCGACGGCGTGATGCCGAGCGCCGCCGCGGCGCGCTCGAACGTGCCTTCGCGCACCACGGCGGCGACGGCGGCGAGGGAGGGATAATCCAGCATGAGATGAAGCTTTGCTTCATCGGGCTTAGGAGAACAAGTTTTACTTGATCGCCGGCGTGGGCGACGAACGCGGCACGGCGACGGGCCGCGCCGCACGCGGCACTGGCCCTCCCCCGCCGCACGGGCCTTGGGTAGAGCGCCGCTCAGACCCGCCCGATCACTCAAGTCTCGATGACCGACCTTCCCATGCCCCACGCGCTCGTGCCCTTCGCCACCGGCTTCCTGCTTTCCGCCTCGCTCATCATCGCGATCGGGGCGCAGAACCTGTTCGTGCTCCGGCAGGGGCTGCGCCGCGAGCATGTCGGGGCGATCGTGCTGTTCTGCGGCAGTGCGGACGCGGCTCTGATCTGCGCCGGGGTGGCCGGCCTCGGCGCCGTTCTCGCCGCCGTGCCTGAGCTCACCGCCCTCCTCGCGCTCGCCGGCGCCGGCTTCCTCGGCTGGTACGGCGTCCAGGCGCTCAGGCGCATGGCGCGCGCGGAGGCGATGGTCGTCGGCGCGGCGGACCCGGTGACGCTGCCGCGCGCCCTCCTCGCGACCGCCGGCTTCACCCTGCTCAACCCGCACGTCTATCTCGACACGGTGCTGTTGATGGGGGCCGCCGGGTCGGCCCAGGCGGCGGCGGTGCGGCCCGTCTTCGTGGCCGGGGCGGCGACGGCGAGCTTCGTCTGGTTCGCCGCCCTCGGCTACGGCGCGCGCCTGCTGCGGCCGCTGTTCGCCCGGCCGGTCGCCTGGCGGGTGCTCGACGCCTGCGTCGGGATCGTGATGCTGGCACTCGCCGCGACCCTCCTCGTCCATGCCTACGGGGCCTGGCACACCCCGACATGAAACGCGGACGGCCGGCGGGCGCGGGCACCGCGCCGCCGGCCGAGACCCGGAGAGACCCGCAGGTCAGCCGAGATCGTTCGCCCGCATGTCCTCGATCAGGCCGATGCCGGTCGGCTGCCAGCCGAGCGTCGCGCGGGTGATGGCGCTCGAGGTCGGGTTGTCCATCGCCGCGAACATGGCGAGCCAGCCGAAATAATCGCCGCTCTCCTCCGGCGTGATCCCGCGCACCGGGATGCCGAGCTTCTCGCCGATCGTCTCGGCGATCAGCCGCATCGGCACACCCTCCTCGGCAACCGCGTGGAACACCGCGCCGGGCTCGGCCTTTTCGAGCGCCAGCCGGTAGAGGCGGGCGACATCGAGCCGGTGCGCCGACGGCCAGCGATGCTCCGCGCCGTCGTCGAGCCAAGCCGCGAAACCCTTCTGCCGGGCGATGTCGATCAGATAGGTGATGAAGCCGGCGCGGAAGCCGATCTCGCTCGGCCCGTGCACCTGCGGCAGGCGGATCACGCTGCCGCGCACGCCCCGCGCGCTCGCCGCTCGCACCACGAGTTCGGTCGCGCCGCGCGAGGCCCGGCCGACATGGAAGCCGCCGGGCTCGTCGGTCTCGCGCGCGGCACGGCCCTCGCTCTCCGCGAGCGCACTCCCGGAGGTCAGGACGAACGGCTTGCCCGAGCCTTCCAGCGCCGCGGTGATCGCCTCGACCACGGCGCGGTCAGTCAGGATATTCTCCTCGAAGCGGGAGAAATCGTGGATGAAGCCGAGGTGGGCGACCCCGTCCGCTGTGCGGGCGATGGCCGCGAGGCCCCCCGCGTCGCCGAGATCGCCGCGCACCGCCTCGCCGCCGGCCTGCGCGACCAGGGCCGCCGCCGCGTCGCTGCGCGCGAGCCCGAGGACATGATGGCCCGCCGCGACCAGTTCGCGGGTCACGGCGGTCCCGATGAAGCCCGACGCTCCCGTTACGAAAACACGCATCTCGATCTCCCTCGTCAACTTGCGTGCCCGCTATGTGAGAGACGGAGGCGCGGCGGAAAAGCCGGGAGCTTATACGGGTATCATCCCTAACAGGCTCGGGCGGGGAGCCATCGGGGCCCAGGCGTTCGGGCGGGGTGGCCGAACGGGCCTGTCGCCTCTCGACGACGAGAGCCGTCTGCGGGCGCCTACAGCCGATCGATCCAGGCGACCATCGCGCCGTTCACCGCGTCGGGGCGGTCCTGCATGATCCAGTGTCCGGCATTCCGCCATTCCTCGACGCGGGACTTCGGGTGCGACAGGTGGGGCCGCATCCTTTCAGCCTGCGCCGGGTCACGGCACAGATGATAGACCGGCACGTCGATGGTCTCGATGAAGCGCTCGCTTCGCGGTCCGAGGCCGACCTGATCTGCGCCGAGGAACAGGGGGCCGAACGAGTCCCGTACGACATGCACGGGCATTCCCTGCGCACGGCGGGCATGCCAGCGTTGGAGCGCTGGCGGGGTCGCCGGATCATAGAAGGCAGTGAAGAGACGGGAGGCGACGGTGGCCGGGTCTCCGCTCCGCAGGTCCAGCACCACCTTTTCGAAGAGCGGGGTCAGCTCGGCGGAAAATCCGAGCGAGCCGTCGACCGAGATCACCCCGTCGACGAGGTCCGGACGCCTTGCGGCGAGACGGGCCGCGATCTGGCCGCCCATCGAGTGCCCGATCAACACGAAGCGTTCGCCGCCGAAGCGGCGCGTGATCAGCGTCTCGATGTCCGCGACATAGTCGGCGGGTTGATAGCAACCCGGCCCGGCGACTTCGGAGCGGCCATGCCCGCGCAGGTCCACGGCGATCGTCCGGTAGCGGCTCTCGAGCATCGGCAACTGCCAACTCCAATCATGAGAATCCGCCGTCCAGCCGTGGAGCAGCATGACATTGCGCCCGCGTCCGGCTTCGGTCGCGAAAAGCGCGATCGCCGACGGCGGTGCGGCGTGTGTGAGCCCCGGCATCGCGGCGAGCGCGATCGCAGAACTGCCGAGGCCAATCAGACTGCGGCGTGTCATGCGCGAAGTGTCCATAGCGTCCGTTCTCTGTGCCGCGCAGTGAATGGGCGCGCCCGCGCGGTCCGGCTTGCGAGCCCGCCGGATAGGTATATGACGGATATCTAGGGTCAATTACGCACCTTCAGGTGCCCAGATAACCGCAGAGAAACCGATGTCGTCTCAGGTCGATCCGATCTTCTTCGCAGATTGCGCCGCGCGATCCTTCTTCGATCAGGTCGCCAACAAATGGTCGGTCATGATCTTGACCCTGCTGACCGAGAGACCGGCTCGCTTCAACGAGATGAAGCGTCGATTGCAAGGCGTGACGCATAAGGCTCTGACGCAGGCTCTGCGCCGCCTGGAACGCAACGGCCTCATTCAGCGCACAGTTCTCGCAACGTCCCCCGTCGCGGTCGAATACGCGATCACACAGCTCGGACGAACACTCCAGGTGCCGTTCGGGGCGGTCTACGACTGGTCGATCCAACACCTCGAGGAGATCGAGGAGGCCAAGCGCTCCTACGATTCCCGCTCGTTCGGCGCCGAGCCATCGCGTTAGGCCGCAGCCCGCGCCAGGGGCGTGGTCGCGCGAACGGGCTCGGACGATCGTGTCGAGACCGCGAGCCACCGATCCCCTTGCGGCGGTGGGGGAACATCATAGGATCGCTTGGGTCGCCGGAGCGGTGCCGGCACCTCAGGGTCCCGTCATGCTCGCGATCGGCTGCCTCGTTCCGATATTCCTGTTCGCGGTCGGCGCGCTCGCCGGCTTTCACTTCTGGGGGCCGTCCGGCGGGCTGTGGCTCGGCGGCGGCGGCTTCGCGATCGGGGTCGTCGGCCTCGCCGGCCTCGCCTGGCTGATGGAACGGCTGAAGGCGTGAGCGCGGGAACGCCGATCCGGCACGCTACCGCCCACGGCGGCGAAGCCGGCCGCGTCAAGGCCAGATCCTGGCAACAGCAGACACACGGTCAAAAATGGGGGACCTGCCATGCCGTCTGACGCCGTCTCGCCGCCCGCCATCGCCCCCTCGACGGGCGAGGCGGCACGACATCCGCTCGACGACGTCGTCTGGAACGCCCTGCACGGCCCGCACCGATCGCTTGCCGAGGGTGGCGATGAGGGCGGCGAACGGGCGTGCCGCGATCCGGCCGCGGTCGCACCGTTCGCCGCCGTCGTCGACCTCGAGCCTGAAGCGTTCCGCTCTCTCGGCGCCTTGATCGGCCCGGGCGGTGACCAGATCGCGCTGCTTTCGACCGCCCCGTTGCGGCTACCACCGACGTTCGCGGTCTTCCGGCAGGAGCCGATCGATCAGATGGTTCTGATCGATCGGGAGGCCTGCATGGCTCCAGCGACGACCGCGTTCGCGCGGCTCGGCCGGGAGGACGTCGCGGAGATGCTGACCCTGACGGGTATCACCCAGCCGGGGCCGTTCGGACCGCGCACGATCGAGCTCGGCACCTATCTCGGTGCGCGGCGGGACGGAACGCTCGCCGCGATGGCCGGGGAGCGCCTGCAGACGGGGGGTTCACGGAAATCAGCGCCGTCTGCGTGAACCCCGCGCATCGCGGTCATGGTCTCGCGGCCGACCTCGTCAGAACGCTCGCCGCATCGATCCTCGCGCGGTCGCAGACGCCGTTCCTTCACGTCTTCCGCGCCAACACGCAGGCGGTCACGCTCTACCGCAAGCTCGGCTTCGCCTTACGTCGGGAGATGCATCTGACCGTCCTGGGCCGCGCCGGCAGCGCCGCTGCAACCGCGCCGTGAGGCGCAGCGCCGCCGAGAGATCGTCGCCGTGCACCGCCGCCGGCCGAAGCCGCATGGAGCATCGGCGCCCTCAAGCCCGGCTGGAAAGCGGCTCGGAGACGCGCGCCGGTGGCAGCGGTCGGTCCGAGCGCGTTGAAGCAAGCCCCAGAAAGCGAAAGGGCCGCCTTGCGGCAGCCCATTCGGACGTCTTTCGACGTGAAGAGAAATTGGAGCGGGCGAAGGGATTCGAACCCTCGACCCCAACCTTGGCAAGGTTGTGCTCTACCCCTGAGCTACACCCGCATCCATCGCGCCGGCAACGTTGTCGTCCGGCGCGGGCGTTTCTATGCACCAGCCCGCCCGAGATTGCAATGGCCTTGCTTTCGGACTTTCCACAGGCTTCGGGCGGTTCGCCGGCTTGCCCGAGAAAAGCGCGGAGATCCGCCATTTCTGGCCCGGCGTTCGGCGTCCGGGCCTGTGGATGGCGCTCCGCGTGCGCCGCGGGCCGCCACCGAAGCAGGCGTGTCGAGTCTTGGCAGGCCCCCCACGTCCCGGCACGACGCGGTCGAATGGGGAGCGACCGAACCGTGCGCCGACGCCCCGTTCGG
The DNA here is from genome assembly GCF_009600605.1 of Segnochrobactrum spirostomi. Lineage (GTDB taxonomy): Bacteria > Pseudomonadota > Alphaproteobacteria > Rhizobiales > Segnochrobactraceae > Segnochrobactrum > Segnochrobactrum spirostomi. The sequence continues at coordinate 2,803,172 of NZ_VWNA01000001.1, read as the reverse complement.
AGCGTCGGCGCCGCTCGCGTCGGTTGGCCTGGGTGAGGCCTCGCCTCAGGCGACGGTGAGGCGGACGTCGAGGTTGCCGCGGGTCGCGTGGGAATAGGGGCAGACGACGTGGGCGCGGGCGACGAGATCCTCGGCCACGGCGCGCTCCAGACCCGGCAGGGCGATCTCGAGGGCGACCTCGAGGCCGAAGCCGGTGCCGTCGTCCCGCGGGCCGACGCCGACCGACGCGGTCACGGTGCTGTTGTCGGCGACCTTCACCTTCTGCTGGCCGGCGACGAACTTCACCGCGCTCAGGAAGCAGGCGGAATAGCCGGCGGCGAAGAGCTGCTCGGGATTGGTGGCCGCGCCACCCGGGCCGCCGAGTTCCTTCGGAATGGCGAGCTTCACCTGGAGAACGCCGTCCTCGCTGGCGGCGGAGCCGTCGCGGCCGCCGGTCGCCGTCGCCTTGGTGCGGTAGAGAATGCTCATCGGATCGCCTCGTTCGGGTCTCGGGTGGCGGCCTCTTGCGGCCGGCCCGTCGATTTCGTCCGGCATGCGGCCGGCGTCGCCTCGCCCCGGGGACCCTGCGGTCCGCACCGGGGCGATGGCCACTCTCATAATGCACAATTTGATTGTGTGCAATTTAATTCTGCAGTCTCACGAACCGTTGAAGTCGGGGGCTCGCTGCGTCCGGCGAGCAGCCGCTCGTAGGCCTCCAGCATGGGGGCGAGTTGGAAACTCTCCGCATGGCGCGCGCGGGCCGCCCGGCGCGCCGAGGTCCGCCACGCCGCGTCGGTCGCGACCCGGTCGAACAGCGCGGCGAGCGCGGCCTCCTCGGCGAAGAACAGGCCGGCGGCACCGGCGGTCCAGCGGTTGAACGGATTGTCGTGGGCGATGACGGCGTTGCCAGCGCCAAGCGCCTCGACGAGGGAGGGGTTGGTGCCGCCGACTCGGTGGCCGTGGACATAGACGAGGGCGCCGCGGCGCAAAGCGGCGAGCGCCGCCCGATCGTAGAGGGCGCCCAGGAAGCGGACGCCGGGGCCGGCGGCATCGCGCACCGCCCGGTCATAAAGGCGCGACCGCAATCCGCCGACGATCGCGAGCGCGAAGGGCCGTTGCCGGGCCGAAAAGGCCCGTACGATCTCCAGGACCGAATTGTCGGGCTCGATGCGGCAGACCACGAGGGCGTAGGCGGCGAAGGCGAGGCCGTGCGCCGCGAGCATATCCCGTAGCACCGGATCGCCGGGGTCCGGCGGCGGCAGGGCCGGCGCACCGTAGGGGATCGTCGTGCACACGGCCGCCGGTGCCAGCGCCCGCACGCGGTCCGCGATGCGGGGATGGTCGGCGACGAGGTGGGTCGCGACCCGCACCGCGATGCACTCGTTGAGGCGCAGCCACCAGCGCACCGGTGCCGGCCATTTGAGCCGCGCCCATTCGAGCCCGTCCATGTTGAGGACGATCGTCCGCCCGCAGGCGCGCGCGACGAGGGTGAACAGCCCCGTGTTGTAGCCGAGGACGAGGAGCGGGCCTGGCCGGCGGAGCGCATCGAGGAGCGCGATCAGATCGAACAGCAGCGAGCCTGCGGTACCGGACGGAACCCTGACGATCCGCCGGATCGCGCCGCGCCAGGGAGCGTCGCGGATGAGCCGGCGATCCCGCGGCGCGCCGATTGTACCGTCGCCCTGGCAATAGACCGTGACGCGCCAGCCTCGGTCGGCGAGGTAGAGCGCCAGATGCTCGGCGAAGGTCTCGAAACCGCCGTGGGCGGCGGGCACGCCGCGGCATCCGAGCACCAGAAGTGCGGACGGCTCACTCCCCTCCCCGGTCACGGCGGCCCCGCGGGGATGCGGACGCCGAGGCTGCGATAGAGGTCCGTCATCGCCGCCACGTAGGCAGCTTCCCCGAATGCGCCGCGGACGAACGCCGCCGCGGCCGTGCCCATCGTCGTCAGGCGCACGTCCGGGAGGGTGGCGACCTCGCGCAGCCGGGACGCGAGATCGGCGACCGAGCCCGTCTTGAAGAGGAAGCCCGTCTCGCCGGGCCGGATCATCTCCGGGATGCCGCCGATCGCGGCGCCGAGGGTGATGCGGCCCCGCGCCGCCGCCTCGACGAGGCTCATCGGCGCATTTTCGTACCACTCGGACGGCAGCACGCAGGCACGCGCGGCATCGATCTCGGCCGCGAGGGCCGCGCCGTCCAGGCGGCCCCGGAAGACGATGTCGGCGCCGCAGGCGGCGGCCAGCCGTTCGAGGCCCGCCCGCTCCGGCCCCTCGCCCGCGAGCACGACGGGAACCGCGGCGGCGGCCGCCGCGCGGATCAGCGTCGCGAGCCCCTTCTCCTGCGAAAGCCGCCCGAAATGGAGGACGTGCCGGCCGGGCGGTACCGGCGCGACCGCGCCGTCGAGGCCGCGGACCGGGTTCGGGATATGGACGAGCCGGTCCGCCGGCCAACCCCAGGCGATCAGCGTGTCGCGGTAGAACCGGCTCGGACAGACGACGGCATCGAGATGCCGGCGATAGAGGCCGAGCAGACGATGAACGCTCGATTCGAGGGTGACGAGGGCACTGAGCGCCAGGGAGCCATGGAGGCAGCGGCGTAGCGTGCAGGGGAGCAGAAAGCCGCTCCGGCAGCGTTCGCACACCGTCCGCCCGTTGTGCATGCGGTAGGCCGGACAGGCGAGCTTCAGGTCGTGCGCGGTCATCACCGTCTTGAGGCCGCGCCGCTTCAGGACGGGCAGGATCGACGGCGAGAGATGGTGGTAGATGTTGTGGAGATGGGCGATCTCGGCGGGGAAGGCGTCGAGCAAACCGGCGAGATTGCGCCGCGCCTCGAGAGAATAGATCGCCTGTCCCGCCTTTCTGAGCTTCTCGGACCACGAATAGGGCCGTCCATATTCGATCTCCGCGACGAAGTGCCGGCTCCAGGGCGACGGCTCGTTGGCCGGGTGGTGCATGGCGAAGGCGGCGACCGGCCAGCCGCGCTCGGCGAACAGACGCATGTGCTCGAACGAGACGACGTCGGCCCCGCCGCGGCGATAATGGTAGGTGTTGATGTTGAGGAGCCCGCTCACGGCGGCGCTCCGGCATCATCCCCCGGTCTCACGACACCCGGCCCCGTCATCCGCAGCAGCGCGAAATAGCCGGTGAGGAAGACGATCCACTCGATGCGGATCTTCTGCAGGAAGACCGGTGTCGTCAGGCCGGCGACGAGCCCGAACAGCCACAGCGACGTCGCCACGATCAGCGCCGGCCGGTCTTCTGCGGAGAACCGCACACGGGCGAGCCGCGCGGCCGGCACGGCGACGAAAGCGACGAGGGTGAACGCGAGACCCGGCACGCCGAGGCTCGCCAGCACGTCGAGATAGGCGGAGTGCGCGTTGGCGACCCGGTGCAGGAAGACGTCGGGCGCGCTGCGGGCCGGTGCGGCATCGCCGATTTCCCACAGCGAGGCATAGCCGCCGCCGAACCAGGGATGGTCGGCGGCGAACCCCAGCAAGAACCGCCAGATCGGTAGCCGGCCGGTCAGCGTCTCGTCGCCGAACAGGGCCAACAGCAACGGCCCACGCAGTTCGTCGTCCACGAACATGATCGCGACGGCGAGAGCCGCGAGTGCGCCGCAGACGAGGACCGCGCGCCGCGTCGGCGACCAGGGTCCGACCACCGCGGGCGCGACGAGGAGGGCCACGGCGGCCGCGATCATCGCCGTCTTGGCCACGCTCAGGACGGCGAACGCCGCGAACGGCGCAGCGATCGCCAGGGCGGCGACGGGCCGCGAGCGTCCGAAGAGGCCGAGCACGAGGAGCACGCCCGCGACGGAGAGCATGCCCGCATTGTTCTTATGGAGATGGAAGCCGCGCCAGGCGCCCGCATTGTTGGGCTCGAGACCATCGCTCGCGGCGTGGATGCCGAGGTCGGGGCGCAGGATCACCGTCGCATAATCGGCCGCGAGAAGGAGGAGCAGGATCGCGAGCATCCCGCGGAAGAGCCGGGAGGGCGCCGGGGCGCCGGCGACGAGGGCCGCGCAGGCGCCCATCGCGGCGACCGTGGCGGCGAGCGTGCGCAAGGCCGTCTCGGGGACGGGAGAGGCGGCGATGGTGAGGCCGCACCAGCCGACGAGGAGCACGAGCGGGAGCGGCACCAGCGCCGCCATCCGTGCCGGCGCCGCCAGGGCGGCGAGGCCGGCGGCAAGCGCGCAGCCGGCATAGAACAGCGCAAAGCGTGGCCCGGCCTCGAAAGCGGCATAATCCCCGCTCCGGTCGACCCACGGCATCCCGCCGGCGGCGACGAACGTGAAGAAGACGGCGAGCTGGACCGCGTGCGCCGGGGCAACCGCTGGCCGCACCGCGGTCGCGATGGACGGGCTCGGGCGGGCCGGATTGGGGCGCTCGCCACCGCGGATCACGGCGCCCTCCCCCGGCCGAACACGGCCGAGAGCGCCCGCAAGGCCATGCCGCATTCCACCGCGAGCGCGAAGCCCTCGGCCGCGACGATGGCAGCGACGACCCAGGCCGCGCGGTCCGCGGCGACGAGGCCTGTCGCCAGCGCGAGGCCGAGGCCGGCGCCGGCCGCGTTGATCGCGCACATCGCTCGAAAGCGCCCGAGGGCGATCAGCGCCGCGGTCGAGATCGTCCGCAGGCCGGCGCAGCTCGCCCAGCCGAGCCAGAGCCACAGGCCGACCTCGAGCCCACCGCGATCGTAGGCCGCCGGCACCAGCCTCGTCGGAAGGGCGGATTGGTCCGCGAGAAAGACCGCAGCGAGGAGGACCGCGGCGGTGAGCACCGCCGCGACGGCGAGCGACGCGGCCCGCGTGAGGGTGGTGGCGTCCCGACGGGCGAGCGCGTGGGCGAATTCACTGCGCAGGCCCTGGATGAGCGGCGCGATCAGGAGGCGGAGCGGCGCGACGAGGAGGCCGGGGGCGGCGACGGCCGCCAGCATTGCGAGGTCGGCGCGGGCGAAGAGGACGACGACGTGGGCGTTCTGCATCAGGAACGCGCCGCCGACCCCGGCGAGGCTCCAGCGCGCATCGGGCAGCATGCGGCGGGCATAGAGGCGCAGAGACGCCACGGCGCCCGGCGCCGGCACGCGGCGGAACGCCGCCGCCGGGATCAGATTGGCAGCGGCGAGGACGGCTGTGATCGCCACGAAGGCCGGGACGCCCGTCGCGCCGGACCACAGGACGCCGACGAGCCCGCTCGCGGCGGCGAGGCAGCGGAGGCCGTCGCCGCGCAGCGCCTGAGCGGGCGCGAGGCGGGTGATCGCCGCGGCGCGCGCGAAAGTTCGCCCGAGGTGGGTCGCGACGAGCAGGGCACCGGCCAAGGCAGCGGCGACCGGCGTGCCCGCGGCCGCCAGCCCGAACCCCGTCGCCGTGGCGGCGACGAGGGCGAGAAGCCGGTCCGCCGCGCGGCCGGCCGCGACGAGATCGGCCGGGTCCTTCTCCGTCGGTTCCTGCACGGCGAGCGGGCTCAGCACCAGCGCGCCCTGCGCCATGACCGCCGCCATGAGGGCGGCGAGCGCGACGCTGAACGAACCGAACAGGTCGGGCGTGAGGACGCGCACGGCGACGCAGGCCGCCAGCCATTGCGGCGCACCGTGAAACAGGGAGGCGATGCCGACGAGCGCGAGCCGGCGGTGCGGGCCGGACGCGGGATCGCCCCACGCCGGCGCGGGAGGGCGGGGTGCCGTGGACACAAGCCGGTGGAGAACGAGACCGCGCGACGGCATGCCGCTCTCCCCTACCGGACCGGCGCGCCGAGAAGGCCCCGGCCGACGCGACGTAAGGGACGTCCGAGGCGCTCGGGCAGAACGCGGCGGGAGGCGAGCGCGGCAGCCTCACGGAGATCGAGCGCGCCGCAGGCCGCGGCGACCGCAATGCGGCCCAAGCCCACCAGCGGCGGCGCGCCGATCGCCGCATGGCGGGCGAGGAAGCCGGCCCGCTGCTGCGGTGTGAGGGCCGGCTCGGTCGCGAGCCAGGCGAGCGATGCGGTCGGGTCCCGGACGGTGCTGAGCCGGTCGCGCGCCGTCGTGCCCCAGAGGACGAGCGGCGCCTCGACCAGGACGACCCCCGCCCCCAACCGCTCGGCGCGCAGGATGAAGCCGAGATCCTGATGGCGGCGCACGCCGGGGTCGAACGCCGCCCGGCGCGCCAAGGCGGTCGGACCGAGAAGCGTGCTCTGCTGGAGAACGCCGCCGGCGACGAAGAGATAATCGGCGAGCGGCTCGTCGGACCGCGGCGGGCGGCGCGGCAGAGAATGCCGCCGCCCGTCGCGAAGGGTTTCGACGGCGCAGGAGACGATGGTGCGTTCGGGGTCCGCAGCGCCGGCGAGCGCCGTGAGTTGGCGCGCGATCTTGTCCGGCCGCCAGAGATCGTCGTCGTCGAGGAAGGCGACGAGGGGCCGGCGCACCGCCGCGAGCCCGTCCCGATAGGCCGCCCCTTGCCCACCGTTCTCGGTGCGCCGGAGCACCCGCACGCGGGCGTCGTCGAAGGATGGGGCGGGCGTCGGCGAGGCGTCGTCCACCACCACGATCTCGCCGACCGGCGCCGTCTGCGCCAGGACCGAGGCGACGGCCCGCCGCACCGCGTCCGGCCGGCGAAAGGTCGCGATCACCACGGCGACGGCGTCCGCGCCGCTCATCGCGCCCCTCCCACCCGGAGTGCGGGCCGCAGCCGTGGCGCCATCCACCGGCGCAACGGCCGGTCGTAGAGGACCGTCGCCGCCCCGGCGGTCGCCGCGATGAGACCGATGCCGGCGAGTGCGGTCCACGGCGGAGAGAGGATATCGGCGAACATCGCGCGGCCGAGGCGCAGCAGCGGCAGATGAAGGGCATAGATCGCGTAGGAGATCCCGCCGGCCGCGACACAGAGCCGGTGCAGGCGCGGCGGCGGCTTGCTGCACACCGCGAGCCAGACCAGGGCCGGTGCCGCGACCAAGACGACGGCGAGGTCCCACCCCGCGCGCGGCACCGCCGGCGGCAGCGCCAGCATGAGCGCGATGGCGGCGAGGACGAGGATCGCGGGCAGGCGCAGCCGGCCGCGGCCCGAAGCCCACAGCCGGTGAAGCAGGAGCCCGGCGGCGAAGCCATAGAGCGCCCGCGGCGGACCACCGAGCGCGGTCGCCCCGTTCCAGCCGACATCGAGCCCACCCTGGCGCAGCGCCACCAGGGAGAGCGCGAGCGCCGCGCCGACGAGAACCACGCCCAGCGCCGATCCCGAAAGCCGCCCCCACACCAGTGCGGCGAGCGCGTTGACGCCGATCTCGAGGGCGAGCGACCAGGCGACCGGCATCAGCGGATAGAGAAAGGCGGCGCCCGTCGCCGGCACCGGGAGCAGGAGCAGACCGGCCACGATGGAAAGCACGAGATCGTCGGCGGCGATGCCCGGCCGCAACGCCGCCGCACGCAGCGCGACGGCGGTTCCGAGCGCGAGACCGAGGGCGTAGAGCGGAGCGAGCCGCGTGAGCCGCAGGCGCAGGAACGCCGGGGCGCCGCGGGCGGCGATCGCCGGGCCGAAGGCGTGGGCGATGACGAACCCGCTCACGACGAAGAAGACATCCACGGCGAGATAGAGGCTGCCGCCGGGAACGCCGAAGAGGTCCGGCCCATGATGGACCACCACCGCGGCCGCGGCGACGGCCCGCACCCCGTCGAGCGTCGCGAAGGCGTGCCCGCCCGCGACCGGGCTTACGGCCCCGCGCAGGAGCCCACCGTCGAGGAACTCGCCATCGCGCCGGCTCTCGGGCCCGCTCATTGCCCGTTTCATGGCCCCGCTCCGGGCGCGAGCGGCGGTGGCGGGATGCGGCCGTGCAGCGTAGTGGCCCGCGCGAGCGAGGCGGGCGGCATCACCCGGACTTCGGCGAGGGTGACGCGGTTGTCGTGGTCGAGATCGGCGCGGCGAAACCACCAGAGCCGGCCGGCATATTGCGCCCTGGTCACGCGGCGGCCGTCGCCGTCGCGCAGGATCGCGGCGATCCACACCGCGCGGCGGGCGTCGGTGAAGTCGGGATGCCGCGCCCGCGCCACGGCGTCGAGCTCGGCCCCGTCGAGCGAACCGTCACGGTTCTGGTCGAGGGCGTCGAACACGGCGGCCTGGGCGAGCCAGGCTTCACGCTTGGTGACGATACCGTCGCCGTCCGTGTCGAGGGTGAAGAAGATAGCGGTCTCGGCCGCCCGCGGACCGCCCGCCTGACCGGGCTCGTCTCCCGGTGCGCCTGCCCATACCGCATCGGCCCATGCCACGCCTGCGCCGCACGCAAACGCGGCGAGGACCACGACGATCCACGATCGAAAGCTTGCCCCCATCGCTCCCCCGGCAGCGATCAGGTCCGGTTCGGAACGCTTGCGGGCGGAAACCTGCGTTCAGAACACCCGGACCTTGTCCTCCTCCAAGAGCAGGCACGTCAGGCGGCCGCTGAGGACGGCCAAGGTGTCGATATTGATGCGGTTGCGGCGGAAATCGGGCCGCCGTGTCGGCGTGTGGCCGTGGATCACGAAATGCTCGAACGGCTCGTCGTGGTTGAGGAACTCGTCCCGGATCCAGAGCAGATCGTGCCGCGTCTGGTCCTCGAGCGCAACCCCTGGGCGCACGCCGGCGTGCACGAAAAGATAGCTTCCGAGCACGGTGAAGAGCGGGCGATCGCGCAGGAAGGCGACGTGCTCGGACGGCACCGCGGCGTGCGCCGCGTCCCAGAGCGGTCCGAGATCCTCCGCGGCGGGGTCGACATTGAGAATGCCATAGGAGGCGAGCGTCTCGATGCCGCCGTTCTCGAGCCAGAGCCGTGTCGGCGCACCCTGCCCCGCCATGAAATCCAGGAAGAGATCCTCGTGGTTGCCGAGCAGCGGCAGAAGCACGATCCGGTCGATGCGATCGCCGTACCGGCACAACAGATCGACGAGCATCGCCGAGGCCGGCCCGCGGTCGATCAGGTCGCCGAGAAGGATGAGATAGGGGCTCGGCGCGGGATCGAGCGCCTCCAGGCGGACGATGCGCTCGAGGTTCGCCTCGAAGAGGTCGCACCGGCCGTGGATGTCGCTCATGGCGTAGACGCGCACGCCCGGCGGCAGCGAGGGCAGCGCCTTGAACCAACGCATTCTGGTTCCGAGGCCGAACATGCGGACCTTCCGAAACGATGGCGTCTCACCGCGTGAGGGCCTCGTGGCCTCTTATCTCGACGCGAAGAGCGGTGACTCCCGATTGTAGATGATGCCATAGTCGGCGAGACGTGCAGTCCAAGATTGCGTGCGCATGCAGGTCCCGCAGCCCGTGGTCCCGCAGCCCGTCTTCCGCGTTTCCAGTCCGCCCGTCTTCGTTTCCGCCGCAGCCATCATCATCGCCGAAGGGGAGGCGATCGTGGAGCCGCGCATTCGACGACCCGAGCCTCCTTCGTCCGATCCGGCGCACCGGCTTGCCTGGGATGCCCCGGAGCCCCTCGGTGCCGCGCCCCTGGCAGCCGCCGGCCGGCACCTCTGGATGGTCTCGCTGGTCGCAGGCGGCATCGTGGCAGGGAGCGCGATCGCGCTCGACCTCTTGCCACCGCTCTACCGGGCGACCGCGCTCGTCCAATATGCGCCGGACGACGGCGCGTTCCCCGCAGACCGCAAGCCTCCGGGCGGCCCGCTGCCCGCGGTCGACGGCGAGATCGCCGTGCTGCGCTCGCAGGACATGCTGGAACGGGCCTCGGTCGCCCTCGCCGCCGCGGGACGGTCCACTCCGCAAGGCGCCCGGGATGCGGCCGCCTCCGCCGTCGAGCGCGTCGGCCGCCTCGTGGCCGGCCTTTCCGCCCGGCTACCCTTCGTAGGATCGAGGCGCGAGGCCGCGCCGGACTTCGGCTGGCGCGCGCTGATCCCCTCGGCCCGCGCCGATCCCGCCCCGGGAGCCCCGGCCGCCGCACCACTGCCGCCGGTCGGACCGCCGCCGCAGCGGTTCGGGCCGAGCGGCGGGACGGCGGCAAGTGCCGTGACGACGAGCGACACGGCCGAACCGGTCGCGACCGCCGCCACGCGCTTTGCGAATGCGCTCTCGGTCAGCCGGATCGGCCTCAGCACGACGATCGCGATCGAGGTGACCGCCGCTGATCCCAACGCCGCCGCGGCGGCTGCGAACACGCTCGCCCAGGTCTACATCGCCCGCCAGGAGGCCGGCGCACGGGCCGCCGCGGATGCCGCGGTCGCCGCCCTCGCCGTGCGCCTCGACGAGATCGCCGCCGACCTTCGGACCGCCGAGGCGGAGGTCGACGGCTACGCCCTCGCCCGCAGCGCGATGGCAGCCGACGAGGCGGCGGCGCGGGAAATCCGCGCGCTCCAGCGGCGCTTCCGCCAGCTCGGCGACGCGCAAATGCGCGCCAACGCGGAGTTGCGGGCGATCGAAGAGAGTGTCACCGGCGACGACGCGCTTGTCGATGCCGTGCGTGCGGCTGAGCGCCGGCGGATTGCGGCGCCCGACGGATCAGCAGATATCGCCCGCCCGGACAGCGCACTCCTCGCGGCGGCGGACGCCCGACGGGGTGCCTTGGGCGCCGCCGTCACCGCACGGGCTGCGGAAATCGACGCCTTGCAGCGGCGGCTCGACGCGCTGCTGTCGGCGGCGAGTCTGCCGAACGCCGTCTCGGTGGAGCTCTTTCGCCGACAGCAGCGGGTGCAGTCGCTGCGCACGCTCTACCAGACCTATCTCGACCGTCATCAGAGGCTGGCGCGCCTCGCCGCGGCCGTGGTGCCGGATTCGCGGATGGTGGCGCCGGCCCGCCCGCCGACGGAGGTCGCCTTTCCCCGCAAAATGCCGATCATTGCCGGGCTCGGCGTGTTCGGCCTCGCTGTCGCCGTCGGGCTCGCCTGCTGGCAGGAGCGCAGGCGCGTGCGGCTCGCGAGCGACGAGCGGCTGCGCGCGTTCGGCGGCCCCCGGTGCTCCCGGCGCTGCCCCACCTGCGGCGCCGGCCGGGCCATCGCGGACCGGAGGACGAGGTCGTCCGCTGGCCGCTGTCGGCCTTCAGCGAGGCGGTGCGCCGGCTGCGCCTCGCGATCGAGGTCCAGGCGGGGCGCCGCGACGGCGGCCTCGTCCTGGTCGTCACCTCGACGGTCCCGCGCGAGGGCAAGACGACGCTCGCCCTCGCCCTCGCCCGCTCGGCCGCCCTCGCCGGACAGCGCTGCCTCCTCGTCGACGGCGATCTTAGGCGGCCGAGCCTGCACCGGCGGATCCGCCGACAGATCGCCTCGGGCTTCGCCACCTTCCTCCGGCGCGAAGACGCGGTCCTCGGCGATCTCGTTCAGACCGACCCCCGCACCGGCGCCGATCTCCTCATCGGCGCGCACCGCAGCGAGACGCCGCCGGAGCGCTGGCTCGCCTCGTCCCGTCTCGCCGAACTCGTCGCGACGGCGCGGAGCGCTTACGAGATCGTGATCGTCGACGCACCGCCCGCGGCAATCACGAGCGACTCCCTGCTTCTGCAAGAACACGCCGACGCCGTTCTTTATGTCGTCCGCGCCGGCCGTCCGATCGGCACCGATTTCCGCGCGGCGCTGGAACAGTTCGAGATCTCGGCGCGCGGAAGGACCTTACTGGTGCTGAACGACGCACCACCGCGGACTGTGGCACTGCGCGGATACCGCTATTACGCGCGCTTTTATGGAGCGTGAGCGCGCCTTCCGACGCAAAAGGACCATATAGGTGCGCGACGCGAAGGGGCTGCCGCAGCCGCTCCCGGGGCTCTCCCGTCGCGGCCGCGTAGGTCGCCGCCCCCGTGCGGCGTTCACCCTGGACAACAGACCGGTCTCGGTAACAGCGTTCCATGACGACACTCGACCATCCGCGCAGCGAACTCCTCCGCAAGGACGATGGCGAAGGGGCCCCACCCGCCGCCACGCGCCGCCCCCGGCGTTCGTCCGGGTGGCGTTCGACGCTCCTCGCGGTCATCGTCCTCGGAGCGGCGGTCGGGGGGATCGTCTGGCATTTCCGCCCGGCCCCACCGGCTCAGCACACCGGCCGCTTCGCCGCGCGCGGGGAGATGCCCGTCGCCGCGGCGACGGCGGAGGTCGGCAACATCCCCGTCACCGTGGATGCGCTCGGCACCGTGACCCCGCTCGCCACCGTCACGGTGAAGCCCCAGGTGAGTGGCCAGATCATCAAGATCGCCTTCACCGAAGGCCAGCTCGTCAAGAAGGGCGACCTGCTCGCGCAGATCGACCCGCGCTCCTATCAGGCGACGCTCGACCAGATGAAAGGGCAGCTCGCCAAGGACCAGGCGATCCTCGACAACGCCAAGGTCGATCTCGTCCGCTACCAGACGCTGGTCGCCCAGAACTCGGTCGCCAAGCAGCAATTGGACACGACCAAGTCCGAGGTCGCCCAATATGAGGGCACGGTTCAGTCCGATCAGGCGCAGGTCGAGGCCGCGCAGGTCAATCTCGACTACACCACCATCACCTCGCCGATCACCGGCCGGGTCGGCCTGCGCAAGATCGACGAGGGCAACTACATCGCCGCCGGCGACACCACGGGCATCGTCGTCATCACCCAGATGGAGCCGATCTCGGTCGTCTTCACCCTGCCGGAGGACAGCCTCGCCCCGGTACGCGAAGCCTTCGCCAAGGGCCCGCTCAAGGCCACCCTCTACGACCGCGCCCGCCGCACCGTGATCGCGACCGGCACACTCCAGAGCATCGACAACGAGATCGACACCACGACCGGGACGGCCAAGCTGCGCGCCGTGTTCGCCAACACCGACGAGAAGCTCTTTCCGAACGCCTTCGTGAACGTGACGCTGCTCGTCTCCACGGCGGCGGGTGTGGTGACGGTGCCCGACACCGCGATCCAGCGCGGCGCGCCCGGCACGTTCGTGTACCTGATCTCCGCCGAAGACACGGTTTCGGTGCGCAAGGTCACGCTCGGTCCCTCCTATGGCGGCCGCGTCGCCATCCTCGATGGCCTCGCCACCGGCGACAAGGTCGTCACCGACGGCGCCGACAAGCTCAAAGAGGGGTCGGAAGTCGTGATCCCGACCGAGGACGGCGGCGCCGCGGAGACCGCCACGGACCAAGCCGCCACCGGCAAGGCGAAGGCCGGTCACCACAAGAAGAAGGCCTCCGTCGCGACCGACGACAGCGCCGGCCCGCCCCCCGGCCCTCCGGGACCGCCCTGAGCGGGGTTCCAACGATGAACCCCTCACGTCCCTTCATCCTGCGCCCGGTCGCGACGACGCTTCTGATGATCGCCGTGCTTCTGTGCGGCGCGATGGGCTTTCTCTATCTGCCGGTCTCGGCGCTGCCGGAGGTCGATTATCCGACCATCCAGGTGCAGACCTTCTATCCGGGCGCCAGCGCGGACGTGATGACGACTTCCGTCACCGCGCCGCTCGAACGCCAGCTCGGGCAGATGTCGAACCTGAAGCAGATGTCCTCGACGAGCGCCGCCGGCGCCTCGGTCATCACGCTCCAGTTCAACCTCGACATCAGCCTCGATCTCGCGGAGCAGGAGGTCCAGGCGGCGATCAACGCGGCCGACAACCTGCTGCCGTCCGACCTGCCCGCGCCGCCGATCTACGCCAAGGTCAATCCCGCCGACGCGCCGATCCTGACCCTCGCGGTGACCTCCAAGACGCTGCCGCTCACCGACGTCCAGGACCTCACCGACACCCGGCTCGCCCAGAAGATCTCCCAGGTCTCCGGCGTCGGGCTCGTCTCGCTCGCCGGCGGCCAGCGCCCCGCGGTGCGGGTCAAGGCCAACCTGCGCGCCCTCGCCGCCTACGGCCTCAACATCGACGATCTGCGGACCACCATCGGCAACGCCAACGTCAACACGCCGAAGGGCAATTTCGACGGTCCCCAGCGCGCCTACACGATCCGCGCCAACGACCAGATCCGCAAAGCCTCCGATTATCGCGACATCGTCATCGCCTACCGCAACGGCGCCGCGGTGCGCCTCTCCGACGTCGCCGACGTGGTCGAGGGGGCGAGAACGACAAGCTCGCGGCCTGGAGCGACACGACGCCGGCGGTCCTCGTCAACATCCAGCGTCAGCCCGGCGCGAACGTCATTTCGGTCGTCGACGACATCAAGGCGCTGCTGCCGCAACTCGAGGCGAGCCTGCCGGCAGCGGTGCAAGTGGCCGTCGTCACCGACCGCACCACGACCATCCGCGCCTCGGTCTCCGACGTGCAGAAGGAACTCGGCCTCTCGGTCGTCCTCGTCGTCGCGGTGATCTTCGTGTTCCTGCGCAACGTCCCGGCGACGATCATCCCGAGCCTGTCGGTGCCGCTCTCCCTCGTCGGCACCTTCGCGGTGATGTATCTCTGCGGCTTCAGCCTCAACAACCTGTCCCTGATGGCGCTCACCATCGCGACCGGCTTCGTCGTCGACGACGCCATCGTGATGATCGAGAACATCGCCCGCTATATCGAGGAGGGCGAGAGCCCGCTCGCCGCCGCCCTCAAGGGCTCCGCGCAGATCGGCTTCACCATCGTCTCGCTCACCGTGTCGCTGATCGCGGTGCTGATCCCGCTCCTCTTCATGGGCGACGTGGTGGGGCGGCTGTTCCGCGAGTTCGCGATCACGCTCGCGGTCACCATCCTGATCTCGGCCGTGGTGTCGCTGACGCTCGTTCCGATGATGTGCGCGAAGCTGCTGCGCCACCGCTCGACCCGCCGCCAGACCCGCCTGGGCCGTGCGGCCGAGCGCGGCTTCGACGCGATCATCGCGGGCTACGGCCACGCCCTCGATTGGGTGCTCGACCGACGCGTGCTCACCCTGACGGTCGCCTTCGGCACGATGGCGCTCACGGCCTTCCTCTATGTCGTCATCCCGAAGGGCTTCTTCCCCGTCCAGGACACCGGCCTGATCCAGGGCATGACGACGGCGACGCAATCGATCTCCTACGGGGGCATGGCCGAGCGTCAGGAGGCACTCTCCCGCGTCGTCCTCGCCGATCCGGACGTGGATAGCCTGACCTCGTTCATCGGCGTGGACGGCTCCAACCTGACGCTCAACAGCGGGCGGATGCTCATCAACCTGAAGCCGCGGGACGAGCGAACGGGCACGGTGAGCGAGGTGATCCGGCGCCTCGACGTCGCCGCCGAAAAGGTGCCGGGCATCACGCTGACGATGCAGCCGGTGCAGGATCTCTCGGTCGATTCCAGCCTCGCCAAGGGCCAGTACCAGTTCCTGATCGAGAACGCCGATTCCGACGCCCTCGCCAAATGGGTGCCGCAGCTCGTCGAGCGGCTGTCGACGCTCCCCGAGATCGAAGACGTCGTCTCCGACCTCCAGGACAAGGGGCTATCGGCCTACATCACGATCGATCGCGACACCGCCGCGCGCTTCGGTATCACCGCGGCGACCATCGACAACGCGCTCTACGATTCCTTCGGCCAGCGCATCGTCTCGACCATCTTCACCCAGGCGAACCAGTACCGGGTGATCCTCGAAGCCGATCCCGGCCTGATCCAATCCCTCAAGGCGCTCGATTCGATCTATCTGCCGTCGTCGAGTTCAGGTCAGGTGCCGCTCTCGGCGATCTCCACGGTGACGGAAGAGCCGACCACGCTTTCGATCAACCATATCGGCCAGTTCCCCGCGGTCACGGTCTCGTTCAACCTTGCGGCGGGCGTCTCCCTCGGCGAGGCGGTGACGGCGATCGAGAAGGTTCAGACCGACCTCGGCCTGCCGGCGGGCATGGTGACGCGCTTCCAGGGTGCTGCGCTCGCCTTCCAGCAATCCCTCGACAACGAGCTTCTGCTCATCCTCGCCGCCGTGGTGACGATGTATATCGTGCTCGGGATTCTCTACGAGAGCTTCATCCACCCGATCACGATCCTCTCCACGCTGCCCTCGGCGAGCGTCGGGGCGCTCGCCGCGCTGATGCTCGCCCACGACAATCTCGACATCATCGGCATCATCGGCATCGTGCTCCTGATCGGCATCGTGAAGAAAAACGCGATCATGATGATCGACTTCGCCCTCGATGCGGAGCGCCACGGCGGGCTGTCGCCGCGGGCGGCGATCCATCAAGCCTGTCTGCTGCGCTTCCGCCCGATCCTGATGACGACGATGGCGGCGCTCCTCGGCGCGCTGCCGCTGATGCTCGGCACCGGCACGGGATCGGAGCTGCGCCAGCCGCTCGGCGTCGCCATCGTCGGCGGCCTCATCGTCAGCCAGCTCCTGACCCTCTTCACGACGCCGGTCATCTATCTCCTGTTCGACGGCCTTGCGCGCCGCCTCGGCGGCCGCCCCTCGACCGGCGCGGCGACGGAGACGGCGCCGTGAACATCGTCGCGCCGTTCATCCGGCGCCCGGTCGCCACCACGCTCCTGTCGGCCGCGATCACCCTCGCGGGTGCCGTGGCATTCTTCCTGATGCCGGTCGCGCCGCTGCCGCAGATCGATATCCCGACCATCATGGTCCAGGCCTCGATGGCGGGCGCGAGCCCGGAGACGATGGCGACGAGCGTGGCGACCCCGCTCGAACGTCATCTCGGCTCAATCGCCGGTGTCGACGAAATCACCTCGACGAGCTCGGTCGGCTCGACCCGCGTCGTCCTCCAGTTCGACCTCAGCCGCGACATCGACGGCGCCGCCCGCGACGTGCAGGCGGCCATCAACGCGGCGCGGCAAGATCTGCCGGCGAGCCTCAAGAGCAACCCCACCTACCGCAAGGTGAACCCGGCCGACGCGCCGATCCTGATTCTCTCGCTGACCTCCAACACCCTCAGCGTCGGCGACCTCTACGACAGCGCCGCGACCGTGCTTCAGCAGAAGCTCTCCCAGGTCGAGGGCGTCGGTCAGGTCACGATCGGCGGCAGTTCGCTGCCGGCGGTGCGCGTCAACATCAACCCGCATGCCCTGTTCAAGTACGGCATCAGCCTCGAGGACGTGCGCGCGGCGCTCGCAGCGGCGAACGCCAACAGCCCGAAGGGCGCCATCGAGATCGGCGACCAGCGCTACCAGATCCTCGCCAACGACCAGGCCCGCAAGGCCTCGCAATATCGCTCCCTCGTCATCGCCTACCGCGACGGCGCGGCTGTGCGGCTCTCCGACGTCGCCGATGTCGAGGATTCCGTCGAGGACCTGCGCAATCAGGGCGTCAGCAACGGCAAGGCGTCGGTGATCCTGATGGTCTCCCGCTCGCCGGGCGCCAACATCATCGAGACGGTGGATCGCGTCCGCGCGCTCCTCCCCGAACTCCAGGCCTCCATCCCCGCCGACATCGAGATGGTGGTGGCGATGGACCGCACCAGCACCATCCGCGCCTCGATGCGCGAGATCGAACGCACGCTGATGATCTCGGTCGGGCTCGTCATCGTCGTCGTCTACGCCTTCCTGCGCGATCTGCGCGCCGCGATGATCCCGAGCGTCGCCGTGCCGGTCTCGCTGATCGGCACCTTCGGCGTGATGTACCTGTTCGATTTCAGCCTCGACAATTTCTCGCTGATGGCGATCACGGTCGCGACCGGCTTCGTCGTCGACGACGCCATCGTCGTGCTCGAGAACGTCTCGCGCTATGTCGAGCGCGGCATGCCGCGGCTCGAGGCGGCGCTTGTCGGCGCGCGGGAGGTGAGCTTCACCGTGCTGTCGATGAGCCTTTCGCTCGTCGCGGTCTTTCTACCGATGCTCCTGATGGGCGGCATGATCGGCCGCCTGTTCTGGGAATTCGCCGTCACCCTGTCGGCGACGGTGCTCGTCTCGCTGTTCGTCTCGCTGACGCTGACGCCGATGATGTGCGCGCGCTTCATCAACCCGGCGGCGCACGCGACCACGCGGCGGGAGAACGGGTTCGCGCGGGCGAGCCGCCGGGGCTTCGACGCGCTCCAGGCGGGCTATCGCCGCTCGCTCGATTGGGCGCTCGCCCGCGGGCCGTTCATGATGCTCGTCCTGTTCGTCACCATCGGGCTCAACGTGTACCTATTCGCCGTGGTGCCGAAGGGCTTCCTGCCGTCGGAGGATACCGGCCTCATCATGGGCGGCCTCCAGGCCGACCAGAGCACCTCGTTCCAGAGCATGCGGCAGAAGCTCGACGCCTTCGTCTCGCTTTTGAAGAGCGATCCGGCGGTCGACAACGTGGTCGCCTATACCGGCGGCCAGGCAACCAACACCGGCTACGCCTTCATCCAGTTGAAACCGCTCGACGTGCGCAAGATTTCGACCGACGGGGTGATCGCGCGGCTCCGCGGCAAGCTCAAGAGCGTGCCCGGCGCCACCATGTTCCTGCAATCGGCCGGCGACATGCGGGCGGGCGGGCGGCAGGCCAACGCCGCCTATCAATATACCCTGCTCTCCGACGACCTCGCCGCGCTGCGCACCTGGGCGCCGCGCCTCACCGAGGCGCTGGAGAAGAGCCCGGTGCTCGCCGACGTCAATTCCGATCAGCAGGTCAAGGGGCTCGAAATCGACATCGACGTCGATCGCGACAGCGCCGCCCGGCTCGGCATCAACATGAGCCAGATCGACAACACGCTCTACGACGCGTTCGGCCAGCGGCAGGTCTCGACCATCTACAACCCGCTCAACCAGTACCATGTGGTGATGGGGCTCGCGCCGCGCTTCTGGCAGGACCCGTCGACGCTCGACGCCATCTATGTGGCGACGTCCGGCAGCACCAGCGGCACCGCCTCGACCAACACCATCGACACCACCGTCCCGACAACCGCCGCCGCCTCGGCATCCTCGACCTCGTCGACCTCGGACGCCGGCACCGCCGCCGCGGTGGCCGAGGAGAGCGCCGCCAACCAGCGCACCAACCAGCTCGCCAACACGACGAAGAGCGGCGCCTCGACCGGCGCCTCGGTGACCACGAGCGCCCGCACCATGGTGCCGCTGTCGGCCTTCGCGCGCTTCGCTCCGGCCGAGGCCCCGCTGTCGGTCAATCACCAGGGCCAGTTCGCCGCCGCCACCATCTCCTTCAACCTGGCACCGGGCCGCTCGCTCAGCGACGCGGTGACGGCGATCGATCAGGCCGCCGCCGCGATCCACCTGCCGACCGAGGTGCACGGCGCCTTCGCCGGCAACGCGATGATCTTCCAGCAATCGTCCGGCAATCAGGGCCTTCTGATCCTCGCCGCCCTCGCGGCGGTCTATATCGTGCTCGGCGTCCTCTACGAATCCTACGTCCATCCGCTCACGATCCTCTCGACGCTGCCGTCGGCCGGCGTCGGCGCGGTGCTCGCGCTTCTCATCACCGGCACGGAATTCAGCGTCGTCGCCCTGATTGCGGTGTTCCTCCTGATCGGCATCGTGAAGAAGAACGCGATCATGATGATCGACTTCGCCCTGACCGAAGAGCGCACCCATGGCCGCAGCCCGCACGCGGCGATCCGCGAAGCCTGCCTGATGCGCTTCCGCCCGATCATGATGACGACGATGGCGGCGCTCCTCGGCGCGCTTCCCCTCGCGTTGTCGTTCGGCGAGGGCGGCGAGATGCGCCGGCCGCTCGGCATCGCCATCATCGGCGGCCTGATCCTGAGCCAGGCGCTGACCCTCTATACGACCCCCGTCGTCTATCTCTATCTGGACCGGCTCGGCGGACGGGTCCGCCGGCTGTGGTCCCGCAAGCCCAGCTCCCGCAAACCGATCCCGCCCGCGCGTCCCTCCGAGGTCGATGCATGAAGACGCCCGCCTCCGTCCGGGCCGCCACGGTGAGCGTGGCGGCACTCATCCTGTCGGCTTGCGCCGTCGGCCCCAATTATCAGCGGCCGGACGCGCCCTTGTCGGCGGCCTTCAAGGAGGCGGCGAAGCCGCCGAAGGGCTGGAAGGTCGGCGCGCCCGACGACACGGCGATGCCGGCGGCGTGGTGGACAATCTACAACGACCCGGTGCTCGACGCGCTCGAAGCCCAGGTTGCGGTCAACAACCAGAATGTCCGCGCCTATCAGGCCGCCTATGCCCAGGCCCGCGCGGTGGTGCAGGAAGCCCGCTCCAGCCTGTTCCCGACGCTGTCCGGCTCGGGATCGGGCACCCGTAGCGGCAGCGGCGGTGGCGACAAAGTCGTCAGCGGCACCTCCACGGGCACCGGCACGGTGGTCAGCACCGGCGGCGGCGGCACCGCCTCGAACGAATTCGGCCTCTCCGCCAAGGGCACGTGGACGCCCGACATCTGGGGCGGCACCCGGCGCACCGTCGAGGGCGACATCGCGAGCGCCCAGGCGAGCGCGGCCGAGCTCGCCTACACCCAGCTCACCGCCCAATCGACCCTCGCCTCGAACTATCTGCAATTGCGCGTCGCCGACGAACTGAGGGCGCTCTACGATCAGACTGCGGCGAGCTATCAGGCCGCGCTGACGATCACCCAGAACCAGTCCGCCGCCGGCATCGCGGGGCCGCCCGACGTCGCCTCGGCGGAGGCGCAATTGCGCATCGCCCAGGCCCAGGCGATCAGCGTCGGCGTCACCCGCGCCCAGCTCGAACACGCGATCGCTGTCCTGATCGGCAAGCCTCCGGCCGAAGTCTCGATCAAGCCGGTGAGCCGACGGGTCAAAATCCCGGCGATCCCCGCCACGGGCGTGCCGTCGACGCTGCTCGAACGGCGGCCCGACGTCGCCCAGGCCGAGCGGCAGATGGCGCAGGCGAACGCCCAGATCGGCGTCGCCATCGCGAACTTCTTTCCCGACCTGACGCTCAACGGCTCCTACGGCTTCGACAGCGCGTCGCTCTCGAAGCTGCTCCAGGCCTCGTCGAGCGTGTGGTCGTTCGCCGGCACGCTCGCCGGCACCCTGCTCGACGCCGGCGGCCGCACCGCCCAGGTCGACGCGGCCCGCGCCTCCTATGACCAGACCGTGGCGAACTATCGCCAGACGGTGCTGACCGCCATCCAAGGGGTCGAGGACGAACTCGCGACCCTGCGCATCCGCGCCCGTCAGGCGGCAGTGCAGGACCAGGCGGTTACCGCGGCCCGGCAGGCGGAAGCCCTGACCTTGAACCAATACAAGGCCGGCACGGTCGCCTATTCGAGCGTCATCACGGCGCAGCAGACCGCGCTCTCGGCGGCGGTGACGGCGGTCAACATCCGCCAGGAACGCCTGACCGCGAGCGTCTCGCTGATCGAGGCGCTCGGCGGCGGCTGGACCACGGCGGACCTGCCGAGCGCCAAGTCGCTCGACACCAACGCCCCGCCCTTCCCGGGCATGGGCGGCACCAAGCCCGACGCCGCCACGGCCCCGACGACGCTCTCCAAGGCGTCGAAATAAGGGGAGGCGAAGTTAGAAACGGGCCCCCCTTCGCCCCGCTTGCGGGGAGAAGGGGGTGCTCAGACCGCGCGGTCGATGGCCGCGACGATGGCGGCGACCGCCCCGGTACCGTCGACGACGAGCACATCCGGCTCGTCCGGACCCGGGCGCTCCAGGGTGGCGAACTGGCTCGCGACGAGGCTCGCCGGCATATAATGGTGCGCACGGTGAGCGACGCGGGCGAGCGCCTCGGCCTCGGTCAGATCGAGCAGCACGAAACGGATGCCGGGCGCCCCGGCGCGCAGCCGGTCGCGATAGACCTTTCTCAGCGCCGAGCAGGCGACCACGACCCCCGCCGGATAGGCCGTCGCATCCGCGAGCGTCGCCGCGACCCGGTCGAGCCACGGCCAGCGGTCTTCATCGTCGAGGGGATGGCCGGCCTGCATCTTGGCGACGTTGGCGGCCGGGTGCAGATCGTCGCCGTCGACGAAGGCGAGCCCGTCCTTAGCGGCGAGCGCCCGGCCGATCGTCGTCTTGCCGGCCCCGCTCACTCCCATCACCACGATCGCCCGCCGCACCGACCCTCGTCCCGCGTCCGTCATCGCCCGCTCCCGCGCGTCCTCGCGGCCCGATAGAGCATGGCCGCGGCCGGCAAGACCAGACCCCGACCCGCCGCCGGGGCGAGCCGCCCGGCTTCACACTCCCGTGCGCCGCGGGCCCGGAAGCGCCCGCAGCCGCCCCTCCCCCGCCCCGGCGATCGCCGAGCCCGCTTTCTCTCCGCGGCGCCGCCCGTTAGGGTTCCGCCCGCGCCCGCCACCCGAAAGGCCCGCGATGACCGCTTTCACCGTCCGCCTCGTCCCCTGCCTCACCGACAATTATGCGGTGCTGATCCACCTGCCCGACAGCGGCGCGACGATCCTCGTCGATGCGCCCGAAGACGGGCCGATCCGCGCCGCCCTCGGCACCGAGGGCTGGCGGCTCAGCCACGTGCTCCTCACCCACCATCACGGCGATCATGTCCAGGCGGTGCCGCTGTTGCGCGCCGAAACCGGCGCCGCGGTGATCGGCCCGGCCGCCGAGGCGGACAAGCTCCCCGCCCTCGACCGCGCCGTCGCCGACGGCGACCGGTTCGCGATCGGCGGCCTGGACATCGCGGTGATCGCGACGCCCGGCCACACCTTGGGCGAGGTGTCCTATTTCCTGCCGGCCGCCAAGCTCGCCTTCACCGGCGACACGCTGTTTTCGCTCGGCTGCGGCCGCGTCTTCGAGGGCACGCCGGAGATGATGTGGGCATCGCTCGAAACGCTGAAGCGCGTCCTGCCGGACGACACGTCGGTCTATTGCGGCCACGAATACACCGCCTCTAACGCCCGCTTTGCGCTGTCGGTCGACGGCGACAACGCGGCCCTCGCCGCCCGCGCCCGCGAGGTCGAGGCGCTGCGCGCGGCCGGGCGGCCGACCCTGCCGGTGACGATGGCGGCGGAGAAGGCGGCGAACCCCTTCCTGCGCGCCGACGAGCCCGCCCTCGCCCGGGCGATGGGGCTCGAAGGTCAGCCGGCGGCCGCCGTGTTCGCCGCGGTGCGCCGGGCCAAGGACACGTTCAAGTAAGGGAAGGCGCCTGCAAATGAGGAAAGACGCCTGCAAATGAACGAGGACACGGACACATGAGCGGCGACCCGGCGGACGATCCCTCCCGCAGCGGCTATCCGCGCGCCGGCGACGGCCTCGGCGGCCATGCCGACCTGTCAGAGCTCAGTGCGGAGAGCGTGATCCGCCTTCTCGGGCTGCAACGCCATCCCGAGGGTGGCTGGTATTGCGAGACGTTCCGCGACCCGGTCGAGATCGACGGCCGCGCGGCCTCGACGGCAATCTATTTTCTGCTCGCCGCCGGCGAACGGTCGCACTGGCACCGGGTCGATGCGGTCGAGATCTGGCACTGGCACGCCGGCGCACCGCTTCTCCTCGAGATCGCCGACGAGACTCGGGACGACCAGACTCGGGACGACCAGACTCGGGACGATCAGACTCGCGCCGACCGACTCACTCTCGGCCCGGCCCTCGGCCGTGGCGAGCGGCCGCAAGGCATCGTTCCGCGCAGCGCCTGGCAGGCGGCCCGCTCGCTCGGCCCCTGGACCCTCGTCGGCTGCACCGTGGCGCCGGGCTTCCGCTTCGAAGGCTTCGAACTCGCCGCCCCGGGCTGGGCCCCGCCGGGCTTCGAAGCCGGCTAAGAACCCGCCCGCCCTTGGAATCTCGACGGGCGCTCGGGGCTCAGAAGTCGCTGGCGAGGCCCTTCACTTCCCAGTCGCCGTAGCGCACCGGCTCGGGGCCGTCGCGGCCGTGGAGTTCCTTGGGAAGCGTCTCGGCAGTCGCCGTGCGGCGGCGCTCCTCGGCTTCCGCGAGGGCCCGGCGGGCCGCGTCGGGCAGCGTCGCCGGGTCGCGCGGCCGGGCCGCGTCCGCGGGCTCGGAACCTTCCTTCGCCGTCATCGTCGGTCCTCGTTTCATCTCGGGTGCGTCCGCGGCCGAGGGCCGCCGCGACAGGCCGCGCCGTGCCCCGCTTCCTTGCGGGCGAACGCCACCGTTCCCATCATATAGGCGATTTCGGAGCGCGTTCCGAGCCGGCCGTCACCGGCACAGACCGCACGGGCGATCGACCCGAACCCATATCGACCGAAACCATCGATCCCAGATCCGGAGACCGCGACGGTGAACATCTTCCGCACGGCCTTGCTTCTCGCCGCCCTCACCGCCCTCTTCATGGGCGTCGGCTACCTCATCGCAGGCGTCGGCGGCATGCAGATCGCCTTCCTCATCGCGCTCGCGATGAACCTGTTCAGCTACTGGAACGCCGACCGCATGGTGCTCGGCATGTACCGCGCGGTGGAGGTCGACGCGCGCACCCATCCCGAGTTCTACGGCATCGTCCAGGCCCTCGCCCGACGCGCGGAGCTGCCGATGCCGCGCGTCTACATCATCGACCAGCCGCAGCCGAACGCCTTCGCGACCGGCCGCAACCCGCGCAACGCCGCGGTGGCGGCGACGACCGGCCTGCTCGCCATAATGAACCGGGAGGAGGTCGCGGCGGTGATGGCCCACGAGCTCGCCCACGTGAAGCACCACGACACCCTCATCATGACGCTCACGGCGACGATCGCCGGCGCCATCTCGATGCTCGCCAATTTCGGCTTCCTGTTCGGCGGCAACCGGGAGAACAACAACCCGCTCGGCTTCGTCGGCGTCATCGTGGCGATGATCGTGGCGCCGCTCGCCGCGATGCTGGTGCAGATGGCGATCAGCCGGACCCGCGAATATGCCGCCGACCGCATGGGTGCGGAGATCTGCGGCAACCCGATGTGGCTCGCCTCGGCCCTTGCCAAACTGGAGCGGGGAGCGCATCGGATCGTCAACGCGGAGGCGGAAGCGAATCCCGCGACCGCCCACCTCTTCATCATCAATCCCCTGAACGGCCAGCGGATGGACAACCTGTTCTCGACCCACCCGTCGACGGAGAACCGCATCGCGGCGCTCGAAGATCTGGCGCATCGCAGCGGTGGCAGCGGCGGCTTCGCCATGCCGGCCGGCGTCCGCGCGGCGCCGCGCGATGACGGCGATGCCGGTCCGTCCGGCCCGTGGGGCACCCGGACCGGTGGCGCAACCCGCCCGTCGGAGGACGAAGGCCCCTGGGGCCGCGGCTCCTCCAGCAACGGACCCTGGGGATGAGCGGCGCCCGCTCGCCCGCCGGCGGCTCGCCGCGCCCCCGCGGTCGGCGAACGCATCCCGCTCCGGCGGTTCGCGGCCCGCGCTCAAGCCGGGTCTGCCGGCGCGCGCCGCCGCGGTGGCCATCGTCGATGCCGTGCTCGGCGGCCGCCAGCTCGACGCCGCGCTCGATCCCGTCGAGGGCGACAGCCGCATCGGCGCGCTGCCCGAGCGCGACCGGGCACTGGCCCGCGCCATCGTCGGCGTCTCGCTGCGCCGCATCGGCCAGATCGAGGATGCGCTCGGCCGCATGATGGCCCGTCCGCTGCCGCAGAAGGCACACCTCGCCCGGGCGATCCTCGTCGTCGGCGCCGCCCAGCTTCTCTTTCTCGACGTGCCGGACCACGCCGCCGTGTCGCTCGCGGTCGATCTCGCCCGCGCCGACCGTCAGGCGACCCACCACGCCAACCTGGTCAACGGCGTGCTGCGCCGGCTCGCCCGGGAGAAGAGCTTCGTCCTCGCCGAGCAGGACGAGACCCGTCTCAACACGCCGCCGTGGCTCTATGCCCGCTGGCAGGCGGCCTACGGCGAGGACGGCGCCGCGGCGCTCGCCGCCGCCCACCTCCAGGAGGCGGCCCTCGATCTCGGCGTCAAGGCCGACGCTGCGACCTGGGCCGAACGGCTCGGCGGCCGGGTCCTGCCGACCGGCGCGGTGCGCGTGACGCCGCGCGGCCCCGTCGAACGGCTCGACGGCTATCTCGAAGGCGCCTGGTGGGTGCAGGACGCCGCCGCCGCGCTGCCGCCGCGCCTCTTCGGCGATGTGCGGGGCAAGCGCATCGCCGATCTCTGCGCCGCGCCGGGCGGCAAGACCGCCGCGCTCGCCGCGGCCGGTGCCACGGTGACCGCCGTCGATCAATCCGCGGCGCGGCTCGCCCGGCTGCGGGAAAATCTCGCCCGTCTTCGCCTCGAGGCCGAGATCGTCGAGGCGGATCTGAGGACGTGGGCGCCGGAGACGACGTTCGACGGCGTGCTCCTCGACGCGCCCTGCTCGGCGACCGGCACGCTGCGCCGCCATCCCGACATCGCCCTGACCAAGGGGCCCGAGGACGTCGCCGGGCTCGCGGTGCTCCAGGCCGACCTCCTCGCCCGCGCCGCGGCCTGGGTCGCGCCCGGCGGGCTCCTCGTCTATTGCACCTGCTCGCTCGAGCGGGACGAGGGCGAAGACCAGATCGCCGCCTTCCTCGCGAGCCATCCCGATTTCGCCCGGGTGCCGGTCGAGGCTGCGGAGATCGGCGGCATCGCCGACGCGATCAACGCGGACGGCGACCTGCGCACGCTGCCCTTCCAGATCGCCGAGACCGAGGGCTCCCGCGGCGGGTGGGACGGCTTCTTCGCCGCCCGCCTGCGCCGCACGAGCTGACGGCCGAGCGCACCGTCGGCCCGCACGGCGAAGCGGGACGAAGCGTGACGCGCGGCACCACTCTGGTAACCATTCGCGGACTAGGATGCGGCGGGGCCCTCGCGGCGTCCGCGAATGGGCGCGATTCTCCTGAAAGGGTGACGCCGAGATGACGTCGAGCATGGCGAAGCGCGCGCGCCTCGGACGGCTGGTCGCCGCCCGCATGCTCGCGTCGCTGCGCGCCTCGCTCCGCCGTTCCGCGATCGGCCGCTGGCGTCAAGTCGGCATCACGCCCGACCGCCTCTTGATCGCCCCCCAGGACATCCGCACCGCCGATCCGACCGTCGCCTCCGACATCTATGCGGGCGTGTTCGTCTTTTCCGGCCAGATCGTCGAGGTCGGCGGCCGCTCGCCGTTCGAAGTCCCGGCGCCGTCGGAGGATTGGGCGCGGGCTCTGCACGGCTTCGGCTGGCTGCGCCATCTGCGCGCCTCCGACAGCGCGCTGTCGCGCTCGAACGGCCGCGCCCTCGTCGACGATTGGATCCGCGCCTCGGGGCAGTTGCCGGCGATCGCCTGGCGCACCGACGTGCTCGCCCGCCGCCTGCTGTCGTGGCTGTCCCAGTCGCCGCTGATCCTCGAAGGCTGCGACCGCGGCTTCTACAACCGCTTCCTGCGCACCCTCGTCCGTCAGGTGCGCCTGTTGCGCCAGACCTTCGGCGATACGCCCGACGGCATGCCGCGCCTCGCCGCGGCGCTCGCGCTCGCCGCCGCGGCTGTTTCGCTCGCCGGACAGGACCGCCACGTCAAGGCGGCGCTGAAGCTGCTCGACCACGAGCTCGAACGCCAGATTCTCGCCGACGGCGGCCACATCTCGCGCAACCCCGCCGCGGTGCTCGACGCCCTCGTCGATGCGTTGCCGATCCGTCAGGCGATCTCGGCCCGCGGCATCGCGCCCTCGCCGGTGCTGATGGGCTCGATCGACCGCATGATCCCGATGCTGCGCTTCTTCCGCCACGCGGAGGGCAGCTTCGCCCACTTCAACGGCATGGGCGTCACCCCGCGCGGCCTCGTCGCGACGGTGCTCGCCCACGACGACAGCTTCGGCTCGGCCCCGGCGAACGCCAGCCATTCGGGCTATCAGCGCCTCGAAGCCGGACCGGCCCTCGTCATCGCCGACACCGGCGCGCCGCCGCCGATCGCGGTCAGCGACAACGCCCACGCCGGCTGCCTCTCCTTCGAGTTCGGCTCGCGCGGCAACCTCATCGTGGTCAATTGCGGGGCGCCGGCATCGAGCCGCAGCGAATGGCGCCACGCCGCCCGCTCGACCGCCGCCCACTCGACCCTCGTCGTCGAGAACGCCTCTTCTGCGCGCATCCTGGAGCGGCCGGATCTCGCCCGCTGGATCGGCGCGCCGATCGTCGAGGGACCGAACCCGCCGGACGTCCAGCGCGAGGACGGGCCGCACCACATCGTCGTCACCGCCCGCCACGACGGCTATGCCGGGCGCTTCGGGCTCGTCCACGAGCGCACCCTCGCGCTCGCCTTCGACGGCCAGCGGCTCGACGGCCTCGACCGCCTCTTGCCAGCGCCCGACGAGGTCTCGGTCGGCGACCGCCGCTTCGCGGTGCGCTTCCACCTGCACCCGAGCGTGCGGGCGAGCCGGGCGCTCGGCGGCGAGGCGGTGCTGATCGTCTGCCCGGATTCGGAAGCGTGGATGTTCACCGCGCCGGGCCTCGAGATCGGGCTCGAGGAATCGGTCTTCCTCTCCGGGCTGCAAGGTCTGCGCCGCACCGAGCAGATCGTGCTGCAAGGCCACACCGGGGAGATCAGCGAGATCATGTGGCGGTTCGAGCGACAGGCCTCGGGCCGCTCGCAGGCCCGCCGCCCCCCTGCGGAAGAGACAGGGCTGTTCTGACATCGCGGCGGTTCCGGCCGCGGGCGATCCGTGCTACCCCGCGCGCGATCCTCCCTCGCCGCCCTCCGGAGCCCCGCCGATGTCCGTCACCGTCAAATCCATCGCGACGCCAGACCGCGTGCCGCTCACCCGCGCGCTGATCTCCGTCTCCGACAAGACCGGCATCGCCGATTTCGCCCGCACGCTCGCCGCGCGCGGCGTGGAGCTCGTGTCGACCGGCGGCACCCGGGCCGCGATCGCCGCGGCCGGCGTTCCGGTCATCGACGTCTCCGACATCACCGGCTTCCCAGAGATCATGGACGGCCGCGTCAAGACGCTGCACCCGAAGGTCCACGGCGGTCTCCTCGCCGTGCGCGCCGATCCGGAACATGCCGAGGCGCTGACGACCCACGGCATCCCGGTGTTCGACCTCCTCGTCATCGATCTCTATCCGTTCGAAGAGACGGTGGCGAAGGGCGGCGAGCGGCAAGCGATCATCGAGACGATCGACATCGGCGGGCCGGCGATGATCCGCGCCGCCGCCAAGAACCACGCTTATCTTTCCGTCGTGGTGGACCCCGCCGACTACGGCGCGGTGCTGACGGAACTCGACGGCCATGGCGGCGCGACGACCGCCCGGTTCCGCCGCGCGCTCGCCGCGAAGGCGTTCTCGCGCACCGCCGCCTACGACGCCGCGATCGCGCGCTGGGCGACCGACGCGGTTGCCGCGGAGACGGAAGCGGCCGCCGAGGCCGAACCGACCGCGCCGCGCTGGGTCAGCTTCGGCGGCACCCTCGTCCAGGCGATGCGCTACGGCGAGAATCCGCATCAGGCGGCCGCCTTCTACCGCAGCGCGCCGGCCCGCGCCGGCGTCGCCACCGCCCGCCAGGTGCAGGGCAAGGCGCTCTCCTACAACAACCTCAACGATACCGACGCCGCCTACGAGCTCGTCGCCGAGTTCGACCCGGCCGCCTCGGCGGCGGTCGCGATCATCAAGCACGCCAACCCGTGCGGCGTCGCCCGCGGCGCCGACCTCGCCGAGGCCTACCGCAAGGCGCTCGCCTGCGACCCGGTCTCGGCGTTCGGCGGCATCGTCGCCCTGAACCGCACCCTCGACGCGGCCGCGGCGGCGCTCGTCACCGAGATCTTCACCGAGGTCATCATCGCCCCCGACGCGACGGCCGAGGCGATCGAGATCGTGGCGGCGAAGAAGAACCTGCGCCTGCTCCTCGCCGGCGGCCTGCCGGACCCACGCGCCGCCGGCCTCGTCGCCAAGACCCTCGCCGGCGGCCTTCTGGTGCAGTCGCGCGACAACGCGGTGATCGACGATCTCGACCTCAAGGTCGTCACCAAGCGGGCGCCGACCGAGGCCGAACTCGCCGACCTCAAGTTCTCCTGGCGCATCGTCAAGCACGTCAAGTCGAACGCCATCGTCTACGCCAAGGGCGGCGCGACGGTCGGCATCGGGGCGGGCCAGATGAGCCGCGTCGATTCCGCCCGCATCGCGGCCTGGAAGGCGGCGGATGCGGCGAAGGCCGCCGGCCTCGCCGACAGCCCGACGCGGGGCTCGGTGGTCGCTTCGGACGCCTTCTTCCCGTTCGCCGACGGCCTTCTCGCCGCGGTCGAGGCGGGCGCGACGGCGGTCATCCAGCCCGGCGGCTCGATGCGCGACGCCGAGGTGATCGCCACCGCCGACGCCCACGGCCTCGCCATGGTCTTCACCGGCGTCCGCCACTTCCGGCACTGAGGCGGCGGATTGCAAGGTCGTCGGCGATCAGGCGGAATCCTATAACGCAGAGGACGGCGCGTACCTCTATCCGAATGAGTCGGCGCAATCGGGGTTAACGATCCTATCGTCAGCCCCACCTTTCGGCTATCGGCATCGCTTTGAGACAACACCGCGCATCCATTCAATGCTAGATGCTCCAATAAATATACCTAATGTAACGCTTCTCATGCAGATGCGAAATTCTCGGTCAGTCTTCGATATTTCTAGAGGTTCAGAAACTGAAGATTCCATACTGCTTTGTGACTGCGAAGTTTCTAGCTTTATGACGCAAGAATATACTAACTAATAATAATGCATCCGCGATGATATTATCGCGATGACGCAAAATGCAACCTATCGACTCCTTGCTGCGCACGTAATCAAGCAGAGAGCGAACCGACATCGAGATGTATAGGACTCACCCTCTTCCATCCTAGATAGAAATCTGCTCTAATCCCCAATGCACCACGGGGGGGCAATTATGGATGAAGATGACTTTCTACATCTCGTGGCACTGCTCACTGAGCAGCTACAACAGATCGGGCATGGTGATATAGCTGAAGAGCGCCATTATTTGCGCGCGGATGCGGATGATGATGAAGCCGTTTTAATTCCACCTCAAGAACTATTGATAGAAATGCTTGCTGCCTTTGAGCGTCGCATATTAACTGAGGATATAGGAACGTATAATAAATCCATTCGAATTATAAATGAAAATACTGACGGAAGTGGGCCCGATTACGCGGAAATCGAGATATGGCCTACCGCATCGCGGGGCGTGAGCTATCAGAGAATTAGCGACCATTCCACAGATCTTCGCGAGGTGCTTGATGACATACACTCCTTACGAGCGAAGCTGATCGAGGCCCGCCGCACTCCGGGGATGTCATTCTGATGGACGTTCATGAAGCTGAAAAAGATATACTAAATATATTCTCCAAATACGGGGCTGCTTGGTCGAAACATAAAACCCCCCTTCCCTCCACGTTAACACGTGGAAAACTTTATGAATTGTATGTTCTCGGCATAGTTCTGCAGGAACTGCATAATAGAGGATGCAATATAACATTCAAAGGTAGAAGCTTATTGTTTAAAGCGGCACCCGGAAAATTGAAATTATCCGATCCTCATTTCGTTGTAGAAACCCCAAATGGGGATACTCTTTGGCTTTTTGTTGATATCGAGTTTAATACGCTCGGGCAGGAACTTAGTCGCGCAACTGATCGCAGCCGTCGACATGAGCTGGATATAGTACTGGTCGATGAAATCAACGATTATCCAAGTTATAGAGATGTATGGTTCGGCGCGGAGTGCAAGGCACATTCCAACTTCCGAAAAAGCATAATCAAGGAGGTTCTGGGAGTACGCCGGGAGCTGTCCGGCCGAGATAGAAAATGCCAAAAATATTCGCGACTCACACAGTCGGGCACATCTCCACAGGTCAGCGTATACGCGTCACCCCCTCCGAGTTCTGGCTAGCTTACATCGATCCGAAGGGAAACCACTACGCCGAAAGCCCCGGGGCTTTCGATATCGATCTGCGCCACATCGCACCTTAGCCGGATATTGCAGCTTGAGGTTCCGGGAGACCAAACGTTGCCCATCGACGGGCACTACACATCGTCGACACCCTCACATACCCCGCTTGACGGTTCGCCTGCGATATCCGTAAATCGATTTACGTAAATCGATTTACGGACGCCGATGTCCCGCACGCCCGCGCCGCCCGAGACCGAGGAACCTGCGCCCAAGGGGCGCGGGCCGGTGTCGATGCGCGAGGTGGCGGCCCGCGCCGGGGTCTCGACGGCGACCGTCTCCAACGTGCTCAGCGGCCGCAAGGCGGTCGATCCCGTCCTCGCCGAGCGGGTGCGCGCCGCCGCAGCCGCCCTCGATTACCGCATCGACCGCGCCGCCTCGCAATTGCGCTCCGGCAAGGCGCGGGTCGTCGCGGTGTTGGTTCCGAGCCTCGAAAATCCGTTCTTCACCTCGATCGTCGCCGGCCTCGAACGGGCGGCGAACCGCGAGAGCTACGACATCATCGTCGCGAGCGCGAACGACGACGCGGCGATCGAGGCGGCGCGCCTCGCCGCCCTGCTGTCGTGGCGGCCCTCCGGCGTGATCGTGATCCCGAGCACCGACGCCTTCCCCGGCCGCCGCACCATCGAGGCCGCGGGCGTTCCGTATGTCGTGGTCGACCGCGTCGCCGCCGACGATTGGGCCGATGCGGTGATGGTCGACAATGCGGGCGCGGCGCGGCTCGCGGCGGACCATCTCCTCGGCCTCGGTCACGCCCGCGTTCTCGTCGCCGCCTCGTCGCTCGCGCTCGCCAACATCCGCGAGCGCTGCGACGGCATCGCCGCCGCCTTCGCCGGCTTCTCCCGATCCGGTCTGGACGCGCCGGAGGTTATCGAAGTCGGGCTCACCTTCGACACCGTCGCCGAGCGGCTCGAGGCCTGGCTCGCCGCCCGCGGCCGGCCGAGCGCGATCATCGCCCTGACGAACTTC
The DNA here is from genome assembly GCF_009600605.1 of Segnochrobactrum spirostomi. Lineage (GTDB taxonomy): Bacteria > Pseudomonadota > Alphaproteobacteria > Rhizobiales > Segnochrobactraceae > Segnochrobactrum > Segnochrobactrum spirostomi. The sequence continues at coordinate 2,770,802 of NZ_VWNA01000001.1, read as the reverse complement.
GCGACCCTCGGCGTGCTCGCCGCGCTGTCGCGGCTCGCCATCCGGGTGCCGGACGACGTCTCCCTCGTCGGCTTCGACGATTATGCCTGGATGCGCGCCGCCGCGCCCTCGATCACCGCGGTGCGCCAGCCGGTCGACCGCATGGCCGAGGAGGCCTGGCGCCGCCTCGTCGGCCGCCTCGCCGGCGAAGCCGGGCCACCGCTCCGGCTGCGGCTGCCGTGCAGCCTCGAAGTCCGCGCCTCGACCCGGGCCATTGCCCCGGTCGCCGACGGACGCGCTGCGCGTCACACGCGGGAGGTCATCGACGCCGCCACGCCCGGCTAACCCCTTTCGCCCGCTCACGGGCGACGACGACACGGCCCGCCCGCGAGCGGTGCCGGACACCAACGACAACAGCGAGGAGAAACGCCCATGACAGACGCCCCGAAGACGAAGCCGAACGTCCGCCTCGGCATGCATGCGAGCCTGTGGGGTCCGTCCTGGACCCGCGAGGTCGCCGAAATCGCGGTGCCGGAAGCCGCGAAATACGGCCTTCAGGTCATCGAAGTGCCGCTGATGGACCCCGATCCGGTCGACGCCGCCCATTCCCGGGCGCTGTTCGAGGAGTACGGCATCACGCCGACCGCCTCGCTCTGCCTGCCCTTCGAGGTGACGGCGCCGCACCATCCGGAGAAGGCCGAGGCCTTCCTGATGAACGCCCTCGAGAAGGCCCACGCGCTCGGCTGCGACTTCTTCGGCGGCGTCACCTTCTCGACCCTCGGCTGGAAGTCCGGCTCGCCCCCGACCGAGACCGAATATCAGAACATCCTGAAGGCCTTGAAGCCGGTCGCGGCGCGCGCGGCGGATTACGGCATCCGCTTCGGCATCGAGGCCTGCAACCGCTACGAGACCCACCTCATCAACACCGCGGCCCAGACGGTGTGGTTCATGGACCGGCTCGGCGCGCCGAACGCCACCGCCCACCTCGACACTTACCACATGAACATCGAAGAGAAGGGAATCGGCCACGGCCTGCGCGTCGCCGGCGACCGCTGCAACTATCTCCACATCTCGGAGAGCGACCGCGGCGTGCCCGGCACCGGCACGATCGATTGGAACGATGTGTTCCGCGCCCTCGCCGAGACCGACTTCAAGGGCGATCTCGTCATCGAGAGTTTCGTGACGCTGCCGCCGGACATCGCCGCCGCGCTCTGCGTCTGGCGTTCGGTCGCCCGGGACCGCTATGAGATCCTGGAGAAGGGCGTCGCCTACATCCAGAGCCTCGCCCGGGTCCACGGCCTGATCTGACGGCCGTCCGACCAGCGGCAAGCGGGAGCGTAGACGTGAGTTCATCCGGCGCGGGCACTCGGCTCGGCATCGATATCGGCACCTCGGCCGTCAAGGCGATCCTCGTCGACGACGCGGAAACGGTGCTCGCCGAGGCGGAAGTCCCGCTCGAGGTGTCGCGCCCGCAACCCGGCTGGTCGGAGCAGGACCCCGACGATTGGTGGCGCGCCGTCAAGCGCGCCTTCTCCCAGGTGCGCGGCGAGGCCCCGCAGGCCTTCGGGGCGATCGACGCGATCGGCCTCTCCGGTCAGATGCACGCCGCCCTCGGCCTCGATGCGGACGGCGCGCCGGTCGGCCCGGCCATGCTGTGGAACGACGGGCGCGCCACCGCCGAATGCGCCGACTTGAACGAGACGGTCGCCGAGCTCGGCCTCAAGGCCGGCGTTCCCGCGATGCCGGGCTTCACCGCGCCGAAGCTGCTCTGGCTCGCCCGCCACGATCCGGAGCGCTTCGCGCGCATCCGCACCATCGTCCTCGCCAAGGATTATGTGCGGATGAAGCTCACCGGCGAGATCGCGACCGACATGTCGGACGCCGCCGGCGCGCTTCTGCTCGACGAGGCGCGGCGGGCTTATTTTCCGGCTCTGGTCGAAGCCTGCGGGCTCGATCTCGACCAGTTGCCGCCGCTCAAGGAGGGCAGCACCGCCGCCGGCGGGCTGCGCCGCGGCGTGGCGACCGCCCACGGCCTGACCCAGGGCATCGTGGTGGCGACCGGCGGCGGCGACGCGGCGGTCGGCGCGGTCGGCATCGGGGCGGTCGGCGACGGCGACGCCTTCCTGTCGCTCGGCACCTCGGCGCAATATTTCGTCACCACCGCGGCCTACCGGCCCTATCCGCAGGCCCTCGTCCACGCCTTCGCCCATGCCGTGCCGGAGCGCTGGTTCCAGATGGCGGCGATGCTGAACGGGGCGAGCGCGCTCGGCTGGCTCGCCGGCGTGGTCGGGCGCGGCGACGACATCCCCGGCCTCCTCGCGGCGGCGGAGGCGCGCGGCCGGCGGCCCTCGCCGGTCACGTTCCTGCCCTACCTCACCGGCGAGCGGACGCCCCACGACAACGCCGATGCCCGCGGCGTGTTCTTCGGCCTCGGCAGCGACACGGACACCGCCGACCTCGTCGCCGCGGTGCTCGAAGGCGTCGCCTTCTCCCTCGTCGATGCCCAGGACGCGCTCGCCGCGGCCGGCACGATCCCCGCCCGGCTCGCGGCGATCGGCGGCGGTGCGCGCAGCCGGCTCTGGCTCGAAATCATCGCGAGCGCGCTCGGCCGGCCGATCGACATCCAGGCGGGCGCCGCGAAGGGTCCGGCTTTCGGCGCCGCGCGGCTCGCCCGCATCGCCCGCGACGGCGGCAGCGTCGCCGAATCCTGCCCGGCACCGGCGATCGCCGCGACCATCGAGCCCGATCCGGTGCGTGCCGCAGCCTATGCCGAGCGCCTGCCGCTCTACCGCGCGCTCTATCGGAACCTGAAGCCGCTTTTTCCGCCGACCGGCTCGCCCGGCTGAGCGAAGACGAGACCTGAGGAAACGCACCGAGAGGCCGAAGATGCCCGAGACAGATCCCGACCGGCCGGCGCGCGTCGCCGTCCTCGACATCGGCAAGACCAACGTCAAGCTCAACGTCGTCGCCACCGACGGCACCCTGATCGAGACGGCCTCGTGCCCGAACCCGGTTCTGCCGGGGCCGCCTTATCGCCACCACGACGTCGCGACGCTCGAAGCCTGGATCTTCGAGCACCTCGCCGGCTACGCCCGCAGCCACCCGCTCGCCGGGCTGGTGACGACCGGCCACGGCGCCGGCGGCGTGCTCGTCGGCGAGCGGACGCTCGCCGCGCCGATGATGGATTACGAGCAGCCCTGTCCCGAGGCCGTCACCGCGCTCTACCGGACGCTCGCCGGAACCTATGCCGAGCGCGGCAGCGCGATCCTGCACGGGGCGACCCACATCGCCCGCCAGGGGCTGTGGCTCGAAACCGAATATCCCGACCTGTTCGCCGAAGGCCGCGCCTTCCTCGCCATGCCGCAATATTGGGCGTGGCGTTTCTCCGGCGTCGCCGCGAGCGAATACACCTCGATCGCCGCCCAATCCCACCTGTGGGACGTCGCGAACCGCCGGCCGACGCCCATCGTCGCCGCGCGCGGCTGGCAGCGCCTGCTGCCCCCCTTCGTGCCCGCCTTCGCCCCGGTCGGACTGATCCGCCCCGATCTCGCGGCGCGCCTCGGCCTGCCGGAGACGTTCGAGATCTTCTGCGGCGTGCACGACAGCAGCGTCAATTTCTACCGCTATCAGGCGGCCGGCCTGAAGGACTTCACCCTGGTGTCGACCGGCACCTGGATCGTCGGGCTCAGCGATGCCTGCCCGGTCTCGGCGCTCCGTGAAGACCTCGGCATGACCATGAACGCCGACGTCCACGGCCGGCCGGTCGCCGGCGCGCTCACCATGGGCGGGCGGGAGTTCGCGCTGATCGCCGGACCGGCGCGCGAGGGCGAGGCGGCGGCGAGCGATCCCGCGATCCTCGCCCGGCTGGTCGCGGACGGCATCCTCGCCCTGCCGTCGTTCGGCGACGAAGACGGCTTGGTCCCCGGCAGCGCCCGGCGCGGCCGCATCGTCGGCGCCGACGGCACCGAGCCCACGCTGTCGGCGGCCGAGCGGCGGGCGCTCGCCGTGCTCTACACCGCGCTCCTCACCGACCTGATGCTCGACGCGCTGGAGGCGACCGGCCTCATCGTGCTCGACGGCTCGTTCGTCCGCGACCCGGCCTTCGCCGGCCTGATCGCCGCGTTCCGGCCGGACGCCGACGTGCGCTTCAATCTCGACACCTATGGCGTGGCCTCCGGGGCCGGCCTCCTCGCCGGCCACCGGAGCCGCACGGCGCCCGCCGCCCTCGCCCTCGAAGCGGCGGTTCCGCTCGCTTTGCCGGGCCTCGCCGCCTACCGCGCCGCCTGGCGCGCCGCGGCGGCGGACGCCCGCACCCCCTCGATCCCTTCCCCGCCGGAGACTGCCCGATGAGCGCCCCGATCACGACGACTCACCTCGACGAGGCCGACCTGCGCCGCCGCATGGTCGAGACCTGCCGGCAGATGAATGCGACCGGCATCAACCAGGGCACCGCCGGCAACCTCTCCCACCGCCTCGACGACGGCTTCCTGATCACCCCGACCTCGATGCCCTACGACCGCATGGGACCGGACGATCTCGTGCTGATGCGCTTCGACGGTACCTTCACCGGCGCCCACCGCCCGTCGTCGGAATGGCGCTTCCACCGCGACATCCTCGCCCACCGCGGCGACGTCGACGTGGTGCTGCACTGCCATTCGATCTACGCGACGACGCTCGCCTGCCATCACCGCACGATCCCGAGCTTCCACTACATGACCGGCGTCGCCGGCGGCACCGACATCCGCTGCGCCCGCTATGCGACGTTCGGCACCCAGCAGCTCTCCGACAACGCGATCGAAGCGTTGGAGGGCCGGCTCGCCTGCCTGCTCGGCCAGCACGGCCAGATCTCGCTCGGCAAGACCCTCGACGCCGCGTTGTGGCTCGCCAACGAGGTCGAGACGCTGGCGCGGCTCTACATCCAGGCGCTGGCGATCGGCGAGCCGCCGGTCTTGTCGGACGAGGAAATGGCCCGCGTCATCGAACAGATGCGCCGCATGAGCTACGGCCACGCCCCCGACCTCGACGGCGTCAACGACACCCCGCAGGCGCGCTGAGGGGACGGCGGTCTTTGGCGGGGGGAGGCGCGGCTCGCGAGAGGGTCCGTGGTCACGGTCGCCTGATGCGACGACGACGGACGCGTCTCGTGTGTGGCGGGAGCGTCTCGTGCGTGGCGTGACCCCACCCCGCCGCTTCGCGGCGACCCTCCCCCTGGCAGGGGAGGGTGGAGGCCGGGCTTTTGGCGGAGCTCGGGAGCCCTCGTGAACGCCGGAAACAAGGCGCGTTCGCACCATCGGCGGCTCTGCGCACCAGACAGAACCGTCAACAACTCAACCGGTCCATTCCGTCAGGGACTTATCCGGCCTGGACACGAATCCAGCCGAACCAAGCACGACGCCCCACCCTCCCCTGCCAGGGGGAGGGTCGCCGGCGCAGCCGGTGGGGTGGGGTCCTGGGCCGAGCGGCGGGGTGGGGTCCTGGGCCGAGCACTCCGCCTCCGGTTCCCCCAGCAAGGCGCCCCCGGAGGGGGTGCGAAGCCCCGGAAAACATGCTAGAGGCGACGCGCGTGTCCCGGTAGCTCAGCAGGATAGAGCAACGGTTTCCTAAACCGTAGGTCAGGGGTTCGAATCCCTTCCGGGACACCATTTCCTAATCTTCAGCCGTTCACCCCATCGCCCCCGAGCTCCCCGGCCAACCACGCCAGGGCCGGATCATGGATGCCGAGGTCTTCGAGGGCGGCGACGGTGGAGAGGACGTAGTCGCGGTTCGGGCCGGACACGCCGTGCCCTTGGCGGACCAGACGCAACTGCTCCTCGAGCGTGAGCGCGCCCGCATATTGCGGATGGGTGCGGTCGGCGACGTAGGCGACGGCCTCGACGAGGCGCGCCCCCTCGGACCCGGCACGGGCACCGTCCGACACGAGCCGCAGACGCGCCGTGCGTTCGAGATAGACGGCCGTCACCTGCTCGCGCTCGCGGAGATAAGCGATCGTCTCGTCGCGCCGCGCGGCGGCGACGCGGAAGGCGCGGCCGAGGCAGGAGCCGCCGCGATCGAGACCGAGCACCAGCCCCGGATGCTCCGGCGTGCCGCGGTGGACATGAGAATAGACGCAGAGCGCGCGGCGGAAGCCCGCGATACGCGCCGGCACCACCTCCTCGAAGGCGAAGCCCGGCCGCCACATCAGCGAACCGTAGCCGAACACCCAGAGATCGTCCGCCATCGCCGCCCCCGCGCCGTGTTCAGAGAGTGGGACCGGCCGGGACGGCATCGTCGGCGAGCAGCGCCTCGAGGCCGCGATTGCCGGCGCCCGCCGCGTTGTCGTCGGAGAGACCGTCGAGCCCGTCCTGGAATTGCAGCCGGTGCAGCCGCGCATAGAGGCCGCCGAGCGCGATCAGGCTGTCGTGGTCGCCGACCTCGGCGACCCGGCCGTGGTCCATCACCACGATCTGGTCGGCGGCACGGATGGTCGAGAGCCGATGAGCGATGACGAGGGTGGTGCGGCCGGCGGACAGGCGGCCGATCGCCTCGCGGACGAGATGCTCGGATTCGGTGTCGAGGGCGCTCGTCGCCTCGTCGAGAAGGAGAATCGGCGCGTCCTTGAGGAAGGCGCGGGCGATGGTGATGCGCTGCCGCTCGCCGCCCGACAGCCGCGCCCCGCGCTCGCCGACGATGGTGTCGTAGCCCTCGGGTAGCCGGCTCACGAAGCGGTCGGCGGCGGCGGCCTCGGCGGCGGCGCGGATCGCGGCGAGATCGGCGCCCGGACGGCCGAGGGCGATGTTAGCGGCGACCGTGTCGTTGAAGAGCACGGCCTCCTGGGTGACGACGCCGATCGCACTGCGCAGGCTGTCGAGCGTCACCGCCGCGATGTCGGTACCGTCGATGGTGATGCGACCGCCTTCGAGATCGTAGAGCCGCGGCAGCAAGCCGAACACGGTGGATTTGCCGGCGCCCGAGCGGCCGACGAAGGCCGTCGTCTTGCCGCCCGGAATGACGAGATCGACGCCGTCGAGCGCCTGGGTGCCGTCGGGGTAGCGGAACACGACGCCTTCGAAGCGGATCGTGCCGGTCGAGACGGCGAGCGCCGTCGCCCCGGGCCGATCGACCACGGCCGGCTTCTCGTCGAGCACGGCATAGACCCGCTCGAGGGCGGAAAAGCCCTGCTGGAGGATGGCGTTGAGGCTGCCGATGCCGCGCAGCGGCTGGGCGGCGAGGAGGAGCGCCGAGACGAAGCCGGTGAACTGGCCGACGGTGGAAGCGCCGTTCGCGATGCGCCAGCCGATGACGCCGAGCACGATCGCCACCGCGAAGCCGCCGAGCGCTTCGAGCACCGGCTCGACGCGGCCGCGCTGGTCGGCGGTCTTGAGCTTCAGGCGGCGGATCGTCTCGAACACGCTCTCGGCACGGTCGCGCAGATAGCCTTCGAGCCGATAGGTCTTGACGATGCGGGCGGCGCCGAAGCTCTCGGAGACGAGGCCGGCCATCAGGCCCATCTGCTCTTGGGTCGTCTTCGTCACCCGCCGCACCCGGCGGCCGATGGTGTTGATCGGCACCACGGCGAGCGGCGCGATGAGCAGCGCGATCAGCGACATCTTCCAATCGAGCCAGACCATCGCCGCGAACACCGAGAGCATGGTGAGCACGTCGCGCACGAGGCTCGAGGTGGCGCGCGTCAGCGCCTCGCGGATGAAGCCGAGATCGGTGGTGAAGCGCTGGGTGAGCGCGGCCGGCGTCTCGCGCGACAGGCGGGCGAGGTCGGCGGCGATCAGGTGATCGTAGAGCTCGATCTGGAGCTCGGTCTCGATGCGGGTCGCGACGCGGTTCGTCAGCGCCACCTGGCCGTAGAGCGCGAGCGACTTGATCACCGTGACCGCCACCACCGCGAACGGCAGATAGACGATCGCCGCGCCGTCGCGGTTGGTGAAGGCGTCGTAGGCGTGGTTGATCAGGAGGGGATAGAGGCCCGTGGTGCCGGCGGCGACCGCGGTGATGAGGAGCACGAGCACGAGCTGGCGCCACAACGGGCGCGCCTGGGTGCGCCACAGCCGTGCGGCGAGCGCCGAGCTGGGGTTGCCGGAGCCGGCTTTTGCGCGGGTCGGGTTCGCCGCGGGAGGGGAGGCCGCGCCGGGGTTCGCTGTCATCGCGGCGACGCCGCTCCGTCGTTCGGGGCGCGGCGACGATCTCCGCCGCGGGAAGCGTCGCTATGACGGATCAGCGGTGCGATTTCAAGGCGAGCCACCGCCCGCGGCCGATCACTTCACCGGCCACAGCGGCTTGTCGTCGATGATGATCGCCGCCCCCCACAGGGTCTCGATGCCGTTGAGGAGCGTCGCCGGCACCGGCACGTAGCCGAGCTGGGTCGCCTGTGCCGTCCCGGTGCGATAGGCCCAGTCGAAGAATTTCAGTGCCGCCTCGCCGCTCGCCCGGTCGTCCGGCACGGCGTCCATGAGCACGAAGGTGGTGGCGAGGATCGGCCAGCCGCCGGTGCGCGATTGGTCGATCATGAGATCGGCGAAGCCGAGCCCGCCGTCGAAGGCGCCGGTCAGATCGTTGACGGCCTGGGTGAAGGTCGCCGGCGTCGGGGCGACGACCGCCCCGCTCGTCGTCTTGATCGCGACGAGCGGCAGCTTGGCGGCGACCGCGTCGGCATAATCGGTCCAGCCGATGGCGTTCGGCGTCGAGGCGACCTCGGCGGCCATGCCGGCGTCGCCGCTCGCAGTCGGGCCCTTCACGAACTGCGGCGAATCGGTCGGGCCGATCTGAGAATCGAAGGCCGGGCTCGTCGCCGAGAGATAGCGCGTCAGGGCGAAGGTCGAGCCGGCGGGCTCGGCCCGGCTGATCACCACGATCGGCGCATCCGGCAGGCCGAGGCCCTGGTTGAGGGCGACGATCGCCGGGTCGTTCCAGCGGGTGATCTTGCCGTCGAGGATGCTGCCGAGGGTCGGCCCGTCGAGCACCAGCTTGCCGCTCTGAAGGTTCGGCAGGTTCACCACCGGCACGATGCCGGTGAACACCAGCGGCCACTGCACGAAGCCGTTCTTCTGGAGTTCGGCCGGCGAGGCCGGGTCCTCGACGAGGACGAAGGTGACCGAATTTTCGTCGAACTGGGCCACGCCGGCGCCGCCGCCGTTCGGCTGGTAGGTGATCGGGGTGCCGGTCTTCTCCTGGTAGGCCTGCGCCCAGACGTTCATCAGCGGAAAGACGGCGGTGGAGCCGGCGCCGTTGACGACGCCGTCCGCCGCGGCCGTGCCGAAACCGGCCGCGAGGCCGAGAAAGCCCACCAGCGCGCCGAGACCCGCCCGCCGCACCCGTCCCATCACCGTCCGTCCGTCCATGGAATCAACCGCTGTCCCTCGATCCCGTCGGCCTCGGGGTGAGGCGAACCGGGTCTCGATCCCTGCTCATTCGCCCCGACGGAAAGACCGGTTACCCCCGTCGCGGACGAATGCCGACGCCAACCGCCGGTCCCGAGCGGTCCGGCGACGCGGGCGGGACGATAGAGACTTTTTCGCGCCGACGCGACGGGCGTCGGCGCTGTCGCAGGCGCGCGGCGCAGATCCGCCGCACGCCTCGTGCAGGTCTCGTCTCAGGCGAGGTAGTCGTGGATGACTTCGCCGAGGCCGAGGGTCAGGTCGGCGATGATGTGGGTGCCGCCGAGCACTTCCACGACCGGCAGGTCGGCCACCGGCGCGAGCGCGTGGTGGAAGAATTGCAGCGCCGCCGGGCCCGACCACGCCTCCTTGAACTTCAGGTCCGTCATGTAATAGCGCACCAGCTCGCAGATGCGGGCGGTGCCGTCGACATGCGGGATGATCTTCAGGAGGAAGTTCGGCGCCTGGAGGCTCGGCACCACGTCGGCCTCGGCGATCGCCTTGTGCTTGTAGCCCATCGTCGCGGTGACGACGTTGACCGAGCCGAAGTTCAGGGTGCCGACGAGGGTCTCCTTGTCGACCCGGAGCTTGGGGTTGGCGAGCTTCTTCGGGAAGCCCCAGAGCTCGCGGCCGCCGAGGATCGGCGGGCCGTCGTCGAGATACATGGCGTGGACATAGCCGCCGTGGGCGCCCTGATAGGTCACCGGAATGACCTGGCCGGACTCCGTGTAGTCGCCGAAGCCGGTCGAATCCGGCATCTTGATGAACTCGTACTTGACGATCGGATCGTCGCCGATCTCGAGCGGCGCCGGCACCACCTTCTCGAGTGCTTCCCGCGTGGTGCGGTAGGTGATGATGAGAAATTCGCGGTTGAAGAAGCGGTAGGGCCCGACCGGAAAGGCCGGGCTCGTGAACGGCATCGCAAAGGCGCGGCGGCGGATTTCGTCTTCGCTGATCATCTCGGCACTCCTGGGAGGGAAATAGATCTCTGGGAGGGGAACGGGGACGCGGGCGGCGGGGAGGCGCCGGTCAGTCGTCGGCGTCGCGGTGGATGTCGTGGGTCACCACGCCGGCTTCGCTCTCGTCGGGCGGCGAGAACCAGTCCGGGTGACGCAGCGTACGCAGCATGGTGTCGCGCCCGGCCTTCCAATGGTCGAGCATGGTGTTGCGCGAAAACTCGTAGTCCTTGTAATCGCGGTCATATTGCTTGCGGCGATAGATCAGGTGGACGATGTTCACCCGCGCCTTCATGCGATAGGCCGTGAGCTCCTTGTATTCCGGCAGCTCGGCCATCTCCGGCGGCAGCTTGTCGAGCAGCTTCTCGATCGATTGGCGCATGCGCTGCACCTGCCGGAACATGTCGGTGTTGAGGCGCGTGCGGCTCGAGAACTGGATGTCCTTCTCGCGCTCCTGCACGTCCGGCAGGTTGCGCGGGCGGCTGCCGAGCGCGCTGAAGAGATCGACCTGGAAGATGATCGAGCAATCGGACGGCGCGCGCCCGAGCACATAGGACAGCGGCGTGTTGGAGACGAGGCCGCCGTCCCAATAGAGCTCGCCGTCGATCTCGACCGGCGGAAAGCCCGGCGGCAGAGCGCCCGAGGCCATCACGTGCTCGGGACGGATGGTGCGCTCCTGGCTGTCGAAATAGACGAAATTGCCGCTGCGCACGTTGACCGCGCCGACCGAAAGCCTGACCGGGCTCTTGGAGTTGAGATAGTCGAAATCGACGAACTGCTCGAGCGTCGTCTTGAGGGGGGCGGTGTCGTAATAGCTGACCGCGCCGAGCGTGCCGGCGGGATGGAGATGCGGCGGCGGGACCCGCGGCGCAAAGAAGCCCGGCTGGCCGAACATCATCGCCGAGAAGGACGAGAGCTGGTTGAACAGGCCGCGCATGTGGTCGCCGGGCGGCAGCCAACTCCATTGCACCCGGCTCGTCACAACGTCCCAGAAGCCACGCAGCTTCTCGACACGGTGCTCGGGCGGATTGCCGGCGATGATCGCCGAATTGATCGCGCCGATCGAAATGCCGGCGACCCAGTTGATGTTGATCCCGATCTCATCGAGCACCTCGACGACGCCCGGCTGGTAGGACCCGAGCGCGCCACCGCCCTGGAGCACCAGGACGACGTTCTGGTAGTTCGCCTTGACGATTTCGCGGATGGCGGAGAAGTCCTCCACCGATTGGCGGTCCCCGGGCCGGAATTGATTCAAGTCGCCACTCCCGATTGGATTTCGGCGGCCACCCTTGCACGCTTTCATGTCGAACGGATCACGCCGTGGAGAGGGCGGCGGCGTCACACCCTTCCAATTGAAGCGGGCCGGGCCGCAGCCGGCAAATCAAAAATCGACCGATGCGGATTTCGCGCGCGCCCGATCCCGGACCGGCTGGCCCCGCACGTTGACAAAGGACGGCCACGGTCCCTTAGTTGGCGCGATCGACGGTCCCTCCCTGTCCGGGGAGGGCGCAAGAAGGGAATGCGGTGCGGAGCGACGGGAGAGCCCGAAGCCCCAATGCCGCGGCTGCCCCCGCAACTGTAAGCGGCGAGCCCGCGCCACGAGCCACTGGGACTGAAGGGACGACGGTTCGACGAACCGTTGCCCTCCCGGGAAGGCGGCGCCGGGCGGCGACCCGCGAGCCAGGAGACCTGCCGACGATTCGATCCGACCCGGGCGGGGTGCCTCGGTGCGTTCGATCGTCGTGGCCGCGTGCACGCGCACCGGCCGCCAGCACCCGTTGTTCGAACCGGGATTCCGTGGATCCCGAGGAGCGCCGGGTGACCCCGACAGACCTTGAACGACGCGAGACGGACGCCGTGGACGGCGCCGGTGTGGCACCGGGCGCCGGCGCGACGATCGTCGTCTGCGCGACCTGCCGCGACCGCGCCGACCCGGCCGCGGAGCCTCCCGGGGCCGCGCTCGCCGTGGCGCTCGCGGCCGAGGCGCCCGACCTCACGGTGCGCACCGTGCGCTGCCTCGGCAATTGCAGCCGCGCACTGTCGGCTGCGGTCCTCGCCCCCGGCGCCTGGACCTACGTGTTCGGCGACCTCGATCCCCTCAGCGACGGCGCGGCCCTCGCCGAGGGCGCCCGGCTGCTCGCCGCCTCTGCCGACGGCACGATGCCGTGGCGCGGCCGGCCGGAGCCGCTGAAGCGCGGCCTCGTCGCCCGCGTGCCGCCGCTCGGCGCCACGATCCCGGCCGATCCCGCGGCCGTCCCCCTCACCGAGCCCGCCTGACGGCAGAACGGAACGCGATAGCCCGACATGAGCCAGACCCCAGCCTCCAACGAGACCCCCGCCTCGCTCGCCCGCGTGCCGTGCACGATCGTCACCGGCTTCCTCGGCTCGGGCAAGACGACCCTGATCCGCAACGCCATCGAGAATGCCGGCGGCCGCCGCCTCGCGGTGATCGTCAACGAATTCGGCGACGTCGGCATCGACGGCGAAATCCTCAAAGGGTGCGGCATCGAGGCGTGCCCCGAGGAGAACGTCGTCGAACTCGCCAACGGCTGCATCTGCTGCACCGTCGCCGATGATTTCGTGCCGGCGCTCGACGCCATCCTGTCGCGCCCCGGCATCGACCACATCCTGATCGAGACCTCCGGCCTCGCGCTGCCGAAGCCCCTCGTCCAGGCCTTCCAATGGCCGGCGATCAAGGGGCGGGTGACGGTCGACGGCGTCGTCACGGTGGTCGACGGCGCCGCGCTCGCCGACGGCCGCGTCGCCGCCGACGAGGACGCCCTCGCAAAGCAGCGCGCCGACGACCCCTCCCTAGACCACGACGATCCGATCGAGGAGGTGTTCGAGGACCAGATCGCCTGTGCCGATCTCGTCGTCCTGACCAAGGCGGACCTGCTCGACGAGGAGGGCCTCGCCCGCGCCCGCGCCACCGTCGATGCGGCGCTGCCGCGCGCCTGTGCCGTGGTGCCGGTCGCCGAGGGCCGCCTCGATGTCGGCATCTTCCTCGGCCTCGGGGTCGGCACCGAAAGCGACATCGAGAACCGTCGCACCCATCACGACGATGAGGAGGATCACGACCACGACGAGTTCGAATCCTTCGTCGTGACGCTGCCCGAGATCGACGATCCGGCGGCGCTCGCGGCCCGCGTCGCGGCGGCGGCCGAACTCGGCACCGTGCTGCGCATCAAGGGCTTCGCCGCGGTGCGCGGCAAGCCGATGCGCCTGCTCGTCCAGGGCGTCGGCACCCGGGTCGGCCACCATTACGACCGGCCGTGGCGGACCGACGAAGCCCGCACCGGCCGCCTCGTGGTGATCGGCCTCGCCGGGCTCGACCGCGACGCCATCGCCGCCGCCCTCCTCCCCGCCCCGCTCGCCGCCTGACCGACCGGGAGCCCCACGACCGCGATGCACCTCCTCGCCACCACCGCCTTGAGCCTCGACGAGACGATCGAGGCGATCGATCTCGGCCAGCGGCCGGGCGCGGCGGTGGCGATGTCGTTCTCCGACGGCGACCTCGCGGCGCTCGCCGCCGCCTGGCGCGCCGGGGCGGGAACCGTTGAGGGCCGGCCGCTCGATCTGCGGCTGGTGCCGCTCGCGGAGCTGCGGCATCCGATGTCGGTCGATCTGTGGATCGACACCGTCGGGCGCCACGCGCGGGCGATCCTGGTCCGCCTGCTCGGCGGCCTCGATTGGTGGCGCTACGGCATCGACCAGCTCGCCGCGTGCGCCCGGGCGCACGGCATCGCCCTCATCGTGGTGCCGGGCGATCATCGCGACGATCCGCGCCTCGCCGAGGCCTCCACGGTCGATGCCACCGTGTTGGAGCGCTTCGAAACCGGCTTCCGCACCGGCGGCCCGCAGGCCCTCGCCGGCCTCCTCGACGATCTCGCCGCCTTGGCGCGGCGCGAACCGCTCACCGACCGCGCCCCACCCGCGGCCGTTCCTCCCGCCGGGTTCTGGGATTGGCGGGCGCGATCCATGGCTGCATCCCCACAGCCCGCGCAGGGAACCACCCCTCCCTTCTCCCCGCCGGGGAGAAGGTGGCCCGCAGGGCCGGATGAGGGGCCGAGCCTCACGGCGAGCGCCCTCCCCTCACCCCAGCCCTCTCCCCCGAGGGGAGAGGGGGCCGGGCCTCGCCCGCTCGTTCTCGTGCTGTTCTACCGCGCGCTCCATCTCGCGGCGGATGCGGAGCCGGTCGGCGCCTTGTGCGCGGCGCTGGAGGCGCGGGGGATCGCGGCCGAAGCGCTGTTCGTGACGAGCCTGAAGGACCCCGCCGCCCTCGCTGTCGTGGAGGACGCCATCGCCCGGCTCGCACCGGCCGCGATCGTCACGACCACGGCCTTCGCCATCGCCGAGACCGCCGAGGCCGGATCGCTGCTCGACAAGGCCGGCGTGCCGGTGTTCCAGGCGGTGATCGCGACGACCAAGCGGGCGGCGTGGGCCGAGAGCCCGCGCGGCCTCGGCGCGTCCGACCTCGCGATGCACGTCGTGCTGCCCGAGCTCGACGGCCGGCTCGCCGCCGGCACCATCGCCTTCAAGGATGTCGACAGGTTCGAGGGCGAAGAGGCGACGGAAGATCCCCTCGGCTTCACGGCCTTCCGCAACCGTCCGGAGAGCGACCGCATCGCCCACGTCGCCGACCGCATCGCCGGCTGGGTGAACCTCGGGCGCAAGCCCGCGGCGGCGCGGCGGGTCGCAATCCTGATGCCGGATTATCCCGGCGCCGCCGGCCGCGCGGGCTATGCGGTCGGGCTCGACGTGCCGGAGAGCGCGCTCGCCCTCGTCGACGATCTCGCCGCCGCCGGCTACCGGACGGCGGCCCGTCCCGCGGACGCGCGCACCCTGATCGCCGCGCTCGACGACGCCCCGACCCGCCACGACCCGGAGACGCACCTCACCCTCGCCGATTATCGCGCCGCCTTCTCAGCGATGCCGGAGGCGGCCCGGTCGGCCGTGCTCGCCGCCTGGGGCGATCCGGCCGAGGATGCCGATCTCGTCGCCGGCGCCTTCCGCTTCCGCGCACTGCGTTGCGGCCGGGTCACAATCGCGCTGCCACCGGAGCGCGGACGGGCGGCGGATCGGCGGGCCGATTATCACGATCCCGCTCTGCCGCCGCGCCATGCGCTCCTCGCCTTCGGCTTCTTCCTCCAGCGCGAGCACGACGCGCTGATCCATCTCGGCGCCCACGGCACCCTCGAATGGCTGCCGGGCAAGGCGGTGGCGCTCACCGCCGGCTGCTTCCCCGAGATCGTGGTCGGCGCCCTGCCGGTCGTCTATCCCTTCATCGTCTCCAATCCGGGCGAGGCGGCGCAGGCCAAGCGGCGCATCGGCGCGGTGACGCCGGGCCACCTCACCGCCCCCCTGGTGTCGCCCGAACTCGCCGGCCCCGCCCGCGACCTCGAACGCCTCGTCGACGAATATGCCATGGCCGACGGTCTCGACCGCCGCCGCCGCGACCGCCTCGCCCGCCTCATCGTCGAGACCGCGCAGGCGAACGGGCTCGCGGCGGACGTCGGCCTGCCCGCGGAAGCCGACGAGGCGGACGCGCTGAAGCGCATCGATGCCTGGCTCTGCGACCTCAAGGAGCTCGCGGTGAAGGACGGACTCCACGTCTATGGCCGCGCGGCCGCGGACGCCGACCCGGCCCGGCGCGCCAGCGCAGCCAGCGAACGCGACGCCGTCCTCGCCGCCCTCGACGGCCGTCGGGTCCGGCCCGGCCCCGCCGGCGCGCCGGCCCGCGGCCGCACCGACGTGATGCCCACGGGGCGCAATCTCTTCACCGCCGATCCCCGCGCCATCCCGACCCCGACCGCGACCGATCTCGGCCGCGCCGCGGCGGAGGCCTTCGTGCGCACCTTCCTCCAGGACAACGGCGACTATCCCCGCGCGATCGTGCTCGACCTGTGGGGTTCGGCCACCTTGCGCACCGCTGGCGAGGAGATCGCCCTCGGCCTCGCGTTGCTCGGCTGCCGGCCGACCTGGGACCACGCGACGGGCCGGGTCACGGGCATCGAGGTGCTGCCGCTCGCGGTGATCGGCCGCCCGCGGGTCGATGTGACGTGGCGCGTCTCCGGCCTGTTCCGCGACCTCTTCCCGACCCAGATCGCGCTCCTCGACGCGGCGACCGAAGCGGTCGCCGCCCGCGATGAGCCGGTCGAGGACAACCCGCTCACCGGCCGCGGCACGCCGGCCCGTGTGTTCGGCTCGGCACCGGGCACCTACGGCAGCGGCGCGGAAGCCGCGCTCGCGACCGAGGGCCCCCACGACCGCGCCGCGATCGGCGCCGCCTACCTCGCCGCCGCCTCCCACGCCTTCCGGGCCGGCGAACGGGACGAGGCGGCCGGCTCCGCCTTCGCTGAGCGCGTCGCCGAGGCCGATGCCCTCGTCCATGTCGCCGACGATCCCGGCCGCGACCTCCTCGAGGGAAGCGCCGACGCCGCCTTCGTCGGCGGCTTCGCGGCGGCGCGCGCGGCGCTGGGCAAGGCCGAGGCCGATCTCGTCGTGCTCGACACCAGCGATCCGGCCCGCCCTCGCGCCCGCCCCCTCGGCGAGGCGCTCGCCCGCATCGTGCGCGGCCGGGCGATCGATCCGCGCTTCATCGCCGGGCAGATGCGCCACGGCCCCCGCGGCGCGGCGGAATTCGCCGAGACGGTGGACCGCCTGATCGACTTCGCCGAGACCACGCGGGCGGTGCCGAGCCGGCTCATCGATCTCGTCCACGAGGCTTATGTGGCCGATCCCGCCGTCGCCGCCTTCCTCACCCGCGAAAATCCGGCCGCCGCCAGGGCGATCGCCCGGCGGCTCGACGCGGCGCGGCTGGCCGGCCTCTGGCATCCGCGGCGCAACGACGTCGCACTCGACCTCGCCCGGCTCGCCGGCCATGCGGAGGCGGCCGAATGAACGCCGCGCTCGACATATCCGCACCCCATGGCGCAAGCGACTCTCGGGACACTCGCGCCCCGCAGGAGACTTCGCCCCTGCAGGAGGCTTCGCCCCCGCACGAGGCGTCCGCCGCTGCCGATCGGCCGGCGGCGACCGGCCGGGGCGCCGTACGCGGCGCCTGCCCCGGTCTCGCCGATCCGATGGCGACCGGCGACGGCCTCATCGCGCGGCTCACCCCGCGCCACGGCGCCGTGCCGCTCGATGTCTTCGCGGCGATCGTCGCGGCGGCCCGCTGCCACGGCAACGGCACCCTCGAGGTGACGCGGCGGGCGAGCCTCCAGGTGCGCGGCCTGACGCCCGCAAGCGCGCCCCGCTTCGCCGCCGACATCGAGGCCTCCGGCTTCGACGAGGCCGGCCGCCCGGCGATCCTGATCGACCCGCTCGCCGGCCGCGACCCCGCGGCGCGGCGCGATCCGCGTCCGCTCGCCGAGGCGCTGCGGACCGCCATCGCCGCGAGCGGCCTCGGCCCGCGCCTCGCCCCCAAGCTCACCCTCGTGCTCGACGGCGGCGGCCGGTTCGGCTTCCCCGATGTCGCCGCCGATCTGCGCTTCGTCGCCGTCACCGATGGCCGTTGGCGGCTCTTCCTCGGCGGCACGGCGGCGGAAGCCGTGCCAGCCGGCGACGTCGCAGACACCGACATCGTCCCGCTGACGCTGGCGATCCTGAGTTTATTAGCCAACTTAGGACCCCGCACCCGCGTCGCCACGGCGTTGAAGAACGGGGGGCTCAAGCTGCCGCTTTCCGACGCCTTCGTCTCCCAAGCCGCCGACCCGGAAGGCGCCGCTCTTGCCTTCTCCCCCCGGGGAGAAGGTGGCCCGAAGGGCCGGATGAGGGGCAGGACACACACGAGGCGCATGCAGTGCCGCACCCCTCACCCCAGCCCTCTCCCCGGAGGGGCGAGGGGGTAGCGTCTGTGCGAGACGCCGCGCTTTCGGTTCCCACCGCCCACCCCGGAGACGCCGCCGCTCCCTTCTCCCCCTCGGGGAGAAGGTGGCCCGAAGGGCCGGATGAGGGGGAGGACACACACGAGACGCCGGTCGTGCCGCACCCCTCACCCCAGCCCTCTCCCCAGAGGGGCGAGGGGGTAGCGTCTGTGCGAGACGCGGCGCTTTCGAGGCCCGCCACATCCCCCGGTGACGCCGCCCCTCCCTTCTCCCCCTCGGGGAGAAGGTGGCCCGAAGGGCCGGATGAGGGGCAGGACACACACGAGGCGCCGATCGTGCCGCACCCCTCACCCCAACCCTCTCCCCGATGGGGAGAGGGGGTGGCGGTGTGCCCCGAAGCGGCGCCGGAGACCGATGCCACGCCCTGGGCCGCGGATGTCTGTGCCGCCGTCTTCCTGCCGTTCGGCTACACGGACGCCGACACGCTCGCCGCCATCCTCGAGGCCGCTGGGCAAGGCGGCATCGCGGAGGTGCGGCTAGCGGCGGACCACGGCCTGCTCTTCCTCCCCGGCGCCGACGGTCCGGCTGCCCTCGTCCACGTCCGCGCCGCGGCCGAGCGCCTCGGGTTCATCACCCGGCCGGACGATCCCCGCCGCTTCGTCGCCGCCTGCCCGGGCTCGCCCGCCTGTGCCTCGGCGACGTTCGCCGCCCGGGCGCTCGCGCCGCAGGCGGCGGCCGCCGCAGCGCCCCTGCTCGACGGCTCGGTGCGCCTGCATCTCTCCGGCTGCGCGAAAGGCTGCGCCGAGAGCGCGCCGGCCGACATCACGCTGGTCGGCGGCGACGATGGGCTCGGGATCGTGCTGTCGGGCCGCGCCGATGCGCCGCCGCACGGTCGGCTCGATCCGACCCGGCTCGTCCAAGCTCTCGCCGACCTAGCCGCCGCGGTGACCGCAGCGCCCCCGCCGAGCGGGAGCGCGCCCGCCGGCACCCCTTTGCCCGTTGACAGCCGGGCGCGCCTCGCGCATTTCGGCCGCTCCGCGATCCTCGATCGCCTCGGCGCCGGGCCGATCCCGTCGCCCGGAACCCCACCAATGCCCGTTCACGATTATCTGCGCGACGGCACCGCGATCTATGAGCGGTCCTTCGCCATCATCCGCGCCGAGGCGGACCTGTCGCGCTTCGCCCCGGACGAGGCCGAGGTCGCCGTGCGGATGATCCATGCCGCCGGCCTCGTCGAGGCGGCGCAGCATTTCGTCTTTTCCCCCGGCGCCGTCGCCGCCGCCCGCGCCGCCCTTCAGGCCGGCGCGCCCATCCTGTGCGACGCCGCGATGGTCGCTCATGGCGTGACGCGGGCGCGGCTGCCCGCCGACAACGCCGTCGTCTGCACCCTGCGCGATCCCACCGTGCCCGATCTCGCCGCCCGCCTCGGCACCACCCGCTCCGCCGCCGCGCTCGAACTCTGGCGCGACCGTCTCGCCGGTGCGGTCGTCGCCATCGGCAACGCCCCGACCGCCCTGTTCCACCTTCTCGAGATGATCGAACGCGGCGCCCCGCGCCCGGCCGCCATTCTCGGCATGCCGGTCGGCTTCGTCGGGGCGGCCGAATCGAAGGACGCGCTCGCCGAGAGCGGGCTCGGCATTCCCTTCCTGATCGTGCGCGGACGGCTCGGCGGCAGCGCGATGACCGCCGCCGCCCTCAACGCGCTCGCGAGGCCGGGCCTTTGAGCGCGCCCTCACTCCCGCCCGGCCGGCTCTACGGCGTCGGCGTCGGCCCCGGCGATCCGGAGCTGATGACAGTCAAGGCCGTGCGCGTGCTCGGCGAAGCCGACGTGATCGCCCATTTCTGCAAAGCGGGCCGCCACGGCAACGGCAACACCACCATCGACGGCCTCGGCCGCCCCGATGCGGTGCGCCTCGCGCTCGCCTATCCGGTGACGACCGAGATCCCCCGCCACGATCCCGGCTACCGCGACGCCATCCGCGACTTCTACGAGGGCGCGGCGGAGACGGTCGCCGACCATCTCGCGGCCGGCCGCACGGTCGCGGTCGTCAGCGAGGGCGACCCGCTGTTCTACGGCTCGTACATGCACCTCCACGTGCGCCTGTGCGACCGCTTTCCGACCGAGGTGATCCCCGGCGTCACCGCCTTTTCGGGCGCCGCGGCGCTCGCCGGCGTCGCGCTCGCCCAGGGCGACGACGTGCTCGTGGTGTTGCCCGGCACGCTGCCGGAGGACATCCTGGCGCGGCGTCTCGCCGAGAGCGAGGCGGCGATCGTCATGAAGCTCGGCCGCAACCTGCCGAAGGTGCGCCGGGCGCTCGCCAAGGCGGGCCTGATCGACCGCGCTTATTATGTCGAGCGCGCCACCATGGCGAACGGCGCGGCGATGCGGCTCTGCGACAAGCCCGACGAGACCGCGCCCTATTTCTCGCTGATCCTCGTGCCCGGCTGGGAGACCAAGCCGTGATGGGCCGTCTCGCCGTGATCGGCCTCGGTCCCGGCCGCGACGGCCTCGTCACCCCGGAGGCCGCCGCCGCGCTCGCCGACGCCGAGGCCTTGTTCGGCTACCAGCCTTATCTCGACCGGGTACCGCCGCGGCCCGGCCAGATCCGCCACGCCTCCGACAACCGCGAGGAGATCGCCCGGGCGCAGGCGGCGCTGGCGCTCGCCGCGACGGGTGCACGGGTCGCCATGGTCTCGGGCGGCGATCCCGGCGTGTTCGCCATGGCCGCCGCCGTCTGCGAGGCGATCGAGCATGGGCCCGCCGCCTGGCGCACGCTGCCGCTCACCGTCCATCCCGGCATCACCGCCATGCTCGCGGTCGCGGCCCGCGTCGGCGCGCCCCTCGGCCACGATTTCTGCGCGATCTCCCTGTCCGACAACCTGAAGCCCTGGGACCTCGTGGCCCGCCGGCTCGCCGCGGCGGCGGAGACGGGCTTCGTCATCGCCCTCTACAACCCCGCCTCCAAGGCGCGGCCCGACCGGCTGAAGGATGCGTTCGCGATCTTCGCGGAGCGCCTGCCGCCCGAGACGCCGATCGTGTTCGGCCGCGCCGCGGGCCGGGCAGACGAGCGGATCGCCATCGTGCCGCTTGCGGACGCGGCCGACGAGGTCGCCCGCGCCGACATGGCGACGCTCGTCATCGTCGGATCGGCCGAGACCCGTCTAGTGCCGCGCGACGGCCTGCCGCCCCTCGTCTATGCGCCGCGTTCGAGCGGCCGCAGCGTGGGGATCGGCACATGATAAGCCGGCTTAAGGTCGTCTCCGATCCGACGAGCCTCCCCGAATCAGAGCGCGGCGGGGGCGTCGATCCAGGCCGCCGCGGCCTCCGGGGTCTCGACGCTCGGGACCGCCGGCACCGCCGGGCGGCGCACCAGGATGACCGGCAGCCCGAGGCGGCGGGCGGCGGCGATCTTGCCGTAGGTCGCCGCGCCGCCGCTGTTCTTCGCCACGATCGCCTCGATGCCATGCGCTTCGAACAGGCGGCGATCGTCGTCTTCGGCGAACGGCCCACGGCCGAGCACGTAGGTCGCCCGCGGCACGGTGAGCGGCGGCTCCACCGGATCGACGCTGCGCACGAGATAAAAGTGCTGGGGTGCCGCCTCGAAGGGGGCGAGTTCCTGCCGGCCGAGCGCGAGGAAGACCCGACGCGGCTCCGGCCCGAGCGCGGCGACGGCGTCCGCGACCGCCTCGATCTCGGTCCAGCGATCCCCCGGAACGCGCTCCCACGCCGGTCGGCGAAGGACGAGGATTGGGATACGGGCGTCGGCGGCGGCCACCGCGGCATTGCGCGAAATGCGCGCGGCGAAGGGATGGGTGGCATCGATCAGCCGGGCGATGCCCTCGGCGCGCAGATAGGCTGCAAGGCCGTCCGCACCGCCGAACCCGCCGACGCGCACCGGCACCGGCACAGCGACCGGTGCCAGCGTGCGGCCGGCGAGCGACAGGGTGACGGCGAGATCGTCGCGGCCGCCCAGCCGTTCGGCGAGCCGGCGCGCCTCCGTGGTGCCGCCGAGAATGAGGATACGCCGCATGCCGGACCCGTCTGACAGCGCGGCCCCCGCCGCACGCGGGCACCATGCGACGGCCGACGCGGCGCCGGCAAGCCTCGCGAACAGCCCCGCGGGCTACCCTGAAACGATCCCCGACGTCCGCGCTGCCGACGGCCCCGGCCGCTGGCTCTCCGTCGTCGGCCTCGGCGAGGATGGGCTCGACGGTCTGTCGCCCGCGGCGCGCGCCGCCATCGAGGCGGCGGAGCTCGTGTTCGGCGGCAGCCGCCATCTGGCGCTTGCCGCCGCCGCGATCCGCGGCGCGGCCCACCCTTGGCCGACGCCGTTCGACGTCGCCGCCGTCACGGCCGCCCGCGGCCGGCGTGTCGCCGTGCTCGCCTCGGGCGATCCGTTCTTCCACGGGGTCGGTTCGGTCATCGCACGGACGATTCCCCCGACCGAGATGCAGGTCTTCCCCGCCCCGTCGGCGATCGCGCTCGCCGCCGCCCGCCTCGGCTGGGCCGAGCAGGACGCGACCGCGCTCTCCGTCCACGGCCGGCCGCTCGATCTCGTGCGGCCGCATCTCCAGCCCGGCCGGCGGCTGATCGTGCTGACCTCCGACCGCGACGGCCCGGCGGCGCTCGCCGGCCTGATGACCGAGACCGGCTTCGGCCCCTCCCGCCTCATCTTCCTCGAAGCCCTCGGCGGACCGCACGAGCGGGTCCGCGCGGCGACCGCGGAGGATTTCGCCTTCACCGACGTCGCCGATCTCAACGTCGTCGCGATCGAGGTCGCGGCCGCGGCCGGCGCGCGGATCATCGCCCGCGCCCCGGGCCTGCCGGACGATCTCTTCGAGCACGACGGCCAGATCACCAAGCGGGAGGTCCGGGCGATCGCCCTCGCCGCCCTCGGACCCCGGCGCGGCGAGCGGCTGTGGGACATCGGCGCCGGGTCCGGCTCGATCGGCCTCGAATGGATGCTCGCCGATCCGAGCCTGACCGCGATCGCCGTCGAACCGCGCGCCGACCGCGCCGCCCGCATCGCCCGCAACGCGAGCGCCTTCGGCGTGCCCGGGCTCACGATCGTCCGAGGCGAGGCGCCCGCAGCGCTCGACGGCCTCGCCGCACCGGATGCCGTCTTCATCGGTGGGGGTGCGAGCCGCCCCGGCGTTCTCGACGCGGCGATCGCGGCGCTGAAGGTGGGCGGGCGCCTCGTCGTCAACGCGGTGACGATCGAGACGGAAACAATCCTCGCCGATCGCCACGCCCGGCTCGGCGGCGACTTGGTGCGCATCGACATCGCCCGGGCGGAAACGATCGGCGGCTTCCGCGGCTGGACGCCGGCGCGGCCGGTCGTGCAATGGCGTTGGGAGAAGCCATGAGCATCGATCCCGGCACGCATCAAGGATCGGAGGCCGCCGTCGGGCCGGGCCGGCTGACCGCCGGCTTCGGCTGCCGCAAGGGTGCCTCGGCCGCCGAGATCCGCGCCGCGCTCGACGCCGCGCTCGCGGCTTCGGGGCGGCCGCTGTCCGCGGTCGAGCTGCTCGCCGCCCCGCGCCTCAAGGCGCACGAAGCGGGGCTGATCGCCGCGGCCGCGGACCTCGGCCTTCCGCTCGCCATCGTCACCGACGCCGCCCTCACCGCCGCGGGCGGCCGCACGCTGTCCCGCTCCGAGCGGGTGGCGGCCCTCGTCGGCGTGCCCTCTGCCGCCGAGGCCGCCGCGCTCGGCGCCGCCGGGGCCGGCAGCACTCTCCTCGGCCCCCGCATCAAGACCCCCGCGCCACCTGCGCCCTCGCCGTGGCGGCAGTCGATCCGGAGGCCGGTGCATGATTGTCCATTTCATCGGGGCCGGGCCGGGGGCGGCGGATCTCATCACCGTGCGGGGCCGCGATCTGCTCGCGCGCTGCCCGGTGTGCCTCTATGCCGGCTCGATCGTGCCGCCGGACCTCCTCGCTTATTGCCCGCCGGACGCCCGCCTGATCGACACCGCGCCGATGAGCCTCGACGAGATCGAGGCTGAATATGTCGCGGCCCACCGCGCTGGGCTCGACGTGGCGCGGCTCCATTCCGGCGACCTCTCGGTCTATTCCGCCGTCGCCGAGCAGATCCGCCGGCTCGAACGGCACGGCATCGCCTACAGCCTGACGCCGGGCGTACCGGCCTTCGCGGCCGCCGCCGCCGCGCTCGGGCGCGAGCTGACGGTGCCCGAAATCGCCCAGAGCGTGGTGCTGACCCGCGTCTCCGGCCGAGCCTCGGCGATGCCGGCGCGCGAGACGCTCGCCGCCTTCGCCGCGACGAAGGCGACGCTCGCGATCCATCTCGCCATTCACGCCCTCGACCGCATCGTCGCCGAGCTCACGCCGTTCTACGGCGCCGAGTGTCCGGTCGCCGTCGTCGTCAAGGCGACCTGGCCCGACGAGCGCATCATCCGCGGCACCCTCGGCGATATCGTGGAGACGATCGCCGCCGACCCGCCGGAGCGCACCGCCCTCGTCCTCGTCGGCGAAGCGCTCGGCGCGCGGGATTTCCGCGAGAGCGCGCTCTACGACCCGGATTATCGCCGCCGCTTCCGCGGGGGAACGCCGTGACGGGATCAGGCGAACGGGGCGCGGCCGACGAGGCGGCCGGTGCGGTCGAACACGTCCGCCTCGATGCGGATGCCCGTGCCGGCGACGACCGCCCGCGCCGTCGCCGCGGCGTCGCGGGCGACGATGTCGCCGAGCGGCACGCCTTCCGCGGCGGCGAGGCCGAATGCTTCGAGCGCGGTATTGGCCCCGGCGATGCGGCTGGCGAGCGCCGCCGAGCCGCCCGTCTCCAACGCCCGGCGGCCGAGCGCCGCGAGATCGACCTCGCCCCGCTTCGAATGGAGATCGAGCCGGCCTTCGGCGAGCTTCGCCATCTTGGCGAGGCCGCCGGCGACGATCACCCGGTCGACCGGGTGGACCTTCAGATATTTCAGCATGCCGCCGACGAAGTCGCCCATGTCGATCAAGGCGAGTTCGGGCAGATCGTGGAGCGCGCGCACCGCCGTCTCGGACGTCGCGCCGGTCGCCCCGGCGACGCAATCGAGGCCGGCCGCGCGGGCGACGTCGATGCCGCGGTGGATGGAGTGGATCCAGGCGGCGCAGGAGAACGGCACCACGATCCCCGTCGTGCCGAGAATGGAGAGGCCGCCGAGGATGCCGAGGCGGGCGTTCATGGTCCGCGCCGCGAGGCGTTCGCCGTCCGGAACCGAGATCTCGATAATCGCATCGGGGGGAAGCCCGGTCGCCGCGGCGACCTCGGCGAGCGCCGTGCGCATCATCTCCCGCGGCACGGGGTTGATGGCGGGTTCGCCCGGCGGCAGCGGCAGGCCGGCCAGGGTTACGGTGCCGACGCCCTCGCCGGCGCGGAACACGATGCCGCTGCCGGGGCACCGCGGCGCACCCGGACGCGGATCAGCGCGCCGTGGGTGACGTCGGGATCGTCGCCGGCATCCTTGACCACGGCGGCGACGGCCGTGTCGCCCTCGATGCGGCTTTCGGCGAGCGCGAACGCGGGCCGTTCGCCGCGCGGCAGGGTGATCGTCACCGGATCGGGAAAATCGCCCGTCGCGAGCGCCGTGAAGGCGGCCTTGGCGGCGGCCGTCGCGCACGCGCCGGTGGTCCAGCCGCGCCGCAGCGTCCGGCCGTCCTCCGCGCCCGCGCCGGCCGGGGCGTCGCTCTGTGCCGCTTCCTCGTTCATGCTGCCATGCTTAGCCGAGCGGGCGGCCGCCGTCATGGGGCGGCCCGGCCCGTGGAGACCATCGTGACGACCTTTGCTCCTTCCACCCCGAGGCGTCGCCCGTGAGTGCGGACGCGGCCCTCGCCGCCCTCATCGCCAGCGTGCCGGACTTCGTGCCGGGCTCGGTCTGGCTCGCCGGCGCCGGTCCGGGCGATCCGCGCTTCCTCACCGCCGAGGCGATCGCCGGCCTCGTCCGCGCCGACGTCGTCGTTCACGATGCCCTCGTCTCGGACGGCGTGCTTGCGCTCGCAGGTCCCCAGGCCGTGCTCGAATTCGCCGGCAAGCGCGGCGGCAAGCCCTCGGCCGCGCAGGACGACATCTCGGCCCGCCTCGTCGTGCTCGCCCGCGAGGGCAAGCGGGTGCTTCGCCTCAAGGGCGGCGATCCCTTCGTGTTCGGCCGTGGCGGCGAGGAGGCGGTGGTGCTCGCCCGCGAGGCGATCCCCTACCGGGTGCTGCCGGGCCTCACCGCCGGGCTCGTCGCCCTGTCGAGCGCGAGCATCCCGGCGACCATGCGCGGCACCAACCAGGCCCTGGTGCTCGCCAACGGCCACGGTGGCGCGGGACCCGACGGGCTCGATTGGGCGGCGCTCGCCGCGACCGGCCAGCCGATCGTGCTCTATATGGCGATGGCGACCCTGCGCGAGATCGCCGGCGCGCTCCAGGCCGGCGGCCTCGCGCCGACGACACCGGCCGCCGTCATCGCCTCCGCCGGCACCCCGCAGGAGCGCGCGGTGTTCTCAACGCTCGCGAATGTCAGCCGTGACACGACCCTGGCCGGCATCCTTCCGCCGGCGATCGTCGTGATCGGCCACATCGTGTCGCTGCGCGGGCGTCTCCTGCCGCCGCTCGACGTGGAGCCCTCCCGATGAAAGGCGCGGCGCCCGGCCTCGTCGTCGCCGCGCCGCGGTCGGGCTCGGGCAAGACCACGCTGACGCTCGGCCTCCTCGCCGCCTTCCGCCGCGCCGGGCGGACCGTCGCCTCGGTCAAGGCCGGCCCGGATTATATCGATCCCGCCTTCCATGCCGCCGCGACCGGCCGGCCCGCCTTCAACCTCGACACCTGGGCGATGGGCGGCGACCTCCTCGATTCCATCGCCGCGCAGGCAGGCCGCGAGGCCGATCTCGTCGTCTGCGAGGGGCTGATGGGCCTGTTCGACGGCGTGACCCCGGGCGCCGCCGGCGACGGCTCCACCGCCTCCCTCGCCGCCCGCTTCGGCTGGCCGGTGGTGCTGGTGCTCGACGTCGCGGGGCAATCCCAATCGGCGGGGGCGATCGCCAAGGGGTTCGCCGCCTTCCGGGCGGACGTCGCGATCGCCGGTGTGGTCCTCAACAATGTCGGCAGCCCGCGCCACGCCGATCTCTGCCGGCGCGGCGTCGCGGAAGCCGGCTTGCCCGTGTTCGGCGCGCTGCCGCGGCGGGCCGATCTCGCCGTGCCGGAGCGCCATCTGGGGCTCATCCAGGCCGAGGAGATCGCCGGCCTCGATGCCCGCATCGCGGCCATCGCCGATCATGTCGCGGCCCATGTCGACCTCGACGCGGTTGCGGCCGCGGCGGCATCTCGGCCGCGGGTGTCCCCGGTGGCGCCCTCGGCGCCCGCCGCTGCCCCCTCTCCCCCCGGGGAGAGGGCTGCTGGGGTGAGGGGAAAGTCCCGACGTTCAAAGGAGCCCCCTCGTCCGGCCCTGCGGGCCACCTCCTCCCCGAGGGGGAGAAGGAAGGGGTGGCCCTCCTGCCGGCGCTGGCGATCCGCCCGCCGGCGCAGCGCATCGCGCTCGCCCGCGATGCCGCCTTCTCGTTCGTCTACGGCCACCTGATCGCCGGCTGGCGGGCGGCGGGGGCGGAGATCGTGCCGTTCTCCCCGCTCGCCGACGAGCCGCCGCCCGAAGATTGCGACCTCTGCTGGCTGCCGGGCGGCTATCCCGAACTCCACGCCGGACGCCTCACCGCCGCGACGCGCTTCCGCGACGGCCTGCGCGCCTTCGCCGCGACCCGGCCGGTCCACGGCGAATGCGGCGGCTACATGGTGCTGGGACAGGGGTTGATCGATGCCGGCGGCGCCCGCCACGAAATGGCGGGGCTGTTGGGTCTCGAGACGAGCTTCGCCACGCGCAAGCTCCATCTCGGCTACCGCCGCGCGGTGCTCGCGGCCGACGGCCCGCTCGGGGTGGCGGGCGGCGCGCTGCGCGGCCACGAATTCCATTATGCGAGCGTGGTGGGCACCGGCGGCGACGCGCCGTTCGCCGCCGTGAGCGACGCGAACGGCACCGATCTCGGGCCGGCCGGAACCCGGCGCGGCGCTGTGTCCGGCACCTTCTTCCACATGATCGGGCCGGGCTGAGACGCGGGGGACCCCGCGCCCGGACCCTCGATCAGACTCCGAAGCCGATCAGACGTCTCAGCCGATCAGATTTCGAAGCCGGCCTGACGGGCGAGGTCTGCCAGCGGGCGCTGCGGGCGCGGGCCCATCTGGGCGATGATCTCGGCGGCGCACAGGCCGCCGATCGCGGCGCATTCGGCGAGCGAAAGGTCGCGCGCGAGGCCGAACAGGAAGCCCGAGGCGTAGAGGTCGCCGGCACCGGTCAGATCGACGATCTCGGCGACCGGGGCGGCGGCGACGTGATGGGTCTCACCACGGCTGATCGCGAGCGAGCCGCGCGCACCCAGCGTCACCGCGGCGATCTCGCTGTCCTCGCGCAACGCCGCCACGGCGGCATCGAGATCGGAGGTCTCGTAGAGCGCCTTCAGCTCGTGCTCGTTGGCGAACACGATATCGACCGTCCGGGTGCGCAGAAGGTCGAGGAATTCGGCGCGGTGGCGATCGACGCAGAACGAATCCGAAAGGGTGATCGCGACCTTGCGCTCATTGGCGTGGGCGATCTCGGCGGCGCGGCGGAACGCGTCCTTCGCCGCCGGCGGATCCCACAGATAGCCTTCGAGATAGGTCACCGCCGCCGCCGCGACCGCTTCGGCGTCGGCCTCGACGTCCTGCGGGCGCAGGTCGAGGCAGGCGCCGAGATGCGTGTTCATGGTGCGCTCGCCGTCCGGCGTGACGAGGATCACGCTCACCGCCGTCGGCGCGCCGCCCTCGAGGGGGGCGGTGGCGAAATGGAGGCCCATGCCCTTCAAGTCGTGGGCGTAGGCGCGGCCGAGATCGTCCGCCGCGACCTTGCCGATATAGGCCGAGCGGCCGCCGAGCGAACCGACGCCCGCGGCGGTGTTGCCGGCGCTGCCGCCCGACATGCGCACCACCGAACCGAGCTTGCCGTAGAGCTCCGCGGAGCGCGCCGCATCGACGAGCCGCATTTCGCCCTTGTGCAGGCCCTCGGCCACGAGGAAGTCGTCCTCGACGCGGCCGAGCACGTCCATGATGGCGTTGCCGATGCACAGGGCATCGAAGCGGGCGGTCGTCATGCGGGGGCAGTTCCTATTGGGGAAGATTGAAGCGCGGGGGAGCGATGCCCGAAAGGCGCGGCCGGCGCAAGCGTTCGGCGCCAGCGGCAGGCCTCAGCGCGGGCTCACCACTCGCCGAGCTTGATGTCGTCGTGGAATTCGACGCCCTCGACCTCCTTCACGACCGCCTGGCCGCAGATCACGACCCCGGTGGCGGAATTGAAGGTCAGCGACGGCGCGCCGTGGAGTTCCCAGCCCTTGTTGAGGGCGGCGGAGACGCGCTTGCAGAACGTGGCGTCGTCGGGACCGGTGAGGAAGCGGTAGAGGCGCATGATGGAACGCTCGGCTTGTGCGGGGACGCTCAGCGGCCCACGAGGGCCGACAAGGCGGGAATCGCCCGGGTCGGCGCGAACTCGATGATCTCGGCGGTGGCGACGCCGGACGTGAGGAACGGGTCGGCGTCCACGATCGCGCGCAGCGCCTCGGCGCTCTCGGCCTCGGCGAGAATCACGCCGCCGACGCGGGGCACCCGGCGACCGGACGCCAAGAACACGCCCTTCTCATAATAGTCGTCGAGGAACTCGATGTGGGCCTTGAGGTGCGCGTCGATCTCTTCGATCGGGGCCTGATAGGTGAGCACGACGATGAACATGGCACACGGACCTTGCCTGAGGGTACCGAGGGGGCCGGGATATGAGACGGGCGGCCGCAAGGGCCGCCCGCCATCAGCACGCGTGGTGCAGGATCACTGCGCCGGCTGGGCCGGGGCGGGCGTCGCCGGGGCCGCAGGAGCAGGAGCGGCGCCCGCAGCCGGAGCCGGCTTCGGCTTCGCGGTGTCGTCCAGGATGTCGACCTTGGCGTCCTTGCGCAGGCCGGCGAGCACCGCGGAGAACTTCTCGCGCAGCATCATGTCGCGCAGGCGATCCTTCACCTGGTCGAAGCTCGGGGGGCCTGCTTGCGCTTGTCCTCGAGCTTGATGACGTGCCAGCCGAACTCGGTCTGGATCGGCTCCTTGGTGATCTGGCCGACCTCGAGCGCGAACGCCGCGTCCTCGAACGGCTTCACCATCTGACCGTGGGTGAAGTAGCCGAGATCGCCGCCCTGGGCTCCCGACCCGGTGTCGATCGACTTCTCCTTGGCGATCTTGTCGAAGTCGCCGCCGTTCTGCAGCTCCTTGATGATCGCCTCGGCCTCTTCCTTCTTGGCGACGAGGATGTGCTTGGCGTGCACCTCTTCGGGGCCCTGGAACTTCTTGATCTCGGATTCGTAGCGCGCCTTGAGGTCGGCGTCGGTCACCTGCGGCTGGACGTCGTCGGTGATGTAAGTGTTGCGCAGCGTGCGCAGGCGCAGATAGTCCATCCGCTCCTTGAAATCGGGCTTGTCCTGGATGCCGGCCTTCTCGGCGGCCTGGGAGACCAGCGTCATATCGACCAGGACGTCCATCAGGATGCGGCGCTTCTCGGAGTCCGGCACGCGGGCGAGTTCGGTCGCGAAGTCCTCGGCGACGAAGCCGAGATCGGCCTCGGTGATGGTGGTGCCGTTGACGGTGGCGATCACCGTATCAGGCTTGTTGCCCGGCTTCGCCGGGACGAGCGTCGCCGGGTTCGGCGGGGGAGCCTGATCCTGCGCCGCCGCGATGCCGGTCGCGGACAGGAGAGCGACGAGCGCAAGCGGCGCCACCGCGCCACGGAGATGAGCTTTGAAGGACATTAGGTTTCCGGCTCCAAAGGGCGCGCCGCCGCGCCCGTGACTGCTCGAACTGGCGCTTGGCGCGCCCTTCATGGCTCGGTGGCACGCCGCGGCGCACCGACCGAAGAGATCCCGCCTTCGACGGAAGCGGTAGAGAGGCCTCCGGCCGCGCCCCAGGGACGCCCGATCGCCCCGACGGTCTGCGGTGAGCCGGCTGCGCCGCGCCGTCGATCGGCGGCACGCAGCGGCGGCGCCCGCCCGCCGTCGCGGGCCCCTGGTCGCGGCCGGCGCACTTTGTCGGAAAGCCGCGGCGTTGACAACATCCGACCCCCTTCTTATGTCTCGCCGGGGCCGGCCGCGCGTCGAGAACGTGCAGCGCCGGCCTTGCTGTCGCCGCACGCGCGGTCCATTCCGGCGCTCGAGCCGCGACCGGACCCGATGGACGGTCGCCCGCCGCAACATTTCTCTACCGCGGGCACAGACCTCGCGGTTTCCAAAGGACGATTGGGACATGGTCGGTCTCGGCGCTATCGCCCGGAAGATGTTCGGGTCGTCGAACGATCGCAGGCTGAAGGGCTATCGGGCCCGGGTTGCGGCGATCAACGCTCTCGAACCCGAGCTGAAGGCGCTCTCCGACGATCAGTTGCGGGCCCGCACCGCAGCCTTCCGCGAGCAGATCGCCAACGGCGCCAAGCTCGACGACCTCCTCGTCCCGGCCTTCGCGACGGTGCGCGAGGCGGCGCTGCGTGCCATCGGCCAGCGGCATTTCGACGTGCAGCTCATCGGCGGCATGGTGCTCCACGAGGGCAACATCGCCGAGATGAAGACCGGCGAAGGCAAGACCCTCGTCGCGACCCTCGCGACCTACCTCAACGCCCTGCCCGGCAACGGCGTCCACATCGTCACCGTCAACGACTATCTCGCCCGCCGCGACGCCGAGACGATGGCCCGCATCTACGGCTTCCTCGGCCTGTCGACCGGCGTGATCGTCCACGGCCTCGACGACGAAGAGCGCCGCGCCGCCTACGGCTGCGACATCACCTACGGCACCAACAACGAATACGGCTTCGATTATCTGCGCGACAACATGAAGTACGAGCCCGGCTCGATGGTGCAGCGGGGCCATGCCTACGCCATCGTCGACGAGGTGGACTCGATCCTCATCGACGAGGCGCGCACGCCGCTGATCATCTCCGGCCCGCTCGACGACCGCTCGGACTTCTACAACACCGTCGACGCCTTCATCCCGCGGCTCGTCCGCGAGGATTACGAGCTCGACGAGAAGCAGCGCACCGTTTCCTTCACCGAGGCCGGCAACGAGAAGCTCGAACAGGCGCTGAGCGAGGCGGGTCTCCTCAAGGGCGACTCGCTCTACGACATCGAGAACGTCTCGGTCGTCCACCATCTCCAGCAGGCGCTGCGCGCCCACAAGCTGTTCCAGCGCGACAAGGACTACATCGTCCGCAACGACGAAGTCGTCATCATCGACGAGTTCACCGGCCGCATGATGCCCGGCCGGCGCTATTCGGAAGGCCTGCACCAGGCGCTCGAGGCCAAGGAGCGGGTGACGATCCAGCCCGAGAACCAGACGCTGGCCTCGATCACCTTCCAGAACTATTTCCGCATGTACGGCAAGCTCGCGGGCATGACCGGCACCGCGGCGACCGAGGCGAACGAGTTCCTCGACATCTACAAGCTCGAAGTGGTCGAGATCCCGACCAACGTGCCCGTCAAGCGCATCGACGACGACGACGAGGTCTATCGCAGCGTCGCCGAGAAGAACGCGGCGGTGATCGAGCTCATCCGCGATTGCAAGACGCGCGGCCAGCCGGTGCTGGTGGGCACCACGTCGATCGAGAAGTCCGAGCAGCTCGCCGAGCTCCTGGTGAAGGCCGGCTTCAAGATGCGCGACCTCTCGCAGCCCTTCGACGGCCGCCCGACCCGGCCCGACGAGCAGGTCTTCCAGGTCCTCAACGCCCGCTATCACGAGCAGGAGGCCTACATCATCGCCCAGGCCGGCGTGCCGGGCGCGGTGACGATCGCCACCAACATGGCCGGCCGCGGCACGGACATCCAGCTCGGCGGCAACGCCGACATGCGCATCCGCCGCGAACTCGCCGAGCTCGAGGACGGTCCGGAGAAGGACGCCCAAGCCGCCGAGATCCGCGTCGACATCGCCCGCCTCAAGGAGATGGCGCTCGCCGCCGGCGGCCTCTACGTGATCGGCACCGAGCGCCACGAGAGCCGGCGCATCGACAACCAGTTGCGCGGCCGCTCCGGCCGCCAGGGCGACCCGGGCCATTCGAAGTTCTTCCTGTCGCTGCAGGACGACCTGATGCGCATCTTCGGCTCGGAGCGCATGGACGGCATGTTGCAGCGCCTCGGCCTGAAGGAAGGCGAGGCGATCGTCCATCCCTGGATCAACCGCGCGCTCGAGAAGGCGCAGCAGAAGGTCGAGGCGCGCAACTTCGACATCCGCAAGAACATTCTCAAGTACGACGACGTGATGAACGACCAGCGCAAGGTCGTCTTCGAGCAGCGCATCGAGCTGATGAGCACGGCCGACGTCTCCGAGACCGTCGCCGAGATGCGCCACGAGGTGATCGACGAATTGGTCGGCCGCCACATCCCTGAGCGCGCCTATCCCGAGCAGTGGAACGCGGCCGGGCTGCACGACGACGTGCTGATGTTCCTCAACCAGGACCTCCCGATCGAGGACTGGGCGAAGGAAGAGGGCATCGCCGATCAGGAAGTCCGCGAGCGCCTGAAGAAGGCCGCCGACGAGGCCGCCGCCCGCAAGGTCGGCCAGTACGGCCCGGTGGTGATGCGCCAGATCGAGAAGGCGGTCCTGCTCCAGACCCTCGATCATCTGTGGCGCGAGCATCTCGCGACGCTCGACCACCTGCGCTCGGCGATCCATCTGCGCGGCTACGCCCAGCGCGACCCGCTCAACGAATACAAGAGCGAGGCCTTCACCCTGTTCGAGGCGCTGCTCGGCCACCTGCGCCAGCAGGTCACCGGCCAGCTCGCCCGCATCGAGCTCGTCCAGGCCCAGCCGGACGCCTTCCAATCCGAGGCGCTGCCGGAGATGGAGGCGCACCACGCCGATCCCTTCACCGGGCTCGACGAGCTCGCCGAGGAGGCGGGCGAGGTGAAGATCGCCTACGCCGCGCCGGTCGAGACGGTGCGCGACGCCTCGGACAGCTCGACCTGGGGCCGCGTCGGCCGCAACGAGCCCTGCCCGTGCGGCTCGGGCAAGAAATACAAGCACTGCCACGGCCAGTTCGCCTGACGCGGCGCACCGCCGCGCCCCGGCGCGGGGCGTGGCACACCGCGGCGAACCGGCGGGGAGCGCGAGCATGATTGCGACGCCGAAGCGCGTGCTTCTCCTCGCCAACCCGAAGAGCGGGCGCGCGGCCACCGGCCTGGACGGAGTGCGGACGATCCTCGCCGAGGCGGGGATCGCGGTCACCCACCGCCCGACCGAATCGGCCGACGCGCTCGACGCCGCCATCCGCCGCGAGGCGGAGGCCTATGACGCGGTCGCGCTCGCCGGCGGCGACGGCACCGTGAACGCCGCCGCGGCGGCCCTCAAGGCGACCCGCGTTCCCGTCGCGCTGCTGCCGTTCGGCACCGCCAACGACCTCGCCCGCAGCCTCGCCATCCCGATCGGCGCGCCGGCCGCCCGCCTCCTCTTCGAGGGGCGCACGCGGCGGATCGACCTCGGCCACGTCAACGACCACCTGTTCGTCAACGCCGCGAGCATCGGGCTTCCCGTTTGGGTGGCGCGCCGGCAGACGGCCGAGCTCAAGCGCCGGCTCAAGGTGCTGAGCTATCCGATCGCCGCCGTCCAGGCGCTGCGCGACACCCACCGCTTCCGCGCCACCATCACCGTGGACGGCGTCGCGACGCGGGTGAAGGTCGTCCAGATCACCGTCGGCAACGGGGTCAATTTCGGCGGCGGATTGCGGCTCGGCCGCGACGCGGCGCTCGACGACGGGCTGCTCGACGTGTTCGCGATCGAGGCCGACAGCTTCGGCGACCTCGTCCGCGCCGGCATCGCCATCCGCTTCGGCCGGCAGGACCTCGATCCGCTGACCCACACCTTCCGCGGCCGCACGGTGCGCATCGAGACCCATACGCCCCATGCGGTCAACACCGACGGCGAGGTGACCACCACGACCCCGGCCGACTTCCACGTCGACGCCGGCGTGCTGACGATCTTCGTCCCGCGCTGAGAGAGCCGAGGATGGCGCCGGCGATCGGCGATAGGCCGCGGCCCCTCGCGCCCCGTCGTAATTCCCTTCGCTCCCCGTCGCGATGCCCTCGCTCGGCATCCCGTGCCGACGCTTGTCGTCGGCCCCCGCCCTCCGCCGCCACGCCCATCCTCTCCGTCGTCATTGCCGGCCTTGTGCCGGCAAGCCCGGGGGCGAGCACAGGGTTCCGTGGTCCGCGGGTCGAGCCCGCGGATGACGTGGAGAGGGTGTGGGCTTCCCTGCTCGGAGGGTGGGCATCGCTCGTCTGAGGGGTGGCGGGCTTCCATCCCTCGCTTGGCGCCAGCAGGATGACACCCACGCGATAGCATTGAGCGGCCGAAACGGTCCCTCATCCGGCCCTGAGGGCCCGACTCATTCCTGTCGCGTGAAAGCGACGGCAGAGCCCGTCAGTTGAACATCCCGAAGGCCTGGGAGAACGACGAACTGTCGTTGCGCGCCGAGGTCTGCGACGAGGCGTTGCTGGCGACCGTCGCGGTACCGACGGTGACGGCCGTCTGGGCCGACGCCTGCTGGCCGGTCGGGGTTGCAGGGGTGGTTGTCGAGGCGGGAGTGGCCGCAGGCGTCGTGGTCGTGGTGGCGGCCGGCGCGGGCTCGGCCGGGATCACCTTGCGCTTCGCCGGCTTCGCCGCAACTTCGACCGGAGCCGGCAGCGGGAGCGGCGGCGCCTTGATCGCGGTCGCGGAGACCTCGCTCGGAACCACGGCGGCGGCCGCCGGCGCGGCCTGGGCCTGCTTGTTGCCGCCGAACAGCGAGGTGAACCAGTTGCCGGACTTCGCGGGCGTGCCGGCGGCGGCCTGGAGATCGGTCGGGGCCGCCTGACCCTGATTCGTCACCGACGCCTGAACCGCCTGGGCCTGCCCGGCCGTCTGGCTGTTCGTCACCGTCGCGGCGACCGGCTGAGTGGCGACCGCGGCGGCACCGGAGGAGGCGACGGCGGTCGCCGCGGCCGGCTGCGCCGCGTTCGGCACGAGGCCAGAGGGCTTCGCCGGCTGCTTGGAGCCGCCGAACAGCGAGGCGAACCAGCCCGTCTTCTGCTGCGGCGCGGGCTCGGCCGCAGCGGTCGGCTGCGCCTCGGCAGCCGACGCAGGCTGGGCCGTCACCGCCTGCGCGGCCGGCGTCGTCGAGATCGTGCGCACCGCCGCGGGCGCCGTCGCGACCTCGGTGGCCACCGGCGTGGCGGGGGCGGGCTTCGCGCCGCCGAACAGCGAGGCGAACCAGCCGGTCTTCTGCTCGGTCGCCACCGTCGTCGCGGGGGCCGGATCGGTCGGCTTCGCCGGGGGCAGGATGGTGCCGTCGTCGGCGGTCGCGGCCGAGGCGACGGCGACCGGAGCGGCCACAGCCGGGGTCGCCGGCGTGTGGAGCGGCGTCAGCGCCTGCGAAACCGGCGCGGCGGCGCCCGGGATCGTCGTCGTGGCGGTCTGGGTCGCCGCCGGTGCGCCGGTGGTGGAGACGGTCGCGGCAGGGGCGACGGCGCCCGGCGCCAGCACCGGCGGAGCGACCGGGGAGCCCAGCGCCGCGATGGCGACCGGATCGCCGGCGCGGGCCGCGGCCGTCAAAGCCGCCTTCTGATAGGGGTCGAGGCCGGCGGTGCCGCCGAACATGGTGGTGCGCTTCGGCTTCGAGACGACCGCCACGCGGACGAGCGAGCCGTCGGCACCGCCCGTCACCTTCTTCGGCGTGGTCGCGCTCGCCACCATCAAGCTGTTGAAGAAGCTCGAATCCTTCGCCTTGAGCTGGGCCACGAGCTGCGCCGTCTTGGCGTCGTCACGCCGCTCCTTGGCGGCGAGCGCGCTCGCGACCGAGGGCGAGACGGTGAGCGCCGGGCACTCGCGGGTCGCCACCAGCGGCTCGCCGTTCGCCGCGACCGAATTGAACACGTATTTCTGACCGCAGACGTCCACCTTCGGCGGCACCCGCGTGATCTCGAAGCTATCGTAGCCGACCTTGAGCATGCGCCAGAACGGCATGTTCGGGTCTTTGTAGTGGATCGCCATGTTCTCGGCCGTCATCCGGAACGGATAGGCCTGGAACTGGAACGCGCGCTGGCCGCCGGCGAAGGCATCGCGGGCGAGCGCGAAGATCTGCCCGATCGCCTGGTCGGTCATCGCGTAGCAGCCGCGCGACGAGCACGAGCCGTGCACCATCAGGTCCGTGCCGTAGCGGCCGAGCGAGCGGTCGTAGGCGTTCGGGAACCCGGTGTTGAAGGCGAGATAGTAGCGGGAATTCGGGTTCATCAGCCCGGGCGTGATGTCGTAGAAGCCTTCCGGCGCCTGCCGATCGCCCTGCTTGACCTTCGGCCCGAGCAGGCCGGACCATTTGCACACGTCGTAGGTGACGAGCAGCGCATATTGGCCGGTGCGGGTCTGCTTCCAGACCTCGAGCTTGGACTCTTCCTTGAACAGCCGAATCATGATCGGCGCGTTCTTGTCCATGTCGAGGGTGGCCATCCGCGAGACGAGCTCGGGATCGACCGGCTGCATGTGGCGCTTGGGCCCCGCGGACACGAGCTTCGTGACCGTGCCGCCGCCCTCGTCGGGGGTGCAGGACGCGGTAAACAGCGCGGCCGACACCATCGCGGCACCGGCTGCCAGTTTCAGCGCGTTCCGAAGGCTTGTCTTGACCATCGCGTTCGCCACCACTCCACCGGTCCGGCCGAAGCCACCGGAGCCTTTCGAAGAGACCGGCTTCACTCACCGCACGCCGGCCTCGCCCAGATCCGGGGAGGCCACATCCGGGGACGCCACTCCGCGGGTCGGACGGCCAGGCCGCTCGGCACCGCAGGCTCCCGTGCCATGCTCCGGAACACCCCGGCACACGGCACCACTCGATCAGGTTTTATGACGCAAGGGTTACCGGAGAGTAACGCCTCCCCGCAAGAGGTCGACGCCGCGTGCAGAGTGCCCGATCGACAGGCATTCCGCAACGTCCCCCGCGCCGCAGCCCAAGCTGGCAGCGCCCCACCGATCCGGACCTGTGGGGCGACGCTCGGCCCGGCCGCCCGTGTCAGAGATTGCGGCCGATCGACAGGAATTTCTCACGGCGCAGGCGCCGCACAGTATCGCGGTCGAGACCCGCGAATTCCTTGAGCGCGCGCTCGATCGCATCGCCGACCGCGCCGAAGACGGCGGCAGGAGCGCGATGGGCGCCCCCGAGCGGCTCCGGCACGATGCCGTCGATGACACCGAGCCGCATCAGGTCCTCGGCGGTGATCTTCATGTTGGTCGCGGCGTCCTGGGCGCGGGCCGAATCGCGCCACAGGATCGAGGCGGCGCCTTCGGGCGAGATCACGCTGTAGACGGCGTTCTCGAGCATCAGCACGCGGTTGGCGGTGGCGATCGCGATCGCCCCGCCCGAGCCGCCTTCGCCGATGACGACCGACACGTTGGGCACGCCGAGCGCCAGACACGCCTCGGTCGAGCGGGCGATCGCCTCGGCCTGGCCGCGCTCCTCGGCGTCGATGCCGGGATAGGCGCCGGCGGTGTCGACGAGGGCGATCACCGGCAGTTCGAAGCGATCGGCGAGCTTCATGAGGCGCACCGCCTTGCGGTAACCCTCCGGCCGCGCCATGCCGAAATTGTGCTTGAGCCGCGTCTTGGTGTCGTTGCCCTTTTCCTGGGCGATGACGGCGACGGGGCGGTCGCGGAAGCGGCCGAGGCCGGTGATGATCGCGGCATCCTCGCCGAACAGGCGGTCACCGGCGAGCGGGGTGAACTCGGCGATCAGCTCGCGGATATAATCGACGGCATGGGGACGGTCGGGGTGACGGGCGACCTGGGTCTTCTGCCACGGGGTGAGCCGGGCGTAGATTTCCTGCAGGGCCTGGTTCGCCTTGGTCTCGAGTCGGCCGATCTCGTCGCCGACGTCCACGGCCTCGCCCTGCGCGGCGAGCGCCCTCAGCTCCTGAACCTTGCCCTCGAGGTCGGCGATCGGCTTCTCGAAGTCGAGGTAGCTGGGCATTCGATCGTCAGGCTCCGATGGTTCCTCGCACGCCCACGCGGGGAGGCCGCAGCGGCGCGCGGGGGACTAGAGGCTACCGACGGGGCAGAAAGTCAAGCGCGGCGCACGATCGTGGGCGGAGCGCCGGAGCAGGGTTGTCAGGCCGGCGGGGGTTCCGCACTGTGTCCCGGCGGCCTCCGCCGCTTGTCCTGCCGCCCGCCCCGCCCTGCCGAAAGCGCCCATGACCCCGCTCGATCCCGCCGCTCCGCCGCTTGCGTCCGACCGCCTCGTCGTCGCCACCTGGAACGTCAATTCGATCCGCGCCCGACTCGACCACCTCGAACGCTTCGTGGGCGAGCGGGCCCCGGACGTGGTCTGCCTCCAGGAGACGCGCTGCCCGGACGGCAGCTTTCCGACCGCGGCGGTCAAGGCGCTCGGCTACGAGCACATGACGCTCAACAGCCGCAAGGGCCATCACGGCGTCGCCATCCTGTCGCGCCGCCCCCTCGTCGATGCGGCGCCCGAGCAGATCGCCTCGCTGGAGGAAGCCCGCCAGCAGCGCGCGCGGGTGCCGTTCGCGGGGGCGCTCATCACCATCCACAATCTTTATGTGCCGGCGGGCGGCGACATTCCCGACGCCGAGGTCAATCCGAAGTTCGCCGCCAAGATCGCCTTCCTCGACGCCTTGAAGATCTGGAGCCCACGGGTCGCCGCAGAGGGGCGCGCGATGCTGGTCGGCGACCTCAACGTCGCGCCGCTGCCGGAGGACGTCTGGTCCCACCGCCAGTTGCTCGACGTGGTGAGCCATACGCCGGGCGAGACCGAGCGCCTCCTGCTTGTGCAGCAGGCCGGAGATTGGCACGACGCGGTGCGCGCGGCACGCCCCGTGCCGGAGAAGGTCTTCACCTGGTGGAGCTACCGTTCGCCCGATTGGCAGG
Organism: Segnochrobactrum spirostomi; assembly: GCF_009600605.1. Classification (GTDB taxonomy): domain Bacteria; phylum Pseudomonadota; class Alphaproteobacteria; order Rhizobiales; family Segnochrobactraceae; genus Segnochrobactrum; species Segnochrobactrum spirostomi. Next base: position 2,730,703 of record NZ_VWNA01000001.1, on the reverse strand, counting down.
CGAGCAACAAGGGCCGCCGCCTCGACCACGCCTGGACGACGCCGGACCTCGCGCCGTTCGTCCGCTCGGTCGAGATCTGCGCCGAGACACGCGGCTGGGAGCGGCCCTCCGACCACGTGCCGATCCTCGTCACCTTCGAGGCGTGATCGGTTCGAGGGGCGGATCGGCCGGCTCGGGGGCGGCGCGGGCGTCGAGATCCTCGACGGCGTCGAGCCGTGCACGGACCTCCGCGGCCTCGCGAACGAAGGCGGCGAGATCGGCGGAGATGGCGGCATGGAGGTGGAGCGCGATCTCGGGAAATTCGCCCAGCATGCGGGCGAACATCGGCAGGCGCACCAGGAACAGCTCAGTGTCGCGGTCGGCCGTCGCCGTGAAGGCGTAGCGGATTTGGGTGACGAGGCTCGCCGGCGTGAGCAGGGTGCCCTCGCCGACGAGGATCGGACCGCGCAGGTCCGCCGCCTCGAGCCGCAGGGCCCCGGCGACGACCACGTAGGTCCCCTCGGACTGGCCGCCCGCCTCGAACAGCACGTCTCCGGCGGCGATCGCGACCCGTTCTCCGCTGAACGCGAGCAGCCGGAGCTGCTCGTCGGTCATGGGGGAAAACAGGTCGACCCTCCTGAGAACCGCGATGTCCGAGGCGAGGCTCATGCCACGGCCGAATCGTCCGTCAGGCGCGGCACCAGCTTGTAGCCGCCGCCTTCGGTCACCAGAAGTTCGGCGCTGGAGGGATCGCGCTCGATCTTCTGGCGGAGCCGATAGATGTGCGTCTCGAGGGTATGGGTCGTGACCCCCGAATTGTAGCCCCACACCTCATGCAGGAGGACGTCGCGGCCGACCGCCTTCTCGCCCGCCCGGTAGAGATATTTGAGGATCGCCGTCTCCTTCTCGGTGAGACGGACCTTGCCGCCCCGCTCGTCGAGCAGGAGCTTCGAACTCGGGCGGAAGGTGTAGCGGCCGATCGCGAAGGTCGCGTCCTCGCTCTGCTCGAACTGGCGCAGATGGGCGCGGATGCGGGCGAGCAGCACGGCGAAGCGGACCGGCTTCACCACGTAATCGTTGGCGCCAGATTCGAGGCCGAGGATGGTGTCGGCCTCGCCGTCCTGGCCGGTCACGACGATGATCGGGGCCTTGAAGCCGTTGCGACGCAAAAGCTTCACCGCCTCGCGGCCGTCGAGGTCGGGCAGTCCGACGTCCATCAGGACGAGGTCGATCGACTGGGCGCGTGCCGCCTGGATCGATTCGGCCGCGGTCTCGGCCTCGACCGAGGCGAATTCGCCCGTGAGCGCGAGCTGCTCGGCAAGCGAAGAACGCAGGTCGGGATCATCGTCGACGATGAGGATCGTGCGGGTGGTCATGACGCAGTGTTCCTCCGGAGCCGGCACGCCGGCGATGGCCGACGCGCCCCCAATGTCGCCGGCAGAGATGGTTCAACGTAGCGGCAGTGCAATGGTATCAAAACGGCGGCGGTTCAATCTCGCGCCGTGCGCACCGACAGCCAACGTTTTTATTGCGAGGAAAGGAAACAGTTTTTGCGCCGCGGTTCAACCAGAACGACCGGCCGCCTTGTGGAGGAGAGCGATTTCGCCGGCATCCCCGGCCTCGATCGCGGTTCTCGCCCGCTTCGCTCCGCTCGGCCGAAATGCCGGATGCTGGTGCTGCGCCGCCGTCCGGGCCGGCCCGCCGAAGGCTTGCTTGCGGTCGGCGATTCGGTTCTTCCCTGCGCCATCGGGCGCTCCGGCATCACCGTGCGCAAGCACGAGGGCGACGGCGCCACGCCGCGGGCGCGGCTCCGCCTGATCGCGGTGCTGTGGCGCGGCGACCGGCTCGCGCGACCGCGGACGGCTCTGCCCGCGCGGGCGATCAGAGCAACCGACGGTTGGTGCGATGCACCGCGTCACGGCCGCTACAACCGCTTCGTCCGCACGCCCTTCGCGCCGAGCCACGAGGATCTCTCGCGCGCCGACGGCCTCTACGACGTCGTCGTCGTGCTCGATTGGAACATTCGACCGCGGATCGACCGTGCCGGCAGCGCCATCTTCCTCCATGTCGCCGGCCGCAAGGCCGAGGAAGGGCGAGGCCCGGAGGCGGGGGCGGCCGGTTCACCGCGACGGCGGGCTGCGTCGCCCTTCCGCGCGCGACCCTCGTCCGCCTCCTCGCCCGGTTGCCACGGCGGGCCGAGATCGTCGTCGCCTGACCCGGTGCGACATCCGCGCCGCCGCGGGCGGCGCCTTCGCCTTGGTAGCGCCGAACTCCGGCATGAGATGATAGACTAAGGTTAATTCGAGCCCGTTCGCCTGGAGCCGCCGTCCCGATGCGCCGAATCTCGTCCGGATCGCCCCTCACGCCCAAACCGCGCGAGCGGAAGGCTCGAGCCCTCGCGTCGGGCTTCGCGCTCGCCGTGCTCTCGCTCGGCTGGCCGGTCGCGGCACAGGCGCAATATGTCGTCATGTATCCGCCCGGCGAGGGACCCTACGGACCGGTCGTCGCCGCGCCGCCGCCGCTCTATCCGATGCCGCCGGCCACAGCGCCGGGAATGATGCAGCGCCCGGCGTCGAGCCCCTTGCCCGGAGTGCGCAACGCGACGCCGAAGGCAATCCCCCAGGTGGACCGGGCCTCCGTCGCCCGCGAGGTCGCCCAGGTCATGGAACGCACCCCGCCGAACACGCGGGTGTCGCTCGCGCTGCCGTCGGGTGCGGTGATGCACATTCGCCCGTCGGAGACCTTCGGCGGCGACGGTGGCACCGGGTGCCGCAATTTCGACTACACCTATGTCGGCGTCGACGGCAGCACGATCGTGGTCAGCGGCCAGCGCTGCCGCCTGCCGGACGGCCGCTGGTTCGCCCGCGCGGCGGATGCGGTGATTTCGCAGACCGGCCCGGGCGGCGTGCCGCTGGCCGGGTCGACCGGAAGCGGCAGCGCCGACATGGCGACCGGCGGGACTACGGTACAGCCCGTCTACGGCGCGACCGACACCGGCACCACGGGCCAGGCGGCCGCCGGAGCCGCGGTGGCGGCCACCACGACCTTGCCGGCCGTCGTGCCGCTGCCACCGCCGCGGCCGGGCCCGCCCTCGTGGCCGCGCCCGAGCCGGGTCCCGTAGTACCCGCTCCGGCGGCGCCGCTCCCGCTGGCCGGAGCCGCCGACGTTCCACCGCCGCCCGCCGTCCCGGCGCCGCCGGCCGTCGCCGCCATTCCGGCTCCGCCGGCCCCCGTTCCGGTGCCGCCGCCGGCCGCACCCGCCACGCCGACGGGCGCCCGCCCGGTCCAGGCGCCCGCCACCGCGGTCGCCGTGGACGTGCCGGCGAGCGATCCGGAGGTGATCGCCCTCCTCCAGAAGCTGCGTTATCTCGACCCGGCCAAGGGCCAGTGGCCGACCCAGGACGCGGTCAAGACGGCGATCGCCGAGTTCGGCGCGGACGAGGGCCTGACCGCCCCGGTCGGCACCGACACGCTCAAGGCGCGCCTCGCCGCCGCCGTCGACCGCCTCGGCAGCCTCGCCCGCTGCCCGGGGGCGAGCGGACGAACAGCGCCCTACGGCGTCTGTGTCGCGGCGAACTGACAGGCGGGCTCATCGGCCCAAAGGCCATTCAAGGAAACGGGCCGGGGAAGCGGCACGGCATGCCGCGCCGTCGCGCACGGGCATGCCGGCCCGTCGCAGCCGGAGGGGGACGCGGGCGAGCGCCCTCAGGGCTTGGTGATGGTCACCTTGGCGGTGCCGTCGATCGCCTTGACCTCGACCGACTTCGCCTTCTCGAGCGGGATCGTGACCGGCTGCGAATCGAGGATGGTATAGACGGTGCCGTCGACGCGCAGGCGGAACGGCCCGGTCGCCGAAACGATCCGCGGACCCGGGCCCAGCGTGGCCGGATCGGCGACGAGCGGTGCCCAATCGCGCCCGGCCTCGACGACCGCGATCGGCGCGGCGCCGCGCGGACCGGCCGCCATGCGCCAGCCGAGCCCGACCGCCACGATGAGCACGATGAGTGCGATGCCGCTCCACAGGAGCAGGCGGCGCCGCGGCCTGCGGCGGTAGACGACGAGACTGCCGTCGCCGCGCTGCGGCACGACGGCGAGAGTGAGCGGCGGCTCGGCGCCCCCGCCGCCACCGGATCCCGGTGCGGTCTCGGGGGTCAAGTCGATGCGCGGTGCTTCCTTGCGTGGTCCGCCGGTTCCGCCGATCCGCGGCTCGAAGCGGTCGCCCGCCCCATCGGCGCGGGTCGCCGGAATGATCACGGCCTCCGCCCGCGGCGGCTCGAAATGCGGCGCGGCGCGCGGCGGCTCGCTCGCCTCGTAGGCATAGGCGTCGGGCACCATGTCGTCGCCGCGGGTCCGCTCGTGGCCGCCGGGGGGCAGGATGCCGGCACCGAAATCGGCCGGCCCGTCGGAATGCAGCGAGGCGGGCGCGGGACGCTCCGGAGACGGCCGATCGGGCACGATCCGCGGCGCACCGGCGGTCGGCATCGCCGAATCGAGGGCGCCGCAATGGGGACAGCGCCTCGTCTCGGTGAAGAGAGGCTCGCCGCACTGCGCGCAGCGGAACGGAGCGGAAGACGAAGCGGCCGATGCGGTCATGTGCGCCCAGTAGGAGGAGCCCATGGCAATATTGCGGTTCCGCGTCCGCCGGGCAAGAAAAAGGGCCGGCGAACCTGACCCGGAGCTTGCACCGCGATCGTCCCCTCGCCGCTTCAGAGGCCGGAGCGATCGCCGCCGTCGGGACCGCGGGTGGCCGCGCCGAAGCCGCGGGCGGCGCTGGTGCGGGCGAGTACGATCACCGGCACGAGACCGACCGCGACGATCAGGAGCGCGGCGATCGCCCCGTCCTCGAATTGCTCGCGGGACGCGGCCGCGAACACGGTGGTCGCGAGCGTCTCGAAATTGAACGGCCTGAGCAGGATCGTCGCCGGCAATTCCTTCATCACCTCGACGAAGACGATGAGGCCCGCGGTCAGGATCGCCGGCTTCAGCAGCGGGGCGAGCACGTCGCGCAAGGTGCCGGTCGCCGTGCGGCCGAGGGTGCGCGCCGCCATGTCGAGATGGGGCGAGAGCTTGGAGAAGCCGGTCTCCACATTGCCGAACGAGACGGCGAGGAAGCGCACCAGATAGGCATAGACGAGGCCGACGCCCGATCCCGCGAGCAGGAGCCCGGTCGAGAGGCCCAGATAATCCCGCGCCGCCCGGGCGATGATACCGTCGAGGCCGGCGAGCGGGATCAGAATGCCGAGGGCGAGCACCGTGCCCGGCACCGCGTAGCCGATGCCGGCGACCGCCGCGACCGGGCGCAGCCAGCGCGCGCGGCTGAGCCGCAGGGCATAGGCGATCGCGGCGCCACCGGCCACCGTGACGAGGCCGGCGACGACCGCGAGCCCGAAGCTCTTGATGCCGGCATCGATCAGAGCCGGATCGGACAGCGTGTCGAGGCGGTAGGAGGCGGCGCGGCCGAGCACCAGCACCGGCAGCACGAAGCCGGCGAGGAACGGCAGCGCGCAGGCGAGCGTCGCGAAGACGGCAGCGATCGGCCCGAGCGGCCGCGCGTGAACGACGCTCATGCGGGTCGTGGTGGCATGGAAGCGCTGGCGGCGGCGGGCGAGGCGCTCGATGGTGACGATGAGGAAGACGACCGCCAGCATCGCGACCGAGATCTGGGCGGCGCCGGCGAGGCTCGAGCGGTTGAGCCAAGTGTCGTAGATCGCGACGGTGAGCGTCTGCACGCCGAGATATTGCACCGCGCCGATATCGTTCAGGCATTCCATCATCGCGAGCGACATGCCGACGACGATCGCCGGCCGCGCCAGCGGCAGCGCGACACGCAGGAAGACACGCAGCGGCTTGGCACCCAGCGTGCGGGCGACCTCGAGCACGCCGGCCGACTGCATCAGGAAGCTCGCCCGCGCCGACAGGTAGACATAGGGGTAGAGCACGAGGCTCAGGACGGCGATGGCGCCGCCCAGGGTCCGCACGTCGGGAAACCAATAATCGCGGCGGGACGTGAAGCCGAAGACGGCCCGCAGCAGCGTCTGCGCCGGGCCGGTATAATCGGCGAGTTCCACGGCGGCGAAGGCGGCGATGTAGGTCGGCACCGCGAGCGGGAGAAGCAGCGCCCAATCGAACAGCGCGCGGCCCGGAAAGCGGTAGGCGGTGACGAGCCAGGCACAGCCGACCCCGATCACGCCCGTGACGAGCCCGACGCCGAGCAGAAGCCAGATCGTGGTGACGACGGCGTTCGGCAGCACGGTCGCGACGAGATGGCTCCAGACGTCGCCGGCGGGCTCGAAGGCGAGCCAGATCACCGCGCCGAGCGGCATCAGGGCGGCGAGGGCGAGGGCGACGACGACGGCGAGCCAGCCCCGGTCGCGGCGATCCGCCGCCATCCCGAGCTCCTGGGGCGCATCCGTCGTTTCGAACACGCTTCCGATCGGTTCCGCACCGACGCTCACGAGGCCCTCCACGGGCACACGCCCACCCGCCCGACCGTGGGCGTCTCGCGAGCGTTAGCGCGCGGAGCTTGCGCGGGTCAATCACGACCTTCGAAAAGGGCAATCATTCCAATATTTTAGAAGAGTTCTAAGCGGAACTTTTCGCGCCACCCTCTCTCCGTCATCCGCGGGCTCGTCCCGCGGACCCAGGGCCCGCGATCACGCCGTCGCCAAAGCCCGAGCCCGCCGCCCCTGGGTTGCCGGCACAAGGCCGGCAATGACGACGGAAAGGGTGTGGGGTTCGCGCGAATGACCCCTGGCCCGCCTTATTCCGCGGCGAGGCGGGCGGCGGGGAAGCGGATCTCGACGAGGGTGCCCTGGTTGGGCGCGGATTCGATCGCGAAGGTGGCGCCGTTCGCTTCCGCCAGCGCCTTGGTGAGCGGCAGGCCGAGGCCGGTGCCCTCGTGGTGGGTCGGGTGCAAACGGCGGAACGGCTCGAGCGCCGCGGGAATGTCGGCCTCCGCCATGCCGATGCCGGTGTCGCGGAAGCGCAGCACGACGCCGCCGCTCTCGTCGCGGGTGGTCGATACGATGACCTGTCCGCCGATCATGTTGAACTTGATGGCGTTCGACAGAAGGTTCAGCACGATCTGCTTGATCGAGCGGGCGTCCGCCAGCACGGCGGGGAGCTGGCTACCGAGGCTGGTGCGCACGATGACCCGCTCGGCGCTCGCCTGCGGCTGCATCAGGGCGACGCAATCGCGCACCGCCTGGTCGAGCGCGACCGGCCGGAGGTCGAGCTCGGCCTTGCCCGCCTCGATCCGCGCGAGATTCAGGAGATCGTTGACGAGGCTCAGAATGTGCCCGCCCGAGGCGTGGATGTCGCCGAGATAATCGCGGTAGCGCGGCGTGCCGATCGGTCCGAGGCGCTCTTCCAGCATCACCTCGGCGAAGCCGAGAATAGCGTTGAGCGGGGTGCGGATCTCGTGGGTGATGCGGGCGAGGAAGTCGGATTTCTGGGCGCTGGCGCGCTCGGCGGCGCGGGCCATGGCCGCCATCGCCGCCTCGCCGCGCTTCCACGGCGTGACGTCGCGCAAGGTGAGGCAGGCGCGGGCACCGACGCCCGCCCCGTAGCGGCCGAAGCCGACCTGGAGCGGGATCTCGTCGCCCTCCGCCGCAAGGCCGACGATCTCGATGTCGCGCCCGGCATTGGTCGGGATCACGCTGTCGATCACCGCGGCGATGCCGGCGCGCAGGGCGCGGTGGCTGTCGGGATCGACGAGGCGCATCAGTGATTCGCCGGCGAGCGCGGCGCGGGAGCGGCCGAACAGACGCTCCGCCGCGCGGTTGAGCGAGACGATGGCGGCGGCGCGGTCCACCACCACGACGGCGTCGGCGATGGCGTCGAACACCTCGGCCGCATCGGACGGTGCCGGGGCGGCGGGCGCCGCGGCCTGGAACTCGCCGCGGCTCTGGAGCGCGACGAGGAGCGCGCGGCCGGCGCCCCACGGCACCGAGTGCATGCGCGCATCGACCTCGACGAGGCGGCCGTCGCCGCGCCGGATCGTCACCGGGCGCTCGCCCTCGGGCTCGGAGCGCTCGGCGAACAGGCCCTCGAGCCCGCCCGCCGCATCGAGGCCGGCGAGATCGGGATAGCCGGCGAGCATCAGCGCGGCGGGATTGGCGTAGATGATCGCCGCGCCGCGGCAGGCGACGAGGCCGAGCGGCAGGCGGTCGAGAATACGGGTGTCGACCTCGACGATCCCGCTGTCGTTGGCGGCGAGGCGTCCCACGGGAGAGATCGCCGGCTCGCCGAGGGGATAGAGCGTCTCCGGCTCGTCGGCCTCCGCCTCGGCCTCCGCATCGTCGCCCTCGAAGCGGGCGCCGAGGGCGGCGGCAATCAGGCGGAAGGCCTCCCATTCCGGGCGCGACAGGGCGGTGCCGGAGGGCTCGGGGGGCGGCGTCGCGAGGCCGGGCATCGGCACGACCTTCGGGCTCGGCCGCTCCGGATCGGGGGCGGCGGGCATCAGGGGGGCCGTGGCCTCGGACACAGCGGCGTCCCCGGCTCCCGCGGACGGCTCGACCGGGTCGGGGAAGACCGCATCCGTTTCGGGGTCGATGAAGACGGGCTCCCCCGCTACCGCATCGGCGGCCGGGATCTCGGCCGAGACGATGTCCACGGGCTCGTCGAGGTCGAACGCCGGCGCGTCGGCCCCGGTGAGATCGAGCGGGCGGCGCGCGAAGACGCCGTGCTCGAACGCCCCGAGCGCGAAGATGCCGGTCTCGAACCCGGCCTCCTCGGCGGCGTCGCTCCAAAGGCCGTCGGTCATAAAGTCGGAATCCGTCGTCGCGGCGGCCTCCGCGGCCTCCTGCGCGCCGGCGTCCTCGCCGGCCTCCGCGTCGCCGGAGAGATGCGCGTCGCGACCCGGCTCGACCCGGAGTTCCGGCTCCGTCTCGCGAACCGGCTGGCGCGGCGGCGCGTCGGGGCTCTGCGGAGCGGCGGCAGGTTCGGTCGCGGCGGGCATCGCGGCCATTGTCGGCTCCATGGCCGATGTCACGACGGATTCCACGGGGACCTCCATCGCAGGCGTTGCCACCGGTGCGGCCGGTGGACGCCTCTCGGCCGCGGGCGACACGGCCGTAGCGGCGGCGCCGGTGAAACGGATGACGCCGAAACCGCGGAAGCCCTTGAAGGCCCCGTCGGCCTCGTAGACGGAGAGGCCGGCGAGATCGATCGGCACCAAGCTGCCGTCCGCACGCGGCCAGCGCACGCTGAAGCCGCTCCAGGTCGCGTGGCTGGCGAAAGCCTCGATCACGGCATCGGCGCCGACGAGACCATACGCGGCGGCGATCTCGGCGAGGGTGCGCCCGCGCAGGGCTTCCGCCGGCACGCCGACGACCTCCGACAGTTCATGGGAGAGGAAGCCGAAGCGGCCGTGGGCGTCGCTCTGCCAGGAGAAACGGCGAGGCCGCATTGCAGGCCGGGCCGGCTCTGCGGCGGCCACGGGCTCGGCGGCGGCGATCGGCTCCGGTTCCGCGACGGTCGCCTCGTCCGGCGTGTCCGCGTCCTCGCCCCGCGTCATCACGAACAAGGTCAGCCCGACGCCCGGCAGATCGAGCGTGACGGGCCGCGCAAAGCCGGCGCGGAAGACCGCGCCGTCGCCACGCACCGCGCGAACCACCGCTTCGAGGCCACCGGCCACCTCGGCGAGGGACTCATCTCCGGCGCTGGCGGCGATGCCATTGCCGGAATCGGCGACGAAGGCGAGCCCGTCGTGAGCGACGAGCCGGCAGACCGCCTCGATCCGGGCCTGTAGCTTCTCGAGCCCCGACGGCACAGGGTCTTCGACGAGGGCGAGAAGGCCGGGCTCGCCGCCCGGCAGGCTGATCGGATCGATCCGGCACATCAGCCAGACGGGGCGAAAATCGAGAAAGACCCTGAGCCGCACCAGCCCCTGGCGCGGCACATAGCGGGCCTGGACATGGTCGGCGAGCGCGGCGCGCACCGCATTCAGCCGCGCCGACGGCGCGGCGTCGAACGGTCGTTCGACGCGGCAGAACCGGGCGGCGGCGGCATTGAGCCAGAGCGTGCGTTCGCCGGTGCGATCGACCACGAGCGCCATCCGCGGGTCGGCGACGAGGTCGCAGACGGCCGGCTGCGCCGACAAGGCGAGATATCCCTGGAGGGTTCCTGCCAGAGGGGTCGTCACAAGAGGGGTCGCTCCCCGGATTGCCACCAATGCGCGGACACGGAACACCGGCGGGGCTCGGCGGCCGGCGACCGCCGTCAAGTCCTTACGGAACTGGACGAACTTTAGTCGCCGCCGGGCCGGCGGTCCACCGCGGGCCGCATCTGACGCGGGATTGATCCGTCTTGTCGTTAACGAGACAATGACGGATGCGAAGATGATCCGTCGCCGCCGCCACGAGCGCCCACACCGGTGGTCCTGTTCGCCGCCGGTTCCGCCCGGCCCCGACCGATCCCCGAATCCGACCCGATCCCGATGGAGTGTCGCGATGACCAAGATTGGCGAATACGAATTTCCCGAGCAGATCCGCACCCTCGCCGTCGAGGGTGTCGAGCAGGCCCGTCAGGCCTTCGACGAACTGATCGGCGTGGCCCGCAAGACGGTCACGTCGGTCGAGGAGCAGTCGCAGAATGCCCGCCAGGGCGCCGCCGCGCTCAGCCGGCAACTGATCGGCGTCGCAGAGGACAACGTCTCGGCGACCTTCGCCTTCGCCCAGAGCCTCGCCCTCGCGGCGAGCGTCGAGGATCTGGTGCGGCTGCACAGCGAGTTTCTGACCGGCCGCGCCCAGGCCTTCAGCGAGCAGGCGCGCAGCCTCGGCGAGGCCGCGGCGGCGGCGGGCGGCGATCTGGTGCGCGCCGGCACCCGCGCCGCCGACACGGCCGCCGACCAAGCGTCGGCGGCCGTGGAGGAAGCCGAAGCGGTGGTCACCGCGGCCGCCGAAGAGGTCCCGCCGGCTTCCGCCGCCTGAGCCATCTTCGCGGCCCTCTCGGGCGAAACTTGTGCGTTGCAAAAAAGATGTTGCAATGCACAAGACCCTATTTTATGGTTCGCTTCATCAAGCGGCGCTCGTTGCGCTGCGCCCATGCGTACGGTCGCCGGACCCGATCCGGCACCGCTGAAACCACCGGCCGAATGCGGCGTGTTGTCAGAGCCGCGTTGCCGCTCATGGAGCCTAAGATGACCGAGAAGCCCGCCACGCGCGCCGTCAAGAAGACCATCGCCGCCCTCCCGGCCGATCCGTTCACCGTGCCGAACGTCGAAGTTCCGGCCGTCGTCCGCGAGTTCGCGGAGAAGAGCGTCGCCCAGGCGAAGGAAGCCTACGCGAAGATGAAGACCGCGGCCGAAGAGGCGACCGACGCCCTCGAGGACGCCTACGAGACCTCCCGCAAGGGCGTGATCGACTTCAACATCCAGGCGCTCGACGCGGCCAAGACCAACACCGACGCGACCTTCGCGTTCTTCAAGGAATTCCTCGCCGCGAAGTCGGTGTCGGAGGCCCTCGAGCTGCAGACCGCCTTCGCGAGCAAGCAGTTCGAAGCCATCTCGACCCAGGCGAAGGGCTTCCAGGAGCTCGCCACCAAGCTCGCGACCGAGAGCGGCGCGCCGTTCAAGGGCGTGTTCGAGAAGGCGCTCAAGGACGTCAAGCTCGCCGCCTGATCCGGCCCGGCGCCTCGATCGAGCCGCGCTGACGACCAAACAACAAAGACGCCGCCGTGGTCGCCACGGCGGCGTCTTTCGTTTCGAAGGTGGTGTCGCGAAAATCAGCCGCCGCGGGCAGCGGGGATGTTGACCTGATCGGCCCGGCAGGCCGCCCGATCGACCTCGGGGCAGGCGCGGAAGCCGAGCGACTTGTCGAGGCAGACGCGCACCTCGCTGAGGCGGCGGCCGCGGCAGAGCACGGCAATGCCGTCCGCCTTCAGGCCCGGATTGGCCGCGATGAAGGCTGCCTCGATGTCCTTCGGCGCCGCCCGTGAGGCCGCGTCCGCGCTCGCATAGGCGGGCGGGATGTGCACCGCCGCGAAAGCCGCCCGCACCTTGGCGAAATAGCCCGCGGGGTCCTCGCCGTCACAGGTGCCGTGCTTGTCCCATTCGTGGCGGACGAGGCCCCGGCTCGGCATCACGTCGAGCATGCCGTCGACGACCGCGTTCGAGATCGGCGGCGGCGGAACCTCGCAGGACGAAGGATAGCCGTGCTCATATTGCGGCCACAGCCCGTGGACGACGAACGCGAACGGTCGCGCGGCGGCGCATTGCAGGGCGTCGCCCTCCCGCGCCCGCGCGCAATAGGTCGGCGACCACGACAGCGAGAGCACATAGAAATCGAAGGCGCCGGGCGTGCCGCCGCTCGGCGCGCGGGCCTGCTGCGCGCTCCCCGCCGCCGGCGCGGCGTTCGAAGGACCCGCGTCCTGCGCGCTTTCGTCCTGCGCCGCTGCGGGCTGGGAGATCGACGACAGAAACTCGGTCGAGACGATCCCGGCCGAGACGAGACCCGCCGATAGGCACGCGACCGCCACGAGCGCGGCCCGCAGCGGGCGATCTAAATTCATGATGGACCGAATCGACGATCCCGCCTTGCGCGCAAGACGACGCATGCCCCCTCCCCCTTCAATGGGCCGGCCGACGGGCGGCCGGGCCGTGGCGAGGCGCCGCCGTCGTCCGTCGCTCAGCGTGACGGCGCGGGCTTGGTGTCGCGGCAGGCGCCGTCGTAGACGCGATAATGATCGAGGCCGGCGAGGCAGACATCGACGTTCCAGCTCACGCCGACGAAGCCCTGATTCTGCGAGATCGAATAGAAGGCCTCGTCGGTGCTGCCGTTCGAGAGCACGACGTGGGCCGAGCAATAACGCCGCGCATAGGTGCTCGGCTGGTTCACGCTGTAGCCGGTCTGGACGACCCGGTCGGCGCTCTGAATGACGATCCCGCCATAATAGCTCTTGTCGGCCCGCGCGATGCGACGCGCCACGGCCTGCTGGATACCGGTGTCGTCGCAGGCGGGCACCGCATTCTGGGTCGCGGACGTCGCGGCGGGCTCGCCCAGGGCCGGATCGGCGGCCGAAGCCGGCACGATCGACAAAGCGAGAAGCGCGGCGGCCGAGACGGCCTTCAGGGTGCGACGAACGGACATGACGACAACTCCCGAGATGATCGACGAGACCATGCGGGAGCGTCGCGGGACGGTCAAGGACGCGCGGGCCACACTTGCGCCTCTTTTCGGACCCCGCGCGGGTCCGTGATAGGAGGCCTCAGCGCTCGGCGAGGCGGGTGACCCGCCAGCCGGCCCCTCCCCCTGAGCGAGGATCGCCGAGAACCAGGGCATCAGCCGGTCCATCTCGTCGGCGAGGGTCCACGGCGGGTTGATGACGACGAGGCCGGCGCCCGGCAACGGCCCGTCCTCGGTGACCCGGCGGACCCACAGGTCGATCGCGACGAGGCTGGTGGCACCGGCGGCCAGCAGCGATTTGTGCATCGCATCGACGCGGCCCATCGACTTGATCGGATACCAGCCGACATAAACGCCGGTCGGCCAGCGCTTCAGCGCCCGGGCGAGGCCGTCGCCGAGGCGTTCCATCTCGCCCGGCACCTCGAAGGCAGGATCGACCACGACGAGGCCGCGCCCCTCCTTCGGCGGCACGAACGAGCCGAGGGCGAGCCAGCCGTCGAGTTCAACCACCTTGGCGTGGCGGTCGCCGGCGAAGACGTGGGCGAGCACCTGCGAATCGAGCGGATGCAGTTCCACCGCGGTCAGCCGGTCCTGGCGGCGCAGCAGGCGGCGGGCGAGGACGGGCGAGCCCGGATAGGAGAGCAGCGTACCGTCCGGGTTCAGCGCGGCGACGACGTCGAGCCACGGCGCGAGCAGGTCCTCGATCTCCGCCGGCCGTTCCGCCTCGAGCACCCGGCCGATGCCGTCGCGCCACTCGCCGGTGCGCTCGGCCTCGTCGGAGGAAAGGTCGTAGAGGCCGATCCCGGCGTGGGTGTCGATGACCCGGAACGGCGCGTCCTTGCGGGCGAGATAGGTCAGGATACGGGCGAGGACGGCGTGCTTGACGACGTCGCCGAAATTGCCGGCGTGGAAGGCGTGGCGATAGTTCATCGGTGGTGCCGCCCGTCGCCCCTCGATCGGGACTTCTTAAGACAACGGGCCCGGAAATCCGGGCCCGCGAGGGAGATCTTTGTCGGGCCGACACGCCCAGGCGCCGCCGCCTCCTTCTCCCCCTCGGGGAGAAGGGAGGGGATGCCTCAGAGTTCGTCTTCGTCCTCTTCGCTCGGCGCACGCTTCATGGCGTTCAGCTTGGCGAACACGGCCTCCGCGTCGATCTCTTCCTCGTTGCGCGACGAGACGGGGGTCGGGCGGCTGAGGCTGGACAGGACTTCCGGCGCCGTCGTCTCCTCGACGGGAAGGAGCGTGCCAAGGCCTTCGTCCTCCTCGCGGCGCGGCGCCCCCTTGGAGCCCTTCTCGACCTCGAGATCGAGTTCGATCTGGCTGCACAGGCCGAGCGTCACCGGATCCATCGGGGTCAGGTGCTGCGCGTTCCAGTGGGTGCGCTCGCGGATCGAGGCGATCGTCGACTTGGTGGTGCCGACGAGGCGCATGATCTGCGCGTCTTTCAGTTCCGGATGGTTGCGCAGCAGCCAGAGGATCGCGTTCGGACGATCCTGGCGCTTGGAAACCGGGGTGTAGCGCGGCCCGCGGCGACGGCTCTCCGGCACACGCACCTTCGGGTCGGCGAGGCGGAGGCGGTGGGCGCGATCGTTCTGGGCGCGATCGATCTCCTCACGGGTGAGCTGGCCGGTCAGGATCGGGTCGAGACCCTTGATCCCCTGTGCGGCCTCGCCATCGGCGATCGCCTTCACCTCGAGGGGGTGCAGCTTGCAGAACGCGGCGATCTGCTCGAACGAGAGTGCGGTGTTCTCGACGAGCCAAACGGCGGTCGCCTTGGGCATCAGCGGCGCGGTGGCTGCCATCGGTCAAAATCCTCCTGGTACGCGCCCGACGGATATCCTCCGCCAGAGCCCTTCTCCGAACGCCGATCGTATGGGGAAGACGCTTATTATAGGCGCCCCCGCGGCCGGTGGCAAACGGGAAGGTGGGCGGAAATGCGCGGCGTCTCGATTGCCGGCTAAGTCAAAGGCCAAGCGATCTGCCGCTCATCATCGGCGCGCGCCAGTCGACCAGCGCAGATGCCTGTCTATTGCCTCACCCCACCTCCAGCATGATCTTGCCGATGTGGGTGGAGGTCTCCATCAGGCCGTGGGCGGCGCAGGCGTCGGTCAGGGGGAAGGTCTTGTGGATGACGGGGCGGATGGTGCCGGCCTCGATCAGCGGCCACACCTTCTCCTCCAGGGCCCGGGCGATCGCCGCCTTGAAGGCGACGTCGCGGGGGCGCAGCGTCGAACCGGTGTGGGTGAGGCGCTTCACCATCAGCCGGGTGAAGTCGAGCTGGCTCGCGGCGCCGCCGAGATTGGCGATCTGGAGGATGCGCCCCTCGACCGCCGCCGCCTGCCAATTGCGCTCCACATAGGAGCCGCCGACCATGTCGAGGATGACGTCGGCGCCGTGCCCGCCGGTCGCTTCCTTCACCACCTCGACGAAATCGCTCTTGTGATAATCGATCGCGAGGTCGGCCCCGAGATCGCGGCAGGCCTTGCACTTCTCCGGCGAGCCGGCGGTCGCGATCACCCGGGCGCCGAACGCCGTGCCGAGCATGATCGCGGCGGTGCCGATGCCCGAGGTGCCGCCGTGGACGAGAAGGACTTCGCCCGCCGCGAGCCGGCCGCGATCGAACACGTTGGTCCACACGGTGAAGAAGGTTTCTGGCAGCGCCGCCGCCTCGATGAAGGAGAGCCCGTTCGGCACCGGCAGGGCATTCGACCAATCAACGGGACAATATTCCGCATAGCCGCCGCCGGGCACGAGCGCCGTCACCCGATCGCCGATCCGCCAGCGCTCCGCCTCGAGCCCCAGCGCGACCACCTCGCCGGCGATCTCGAGCCCCGGAATGTCGGTGACGCCCTTCGGCGGCGGATAGCCGCCGCGGCGCTGGCTGACGTCAGGCCGGTTGACGCCCGCGGCCCGGACGCGGACGAGGACTTCGCGCGGCCCCGGACGGGGCAGCGGCCGGCGCTCCAGGATCAGCGCCTCGGGACCGCCCGGCCGGGGACAGCCGACGACCCGCATGGTGCCGCCGACGGCGAGCGGGGCCGGATCGAGCACGGTGTCGTGCGCCGCATCGGACGCGGAAGCGCTGGTCATGATGTGTCCTCCCTGCCGCGTCCTCGCGGACGCCCGTCCCGGCCGCGGCACGCGGCGCGGGACCCGATCGATCTGCCGCCGATCCTGCGCCCGACTTTACGTCCGGGCGGCACGCCCCGACAGGGCGGGCGGCGACGCGCCCGATCTTGTGAACGCGCCCGCTTCGCCTACACTGATCCTGGTCAACCGAGGAAGCGAGCCCCGATGCGCGACGACGAGCTGGCCCCGCGGCCGAAGCCCACCACCGAGACGCTGGGGGAGGATCTGTCGCGCCTCTCCGTCGCCGAGCTCGAAGGCCGGGTCGAACGCCTCAGGGCCGAGATCGCCCGCGTCGAGGCGGCGATCGCGGGAAGGCGCAGCGTCGAGGATGCTGCGAACGCGCTGTTCCGGCGCTAGGGTTCGCTCGGGACCGCGGGACGCGGCGGTCACGGAGAGACGAAGGGCCGTCGACAGGGAACTCGTCCGGGCCGCGCCGCTCCGGCCACCGTTGCGGTTCGCCGCGCGCGGGCGCCTCACGCGGCTCACTTATCCACGCTATCCACGTTATCCCCGCGCTCGCCGCGCCGCCCGCCGAAAACCACCTCTTGAGCGGCCGCGCCGGGGGTGCGACATCGAGGCTCGCGCGGTCGTGCCGGCCCCCTGCGCGTCTGCGTGACGTGCCGTCCACCGCCGTTTCAACGACCAAGCCTGAGGGGCGTACCCGGTGCCGCCGGACGCCCCTCCACGGACCCCGATGCCGAAGAACCTCGAGCCGAGTTTCGACGCGATCATCGCCCGCCGCAATGCGCTCGCCGCGCTGCCGCCGGGGGAGGATCGCGATCGCGCGGCGCTGGAACTCGACCGGATGGCGATCCGCGCCTTGGGTGCCGCGCTCGCGGCGAGCGGCGATCTGACCCCGGCCGCCGCCGAGCGAGTGCGCGGCTGGACGACGCCGGCGGTGCGCCCCGTCAACCGGGTGCACCGGCAGCAGGCGACGCTCGCCGCCGCGCTGCGGGGCTTCGGTCTTTCCGGCAATGAAGAAACGGATTGAGCCGCCGCGGCCTCAGGAGAGGCTCTGCGGCACCAGCACGTTGGCGAGCGCTTCGAGCCGCTCGGCGACCTGATCGATCTTCTGGGCCATCGAGGCTTCGACCTCGTCGGCGCGGGTCGCGATCGCCGCGCGGGAATCGCGCAAGCCCGCGACTTCGGCCTGGAGCGCCTTGATGGTCGCCTCCGCCTCGTTGAGGCGGTCGGCCATCATCACCCCGGCCATCACGGTGAGCCGCTGATCGCCGATCTCGCCGAAGCCGCCGCGCAATTGCTGGATGCACTCGTCGAACCGCCGCCCGAGGGCGAGGAGGCGTTCCTCCTCGCCGTCGTCGCAGGCCATGCGGTAATTGCGACCGTTGATGCTGACGTTGACCTGGGCCATGGGTCTCTACTGCGGGTCCTTTCAAGGGCACGGCACGGTTCGCACATCCCGAGGGACGCGCGGGGGACGCCAGGCCGCTCAGCCGCCGTGGCGCTCCAGCACGCCGCGGATCGACTCCATCGCCGCGACCAGACGGCGCGACACCTCGCGGTTCGTCTCCTCGAGCCGCGCCGAGCGGGCTTCCGCCTGATCGAGCGTCTGGGCGAGGCGCGAACGGTCGTCCTCGAGCCGGTGCAGCTCGTCTTCCAGGACGCTCGACGCGCGATCGCTCTGACCGCGCCGCTCGGCGACGGCCTCGAGGCGATCGATCACCGCCAGCAACCGGGCGAGGCTGGCATCGATGCTCGGCCTATCCCCCATCCCGACCTTTCCGCGCTGTCCGCCACACGAGGTGGGGCTGATTCTCTTTGGTCAACTTAGGGCTAGTCGTTTCCCCGGTCGAGAGGGCGCTCGCTGCGGAGCGCTCCTCAGGCCGTAAAGAGGGTGGAACGCGAGCCCGGCGCGGGGGTTAGGCGGGGGCAAGGTGCCGCCGCGGCGCGTTGACTCGCCTCGGCGACCTGCTATGTCCAAGGCGCCGAATCCGTCGGCCGCCCCCCGGCGTCGCGGTCATTTCCCCCGCGCGCCCTAACTGGCGGTCGTTCTGTTCCCCCACCTGCCGTCGCGCCTGGGGCCTTGCTCCGTGCCGCGCGGCCAAGTCGCGAGCGGACCCATGATCGACCTCAAGATGCAGACCCAGATGGCCAACGCCATCCGTGTGCTTTCCATCGATGCGGTGGAGAAGGCGAAGTCGGGGCATCCGGGCCTGCCGATGGGCACGGCGGACATCGCCACCACCCTGTTCACCCAGGTGCTGCGGTTCGATCCGTCTGCCCCGCACTGGCCGAACCGCGACCGCTTCGTGCTGTCGGCCGGCCACGGCTCGATGCTGCTCTATTCGCTGCTCTTTCTCCTCGGCTACGAGGATATGACGCTCGAGGCGATCGAGAACTTCCGCCAGCTCGGCTCGGCCGCCGCCGGCCACCCGGAATATGGCCACGCCGCCGGCATCGAGACGACCACGGGTCCGCTCGGCCAGGGCATCGCGACCGCCGTCGGCATGGCGCTCGCCGAGCGTCTCATGAACGCCCAGTTCGGCAGCGACCTGATCGATCATCGCACCTTCGTGCTGTGCGGTGACGGCGACCTGATGGAAGGCATCAGCCACGAGGCGATCTCGATCGCCGGCCATCTCAACCTGTCGCGGATGATCGTCCTCTACGACGATAACCACATCTCGATCGACGGACCGACGAGCCTCGCGGACTCGACCGATACGCTGAAGCGCTTCGAGGCGGCCGGCTGGGCCGCGACCCGGATCGACGGCTACGACATCGCAGAGATCCTCAAGACCATCGAGTGGGCAGAGACCACCGGCAAGCCGACCCTGATCGCCTGCCGCACCGTGATCGGCTTCGGCTCGCCGAAGAAGGCCGGCACCGCGGCCGCCCACGGCGCCCCGCTCGGGGCCGAGGAAGTGGCCGCCGCCCGCGCCTCCTACGGCTGGACCGCCGGTCCGTTCGAGGTGCCGGCCGAGATCCTCGAGGCTTGGCGCGCCGCCGGCCAGCGCTCGGTCGACGCCCGCAAGGAATGGGAGCGTCGCTACCGCGCCCTGCCCGCCGACGAGCGCGCCGAGTTCGACCGCCGCATCCGCGGCGACCTGCCGGCCGGCTTCGACGAGGCGATCCGCGCCTACAAGGCCCGCCTGTCGGCCGACAAGCCGAACGTCGCGAGCCGCAAGTCGTCCGAGATGGCGCTCGAGGTCGTCAACGCCGTCGTGCCCGAGATGATCGGCGGCTCCGCCGACCTGACCCACTCGAACCTGACCCGCACCAAGAGCCAGAAGGGCGTGGTGCCCGGCGACTATTCCGGCACCTTCGTCAACTGGGGCATTCGCGAGCACGGCATGGCCGCCGCCATGAACGGCATCGCGCTGCACGGCGGGTTGATCCCCTATTCGGGCGGCTTCCTGATCTTCTCGGATTATTGCCGTCCGTCGATCCGCCTCGCCGCCTTGATGGGCATCCGGGTGATCCACGTCTTCACCCACGATTCCATCGGCCTCGGTGAGGACGGCCCGACCCATCAGCCGGTCGAGCACCTCGCCTCGCTGCGCGCCATTCCGAACACGCTGGTGCTGCGCCCGGCCGACGCGGTCGAGGTCGCGGAAGCCTGGCAGCTCGCCCTCGAGCACCGCACCGGTCCGTCGCTGCTCGCTTTGTCGCGGCAGAACCTGCCGACGCTGCGCACCGAGCACGTGGACGAGAACCTGTCGGCGCGCGGCGCCTACGAGATCCGTCCGGCCTCGGGCGAGGCGAAGGTGTCGATCTTCGCCACCGGTTCGGAGGTCGCGATCGCGGTCGCCGCCAAGGCGTTGCTCGACGAGGCCGGCTGGCCGACCCGCATCGTCTCGGTGCCCTCGTTCGAGCTCTTCGAGAAGCAGTCGGACGAGTATAAGGCCTCGGTGCTCGGCACCGCGCCGGTGAAGGTCGCGGTCGAGGCCGCGATCCGCATGGGCTGGGACCGCTTCATCGGCGACGGCCCCTTCATCGGCATGTCGAGCTTCGGCGCCAGCGCGCCGATCGAGGTGCTCTACAAGCATTTCGGCATCACCGCCGAAGCGGTTGCGGACGCCGCGAAGGCCCGCGCCGCCAAACTCGGACTGTGATCCGACGACGGAGCCCGCGGCGGCTTGACCGCGGGCTTCGCCTTTGACCGTAGGAACGGACCGGGGCGCCGCAGCCCAATGCGACCCTTCGGCCCTCAAGCGACAGGGAACGGAGATCCAATATGGCTGTTCGCGTGGCGATCAACGGCTTCGGCCGCATCGGGCGTAACGTGCTGCGCGCGATCGTTGAATCGGGCCGCACCGACATCGAGGTGGTGGCGATCAACGATCTCGGCCCGGTGGAGACGAATGCGCATCTCCTGCGCTTCGATTCCGTCCACGGCCGCTTCCCCCACGAGGTCGTGGTGGACGGCGACACGATCGATGTCGGCCGCGGCAAGATCAAGGTGACCGCGGTGAAGGACCCGGCGACGCTCCCCCACAAGGAGCTCGGCGTCGACATCGCGCTCGAGTGCACGGGCATCTTCACCGCCCGCGACAAGGCGGCCGCGCACCTCACCGCCGGCGCCCACCGCGTCATCGTCTCGGCGCCCTCCGACGGCGCCGACCTCACCGTCGTCTACGGCGTCAACCACGACAAGCTGACCAAGGATCACCTGGTCATCTCGAACGCCTCGTGCACGACGAACTGCCTCGCCCCGGTCGCCAAGGTGCTCAACGATGCCGTCGGCATCGAGAAGGGCTTCATGACGACGGTGCACTCCTACACGAACGACCAGCCGTCGCTCGATCAGATGCACAAGGACCTCTACCGCGCCCGCGCGGCGGCCCTGTCGATGATCCCGACCTCGACCGGCGCGGCGAAGGCCGTCGGCCTCGTGCTGCCGGAGCTCAACGGCAAGCTCGACGGCACCTCGATCCGCGTGCCGACCCCGAACGTCTCGGTGATCGACTTCAAGTTCGTGGCCAAGCGCGCCACCACGAAGGACGAGATCAACGCGGCCGTGAAGGCGGCGGCCGAAGGCCCGCTCAAGGGCATCCTCGGCTACACCACGCTGCCGAACGTCTCGATCGACTTCAACCACGACGCCCATTCCTCGACCTTCGCCATCGACCAGACCAAGGTGCTCGACGGCACCTTCGTCCGCGTCATGGCCTGGTACGACAACGAGTGGGGCTTCTCGAACCGCATGAGCGACACCTCGGTCGCGCTCGCGAAGCTGATCTGACGCAAAAAGGGCGGGGCGCCGATCGGTTCCCCGCCCTTTTCGTCCCGGCCGCCGCGGGAAATCTCCGGCGATAAGCGACAGGAACCAGAGCGCCGCCGAACGGCGCCATTGAACGGGGACGCCGCGGGCGACGCGCCCGCCCGGTCGCCGCCACCCGCGTCCGCCGACCGAATCCTCATCCCAAACGGGACATTCGAACGATGGCTCAGTTCCGCACCCTCGACGACATCGCCGACGCCGCCGGCAAGCGCGTGCTCGTGCGCGTCGATCTCAATGTGCCGGTCAAGGACGGCGCGGTCAGCGACGACACCCGCATCCGCGCGGTCGCCCCGACCATCACCGAGCTCTCCGACAAGGGCGCCAAGGTGATCCTGCTCGCCCATTTCGGGCGTCCGAAGGCGAAGCGCGATCTCACCCAGTCGCTCGCCGTCGTGGTGCCGGCGCTCGCCGCGATCCTCGGCCGGCCGGTCGCCTTCGCCGACGATTGCATCGGCCCCTCGGTGACGAAGGCGGTCGCCGCCCTCGCCGACGGTGGCGTGCTGCTGCTCGAGAACACCCGCTTCCACGCCGGCGAAGAGGGTAACGACCCCGCCTTCGTCGATGCGCTCGCCGCGAACGGCGACCTTTACGTCAACGACGCCTTCTCGGCGGCGCACCGCGCCCACGCCTCGACCGAGGGCCTCGCCCATCGCCTTCCCGCCTTTGCCGGCCGCACCATGCAGGCCGAGCTCGAGGCGCTCGACAAGGCGCTCGGCACCCCGGTCCGTCCGGTGGTCGCGATCGTCGGCGGCGCCAAGGTGTCGTCCAAGATCGACCTCCTCGAGAACCTGGTTTCCAAGGTCGACGTCCTCGTCATCGGCGGCGGCATGGCGAACACCTTCCTCGCCGCCCAGGGCCACGATGTCGGCAAGTCGCTGTGCGAGCACGACCTCGCCGATACGGCGCGCAAGATCGTGAAGGCCGCGGACGCCGCCGGCTGCCGCATCCTGCTGCCGAGCGACGGCGTGGTCGCCTGGGAGTTCGCGGCCAACGCCCGGCACGAGACGGTCAAAGTCAACGCCGTTCCGGCCGACGCCATGATCCTCGACGCCGGCCCGGCGACGGTGAAGGAGATCGAAGCGGCGCTGGACAAGGCGAAGACGCTGGTCTGGAATGGGCCGCTCGGCGCGTTCGAGTTGACGCCGTTCGACGCCGCCACCGTGGCGGCGGCCGAGGCGGCGGCGAAGCGCACCCGCGCCGGCACGCTCCTGTCGGTCGCCGGCGGCGGCGACACCGTCGCCGCGCTCAACCATGCCGGCGTCGCGGGGGCGTTCTCCTACGTCTCGACCGCCGGCGGTGCCTTCCTCGAATGGCTCGAGGGCAAGCCGCTGCCGGGTGTCGAGGCGCTGAAGGCCTGATAGCCGGAGATTTCGCCCGCAGGCCCAGCGGGCACCGCCGTGTTCAACGGACGGACATGACAACAAGGGCATGATCGACGGGCGGCCGGACCGAAGGGTCCGGTCCCGGCCAAAGCCGGACCGGTCAAAGACCGGATCGCTTCGTCGCAACGCAACTGAAACGAAGAACGGGACCGGATCATGAGCGAACGGCTTGAAGACATCGCCGCCGCCCTCGTGTCGGGGGGCAAGGGCCTGCTTGCCGCCGACGAGAGCACCTCGACCATCAAGAAGCGCTTCGACGCCATCGGCCTCGAATCGACCGAGGAAAGCCGGCGGGATTACCGCGAGATGCTGTTCACCGCCGAGGCGATGAGCGATTCGATCTCCGGCGTCATCCTCTATGACGAGACCATCCGCCAGAGCGCCCGCGACGGCACCCCGCTCACCGATCTGATCCGCAAGGCCGGCGCCATTCCGGGCATCAAGGTCGACGAGGGCGCAAAGCCGCTCGCGAACTTCCCCGGCGAAAAGGTGACCGAAGGGCTCGACGGCCTGCGCGAGCGCCTCAAGGATTATTATGCCCGCGGCGCCCGCTTCGCGAAGTGGCGCGCGGTGATCGATATCGGCGATGGCCTGCCGACCTACGGCGCCATCCGCGCCAACACCCACGCGCTCGCCCGCTATGCCGCGCTCTGCCAGCAGGCCGGCATCGTGCCGATCGTCGAGCCGGAAGTGCTGATGGACGGCCCGAACGCCGTCCACGACGTGAAGACCTGCTACAACGTCACCGAGTGGACGCTGAAGACGCTCTACGAGGAGCTCTATCTCGCCCGGGTGACGCTCGAAGGCACGATCCTGAAGCCGAACATGGTCGTCGCCGGCAAGGACTGCGCGACCCAGGCGAGCCCCGAGGAAGTGGTCGAGCTCACCGTGAAGGTGTTCAAGGCCGCGGTTCCGGTCGCCGTGCCGGGCATCGCCTTCCTGTCGGGCGGTCAGTCGGACGAGCTCGCGACGCAGCACCTGTCGCTGATCAACGCCCTCGGCCCGCACCCCTGGAAGATCACCTTCTCCTACGGGCGTGCCCTCCAGGCGGCGGCGCTGCAGGCCTGGAACGGCCGGTTCGAGAACGTCGCCGCGGGCCACCGCGCCTTCAACCACCGCGCCCGCATGAACGCCCTCGCCGCCAAGGGCGAGTGGACCCCGGAGCTGGAGCGTCAAGCGGCCTGAGCCGGGATCCTTCCCGAACAAGGACGCCTTCCCGAACAAGGATACCCCTTGAGCAAGACCGTAAAGAAAGCCGGCGGCACCGCTGCCGCCGGCGCCGCCAAGTCGGGTGGCAAATCGGGTGGCCGCAAGCCGGCCGAACCGCAGCGCATCCGTCCGCGCGCCGTGCTGATCACGCCCCTCGGCGAGACCTCGACCGCGTTCGCGGCGACGCTCGCCGACGCGCTTGGAGGCGGCGACGCCGCCGCCGTGCTGATCGCGCCGGGCGACGTGGACTCCGCCATCCTGCAGCCCTTCGCCGAAGCCCTCGTTCCGGTGGCCCAAGGCGCCGGCGCGGCGGCGATCGTCGCCGGCGACACCCGCGTCGCCGGGCGCACCAAGGCGGACGGCGTGCATCTGCCGTCCGGGCACGAAGACCTCGCCCCGGCGCTCGAGACCTTCCCGCCCGCCCGCATGGTCGGCGTCGGACTGATCAAGGAGCGCGACGCCGCGATGGAAGCGGCCGAAGACGGCGCGGATTATGTGCTGTTCGGCCTGATCGACCGGGCCGATGCCGACGAGACCCATCCGAAGACGATCGACTTCGCGACATGGTGGGCCGAGGTGTTCGAGATCCCGTGCATCGCCGTCGCCGGCCGCACCCCCGAGGCTGTCGAGGCGGCGATCCGCACCGGCGCCGAATTCGTCGCCGTGCGCGCCGCCGTCTGGGAGCACCCGGACGGGCCGCAAGCCGGCCTCGCACAGGTCAACCGCCTCATCGATGCCGTGTTTGCGGAGCAGGGCCAATCCTGACGCGATATCGGCACGAGCGGTCCGCCATGAAGACGCCTTCGACGACGATGCCTTTCGACGCTCCCGGCGCGGTTGCCGATGGCGCGGGTCGCACGAGGCTTGCGGCTGCCGCCGGTCTTGTCGCCAACAGCCTCGCCGCCGCGACCCTCGCCGCGCTCGCCTTCGCCGCCGGTCCGGCGGCTGCGGAAGGCACCGAGACGGCGACCTCGGGAGCCGCCACGACGACCGCGGACACGGCGACCGCCCCCTCCGCCGGGGCCATGGCGCCGACCGGTGTCATCTCGCCGGCCGCCGTCGCCCCGACCGCCGGCCAGACATCGGGCGGCGCGTCAAGCGGAGCCCCGACCTCGGCGGATGCGCCCACCGACGGTGCCTCTCCGGCGGGCGCGCCAGCGAACGTCGCGACCCCGACCGTGAAGGGCGTCCAGACCGATCTGATCCGCCCGCCGGAATTCCCGGAGGCGGTCGCGCCGCAGGCCGGCGCCTTCCGCACCCCGGACCAGCAACTCAATCCAGACGGACGAATCAAGGACGCGTTCGGCCATTTCCGCGACGCACGGCCCGCTCAGGCGGCCGAGGGCGCAGCGTCCGGACAACCGGCGCCATCCGCCAAGCCGAGGGATGCCAAGGCGGGTGAAGCGAAGCCAGGCCAAGCCCAGCAGGACAGCGCCGGCGCATCGCCGGCGTGGGACAAGTCCGGGCCTGGCAAGACAGCGGGGAGCAAGACGGCGGGGAACAAGACCGCGACGGTCGACGACGAACTCGCCGACCCCGCTTATGCCCATTACATGGCCGGCAATTATCTGCGCGCGCTGACGCTGGCGACCGCCGCGGCGCAGAAGGGCGACGTCGCCGCCCAGACCCTGCTCGGCCTCATCTACGAAAGCGGCCACGGCGTGCCGCGCAACCTCGCCAAGGCACGCAGTTGGTATGAACTCGCCGCCGAACACGGTTCCGCGGCGGCCGCCTATCAGCTCGGCCTGACCTACGTCCATTCCCGCAACGAGAACGATCTCGTCCAGGCGGCAAAATGGTTCGACCAGGCCGCCAAGGCCGGCAACACCGATGCCGCCTTCAATCTCGGCGTGCTCTATCTCCAGGGCAAAGCGCGGCCGCGCGACGCCAAGAAGGCGGGCGACCTGTTCCAGCTCGCGGCGGACTCCGGCAGCGCCGACGCCCAATATGCCCTCGCGGTGATGTACGACACCGGCGACGGCCGCAAGCAGGACGAGATGCTCGCCTCATTCTATTTCGGGCGCGCCGCCCGGGGCGGGCACGTCGATGCCATGGTCGAGTACGGCATCCGGCTCTACAACGGCAACGGGATCGTCGCCGACGAAAAGCAGGCGGCGAACTGGTTCCGCCGAGCCGCCGAGCTCGGCAGCCCTCTCGCGATGACGCGGCTCGCCCGGCTTTATGCGCTCGGCCGCGGCGTGCCCGCCGATCCGGTCCAGGCCGTGAAGTGGGCCACCATCGCCCGCCACCAGGGCCTCGACGACCATTGGCTCGACCAGTTCGTCGCCGATCAGAGCGAGACCGTGCGCCAAGAGGCGAGCGACGAAGCGAGCCCCTGGCTTTTCTGACGGCCTCCCATCCCCTTCTGGGGGTTGCGCGGGGCCGGCGATTGTGATCGTTGAGCCGCGCATTCCCACCCCTCCGTTCGCGTCTGGAATTCTGCGATGGCCCGCTCCGCCCTTCTCAACGTCATGGTCCAAGCCGCCCTCAAGGCCGGCCGCGGGCTGGTCCGCGATTTCGGCGAGGTCGAGCAGCTCCAGGTCTCCCGCAAGGGACCGGGCGATTTCGTCTCCGCCGCCGACAAGCGCGCGGAGACGACGATCCGCCAGGAGCTCGAGAAGGCGCGGCCGGGCTGGGGCTTCAAGATGGAGGAATCGGGCGTCATCGTCGGCACCGACCAGAGCCACACCTGGCATGTCGATCCGCTCGACGGCACCTCGAACTTCCTGCACGGCGTGCCGATCTTCGCCGTCTCGATCGGCCTCGAACGTCAGGGGCAGATCGTCGCGGGCGTCGTCTACAATCCGATCATGGACGAGCTCTATGTCGCCGAGCGCGGCGGCGGCGCGTTCCTCAACGACCGGCGCCTGCGGGTCGCCCAGCGCCGCGATCTCGAGGATTGCGTCGTCGGCACCGGCATCCCCCATCTCGGCCGTCCCGAGCAAGGCCGCGCCCTGCTCGAAATGCGCGAGATCATGGGCGACGTCGCCGGCGTGCGACGCTTCGGCGCCGCGGCGATCGACCTTTGCTGGGTCGCCTCGGGCCGTCTCGACGGCTTCTGGGAGCACGGGGTGCACCCGTGGGATATCGCCGCCGGCCTCCTCATCGTGCGCGAGGCGGGCGGTTTCGTCTCCGACTTCGCCGGCCGCGACGACATGTTCTCGACCGGCAACATCGTGGCCGGCAACGAGGCGATCCACGGCGCCCTGCTCGGCAAGCTGAAGGCCGTCCACGCCCGCGGCTGACCATAATCGGCGCGACAACGCCTGTCAGGGCGGAAAGGCCGTGCCTGAACCTGACCCGACGACGTTAGGGCTGTCGGATCAGGTTAATGTGCGGTGGGCCGCGTCTGGGCGGGAGAACGTCCGGGGCTGCCCGGCCGCTTCTGCTCAAAAGCCGATACTCTCAAGGCCGTCAGCCGATACTTTCGACGCCAGCGGCGAAGCCCTGACCCATAGTCGTTAGATCCCGCCCAATCTGATCAAAAGTCGAATAATTGGGTTCCTGACCAGCCATATTGAGAGCCGGTTCCGGGAAGCCTCCACCGGAAATCGTCTCAAGGGCGGGATCATTCAGGGCGCCATTGCTAGCGGCCGTAACGGTTGCTCCGTTATTTTCAGTGTATTCAGCGTGCGTGCTCTGAGTCTTCATGATTAATACTCGATGTTTGCCATGCGTCATGGCGTTGTTGACGATGTTTAGGATACGAACATCAAACACATCGGGTCAATGTCATTAAGTATTTGATGTGCAAACATGTCGAATGTTTAACCTGGAATACAGAATACGTTAGGAAAAATACCCGTTCCGGGTAAGGCCCGTGGCGGAGCGCAGCGCGGGCCCCGGGGCGCGGCGAATTTCCGCTTTAAGCATGTTGCGCATTCGCGCTATGGAGGACGCTCCGAGCCACCTACAGTGTGGATCATGGCGCGCGCATCCGATCCCTATCGTCTGTCCCGGCCGCAGGTCTTCCTGTGGCGCATGGTCGTTTTCCTGGTGATCGTCGCCTGCATCGGCGTCGTGCTCTACCGCTCCATCGCGACCGCCTTCATGGCCAATCCGGGCCTCAACGGGCTGATCTTCGGCGTGCTCGGCATCGGCATCGTGCTCGCCTTCCGCCAGGTGGTCCGGCTGTTCCCCGAGGTCGCGTGGGTCAATTCCTACCGCACCGGCCAGCAGAGCATCCAGGTTCGCCGCCCGCCGGTGCTGCTCGCCCCGATGGCGACGCTGCTCGGCGACCGGCTCGGCGACCGCGTGCTCTCCGCCCCGGCGCTCAAGACCATTCTCGATTCGATCGGCACCCGCCTCGACGAAGCTCGCGATATCGCCCGCTATCTGACGGGCCTGCTCGTCTTCCTTGGCCTGCTCGGCACGTTCTGGGGTCTGCTGCAGACGGTGTCGTCTGTCGGCGCCACCATCGGCTCGCTCGACGTCAGCTCGCAGGATGCAGCGGTGCTGTTCGAGGATCTGAAGGCCGGCCTCGCTGCGCCGCTCTCCGGCATGGGCATCGCCTTCTCGTCCTCGCTGTTCGGCCTCTCGAGCTCGCTGATCCTCGGCTTCCTCGACCTTCAGGCCGGTCAGGCGCAGAACCGCTTCTACACCGATCTCGAAGATTGGCTGTCGAGCGTCACCGACATCGTCTCGAGCGGCGACGCCGTGCCCCTCGCCCCGCCGACCGACATGCGCGAGGCGCTCGACCGGCTCGCCGCCGTGGTCCAGGACAGCGCCTCGGGGCGCAACGCCACCGCCGCGATGGCGAACCTCGCCGAGGGTATTCAGGGCCTCGTCCAGCATCTGCGCGCCGAGCGCCAGATCCTGCGCGATTGGACCGAGGCCCAAGCGCGCCAGCAGGACCGCATCGAGAAATTCCTCGAAACCCTGTCGGGCGCCGTCGAGCGCGAGCGCGGCTGACGCGCCCCACACCGGCGCCGGCCGATCGAACCGAACCTGCTCGCTGATGAAGGCCCGGTAAGCCCGTCCGCAGGCGGGCGGGCCGGAGGGAGATGAAGATGCCGCTCTCGCGCCGCCGCGTGGCGACCGTCGATCAATGGCCGGGTTATGTCGACGCCCTGTCGACCCTGCTCATGGTCTTCGTGTTCCTGCTCTCCGTGTTCATGGTCGCGCAGTTCTTCCTGAGCCGCGAAGTCACCAACAAGGACACGGTGCTGACGCGCCTCAACGCCCAGATCGCCGAGCTGACCCAGCTCCTGTCGCTGGAGCGGGCCGCCAAGGGTGACATGCAGAACCAACTGAGCCAGCTCCAGGCGAGCCTCGATTCGGCGACCGCAGAGCGCGACCGCCTGCAGGGGCTGCTCAGCAGCGCCGAAGGCGTCGCCGGCTCGGCAGGCGGCGAGCTCGGCGCTCTCAAGAGCGCGCTCACCAACCAGCAGCAGGTGAGCCGCGACGCCCTCGCGCAGGTCGAGCTTCTCAACCAGCAGATTTCCGCGCTGCGCCGGCAGATCGCCGCGCTCGAGACGGCGCTTGGCGCCTCCGAGCAGAAGGACAAGGAATCCCAGACCCAGATCGCCGATCTCGGCCGCCGCCTCAACGTCGCGCTCGCCCAGAAGGTCCAGGAGCTGACGCGCTACCGCTCCGACTTCTTCGGCCGGCTGCGTGAGATCCTCGCCGACCGTCCCGACATCCGCGTCGTCGGCGACCGCTTCGTGTTCCAGTCGGAAGTGCTGTTCTCGTCCGGCTCCGACGTGATCAACGGCGAAGGCCGGGTCGATCTCGACAAGCTCGCCGACGCGATCCTCCAGCTCGAGAAGGAGATCCCGCCGGAGATCAGTTGGGTGCTGCGCGTCGACGGGCACACCGATTCGCGCCCCTTGAGCGGCGCCGGCCGGTTCCGCAACAACTGGGACCTCTCGGCCGCCCGCGCCATCGCCGTGGTGCAATATCTGATCTCGAAGGGCGTCTCGCCGGATCACCTGGCCGCCGCCGCCTTCGGCGAATATCAGCCGCTCGACACCGCCGACACCGACGACGCCCGCGCCAAGAACCGCCGCATCGAGCTCAAGCTGACGGAGCGCTGAGGCGCCGGCCTCGCGCGCCGCCTCGACGATACGACGTCAGGACCGTCGTGAAGGGACGCGCCATCTCTAGAGCCCGAGCTGAGCTTCGATCGCCGCCTTGTCGATCAGGGAGAACACCTCGGCGATCTTGCCTGCGACGAGGGTGTAGAAGGCGTGCTCATGGAAGACCACGCGCCTTCCGTTGACCGGTAGACCGAGGAATTCGCCGATCGGTACGCAATCGAGGCGTATCCTGGATGCGATATGACCCTCATCCGCCACGACGAGAGCGAGGTTGAACTGGAGGTCTGGGATATCACGGCAATTCTCTTCGAGCATGGCGCGATAGCCGTCCACCCCGAGACGCCGCCCATTGTGAATGGCGCCATCCGCCACGAATTCACCGAGCCTTTCCCAGTCCCGGGCATTCAGGCAGGCGATGTAGCGGTCGTAGAGGATGGTCGTGTCGTTCGGCATAAAGCCGGAACGCGCGAGGAAGCCGACCGTTCCGGTTGGGTAGTGCCGACCGGGAGGTCCGTGCTCTGCCGTAAGGCGCCGGCCGCCGCCGTTCAGCCCAGGGCCGCCCGGCTCTGGTCGAGCGCTTCGGCGCCGGCCTCGAACTGCAATTGGGCGAGACGGGCATAGAGGCCACCGCGGGCGACCAAGCTCGCGTGGTCGCCTTCCTCGACGATGCGGCCGCCTTCGAGGACCAGGATGCGGTCGGCGTTGAGCACCGTTGCGAGGCGGTGGGCGATGACGAGGGTCGCCCGGCCGCGGCGCAGTTCGTCGAGGGCGGCCTGCACCGCCGCCTCGCTCTCGGCGTCGAGCGCACTCGTCGCCTCGTCGAGGAGCAGGATCGGAGCGTCCTTGAGGATCGCCCGGGCAATGGCGATGCGCTGGCGCTCGCCGCCCGAGAGGGTGACGCCGCGCTCGCCGACGATGGTGTCGTAGCCCTGCGGCAGCCGCGCCGCGATGGCGTCCACCCGTGCCGCCGCCGCGGCGGCACGCACGGCGGCCGGGTCGGCGTCGGGACGGCCGAAGCGGATGTTCTCGGTCACGCTCGCGGCGAGGATCGTGGTGTCCTGGGGCACGATGGCGATGCGCCGGCGCAGGGCCGCGAGCGAGGTGGCGCGCAGATCGACGCCGTCGATGACGACGCGGCCCGCATTCGGGTCGTAGGAACGCAGCGCGAGGGCGAACAGGGTCGACTTGCCGGCGCCCGAGGGGCCGACGATCGCGACCGTCTCCCCGGCCGAGACGCGGAAGCTGACGTCCTTGAGCGCCGGTCCCGCCCCCGCCTTGTAGGCGAAGCTGACGTCCTCGAAGGCGAGCGTGGCGTCGCGGCCGGCCGGAAGCGCCACCGGGTTCGCCGGATCGGCGACCTCGGAGTGCTCGGCGAGGAGTTCGCCGAGCCGTTCGGCCGCACCGGCCGCCTGGGAGATCTCGCCCCAGGTCTGGGAGAGTTCGCCGAGCCCGCCCGCCGCGAACACGGCATAGAGCACGAACTGGCCGAGGGCGCCCGGCGTGACGCGGCCGGCGAGCACGTCCTGCGCGCCCATCCACAGCACGACGACGATGCTCGAGAAGACGAGGAAGATGCCGATCGCGGTCAGAATGGCGCGGGCGCGCATGGCGCCGCGGGCAGCGACGAAGGCCCGCTCCACACCGTCGCGATAGCGCGCCGCCGCATAATCCTCGCTGGTGAAGGCCTGGAGGCTGCGCACCGCTCCGACCGCCTCGGTAGCGAAGCCGGAGCTTTCGGCGAGCACGTCCTGCGCCTCGCGGGAGCGGCGGCGTACCGCCCGGCCGAAGCCGACGAGGGGCAACACGATCACCGGGATGGCGGCGAGCACGAGCGCGGAAAGGCTCGGGCTCGTCACCACCATCATCACCGCGGCGCCGAGGAAGAGCACGAGATTGCGCAGCGCGACCGAGGCGGACGAGCCGACCGCGCTCTTGACCTGGGTGGTGTCGGCGGTGAGCCGCGACACGATCTCGCCGGACATGGTGCGGTCGAAGAAGGCGGGCGAAAGCCGCACCACATGGGCGAACACGGCGGCGCGCACATCGGCCACCACCCGCTCGCCGAGCCAGGTGACGAGGTAATAGCGCGAGGCGCTCGCCGCCGCGAGAACGGCGACGACGCCGATCAGCCAGAGGAAATAGCTGTTCACCAGGGCCGCGTTGTCGGCGACGAAGCCATGGTCGATGACCCGGCGCAGCGCCAGCGGCACGGCGAGCGTCGCGGTCGCCGCCGCGACGAGGGCGACGAGCGCACCGGCGACATGGCCGCGATAGCGCGCGACGAAGGGCACGAGCAGGCGCAGGGGACGCATCCGGGATCGGCGCGCCTCCTTCTCGGAGCGCCCCGACGCCCCCGACGTCGATTCGGCGGACTTGGACTGGGCCGAAGCGGACTCGCCCGACCTGGGCTCGGCCAACTTGGACTCCGCGAACTTGGACTCGGCCGACACGTGGCGAACTCCCGAACGTCTTTTTGGTGCTTCCGTCGCGCACCCCGGCCTCAAGCCGGCACGACGCCTCCCCGCGCCCGCAGAAAACACGCGCGGCGCCGCGCCGCAAGCGCACCGCGCCCTTGTCGTGGCGGCGCTCCTGGGATATATCGTCGCCCTCGAACTCACCGGCCGCGGCCTTCACGGGCGCGCGGCCGTGTCGTTGAAGGACGGTGCCGCCGATCAGGATGGGGCCGGCCGGTCGAACGGGCCCGCGGATGCGCCGGCCGGACACGACCCCCTCGGCGACACCCGATGGCCTCAGACGTGCGGGATTTAAGACCATGAAGAAGGACATCCACCCCGATTATCACCGCATCAAGGTGGTGATGACCGACGGCACCGAATATTTCACGCACTCGACCTGGGGCAAGGAAGGCGATGTCATGACGCTCGACATCGACCCGCGCACCCATCCGGCGTGGACCGGCGGCCAGCAGCAGCTTCTCGACCGCGGTGGCCGCGTGTCGCGCTTCAAGAACAAGTACGGCAACCTGCTCGGCTGAGTCTTCGCCGCAGGGCCTTCGACGAGCCGCGCCGGGCGACCGACGCGGCTTTTCGCGTATGGACGTGCCGGACCGCTGGGTGGCATCGCGACCGCTCGGAAGCCGGCCCCCGAGCATGCCCCTCATGAGATGATCCGCGCCCGATGACCCGCTCGTCCGCCACGCTCGTCGGCCTCACCGCGATCCTGATGTGGTCGATGCTGGCATTGATGACCGCGGCGTCCGGGGCGGTGCCGCCGTTCCTGATGAACGCGCTCTGCTTCGGCATCTCGGGTGTCGTGGGGCTCGCGATCGTCCGGGCGCGGCAGGGCTCGTTCGCGGTGCTGCGCCAGCCGTGGCCGGTGTGGGCGCTCGGGGTCGGCGGCCTATTCGGCTACCATTTCCTCTATTTTACCGCGCTCAAGGCGGCGCCGCCGGCCGAGGCGAGCCTGATCTGCTATCTCTGGCCGCTGCTGATCGTGCTGCTCTCCGGCCTGTTGCCGGGCGAACGGCTGAAGCCGCACCACATCGCGGGCGCGCTGTTGGGGCTCGTCGGGGCGGCTTTGATCGTCACCAAGGGCGGCACCGCGCTCGCGCTGTCGCCGGCGAACGCCTTCGGCTACGGCGTCGCGCTCGCCGCGGCGTTGGTGTGGGCGGGCTATTCGGTGCTGTCGCGGCGCTTCGCCGGCGTGCCGAGCGAGGCGGTGGTGGGCTTCTGCCTCGCGACCGCGATCCTCTCCGCCCTCTTCCACATGATCGGGGAACCGGCGATCTGGCCGGCGCGCCTCGGCGAATGGCTCGCCGTGGTCGGGCTCGGCCTGTTGCCGGTCGGCCTCGCGTTCTTCACCTGGGACATCGGCATGAAGCGCGGCGACATCCAGGTGCTCGGCGCCGCCGCCTATGCGGCGCCGCTGCTGTCCACCTTGCTGCTCGTCGCCTTCGGCTTCGCGGCACCGACCTGGAGCCTCGCCGCCGCCTGCGTGCTGATTTCCGGCGGCGGCCTCATCGCGGCGAAGGACATGCTGCGCCGGCGCGGGTGAGCCCGCGCGCCGGCGATGGCGGGCGTCAGCCGTTCGCCAGATATTGCCCGCCGTTGATCGTCAGCACCGAGCCGGTCATGAAGCCGGAGGCGTCCGAGGCGAGATAATTGACGAGCGCCGCGATCTCCGACGCCTGACCGAGGCGGCCGGCCGGAATGCCGGCGATGATGCCTTCGAGCACCTTCTCCGGCACCGCCTGGACCATGTCGGTGTCGACATAGCCCGGGCAGATGCAGTTCACGGTGATGCCCTTGCGAGCGCTTTCGAGGGCGAGCGCCTTGGTGAAGCCGATGATGCCGGCCTTCGAGGCGGAATAGTTCACCTGGCCGATCTGGCCTTTCTGGCCGTTGATCGAAGAGATGTTGATGATGCGGCCGAAGCCACGCTCGCGCATGCCCTCGATGACCGGCCGGGTCACCGCATAGAGCGAATCGAGGTTGGTGCGCAGCACCGCCGACCACGCGTCGTAATCCATCTTGTGGAACCAGCCGTCTCGCGTGATTCCGGCATTGTTGACGAGCACCGAGATGGGGCCGACCTCGCGCTCCACGGCGGCGATGCCCTCGGCGGACGCCTTCACGTCACTGACGTCCCACTTGAAGACCGGGATGCCGGTCTCGTCGCGAAACGCATGCGCCTTCTCGACATTGCCGGCGAAATTCGCGGCGACGTCGAAGCCGGCGATCTTGAGGCCCGTCGCGATCGCGGCGCCGATGCCGCGGGTGCCTCCGGTGACGAGGGCGACCTTGCTCATCCATTCCTCCCTGATGCGGACGCCGGGCGAAGGCCGCGGTCCGATAGATCGTTGGGCCGGCTTCGTCTCGAGCCCCGGCCGCGCTCCGTCAAAGTCACGGCACGGCGAGGCGAGACGGATCGAGGCGGGACGATCCGGCGAATGCCGGACCGGGGGAGAGCCGGCGGGGCGCCCCCGCCGGCCCAAAGTCATCGGGTCGGAACGCGCCCGGCGCTTCGACGCCGTTTCAGAGCGCTTCCACGCACATGGCGATACCCATGCCGCCGCCGATGCAGAGCGTGGCGAGGCCCTTCTTGCCACCGCGGCGCTTCAACTCGTGCAGCAGGGTGACGAGCACGCGGGCGCCGGATGCGCCGATCGGGTGGCCGATCGCGATCGCGCCGCCGTTGACGTTCACGATCGCCGGGTTCCAGCCCATGTCCTTGTTGACGGCGCAGGCCTGGGCGGCGAAGGCCTCGTTGGCTTCGACGAGGTCGAGGTCCTCGACGCTCCAGCCGGCGCGGGCGAGCGCCTTGCGGGACGCAGGGATCGGGCCCGAGCCCATCACCGCCGGGTCGACGCCGGCGGTCGCCCACGAGGCGATGCGGGCGAGCGGGGCGAGGCCGCGGCGCACAGCTTCGGCCTCGGTCATGAGCACCGCGGCGGCGGCACCGTCGTTGATGCCGGAGGCGTTGCCGGCCGTCACCGTGCCGTCCTTGTCGAAGGCCGGGCGCAGCTTGGCGACCGCCTCGAGGGTCGCACCGGCGCGAATGTACTCGTCGTCCTCGACGATCTTGTCGCCCTTGCGGTCCTTGATGGTGATCGGGACGATCTCGTCCTTGAAGCGGCCGGCGGCGCGGGCGGCCTCGGCCTTGTTCTGAGAGGCGACCGCGAAGGCGTCCTGCTCGTCGCGGGTGATCTGCCACTGGCGGGCGACGTTCTCGGCGGTGACGCCCATGTGGTAGCCGTTGAAGGCGTCCCACAGACCGTCCTTGATCATCGTGTCGATGAGGCTGAGGTCGCCCATCTTGTGGCCGGCGCGCAGATAGGCGGCATGGGTCGCCTGACTCATGCTCTCCTGGCCGCCCGCCACGACGATCTCGGCGTCGCCACCGGCGATCTGCTGAAGGCCGAGCGCGACGGCGCGCAGACCCGAACCGCACACCTGGTTGAGACCCCAGGCGGTCGTCTCCTTCGACAGGCCGGCACCGATCGAGGCCTGACGGGCCGGGTTCTGGCCCTGGGCGGCGGTCAGCACCTGGCCGAGAATGACCTCGCTCACCTCTTCCGGGGCGACGCCCGCGCGCGCCACCACGTCCTTGATCACCGCGGCGCCGAGCGCATGCGCCGGCAGCGTCGAGAGCGATCCGTTGAAGCTGCCGACCGGCGTGCGCGCCGCGCTGGCGATGACGATGGACTGACTCATATCGCTCTCCGTCTCCTCCTGCCGCCCTCGGCGGGCGGGAACGCCTTTCGGAGCGTCGGGCGACGCTCACCTGCGGTTGTTCTTCCGATCCTATCCGGCCCGAGATCGACTGCGATCTGAGCGAGATCAAATCTGAAGCGCTTTGTTGTCGTCCGCGTGACTCGACCGTGTCGTCGACAACCACCTCGGGAGAGACGGGCGCTCCCCCTCCAAAGCCGATGGAAGCCCCGCCCGGGAAGACAAGTCAACCGGGGCGTTCGCCCATCCCGAACTTCGGGACGCGACCCGTCGGCGATGCGGAAAGCGGTGGCGGGACGCGCCATAAGCCCCTATCGTGACGGCGATTGTGGCGGTGCCGCACGTTCGCGTGCCACCGGGGAGGAGCCGAGAGCGGAAGCGGCGATGGCAAAGTCCGAAGAAGCGACGATCATCAAGAAGTACGCCAACCGCCGGCTCTACAATACCGGCACCAGCACCTATGTGACGCTCGAAGACCTCGCCGAGATGGTCAAGGACGGCGAAGATTTCGTCGTTTTCGACGCCAAGACCGGCGAAGAAATCACCCATTCGGTGCTGACGCAGATCATCTTCGAGCAGGAGACCAAGGGACACAATCTGCTGCCGATCTCGTTTCTGCGGCAGCTTATCCGGTTCTATGGCGATTCCATGCAGAACCTGGTGCCGAGCTATCTCGATTTCTCGATCTCTTCGCTGTCGCGGGAGCAGGACCGCTTCCGCAACCAGATGGGCTCGGCCTTCGGCACCACCGCGTTCGACGCCATCGAGGATCAAGTCCGCCGCAACACCGAGATGTTCGAGCGGGCGATGCGGATGTTCCTGCCGTTCGGCACCACGGGCCCGACCGGCGCGGAACCCGCGGCCCGGGGCGAGACCGATGCGAAGCCGGCCGCCGCCGCACCGGCCGCCCCGGCCGCCCCGGCCGCCGATCTCGACGACCTGAAGCGCCAGCTTTCGGACATGCAGCGGCAGATCGAGGCCATCGCCGGCGTCAAGAAGCCGGGCGAAAGCTGACGCGCCTCCCGCGCTCGCAGCGATTGCACCGCACGCTGCGGCCGCGATGATGTTCCCGATGGAGTAACGATGTCCGACCTGACGCTCGTCGATGCCCAGAGCATCGTCAATGCCGCTCTCGCGAAGGGCGGCGAACTGGGCCTGAAGCCGATCGCGGTCGCAGTGCTCGATGCCGGCGGCCAGCTCAAGGCCTTCGCCCGGCAGGATGCGCCCGCGATCCTGCGCGCCGACATCGCGATCGGCAAAGCCTATGGGGCGCTGG
Source organism: Segnochrobactrum spirostomi (assembly GCF_009600605.1). Lineage (GTDB taxonomy): Bacteria > Pseudomonadota > Alphaproteobacteria > Rhizobiales > Segnochrobactraceae > Segnochrobactrum > Segnochrobactrum spirostomi. The sequence goes on along the minus strand of NZ_VWNA01000001.1, from coordinate 2,693,131 downwards.
CCGTCGGCCAGGGCACCCGCTGGCTGAACCGCACCGCGTTGGAGCGGCCGCATTTCCTCGTCGGCCTCAGCGGCGTCTCCGACGGCAAGATCATTCCGGTGATCGGCGGCGTCCTCATCAAGACCGAGAGCGGCCGCGTGATCGGCGCCGTCGGGGTGTCCGGCGACACCTCGGAGAACGACGAGGTCTGCGGCATCGCGGGCATCGAAGCGGCCGGCTTCGTCGCCGATCCGGGCGCCTGAGAGGAAGCCGATCCCATGCTGTTCGTCGCAAGCTGCCTCGACAAGGCGGACCATCTCGAGGTCCGTCTCGCCAACCGCCCCGACCATCTCGCCTGGCTCGACGGCCACCGCGACGCGGTGCGCCTCGCCGGTCCGTTCCTCGACGCGGCCGGTGAGAAGCCGGTCGGCTCGATGCTGATCATCGAGGCGGCGAGCGCCGCCGCCGTCGAAGCCCTGCTCGCCGAGGACCCCTATGCCAAGGCCGGCCTGTTCGCTTCGGTCGAGATCCGCCCCTGGCGGATGACGATCGGCGCGATCGCCTGAAAGGGACGGTCATGGCGCACTGGCTCTACAAGTCCGAGCCCTTCAAGTGGTCGTGGGATGCCCAGGTCGCCGCAGGCGCGACGGGCACCCATTGGGACGGCGTGCGCAACCACGCCGCCAAGCTGAACCTGATCGCCATGAAGACCGGCGATCGGGGGTTCTTCTACCATTCGAACGAGGGCAAGGAGATCGTCGGCATCGTGGAGGTGATCCGCGAGGCCTATCCCGATCCGTCCGACCCGACGGGGAAGTTCGTGATGGTCGATCTCAAGGCCGTCGAACCCCTGAAGCGCCCGGTCTCCCTCGCCGAGATCAAGGACGAGCCGCGGCTCGCCGAGATGGCGCTCCTCAAATATTCCCGCCTTTCGGTGCAGCCGGTCACGGACGCCGAGTGGGACATCGTCCTGGAGCTCGCACGACAATGATCGAACCCCGGCCGGCCTCCCTCGATCCGGCCGGGTTCATCCGCGCCAACACGGTGCTCCAGGCGCCCCCTCATGTGCCTGAGGTCCGCCTGCACCTCGCCGACGAGGCGATGAGCCTGTGGGAGCGCACCGAGGAGGCGCTCGAAGAGCTCGGCCTGCCGCCGCCATATTGGGCCTTCGCCTGGGCCGGCGGACAGGCGATCGCCCGCTACGTGCTCGACCACCCGGAGGTCGTTCGGGATAAGCGCGTGCTCGATTTCGCCTCGGGCTCCGGAATCGTCGCCATCGCGGCGATGCAGGCGGGCGCCACGGCGGTCACCGCGACCGAGATCGACATCTTCGCCCGCACCGCCATCGCCCTCAACGCAGCGGCGAACGGGGTGAGCGTCACCGCCTCCGGCGCGGACGTCACCGCGGCGCCCGCCGGCGCCTTCGACGTCGTTCTCGCCGGTGACGTGTTCTACGAAAAGCCGATGGCGGAGCGCGTGCTCGCCTGGCTGGAGCGCGAGCTCGAGGCCGGCACCGTCGTGCTCGTCGGCGATCCCGGCCGCTCCTATCTGCCGAAGGACCGCCTCGAGGCCGTCGCCGAATACCGCGTCCCGGTGATCCGTGCGATCGAGGATTCGGAGGTCAAGCACACCCGGGTGTGGCGCTTCCGGCGCTAGACGCGGCGGAGCCACTTACGCGTGCATCACTCAGGGTCGGACGAGCGCGGATCGCGAAGGACGCCGAGGTCGCCCTGCCAGCCGATGCCGGCCAGCTTGTCGAGCGCGCGATGGCGCTGCGACTGCTCGACGAGCGCCCGCAAGGCCGCCTCCACGACGGCGGTCGCCGTCTTGAGCCCGGTCAATGTCATCGCCTCGCGCATGAGGCTTTCATCGAGTTCGATGTCGGTCCGCATCACACGCCTCAATCTGTAGACTTCGCTCAATCCCTCCACCAAGGTCCGCGCGACACCATGCCGAACTGGGGATTCTGCGACCAAAGACGGAGCGCAACGGGGCCGGGTTGTGCTGGACGGTGATTTCGAGCCGGCGCATATAATCACGCCAATTCAAAACAATGCCCGCCGGTGGCCGCCTCCCCCCTCGATGGATCGAGACGCGGTTCCCACCCCGGCCGGGCGCCAAAGGAGGTCGAGGAGGACGCCATGAGCGAGACGCTGATCCCCATCCATGCCGACGCGGCGGCCCGCACGGCGGTGACCGAGGCCCGCTATTTCGAGCTCTACGAGCGCTCGGTGAAGGACCCGGACGGCTTCTGGGCCGACGAGGCGAAGCGGCTCGACTGGATCACGCCCTTCACCAAGGTGAAGAACACCTCCTACGATTACCACAACGTCTCGATCCGCTGGTTCGAGGACGGCGCGCTCAACGTCTCGGCGAACTGCGTCGACCGCCACGCCGCCGCCCACGGCGATCGCCCGGCGATCATCTGGGAAGGCGACGACCCGACCGTCTCGCGCACCATCACCTATGCCGAATTGAAGGACGAGGTCTGCCGCTTCGCCAATGTGCTGAAGGCGCACGGCGTCAAGAAGGGCGACCGCGTCACCATCTACATGCCGATGATCCCCGAGACGGCGTTCGCGATGCTCGCGTGCAGCCGCATCGGCGCGATCCACTCGGTGGTGTTCGGCGGCTTCTCGCCGGATTCGCTGGCCGGCCGCATCGAGGATTGCGGCTCGACGGTGCTCATCACCGCCGACGAGGGCCTGCGCGGCGGCCGCTCCGTGCCGCTCAAGGCCAATGCCGACGCCGCGCTCGAGAAGGCCTCCGGCATCCGCAGCGTCATCGTGGTGCGCCGCACCGGCGGCAACGTCGCGATGCAGGCCGGCCGCGACGTCTGGTATCACGACGAGGCGGCCAAGGTTTCGACCGACTGCGCGCCCGAGGCGATGAATGCGGAGGACCCGCTGTTCATCCTCTACACCTCCGGCTCGACCGGCAAGCCCAAGGGCGTGCTGCACACCACCGGCGGCTACCTCACCTATGTGACGTCGACCTTCTCCTACGTGTTCGATTACCAGCCGGGCGAAGTGTTCTGGTGCACGGCGGACGTCGGCTGGGTTACCGGGCACTCCTACATCGTCTACGGGCCGCTCGCGAACGGCGCGACGACGGTGATGTTCGAGGGCATCCCGACCTATCCCTCGCCGGCGCGCTTCTGGCAGGCGATCGACAAGCACAAGGTCAACATCTTCTACACCGCGCCGACGGCGCTGCGGTCGCTGATGGGCGCGGGCGATGCCCACGTCACCGGCTCGTCGCGCCAGTCGCTGCGCCTGCTCGGCTCGGTCGGCGAGCCGATCAACCCGGAAGCCTGGCTCTGGTATTACAACGTGGTCGGCGAGCGGCGCTGCCCGATCGTCGACACCTGGTGGCAGACCGAGACGGGTGGCACGCTGATTTCGCCGCTGCCTGGCGCGACGCCCCTGAAGCCGGGCTCGGCGACGCGGCCTTTGTTCGGCGTGCAGCCGGCCCTCGTCGACGGCGAAGGCAACATCCTGACAGGTGCGACGGAGGGCAACCTCGTCATCCTCGATTCCTGGCCCGGCCAGATGCGCACGGTCTACGGCGACCACGAGCGCTTCGTGCAGACCTATTTCTCGACCTACAAGGGCATGTACTTCACCGGCGACGGCTGCCGGCGCGACGCCGACGGCTATTATTGGATCACCGGCCGCGTCGACGACGTGCTCAACGTCTCCGGCCACCGCCTCGGCACGGCGGAGATCGAATCGGCGCTGGTGGCGCACCCGAAGGTGTCCGAGGCCGCGGTGGTGGGCTATCCCCACGACCTCAAGGGCCAGGGCGTCTATGCCTACGTGACGCTGATGGGCGGCATCGCCCCCTCCGACGAGCTCAAGAAGGAGCTCGTCCAGTGGGTGCGCCGCGAGATCGGCCCGATCGCCTCGCCGGACCTGATCCAGTTCAGCCCCGGCCTGCCGAAGACCCGCTCCGGCAAGATCATGCGCCGCATCCTGCGCAAGATCGCCGAGGATTCCTTCGACGCGCTCGGCGACACCTCGACCCTCGCCGATCCGGCGGTGGTCGACGACCTCATCGAGAACCGGATGAACCGCAAGGCGGGGTGAGAAGCACGACCGTCCTTCTTCCCTTCAATGAGGTCACGGGCTCCCCTCTGGGAGCCCGTTTCCGTTCCGGGCTGATAGGGTCCTCGCGGGAGCGGCCTTGCTCCCATCGGTCGCCCTCATCATATTGATTCCGGATCGATGGCCGGGAGCGAGAAGGAGCGTCCATGGCCCGCAACACCTCCGTCACGCTCGGCGACCATTTCGCCGATTTCATCAGCGATCAGGTGCAGGCTGGCCGCTACGCCTCGGCGAGCGATGTCGTGCATGCCGGGCTGCGGCTTCTCGAAGAGCACGAGACGAAGGTGAAGGCCCTCGAGGGCGCCCTGATCGCTGGGGAACAATCCGGTGAGCCCGAACCCTTCGATTTCGAGGCCTTCAAGGCGCGCAAGCGCGCCGAACACGAAGGCAAATGAAAAGCCTCGCCTTCTCGCCGGCCGCGGCGGCGGATCTCGAACACATCTGGGACTACAGCGCCGCGCGTTGGGGCGTCGATCAGGCGGACCGCTACACGGACGAGATCCGAGATGCCTGCCGCGATCTCGCATCGGGCGACAAACGGGGCCGGACGGTCGATGTGCGCCCCGGTTATCTGAAATGCGCGACGGGAACCCACATGATCTATTTCCGTGATCGTGGCGACCGGCTGGAGATCATGCGGATCCTGCACCAGAGGCAGGACGTCGACCGCAATCTTCCCTCGTAGCAGCGCCCCGCGCGACCGCCTCGTGGCTCGTGCATAGCCATATCCCCAAACAAAAATGCCCCAGCTCACGCCGGGGCATTCGATGTCGTCGGAACCTGGCGGCTCGGCCAGTCCCGGCCCGCTTACGCGGCGAGCTGGCGCAGAACGTATTGCAGGATGCCGCCGTTGCGGAAGTAGTCGAGCTCGTCGAGGGTATCGATTCGGCAGATCAGCGGAACGACCTTCGTCGTGCCGTCGGCGAACGCGATCTCGGCGTTCAGGATCTGGCGGGGCTTCAGGTCGCCCTCGATGCCCTGGATGGTGACGATCTCGTCGCCCTTGAGGCCCAGGGTCTGCCAGCTCGTGCCCTCTTCGAACACCAGCGGCAGGATGCCCATGCCGACCAGGTTCGAGCGGTGGATGCGCTCGAACGACTGGGCGATCACCGCCCGCACGCCGAGCAGGTTGGTGCCCTTCGCCGCCCAGTCGCGCGACGAGCCGGTGCCGTATTCGCGGCCGGCGAAGATGACGAGGGGCACGCCCTCCGCCTTGTACTTCATCGCCGCGTCGTAGATCGGCATCTCGGTGGCGTCCGGCTGATGCAGCGTGAAGCCGCCTTCCTTGCCGCCCAGCATCTGGTTCTTGATGCGGATGTTGGCGAAGGTGCCGCGCATCATGACTTCATGGTTGCCGCGGCGGGTGCCGTACTGGTTGAAGTCCTGCGGCCGCACCTGATGGGAGATCAGGTACTCGCCCGCCGGCGAGGTCGCCTTGATCGAACCGGCCGGGGAGATGTGGTCGGTGGTGATCGAGTCGAGGAACAGGCCGAGCACCCGGGCGCTCAGGATATCCGTCACCGGCTTCGGCGTGGCGCTCATGCCGACGAAGTAGGGCGGGTTCTGAACGTAGGTCGAGCTGTCCTGCCAGGCGTAGGTCTGGCCGGCCGGGGCCTCGATCTTCTGCCAGTTCTCGTCGCCCTTGAAGACGTCGGCGTACTTCTCCTTGAACATCTTGCGGGTGATGTTGTCGCGGATGAACTCGGCGATCTCGGCGTTCGACGGCCAGATGTCCTTGAGGAAGACCGGCTTGCCATCCTCGCCCGTGCCGAGCGGCTCGGTGGCGAGGTCGATCTGCAGCGAACCGGCGATCGCATAGGCGACGACGAGCGGCGGCGAGGCGAGATAGTTCGCCTTCACGTCCGGATTGACGCGGCCCTCGAAGTTGCGGTTGCCGGAGAGCACCGCCGCGGCGACGAGATCGGCCGTGTTGATCGCCTCGGAGATCTCGGCCGCGAGCGGGCCGGAATTGCCGATGCAGGTGGTGCAGCCGAAGCCGACCAGGTTGAAGCCGAGCTTGTCGAGGTCCTTCTGGAGGCCCGACTTGTCGAGATATTCGGCGACCACCTGGCTGCCGGGGGCGAGCGAGGTCTTCACCCAGGGCTTCGACTTGAGGCCCTTCTTCAGCGCGTTGCGGGCGAGCAGGCCGGCCCCGATCAGCACGCTCGGGTTCGAGGTGTTGGTGCAGGAGGTGATCGCCGCGATGACGACGTCGCCGTGGCCGACGTCGAAGCCCTTGTCGGCGACCGGCTGGCGCTTCGCCGCCTCACCGGGCTTCTTGAATTCGCCTTCGAGGGCGGCGAGGAAGCCGGCCTTGGCGGCCGAGAGCAGCACGCGGTCCTGCGGGCGCTTCGGGCCGGCGAGCGAGGGCTCGACGGACGCGAGGTCGAGCTCGAGGGTGTCGGTGAACACCGGATCGGGCGTCGACTTGTTGCGGTACATGCCCTGGGCTTTGGCATATTCCTTGACGAGGTCGATGCGGTCACCGTCGCGGCCGGTCTCGTCGAGATAAGCGAGCGTCTCCTTGTCGATCGGGAAGAAGCCGCAGGTCGCGCCATATTCCGGCGCCATGTTGGCGATCGTCGCCCGGTCGGCGAGCGAGAGGTGGTCGAGGCCTTCGCCGAAGAACTCGACGAACTTGCCCACCACGCCCCTCTTGCGCAGCATCTGGGTGACGGTGAGCACCAGGTCGGTGGCGGTGATGCCCTCACGCAGTTCGCCGGTGAGGCGGAAGCCGATCACCTCCGGCACGAGCATCGAGATCGGCTGGCCGAGCATGGCCGCTTCCGCCTCGATGCCGCCGACGCCCCAGCCGAGCACGCCGAGGCCGTTCACCATCGTGGTGTGGGAATCGGTGCCGACGAGGGTGTCCGGGAACGCGTAGGTGACCTTCTCGCCGTCTTCCTTCTCGGTCTTCGTCCAGACGGTCTGGGCGAGATATTCGAGGTTCACCTGGTGGCAGATGCCGGTGCCGGGCGGCACCACGCGGAAATTGTCGAACGCCGACTGGCCCCACTTCAGGAAGCGGTAGCGCTCCTGGTTCTGCTCGTATTCACGCTCGACATTGTGCTTGAGCGCGCTCTTGTCGCCGAAGAAATCGACCACGACCGAGTGGTCGATGACGAGGTCGACCGGCACCAGCGGATTGATCTTTTCCGGGTTGCCGCCGAGATTCTTCATGGCATCGCGCATGGCGGCGAGGTCAACCACCGCCGGCACGCCGGTGAAGTCCTGCATCAGCACGCGGGCCGGGCGATAGGCGATTTCGCGGTCGGAGCGGCGATCGACCGCCCAGGCGGCGACGGCGCGGATGTCGTCGGCAGTGACGGTGCGGCCGTCCTCGAAGCGCAGCAGGTTCTCGATCAGCACCTTGAGGGAGAAGGGCAGCGTCGAGAGGCCAGCGAGGCCGTTCTTCTCGGCGTCCTTCAGGCTGAAATAGACATAGTCCTTCTTGCCGACGGACAGGACCTTGCGGGATTTGAAGCTGTCGAGCGATGGCGTGGACACGGCGTGCGTTTTCCTCTGTTCGAATCGCGCCCGAAGGTCGGCGGGAGGCGAGGCGGAGCCGGGCCTTCGGGGCGGCAGGCGATCATTTTCCGGCAGACGGCGCAGGGGAGCGGCGCGACGGGCCGGAGCGGGGTGAGGCGTGCGTGAACGAAGAAGCCGGCGCAGGAAGCGCCACGGGGACGGCAAGGCGACAGGACCGGGACCGGTCCGCTCGACCGTTCCGCCTCGAACCGGAGACGGGCCGGACGATCCGGCTTCGACGGGAGCACACCTCTATGGCCATCGCGACGAAGCGTCGTCGCGCGTTGGCCTCGATATAGCTCATCGCGGAACCGGATTCCAGCATTCTGGAATCGCTCGAAGCGGTGGCGTGGGCGGAGGTCGGCGTCGCACGATGGCATCCCACGGCCCTCGCCCTTGCGGCGCGGTGACGCGGGGTCGGCCCCGCCGCGGCGCCTCTCGCCGGGCGATCGGTGGCGCGACGCACGGGGCGTGCTATCGGTAAGCGATCGTTCGTCCCCGGTCCGCCGCCGCGGCCGCCTTCGCGGAGAAAATCCCCTGCTTTCCGTCCGCCCGTCCGTGCCGACGCAGATCGGGTCCCCGTTCGCGGGGGAACCGGCCGCGCGGTCGTGCATGCGGCAGCCCCACCCCGGCGCTTCGCGCCACCCCTCCCCCTGGCAGGGGAGGGGCAAGGCGGCGAGCGGCGATGGCAACATGGTCCATACTCGGCGCCTCGGGTCCCTCCCCTGCCAGGGGAAGGGACAGACCGGCGCAGCCGGTCAGGGTGGGGCCTCGCCCGGCGCGGCTTGGTGCGCGAGCGTAGCTTGGCCCGGGAGGGCAGCTTGGTGCGGAAGCGCGGCATGGCGCGGGAGGGCGGCATGAGCCGGGCCGTGACGGCGATCGAGGGGCGCGGGCTGACGATCGTGCGCGGCGGACGGCTCGTGATCGACGATCTCGGCTTCCGGATCGGCGCCGGCGAGGCGCTGATCGCGACCGGCCCGAACGGCGTCGGCAAGTCCACGCTCCTGCGCGCCGTCGCCGGGCTGTTGCCGCTCACCGCCGGGCAAGTCACCCTCGAGCGGAGTGGCGGCGGGCCGACGGGCGACGACGAGCCGGTGGCGACGCTGATGCACTATCTCGGCCATCTCGACGCCCTGAAGCCGGCCCTCACCCTCGAGGAGACGCTCGCCTTCTGGAGCCGCTTTCTCGGCGGCGGCGCGCCGTCCGAGGCCGGGATCGAGGCGGCGCTCGAGGCCGTCGGGCTCGCCGACCTGATCGACCTGCCCGCCGGCTATCTCTCGGCCGGCCAGCGGCGGCGGCTCGCCATCGCCCGGCTCCTCGTCGCGCCCCGGCCGATCTGGCTGCTCGACGAACCGACCGCAGCGCTCGACGCCGCCTCCGAAGCGACGCTCGGGCGGCTGATGGCGGCCCATCTCGCCGGCGGCGGCCTGATCCTCGCCGCGACCCACCTGACGCTGCCTGGCATCGCCCCGCGCACCCTCGCCCTCGCGACGCCCGTCTTCGAGGCGCCCGCCTTCGGGGGGCCGGCTGATGGTCTCCGCCCTCGCCGCCCTTTATCGCCGCGAGCTCGCGCTCGCCGTCCGCATCGGCGGCGGTGCCGGCATCGGCATCCTGTTCTTTCTCGCGGTCGTCACCATCGTGCCGTTCGCGATCGGGCCGGACCTCAATCTGCTCGCCCGCATCGGCCCGGCGGTGCTCTGGATCGGGGCCCTGCTCGCGACCCTGCTCGGGCTCGACCGGCTGTTCCAGGGCGACCGAGAGGACGGAACGCTCGATCTCCTCACCATGGGCGCCGCGCCGCTCGAACTCGTGGTGCTCGTCAAGGCGCTCGCTCACTGGACGACGACGGGCCTGCCGCTCGCGATCGCGGCGCCGGTGCTCGGGCTCTTCCTCAACGTGCCGCCGGCCGGGCTCGGCGCCACCGCCATCACCCTTCTCGTCGGCACCCCGGCGCTCACGCTGATCGGAGCGATCGGCGCCGCGCTCACCGCGGGTCTCCGCCGCGGCGGCCTGCTCATCCCGGTGTTGGTGCTGCCCTTGACGATCCCGACTCTGATCTTCGGCGTCTCGGCGGCGGCCGCGGCGATCGCCGAACCGGATCCGTTCTGGCCGCCCTTCTTCATTCTCGCGGCCTTGAGCCTGTTCGCGCTCGTCGTCGCGCCGTTCGCCGGCGCGGCCGCGCTGCGCGCCGGCGAGGGCTGATTCCCTCGCGGCCTTCAGGCCGCGCCGAAGAAGGTGTCGGCGAGCAGCTTGACGTTGAGCACGATGATGATCGCCGCGATCACCCAGGCGGTGACCTTGAGCACCGGGCCGATCGCGAACGAGCCCATCTTCGTGCGGTCGGAGACGAACGACACCAGCGGCACCACGGCGAACGGCAACTGCATCGAGAGCACCACCTGGCTCAAGACCAGCAGCTTCGCCGTGCCGCTCTCGCCATAGAGGGCGGTCACGATCACGACCGGCACGATGGCGAGGCCGCGGGTGATGAGGCGACGCACCCAGCCCGGCAGCCGCAGCCGCAGGAAGCCCTCCATGACGATCTGGCCGGCGAGCGTCGCCGTCACCGTGGAATTGAGGCCCGAGGCGAGCAGCGCGACCGCAAACAGGGTCGAGGCGATGCCGACGCCGAGCATCGGCGAGAGCAGGGCGAAGGCGTGCTCGATCTCCTCGACGTCGGTGCGGCCGTTGGCATGGAACACCGCGGCCGAGAGGATCAGGATCGCGGCATTGATGAAGAGCGCGAGCATCAGCGCGATGGTCGAATCCGTCACCGCGAAATTGAGCGCGGAGCGGCGGCCGTCGTCGGTGCGCTCATAGGCGCGCGTCTGCACGATCGAGGAATGGAGGTAGAGATTGTGGGGCATCACCGTCGCCCCGATGATGCCGATCGCGAGATAGAGCGCGGCCGGGTCGGTCACCACCTTGGCCGAGGGCAGGAAGCCCTTCGCGATTTCCGCGATCGGCGGCGCCGCGAGCACGATCTGCACCGCGAAGCAGACGAAGATGACGGTGAGCAGCGAAATCACGAAGGCTTCGAGGGCGCGGAAGCCGCGGTGCATCAGCAAGAGGATCAGGAAGACATCGAGCGCGGTGATCAGCGCGCCGACGATCAGCGGAATGCCGAACAGGAGATTGAGCGCGATCGCCGTGCCGATCACCTCGGCCAAGTCGCAGGCGATGATCGCCGTCTCGCAGGCGAACCACAGCACCAGATTGACCGGGCGCGGATAATGGTCGCGGCAAGCCTGGGCGAGGTCGCGGCCGGTCACGATGCCGAGCCGGGCGGCGAGCGCCTGAAGCACGATCGCCATCAGGTTCGACAGCAGAATGACGCAAAGCAGCGTGTAGCCGAACTTCGATCCGCCCGCGAGGTCGGTCGCCCAGTTGCCCGGGTCCATGTAGCCGACCGAGACCATGTATCCCGGGCCGGCGAACGCGAGGAAGCGGCGGATCCACAACGCGCCGCGCACCGGAACCGGCACGCTCGCATTCATGCCGGGCAAGCTCGGCTGGTCGTCGGAGACGGCGTACCGCCACGCCTTGCGGCCTCCGACAGGCGCGTCCGAGGGCATGAAATCGACTCCTGAACTCATTCGCACGACCTCGACGGCTTGCGCAGCCCGGCAGAGGCGCCGGCGGGACTGGCGCTTTCCGCATTTGCGACTTAATATCAATTAAGCTCGCTCGCCTGCATCTGTCGAGGGGCGTGAGGCGTCTTTTTGCAAATTAGTCCGAATTCACTCTCGTTTCGTGACAGGACGGCGAGAGGGGACAGATGGCGTCTCTGGATGCCAGGCGAGGATTTGGAGCCGTGCAGCCGCGGAGCCCGTGAGGGCTGACACCCTCTCCTAAGTCATCCGCGGGCTTGTCCCGCGGACCCAGGGGCCGCGAACGCTGTGCATGCCGCCCCTGGGTCCCCGCCACAAGGGCGGGGATGACGACGGAGAGGGCAAGGCGCGACGAGAGCGGCGGGCGCGGCGCGTTGATCGCCGCCGACGACAGAACCGCCCTCTCAGGCCGCTACCGGGACGAAGCGGCCGTCGTCGGCGAGGGCGAAGAGTTCGCCGGTCGAGATGTCGAACCAGGCGCCGTGGATGACGAGCGTGCCGGCCGCCTCGCGCTCCCGCACCCACGGAAAGGTGCGCAAGTTGGCGATCGATTGGCGCACGCTCATGCGCTCGAGGGCAGTCTGCCCATCGATGCCGGCATCGATCGGATCGCAGGCGAGCCGCGCCGCGGCGGGTTCCAGGAGGGTAATCCAGCGGCCGATGAAATCGCCGGGCGACAGCGGCGCCTCGCCCGTCGCGCGAAAGGCCTTGATGCCCCCGCAGCGGCCGTGGCCGAGCACGACCACGTGCCCGATCCCGAGCCCCATCACCCCGAACTCCAGCGCGGCCGACGTCCCGTGATATTCGCCGTCCGGCGCGTAGGGCGGCACCAGGTTCGCGACGTTGCGCAAGACGAACATCTCGCCCGGACCGGCATCGAAGATCGTCTCGGGCGCGCAGCGGGAATCGCAGCAGCTCACCACCATGATCTCGGGCCGTTGGCCGGTTTCGGCGAGGTGGCGATATCGGCTGCGCTCCTCGGAAAGACGACCGTTCGCGAACGCGCTGTAGCCGGCGACGAGCCGCGGCGGCAGGTACGTCCCGGCGTGCTCGCTCATGCAATGTCTCTCCGCTGCCATCGGGCGCAGTGCGTGCTGCAGTGCGGCAACGAACCAGCCTCGGCGGAAGAATGCAACCCCGCATCGCGGGGCGGCATCACGCGGTTGCGATCCCACTGTCACACGATCGCAATGTTGGTTCGCGATGCCGAGGCATCGGCTTCTCTTTCGGGGATGAACAGCTATGCAAGTCGCCAGCTTCCGCCGTGGGCTCGCCCCGGCGTGCGCCCTCATTGCCCTGCTCGCCGCCGGTGCGGTGAACGCCCAGCCGCTCGAGATCGGCGCGCCGCTGCTGTCGTCGGGCACGGGCGACAAGCCGGTTCAGTCCGACGGTCAGGCCCTGCAGAATCTCGGCCTCGTCGGCGTCGCCCGCCTGCCGGCCGACACCGTCGACTTCCTCGGCGACACGCTCGGTTCCATCTCCGGCATGGCGATCGCCCCTGGCTCCTGGAAGAAGGACGGCGAGGGCTACACCGCGCGGCTCTACTCGCTGCCCGACCGCGGCCGCAACTCGCCCGAAGACAACGAATATTCCGATTATGCCGGTCGCCTCGTCGAATATGATCTGAGCTTCGTGCCCGGCAAGTCGCTGAGCCTGAAGCCGACCGGCAAGGGCATCGAGTTCAAGGACTTCAACGGCAAGCCGACGACCGGCGCCGATCCCGGCCCGGGCCTCATAACCGAAGACGGCTCTGTGCTGCCCTCCCCGGCCGAGGGCGCACTCGGCGCCGGCAAGGTCTCGCTCGACGCCGAGGCGGTGGCCTTCCAGCCCGACGGCAGCTTCTATGTCGGCGACGAATATGCGGCCGGCATCTATTATTTCGGCCCCGACGGGCAGATGAAGGGCTTCATCGCCCCCGATCCGGCCATCGCGCCGATGAAGGACGGCAAGCTCAACGACAATTCGGTGAAGGCGCCGGATACCGGCCGCCGCAACAACCAGGGCATCGAGGCGGTCTCGATCACGCCGGACGGCAAGACGCTGGTCGCGGTTCTCCAGAGCGCCACGCTGCAGGATTCTTCGGCCTCCAAGGATCAGGCGAACCGGGCCAACACCCGCATCTTCCTCTACGACATCGCGGAGAACCCGACGCCCAAGGCGCCGAAGGCGGTCTATGCGCTGACGCTGCCGGTGATCGCCTCCAAGGGCGACGGCAAGATCGACAAGACGGCGGCCCAGTCCGAGGTCGTCGCGCTCGACGATCACCGCTTCCTGGTGCTCTCGCGCGACGGCAACGGCCTCGGCGCGAAGCCCGGCGTGCCGGAGGTGTTCAAGGTGATCCTGCTCGTCGACACGACGGGCGCGACCAACCTCGCCGGCACCGAATACGAGACGGGCACGAAGCCCATCGCCCCGGCGCAGGACGGCAAGAACGTGCTCGACCCGGCGATCAAGCCGGTCTCGACCGCCATCCTGCTCAACCTTCTGAACCCCGACGATCTCGGCAGGTTCGGCCTCAACCTCCACAACGACAAGCAGGACGAGAACACCCTGTCGGAGAAGTGGGAGGCGATGGCGCTCGTGCCGGCGCTCGATCCGGCGAAGCCGGACGATTATTTCCTCTTCGTCGGCAACGACAACGACTTCCTGACGAAGAAGGGTGTGATGCAGGGCAAGGCCTACAGCGACAAGATCGACAACCCGACGACGGTCCTCGCCTACCGCCTGAGCCTGCCGGGCATCAAGCTCGGCCACTGAGGCGCAGCCACCGCGGTGCGATCGGTCCGCGGCCGCTCGCCTTCCGAACGCAAGATGGCCCGCCGTAGGGGCACGGCGGGCCATCTCCTTCGCGGTGCGCGCCGTGCGAAGGGGCGCGTCTTGGGAGCTGGAGCGCGCCGCATGCTGCGGCGCCCTCGCCTGACGGCCGGCCGGGCCGATCAGGCCATGATGTCGACGTCCTTCGTCTCGCGCACGAACAGCATGCCGATGACGAAGGTCGCGGCGGCGATCACGATCGGATACCAGAGGCCCGAATAGATGTTGCCGGTGGCGGCCGCGATAGCGAACGTCATCGGGGGCAGGAAGCCGCCGAACCAGCCGTTGCCGATATGGTAGGGCAGCGACATCGAGGTGTAGCGGATGCGGGTCGGGAACATCTCGACGAGCATCGCCGCGATCGGGCCGTAGACCATCGTGACGAAGATGACGAGGACGAACAGCAGCACCGTCGTCATCACGTAATTGATCTGCGCCGGGTCGGCCTTGGCGGGATAGCCGGCGTCGTTGACCGCCTTGGTCATGGCGGCGGTGAAGGCGTCGTTCTTCGCCTTGAAATCGGCCGCCGGCACGCCGTGGCCGTCGAAGCTCTCGATGGTGGTCGATCCGATCTTGATGCTCGCCACCGTGCCGGCGGGCGCATCCTCATTCGCATAGTTCACCGCACGCTTCGCCAGGTACGCCTTGGCGATGTCGCACGACGTCACGAATTTCGAGGTGCCGACCGGGTTGAACTGGAACGAGCACTCGTTGGGATCGGCGACCACCGTCACCGGGGCGCTGGTCTGCGCCGCCTCGAGGGCGGGGTTCGCATAGTGGGTGATCCCCTTGAAGAGCGGGAAATAGGCGAGGGCCGCGATCAGGCAGCCGATCAGGATGATCGGCTTGCGGCCGATCCGGTCGGAGAGGCTGCCGAAGATGATGAAGAACGGCGCACCGATCGCGAGCGCCACCGCGATCATGATGTTCGCGGCGGTCGGATCGACCTTGAGCGTCTGGGTCAGGAAGAACAGGGCGTAGAACTGACCCGTGTACCAGACCACGGCCTGACCGGCGGTGAGGCCGATGAGTGCCAGGATGACGATCTTGAGGTTCGCCCAGTTGCCGAAGGAATCGGCGAGCGGCTGCTTCGAATGCGTGCCCTCTTCCTTCATCCGCTTGAAGACCGGGCTCTCGTTGAGCTGCATGCGGATCCACACCGAGATCGCGAGCAGCAGCACCGAAACGAGGAACGGAATGCGCCAGCCCCAGGCGGCGAAGGCATCCTCACCGATGATGACGCGCGTGCCGAGGATGACGAGCAGCGAGAGGAACAGGCCGAGCGTCGCGGTCGTCTGGATGAAGCTCGTATAGAAGCCGCGCCGACCGTGGGGGGCGTGCTCCGCCACGTAGGTCGCCGCGCCGCCATATTCGCCGCCGAGCGCGAGACCCTGAGCGAGGCGCAGCACGATCAGGATCACCGGCGCCAGGATGCCCCAGCTCGCATAGGACGGCAGAATGCCGACGAGGAAGGTCGAGGCGCCCATCAGAAGGATGGTGATGAGGAAGGTATATTTGCGCCCGACGAGGTCGCCGAGCCGGCCGAACACCAGAGCACCGAACGGACGCACCGCGAAGCCGGCGGCGAAGGCGAGCAGCGCGAAGATGAACGCCGCCGTCTCGTTCACGCCGGAGAAGAACTGTTTGGCGATGATCGCCGAGAGCGAGCCGTAGAGATAGAAATCATACCACTCGAACACGGTGCCGAGCGAGGAGGCGAAGATCACCTTCTTCTCGGCTCCGGTCATCGGCCGTACCGACGTGCCGGCTTTTCCTGTCGCGCTGATGGTCGCCATCCAATGTCCTCCCGAGACCGACGGTCGGCGGACGTCCGGGCGCACGTCGCCGTTCGCCGCCGAGGCGACGTCGGGCAAGCTCCGGAGCGCCGGCGGATCGCCGGTCGTGTTGGTGAAGCGCCGGCCGTCGATGCGGCCGGTCGGGCGGTCCTCCCTCAGGTCCCGACGCCGCCGCCCGCGCCGTCCGGAACCCTCGCCGGCTTCAGCCGGCATTATGTTGCTTGGTCGAGGCGAAGGGTCGCCCACGATGCAAGCACAGATTAGCAAGGACCACGGCGGCGCGCGATCAGACCTTAGGCGAATATGGACGGGCACCGCGGGAGACGGGTAGCCCGCTCTCCCCTGCACGTGCGGGCCAGACACCGAATCGCGACGCGAATACGCGAGGACTATCGACGCGGCGCCGTTCCCCGCGCATAGGATTTCGCCCCGCGCATAGGATTTCGCCGAGATTCGATGGAGCACGACGCCGGATGGAAGCCGCCGCTGCCACCGCGCCCGCCCGGGCCGCCGCAACGACACCGAAGCCGCTCGGCGGCACCCGGCCGATCGAACAGGGGCCGGACGGATCGGCACGCGACGATCGCGAGGTGATGATCCTCCTCGCCGTCGCGGTCGTCGGCGGCATCGTGGTCGGCCTCGCGGTCGCCGGCATCCACGAGGTCGTCGCGTTCCTGCAGACGCTGCTGTTCACCCGGCCGATCGACGGCGAGGGTCTCGAAGGGGTTCCCGCCTGGCGGCTCGTGGCGGTGCCCGTCATCGGCACGCTGGTGCTCGGCCTCCTCCTCGTCGCGCTGCAACGGGCGAAGCGGCTCGGCGTCACCGACCCCGTCGAAGCGAACGCCCTCAAGGGCGGCCGCATGTCGGCGCGCGAGAGCGCGACGCTGGTCGGCCTCTCGATCGTCTCGATCGCCATCGGCGGCTCGGTCGGCTTCGAGGCGGCGATGACCCAGCTCGGCGCCGGCACCCTCAGCGTCTTCGGTCAGCGCCTGAAACTCTCCCGCAGCGCCCTGCGCATCCTGGTCTCCTGCGGCACCGCCGCGGGCATCGCGGCGATCTTCAACGCGCCGCTGACGGGCACGCTCTACGCCCTCGAACTCGTGGTCGGCGGCTATGCCGTGCGCGCGCTGCTGCCGACCCTGCTCGCCGCCGGCGGCAGCGGCCTCGTCACCCACGTCCTGTTCGGCTACCAGCCGCTGTTCCAGATCGGCCCGGTCGGCGGGCTCGCTTATTGGCATTATCTGATGGCGATCGGCGGAGGCGTCGTCTGCGCCCTCGTCGGCATCGCCGTGATGCGCGGCTGCACCGGGCTCGAGCACGTCCTCGCCCGCTTCAAGGTGCCGCCGCTGCTGCGGCCGGTGGTCGGCGGCGTCGGCCTCGCGGCCTGCGCGTTCGCGACACCGTTCGTGATGGGCCCGGGACACCTCGCCATCCGCGACCTGATGCACAACACGCCGGGATTGATCCCCCTTCTGGTGCTCGTGGTCGCCAAGGGCTGCGCCTCGGTGCTGTGCGTCGGGTCGGGCTTCCGCGGCGGTCTGTTCTCCGCCTCGCTGCTGCTCGGTGCCGCCCTCGGCGCGCTGTTCCACGCCGCCGTCCTGGTGCCGGTGTTCGGACCGAGCGTCGATGTCGGCCTCGCCGTCGTCATCGGCATGACGGCGACGTCGGCGGCCATCATCGGCACGCCGATCGCGATCGTCCTCCTCGCCGTCGAGACGACGGGGCTCCACGCCGGCATCGTCAGCGTCGCCTTCGCGGTCGTGGTGGCGAGCCACCTGACCCGGCGCTGGTTCGGCTATTCCTTCTCGACCTGGCGCTTCCACATCCGCGGGCACGATCTGACCGGCCCGCGCGACATCGGGCGGCTCCGGGCGCTCACCTTCGCCGACGCGCCGCTCGAGGACCCGCCGCGGGTGCCGGCCGAGGCGCGGCTCTCGGAGGCCGCCGCGATGGTGGCGAACGCCGCGCCGAGCGTGGTGCTCGCGGTGGAGAACGCCGACGGAACGTTCGACGGCTTCCTGCGCCGGGACCGCCTGTTGGAGGCCGCCTTGGCGACACCGGACCTGCCGACCGGCATGATCGCCGAGAAGCCGAGCCGCACCGCCCACATGACGGATTCGCTGATGAACCATCTCGAATCCGGCAAGACGGCGATCGTCGGCCGCCTCGCCGTGGTGAGCCCCGAAGGCCGCCTCGTCGGCTTCGCCCGCGAAGCCGACGTGCTGCGCCGCTATCTCGACGAGGTCGAAGCCGCCGACCGCGACGACACCGCCGTCGGGTACGACCGGTAAAATCTAACCCGCGGCAAACACGACATAATTTTCCCTCCCCTGCCAGGGGGAGGGGTGGCGCGAAGCGCCGGGGTGGGGTCCGGGCCGACAGCTCCTGAACGAGCCCGCCGAGCTTATCCCCGCGGCCGGACGCCGTATGGCGCGGGCCCCACCCTGGCCGGCTTCGCCGGCCTGTCCCTCCCCCTGGCAGGGGAGGGACTCCGCCGTGGAGAGCTTCGTCGAACGCCAATAGCCGCCTCTGGTGGGCTCGATGCCGCCTCGCGCCGCTGGCCTGCCGGTTGACGGCGTCGTGGAATTCCGTCATCAGAGCCCATCAGCCGCACGGATTTTCACGATCATGGTCCGACAGGACACCCGCAGGATGAGCCAGCCCGCCCGCGCCTTCGCGTCGGTGGCGGCTGCGCGCGCGTCCCGCGGCCGTTCGGGCCCGACGGCGTTCATCACCCCGCTCAAGACCATCCGCACGACGAAAACGTCGACGACGGCCTGACGCCTCCTCGAAACCCCGACCGGCTCTCCCCCGGGGTTCGAGGGGGAGGAAGCCGCAATCGGCGCCGCGTCGCGGCGACCCGAGGCGGCCGGCGGGAGAGGGTTCGAAGGAGAAGGCTTCCATGGTTCAATCCGGCGCGGGATTTTCCGTCGCGGTCGTCGGCGCCACCGGCAATGTCGGGCGCGAGATACTCGACATCCTCGACGAACGCGGCTTTCCGGCCTCCGAGGTGATCGCCGTCGCCTCGCGGCGCAGCCAGGGCACCGAAGTGTCGTTCGGCGACACCACCCTCAAGGTGCGGGCGATCGAGAACGTCGATTTCTCCAAGATCGACATCTGCCTGATGTCCGCGGGCGGTGCCGTCTCCAAGGAATGGTCGCCGAAGATCGGCGCCGCCGGCTGCGTCGTCATCGACAATTCTTCGACCTGGCGCATGGACCCCGAGGTCCCGCTGATCGTGCCCGAGGTCAACGCCGACGCCATCACCGGCTTCCGCAAGAAGAACATCATCGCCAACCCGAACTGCTCGACCGCGCAGCTCGTCGTGGCACTGAAGCCGATCCACGACCGCGCCCGCATCCGCCGCGTCGTCGTCTCGACCTATCAATCCGTCTCCGGCGCCGGCAAGGAAGCCATGGACGAATTGTTCGAGCAGACCCGCGCGGTGTTCGTCTCCGATCCGATCGAGTCGCGTAAGTTCCCGAAGCGCATCGCCTTCAACCTCATCCCGCAGATCGACGTCTTCATGGAGGACGGCTTCACCAAGGAAGAGTGGAAGATGGTGGTCGAGACCAAGAAGATCCTCGACCCGCGCATCAAGCTCGTCGCGACCTGCGTCCGTGTGCCGGTGTTCGTCTCCCATTCGGAAGCCGTGACCCTCGAGCTCGAGAGCCCGCTGTCGGCCGAAGAGGCGCGCGAGATCCTGCGCGAGGCGCCGGGCTGCCTCGTCATCGATAAGCACGAGCCGGGCGGCTACATCACCCCCTACGAGGCGACCGGCGAGGACGCGACCTACATCAGCCGCATCCGCGAGGACGCGACCGTCGAGAACGGTCTCGCGATGTGGATCGTGTCCGACAATCTGCGCAAGGGCGCGGCCCTCAACGCGGTGCAGATCGCCGAGGTGCTGATCAACCGCAAGCTGATCGAGGCGAAGCGCGTGGCGGCCTGATCCGTTCCGCTCCGATCGCGCCGCGCCCGCACGGACGGCGGCGCGATCGCCTCTCGACCCGGCGCCGGCGGCGGTTCGCTCCCGGCGCCGTCGTTCGTCCGACAGTCCCGCCCGATCTCCGCCCGCTCGCTCTCCCGAGGCCGAGCGCCGGGAGCCCGTCATGAGCCTCAAGCGCGCCTTGCCGCCTTTGACCGCGCTGATCGCCTTCGAGGCGGCGGCGCGGCTGTCGAGCTTCTCGCGGGCGGCGGTGGAGCTCGGCGTCACCCAGGCAGCGGTGAGCCGACAGATCAAGGCGCTCGAGGACGATCTCGGCCTGCCGCTGTTCCGCCGGCTGCACCGGCGGGTGGAACTGACCGAAGCCGGAGCGACCCTCGCCTCCCGCCTCGCCCGCGCCTTCAACGACGTCGCCGCCGCCATCGCGGACTTGCGCCGCAGCGCCGGCGCCGAACTCGTGGTCGCGGCGACCCTCGCTTTCTCCCAATTCCGCCTGCTGCCGCGGCTCTCCGCCTTCCGCCTCGCCCATCCCGACCTGCGGCTCAGGCTCGTCGCCCAGGACGAGCCGGTCGATCTCGCCCGCGACGGCGTCGACGTCACGATCCGCTACGGCATGGGTGCGTGGGGCGACGGCGAGGCCCATTTCCTCCACGACGACCGGGTGGTGCTGGTGGCGAGCCCCGCCTTCCTCGCCCGCCACGGCCCCGTCGACACGCTCGAGGCGGTGATCGCCGCCCCCCTGATCGGCTACGACGTGCCGGACCCGACCTGGATGCGCTGGGGCGATTGGCTCGCCGCCTGCGGCCGGCCCGGGCCGGCGCCGGTGCCGGCGCTGCGCTGCAATCATTACACCGACGCGATCTCGGCGGCCCTCGCCGGCGAGGGCATCACCCTCGGCTGGCGCTGGCTCGTCGACCGCAGCCTAGCGCTCGGCACCCTCGTCCAGGTCACCACGGCGCAGGTCGTGCCCGACGGCGGATATTATGCGGTGACGCCCGCGAACCGCGCCCCGAAGTCCGGTGCCCTCGCCCTCGCCCGCTGGCTCGCAAGCGAGGCGCCGAACGCCGCCTCGTAAGGCGTCGCATAATCTGGGCTCATACGAGAGCGAATTTAAGCAGCGTTGACGCGGGCGCGCGCCGCGCCGGACAATCGCGGCAAATTCGACCCGATCGCCGGCCCCGCCACCCCGCGGCGCACGCTTTGCGATCCCGCGAGGCTCTCCCATGCTCGACCGTCCGCAGCTTTCGATCGGCGATCTCGTCCGTGCCCGCCGGCCCGGCCTCACCTTCCCCGCCGGCCTCTACAACCGTGCCGACGTGTTCGAGGCCGATCTCGACGTCTTCTTCCACCGCCAATGGATCTTCGCCGGCTTCGAGGCGGACGTGCCGGAGCCGGGCGACGTCGCCGCGATCGACGTCGGCGGCTCGTCGGCCCTGATCGCGCGGGGCGACGACGGAATCGTGCGCGCCTTCCGCAATGTCTGCCGCCACCGCGGCGCGCGCCTCCTGCCCCACGGCAAGCACACCGTCGGCAAGCTCGTCTGCCCCTATCACCAATGGACCTACGAGCTCGACGGCGACCTCATCCACGCCGACCACATGGGCACCGATTTCGACCGCTCCTGCCGTGGCCTCAAGCCGGTCCACCTGCGCTCGGTCGAAGGGCTCCTGTTCCTCTGCCTCGCCGAAGAGGCGCCGGAGGACTTCGCTGATCTCGTCGCCGAGATGACGCCGCGCCTCGCCCCGTTCGACCTGCGCAACGCCAAGATCGCCTTCGAGGAGACCATCGTCGAGCACGGAAACTGGAAGCTCACGATGGAGAACAACCGCGAGTGCTATCATTGCGCGGGCTCCCATCCGGAGCTCAACGTCTCGTTCGTGGTGCAGGATTTCGGCTTCGATCCGGACCAGCTCTCAGAAGCCGAGCGCGCCGAGGTCGCGGCCTATCAGGCCAACAATGCCCGCCACATGGCGGAGTGGGAGGGACGCGGGCTCGTCTCACACGCCTGCGACCACCTCGCCGGCCACGTCACCAATTTCCGCACCCAGCGCCTCGTGATCCAGGGCGAGGGCGAATCCCAGACGCTCGACACCCGCGCCGCCTCCCGCAAGCTGCTCGGGGCGATGACGGAGCCGAAGAGCGGCGACCTCCATTTCTGGACCCACCATTCCTGGCACCATTACATGGCCGACCACGCGATCGCGATCCGCGCCTTGCCGCTCGGGCCCGATCTCACGGCGGTCCACACCAAGTGGCTCGTCCACAAGGATGCGGTCGAAGGCGTCGATTACGACCTGACGCGCCTCACCGAGGTGTGGCGCGCCACCAACGCCCAGGATGCCGATCTCGTCGCCCTCACCCAGGCGGGCGTGAAGGACATCGGCTACGAGCCGGGCCCCTATTCCCGCTTCACCGAAGGGTTCCTGGACGGCTTCGCCACCTGGTACACCGAGCGGATGATCGCCGCCGGCTATTGAGCGGCCTCAATCCGGTGCGGCGGTGAGCGCCGCGCGGCCGCTCGCCAGCATGTCGGCGACGAGATCGAGCCGGTCCTGGCCCCAAAAGACCTCGCCGTCGACCACATAGGACGGCGAGCCGAACACGCCGGCGGCCACTGCGTCGGCGTGGTTCAGGGCATAGGTCGCCGCCGTCGCGCTGCCCTTCGCGGCGTCGACGAGGGCGGCGCCGTCATGGCCGGCGGCCTGGGCGAGTTCAGCGACCACGGCTTCGTCGGCGAGATCGCGCTCATCCTGCCAGGCCGCGGCGAAGGCCCGGGTCAGGAAGGGCTCCGGGTCGCGGCCGGAGGCGGCGAGCGCGATCACAGCGCGGTCGGCGAGGGCCGGGGAGAACGGCCAATGCTTCGGCACGGTGTGGAAATCGAGGCCACGCCGGTCCCGCCAGCGCTTCAGCTCAATCATCCGGTAATGCTGGCGCGCCGGATGGCGCTTGGCGAGTGGCAGGCCACCGGTCTCCTCGAAGAGCTCAATCAGGAACACCGGCTTGTAGACGATCGGCCGGCCGTGACGCGCCGCGAGCGCGACGAACTCGGCGTGGCCGATGAAGGCCCACGGGCTATGAAGCGAGAAATAATAGTCGATCGGACGGCTCACGGGAGCACCTCGGGGCAGAAGAGGCTAACAGAGAGCGGCGCGCAGAGAGCCGCGAGCGTCGGCGGCTCAGGCGCGGTGGATCGGGTCGATCCAGGCGACCGATTCGGGCTTTTCGACGGGCTCGATGTCGAGATTGACGACGACCGCCTCGCCGTCGCTGCGCACCAGGACGCATTCGAGCGGCTCGTCGGTGCTCGCGTTGATCTCCTGATGGGGCACGAAGGGCGGCACGTAGATGAAATCGCCGGGGCCCGCCTCGGCGACGAATTCCAACGCCTCGCCCCAGCGCATCCGCGCCCGCCCGCGCACCACATAGATGACGCTCTCGAGCGGCCCGTGATGGTGGGCGCCGGTCTTGGCGTTCGGGTGAATGGTGACGGTGCCGGCCCACAGCTTCTGGGCGCCATTGCGGGCATGGTTGATCGCGGCACGGCGGTCCATGCCCGGCGTCTGGGCGGTGTTTGGATCGAGCGCGCCGCCCGGCACCACCTGGACGCCGTCGAACTTCCACCGCGCGGCCTCGTTGCCGCCGTCCTCGCCGTGATCGTGATGGTCGTGATCGTCGTGCACGGGGCGGTCCTCCTCACCTCTTTCCCCGATCATGCCCCGTTAGGCCGACGGTGAGAAGGCGCCCTCGGCTGAGGCGGTCACGCCCCCGATCACCGCCCACGCGCGACACCCCGGGTCGCGAAAGGGCTTCCCGCCGGGCGGCTCTTGCCCTATCGCGGAGGGCCGAGGCGGGGTGCGGAACGATCCGCGCGCCGGCGGCGGACAGGCGAAGCGAGACCCGAGACATCCCATGCGCGACGCGCTCTTCATCGGCATCGACGGCGGCGGCACCAATTGCCGGGCGCGGCTGCGCAACGGCGCCGGCGAACGGCTTGGCGAGGGCCGCGGCGGCCCCGCCAACGTGCGGCTCGGGCCGGACGTGGTGATGGAGTCGATCCTGACCGCGACCCGCGCCGCCCTCGCCGAAGCCGGGTTGCCCGAGGCTATGCTCGGCCGGCTCCATGCCGGGCTCGGGCTCGCCGGCGCCGGCCTCACCACCGACCGCGAGCGGCTGCGCGCCGCGGCCGAGAGCGTGTTCGCGACCGTCGCCATCGACACCGACGCGGTCGCCGCCTGGTGGGGCGCCTGCGGCGGTGCCGACGGAGCGATCCTGATCCTCGGCACCGGCTCGTGCGGGCTCGCCGTGGTCGGCGGCAAGCGCACCTATGTCGGCGGCTGGGGGCCGGAGATTTCCGACGAAGGCAGTGGAGCGGTGCTCGGTCAGGCGGCGTTGCGCCGAGCCGCCCGGGCGGCCGAGGGTCTCGCCCCGGCGACGCCTCTGACCGACGCCCTACTCGCCCGCTTCGACGGCTCGCTCGAGACCATCGTCGGGTGGACCTCGACGGCGCGGCCGACGGATTATGGAAGCTTCGTGCCGCTCGTCTTCGAGCACGCGGAGCAGCTCGACCGGGCGGCGCTCGATCTCCTCGGCAAAACGGCCGCCGAGGTCGCCGAGATGGTGCTGCGCCTGCTCGATCTCGGCGCGCCCAGGGTCCGCCTGATCGGCGGCCTGTCGGGACCGCTCGAAGGCTGGCTGCCGCCGCCGATCCGCGCTCACCTCGCCCCGGCCGAAGCCGACGCCGTCGACGGCGCGATCCTGATGGCCCGCGCCGCCTTCGTCTGATTGGCTTTGACTTCCCCCTACCGTCCCTTCTCCCCGCTGGGGAGAAGGAAAGGCGGCGAGGCCGATCTATAACAAGCAGCCCGACTTCAACCCCGGGGGAAGGGCGTCTCCGGCACCGGCGTCAGCGGCCGGCCTTCCGAGAACCAACTGACGAGGTTGTTGACCACGAGCCGGCCCATGGCGTCGCGGGTGTGCTGCGAGGCCGAGCCGACATGGGGCAGCAGGACGACGTCGTCGTTGGCGATCAGCGCCTCCGGCACGTGCGGTTCGTTCTCGAACACGTCGAGGCCGGCGGCGAGGATGGTGCGCGCCTCGAGGGCGGCGATCAGCGCGGCTTCGTCCACCGTCGAGCCGCGGCCGATATTGATGAGGACACCGTCCGGCCCGAGGGCCTTCAGGATGTGCGCGTCGATCAGTTTCTCGGTCTCCGGCCCGCCGGGCACGACGACCATCAGGATATCGACGTCGCGGGCCATCGCGTGGAGGCTGTCGTAGTAGCGATAGGCGACGTCCGCCTGACGGTGGCGGCCGTGATAGGCGATCTCGAGCCCGAACGCCTCGGCCCGCGTGGCGATCGCCTTGCCGATCCGCCCGAGGCCGAGAATGCCGAGGGTGCGGCCGCGGAGCGTCGGCGACAGCGGGAATTTCGCCTTGCCCCAGTCGCCGCGGCGCACGAAGCGCTCCGCCGCACCGAGCCGGCGCACCGTCATCAGGAGGAGCCCGAGCGCGGTGTCGGCGACCTCCTCGGTGAGGACGTCCGGCGTGTTGGTGACGACGACGCCGCGCGTCGCCGCATGAACGGCATCGACCGATTCATAGCCGACGCCGAATTTGGCAACGATCTCCAACGCCGGCAAAGCATCGATCAGGGCCGCGTCGACCGGCACCAGCACGCCGGCGGCGACACCGCGCACCCGCGGGCCCACCGTGCGCAGGAATTCGTCGCGATCGGCGATCTCCCAGAGGCGATGAAGGGTGAAACGCTTCTCGATCTCCTCCACCACGAGAGGCAGCATCGGGTCGGTCATCAGGATATCGGGTGCGTTCAAAGGTCCTCTCCGCTCGCTCTGTCGAGGTGATCGCGTCCTGTCGCGCTCAACGCGTCTTGCCGTCCACCCGCGGCGCCGACTTGCGGCCGCCGACGAGCTTCTCCCGGTGCAGGATGTAGATGCCCGACGCGATGATGATGGCAGCCCCCACGACGGTCGTCATCTTCGGATCCTGGGAGAACACCAGGATGCTCGAGGCGACCGCCCAGATGATCTGCCCATAGCCGAATGGGGCGAGCAGGGAGGCGGTGGCGAAGCCGTGGGCGCGGATCAGGCAGAAATGGCCGATGCCGCCAGTCGCGCCGAGCACCGCGATGAGGATCCAGGCCTCGACGCCCGACGGCGGCACCCACACCGCCGGCAGCGCCGGAATGAGCACGATGGCCCCGACCATCGCCGAATAGAGCAGCATGCCCTGGGCGCTTTCGGTCGCCGCGAGGCGGCGCGTGTAGATCGCATAGACGGCGTTGCAGAGCATCGAGCAGAGCGAATAGATCGCCTCGAAGGCGAGCGCGCCAGAGCCCGGCCGGATGACGATCAGAACGCCGATGAAGCCGACGCCGACGGCGATCCAGCGGCGCCGACCGGCCCATTCGCCGAGCATCGGCCCGGCGAGCGCGGTGATCACGAGCGGGCAGGCGAAGTTGATCGCCGTGGTCTCGGCGATCTGGAGATGCTGGAGCGCCAGGAAGTTGAAGAAGGTCGAGCCGAGCAGGCAGATCGAGCGCACGATCTGGAGGCCGAGGCGGTTGGTGCGCAACAGCGCCGGCACCCGCCAAGGCCGAAGCACGATCACGGTGAGCCCGATGTGGACGACGTAGCGCAGCCAGGCCACTTCGACCGCCGGCAGGGTCGCCCCGAGCAGCTTGGCGCAGGTGTCGAGCCCGGCGAAGAACACGCCGGCGATCAGCATGAGACCGATGCCCTTGAGCCGGGGGTCGGGCCCGGCTCCGCCGACGGCAGCGATCGTCATGGAAGGCTCCGGAAAGATCCGCGGCCGAGGCTTCGGCCGAACCGAGAGGACAAGCGCGGCGGGGGCGCCGCGTTCCCCTGATAAACCGGTTCGCGCGGGCGGGCGACCCGCAACCGCGCATGGCGCCCCGCGTGGCAAGCAGAGCGGCGGGCGCGAGCCCTGCTTTCAAGGATGTTGACGGGAAACGGCGCCGAATCGGCTTTGGACTCAGTCGCCGATGACCTCGGCCTCTTCGGCCTCGTCCTCGGCATCGAGATCGATCCCGTTGGCGGCGGCGAGGTTGCGCTCGATGGTGCGCAGCAGGCGCCGCAGGCGCTTGCGGTCCTTCTCGTCGAGGCCGGTCAGGGCCTCCTTCTCGAGCCGCTTCCAGGCGCGGTCCACCTCGGCGATCCGCTCCCGCCCGAGATCGGTCAGGTAGACGCGGGCGAGGCGGCCGTCGGAATCCGACGCCTGCCGGTTGACGAAGCCCTGCGCCGAGAGGCGCGAGACCATCTTCGTCACCGTCGGCGGCTGCACCCCGAGGATCGCCGCAAGCTGGCTCATGGTCTGCCCGTCCTGGTCGGCGAGCACTTTCATCACGGTCTCCTGACCGGGATGCAGTCCGATGCGGCTCAAATGCGAACTCGACCGCGCGCGGTGTGCCTTCGCGGTCTGCGCCAAACGATAGGTGACTGTTTTTCGATAATTGAAGGTCATCGCAGTCCCCCTTTAGCCGAGGTCGATGACGGCGCCATGACTGTTGAGCCGGACAACGAATCCCGCGACGCCCCTGTGGGAAGGATGGAAAATAACGCCGATTCGTTGACGAACACCTGATGACGCCGGCTACCCGTCGAAACCGCGACACCGCTTCGCGATGGCGCGGCGGCGCGGGTCGAGCTAGAGCATTGTCTCGACGGGCGGGCCCGTCCGTTGCGTCGTGCGACGGCAGGCCCGCCGCTCCCCTGCTCTTAAGAAAAGCGGACCGACCAGCCTCATGAAAAGCGACGCCGAAATCGCCCGGGAAGCCCGCCTCCAGCCGATCACCGAGATCGCCGCCGGTCTCGGCCTCGAGGCCGACGATCTCCATCTCTACGGGCGCCACATCGCCAAGATCGACCCGGCCGCGCTGCCGCCGGCCGCCGCGCGCAAGGGCAAGCTCGTCCTCGTCACCGCGATCAGCCCGACGCCCGCCGGCGAGGGCAAGACGACGACGACGATCGGCCTCGGCGACGCGCTCAACCGGATCGGCCGCAAGACGGTGATCTGCCTGCGCGAGCCCTCGCTCGGGCCGTGCTTCGGCCTGAAGGGTGGAGCGGCCGGCGGCGGCTATGCCCAGATCGTGCCGATGGAGCGCATCAACCTCCACTTCACCGGCGATTTCCACGCCATATCCGCCGCGCACAACCTGCTCGCGGCCATGGTCGACAACCATCTCTATTGGGGCAACGAACTCGGCCTCGATTCGCGCCGCATCACCTGGCGCCGCGTCGTCGACATGAACGACCGCGCTCTGCGCAACCTGGTCGTCGGCCTCGGCGGCCCGCGCAACGGCGTGCCGCGCGAGGGCGGCTTCGACATCACCGTCGCCTCGGAGGTGATGGCAGCGTTCTGCCTCGCCAAGGATTTCGCCGATCTCGAAGCGCGCCTTTCCCGCATGATCGTCGGCTTCCGCCGCGACCGCAGCGCCGTCACCGCCGCGGACCTCAAGACGAGCGGCGCGATGTGCGCCCTCCTCGCCGACGCCTTCATGCCCAATCTGGTCCAGACCATCGGCGGTAGCCCGGCTCTGGTCCACGGCGGCCCGTTCGCCAACATCGCCCACGGCTGCAATTCAGTGGTGGCGACCGAGGCGGGTCTCGGGCTCGGCGACATCGTCGTCACCGAAGCCGGCTTCGGCGCCGATCTCGGGGCGGAGAAGTTCCTCGACATCAAGTGCCGCCAGGCCGGCCTGTCACCCGATTGCGCGGTGGTGGTCGCCACCGTGCGCGCCCTCAAGATGCACGGCGGCGTCGCCAAGGACGCGCTCGGCCAGGAGAACGTCGAGACGCTCAAGGCAGGCCTCGCCAATCTCGGCCGCCACATCGAGAACGTGAAGAAATACGGCCTGCCGGTCGTCGTCGCGGTCAATCATTTCACCAGCGACACGGCGGCGGAGTTCGCGGCGGTGCGCGACTTCTGCCGCGAGCGGTTCGGCGTCGAGGCGATCTCGTGCAGCCATTGGGCGCACGGCGCGGCGGGCGCGGAAGACCTCGCCCACGCGGTTGCCGCGGTGCTCGATGCCGGCGCGGCGGCGTTCCGCCCGCTTTATGCCGACGGCCTGCCTCTCCTCGACAAGATCCGCACCGTCGCGACCGAGATCTACGGCGCGGCCGACATCGCGATCGATGCGCGGCTCAAGAGCGAGATCGCCGATTACGAGGCGGCGGGCTTCGGCGAGCTGCCGGTGTGTATCGCCAAGACGCAATATTCCTTCTCGGCGAACCCCGATCTGCGCGGCGCGCCGTCGGGCCATGTTCTGCCCGTACGTGAAGTGCGGCTCGCCGCCGGCGCCGGCTTCCTCGTCGTCATCTGCGGGGAAATCAACACGATGCCCGGCCTGCCCCGCGTGCCGGCGGCCGAACACATCGGCATCGATTCGGCAGGACGCATCGTCGGCCTGTCGTGACGGCGGAGGCGGCCCAGAGAGCAGCGGGCTAGTAGCCTAACCCCCTCCAAGAGCACGACCTTTACCCCTCCCCTGCCAGGGGGAGGGGTGGCGCGCAGCGCCGGGGTGGGGTCCACCCCGGGCACGACGCGAAACCTCTCGCGCGAGGCCCCGGCGCCTTACGGCGCCGGCCCCACCCTGGGCGCCTTCGGCGCCCTGTCCCTCCCCCAACTGGGGAGGGACTGCCAACGGCGCGGCGGTACGGGAAATTCAAGCCTTCGCAGGCTCGGGCTCCGGGGCCGGCTCGTCCTCCGGCTCGACCGCCAGCGCCGCCCGGGCGGCGGCGCGGTGTTCGTCGCGGATGTGGCCGCGCAGGAGCCCGAACACCGCCGTGAGCACGGCGATGTCGTCGGTGAAGCCGATGCCGGCGAGCAGATCGGGCACCACGTCGATCGGCAGCACGAAATAAGCGAGGGCGGCGAGCAGCATCGCCCGCACGCGGTTGGGCGTCGCGGGATCGAACGCGCAATAATAGGCGGCGACCACCTCGTCCAGGAACGGCACCTGGCCGGCGGCGCGTTTCACGGTGCGCCAGAAGCGCGCCCGCACGCGGCGCGCATTGCGCGCCTCGTCGCGCACCGCGATCTCCGGCTCGATCATCGTCTCGTCGGCGGCCTCCGCCGCCCGCCTGCGCCAGCGCATTGTGTCGGCCTCTCGTCGGGCGGCCGTCCGCACCGCGTGCGCCCGGCCCGGCCCCTCACCGTCAGATGGCCCCGCGGACCGTCGGCGACAAGCGAGGCGGCGCGGCGCGACCCACCGCGAAATCCCGTTTCCTCTACGGACGAAGCGCATTAGCGTGCGGCCCGGTGAGACGGGGCCGCGGACGACGGCCCGAACGAGCGGGGAGAGAGCGACCATGGATCAGACGCCGCAATGCATCGTGCCGGCGGGCGACCGCTGCGGCGAGGGCGTTATCTGGGAAGAGCGCGAGCAGGCGCTCTATTGGACCGACATCAACCGCTTCCTGATCCACCGCTACGATTGGGCGACCCAGTCGACCCGCTTCTGGTTCTTCGACGAGCCGGTGACGACGATCGGCCTCACCGATCGGCCCGGCACGCTGATCGTCTCGCTCGGCTCCAAGCTGATCCTCTGGCAGCCCGAGACCGACACCCGCCGCGACCACGGCTTCGTCCTGCCGGGAACCCCGGCGGTGCGCTTCAACGACGGTGCGGTCGGACCCGACGGCCGGCTGTGGATTGGCTCGATGCGCAACAACGTGCTGCCGACGGGCGAAGGCAGCCCGGCCGGCGGCACCGACGGCAAGCTGTTCCGCGTCGACCGCGACGGCGCGGTCGCGGTGATGCTGGAAGGTCTCGGCATCGCCAACACCATGGTGTGGAGCCCGGACGGCGGCACCTTCTACACCGCCGACACCCTCGCCGACGCGATCTGGGCGTTCGACCTCGCTGCCGGCCCGGGCACGCTGTCGAACCAGCGCCCCTTCCTGGTCGATTTCGGCCGCGGCCACCCGGACGGCTCGCAGATCGATGCCGACGGGCGGCTGTGGAATTGCCGCTACGGCGGCGGCTGCATCGTCCGCGTCGCCCCGGGCGGGGCCATCGACGGCATCGTCGAGATGCCGGTGACCAACATCACCAACTGCACCTTCGGCGGGCCGGATCTGAAGACGCTGTACATCACCACCGCGGCCGGTGGACCGGCGGAACGGCTCGCCGGCGGGCTCTATGCCGCCGCCGTCGACGTGCCCGGCCGTGCGGAATACCGCTTCCCGCTCGCCTGAACGCGCGCTCTCGGCCCGTAAGGCGCCGTCACGCCTCGTGGTCGTGGCGGTGGTGCAGGTCGGGATAATGGGCGTGCCGGTGCGCAAGCCGCGCGTGGCGGTGGGCGTGGACGTGCGGCTCGCCCGCCGGATCGTCCGGCCCGTGGGCATGCTGATGGTGGGCGTCGTGGACGTGCCGGTGCTCGTGCTCCATCGGCGCGTGGACGTGGTCGTGGGCGTGGTCCTCCGAGAGGTGGAGATAGAGCCCGAGCGCCATCAGGAGACCGGCGGCGACGAGCGTCGCCGTCACCGGCTCGTGGAACATGACGACCGCGAGAACCGCGCCGAGGAACGGGGCTGTCGCGAAATAGGCGCCGGTGCGGGCCGCGCCGAGGCCCCGCAAGGCGAGCACGAAGAGGACGAGGCTGACCCCGTAGCCGAGGAACCCGACGATCCCAGCGAAGGCGATCGTGCCTGCGGGCGGCAGGTGCGCCCCGCTCAGCAGCGCAAGCGTGAGATTGACGGCGCCGGCGACGAGCCCCTTCACGAGGGCGATCGCGACCGGGTCGGCGGCCGAGATCTTCCGCGTCAGATTGTTGTCGATGCCCCAGGCGAGGCAGGCGCCGAAGATCGCGAGGGCACCGACGCCGATGCCGCCGGGCCCGCCCTGATAGGACAGCAGCACCGCGCCGGCGAGGATCGCCCCGGCCCCGATGAGGAGCCGGCGGTCGACGCTCTCGTGGAACACGATCCAGGCGATGAGGAGCGTCGCGAGCCCCTCGACATTGAGGAGGAGCGCGGCGGTCGAGGCCGGCGTGGTGGCGAGGCCGATCATCAGGAGGGCCGGGCCGATCGCGCCGCCGGCGAACGCGACCAAGGCGAGCCAGGGCAGATCGGCACGCCGAAGCGGCGCTTCGGAGGCCCTGCCGCGCAGGCGCCGCAGACCCTGGATCACCGACAGGCCGAGGCCAGAGCCGAGATAGAGGAGGCCCGCGAGAAGCCACGGATCGAGACCGTCGCCGACGAGAAGTTTCGCGAACGGCGTGCTCGCCCCGAACAGGACGGCGGAGAGGATCGCGAGGGCGACGGCGGAACGGCTCTCGGGCGCCATCTGGTGCGTGTCCGGAGAAGGAGGGGCCGGCGCGGGGTTGCCACGCCGGCCTGGGGAGCGACGATTATTCGGCGGTCCAGCCGCCGTCGATCGGGATGATCGCGCCGGTGATCGAGGCGGAGATCGGCTGGGCGAGGAAGGTCACCAGCGCCGCCACCTGCTCGATGGTGACGAACTCCTTGGTCGCCTGGGCGGCCACCAGGATCTTCTTCGCCTCGTCCTCGCTGATCCCGCGGGCCTTGGCCTGGTCGGGGATCTGCTTCTCGACGAGCGGCGTCCAGACGTAGCCCGGGCAGACCGCGTTGACGGTGATGCCGAAAGTGCCGGTCTCGAGCGCGACCGTCTTGGTGAGGCCGGCGATGCCGTGCTTCGCCGAGACGTAGGCCGACTTGAACGGCGAGGCGACGAGGGCGTGGGCGGAGGCCGTGTTGATGATGCGGCCCCACTTGCGCGCCTTCATGCCCGGCACGGCGGCGCGGATGGCATGGAACGCCGAGGACAGATCGATCGCGATGATCGCGTTCCACTTCTCGATCGGGAACTCCTCGACCGGGCAGACGAACTGGATGCCGGCATTGTTGACGAGGATGTCCACGGCGCCGAAGGTCTTCTCGGCGTTGGCGATCATCGCCGCGATTTCGTCCGCCTTCGTCATGTCGGCGCCGTCATAGGCCGCCTTCACGCCGTAGGTCGTCTCCAGGCCCGCGCGCTCCGCCTCGATGGCGTCCTTGTCGCCGAAGCCGTTGATGACGACGTTGACGCCCTCGGCGGCGAGCGACTTGGCGATGCCGAGGCCGATGCCCGACGTCGAGCCGGTGATGACGGCGGTCTTTCCCTTGAGCGACATGAGCGATTCCTTGGCTTTCGGCGGACGGGATGTCCGGCCGGAGGTGGCATAGCGTTCGTCCGACGGGCCCGCTGGCCCGGCGCCGCAGCCCCGACGGATCAAAGCCCGTGTGACGCGGCCTCGCAAGTGCGAGATCGACGCCGCCGGCCGCGAACCGTCGCGAACCGGGCGGCGCTGGAATTCCGCAGGCCCGACCGCCATATGCGGGGTCGGAGCCGCGCCGACGGACTTTCTACACGAGCCGTGCTATCCTGCCGACATGACGGAACGATGCATCTCGAAGGGTGAGAATGGACCGGTCTTCGCGCCGAGCGAGAGCGGCGGCGCGCCCGTGTCGTCCGCGCATCGTCACGGCGATCACGACCATGCCGGTCACGATCACGCGGGACACGATCACGCGGGGCACGATCACGCGGGACATGGCGACGCGGATCGCGACCACGCCGCGTTTCCGGCGCCGGGTCACGACCACGGCGCCTGCGCCGACGCGCTGGTCGAACGCGCCGAGGCGCGCTGCCGCGACAGCGGCGCCCGCCTGACGACCCAGCGCCGCGCGGTGCTCGACGCCCTCGCCCGCAGCCACAAGCCGATCGGCGCCTACGAGATCATCGAGGCCCTGAGCGCGAACGGGCCGCCGCCAGCCCCGATCTCGGTCTACCGCGCGCTCGCCTTCCTCACCGAGCAGGGACTCGTCCACCGCATCGAGCGGCTCAACGCGTTCGTCGCCTGCGCCGGCACCCACGGCGAGACGAACCCGCTCGTCTTCATGATCTGCGACTCGTGCGGCCAGGTCGGCGAGCTCGCCGCCGCCGCCGTCGGCATCGACCTCACGCGGCTCACCGCTGGCACCGGGTTCGTGCCGCAATCGGCCGCGATCGAGGTGACCGGCCTCTGCCGCCATTGCGCGGCGGCGAAGAAGACCGAGACCCAAGCGGTCGCTTGATGTCTGCCGGCCGGGCTGGCCGCCATTCGGAAATCCATAATACTGCAAAGGCTCGTTGAGCGCCCGACCGTAGGACAACTGCTTGCGTGTCAGGCGGTTCGGCGACGCCGGCGGAAGACGAGCGCGAAGGTCTGGCCGCCGAGCGAGAGCACGATCAGCGTCGCGAAGAAGCCGGCGCCGGCGGTCACGGCGCCCTCGAGCGTCGTCGGGATCGCCGGCTCGTAGCTCGCGAGCGTGCCCTCGACCAGCGTCGGATCGTAATTGTCGAGGATGGCGACAAGCCGGCCGAACGGACCGGCGGTGCGGTAGGCCTCGTCCTGGGCTTCGAGCTTGTCGAGCCGCGCGGCGATGCCGGCCATGCGCACGGCCTGATCCTGGACCACGAGATCCTGATTCTGCCGCAGCCGGGCGAGCGCCGCCTGCCGGTCGAGGCCGTGCGCCTTCGCGTCCTGGTCGAAGCCGGCGATGATGGCCTGAAGCTCGCCGATCGCCCCGCCGAGCCGCTGGCGATATTGCTGCCCGAACTCCGGCACCTGCGCGAACGCGGCACCGACGAGGAGCGCAAGGATGATCGCGAGGGTGCGGTGGATCATGAGCCTTCCCGGATCGGCCGCCCCAGATAGCGAAAGGCTACCGCACTTTTCGGCAGGGTCCAAGGCGGGGTACGCCTCTGTCCCTATCCTCGCCGTCCGACCCTTCTCCCCCTCGGGGAGAAGGTGCCCCGAAGGGGCGGATGAGGGGAGAATAAAATTATATATCAGATATTTAGCACAAGAATCCGAGCCGCCGAAGACCCCTCATCCGGCCCTGTCGGGCCACCTTCTCCCCGCATGCGGGGAGAAGGAAACAAATGTGAGAGAGGGGTCGCCAAGACACCAACAGAGAGGACCGGTCGGGCCGCCCCTCACTCCGAGATGTCGATGACGCCCGCCGGGCCGGTCTCGGTGCCGAAGGCGATGCGGGCGCCGGAGGCGTCCCAGCTCAGCGCCGAGATCGCCGCCCCGTCGGGCTCGCGCAGGGAGACGCGGGCGTCGTCGGCGAAGCGGGAGGCGAGGACGGCGCCGTCGGAATAGCCGATCACCGCGACCTCGTCGGTCGGATGGCACGCGACCGCCGTGACGAGCCCGCTACGGAAGCCGAGTTCGAGCGGCGCGCGGCCCATCGGGCCGTCCTTGAAATGGAACGGCCACACCACGGCGGCCTGGGCGCCGGCGGTGGCGAGATAGCGCCCCTTCGCCGACCACGAGACCATCCGCACCTTGGACGGATAACCGGTCATCCGCATGTGCTTGCCGTCGGCGAGCCGCCAGCCGTGCAGGGCGTTCTCCTGCATGGTGGTGACGACATAGCGGCCGTCCGGCGAGAAGGTGACGTCGAGGTGCATGCCCTTCCAGACGAGATCCTGGGGGGCGCCCTCGGCGCTCGGCCACCACAGCGTCACGCCGTCATAGCGGGAGGCGGCGAGGCGCATGCCCTTCGGCGCGAAGGCGACGCCGCCGATCGCGCGGGCGTGCTCGAACGTCTTCTCCTTGCCGTCCGGGAAGCGCACCCAGGCAGTGCGCCCCGAGGCGAAGGCGATCGCCCCGCCGGGACCGACCGCGAGGCGGTCGATCCATTTGCGCGGGCGCGCCGCGATCTCGGTCACCGCCCCGTCCGGGGTGACGCGGCAGACCCGGCCGTCGTCGCCGGCGGTCAGGATGGCGCCGGCGCCGTCCGGGCGGGCGACCAGGATCGCCCCCTTGTGGACCGAGACGGCGCGCTGGGCGGCGCCGCTGCCGAAGCGCACGGTGCCGTCGCCGAGGGCGAAGACGGGGGTGTTGCCGGCGAACGCGGCGGTGACGACGAAGCCCTCGAGGGCGTCCTGGACGAGATCCGGCACGGCCGCCTCAGTTCTGCTGCGCGGCGCAGGCGGCGAAACCCGCCTCGAGCTTCTGGCGGTCGAGATCGCGGCCGATGAAGACGAGCCGGCTCTGCCGCGTCTCGCCCTCGCGCCAATCGCGCTGGTGGTCGCCCTCGATGATCATGTGGACGCCCTGGATCACGTAACGCTGGGGATCGTCGCGGAAGGCGATGATGCCCTTGAGGCGCAGGATGTTGGGGCCGTCCTTCTGGGTGGTGTCCTGGATCCAGCGGAAGAAGCGGTCCGGATCGAGCGCGCCGCCCGCGAGCGACACCGACGAGATACCCGCCTCCTCGATGTGGTCGTGGTGATGGTGGTGGTGGTGATCGTGGCCGTGATGGTGATGATCGTGATCGCAATCCGGCCCGCAGGCATGGTCGTGATCGTGCTCGTCGATCTCCAGGAATTCGGGATCGAGGCTCAGGATGCGGTCGAGATCGAACGAGCCGCGGTCGAGCACCGAGCCGAGCGGAAGGGCGCAGCGCTCGGTGCGGTGGATGGTGGCGAACGGGTTGATGGCGCGGATGCGCGCCTCGACGGCGGCGAGTTCGTCCGGGGTCACGAGGTCAGACTTGTTGAGCACCACGATGTCGGCGAAGGCGATCTGGCCGGCCGCTTCCGCGGTGTCGCCCAGGCGCAGGGCGAGGTGCTTGGCGTCGGCGACGGCGACGACCGAATCGAGCGCGGCGGCGGCACGCACCGTCTCGTCCATGAAGAAGGTCTGGGCGACGGGGGCGGGATCGGCGAGGCCGGTGGTCTCGACCAGGATCGCGTCGAAGCTGCCGCGCCGCTTCAGGAGGTTCTCGACGGTGCGGATGAGGTCGCCGCGCACGGTGCAACAGATGCAGCCGTTGTTCATCTCGAACACTTCTTCGTCGGTATCGACGAGCAGCTCCGCGTCGATGCCGATCTCGCCGAACTCGTTGACGATCACGGCATAGCGCTTGCCGTGGTCCTCGGTGAGGATGCGGTTGAGGAGCGTCGTCTTGCCGGCGCCGAGGAAGCCGGTGAGCACGGTCACCGGAATGCGGGCGGGCGCGGCAGCCGACGTGGGAGCTGCGGACGGGGAAGCGGTGGCCGACATCGCGTCGTTCCTCCAGGCAATTCGGGGGGCCGGGCGCGCCGGGCGCCCGGTGGGAGAAGGTCGCCCTCACATAATCAATGCACCCGCGCGGCGAAAGAGCGGCGGACGACAAGAGGCGCTGTCTCCGACCAAGAGGGGCGTCAGAAGGGTTGATCCGGCGGCCGCGAGCCTGTACCGAAGCGGCCCCTCGGAGATCGCTCATGTCCACCCTGCTCGACGCTTCCGCCGGTCGAGGCGCCCCGCGCGCCCGCCTTCACGGCGATGTTCACGCCTGCGGCCTCGATTTCGGCACATCGAACACGACGCTCGGCCTCGTCGGAGCCGAGGGGGCGGTCGCGCTCGCACCCCTCGAAGGCGAAGCGGTGACGATCCCGAGCGCGGTGTTCTATCCCCCCGCGGAGGCCCCGCAGATAGGCCGGGCAGCCATGGGCGCTTATGTCGGCGGCGAGGAAGGCCGCCTCATGCGCAGCCTGAAATCCGTGCTCGGCAGCGCCCTCATCGACGAGGCGACGCCGATCGGCCGCCGCCGCGTGCCGTTCCGGGCGGTGATCGCGGATTATCTCGCCGAGGTGAAGGCGCGCGGCGAGCGGGCCGCCGGCGGGCCGATCGAGCGCGTCGTGCACGGCCGCCCCGTCTTCTTCGTCGACGACGATGCGGAGGGCGATCGCAAGGCCGAGGACACGCTCGCCGAGATCGCCCGCTCGATCGGGTTCAAGGAGATCTCGTTCCAATACGAGCCGATCGCCGCCGCGCTCGATTACGAGCGGCAGGTCGGGACCGAAGAGCTCGCCCTCATCGCCGACATCGGCGGCGGCACGTCGGACTTCTCGATCGTCCGCCTGAGCCCCGAGCGCCACCGGCGGACCGAGCGCGGCGAGGACATCCTCGCCAACGAGGGCGTGCGCATCGGCGGCACGGACATGGACCGCGTCCTCAGCCTCGGCGTTGTCATGCCCCTCCTCGGCTACCGCTCGGCGACCACCCGGCCGGGCCGCGACATCCCGAGCGGCTATTATGTCGATCTCGCCACCTGGTCGGCGATCAACCGGCTCTACCGGCCTGGGCTGCTCGCGGAGCTGCGCACCGTGCGCCGCGAGGCGGCCGAGCCGCGGCTGATCGAACGGCTCATCCGCGTCGTCGAGGAGGAGCGCGGCCACACCCTCGCGATGGAGGTCGAAGGCGCGAAGATCGGCCTCTCCGAGCAGGAACCCCAGGCGATCCCGCTCGCCTGGGTCGAGACCGGCCTCTCGGCCGCGCTCGACCGTGCGGGCCTCGCCCGCCACACGGGGGACCTCGCCGTCCGCATCGGCGCCAAGGTTTCGGCCTGTCTCGCGCAGGCGGGCGTCGCGGCGGAGGCGATCGACGCGGTCTTCCTCACGGGCGGCTCGACCAAGCTCGCGCCGGTGCGCGCGGCGATCCTCGCCGCCCTTCCCGAGGCCCGCGTGGTCGAAGGTGATACGTTCGGCTCCGTCGGCCTCGGTCTCGCTGTCGAGGCGGCCCGGCGCTACGCCTGACGCCGTGGCCGGCCGGCCACGGCCCTGCGGGGAAGCGGGCCGCCGTCACCGTGACGATTGACCGCGGCCCGGGAACTTTCCATGGTCCATGATCGGGGTGGACCGAGAGGAACTCCCGAGCGTTTGCGTCGTTACCGGCGGCTCTGTAGGCCCCGGCGGCCTACGGGGCCCAGGAGTATCCATGTTCAAGGCGATCCGCGACTACCTCCACGAGATCACGGCCGATCAGGACCGCGCCTTCGCCCCCGACGACCATCGGCTCGCGGTCGCGGCGCTCCTCGTCCATCTCATCAGCGTCGACGGAACCGTCGAGGAGAGCGAGCGCACGGGAATCCGCAGCGTCCTCTCCAAGCAATACGGCCTCACCGAAGAGGAGACCGACCGGCTCGTCGAGCAGGCGAAGCGCGCCGACGACGAGGCCGTCGATCTCTACGGCTTCACCTCCGTCCTCAAGCGCGCGCTCGACGACGAGGGCCGCCGCCACGTGGTCGAGATGATGTGGGAGGCCGTCTTCGCCGACGGCGTCGCGACCGAGTTCGAGGAGAACACGGTGTGGCGCGTCGCGGAACTCCTCGGCGTCTCGACGCGCGACCGCGTCACCCTGCGCAAGCAGGTCGCCCACCGCCACGAGGGCGAAGACCACGGCGGGGCGGACGGCGAAGGGCACTGATCGCGCGCAATTCCCCGTGGCGGGGTTGCGCTGCCACAATCCGGTCCTATCCTCATAGCATCGACTCGGTGCTCCCAGGATTCCACCAGCCGGATTCCGCCACGGTGTTCTTGACTCAGTCTTTCCCGGAAGGTCCGCGCGCGCCGCGGGACCGCATCCTGATCGTTCTGCATCAGGAGCGTTCGAGCCCGGGCCGCATCGGCCTCGGTCTGATGGCGCGCGGCTTTCGCCTCGACATCCGCCGCCCCGCGCTCGGCGATCCCCTCCCCGCCTCGCTCGACGGCTATGCCGGCGCCGTCATCTTCGGCGGCCCGATGAGCGCCAACGACCCGGACGACTTCATCCGGCGGGAGATCGATTGGATCGCGGTGCCGCTGAAGGAGAAGGTGCCGTTCCTCGGCGTCTGCCTCGGCGCCCAGATGCTGGCACGCCAGCTCGGTGCCACGGTGGCGCCCCACGCCCACGGCTGCGGCGAGATCGGCTATTATCCCCTGAGGCCGACGGCCGCGGGCGAACGGATGTTCCACTGGCCGCGCCAGGTCTATCATTGGCACAGCGAAGGCTTCGCGTTGCCGACCGGGGCCGAACTCCTCGCCGAGGGCGAGATGTTCCCGAACCAGGCGATGAAGGTCGGGCCCTGCGCCTATGGCATTCAGTTCCACCCCGAGCTCACCTTCGCGATGATGAACCGGTGGGCCCATTCGGCGAGCCAGCGCGTGCTGCCGCCCGGCGCCCAGCCGGGCGCGACCCATGTGGCGAACCGCTTCGTCTACGACGGCCCGGTCAGGGCTTGGCTCGATGCCTTCCTCGACCATTGGAGCGGACGCGAGAAGCCGGCCGGCGCGGTGACCGACCGCTCCGTCCCGGCGCAATCCGCCATCTGAAAACGCGCCCCGATCAGGCCGCCGGATAGAACCGCGTCGCGGTGAGGACGAGACCGATCGGCTGGCCCACCGCGACGTCGGTCGTGGTCGGAATGGCGAACTCGACGCGGTGGGAATCGGCGCCGACCTCGGCCTCGAGCAGCCGGTGGCCGGCGGTGCGGCGCACCGCGACCACGCGCGCCGGCACCCCTTCCGCCCCGTTCGCGGCGATGGCGATGTCGCTCGGCCGGGCGAACAGCTCACCCGCCCCGTCGGCGATGCCCGGCAACGCGACCGGGATCGGCCGGCCGTCGAGCAGCACCGCGCCGCGGGAGACGGTGACCGGCAGGCGGATCGATTCGCCGATGAAGTCGAACACGAACGGCGTCGCCGGCTTGTCGTAGATCTCGTCCGGCGTGCCGACCTGCTCGATCTGGCCCGCCCGCATCACCACGATGCGGTCGGCGAGTTCCATCGCCTCTTCCTGATCGTGGGTGACGAACAGGGTGGTGTGGCCGGTGCGGGCGTGGATCTCCTTCAGCCAACGGCGCAGATCCTTGCGCACCTTGGCGTCGAGCGCGCCGAACGGCTCGTCGAGGAGGAGAACCTGCGGATCGACGGCGAGCGCGCGGGCGAGCGCCACGCGCTGGCGCTGGCCGCCCGAGAGCTGCATCGGATAGCGCTTCTCGAGGCCGGGAAGCTGCACCAGATCGAGCAGCGCCATCACCTTGTCGCGGATCGCCTGCCTCGAGGGCCGGCGCGCCGCCGGCCGCACGGTCAGCCCGAACGCGATGTTATCGAACACCGTCATGTGCTTGAACAGCGCGTAGTGCTGGAACACGAAGCCGATGTTGCGCTCCTGAACGCTCTTCGAGAGCGCATCCTCGTCGCCGAAATAGACGGTGCCCTCGGTCGGGAATTCGAGGCCGGCGACGATGCGCAACAGGGTCGTCTTGCCCGAGCCCGACGGCCCGAGCAGGGCGACGAGCTCGCCCCCCGGAATGTCGAGCGACACGCCGTGGAGCGCCGGCGTGCGGTCGAAGGCCTTCACCAGATTCTCAACGCGGACGCCGATCGGCACGGCACGTACCCCTGTCGCTTCGAGGAATGCGGGGCCGCGCCGGGCCGCCGTGGTCGCATCATAATCGACGGTGATGTCCATGGTCGAACGGTTCCGGATGTTTCGGGCCGCCGCCGCTCAGTGGCGCCGGGTGGCCGCCGCGATCGAATCGGCGAAACGCCATTCGAGCAGCGTCTTGGCGACGAGCGTGACGAGGGCGAGGAGCGCGAGCAGCGAGGCGACCGCGAACGCGCCGGCGAAGGAATATTCGTTGTAGAGCTGCTCGATCTGCAGCGGCATCGTGTTGGTGAGCCCCGGAATGTGGCCGGAGATCACCGAGACGGCGCCGAACTCGCCCATCGCGCGGGCATTGCAGAGCAGCACGCCGTAGAGCAGGCCCCATTTCACGTTCGGCAGCGTGACGCGCAGGAACGTCTTGAAGCCGCTCGCCCCGAGCGAGATCGCCGCCTCCTCCTCGGTGGTCCCCTGCTCCTGCATCAGCGGCACCAGCTCGCGGGCGACGAAGGGCAGCGTCACGAAGATCGTGGCGAGCACCATGCCGGGCACCGCGAACACGATCTGGATGCCGTGGGCGGTGAGCCACGGATTGAGCGGGCTGCTCGCCCCGAACATCAGCACGTAGACGAGCCCGGAGATCACCGGCGAGACCGAGAACGGCAGGTCGATCAGGGTCGTCAGAAGGCTCTTGCCGGCAAATTCGAACTTGGCGATCGCCCACGCCGCGGCGAGGCCGAACACCAGATTGCAGGGCACCGCGATCGCCGCGATGAGGAGGGTCAGGCGGATCGCCACAAGCGCGTCGGGCTGACCCAGCGCCTCGAAATAGGCGGCGACGCCCTGGCGCAGCGCCTCGACGAAGACGGTGACGAGCGGCAGGAGCAGGAACAGCGCCAGGAAGGCGAGCGCCAGCGCGATCAGGATCGCCTTGACGAGCGGGCTCTCGGTCGTCGCCGAGCGGCGGTGCGCGGGCGCGGCGCGGACGGCGGCGCGGGTTCCGACCACAGCGTCAGACATCACCGAACCTCCGCCGTGCCCACGACTGAATGAGATTGATCGCGAACAGCATCGCGAAGGAGAGGATCAGCATCACCGCGGCGACCACGGAGGCGCCGTGATAATCGAACTCCTCGAGCCGGATCACGATGAGGAGTGGCGCGATCTCCGAGACGTAGGGGATGTTGCCGGCGATGAAGATCACCGAGCCGTATTCACCGACGGCGCGGGCGAAGGCGAGCGCGAAGCCGGTCATCAGGGCCGGCAGGATCACCGGCAGCACGACGCGGCGGATGGTCTGGGCGCGGGTGGCGCCGAGCGTCGCGGCAGCCTCCTCGCGTTCCCGATCGACCTCTTCCAGCACCGGCTGGAGGGTGCGCACCACGAAGGGCAGCCCGATGAACACGAGCGCCACCATCACGCCGGCGGGGAATAGGCGATCTTGATGCCGTGGGGGGCCAGATATTGGCCGATCCAGCCGTTCGGCGCGTAGATCGCGGTGAGCGCGATACCGGCGACGGCGGTCGGCAGCGCGAAGGGGAGATCGACCATCGCGTCGATCACCTTGCGGCCGGGAAAGCGGTAGCGCACCAGCACCCAGGCGACGATCAGGCCGAACACCGCGTTGACGAGCGCGGCGATGAACGAGGCGCCGAAGCTGAGCTTCAGGGCGGCGACGATGCGCGGGTCCGTGGCGATCGCCCAGAACGAAGCGAACCCGCCCGTGCTCGACCGAAGGAGGAGCACCGCGAGCGGGATCAGCACGATCAGCGACAGGTAGACGAGCGTAAAGCCGAGCGCCATCCCGAAGCCCGGGATGACGCTCGGCCGACGCCCCAGAGAAGGGGCAAGAGCCATCAGGCCTTATTCCGTTTCACGTCCGTTGCGATCCTTCGGGCCTCTCCCGCTTCATCCTCGACGAGGGGAGCGCCCGGGTCCTTCGTTCGGTAGCGATAACCGGACGGGCGGCGCCGGGAAAGCGCCGCGCCCGTCGGGGCCGGCCTTATTGGGCCGGCTTGTAGATCTGGTCGAACACGCCGCCGTCGGCAAACTGGGTCTTCTGCACCTTCGCCCAGCCGCCGAAGATCGGGTCGTCGATCGTCACCAGCGGCACGTCCGGGAAGCGCTTCAGGTCGGCCGCATCGACCGCGGAGGGATCGCTCGGGCGGTAATAGTTCTTGGCGATGAGGACCTGGCCCTCCTTCGAATAGAGATATTCGAGATAGGCCTGCGCCACCTTGCGGGTGCCCTTGGCGTCGACGTTGCCGTCCACCACGGCGACCGGGGGCTCGGCCTTGATCGAGATCGAGGGAACGACGATCTCGAAGGAATCCGGCCCGAGCTCGTTGATGGCGAGGAAGGCCTCGTTCTCCCAGGCGAGCAGCACGTCGCCGATCTGGCGCTGCACGAAGGTGGTGGTGGCGCCGCGGGCGCCGGAATCGAGCACCGGCACGTGCTTGAAGAGGTCGGCGATGTAGGCCTTCACCTTGGTCTCGTCGCCGCCGTATTCCTTGTTGGCCCACGCCCACGCAGCGAGGTAGTTCCAGCGCGCGCCGCCCGAGGTCTTCGGGTTCGGGGTGATGACCTGGACGCCGTCCTTCACGAGGTCCGGCCAGTCCTTGATGCCCTTCGGGTTGCCCTTGCGCACCAGGAACACGATCGTCGAGGTGTAGGGGGCCGAATTGTGCGGCAGGCGCGAGGCCCAATCCGCCGGGATCTTGCCCGTCTTCTTGGCGATGGCGTCGATGTCGGCGGCGAGCGCCAGCGTCACCACATCAGCCGGCAGGCCGTCGATCACGGCGCGCGCCTGTGCGCCGGAGCCGCCGTTCGAGGTCTTGATGGTGACCGTCTCGCCCGTGGTCTCCTTCCAGTGCTTGGCGAAGACCTCGTTGTAGGCCTTGTACAATTCGCGGGTCGGATCGTA
The DNA here is from genome assembly GCF_009600605.1 of Segnochrobactrum spirostomi. Classification (GTDB taxonomy): domain Bacteria; phylum Pseudomonadota; class Alphaproteobacteria; order Rhizobiales; family Segnochrobactraceae; genus Segnochrobactrum; species Segnochrobactrum spirostomi. Next base: position 2,649,208 of record NZ_VWNA01000001.1, on the reverse strand, counting down.
CGAGACGTTGAGGAGCTGCTGATCGGCGAGCACGGGACCCGCTCCGATTGCAGCCGCAAGGGCGAGACCGCCGGCGCCCGCGAGGATGGAGCGCCGCGTAGAATAAAGCAGTCGTGAAAGAGCCATCGTAGCCATCCCCGAGGAAATCTGTTCCTCCAGAATGTCTATTAACCCGATGGAGTTTGTCAAGCGTACCCGGTTGTGCCCGTCGCGCGGAGAGCCGCCGACAGGCAAGGGTCGCCGAGCCGAATTTTACCCGCCGACGCCGCGCGCCGGCTGCCCGGTTCTCTCGAAGGCGCGGTTCGCAGAAAACGGTGATCGCGGGCGTGGCTGGAAATCGAACGGTTTTCTTTTTTGAACGCGGGGTCTACCGAGGGCCGCGACGCGCGACCACCCGGAAGGGAACGCCATGAACGACCCGATCGACCGCCCTGTCCGGCTCGAAACCGAGCGGCTCGTGCTCGATGCGCACGGCACCGGGCATTTCGAGGCGTTGTGTGTGCTTTGGAGCGATCCGCAGGTGGTGCGCCACATCGGCAAGCCCTCGACGCCGACCGAGTGCTGGGCCCGGCTGCTGCGCTATCGCGGGCTGTGGGCGCTGCTCGGCTTCGGCTATTGGGCAGTGACGGAGAAGGCGAGCGGACGCTTCGTCGGCGATCTCGGCTTCGCTGATTTCCACCGGCCGATCGATCCGCCGATCCATGGGCTTCCCGAGGCGGGCTGGGTTCTCGCGCCGTGGGCGCAAGGCCGGGGCTATGCGAGCGAGGCGCTCGCCGCCGCGCTCGGCTGGCTCGACGGCACGACGGCGCATCGGCGGACCGCCTGCCTCATCGCCCCGGAGAACCGCGCCTCGGTGCGCGTCGCCGAGAAGGCGGGCTTCCGCTTCCAATACAATGTGCGCTTCATGGAGGAGGACACGCTGTTCCTCACCCGCGACCGCCCGGCCTGACGGGCCGGGCTCGCGCCCGGCGGCATCGCGGCATCAGTGCCCTTCGGCCGGCTTCTCGCCGCCCTCTTCGCCCGCGGGCTTGGCGTGCCCGCCCTCGCCGCCCTCGGCCGCCGCCTCCGGCTTCGGACCGTCGAGCAGCGCCTGGATCACCGTCGTGCCGTCCTTGCTGTCCCAGGCCGCCGGCCCGTGCAGCACGGCGACCACGCAGCCCGGCGCCTTGACGAGCAGGCTCGTCGGCAGCCCGACCGCCCGACCGCGGGTCTTCAGCGTGTTGAAGACGCCCATCGTCGGGTCGTAGTTGAGGCTGAGATCGGTGATCTGGTTGTCGGTCATGAAGCGCTGGACGCGGCCGTCGTCCCGGGTGTCGACGTTGATCGCGATGACCTGGAAGCGATCCTGGCCCATCTGCGCCTCGAGCCGGTTGAGCGCCGGCATCTCCTCGCGGCACGGCACGCACCAGGTCGCCCACAGATTGACCAGGGCGACCGAGTCCGGAACTGTCGACAATTCGGTGGCGAGAGTGGTCGGCCGGCGGTCGCCGCGGCGATAAGTGAGGTCGCCGACATAGGTCGGCTCGCCCGAGGTGATGAGGCCGGCGAGTTCGCCCACCGCGAGCGGCGTCAGCGTCTTCGACAGGGCACCCGCGTCGGCGCACCGGGTCGCTTCGCCGTTGCCAGAGAAGCCGCCCATCACGTATACCGCGCCGAGCCCGCCGGCGGACCCTGCGACGACGACCGCGGCGGCGATCGTCAAGATGAAGCTCAGCTTCGAGCCCTTCTTGGTCGGCGCCGCATCGACGTCCGCGCCCTTCTTGCCGGCCTTGGCCATTCAAATTCTCTCCGGATCGTCACGAACTTCAACTGCGTCGAGGGACTTCAGACCATGAGCAACCGCATGTGGGGCGGCCGCTTCGCCTCCGGCCCCGACGCCATCATGGCCGAAATCAACGCCTCGATCGATTTCGACAAAACCCTCTACAGGCAGGACATCGCCGGGTCCAAGGCCCATGTCGCCATGCTCGCCCAGCAGGGCATCATCGCGGCGGAGGACGCGCGTGCGATCGACGCGGGCCTCGACGCGGTGAAGACCGAGATCGACGAGGGACGTTTCGTCTTCTCGCGCGAGCTCGAAGACATCCACATGAACGTCGAATCCCGCCTCGCCGAGCTGATCGGCCCGGCGGCGGGCCGGCTGCACACCGCCCGCTCGCGCAACGACCAGGTGGCGACGGATTTCCGCCTCTGGGTGCGCGACACCATCGACGATCTCGACGCCGCCCTCGCCGATCTTCTCCAGGCGCTCGCCGAGAAGGCCGAAAGCCACGCCGCGACCGTGATGCCGGGCTTCACCCATCTGCAATCCGCGCAGCCGGTCACGTTCGGTCATCATCTCCTCGCCTATGCCGAAATGGTCGGGCGCGACCGCGGCCGCCTCGCCGACGCCCGCAAGCGTCTGAACGAATGCCCGCTCGGCTCGGCCGCGCTCGCGGGAACCTCGTTCCCGATCGACCGCTTCGCCACCGCCCACGCCCTTGGATTCGACCGGCCGGGCGCAAACTCGCTCGACGGCGTTTCCGATCGCGACTTTGCCCTAGAAACCTTGTCTGCGGCTGCCATCGCCGCGGTGCACCTGTCGCGCCTCGCGGAAGAAATCGTGATCTGGTGCTCGGCGCAGTTCGGCTTCGTGCGCCTGTCCGACCGTTTCACCACCGGCTCCTCGATCATGCCGCAGAAGCGCAATCCCGACGCGGCCGAGCTGGTGCGCGCCAAGACCGGCCGCATCGTCGGCGCGCTCAACACCCTCCTCATCGTCATGAAGGGCCTGCCGATGGCCTACGCGAAGGACATGCAGGAGGACAAGGAGCCGACCTTCGACGCGCTCTCGAGCCTCTCGCTCGCCATCGCCGCGACCGCGGGCATGGTGCGCGATCTCGAGCCCGACGTGAAGGCGCTGCGCAAGGCCGCCGGCCAGGGCTATTCCACCGCGACCGATCTCGCCGATTGGCTGGTGCGGGTCGTCGGCATGCCGTTCCGCGAGGCGCACCACGTCACCGGCCGGGCCGTCGCCGCCGCCGCGGAGAAGGGCATCGCCCTCGACAAGCTGCCTCTCGAGGCGCTGCAGGCGATCGACGCCCGCATCACCGCCGAGGTCTACGATGTGCTCACCGTGGAGCGTTCGGTGAAGAGCCGCACGAGCTACGGCGGCACCGCGCCGCAGAATGTCCGCCGTGCCGCCCGCACCTGGCTGAAACGGCTCACCAAGGAAGCGGCCGCGAAAGCGGGCGCGGTCTGAAGGACGCGCGTCGGCGATTGCCACGGCGGCCCGTTTCGGCTCATGTGGTGACGCTTTTCACCGAAGACTCGCGGAGCGCCGCCGGCGCTGCGCCCCCGAATTCGAACGCTCGGGCCTGTCCCGTGCCGCCGGAATGCACCGGCGGGCGGGCCGTGGACCAGGAGGACGCCGTGCCCCGCCGCTTTGCTTCCGACCGTACCGCTTTCGGGCGCAACGTCGCTCGCCTCGGCCTCGCGCTCGCTTTGGTCGCGGCCGGGCTCTCGCTCGGGGGCTGCGGACGCCGCGGCGCGACCGAGCTGCCGGCGGGCGTCGAGCCGCCGCCGGGCGTGTCACCGGACGGCAACGGCTCCTACGCGCCGAGCACGCCCTTCATCCTCGATCCGATCCTGACGACGCCGAAAAAATCGTGACGGTCCCGACCTGAACCGGCGGCGCGCCGCGCGTCGCCGGGCGTCCCGCCTCCCCGTCTTCGCGCTGCCCCCGGAAGTCCCCCCGTGAACAGACACTTCTCCTATGTCGGCGGCATCCTCCACGCCGAATCGGTGCCGCTGCCCGCCATCGCGACCGCGGTCGACACGCCGGTCTACGTCTATTCGACCGCCGCGATCGCCGAGAACTACACCCGCTTCGCAGGCGCCGTCGCCGACCTGCCCTCGCTCGTCTGCTACGCCATGAAGGCGAACTCCAACCAGGCGGTGCTGACCCTGCTCGCCGGTCTCGGCGCCGGCATGGACGTCGTCTCCGAGGGCGAATTGCGGCGCGCGCGCGCCGCCGGCGTGCCGGGCGAGCGGATCGTGTTCTCCGGCGTCGCCAAGTCCGCCCGCGAGATGGCCTACGCGATCGGCGAGGACATCCTCTGCTTCAACGTCGAATCGGTCCCCGAGCTCGACCTCCTCTCGCAGGTCGCGCAATCGATGGGCCGCACCGCCCGGGTGTCGCTGCGCATCAACCCGGACGTCGACGCCAAGACCCACGCCAAGATCGCGACCGGCAAGGCGGAGAACAAGTTCGGCATCCCCTGGCACGACGCCCGCGAGGTCTATCGCCGCGCCGCCGCGCTACCGCGCCTCGCGGTAACCGGCATCGACGCCCACATCGGCTCGCAGATCACCGAACTCGCGCCCTTCGAGGCGGCCTTCGCCCGGCTCGCCGAGCTCGTCAGCGTGCTGCGCTCCGACGGCCACGCCATCCACCATCTCGATCTCGGCGGCGGCCTCGGCATTGCCTACCGCGAGGACAGCGAGGTCCCCGAGGCGACCGCCTATGCGGCCGTGGTGCATCGCCATGCCCACGCCCTCGATTGCCGCATCCTGTTCGAGCCGGGGCGGCTCCTCGTCGGCAATGCCGGCATCCTCCTCACCCGCGTCGTCTATCTGAAGCACGGTGCGGCGAAGTCGTTCGTCATCGTCGATGCCGGCATGAACGACCTCATCCGGCCGACCCTCTACGAGGCCCACCACGAGATCCGCACCGTGGCCGAGGCCGCCGTCGGGGCGGAGCGCACGATCGTCGACGTCGTCGGGCCGGTGTGCGAATCCGGCGATTTCCTGGCCCAGGCGCGCCCACTGCCACCGGTCACCGGGGGTGACCTCATCGCCATCCTGTCCGCCGGGGCCTATGGCGCGGTGCAGGCCGGGACCTATAACAGTCGACTGCTGGTGCCCGAGGTGATGGTGTCGGGCGACCGTTTCGAGGTCGTCCGCCCCCGCTCCTCCTACGAGGCGCTGATCGGGCTCGACCAGGTGCCGTCGTGGATCGCCGGGGCCTGACGGGCGGGCGCGCAAAAAATCTGCAAAAACGGCCGCCCGATTCTCGCCGCCGTGGCCTGCGACGCTTATTCTTATCATTCGCGGTCCGCCCGGCGGCCCGCGAGCATCGGCAGGGCGAGTCGGTGCCTTTCGCGCCCTGAGCGTCGTGCGGAGCCTCCGCGCGGGCCTTCGGGATCGATCAATCCGCCTGCGCCGGATCGGGCGCGGCGCGAGGATGGGATGGCCCGATGGCCGAACCCGTGAGCCCGATGGCAGACGACGAGCGCCCGGTCGGCCCGGCCGAGCAGCGCGTCGCCGTGCTCGTGGCCCGGGCGGCCCGCTCGCTCCTGTGGGAGCGGCTGTGGCCGCGGCTCGCCCTCACCCTCGGCATTCTAGCCCTCTTCGTCGCCGTGTCCTGGCTCGGCCTGTGGCTCGCGATCGGCCCGTGGCCGCGGCTCGCCGTGCTCGTCGTGTTCGCCGGCGCGCTCGTCGCGAGCCTCGGTCTCGCCGTGCGCACCCGCCGGCCGTCGCGCGCCGAGGCGGTGCACCGCATCGAGGCGGTGTCGGGCCTGCCGCACCGCCCGCTCACCACCCTGGAAGACAAGCCCGCCGCGACCTTGAGCCCGGCTGCGTCCGCCCTGTGGGAGGCCCACCGCCGCCGCGCGGTCGAGCGCCTCGCGGCGCTCGCGCCCGGCTTTCCCCGCCCCGCCCTCTATCGCCACGACCCGTGGGCCCTGCGCGCGCTGGTCGGCATGGCGCTGTTCGTCGGACTCTTCGCCGGCTACGGATCCTACGGCGAGCGTATCGAGAGCGCCTTCCGGCCGTTCGGACCGCTCGGCGAGGCGAAACCGATCCGCCTCGACGCCTGGATCACCCCGCCCGGCTATACGGGTCGGGCGCCGATCTTCCTGACCGGCGACGCCGCCGCGGCGACCGACCGGATCGTCAAGGTGCCCGCGGGCAGCGAGCTCGTCGTGCGCGTCCACGGTGCGCCGGACGCCGCCGTGACCTTCGCCGACGCCAACGGCGAGCGCCCGCTGGAGCCGACACCGGCCGCGAAGCCGGAGGCCGGCAAGGATGCGGACAAGGAAACCGGCAAGCCCCCCGCCCCGGCGGCCGCCCCTGCGACGGCTGCGGCCGATCAGGTCGAGCGCAAAGCCAAGCTCACCGGCGACGGCACGGTGAAGGTGACGAACGGTGGCGACGAGCTCGCCCGCTGGTCGCTCGCCGTCGATCCGGACCACCCACCGACCATCAAGTGGCTCGCCGATCCCCTCGGCACCCGCGCCGGCGGCGTCGAGTTCGCCTACGAGGTGAAGGACGATTACGGCATCGTCGATGCCGAGGCACGCATCACCCCGATGCCGGACCCGAACGGCGGCGATCCGGCCGCCCGGCGCCCGCTTGTCGACGCGCCGAAGGTCCGCCTCAGCCTCCCCGCCGGCGGCAAGGCCGGCGCGGCGAAGACGGTCGCGGACTTGACGAAGCATCCTTATGCCGGCTCGACCGTCGCCGTCGTGCTGGTCGCCCGCGACGAGGCGGGCCACGAGGCGGTGACACCGCCGGTCACGATCACTCTGCCCGAGCACCCGTTCCGCGAGCCGCTCGCCCGCGCGGTGATCGAGCAGCGCCGCAACCTCGCCCTCGACGCCCGCGCGCAGCCCACCGCGATCACCTCGCTCGACGCCCTGATGCTGGCGCCGGAGGGCATCTTCCCGACCACGACGTCCTATCTCGGCACCCGCCTCGCCTATCAGCACCTCGCGGCGGCGACGACGGACGCGCAGTTGAAGCCGATCCTCGACGAATTGTGGGACCTCGCGATCGCGATCGACGACGGCAGCCACGCCGCCGCGGCGCAGGCGCTGCGCGACGCCCAGGAGCGGCTGAAGCAGGCGATCCGCAACGGTGCCTCGGACGAGGAGATCGCCCGGCTCACCGACGAACTCCGCCAGGCGATGCAGACTTATCTGCGCGAGCTCGCCGAGGAGATGCGGCGCAACCCGCAGGCGCCCCAGCAGGGCAACCAGAACGCCCGCACGGTCACGCCCAAGGACCTCGACGAAATGCTGCGCAAGGCCGAGGAACTGGCGCGCACCGGCTCGCCCGAGGCGGCCGAGCAGCTCCTCTCCGAACTCCAGCAGATGCTGGAGGGCCTCCAGATGGCCCGTCCGGGTCAGCCCGGCCAGCAGGGTCAGGGCTCGGAGCAGTCCCAGCAGCTCGACAAGCTCGGCCGCATGATCCAGGAGCAGCAGCGGCTGATGGACGAGACCTACAATCTCGACCGTCAGAACCCCGGCAACGGCGACGGCGAGACGGGCCAGCCCGGCGGCGGCGACCGCCAGCAGCGCCTGAAACAGCTCCAGGATCGCCAGGACGCCCTCAACCGCGACCTTCAGGACCTGATGAAGCGGCTCGGCCCCGGCCAGCGCGGCGACCAGAGGGGCGAGGGGCAAGGCGGTCAGGCCGAAGGGCAGGGTCAGCAGGGGCAAGGCCAGCAGCAGGGACAAGGCCAGAGCGGCCAGGGCCAAGGCGAGCCGGGGCAGAGTGCTCAGGGCCAGGGCGGCAATCCGGGCGATGCGCTCGGCGACGCTGGCCGCGCCATGGGCGAAGCCGGCAATGCGCTCGGCCGCGGCGAATCGAGCGACGCGGTGGACCGCCAGGGCGAGGCGCTCGAAGCGCTGCGCAAGGGCGCCCAATCGCTGGCCGAGCAGATGGCCCGCGAGAACGGCGACGAGCAGGGTGCGCCCGGGGAAGGCGGCACGGCGTCCGGCGACGAGGATCCGCTCGGCCGCTCGAGCCGCAGCCGTGGCACCGATTTCGGCTCAAGCGTGAAGGTGCCGGACGCGATCGACATCCAGCGGGCACGCCGCATCCTCGACGAACTGCGCCGCCGGCTCGGCGAGCTCGGCCGCTCGCAGCTCGAGCTCGATTATCTCGACCGCCTGCTGCCCCGCGACTGAGCCGCGCGCCTTTCAGCGTGCGCCAGGCCCGCCCGCTTGAACCGCTGCGGCGGGCAGACCATATTCGGGTCACGGGACAGCGACTTCGACCGAATCGCAAAGCCCTCCGGATGCCGCCAGACGGGTCCGGCCCGTGCCTGCGCCCCGTGCGGGGCACGGAACGAGAAGAAAGCCGCTTGCTCACGAGGGCTCGTCCGATGTCGCGTATGACGACCTTTTCCAGTCCGTTCCTGCTCGGCTTCGACGAGATCGAGCGGGCGCTCGACCGCGTCTCGAAAGCGGCGAGCGACGGTTATCCGCCTTACAATATCGAGCGTCTGCCGCCCCGCGGGGGCCACGGCGACGTGTTGCGGATCACGCTGGCGGTCGCCGGCTTCACCCGCGACCAGCTCGACCTGACGCTGGAAGAGAACCAGCTCGTCATCCGCGGCCGTCAGATCGACGACGACAAGACCCGGCAATTCCTCCATCGCGGCATCGCCGCCCGGCAGTTCCAACGCACCTTCGTTCTCGCCGAAGGGATCGAGATCCTCGGCGCGGAGTTGAAGGATGGACTGCTGGCGATCGACCTCGCGCGGCCGGAGCCGGAACGCATCGTGCGGAAAATCCAGATCGCGTGCGGCGACTGACGGCAGGGTGCGGGAGCGCATCCAAGCCTTTGCTCACAAGCCGTTGCTCACGGGATGATCCCGCCAGACCGGGGGATCGAAAGGAGCGAGTCATGAACGACATGCACCACGACCGGAAGCCCGAGGTGAATGCCTCGCCGAATGACCTGTCGCCGGAGAACCTGGCGGCGATCGGCACCGGTCACATCACCTACATCAAGGCGCTGCGCTCGGAAGACGTGGCGCGAATCTTCCCGCAGGCGCCCGCGCTGCAGCCGGGCCTCGACCTGTTCGCGCTGCTCGCCGCCGACGGGACGCCGATTCTGCTCACCGACAGCCGCGAAGCGGCGGTCGCCAATGCGGCCGAGCACGACATGGTGACGGTGAGCGTCCACTGACGGGCGCGTCGTAGGCGGGGACGTGCGTCGACCGAGACGGCGCATACGTGCACCCTTCCCTTCTCCCCGCTGGCGGGGAGAAGGTGGCCGATAGGCCGGATGAGGGGATTTTTTTGAAGAAGATCGCGGACGCGCCTTGAGCCGGGCTCAGCCCCTCATCCGCCCCTGCGGGGCACCTTCTCCCCGACGGGGAGAAGGAAGAGGGGTGACCCAAAAGAGCGCCGTCCCGCGGCGGGCCTCACATGAGCCAGGCGTGGCCGCAGGGCCGCTCAGGCGGCGTTCGAGGCGAGCGGCTGGGTCAGCAGCGAATAGATCGCGGTCGCGTCGGTGGTGGCGCGCAATTTGGCGGCGATTGCCCCGTCACGCAGCACACGGGCGATCCGGGCGAGCGCCTTGAGGTGGTCGGCGCCGGCGCCCTCGGGCGCGAGTAGCAGGAAAATGAGATCGACCGGCTCGTCATCGAGCGCTTCGAAATCGATGGCGCGATCGAGCCGGGCGAACACGCCGACGATGCGCTTCAAGTCTGGCATCTTGCCGTGGGGAATGGCGACGCCGTGGCCGACCCCGGTGGAGCCGAGCCGCTCGCGCTGGAGCAGCGTTTCCAACACGGTGCGGCCATCGAGCCCCGCGATCACCGCCGCCTTCTCCGCCAGTTCCTGGAGAGCCTGCTTCTTGCTGCCCGCCTTGAGCGCGGGGACGATGCCCTCCACGCTCAAGAGATCACTCAGATCCATCGCCTGATCTCCTTCCGACCCGGGTCGGCTGGGCGTCCTCTCCCGGCCGGCAGGTTCGCCGGCAAAGCGCGCGTTGGACAGGACGCGTCGCAGGGGAGACGCAGCAAGGTTCATGCCCGCCGTGCTGTGCAGTACGGGCTCGGCCACGCGGGCCGCTCCGGCCGACGACAATGCCGGACGAAGCCATCCTAGAGCTTTCATTCGTCGCCTCGTGCCGGCCGCGGGGGAGACCGCGGGCCGGCGGGTTGCCTCAGGCTCCGTTGGGCGTCGCAATGAGGGCCGGATCGATCCAGCTCACGTTGCCGTCCGCACGGCGGAACACGACGTTCACGCCGCCGTGGGCCGCATTGCGGAACACCACCACCGGAGCTTCGGTCAGGTCCAGCTCCATCACCGCCATGCCGACGGTCATCGTCTTGATGCGGGTCGAGGTCTCGGCAATCACCAGCGGGCTGTGGTCCGCCGGCAGTTCCTCTTCGGTCTCCGTCGAGGCCAGCACGTAGGCGGCGGCCTCGAGGGCACCGGACGCCTGGTCGTGGTGGCCGTGGCGGCCGCGCAGCCGGCTCTTGTAGCGGCGCAGGCGCTTCTCGATGCGATCGGCCGTCGCGTCGAAGCTCTGATAAGCGTCGTGGGCGACCGCACTCGATTTCAGGACGATGCCGGTATCGAGGTGGATCGAGCAATCCGTTCGGAAGGCGCTGCCCTCCGGCTCGACCGTGGCGTGCCCGTTGTAGCCGCCCTCGAAATATTTGCCCACGATCTCGCTGATGCGAGTCTCGATGCGGCTCCGCAGGGCCTCACCGATGTCGATGTTCTTTCCCGAAACGCGCAGCGTCATCGGATCCTCTGATCGGCCCGCTCGATCCGGCTCGACGGAGCCGTCGCCGGGCTCGCTTTTCCTTCCCGGACCGTCGGGCCGGGCGTGACCGACGCGGCGTTCTATCAGGGCCCGAGGCAGAGTCAACGCCGCATCATTGCCTCAATGGTTAAGCCTCAAGAGGCCCGCTGACCAGCGGCCTTTTCGCGCCGGCGCTCCATCGAAGAGGCAATTCCAAGTGATTCCCGATATTTAGCGACGGTTCGGCGGGCAATCTCCACGCCATCCTCGCGCAACCTATGCACGATCGCGTCGTCCGAGAGGATCTCCGCCGGCGATTCGGCCTCGATCAGGCGGCGGATGCGGTGGCGCACCGCCTCGGCCGAATGGGCCTCGCCGCCGTCGGCGGAGGCGATCGCCGCGGTGAAGAAGAACTTCAACTCGAAGATGCCCCGCGTCGTCGCCATGTACTTGTTGGCGGTGACGCGGCTCACCGTCGATTCGTGCATGCCGGTCTCGGCGGCGATGGTCTTGAGGTTGAGCGGCCGCAGGTGCGCGACGCCGTGGCGGAAGAAGGCGTCCTGCTGGCGCACGATCTCGGTCGCCACCTTGAGGATCGTCTTGGCGCGCTGGTCGAGGCTCTTCACCAGCCAGTTCGCCGTCTGGAGGCAGTCAGCAAAATAGCTGCGCTCGGTCGCCGAGCGCGCGGTGCGGGCGACGGTGGCGTGATAGGAGCGGTTGACCAGCACCCGCGGTAGGGCGTCGGTGTTGAGCTCGACGCGGTAGCCGTCGGCGGTCGGGCGCACGAGCACGTCCGGCACCACGGTCTGCACCGCATCGGACGGGGCGTAGGCGAGGCCGGGCTTCGGATCGAGCGCCTTGAGTTCGGCGAGCATCTCCTCGAGATCCTCGTCGTCGACGCTGCACAGCCGCTTGAGCCGCGCGCGGTCGTGGCGGGCGACGAGATCGAGATGGTCGATCAGCGCCCGCATCGCCGGATCGAGGCGGTTGCGCTCGGCGAGCTGGATGGTCAGGCATTCGGCGAGGGAACGCGCGCCGACGCCCGACGGCTCGAAGCGCTGGACGATGGCAAGAACGCGAGAGACGGCGAGAACGTCGATCCCGAGTTGGGCGGCGATGTCTCCGATCTCGGCGCGCAGGTAGCCGGCATCGTCGATCGCCTCGATCAGCGCCTGACCGACGATGCGCTCGACGGGGTCGCGCACCATGAGGGCGAGTTGCGCGATCAGATGGTCGTAGAGCGTCGGCCGGCCGGCGGCGAAGGAATCGAAATCGATGTCCTCCCCTCCGCCTCCCGTGCCGCTCCAGGCCTCGCCGGTGAGGCGTCCCGGATCGAGATCGCGGGGCTCGTTGGCGGTTCGCGAATCGTCGGGGAAGAGGTCGCCGAGGGCGACGTCGAGTTCGCGGCCGGCCGGTTCGGTGATGCCCGGCGCGCGTTCCAGGTCGCGGTCGAAGCCTTCGGGCCGTTCGGTGGCCTCGCCACGGTCGCCGGGATCGGGGGAGAAATCCGCCCCCCCATCGGAGCCACCCTCATCCCGCCCGCCGTCCGCACCGTCGGACCCCGGCGCGGCGCCCTCCGGCGCCTCGTCGCGTTCGAGGAGGGGATTGCGCTCGAGCTCGGCGTCGACGAAGGCGTTGAGGTCGAGGCTCGACAATTGCAGAAGCTTGATCGCCTGCATCAACTGCGGCGTCATCACGAGCGACTGGGTCTGTCGGAACTCGAGCTTCTGCGAAAGCGCCATCACCCCAACTCACTTGGGCGCCAAACCACTCCGGCGGCCCAGCCGACGGCTCGACGCCTGTCGGTTGCCCCAACCGCGCCTTGGTCCGTTTCTTGCCTGTCTCTCTTTTCGTTAGCGCGGCGGGCCGGCGCCGTCAAAGCGTAAACTGCTCGCCGAGATAGAGGCGGCGCACGTCGGAGTTCGCCACGATGTCCGCCGGGAGCCCGTGGGTGAGCACCTTGCCGGACGCGATGATGTAGGCCCGGTCGATCAGGCCGAGGGTCTCGCGCACATTGTGGTCGGTGATGAGCACGCCGATGCCGCGGCGGGTGAGATGGCGCACCAGCATCTGGATGTCGCCGACCGCGATCGGGTCGATGCCGGCGAACGGCTCATCGAGCAGCATGAAGGAGGGCCGGCTCGCGAGCGAGCGGGCGATCTCGACGCGCCGCCGCTCGCCGCCCGACAGAGCGGTCGCAGGCTGGTCACGCAGATGCTCGACGCGGAACTCCTGGAGCAGCATTTCCAGGTCCTGATCGCGCCGGTGGCGGTCCGGCTCGATCACCTCGAGCACCGAGCGGATATTCTCCGCGACGGTCATGCCGCGAAAGATCGAGGCTTCCTGGGGCAGGTAGCCGATGCCGAGGCGGGCGCGGCGGTACATCGGCAGCTTGGTGATGTCGAAACCGTCGAGGGAGATCGCGCCGTGATCCGGACGGATGAGCCCGGTGATCATGTAGAACACCGTCGTCTTGCCGGCGCCGTTGGGCCCGAGCAGGCCGACGGCCTCGCCGCGGGAGACGGAGAGGCTGACATCGTGGACCACGGTGCGGCGGCGATAGCTCTTCGCCACGCTGCGCACGATGAGGTGACCGACCCCCTCCTCGCCTTCCCCCATGTCATTCGTGTCAGCCTGCGCCACGCGCTCTTTCCTCGCCGAATCCGGTGGGAGCGAACGGGGTGACGCCGCCGGCTCGGCCGGCTTCCGCTCGCGCGAACTGCTACGCAACAAGGTCATGCAATGATCCGAACTGGCGCGGGGACATGCGCGGGCGGCGCCCGGCTGTCGACCGGCGGTCAGGCACTCGAAAGCCGGCGGAGCGATCCGCCGGGTTCACTGCGTCTTGGATTTCGCGGCCGGCGCCCCCGGCGCGCCGCCGTTCTGCCCCTGCCCCGGAATCAGGAGCATCTGAACGCGCTTGTTCGAGGTGACGTGCGCGTTGTTGGTGACGAGGTCGACGGTGAGCTTGTCACCCTTGACCACGTTCTTGCCCTGGGTGAGCACAACATTGCCCGTCATCACGAAGGTCTGCGCCTTCGAATCGTAGATGCCGTAATTGCCCGTCGCGGACTGATCCTTCGAGGTCAGCAACACCTTGCCGATCGCCTCGAGCTTCTCGATCTGCTGGTTCTGGGCGCCGCCCCCGAGCACGCTGCCGCCCGCCGCGGGCGCGGCAGGCTCGCTTGCGGTCGCGGCGGGCGCAGCCGCGGCCTTCGCCCCGGCCTTGCTCGGCTTCGCCCCGTTCTCGGAGGTCGCGCTGCCGGCATAGTGGACGATCATCTTCTCGGTCTCGAGGGTGGAATCGCCCTGCTTGGCGATCACGTTGCCGGTGAAGATGGCGATGCCGTCCTTGTCCTTGACCTCGAGCTCGCTCGATTCGATCTGGATCGGCTGCTTGTTGTCGCCGCCGAAGCCGCCGAACGAGCCCGGCGTCTGCCCGGGCGCGGCGGCGCCGGGTGCCGTGGCTTGACCCTGGGCGAAAGCGGGAGCGGCGAGCCCGGCGAGGGCCGTCACGACGCCGAGACCCAGCGCCGCGGCCAACAAGGCGGACGGCCCGCGGCGACCCAGCGGAAGCTTCATCGAGGGGACGAGCGACAACGTCATGGGAGGGTCTCCGGCGCGGGCTGCTTGGCGGCGTTGTTCGCAGGTGCGACCTGACCGCCCTTTGCGGCAGGATGCATGGTAACCTTTACACCGCCTTTAAAGACCATAGTGCTGCCGTTCTGCGCAACGGTTCCGGCGCCGGCTTCGATCTGGCCCTGGCCGGAACGCAGCGTGAGCGGCGTCGTGCTGGAGGCGAGACCGGTCTTCAGGTCGATGTCGGCGGAGCTCATGTCGGCGCTCTGGCCGTTCGCCGCCACGATGTGGATGTCGCCGTCGAGGCGCAGCGTTTCGGCCTTGCTGTTGTAGAGGCCTTTATTCGAGGTCAGCGTCACCTTGTTGCCGTCCGCCGTCGTGATGTGCGCGGTGATCGTCTCGAGCGACATCAGCGAGGAATCGGCGATGTGCTGGATCGCCCGGTCGGCGTGGATCTGATAGACGCGCTCGCCGGCGTGGCCCGACAAGGTGGGGTTCTCCATCACGATGCCCTCGGAGGAGAGGCCGATCCCGCCGAGCTTAAAGCTGTCGGGGATCATCGACTTGACGACGCTGAAGCCGGCGACGCCGAGAAAGATCACGAGAGCGGCCAGCGGCAGCACGACCCGCAGGAGCCGGACGCGGCGACTGTGACCGCTGGCGAGACGGCGGGCCTTCTCACGGCGATAGTCGATGTCGTCCGGAATGTCGCGCGCCCCCTGCCGCGGGCCCGGCGTCGGCGCGGGCTCGTTCCGGGTCGCGTAGACGGACGGTGCCGAGCGCAACGGCGCGTCGCTCATGCCTCGCAGATCCTCGTTTGCCCCACCGGCCCCGTTGACGTCTCGCCGGGAGTTCCCCCGGGAACGCTTCCGACGAACCGGACCGAAGGCTCCGCACGGAGCCCATTATATGGCGGTCCTCCCGCGCGACCGCAAATCCGGTCGCGCGAACGGCGGCTCAAGAATGGGCGAAGATGTCTTCTTCCGGCCAGCCGGCGAGATCGAGGCGGACGCGTGTCGGCAGGAAGGCGAAGCAGGCGGCCGCGATCTCGCTGCGCTCCTCGCGGGCGAGCAGGACCTCGAGCTTATCTTTGAGGGCGTGCAGATGGAGCACGTCGGACGCCGCATAGGCGACCTGCGCCTCGGTCAGCGTCTCGGCCGCCCAATCGGAGCTCTGCTGCTGCTTCGACAGATCGACGCCGAGGAGTTCCCGGGCGAGATCCTTGAGGCCGTGGCGATCGGTGTAGGTGCGCGTCAGCCGCGAGGCGATCTTGGTGCAGAAGACCGGTCCGGCCATCACGCCGAAGGCCGCGTAGAGCACCGCGAGATCGAACCGGCCGTAATGGAAGATCTTGGTGACCGAGGCGTCGGCGAGGAGGCGCGTCAGGTTCGGCGCCTCGCGCTGACCGCGGGCGATCTGCACGATGTCCGCGCTGCCGTCGCCGGGCGAAAGCTGCACGACGCAGAGCCGGTCGCGGTGCGGATTGAGGCCGAGGGTCTCGGTGTCGATCGCGACGGAGCCGCGATAGCGGTCGAGATCGGGCAGGTCGCCACGATGCAGGCGGAAGCTCATTGGCACCTCGAACGTGCTGAGCCGGTGCCCCATCCGCGAACGGCGGACGACGCGGGCACAGAATACCAAGAAAGCGGCCCAATCCTTTGCCGGAATTGCGACCGCTCGCGGACTGCAAACTCGCCCGATTGCGCCGGTCGAGCGGCGGCACCTCGCGGCACCGTCGGCGTCGGTGCTTAGCGAAGTCCCCCCGCGCCGGCAAGGGGATTCTGCCGCCGTTTCCGGCCCTGGCCGCCTCCTTCCGGCGCTCGGCTCAGGTCCCGAGCAAAGCAGCGCCGAGCGCCATCGAGGCGGCGTAGAGCAGGGCGAGGACAGCATAGCCGGCGGCCGTCGCCCGCCCCGCGAGATCGGGGGCGAGCCAGCGGCGGAAGAGCTTGAAGGCGAGCGGCGCAAGCCACCAGCCGAGGAGTTGCGTGCAGACGAGGTTGCCGAGGAACAGGACGAGCCACAGCGGCGCGCCATGGGCGCCGAGGGCCGCACCGGGGCCGAAGCTCCACAGATAGACGAGCGGGTTCAGGACCGCGAGAACGAGGAGGTTGTTCTTCAGAATGGTCCACCCGGTCGGGGCGGCGGCGTCCCTGTCGCGGAACCAGAAATCGAAGCCGTAGCTGGTGCGCGAGAGGCGGGCGGCGACGTTGAGGGCGCCGCCCTCGGCCATCACGGCGCGCCGCTCGGCCGAGCGCAGCCAGCGCGTCAGGCTGGCGTCGCTGTCGAAGGTGAAGACGATGATCCACTCGTCCCGCACGCCGGGGACCGGCCGTTCGATCTTGTGGCGCACGAAGCCCGGATGGCGCACCTCGACCGCGTAGATCGCCTTCTGCCAGGCGAGGAAGGCCGCCTCCTTCTCGGGCGGCACGTCATAGGCGACGAAGGCGGTGGCGCCGCCGTGCGGGCGCGGGTCCTTGTCCTCCATCAGATGCACCTCCTCGTCGGTGAGAAGGTGGTCGCGGCGCGCCACGGCGAGCGCCGCCGCCCGCTCCGGGCTGTCGAGCCAGCCGCGGGCGGCGGCGGCATCGGCGAAACGGGCGATCATGATCCAGTCGAGCTGTTCGGGCGGTGCCGGCGGCACGACATCGTGGGCGACGAAGCCGGGCCGGCTCCTGAGCTGTTCGACGAGCCCGGCGAGCCACCGGCAATAGGCGGCGTAGTGCTCGTCCGCGACGCGGTGCTGGGCGATCAGCGCGACCGGTCCGCTCGGCGAAGCTTCAGTCATGCCCGTCGTCCCCCGCTCGCGCGTGCCGCCAAGCGGCGCAACGCGGACGATAACCCACGGAATGCGCAGCAGGAACAGAACAGGGACGTACCTTAGCGCCGGCTGGTTTCGCTGCCCGATTCCGCCTAGTCTCGGAGCGCCGGCGGGGATGGACGGAACACGTCGCCGCCCGCGCATGAGGGGGACCGTCGATGCCGGTGAAGGACCTTCCCGTTCTGAGCTTCGCGCGGCCGCCCGCCGCGCCGCATCTCGTGTCGTTTCCGGCAGCGCCGCAGCACGCGGAGATCGACCTCGCCCGCACAGCCCTCCTCGTCATCGACATGCAGAAGGATTTTCTGCATCCCGACGGCTGGTTTCCCCGGCTCGGCTTCGACCCGACGCCGCTCACGGCGATCGTTCCGAAGCTCGACGTCCTCGCCAAGGCGGCGCGGCGCGCCGGGGTGCAGGTGATCTGGCTGAACTGGGGCGTCCGAGCCGACCGGGCGGAACTCTCCCCGATGCTGATCGCGAAGGCCTCCGCCGGCGGCACCCGGCCGGTCTATGCCGACACGCTCGTGCCGGGCCACGGCGGCATCCTGGTCGCGAGCGAATGGGGCGCCGAACTCGTCGACGAGCTGGTGCCCGAGGCGGGCGATCTCGTGGTGCACAAGCACCGGCTGTCGGGCTTCTACGACAATGACCTCGATTCGATCCTGCGCAACCGTGGCATCGACACGCTGATCTTCTCTGGCACCAACACCGACCGCTGCGTCTTCTCCACCCTGTGCGACGCGAATTTCCGCGGCTACGGCTGCCTGATGGTGGAAGACGCCTGCGCCACCGGATCGCCGGCCTCGGTGAGCGAGGCGATCCATTATCTCGTGCGGCTCACCTACGGCGTCACGCTCACGAGCGACGATCTTCTCGCCGCCTTCGCGTCCGCAAGCGCGTGAGGCCTCCGGGCCGCGCCGACGTGAGAAGGCCCCGCGCGCACCCGCGGAGCCCCGTCCCTGCGGTTCGCACGCAGCCGGTCAGATCATCATGCCGCCCGAGACCTCGATCCGCTGGGCATTGACCCAGCGATTGTCGTCCGAGACGAGCGCCGCGATCATCGGGCCGATATCCTCCGGCACGCCGGCGCGGCCGAGCGCGGTCGCCTCGGCGACGTGGCGGTTGACCTCCGGATTGTCGCGCACGATTCCGCCGCTGAAATCGGTCGCGATGGCGCCTGGGGCGACGACGTTGACGGCGATGCCGCGCGGGCCGAACTCCTTCGCCATGTACCGGGTCAGCACTTCGACGGCCCCCTTCATCGCGCCATAGGGCGCGCGCCCGTTCATCACGATGCGGGTCAGGCCCGACGAGACGTTCACGATGCGTCCGCCGTCGGCGAGCAGCGGCAACAGCTTCTGGGTCAGGAAGAAGACGCCCTTGAAGTGCACTTCATAGAGGGCGTCGAGCTCCTCTTCCGTCGTCTCCGCGATCGTCTTGCCGTGGGACGTGCCGGCATTGTTGACGAGGATGTCGAAGCGCTCGGCCCCCCAGTCCGCGAGCACGCCGCGGACCGCGCCGACGAATGCGTCGAAGCCCGCGACCTTGCCGGTGTCGAGTTGCAGCGCCGCGGCCGGGGCGCCGAGCTGCGCGGTCTCCGTGAGCACGTCGTCGGCCGCCGCGCGGTTGGCGTTGTAGGTGAAGATGGAGCGGACGCCCCGTTCCGCGAGGGCGAGGACGACCGCGCGGCCGAGCCCGCGACTGCCGCCGGTGATGATGGCGATCCGTGTCCTGTCTGTCATGACGGCCTCCTAAGTTGCGCGTCCCTGACTTAGAGCCGATCGCCCGGCGCGATTAGGCCGCGTTGTTCGACATCATTATTCTGGCGTACAAAACAATCTCATGGATCGACTCACCTCGATGGAATTGTTCAAGCGGATCGTCGAGCGCCGCAGCTTCAGTGCCGCGGCGGCGGAGATGGGGCTCTCCCGCCCGGTGGCCACGACGACGATTAAGGCGCTCGAAACCCGACTCGGCGTGCGCCTGCTCCAGCGCTCGACCCGCCACGTCGCCCCGACCCCGGAGGGCGCCACCTATTATGAGCGCTGCGTGCGCATCCTGAACGACATCGAGGATGCAGATCAGGGTGTCGGCGGGGTGGTGCGCGGGCTGTTGAAGATCGATGTGCCGGGCACCTTGGCGCGCGAGATTCTGGTACCGCGCCTACCGGACTTTCTGGCCCGTCATCCGGGCCTCGCCATCCAGGTCGGCGAAGGCGAGCGATTCGTCGATCTCGTCCGCGAGGGCTTCGACTGCGTGGTGCGGGCCGGGGATCTCGCCGAGAACGGGATGGTCTTCCGGCGGCTCGGCTTTTTCCGAGAAATCACGTGCGCGGCCCCGGCTTATCTCGCGCGGCACGGGATTCCGGCGACGCCGGACGATCTCGACGGCCACGAGATGATCGCCTTCGTTTCATCGCGCACCCAGCAACCGCTGCCGCTCGAGTTCCACCGCGACGGCCGCGTCGTCGAGGTGGTGCTGCCGGCCCGAGTCATGGTGATGAGCGCCGACGTCAACGCGGCGGCCGTGCGCGCCGGCCTCGGCCTGATGCAGGCGCCACGCCATCGCTTCGCCGAGGACCTCGCCTCGGGCGCCCTGATCGAAGTGCTCGCCGATTATGCGCCGGCCCCGACGCCACTCTCAATCGTTTATCCGAGCAGCCGCCAGCTTTCGCCGCGGGTTCGCGTGTTCATCGATTGGGCGGTCGAGGTGATCAGCCCCTATCTCGAGGCGCAATGAGGCCGTCCCGCGGCATCGCGGGTCCCCTCACAGACGTCGCGAAAGGATGGGGAAAGCGCCGGCGGCAAACACGGGCGCACAATAAGACACGGCACGACCGCCGCGCCAGATGCGGCCACCGGTCGTTCGGACGATCTCATGGTCTCGGGGGGGAGACCGCAGCGGACGGCGCGAAGCCGTCTTCACATGCGGATTGGTGCCCAGGAGAGGACTCGAACCTCCACGCCTCGCGGCACAGGTACCTGAAACCTGCGCGTCTACCAATTCCGCCACCTGGGCGACGGCGGGTTGTCTAGGGCCGCCCCGCGCGCTTGTCAATCGGCCCTGCACCACAAAGCAGGGGGTGGCGCTCACGCGTGCGCTGTACAGCGAGGCGGCGCTCGGGTTAGAGACATTCCGAAAGATGCAGTGCCGGCCGTTTCTTCCCCCAAAGCGGCCGTCCGGGCTCGAAGAGGTACGCGATGGCTGAAGCGTTGAAGGAACAGGTCGTCACCATATTCGGCGGTTCCGGCTTCATCGGGCGCCATGTGGTCCGCGCGCTGGCGCACCGCGGCTACCGCGTGCGCCCGGCCGTGCGCCGGCCCGACCTCGCCGGCTACCTCCAGACCCTCGGCATGGCCGGTCAGGTTCTCCCGGTCCAGGCCAACCTTCGCTATCGCTGGTCGGTCGACCGCGCGGTGGAAGGCGCCTCGGCGGTCGTGAACCTGGTCGGCATCCTCGCCGAAGGCGGGCGTCAGAGCTTCGAGGCGGTCCAGGCGTTCGGGGCCCGTGCCGTCGCCGAGGCGACCCGCGGCGCCGGCATCGGCACCTTCGTCCACGTCTCGGCGATCGGCGCCGACGCGAACTCCCCGTCGTCCTATGCCCGCACCAAGGCGAAGGGCGAGGCGGCCGTGCGCGAGGTCGTGCCGGAGGCCGTCATCATGCGGCCCTCGCTGGTGTTCGGGCCGGAGGACGGCTTCTTCAACCTGTTCGGCTCGCTCGCCCGCAGCCTGCCCTTCCTGCCGGTGATCGGCGGCGACACCAAGGCGCAGCCGGTGTTCGTCGGCGACGTCGCCACGGCCATCGCCGACGCGGTCGAAGCCGGCATCCGCCGCACCGCCCATTTCTCCGACCCGTCGCCGGTGAAGGCCGGCACGACCTACGAGCTCGGCGGTCCGGAAGTGAAGACCTTCCACGAGTTGATTGCCCTCGTGAACGAGCAGACCGGCCGCAAGCGCCCGCTGATCGGCATCCCGGCCGGCCTCGCCAAGCTCCAGGCCTCGGTGCTCCAGCTCCTGCCGAACCCGATGCTCACCGTCGATCAGGTGAAGCTGCTCCAGCACGACAACGTCGTGTCGGCGGCGGCCGCCGCCGAGGGCCGCACCCTCGAAGGCCTCGGCATCGCCCCGACCTCGCTCGCCGCGATCCTGCCGACCTACCTCACCCAGTACCGCCCGCACGGCCAGTACGACACCCGCCTGACGGCTTAAGGAGGCGGGCGGCGGATTGCGCCGTCGTTCGGGGCTCTCGTCTGACGATGTCGGGGTCTCGTGCGGGAGCTGTTGAGGTCTCGTGCGCGGCGCGCACCCCACCCCGCCGGCTGCGCCGGCGACCCTCCCCCTGACAGGGGAGGGTGGGGCGCCGTGATGATTTGAGGCGGGCCGTCATTATTTGAAGCGGTCGGTGGGGCCCTTGCAGCGGCCCAAAGCACACGGCTTCACCCTCCCCTGCCAGGGGGAGGGTCGGCGCGAAGCGCCGGGGTGGGGTTACGCCGCGGGCGAGACGCCCCATCAAACCGCAAGCGAGGCGCTCAGGCCCCGCTCACACACGCGCCCCTCACTTCTTCTTCTGATTGAAGATCGAGAAGCTCTGGTCGAACATCGAGCCGTTCTGAGCGCCGTTGCCGCTCGCGGGCGGCAGCGCGTTGTTCGTCGGCGCCTGAGTCGCCGGTGCGGCGGCGGGCGGCGGGGTCTCGGCCGGGGTCGCCGGAGCGACGGGGACGGTCGCGACGGGGGCATCGGCCGCGCCGGACGAATCGGGCTTCAGCGGGAAATCGGAATTCGGCGCAGCGACCCGGATCGTCTTGGTCACGACCGTGCGCGGGGCATCGGGCGAGGAGGCCTCGCCGCCGGTGCCGCCCAAGAAGCCGCTGCGGGCGAAATCGCCCGTCGCCCACAAGGCGAGCAGGCCGAGGACGCCGATCACGATCCGCCAATAGGCGAACGGCGCGAAGCCGTGGCGGGAGACGAAATCGAGGAGCCGGCGCACCACCACGAGGGCGGCGAGGAAGGCCGCGACGAAGCCGATCGCCACGATCAGCGCGTCGTTCCACGAGAGCGCGTCGCGGTTCTTGTAGAGATCGTAGGCGAAGGCGCCCGCCATCGTCGGCATGGCGAGGAAGAACGAGAACTCCGCCGCCGAGCGCTTGTCGGCCTTGAAGAGCAGCGCGCCGACGATCGTCGAGCCCGACCGCGACATGCCCGGCACCAGCGCCAGCACCTGGAAGCAGCCGATCACCAAGGCGAGCCAGAGCGGATAATCGTAGGCGCTGCCATAGCGCGGACGCAGCGGCAGCCGGTCGATGACGAGCAGCACGATGCCGCCGAGGAGCAGCGTCGTGCAGATCAGCCCGGGCGATTCGAACAGCACCCGCTTGATGAAATCGTGGGCGAGCACACCGATGATCGCCGCCGGCAGGAAGGCGACGAACACGCCGAGCGTGAAGCGCCGGGCGCGGCGGCTCACCGGCAGCGCCAGCGCGACGGAGCGCAGGCGGCCGAAATAGACGACGAGCAGCGCCAGGATGGCACCGAGCTGGATCAGCACCTCGAAGGCGCGCCCTGTGCTCTTGAAACCGAGGAAATGGCCGACGAGCAGCAGGTGGCCCGTGGACGAGACCGGAATGAACTCGGTCAGCCCCTCGACCAGACCGAGCACCACCGCGTCGACCAGCGTCTTCACGTCCATCGCGATCACATCCTCATGAGACCGGCCCTCGTCGCCGCTCGAGATGGCGAGCGTATGGCCACGAGCGCGACGGCGAACTTATTTTCGTGACTGGCTAATTTCGCAAGCCGGGTTGACCTTGTGCGTGGTTGTCCGCGACGGTCGGTGGCACTATAGACGACCGGCAACGCGCCGCATCACGTCGGGCGGGATGTTCCCGTCGGGACGACGCGACTCACCTCCCCACGCGATCGATGCTCACCCTCTATCATTATCCTTTTTCGCCCGCTTGCCGTTTTGTCCGCCTGATCCTCGCCGAGTACGGGGTTCGGCACGAACTGGTGCTCGAACGTCACTGGGAGCGGCGCAAGCAGCTTCTGGCGATGAATCCGGGCGGCTTTCTTCCCGTGGCGGTGGAAAATGACGGCCCGCCGATCGTCGGCGCCGGCCCCATTCTCGAATATCTCGACGAGACGCGCGGCTATGCCCAGGGCGAGAAGCGGCTGATGCCGGACCATCCCGACCGCCGCGCCGAGACGCGCCGGCTCGTCGAATGGTTCCTGCAGAAATTCGAAGACGAGGTGATCGGCCATCTCGTCCACGAGCGCATCTACAAGCTCGACATGCCGACCGCGCTCGGCGGCGGTGCGCCCGAATCGGCGGTGCTGCGCGTCGCGCGGGCCAACATGCGCCACCATATGCGCTATATCGAATATCTGACCGGCACCCGGAACTGGCTCGCCGGCGACCACATCACCTTCGCCGACCTCGCGGCCGCGGCGGAGCTGTCGTGTGCCGATTATCTGGGCGAGGTGCCGTGGGCCGAGAACGACCACGCCAAGACCTGGTATGCGCGGGTGAAGTCCCGCCCCTCGTTCCGTCCGCTGCTCGGCGAGACGGTGCGCGGCATGCCGCCGGTGCCGAGCTACCAGGATCTGGACTTCTGAAGCCCGCCGCGGCCGCGGCGCACCTGCGCCGCCGCGCCGCCGAGCTCGGCTTCGATTCCTGCCGGATCGCCGCCCCCCAATCGTCCCCTGAACAGGCCGAGCGCCTCGCAACCTTCCTCGCCGCCGGCCGCCACGGCACGATGGACTGGCTCGCCGAAGAGCCGGAGCGACGCGCCGACCCCCGCGCTCTGTGGCCCGAGGTCCGCGCCGTCGTGATGCTCGGGGTGAATTACGGCCCCGCAGCCGACGCCTGGGCGGCGCTCGCACGGCCCGAATGCGGGGTCGTCTCCGTCTATGCCCGCAACCGCGATTATCACGACGTCATCAAGGGCCGCCTCAAGATGCTCGGCCAGAGCCTCGCGGCCCGGGCCGGCGGCAGCTTCAAGGTGTTCGTCGACACCGCACCGGTGATGGAAAAGCCGCTCGCCGCCCGCGCCGGGCTCGGCTGGCAGGGCAAGCACACCAACCTCGTTTCCCGCGACTTCGGCTCCTGGCTCTTTCTCGGTGCGCTGTTCACCACGCTCGAATTGCCGCCGGATGCGCCGGAGAGCGATCATTGCGGCCGCTGCCGGGCCTGCCTCGACGCCTGCCCGACCGACGCCTTCCCGGCGCCGTATCAGATCGATCCGCGACGCTGCGTCTCCTATCTGACGATCGAGCACAAGGGTCCGATCGACCGCGCCCTGCGCCGCGGCATCGGCAACCGCATCTATGGCTGCGACGATTGTCTCGCCGCCTGCCCGTGGAACAAGTTCGCCGAGGCCGGGCGGGAGACGAAGCTCGCCGCGCGGGACGATCTCGCCGCGCCCGCCTTGGCCGATCTCGCCGAGCTCGACGACGCGGCCTTCCGCGCGCGCTTCTCCGGCTCCCCGATCAAGCGCATCGGACGCGACCGCTTCGTGCGCAACGTCCTGATCGCGATCGGCAATTCCGGCGACGCGGGATTTCTGCCGATCCTCGCCCGCCGTCTCGGCGACGGCTCGGCGCTGGTGCGCGGGGCGGCGGTGTGGGCGCTGGCGCGCCTCGCAACGCCGGACGCGTTCGACGCGGCCCGCGCCCGCCACCTTGCCGCCGAGAACGATGCGAACGTGCGGGACGAATGGAGGCTCGGCGCCGATGACATCTGAGCCGATGCCGCCCGCTTGTCGTATGAGTCTCGCCGTGGCGTTACCGCTTTGAAAAGCTCGGCCTCGCCGTGCGTCCGGCCTAGTGCCCCGTTTGGTGTCTTGGAGATCGCCTGCCGATGAGTGACGAGACCCGCCTCCCCCTCGCCGCGTCTCCCGCGTCTCCCGCGTCCGCGGCCGACGGCGATCCGCTCGCGGCGTTCGACGGCGCCCGGGTCGTGGTGGTCGGCTGCGGCTATTCGGGATCGGCCTTCCTGCGGCGCATCGCCGGCCGCGCGACCTCGGTCGTCGCGACGAGCCGCAGCCCGCGGCGCTTCCCGGAGCTCGCCGCCCTCGGCGCCACGCCGATCGCCTATGACGGCGCCGGCCCGTCCGCCGACCTCGCGGCGGCGCTCGCCGAGGCGAGCCACGTCGTCGCCTCGGCGCCGCCGGACGCCGACGGGGATCCGCTGTTGCGCCATCACCGGGCCGATCTCGTCGCCGCGCCGTCGCTCGTGTGGATGGGCTATTATTCGACCGTCGGGGTCTACGGCGACCATGGCGGCGCCTGGGTCGACGAGACCAGCGAATGCCGGCCGACGGCCGAGCGCGGCGTGCGGCGCATCGAGGCGGAGAGCGCCTGGCTCGACCTCGCGGAAGGCGACGGCGTCCCCGTCGCGGTCATGCGCCTCGCCGGCATCTACGGTCCTGGCCGCAACGCCTTCGTCAATCTCGCCGACGGCAGCGCGAAACGGGTGGTGAAGGTGGGCCAGAAGTTCAGCCGCATCCATGTCGGCGACATCGCCGGGGCGACCATCGCCGCCGCGGCCGCGCTCGCCTCCGGCCTGTTCAACATCTGCGACGACGAGCCGGCCCCGCCCCAGGACGTCGTCGCCTACGCCGCGACGCTGATGGGCATCGCGCCGCCGCCGGAGGTGCCGTTCGAAAATGCGGAGCTGAGCCCCATGGCGCGCTCGTTCTACAGCGAGAGCCGCCAGGTCTCGAACGCCAAGCTGCGCACCGCGCTCGGCTACGCGATGCTCTACCCGACCTATCGCGAGGCCCTCGAGACGATGTGGCGGGACGGCACATGGCGCGACGAGGCCGCCGCCTGACGCCGGCGCATCGTGGTTGCACCTCTTCTTGACAGAAGGTGCAACCCGGACGATCCTCCGTCCGATCGCACCTCTGGCGATCCGCGGAGTTTCCCATGGCGACCACCATCGGCGTGAAGATCGACGACACCCTGCGCGCCCGGCTCAAGGGCGCGGCCGATCGGATCGGCCGCTCGCCGCACTGGCTCGTCAAGCAATCGATGATGGCGCTGATCGAGCGGATCGAGCGCGGCGAGGACGTCTCCGGCCTGATCGGCGATCAGGTCTCCGACGCGACGCCGGAGACCGCCCCGGAGGAGGCCTCCCCGCACCCGACGCCGTTCCTCGAATTCGCCCAGTCGGTACAGCCGCAGAGCGTGCTCAGGGCCAAGATCACCGCGGCCTATCGCCGGCCGGAGCCGGAATGCCTTCCCCTCCTCGTCTCCGAGGCGAGCTTCTCGGGCGCCGTGACGGAGCCCGCCCGCGACCTCGCCCGCCGTCTCGTCACCGCGCTGCGCTCGAAGAAGCGCGCCGGCGGTGTCGAGGGCCTGATCCACGAATATGCGCTGTCGAGCCAGGAGGGCGTGGCGCTGATGTGCCTCGCCGAGGCGCTGTTGCGCATTCCCGACCGGGCGACCCGCGACGCCCTCATCCGCGACAAGATCGGCCTCGGCGACTGGGAGAGCCATATTGGCCGCAGCCCCTCGCCGTTCGTCAACGCGGCGACCTGGGGCCTCCTCGTCACCGGGCGGCTCACCACCACGTCGAGCGAGAAGAGCCTGTCCTCGGCGCTGACGCGGCTGATCGGCAAGGGCGGCGAGCCCCTGATCCGCAAGGGCGTCGACATCGCCATGCGGATGATGGGCGAGCAGTTCGTGACGGGGCAGACGATCTCCGAGGCGCTCGCCAACAGCCGCCGCCACGAGGCGAAGGGCTTCCGCTATTCCTACGACATGCTGGGTGAGGCGGCGACCACCGCCCACGACGCCGAGCGCTACTACGCCGATTACGAGCAGGCGATCCACGCCATCGGCAAGGCCTCCGGCGGCCGCGGCATCTATGAAGGGCCGGGCATCTCGATCAAGCTCTCGGCGCTCCATCCGCGCTATGCCCGCGCCAAGCAGGAGCGGGTGATCGGCGAACTGCTCCCGAAGGTGAAGGCGCTCGCCGCGCTCGCCCGCCGCTACGATATCGGCCTCAACATCGATGCCGAGGAGGCCGACCGTCTCGAAATCTCGCTCGATCTCCTGGAAGCGCTCGCCTTCGATCCCGACCTTGCCGGCTGGAACGGCATCGGCTTCGTCGTGCAGGCCTACCAGAAGCGTTGCCCGTTCGTGATCGATTGGCTGATCGATCTCGCCCGCCGCTCGCGCCGGCGCATCATGGTCCGCCTCGTCAAGGGCGCCTATTGGGACAGCGAGATCAAGCGCGCCCAGGTCGACGGCCTCGAAGGCTTCCCCGTCTTCACCCGCAAGATCTACACGGACGTCTCCTACCTCGCCTGCGCCAAGAAGCTGCTTGCCGCGCCCGACGCCGTCTATCCGCAGTTCGCGACCCACAATGCCCTGACGCTCGCGACCATCCACGCGCTCGCGGGGCCGAATTATTATGCCGGGCAATATGAGTTCCAGTGCCTCCACGGCATGGGCGAGCCGCTCTACGAGGAGGTGGTCGGCCGCGACAAGCTGAACCGGCCGTGCCGCATCTATGCGCCGGTCGGCACCCACGAGACGCTGCTCGCCTACCTCGTGCGCCGCCTCCTCGAGAACGGCGCCAACACCTCGTTCGTCAACCGCATCGCCGATCCGGCGGTCTCGATCGACGAGCTCATCGCCGATCCGGTCGCCGCCGCCCGGGCGATCGAGCCGCTCGGCGCGCCGCATCCGCGGATCCCCCTGCCGCGCGATCTGTTTGCCCCGGCCCGGCTCAATTCCGCGGGCCTCGACCTCTCCAACGAACAGCGCCTCGCCTCGCTGTCGGCGGCGCTTCTGTCGGGCGCCGAGACCTCGTTCCGCGCCGTGCCGCTGCTCGCCGACGGCCCGCGCGACGGCGATGCCCGCACCGTCGTCAACCCGGCCGACCATCGCGACGTCGTCGGCGTCGTCGTCGAGGCGACGCCGGAGATCGTCGAGGCGGCCCTCGCCCAATCGGCCGCGGCCGCCCCGATCTGGCAATCGACCCCGCCCGAAGAGCGCGCCGCCTGTCTCGAGCGCGCGGCCGACCTGATGGAGGCGAAGTTGCCCTCCCTCATCGGGCTCGTGGTGCGCGAAGCCGGCAAGTCGCTCGGCAACGCCATCGGCGAGGTGCGCGAGGCGGTCGATTTCCTGCGTTATTATGCGAGCCTCGTCCGCACCCACTTCTCCAACGACACCCACCGGCCGCTCGGCACGATCGTGTGCATCAGCCCGTGGAACTTCCCGCTCGCGATCTTCACCGGGCAGGTCGCCGCGGCGCTCGCCGCCGGCAACGCGGTGGTCGCCAAGCCCGCCGAGGAGACGCCGCTGATCGCGGCGGAAGCGGTGCGCCTGCTCCACGAGGCGGGCGTGCCGGCGGGCGCGGTGGAACTGGTGCCCGGCGCGGGCGACGTCGGCGCGGCGCTCGTCGCCGATCCGCGCACGCGGGGCGTGATGTTCACCGGCTCGACCGAGGTCGCCCGGCTGATCGCCGCCGAACTCGCGGGCCGGCTCAGCCCGGACGGCCGCCCGATCCCGCTCATCGCCGAGACCGGCGGCCAGAACGCCCTCATCGTCGACAGCTCGGCGCTCGCCGAGCAGGTCGTCGGCGACGTCATCGTCTCGGCCTTCGATTCGGCCGGCCAGCGCTGCTCGGCGCTGCGCATTCTCTGCCTTCAGGAGGAGGCGGCCGAGCGCACGCTGACCATGCTCAAGGGTGCGCTCGCCGAACTCACGGTCGGCAATCCCGACCGGCTCGCGACCGATGTCGGCCCGGTCATCACCGCGGACGCCCGCGACCGCATCCTCGCCCACGTCGAGGGTATGAAGGCGAAGGGGCATGCGGTCGAAGCCCTGCCGCTCGGCCAGCAGGCCCGCCACGGCACCTTCGTCGCCCCGACCATCATCGAGATCGGGCGCATCGCCGACGTCGAGCGCGAGGTGTTCGGCCCGGTGCTCCACGTCGTGCGCTATGCCCGCGACGATCTCGACCGCCTGATCGCCGACATCAACGCCTCGGGATACGGGCTCACCTTCGGCGTCCACACCCGGATCGACGAGACCATCGCCCGGGTGTCGGAGCAGGTCGAGGCGGGCAACGTCTACGTCAACCGCAACCTGATCGGCGCCGTGGTCGGTGTGCAGCCGTTCGGCGGCCGCGGCCTCTCCGGCACCGGACCGAAGGCGGGCGGGCCGCTCTATCTCTATCGCCTGCTCGCGGCGCGCCCCGCCGACCATTTCCTCGCCGCCTTCGCCTCCGCCGGCGAACCACGGGAACAGGCGGCGGCCCGCGCCTTCCGCGACTGGCTGACCAAGGAGGGCCGCACCGCCGA
Organism: Segnochrobactrum spirostomi; assembly: GCF_009600605.1. Classification (GTDB taxonomy): domain Bacteria; phylum Pseudomonadota; class Alphaproteobacteria; order Rhizobiales; family Segnochrobactraceae; genus Segnochrobactrum; species Segnochrobactrum spirostomi. The sequence goes on along the minus strand of NZ_VWNA01000001.1, from coordinate 2,619,971 downwards.
GGCCGCCCAGGTCGAGGCGGCGATCGGCCGTTCCCTGGTCGGCCGCGAGATCGAGCTCCCCGGCCCCGTCGGCGAGCGCAATCTCTACCGGATCGAGCCGCGCGGCCTCGTGCTCGCCAAGGTCGCGACCGAGGCCGGTCTCGTCGCCGCGGTCGCGGCGGCGCTCGCCGCGGGCAATCCGGTCGCGGTCGACGCCGCGCCCGCGGCCGCCGATCTCCTCGCCCGGCTGCCGAAGCCCCTCGCCGAGCATATCCGCAAGGTCGCGCCCGACATGGTGCCCGACGACATCCGGGCCGTGCTCTACGAAGGCGACGGCGACGCGCTCGCGGCCTTCAACCGCCGCCTCGCCGCCCGGCCGGGGCCGATCGTCCAGATCCATGCGGTCGAGGTCCGCCCGGTCGCCGGCGACGGTCTCACCGTCGCCGACATCCCGCTCGAAGGCCTCGTCGAGGAGCGCTCGATCTCCACCAACACCGCCGCCGCCGGCGGCAACGCGAGCCTGATGTCGATCGGGTGAGGCTCGCCCACCGGCGTGGTTTTCCGGAGCGCGGCCGGAAATCCACACGACACGGGGTTGTGAGAACGCAGTTAGCGAAGTCTGAAGATTCTCGGGTCACCATGGCCGGATGAACTGAAACGCGCAGCTTGCGTCGCCCCCGCCCCTGGTTTAACCGGGCGGGATGGGCTGGCGGGGGCTCTGCATCGGACTTCGAGGACGCTTCATGGACAAAATCAGGGTCGTCGGCGGCAAGGCGCTTACGGGATCGATTCCGATCTCCGGCGCCAAGAACGCGGCGTTGCCGCTGATGATTGCGAGCCTCCTCACCGACGAGACGCTGACGCTCGAGAACCTGCCGCGCCTGCGCGACGTGCAGCTCCTGTTCCAGATCCTGTCGAACCATGGCGTCGATCATTCGATTCAAGGCAAGCGCAACGGCCAGGACGAGATGAGCGGCCAGACGGTCGATCTCTCCGCCCGCGCCATCGTCGACACCACCGCGCCCTACGAGCTCGTCTCCAGGATGCGCGCGAGCTTCTGGGTGATCGGGCCGCTGCTCGCCCGCATGGGCGAGGCGCGGGTGTCGCTGCCGGGCGGCTGCGCCATCGGCACCCGGCCGGTCGACTTCTTCATCCAGGGCCTCAAGGCGCTCGGCGCCGAGATCGACATCGAGCGCGGCTATGCCGTCGCCCGGGCGCCCGCGGGCGGCCTCATCGGCAACCGCGTCGTGTTCCCGAAGGTCTCGGTCGGCGCGACCCACACCATCATGATGGCGGCGGCGCTCGCCCGCGGCGAGACGGTGATCGAGAACGCCGCCCGCGAGCCGGAAGTCGCCGACGTCGCCCGCTGCCTCGTCGCCATGGGCGCCCGCATCGAAGGCGCCGGCACCTCGACGATCCACATCGAGGGCGTGCCGCGGCTCGGCGGCGCCCGCCACCGTGTACTGCCCGACCGTATCGAGACCGGCACCTATGCGATGGCGGTCGCCATGGCCGGCGGCGACGTGGTGCTCGAGGGCGCCTCGGCAGACCTGCTCGAAGCCCCGCTCGAGACGCTGCGCCAGGCCGGCGCCGAGATCGACGTGCTCAACCACGGCATCCGCGTGCGCCGCAACGGCCACGGCATCCACGCCGTCTCGATCACCACCGAGCCCTATCCGGGCTTCCCGACCGACCTTCAGGCCCAGCTCATGGCGCTGATGACCCGGGCGAAGGGCACCTCGACGATCACCGAGACGATCTTCGAGAACCGCTTCATGCACGTCCAGGAGCTCGCCCGCCTCGGCGCCGACATCCATCTCGACGGCCAGACCGCGACGATCAACGGCGTCTCGACCCTGAAGGGCGCGCCGGTGATGGCGACCGACCTGCGCGCGTCCGTCTCCCTCGTCATCGCCGGCCTCGCCGCCGAAGGCGAGACCGAGGTCCACCGCGTCTATCATCTCGACCGCGGCTTCGAGCGGCTCGAGGACAAGCTGACCCGCTGCGGCGCCGAGATCGAGCGCATCTCCGCCTGACACGACGGCCGGGCCGCCGCCGTCCGAGCGGCGCCCCGCTTTCGCCCGGAATCGGGACGAGGGTGCGGCTGCCTGACCCCTATGCCCAAGATCGCGGGCGGCGGTTGACCCGCCGCGCCCGCTCTGGCACGACGCGGGGGCGCGCCCGCGGCCTTCCTCCGCCGCGCCGGACGCGCGATCCGCAGAGGATGCGATCCCATGCTCGCCTCGACGTCCCCCGCCTCCGATCTCGCGCCCTCCGCCGCCGGTGAAGCCGGGCCGCTGCCGCGGCGCCGCACCGTCGCGGTCGATGTCGGCGGCGTTCTCGTCGGCGGCGGGCAGCCGATCGTCGTCCAGTCGATGACGAACACCGACACCGCCGACATCGAGGCGACGGTGGCCCAGGTCGCGGCGCTCGCCCGCGCCGGCTCCGAGATCGTCCGCATCACGGTTGATCGGCCGGAGGCGGCCGCCGCGGTGCCGCACATCCGCGACCGGCTCCTGCTGCGCGGCGTCACCGTCCCCCTCGTCGGCGACTTTCATTATATCGGCCACCGCCTGCTCGCCGATCATCCGGCCTGCGCCGAGGCGCTGGCGAAGTTCCGCATCAATCCGGGCAATGTCGGCTTCAAGGAGAAGAAGGACCGCCAGTTCGGGGCGATCGTCGAACTCGCCGCGAAGCTCGGCAAGGCGGTGCGCATCGGCGTCAATTGGGGCTCGCTCGATCAGGAGCTCCTGACCCACCTGATGGACGAGAACGCGAAGAGCGCGACCCCGCTCACCGCGGCCGCCATCCTGCGCGAGGCGATCGTGCGCTCGGCGCTCCTCTCGGCCGAGCGTGCCGAGGAGATCGGGCTGCCGCGCAACCGCATCATTCTGTCGGCTAAGGTCTCGCAGGTGCAGGACCTGATCGCGGTCTACCGCGACCTCGCCCGCCGCAGCGACCACGCCTTGCATCTCGGCCTCACCGAGGCCGGCATGGGCTCGAAGGGCATCGTCGCCTCGTCGGCGGCCCTCTCGGTGCTGCTCCAGGAGGGCATCGGCGACACCATCCGCATCTCGCTCACGCCCGAGCCCGGCGGCGACCGCACGCTCGAGGTGAAGGTCGCCCAGGAGCTCCTGCAGACCATGGGCTTCCGCACCTTCATGCCGGTCGTCGCCGCCTGCCCCGGCTGCGGCCGCACCACGTCCACGGTGTTCCAGGAACTCGCCAAGACGATCGAAGCGCATCTCTCCGAGCGCATGCCGGTCTGGCGCGAGACCTATCCCGGCGTCGAGACACTGAAGGTCGCGGTGATGGGCTGCATCGTCAACGGCCCGGGCGAGTCCAAGCACGCCGACATCGGCATCTCGCTGCCCGGCACCGGCGAAGTCCCCTCCGCCCCGGTCTTCATCGACGGTGCCAAGGCGACCACCCTCAAGGGCCCGACCATCGGCGACGACTTCCTGGCGATGGTCGAGGATTATATCGAGCGCCGCTTCGGCCAGGGCGCCCGGGCGGCGACCGAAACGGCCGCCTGAGGCGGGGCGACAAGCCGGGTCCCATCGTTACGCGAGGAACCGAGCAGCGCGCCGCAATCTCCTTCTCCCCGCCGGGGAGAAGGTGGCGCGCAGCGCCGGATGAGGGGGCTCACGCACCCTCTCATCCTCGTAAACCCTTCAAAACAAAAGATTCCCCTCATCCGCCCCTTCGGGGCACCTTCTCCCCGCGCGCGGGGAGAAGGGAGGGTGGGCCTCGCTGGCACGTGTTGCTTTGCCGACTTATAGTCGGCTCCGAGCCGTGCCTGTGCTCAGATCAAATCGAGCAATTGCGACCGTTCGGCCGGGGTCACCTCGGCGGCGAGCTTGAGATATTCGGCCCGCTTCAGCGCCAGGAAGACGGTGTGGAGCCGTTCGCCGAGCGCACGCTTCAGGAAATCCGAGCGCTCCGCGGCGACGATGGCGCTGCGCCAGTCGGGCGGCAGCGCCGTGGACGCGGCGGCGGCGTAGCCGTTGCCGGTCGCAGGGGCGCCGGGATCGAGGCGGGCCTCGATGCCGTGGCGCATGCCGGCGAGCACGGCGGTCGCGACCAGATAGGGATTGGCGTCGACGCCGGCCCAGCGGTGTTCGAGATGCCGCGTCTCCGCGGCACCGGCCGGCACGCGCACCGCGACGCTGCGGTTGTTGGTGCCCCAGGTCGGCTGCGTCGGCGCATAGCTCGCCGCCGCGAAGCGCCGCCAGGAATTGGCGTGCGGCGCGAACACCAGCGCCGCCTCCTCCGCGGTCGCGAGCAGGCCGGCGATGGCGTGCTTCAGGAGGGGTGCCAGATCGCCGTCGATGTCGGCGAAGCGGTTGCGCCCGTCGGCACCGGCAACGCTCGCATGGAGGTGCATGCCGGAGCCGGCGCAGCCCGCGACCGGCTTCGCCATGAACGAGGCGATCATGCCGTGGCGCAGCGCCACCGCGCGCAACAGCCGCTTCAGCATCACGAGATCGTCCGCGGCGGCGAGCACGTCCGGGCGATGGTGCAGGGTCAGCTCGTACTGGCCCGGCGCATATTCCGAGATCAGCGTCTCGACCGGCAGCTTCTGCGCCTCCGCCGCGCGGTAGACCGCGTCGACGAACGGCTCCATGCGGTCGAGATCGTCGACGCCGTAGACCTGGATCGCATGCGGGCGGTCGCCGCTCAGGGGCAGCAAAGCCGGGCGCGGGCGGCCGTCGGTCGTGGCACCGCGGTCGAACAGGTAGAATTCGAGCTCGAAGGCGGCGGCCGGCGCGAGGTCCATCGCCCGGAGCGCGGCGTCCTGACGGGCGAGGGCGTGGCGGGGATCGGCCGCCATCGGCTGGCCGTCGAGCTCGTGGAGCATCACCCGGACCTCGCCGCGCGGCGGCGTGGTCCAGGGCAGACGATTGAGCGAGCCGGCGATCGGCCAGCCGCGGCGGTCGGCGTCGCCGTCCGACCAGACCAGCCCGGTCTCCTCGACGTCCTCGCCGCTCACGTCGAGGCCGAGGATCGAGCCCGGCAGATGCCGGCCGTTCTTGAACAGCGGCAGCAATTCGTGGCGGCGCAGCATCTTGCCGCGCGCGATCCCGTTGGCGTCGATGAGGACGAGATCGAAGGCGACGATCTCGGGATGGGCCGCGAGGAAGGCTTCCGCCTCCTCGACCGGCGCGGCGGCCGCGGGGCGGACGGCGATGGAATCGGGGGCGCTCACAGGTCGGCTCCGGCGGCGAGGAGCGAGACGACCTCGTCGAAGGCCGCGGTGAGGCCGGCGGCATTCTCACCGGTGATCGCCGGGCACACCAGCACCATGTTGTGGAACGGGGTGACCAGGAAGCCGCGGTTGAGCAGGCCGAGATGAAGGGCGCGCTCGAGCTCGGCCGAGGCGGCGGCGTGGGCGTCCTCGGCGTTCACGAGGGGCTCGGCGCGGAACACCACCTCGAGCCGGGCGCCGACGCGGCTGACATGCCAGGGCAGCCGGTGCTCGTGGATCGTCGCGGAGAACCCCTCGGCGATCGCCGCCGCATGGGTCTCCATGCGGACATAGGCTTCCGGCGTCATCACCTCGCCGAGGCAGGCGCGCAGGCAGGCGAGCTGGAGCGCGCTGCCGGAGAGCGTCGTGCCCATGCCCGAATGGCCGGCGGGGCGGTCCGCGCGGGCCTTTTCGAGGGCGGCGGCGACGGCGTCGCTCATGCCCCAGACCGAGGTCGGCACGCCGCCGGCGACCGGCTTGCCGACGACGAAGAGGTCGGGCTCGAGGCCGTGGACGCGGGTATAGCCGCCGTAGCCGGTCGAGATCGTGTGGGTCTCGTCGATGATGAGGAGCGTGCCGGTCTCGCGGGTGAGGCGGCGCAGCGCGGCGTGGAAGCCCGGCTGCGGCTGGATCATCGAGCAGTTCGTCATCACCGGCTCGGCGATGACGCAGGCGATGTCGCGCCCCGCCAGGGCGGCTTCGAGGGCGGCGAGGTCGTTGAAGGGCACGGCGACCGTCGTCTGACCGGCGTCGAAGGCAGAGCCGAGCAGGCTCGACCGCGGCACGGTGCGGCCCTCGACGAGATCGACCAGCGTCTCGTCGACCGCGCCGTGATAGCAGCCGTCGAACACCAGGATCTTGCGGCGGCCGGTGACGGCGCGGGCGGCGCGCAGGGCGAAGCGGTTGGCGTCGCTCGCCGTCGTCGCGACCTGCCAATGGGGCAGGCCGAAGATGGCGGCGAGGAGCGCGCCGACGACGGGGGCGTCGGTCGACGGCAGCATGGTGGTGAGGCCGAGATCGCCGCGGCCGGCGAGCGCGCGGGCGACCGGCCCGGGCGCGTGGCCGAACATGGCCCCGGTGTCGCCGAGGCAGAAATCGGTGAGGCGGTTGCCGTCGATGTCGGTCAGCGTGGCGCCCTTGGCGCGCTCGACGACGAGCGGCGCCGGCATCGGCCAATCGAGCATCCAATGAAGCGGCATGCCGTCGAGGAAGCCGGGCAGATCGCTCGCCACCGCCTTCGCGCTCGACGGTCGTCGGTCGAGATAGACCTTCGCCTCGCGCTCATAGAGGCGAACGGCGGCGCTCTCGATCGGCGACAGGGGACCGGTGCGGGGGGCGGCGGACATGAAAAGGCTCCTCTCCGGCGGCGTCGACGCCGCTCTCGCCGGGCGGGATGTCCTGCGGGGCGCGTCGGCCCCGCGTTCCCGCGTCGGACATTTCGTGCGGCGCCCGCCGCCCCGGAACGGGATCGGGCGGGCGTCCGCGCTCTGGATGCCATGCCCATGAGCGATACGGAACGACGAAAATGATCGCGCCCGCCGCCCGAGACGCTATAAGCGGCCCGCAGCGGCCGCCTCGCCCCGGCGGTTCCGCCCCGCAGACCCGCCCCGCGCGCGGCTTCGCCCCGGCCGCGCGGACCGACCGAACGCCATCCGGAGACCCCCCATGATTGAGCTCGTGCTGTTCGATTGCGACGGCGTCCTCATCGACAGCGAGTGGATCAGTGCGCGGGTGTTCGCCGAATCGCTCGCCGAGATCGGGGTCGATCTGACGCCGCGGCAGGTGGTCGCCGAGTTCGTCGGGCTCGACAACGCCTCGATCCTCGCCAAGGTCGAGCGCGATCACGGCATCGCCCTGCCGCAGGAATTCGACGGCCGGGCGGCCGAACGGCTGTCCGCCGCCTTCGAGGCCGAGTTGCGCCCCCTGCCGGGCGCGATCGACGCCCTCGACGGCCTGCATTGCGCCTATTGCGTCGCCTCGAACAGCGGCCACAAGCGGCTGCGCCACACGCTGCGGGTCGCCGGCCTGCTCGACCGCTTCGACGGCCGCATCTTCTCGTCGGAAGACGTCGCCCGCGGCAAGCCGGCTCCGGACCTCTTCCTCCATGCCGCCGCGACGTTCGGGCGCGACCCGAGCGAGTGCATCGTGATCGAGGACTCGATCACCGGCGTCACCGCGGCCCGCGCCGCCAACATGCGGGTGATCGGCTTCTGCGGCGCCGGCCACATCGTGCCGGGCCATGACGCGCGTCTCAGGGCGGCGGGCGCCGAGACGATCATCACCGATTTTTCCGAGCTTCTGCCGCTGCTGAAGGCCCTGCACGCGGTCTGACGAGGCCGGGCTCGACCCGTGCCGCGCCGACGTCGCCGTCCTCCGGAAATCGGTCGCCGCCGGCGGTCGCTTCCCGGTCGGCTGCGCTTGTCTGCACAACCTGCGTGCACTTGTATTTTCCTGTCTATAATTTACTCTCCCTCCGATCCGAGCCTGAGACAAAATCCTCGCTGACGGGAACGGACCGGTTGAAAAGAGGGACGCCGCGGAGACAAGGTTCGCACCATTGAGCCGATCCCCGACGGATATCCCCAACGGCTCGTCAGCCACACCAGAGTGGGAGACGAACTTGCAAAGCCTCTTCGCCACCGCGCGCCTCGCGCTCGCCGGCGCCCTCGTCGGCGCCCTCGCGCTTGCGGCCCCGGCCTTCGCGCCCGCCGCGCACGCCCAGGACGCCGTACCCTCGAAGCCCGAGGCCGGCACCTTCAAGCTCGGCGTCGAGCCGTGGCTCGGCTACGGCCTCTGGCACGTCGCCGCCGACAAGGGGTTCTTCAAGGACCAGGGCGTCGACGTGAACATCGTCAACTTCACCCAGGACAAGGACATCAACGCGGCGCTCGCCAGCGGCGACCTCGACGGCGCCTCGATCGCGACCCACACGGCGATGGCCATGGCCGCCGCCGGCCTACCGATCAAGATCGTGATGCTGCTCGACATCTCGAACGAGGCCGACGCCATCCTGGCGGGCAAGGACATCACCTCGATCAAGGACCTGAAGGGCAAGCAGGTCGCCTTCGAGCAGGGCACCACCAGCGACATCCTGATCAATTACGCCCTCGCCGCGAACGGCATGACGATCGCGGACATCCAGGTCGTGCCGATGCCGGCTTCCGACGCCGGCGCCGCGCTGATCGCCGGCCGCGTCCCGGTCGCCGTCACCTACGAGCCGTATCTGACGATGGCCCGCAACCAGGACAAGAACGTCAAGCTGCTGTTCACCGCCGGTACCGATCCCGGCCTCATCAGCGACGTGCTCGTGGTGCGCGACGACGTCGTGAAGTCGAAGCCGGGTCAGATCCGCGCGCTCGTCCAGGCCTGGGCCGCCGCCTACACCGACTACGAGAAGAACAAGACGGCCGACCGCGCCATCATCTCGAAGGCCGTCGGCGCGACGCCGGACGAGCTCGCCACCGCGTTCGACGGCGTGAAGTACTTCTCGCTCGCCGAGAACAAGAAGATGCTGACCGGCGACTTCACCAACAAGGTGTTCGACGACGTCGCGGCCGCCACCAAGAAGGCCGGCATCCTGCAGACGGACGTCTCGGCGAAGACGCTGATCGACCCCGCCTTCGTCGAAGCGGCGCAATAATCCGCTCTCCCCTGGGACGGCGCCCACCGCGGTGCCGTCCCGCTTCTCTCCTGCGTTCCGGACCGCGTTCATGACGACCCCACCGACCGGCCCCGCGAAAACGGGGCGCAAACGCGCCGGACCGCTCGGCCGGGCTTTTCGCCTCGGCGCGCCGCTCGATGCGCGCGTCTATGCGGCCATCGCGGCGGCGGTGTTCGTCGCCCTCGGCCTAATCTGGTGGGCCGCGACCGCGAGCGGCGCGGTGCGCCCGATCTTCCTGCCCGATCCGGTCGGCGTCTGGCTCAAGCTCGTCGAGCTCGCCGGCAACGGTACGCTCCTCGCCGACACCGGCGTCTCGATCTACCGCATCCTGGTCGGCTTCCTGCTCGCCTCGGCGATGGCGATCCCGATCGGCGTGCTGATCGGCTCCTACCGGGTGTGGGAGGCCGCGATCGAGCCTCTGGTCGATTTCATCCGCTACATGCCGGTCGTGGCGTTCGTGCCGCTCACCATCCTGTGGGCCGGCACCGGCGACGGGCAGAAATTCCTCATCATCTGGATCGGCACCTTTTTCCAGCAGGTGCTGCTCGTCATGGACAACGTGAAGCGCGTGCCGGAGGACTTCGTCGGCCTCGGCCGCACCCTCGGCCTGCCGGAGCGCAAGATCCTCACCCGGATCGTGCTGCCGTCGGCCCTGCCCGGCATCTGGGACACCCTGCGCATCAGCCTCGGCTGGGCCTGGACCTGGCTCGTGCTCGCCGAGCTCGTCGCCGCGACCTCCGGCCTCGGCTACCGCATCACCGTGGCGCAGCGTTATTTCCAGACCAACACCATCATCGGCTACATCCTGCTCCTCGGCGTGTTCGGCCTCGTCACCGATCAGGTGATGAAGGCGCTCGAGCGGGTGCTGTTCCGCTACAACACGAGGCGGACATGAGCGCCGCCCCCCTTCCGAAGCTCAAGGTCGCGGGCCTCGCCAAATATTACGGCCCGCCCGCACGCCGCTTCGAGGCCCTGAGCAACATCGACCTGACGCTCGCCGACAACGAGTTCGTCTCCCTCGTCGGCACCTCGGGCTGCGGCAAGAGCACGCTTCTGTCGATCGTCGCCGGCCTCCAGGAGTTCGAGGCGGGCTCGGTCGAGGTCGACGGCGTGCCGGTCACCGGCCCCGGCCTCGACCGCGGCGTGGTGTTCCAGTCCTACACCCTGCTGCCCTGGCTCACGGCGCGGCAGAACGTCGAGTTCGCGCTCAAGGCGGCCGGCTACAAGGCGGGCGAGTGCCGCGACATCGCCGAGGAGCACCTCGCCCTCGTCAAACTCTCGAAGTTCGCCAACGCCTATCCGTCCGAACTCTCCGGCGGCATGAAGCAGCGCGTCGCGATCGCCCGCGCGCTGTCCTACCGGCCGAAGATGCTGCTGATGGACGAGCCGTTCGGCGCGCTCGACGCCCTGACGCGCCACCAGATGCAGGAACTGCTCACCCGCATCTGGGAGGAGCACCGCCTCACCGTGCTGTTCGTCACCCACGACGTGGAGGAGGCGGTCTACCTCTCCGACCGCATCGTGGTGATGGCGATGGGCCCCGGCCGCATCAAGGAGAGCTTCGACGTGCCGCTGCCGCGACCGCGCAACCAGGACATGATCGCGAGCCGCGACTTCATCGACCTCCAGCGCGCCGTGATCCGCTCGATCCGTGAAGGTTCGATCTCCGCCGACGACGCGGCCTGATCCGCCCGCCCGCTCACCCACCGCCCCGATCTCGTCTGCCGAGGGACCGCCCCCGATGAACGCGCAAGCCAATCTCCACGACCTCCGGTCCGTCGATGCGGTCCCCGAGGCGCTGCTCGCCCGCACCGAGGCGGACCTCTCCAGCTTCCTCGACAAGGTGAAGCCGATCATCGCCGCGGTGCGCACGGAGGGCGACGCGGCCCTCGCCCGCTTCGCCCGCGACTTCGACAAGGTGACCGCCGAGACCTTCTCCATCCGCGTCACCGAGGCCGAGTTCGAGCACGCCTTCGCGACCGTCGAGCCGGCCGTCGTCGAGGCGCTCAAGTTCGCCATCGACAATATCCGCCGCTTCCACGAGGCGCAGAAGCCCGAGGAGATGTGGCTCAAGGAGATGCAGCCCGGCGCCTTCGCCGGCGACCGCTTCCTGCCGATCGCCTCGGTCGCCTGCTACGTGCCGCGCGGCAAGGGCTCGTTCCCGAGCGTGCTGATGATGACGACCATCCCGGCGGTCGTCGCCGGCGTCGAGCGCACCATCGTGGTGACGCCGCCGGGCCCCGACGGGACGGTCGATGCCGGCACCCTGGTCGCCGCCCGCCTCATCGGCATCGAGGAAATCTACAAGTGCGGCGGCGCCCAGGGCGTCGCGGCGGTCGCCTACGGAACCGAGACCGTGCCGAAGTGCGAGAAGATCGTCGGCCCCGGCTCGCCGTGGGTGGTGGCGGCGAAGCGCCTGCTCTCCGACGTGATCGATCCCGGCGTGCCCGCCGGCCCGAGCGAGTGCATCGTGCTCGCCGACGAGACCGCGAACGGCGCGCTCGCCGCCCTCGACCTCATCATCGAGAGCGAGCACGGGCCCGATTCCTCGGCCTATCTGGTGACGAACTCGATGGCGGTCGCGGAAGCGGCGCGCGCGGCGCTGCCGGATTATTGGGCCGGCATGGAGCCGGGCCGCGCCGCCTTCTCGAAGGCCGTGCTGACCGGCCCGCACGGCGGCATCGTGGTCACCAAGGACTTCGAGGCGGCGGTCGCCTTCGTCAACGCCTACGCGCCGGAACACCTCGAGATCCTCGCCGCCGAGCCGATGGGCGTGCTCGGCCGCATCCGCAATGCCGGCGAAGTGCTGCTCGGACCCCACACGCCCGTCGTGCTCGGCAATTTCGTGCTCGGGCCGAACGCCGTGCTCCCGACGGGCCGCGCGGCGCGCACGCACTCGCCGCTCTCGGTGTTCGACTACATGAAGCGCATGTCGGTCGGCTACGTGACGAAGTCGGCCTACGACGCCCTCGCCGGTCACGCCCACGCCCTCGCCCGCTACGAAGGCTTCGACGGCCACGCCCGCGCGGTGTCGGACCTGCGGAAAAAGGTGCTCGGCGACTGAGGGTCTTGTGGCGAGCCGTCTTGCCTTGAGAACGACGCGAGCCGACACTGAGCCCCGAACGGGGCTCGGTGCGCGTGGTCCGCTTCAGCGAGATCGCCGGTCTTCTCTATTTCGATCTCGCGAAGCCACGGATAGCCACAGCGCAAAACGAGACGTGTTAGATCGGCTTGTTCGAAACTATTCTATCTATCAGATCGTCTAACTCTTTGATATCATCCTTAGCCTTCAGAATAGACTGCTCCGTCGTATCGACATTATTGAAATGGGTACCGAGGCTAGTCCCAGGATCTGCGTTTATCCGCCTTTCCATTAGCTCAAGACCTTCGGAGAGGCTTTCTCGCATGCGACGTAGGTCCTCTAGATTTCTCTCAATCACAGTCATCCGCGAATCTCCCGCCAGCACAATCACCGCGGGCCATCTTACACGATTACATCTGCCGCAGATGCCCCCGTGCGCTGCTGATTGAGCCCCTCACCCCCGACCTTATACCGGCTGCCGAGGCTGTAGCGGCTGCCGGGATAGGTGAAGAGCGAGTGGGTCGCCGGCACGGCCGAGACCCAGGTGCGGCGGGCGAGGCGCAGGCAGGCTTCGTCGGGGCCGATATCGAGAAGGCTGCGGGTTTCGGCGTCGGGATTGAACGCAAACACCACGTGCTCGATCTCGGTCGCCGCCGCCACGCTCTGGAGATAGCGGGTGGTAGAGAGCACCGCGAAGTCCTGATCGAGATAAGCCGGCGCGAAGACCGGATTGACGAAGCGCTCCTCGATCTGGATCGGCATCTCGTCCTCGAGGTGGACGATCAGGGAATGGAAGATCCGTGCGCCGGGCCGGAGATCGAAGGCCATCGCCTGCTCGATGCCGGCGCGGATCGCCTCGAGCCGCAGCACCTTGACGCCGTGGCGCTGCCCGCGCGCCGTGACGTCCTCGGCGATGTCGCGGATCTCGATCAGTTCGAGCCGCGGCTTCGGGGTCGAGACGAAGCTGCCGACCCCCTGGATGCGGGAGATCACCCCTTCCGCCGAAAGCTCGCGCAGCGCCCGGTGCACCGTCATGCGCGACACCTTGAAGGCGGCCATCAGCTCGTGTTCCGAGGGCAGCCGCTCGCCGTCCGCCCATTCCCCCCGCGCCACCCGCTCGGTGATGTGCTGCTTCACGCGCTCATAGAGCGGGGCGGGCTTTTCGGGACGGCCATCCGGCATCAGCGGCTTCCAGGCGGGGCGAGGCGTCCGGCCACCATGCCACATAGGCATGAATAGACAAGCGGTTGGCGGCCCCGTCCGCGCGGCCGCTCGATGGCCCACGCGCTGGCGGGGCACCGCCTTCCGCGCCGCCGCGGCGCCTCGGCGCAGAAGCCGGTCCGCTTCCCGCACATGTGAAAGCGCGAGCCTGCAACGTCCGAGGGAAGAGGGCTTGAAATCATACAATACTATAATAAGCTGGATTGGCGCTGCCCGAGGGAGGGGTCCGGGACCGCGGTTCGCCGCGTTCGATCGGAGGGCAGCGCCGCCTCCCGCAGTCCCGGCGTGGGGCCCGGCCGACGGCCGGATCAACAAAGAATGACAAACGACGATGTCCGGCGCCGAGGCGCGGACACGCAGGGAGAACGCTTCGATGGGTCTGAAACGCCTGATGGCGGCCGCGACGCTTTCGCTCGCGGCTTTCGCCGCGACCGCGGCCTATGCCGACGAAACATTGATCGTCGGCTTCTCTCAAATCGGCTCCGAATCCGGCTGGCGCGCCGCGGAGACCAAGGTCGCGAAGTCCGAAGCGGAGAAGCGCGGCATCGATCTCAAGATCTCCGACGCCCAGCAGAAGCAGGAGAACCAGATCAAGGCGATCCGCGCCTTCGCCGCCCAGGGTGTCAGCGCGATCTTCATCGCCCCCGTCGTCGCCACCGGCTGGGATTCGGTGCTGCGCGAAGTGAAGGACACCAACATCCCGGTCTTCCTGCTCGACCGCGATATCGAGACCAGCGACAAGTCGCTCTACGTCGCCGCCGTCACCTCCGACACCGTGCTCGAAGGCCGCATGATCGGCGACTACCTGACCAAGCTGACGAACGGCAAGTGCGCCATCGTCGAGCTCCAGGGCACCGTCGGCTCGAGCCCCGCGATCAACCGCAAGAAGGGCTTCGAGGAAGCGATCGCCTCCCATCCGGACATGAAGATCATCCGCAGCCAGTCGGGCGACTTCACCCGTTCGGGCGGCAAGCAGGTGATGGAGAGCTTCATCAAGGCCGAGAACGGCGGCAAGTCGATCTGCGCCGTCTATGCCCACAACGACGACATGGCGATCGGCGCCATCCAGGCGATCAAGGAAGCCGGCCTGAAGCCGGGCAAGGACATACTCGTCGTCTCGATCGACGGCGTGCCCGACATCTTCAAGGCGATGGCCGCCGGCGAGGCCAACGGCACCGTCGAGCTCTCGCCCAACATGGCGGGCCCGGCCTACGACGCCCTCATCGCCCTGAAGAAGAGCGGCACCACGCCGCCGAAGTGGATCCAGACGCCCTCGACCCTCTTCACGCCGGACACGGCCGAGGCGGAATATCAGAAGCGCAAGGACCTCTACTGAGCGTCCGACCCGCGTGGGGGCGGACGGCCGGGCGGTGTTTCGACGCCGCCCGGCCGTCCAGGCCCCGATCAGCCTGAGCCCGGGCCTCGATCCGCCCGCGCTGAGGCGGAGATCCGCCTGAGCAATGTCCGGAGTTGTGCCTTGAGCGAACAAGTTTCGCGCGACGGCGAGCGGCCGCTCCTCGAGATCGTCGGCCTCTCGAAGACCTTTCCCGGCGTGCGCGCGCTCGATCAGGTGGATTTCCGCCTGTTCGCCGGTGAGGTCCATGCCCTGCTCGGCGAGAACGGGGCCGGCAAATCGACCCTGATCAAGGTGCTGACCGGGGTGTTGCCGCGCGACGGTGGGACCGTCCTGCTCGACGGCGTCGAGATCGAAGCCCACGACGCCGCGGATGCGGTCAGGCTCGGCATCGGGACCGTCTATCAGGAGGTCAACCTGCTGCCGAACCTGTCGGTGGCGGAAAATCTCTTCCTCGGCCGTCAGCCGACCCGGTTCGGCCTCGTCGATCGCGGCGCGATGCGCCGCCGCGCCGCCGAAATCCTGGCGCGCTACGATCTGACCGGCATCAACCCCGCCGATCCCCTGTCGCGCTATTCCGTCGCCGTGCAGCAGATCGTGGCGATCGCCCGCGCCGTCGATCTCTCCGCCAAGGTGCTGATCCTCGACGAGCCGACCGCGAGCCTCGACACCCACGAGGTGGAGACGCTGTTCCGCGTCGTGCGGGCCGTGAAGGCGCGCGGCGTCGCCGTCGTCTTCGTCACCCATTTCCTCGATCAGGTCTATGCGCTGGCCGACCGCATCACCGTGCTGCGCAATGGCCGGCTCGTCGGCGAGCGGCTCGCCCGCGACCTGCCCCGCCTCGATCTCGTCTCGATGATGCTCGGCAAGGAGCTCTCGGCCGAGGCGCTCCATCGCAACCGCACCACCGCCGCCCCGCGCGATGAGACCCCGTTCGTCTCGTTCCGCGGCCTCGGCAAGAAGCGCTATCTCGCCCCCTTCGACCTCGACATCCGCCGCGGCGAGATCGTCGGCGTCGCCGGCCTGCTCGGCTCCGGCCGCACGGAAACGGCAAAGCTGATGTTCGGCATCGAGCGCGCCGAGACCGGCAGCGTCACCGTGAACGGCCGGCCGGTGCGCATCGCCTCCCCGCGCGATGCGGTGCGGCTCAAGTTCGGCTATTGCCCCGAGGAGCGCAAAACCGAGGGCATCGTCGGCGAACTCTCGGTGCGCGAGAACATCATCCTCGCGCTCCAGGCCCGGCGCGGCTGGATGCGGCCCTTGAGCCGGGCGGAACAGAACACCATCGCCGACCGCTTCATCCGCGCCCTCGACATCCGCACGCCGGACGCCGAGCGGCCGATCCAGTTCCTGTCCGGCGGCAACCAGCAGAAGGCGCTGCTCGCCCGCTGGCTCGCCACCGAGCCCTCCTTCCTCATCCTCGACGAGCCGACCCGCGGCATCGACGTCGGCGCCCACGCCGAGATCATCCGGCTGATCGAGCGGCTCTGCGCCGACGGCCTCGCCCTCCTCGTCATCTCGTCCGAGCTCGAGGAAATCGCCGCCTACAGCGACCGCGTCGCAATCCTGCGCGACCGCCGGCATGTCGGCGAGCTGAGCGGCGAGGCGATCAGCGTGAAGACCATGATGGCGACGATCGCCGCCGCCCCCGAGGACGCGCGGCCATGAGCAGACGACCCTCATCCGACGACGCCACCGCCTCCCGGCTCAAGCTCAGCCGGCTGGTGCCGAGCCAGGGCGGGGCGCAGATCGTCGCCCTCGTCCTGGTGCTCGGGGCGAACTGGATCGCCTTTCCCGGCTTCTTCGACGTGCGCCTCCAGGACGGGCGCCTGTTCGGCAGTGTCATCGACGTGTTGAATCGCGGCGCGCCGGTCGGCCTCCTCGCCCTCGGGATGACGCTCGTGATCGCGACGCGCGGCATCGACCTCTCGGTCGGTGCGGTGATGGCAATCGCCGGGGCGGTCGCAGCGACCCTGGTCAACGCCAGCTATTCCCTGCCCGTCGTGGTCGGAGCTGCGCTCGCCGCCGGCATCGTCTGCGGCCTCTGGAACGGCTTCCTCGTCGCCGTGCTGCGCATCCAGCCGATCGTCGCCACGCTGATCCTGATGGTCGCCGGGCGCGGCATCGCCCAGCTCGTCACCGAAGGCACCATCGTCACCTTCGTCAGCGACAGCCTGTCGATGCTCGGCACCGGCTCGTTCCTCTCGGTGCCGATGCCGGTCGTCATCGCGATCGCGCTGTTCCTCGTCACCCTCGCTTTGGTGCGCGGCACCGCGCTCGGCCTCTTCATCGAGGCGATCGGCGCGAACCTGCGCTCGAGCGCCTATGCCGGCGTCAACACCCGCGTGGTGGTCGTCGCCGTCTATGCCTGGAGCGGGCTGTGCGCGGCGATCGCCGGCATCATCGTCGCCGCCGACATCCGCGGCGCCGACGCCAACAATGCCGGGCTGTGGCTCGAACTCGACGCCATCCTCGCCGTCGTGGTCGGCGGTACGTCGCTGTTCGGCGGCCGCTTCAGCCTCGCTCTCTCCCTCGTCGGCGCGATCATCATCCAGGCCATGAACACCGGCATCCTGCTCTCCGGCTTCAAGCCGGAATTCAACCTGATCGTGAAGGCGGTGGTGGTGCTGATCGTGCTCCTCATCCAATCGCCGCGCATCACCGCTTTGTGGCAGATGCCGCGCCGAGCACCGCAATCGCGCCGCAGCGGCTCGGGCCCCGATGCACCAGCCAAGCCGGAGGGCGCCCGATGAGCCGCTCCCTGCCCCTTCTCATCACGCTCGCGGTCTTTCTCGCCGGCTGCGTCTTCTGCGGCCTGCAATTCCCCAACTTCGCGTCCACCCGGGTGTTCGGCAACCTGTTGACCGACAACGCCTTTCTCGGCGTCGTCGCGGTCGGCATGACGTTCGTCATCATCTCCGGCGGGATCGACCTCTCGGTCGGCTCGGTGATCGCCTTCACCAGCGTCTTTCTCGCCATCATGATCGAGCGGGTCGGCATGCCGCCCTTCGCCGCATTCGCGTTGATCCTTCTCATCGCCGCCCTGTTCGGCGGGGCGATGGGCACGCTCATCCATTATTTCCGCATTCCGGCCTTCATCGTCACGCTCGCCGGCATGTTCTTCGCCCGCGGCATGAGCTTCGTGCTGACGACGGATTCGATCCCGATCAACCACCCGCTCTACGGCGCGCTCTACGATTACGCGATCAAGCTGCCCGGCGGCGGCCGGCTCAGCGTCATCGCGATGATCATGCTCGCGGTCGTGGCAGTCGGCATGATCGTCGCCCACGGCACCAAGTTCGGCGCCAACGTCTACGCGCTGGGCGGCAACCGCACCTCGGCGGCCTTGATGGGCGTGCCGGTGGCGCGCACGACGATCGCGATCTACGTGCTGTCGAGCGTGCTCGCCGCCCTCGCCGGCATCGTCTTCTCGTTCTACACCTCGGCCGGCTTCTCGCTCGCCGCGAACGGGGTCGAGCTCGACACCATCGCCGCCGTCGTGATCGGCGGCACGCTGCTCACCGGCGGCTACGGCACGGTGTTCGGCACCCTGATCGGCGTGATGATCCAGGGCCTGATCCAGACCTACATCACCTTCGACGGCACGCTGTCGAGCTGGTGGACCAAGATCGCCATCGGCGTTCTCTTGTTCGGCTTCATCGTGCTCCAGCGCGGCCTGACCGCCTTCTCCGCCCGTGGCGCCAAGGGCGGCGGCACGGTCGCCGTGGAGGCCTGAATGCCGCGGCGGCGCCTTAGTCCGCAGGTATTGCGGCCTCGTCCGAACAGGACCGCACGGTGCCTGCGCTCCGGCGGCACCGCTTCGTATGAAGAAATCGCCTCAGACGGCGGAATTTGGCGGATTTCATCCTTTCTCTGGCGGGATGGAATCCTCTAGACCAGGGGACCATGGACAAGAGACGGACCCGTATCGGCCAGCCGGCCCGCTCGGCGCACGGTTTCATCACCCAGACGATCGGGATGGGAATCCTGCGCGGCGATTATCCGGTCGGCGCCGTGTTGCCGCCCGAAGCGGAGCTGATGGCCCGCTTCGGCGTTTCCCGCACGGCGCTGCGCGAGGCGATGAAGACGCTGTCCGCGAAAGGGCTCGTCCAATCGCGGGCCAAGGTCGGCACCCGGGTGCTGCCCGAGTCCGACTGGAACATGTTCGACGGCGATCTTCTGTCCTGGCGGCTCGAAGTCGGGATCGACGCGCGTTTCCTCGGCGGGCTGTTCGAGGTCCGGCAGACGTTGGAGCCGCTCGCCGCCGCGCTCGCCGCCCACCGCCGCAGCGCCGACGATCTGGCCAGGCTGTGGAACTGCCAGAAGGCGATGGAAGACCCCAAGCACGACCGCGAGAGCTTCGCCCGGGTCGATCTCGCCTTCCATCTCGCCGTCGTCGAAGCCTCCCGAAATCCGCTGATGCGCTCGATCGGCGCCGTCATCGAAGCGGCGCTCGCGATGTCGTTCACGTTGTCGACCCCGACCGACGATCCGGAGCGGCAGCAGCGCTCCGCGGCGAAGCACGCCGCCATCGTCGAGGCGATCGAGCGCGGCGACGCGACGGCAGCGAGCCTCGCCATGTCGGCGGTCATTCTCGAAGGCGCCCAGCGGCGCGGCTACGGCGGCACCGAGGCGCCGATCGCCATGATCGAAGCCCGCGCCTTCGACCTCTAAAGTCTCTCTTTAGCCGGTTAAATATCCGCCGCAGGCGCCGATGCCACGGTTGTGTCCGGGCTCCAGCGGGTGACGATCGCGGCGAGATCCGGGCGCGGGCGGTCCGGCGTCTCCTCGGTCGGGCGGCCGATATGGAGGCAGCCGGCGACCTGTTCGCCTGCGCCGACCCCGAGGATCGCCGCCGCTGCCGGATCGCGCACCGGCCATTTCAAGAGCCATTGGGTGGCGAAGCCCATCGCCGCCGCGGCGAATGTGAGGCTCATGCACACCGCCCCGGCGGACAGCGCCTGGTTCCAAACCGGCACCTTGGACGCCGGATCGGGGCGGCTCACCACCAGGACGACGAGCGGCGCGCGCATCATGTACGCCATCCACATGGTGCGCTTGGCCTCGGGAAGGTCCGGATTCTGGGCGAGATAGAGCGCGTCGAGCCGGCGCCCCGCCGCCTCCCGGTCGGCGCCCTCGATCACGATGAAGCGCCAGGGTACCAGCCGGCCGTGATCCGGCGTGCGGGCGGCCAGGGTCAGCATCTGCTCGAGCTCGGCCGGGTTCGGTCCGGGCTCGGCGAGCGAGCGCAGCGGCGCCGAGCGCCGGTGCGCCAGTAGATCGAGCGCCGCCTTGACCGGCGGCCGCAGGATCGGCACCCCGGGATCGGCCCCGATCGGCGGCGGCGCGCCGTGATGTCCGGAATGGGTCATGAAACTAATGCCTCGATCGTTCCGCGGATGCCTTTCTACACGAACGGCCCGCGACATCCCCTCTCCATGCAACGAAGACCGCCCCTACGCGTTCGCTCGGCAACGGCGCCGGGCGCCGTGTTCGGAGGAGACGAGCCGTGGTCAAGGAATCGAAGGCCCAGAAGGACACGATCCATCGGGTGATGGAGGAATACAAAGACGGCGATCTCGAGCGCGGCCAGGGCGGCGGCAAGGTCAAGAGCCGCAAGCAGGCGATCGCGATCGCCCTCAACGAGGCCGGCGCGTCGAAATACAATTCGCCGAGCCAGAATCGCGAAAAGCTCAAGCGCACCAAGTCGCGCGAGGCGAAGACCGAGAAGAGCCGCGCCGAACTCTATGCGGAAGCGAAGAAGCGCAACATCGAGGGCCGCTCCAAGATGAGCAAGGAAGAGCTCGCCCGCGCCTTGGCGTAAGGCACGCTCGCTCCGGCCGGTGCCGCAGGGGGACCCGCCGACGATTGCGACCGGCGGGCTGTCGCCCGTGTGATGGCTGCGCCGCGTATCGGTCCCGGCCTTCGGTTCGCGGGCTCCTGAGCCGGCTCACCGCGGGTTCACCGGATTCCCGTGCCCTCGCTTGCAACAATCGTTCACACAAATTGATGCGCGAGACCGTGAATTGCGCCCGGTTGCGGCTTATACGAGCCACCTAAAGCAAAATGGGTAGGAGCGGGCTACATGGCGCGGCGCTATTTCGGGACCGACGGAATCCGCGGCAAGGCCAATCGCTGGCCGATCACCCCCGAACTCGCGCTGAAGGTCGGCCAGGCGACCGGGCTCCTGTTCAGCCGCGGCGAGCAGAAGCACCGCGTCGTCATCGGCAAGGACACGCGCCTCTCCTGCTACATGATCGAGACCGCCCTCGTCGCCGGCTTCACCTCGGTCGGCATGGACGTCTATCAGACCGGCCCGGTGCCGACGCCGGCGGTGGCGATGCTGACCCGCTCGCTGCGCTGCGACGTCGGGGTGATGATCTCGGCCTCGCACAATCCGTTCGACGACAACGGCATCAAGATCTTCGGCCCCGACGGTTTCAAGCTCTCCGACGAGTTCGAGAGCGAGATCGAGACGATGCTCGACGAGGACCTGTCGAACCGCCTCGCCGAGAGCCACAAGCTCGGCCGCAACACCCGCATCGACAGCGCCGCCGATCGCTATGTGGAGTTCGCCAAGCGCACCGCCGCGCGCGATCTGCGCCTCGACGGCCTGCGGATCGTGCTCGATTGCGCCAACGGTGCCGCCTACAAGGTCGCCCCCACGGCCTTGAGCGAACTCGGCGCCGAGGTGATCGCGATCGGGGTCAGCCCCGACGGCTTCAACATCAACCGCGAGTGCGGTTCGACCGAGCCCCAGGCGCTGTGCGACAAGGTCCGCGAACTGCGCGCCGATATCGGCATCGCCCTCGACGGCGACGCCGACCGGGTGATCGTGATCGACGAGCAGGGCCATATCGTCGACGGCGATCAGCTCCTCGCGGTGATCGGCGAGGCCTGGCACCGCGACGGCCTGCTCAAGGGTGGCGGCGTGGTGGCGACGGTGATGTCCAATCTCGGCCTCGAGCGCTATCTCGGCCGCCTCGGGCTCTCGCTCGTCCGCGCCAAGGTCGGCGACCGCTACGTCGTCGAAGCGATGCGCACCGGCGGCTACAATGTCGGCGGCGAGCAGTCCGGCCACATCGTGCTGTCCGACTATGCGACGACCGGCGACGGCCTCGTCGCGGCCCTCCAGCTCCTCAGCGTCGTCTCGCGAGAGGGTCGTCCCGTCTCGGAGATCTGCCACCGCTTCGAGCCGGTGCCGCAGATCCTCAAGAATGTGCGCATCAAGGGCGGCCGGCCGCTCGAGGACGAGAAGGTCAAGGCCGTCATCGCCGGCGCGACCTCCAGGCTCGGCGACAACGGCCGTCTCGTCATTCGCCCGTCCGGCACCGAGCCGCTGATCCGCGTCATGGGCGAGGCCGACGACGCCGCCCTGCTCACCACCGTCGTCGACGAGATCGTGGACGCCGTCGGGCGCGCAGCGGCCTAAGGCGCGTCCCGAATCGGCAGTCTCCCGGCGGGCCGCTCGCGACCGCCGGCGCGGCGTCACGCGCCGGAAGCGCCCTCGTCGGCGACGATGCAATCACGGCCGGCCTGCTTGGCGCGGTACATCGCGTCGTCCGCTCGCGCGACGAGGTCCTGACCGGAAATCGCCCGTCCCGTCGCGACCGCGACGCCGATGCTGGCCGTCACCACCCCATCGGGATGCGCGAGAGCCGCGAGCGCGAGCTTCTGGCGGATCCGGTCCGCCACGATCATCGCCCCGGCGCGGTCGCAGCCCGGCAGCAGCGCGACGAATTCCTCCCCTCCGTAGCGAGCGATCAGATCGTCCGCGCGCAGACCCGCCGAGGCGAGGACGCCCGCGAAGCGCCGCAGCACGTCGTCGCCGGCATCGTGGCCGAGCTTGTCGTTGACCACCTTGAAATGGTCGATGTCGATCAGGAGCGCGGCGAGCGGCTGGGACGTCCGCATGCAGCGGGCGGTCAGGCGCGGCAGTGCCTCGTCGAGGGCTCGCCGGTTGATGAGACCGGTCAGCGCATCGACGTGGACCTGGGAATTGAGGTCGTGGTTGCGCCGCGACAAGGCGAGCTCGTCGACCGCGATCGCCGCGATCGCCTCGAGCGGCGCGAAATCGAAGCTCGCGACCCGCGACGGTTCCCGGGACAGGAGAAAGAGCGTCCCGACGACGAGATCGGACGGCGCCACCAGCGGAACACCGGCGAAGGTGCGAAATGGCAGGTCCGGCGCCGCGCCCGCGGTGAATCGCGGATCGGCCTCGAGGTCGGGCGCGAAAAATCTCCCGTTCGCCGTCATGACCGGTTCGATGAGCGCGATCTGCCGTTCGAGCGCAGGCGAAACGGCGGAGGAGGTGACGAGCCTCATCCATTCCGACCCGCCGGCCGCGAAGCTGAGCACGGCGAGATCCGCCTCGTAGAAGCGCCGGGCGATCCACACGATCCGGTCGAGCCGGACATCGGCCAGCCCGTTCTCGATCTCGGACACGGGCGAGGTCGGCCGCACGGAGGCTTCGGTGTGAAGCGAAACGGAATCCCCGGAAGGCAGGTAGGCACGTCCCATTGGCGCGACCTTTTCAGTCCTCACCCATATTTGATACCGGGGGCTGAAGGCACTCGGAAGCGCGGTTTCCCACTTGAATAGCCGTGCAAGTACCCTTTTTACGCGTTGTTGCGAGCTCGCAACGCCACGGACCTGCTTCGGGGCGTTGGCGGCGGGCGGGCGCGGCTTCGCAGCCTCCCCGAGCAGGCCTCCCTTGGCGCCAGCTCCCGGGCAGGCCGTTCCGGTAACCCTTCCGATCCGTTAAAAAACACGGTTAATGCCGCGTTAACGGTTGCCGAGCGATGGTCGCCGAACACCCGACCGATTCCCCCGCCGGAGGCCGACATGTCCGCCCGATTGCGCCCCGCTTCCGCCGTCGTCACGGCCGCGCTCGCCGCGGTCGCGGTGTCGGCCCTGGTGGGCCCGGCGGGCGCGGTCGATCTCGGCCAGCCGCCGGAGCTCGAGCACACCGCGGACATGATCCCCGCCGTGCCCGACGATTTCGGCCCCTATGCGCGCGCCGATCTCGGCGTGGCCTTTCCCGACGCCTCGCATATGAGCCTCGGCGGGGCCGCGCCGGCGACGGTCTCGTCGCCCGATTTCGATGCGGTGGCGACCGCCGGGCTCGGTCTCGGCTGGCGGTTCACGCCGTGGCTCAGGTCCGACCTGACGTTCGATTATGCCCCCGCGGTCCAGGCGACGGGCGGCTGCGCCGCCTGCGGCGGGCCGTCGGCGCGGGCAGACGTGTCGAGCCTTGCAATTCTCGCCAACGCTTATGTCGATTTCCCCGTGCTGGGGCCGGTGACGCCCTATGTCGGCGCCGGCATCGGCACGGCGCGGCTCGAGACGTCGAACGCCGCGGTGTCGGGCGCTTCGGGCGCCGTCGCGGCGCCGCCCGGCGCCGCCTCGTGGGGCTTCGCCTACGCCTTCACGGGCGGTCTCGCGGTCAAGCTCAACGACGCCGTGTCCGTCGATGTCGGCTACCGCTATCTCGACCTCGGCGACGCCGCCACCGGCAGCGGCTGGACCAGCGCCGGCCCCGCCAAGCTCAAGATCGACGACGTCACGACCCAGCAGGTCCGGATCGGCCTGCGCTACCGGTTCGAATAGGGCCTCTCAGGGTCCGGGGCGGGCGAGGTCCTGCTCGATCAGCAACCGGATATAGCGGGTGAAGGGGATACCCCGCGCCTCCGCCTTGGCCTTCACCGCATCCAGCATCGACCTCGGGATACGCAGATTGATCTGCTCGCCCTTCTTTTCGAACTCGAATTGGGCCGGTTTGAATCCGGAAAGGTCGTAGGCGCTGAGATCGGCCTCCGCGACGAAACGCTCCGCCTCCGCATCGCTCTCAAAATGCGGAAGCGGCTTAAAGACCTTGCTGCCGCTCATAGTGCGCGATCTCCTTGCGATGCATGTATCGGGCCGAAATCGGCCGAATGAAATCCGCGCCATCGAGCTTTCGAAGCGTAAACACGACGAAGATGAAACGACCCGTCGGTGTCTTCCCGATGGCATTGAAGCGCTGCTCTCCGGCGTGGTCGACGCGATCGGGCTGCACATGAAACCGACCGGTGAGGACCGCCTCGATATCGTCTCGCGAAACGCCGTGCTTGGCACATTTGGGCCAATTTCCGCTGTCCCAATCGAAACCAGCGATCGCCATGGATCCCCCCAACGCCCATGGTGTATATACAAAAACATTTACACATGCGGAGTTGGCGTACAAGACGCTCCCGTCGCTTCCTGAAAAAATCGTGTCGGATGGGATTGACCGGAGCAGGCCGGCGGGTCTATCGCCATTCGCGGGACACCTCTCCCCAACGAGAGGCGCCCATCTGTAAGGATGGAAGACATGACCGCGAATCCGAAGCCCGGGCTGCGCCCGGAATGCGCTAATTTTTCCTCGGGCCCCTGCGCCAAGCGTCCCGGCTGGACGCTCGAAGGCCTGAAAGGAGCGCCCCTCGGCCGCTCCCACCGCGCCAAGGTCGGCAAGGCGAAGCTCAAGGCCGCCATCGACCTCACCCGAGACGTCCTCCAGATCCCCACCGATTACCGCATCGGCATCGTGCCGGCCTCCGATACGGGCGCGGTCGAGATGGCGCTGTGGTCGTTGCTCGGGGCCCGTGGCGTCGATGTCGTCGCCTGGGAATCCTTCGGCGAGGGCTGGGTTACCGATATCGTCAAGCAGCTCAAGATCGCCGACACCCGCACCCTCAAGGCGGGCTACGGCGAGCTGCCGGACCTTTCCGCGATCGATTTCGACCGCGACGTGGTCTTCACCTGGAACGGCACGACCTCTGGCGTGCGCGTGCCGAACGGCGACTTCATCCCGGCCGACCGCCAGGGCCTGACGATCTGCGACGCCACCTCGGCGGCGTTCGCCCAGGCGCTCGATTGGCCGAAGCTCGACGTCGTCACCTTCTCCTGGCAGAAGGCGCTCGGCGGCGAGGCGGCCCACGGCATCCTCATCCTCTCGCCCCGCGCGGTGGAACGGCTCGAAACCTATGTGCCGGCCTGGCCGCTGCCGAAGATCTTCCGCCTCACCGCGAAGGGGAAGATCAACGAAGGCATCTTCGTCGGCGAGACGATCAACACGCCGTCGATGCTCTGCGTCGAGGATTATCTCGACGCCCTCGTCTGGGCCCGCACCTCCGGTGGCCTCAACGGCCTGATCGGCCGCGCCGACCGCAACTTCGCGACCCTCGAAGCCTGGGTGAAGCGGACCTCGTGGATCGACTTCCTCGCAATCGATCCGGCGACGCGCTCCAACACCTCCGTCTGCCTCAAGATCGTCGATCCGGCTGTGGCCACGCTCGACGCCAAGGGCCAGGAGGCGTTCGCCAAGGGTCTCGCCGCGAAGCTCGAAGCTGAAGGCGTCGCCTTCGACATCGGCGCCTATCGCGACGCCCCTCCGGGTCTGCGCATCTGGACCGGTTCGACGGTGGAGACCGCGGACGTCGAAGCGCTGACGCTCTGGCTCGACTGGGCCTTCGCCGAGGAAAAGGCCGGCCTCTCCGTCGCCGCCTGATCGGTGCGGCGAGCCTCACCGGAGGGCGCCGCCCTTCGGTCAACGGCCCGTCGCGCACTGCGCGTATAAAAGCCTCGCCGACATACCGCCGCCGCCTCTCCCCTCGCCCGCCTCGGGCCGTGACCGCCGTGCGGTGACGGCGGCGCGGGCGATCACCCGACATTCCGCCGAACGCCCGAAATCCGTGGCGCGGCACGCCCCTCAGGAACCCGTCCCATGGCTCCCAAAGTCCTGATTTCCGATCAGATTTCTCCCGCCGCCGTGAAGATCTTCACCGACCGCGGCATCGACGTCACCTATGAGCCCGAGCTCGGCAAGGACAAGGACAAGCTCGCCGAGATCATCGGCCAGTTCGACGGCCTCGCCATCCGCTCGGCGACCAAGGTGACCGAGAAGATCATCGCCGCCGCCGGCAACCTCAAGGTGATCGGCCGCGCCGGCATCGGCGTCGACAATGTCGACATTCCGGCCGCGACGGCGAAGGGCATCATCGTGATGAACACGCCCTTCGGCAATTCGATCACCACGGCCGAGCACGCCATCGCGATGCTGTTCGCCGTCGCCCGCCAGATCCCCGCCGCCGACGCCTCGACCCAGGCCGGCAAGTGGGAAAAGAACCGCTTCATGGGCGTCGAGCTGACCTCGAAGACGCTCGGCATCATCGGCTGCGGCAACATCGGCTCGATCGTCGCCGAGCGGGCCCTCGGCCTCAAGATGAAGGTGGTCGCGTTCGACCCCTTCCTGTCGCCGGAGCGGGCGCTCGATCTCGGCGTCGACAAGGTCGAGCTCGACGAACTGTTCCGCCGCGCCGACTTCATCACGCTGCACACGCCGCTGACCGAGAAGACGAAGAACATCATCGACGCCGCGGCGATCGCGAAGATGAAGGACGGCGTCTACATCGTGAACTGCGCCCGCGGCGGCCTCGTCGTCGAGGAGGACCTGCGCAAGGCGCTCGATTCCGGCAAGGTCGCCGGCGCCGCCTTCGACGTGTTCACGGTCGAGCCGGCGAAGGAGAACGTGCTGTTCGGTGCGCAGAACCTCGTCTCGACGCCGCACCTCGGCGCCTCCACCACGGAAGCGCAGGAGAACGTGGCGCTCCAGGTCGCCGAGCAGATGTCGGATTATCTGCTCACCGGCGCAGTCTCGAACGCCCTCAACATGCCGTCGATCTCGGGCGAGGAGGCGCCGAAGCTCATCCCCTTCGTCAAGCTCGCCGAGCAGCTCGGCTCGTTCGCCGGCCAGCTCACCGAGACGGGGCTCCAGGCGGTGCGCATCGAGTTCGAGGGCGCGGTGGCGTCGATGAACGTCAAGGCGCTCACCGCCGCGGCGCTCGCCGGCCTGTTCCGCCCGCTGCTCCAGGACGTCAACATGGTGTCCGCCCCGGTGATCGCGCGCGAGCGCGGCATCGTCGTCGAGGAGGTGCGCCGCGAGCAGCAGGGGGCCTATGAGAACTATGTCCGCCTGACCGTCGTCACGGAGCGGCAGGAGCGGTCCGTCGCCGGCACCGTGTTCTCCGACGGCAAGCCGCGCATCATCCAGATCAAGGGCATCAACATGGAGGCCGAGCTCGGCCCCCACATGCTCTACGTGACGAACGAGGACAAGCCGGGCTTCATCGGCGCGCTCGGCAGCACCCTCGGAACCGCCGGCGTCAACATCGCGACCTTCAATCTCGGCCGCCTCTCCCAGGGCCAGGACGCTATCTGCCTCGTCGAGGTGGACGGCCCGATCCCGGCCGAGGTGCTGACGAAGATCGAGAACCTGCCCTTGGTGCGCCAGGCGAAGGAGCTGCGCTTCTGAGGCGTGGCACGCCTTGAACGCGAGGCGGGCGCCAGCGCCCGCCTCCTGCAACCGCCCTTCGCGTCCGAAGACCGAGACAATGCGTCCCGGCGGGACGAAGCGCGTTGACAGCGCGCGGGCGCCGTCGCGTGATGGCGGGCGCCGGCGCGACCAAGGCCGGCGCCCGCCCGCGAGGTTCGTGATGAAGCGCCTGCTGCCGCCCCTTCTTCTGATCGTCGCCGCCGGATTCTGGCTGTGGGGCATCAACGACGTGATGCTCGCGACCGTGAGCGGCACCCCCGCTTATCAAGGCTCGTCCGCCGCCGCCCTCACCTATGGCGGCATCAAGCTCGCCGTCGGCGTCGTGGCCGCCCTGCTCGCCTTCCGCATTCCGCAGCGTCAGCAGAAGTAAACTAGGCCCGCGCGCCCGGCGGCTTCGGTTCGCTGTCCGTGCCGACCTTCGCCACGGCCGGCTTCCCGGTCTTCGCCGCCGGCCCGTCGGCCTTGCCCGCCTCGCTCGCCTCCATCGGCGCGGCTTCGCCGTTCGCGAGCGCCGCCACCTCCTCGGCCTCGGCGGAGACGGTCGCCGGCGGCACCGAGTTCGGATCTCCCGAATAGGTATAGGTCTGCCGACGGCTCGGCCGGTCGATCCCTTCGTCGTCGAGCAGGCGCTTCACCCGGCGATTGAACTCTCGCGACACCGACCATTGCCGCCCGGCATAGGTCTTGAAGCGCCCCTTCACGACGTAGCCGGTCTCGGTCAGGGAATCGACGCCGAGGATTTCCGGCTGGGCGGCGATCAGGGGACCGAATTTGGGGTCCGACTTGAGCTCCGCCGCGAGCTTCCCGATCAGCGCCAGGATGCGATCGACGTCCTCGGCATAGCCGACCGCAATGTTGAACACCGAATAGGCGAAGCCGCGCGTCATGTTGCGCACGCCGGTCACGCTCGAGAACGGGATCACCTGGAGGGTGCCGGTCTCGTCGCGCAGCCGGATCGTGCGGATCGTCATCGCCTCGACGCTGCCCGAGAAGCCGCCCCCGAGATCGACCACGTCGTCGACCTGGATCTGATCCTCGAGCAGGATGAAGATGCCGGTGATGATGTCCTTGACCAGCGTCTGGGCACCGAAGCCGATGGCGAGGCCGATGACGCCGGCACCGGCGAGCAGCGGCGCGATGTCGATGCCGAGCTCGGACAGGCTGATGAGCACGACCATCACGCCGATCGCGACGAGGATGATGTTGCGCAGGAACGCGAGCAGCGTCCGGGCCCGCGCGCTCAACACGTTGCCTTCCGAGGCCCGCAGCCGCTTCTCGATCTCCGCGTTGGCGAACTCCGACACGACGAGGCCGCCGATCGACACGGTGGCGATCACGCTGATCGACCGCAGCAGCACGCGGCCGGGCTGGGTCAACAGGAACTCGATCGCGTGGAGCTTCCAGCCCTGAAGCACCAGAAGGGCCGCGGCCGCCCACAATGCGACGGTGAGAACCTGGAAGATCAGCTTGCGGTATTGCCGCCCACGCAGGGACGCGAAGAACGACGTGGGCTGGGGCGGCTTCGCGGCGACGCGGCCGAGCCAGGCGCTGAGGAAGAACAGCGCGTTGACGACGACGAGGGTGGTGATGACGCCCCGCAGCAGCACCGTCGCACCTCCGGCGATCTGCAGCGCAAAAACGCTGCAGAACAAGAGAATGAACAGCGTCGCGACGAGATGCCAGAAGTCGGCGAAGGTGCGTGCGAGCGGCGCATCCCACCGCCCCGGCACCACGTGGCCGTTCAGGAAGCGGCTGAACGGCTTGCGCCAGCGCCACACGAAGCGGATCGCGAAGATCGCGATGACGATGCCGAGGATGAAGAGCAACCCCCACCGGACGATCGGCGGCAGGCCGAACAGATAAAGCGAATCGAGGACGAAATAGCCCCACACCGCGAGCGCCACGGTGCCGACCGCGGAATCGAACAATTGCTTGGCAGTGGCGTCGTCGAGCGGCACGCTGCGCAAGGCCGGCGTGGTCGGGGCGAGGACCATGCGGAGGAACACGCCGATGACCCGGCTCACCACGACGGCGTTGATGATGGTGAGCGCGAGTGCCTCCGCGGCCTGCGTCGGTTTGGTGGCGCCGAGCGTCGCGAAGGCGATGGCGACGAAGGCGGCGATCGGCAGGAGATCGAGCACGACGCGCACCGCGGCCAGCATCAGCCGAACGCCCGCCGCCGCATGGCGCCCCCGCAGGGCGAGCGCCTCGCGCGGCTTGGTGATGAGCCAGTTGACGGCGTGCCAGGCGACCGCGCCGAGCCCGACCGCGGCGAACACGATCGCGATGAGCGCGACGAGGCTTGCACGCTGCACGGGATCGGTGACCGACGTCACCAGCGCATGGCCCAGCGCCGGAATGGCTTGGAGCGCGTATTGCAGGCGGCCCGTGGCGTCCTTGACCCCGGCGAAGGCATTGCCGGCGTAGGAGACGATCGCGCTGCCGACCATCTCGATCTGGGACGTGTCCTGAGCCGGCGGCGCCGTGGCGGCGGCCGCCGTCCGCAGGGTCTCGAGCTGGCTGATGAGCGTCGCGCGGATCTTGTCGTCCTGGAGGATCTTGAGGGCGGCATCGATCTCGTCGGCGGTCGGCTTGGCCGCCGCGTCGGCCGGGGCGCTGCCGGACGTCTTCACCGCACTCGCGGCAGGCGCCACCGCGGTCGGCGCCTGGGCGCGGGCGATGCCGCCGAAGAGGCCGGCGACGACGACGAACACCGTGACCGCCGCAAGCCAAGCCCAGAACCGGGACGAGAGCCGCGGACCGCGGCGGACGGACGGAAGGGCTTGGCTGATGGCGCTTTTCAAGACGTCGTCGCTCCGTCGCGGGATCTGGCGGTCGATCGGGCACCGCGGGCGGAAGCATGCCGCGCGGCGGGCCGCAGCCTGCCGAATCGGCCGCGGCTCGGAAAGGTCCTCGCGCGAGAAATCGACGCCCGTGTGATGACCGAGGCGGGAAACCGGCCCGAGTGGCGGATTTTCGCATCCCTTCCCGCCGGAATCCGCAACTGAGGCGGCCTGCAAGGTCGCCGCGCCGAATCTTTGCCGCTATAGAAAGGCGCCACGCCCTCCGGCGCGGCCGAGCGTGTTGAGAGGAAGGCTGGCAATCATGGCGAACGTGGTCGTCATCGGGTCGCAGTGGGGCGACGAGGGCAAGGGCAAGATCGTCGATTGGCTTTCGGAGCGTGCCGACGTGGTGGTGCGCTTCCAGGGCGGTCACAATGCCGGCCACACCCTGGTGATCGACGGTGTCAGCTACAAGCTCAGCCTCTTGCCCTCCGGCGTCGTGCGTCCCGGCAAGCTCGCCATCATCGGCAACGGCGTGGTCCTCGATCCCCATGCGCTCGTCGCCGAGATCGACCGCCTCGCCGGTCAGGGCGTCGAGGTCACCCCGCGCAGCCTCAGGATCGCCGAGAACGTCTCGCTCATCCTGTCGCTCCACCGCGAGCTCGATGCCTTCCGGGAATCGTCCAATGCCGGCACCCGCATCGGCACGACGAAGCGCGGCATCGGCCCGGCCTACGAGGACAAGGTGGGCCGCCGCGCGATCCGCCTGATGGATCTCGCCGACCTTTCGACCCTCAAGGACAAGATCGAGCGCCTGCTCGCCCACCACAATCCGCTGCGCCGCGGCCTCGGCGTCGCGGAAGTCGATCCGGCGGCGATCTACGAGGAACTCGCCTCGGTCGCCGACAAGGTGCTGCCCTACATGGACATCGTGTGGCGGATCCTCGACGGCGCCCGCCGCGAGGGCAAGCGCATCCTGTTCGAAGGCGCGCAGGGCGCCCTGCTCGACATCGATCACGGCACCTATCCGTTCGTGACCTCGTCGAACACCGTCGCCGGGCAGGCCGCGACGGGCGCCGGCGTCGGCCCCGGCACGCTCGATTATGTGCTCGGCATCACCAAGGCCTATACGACGCGCGTCGGCGAGGGCCCGTTCCCGACCGAGCAGCAGAACGCGGTCGGCGATTTCCTCGGCACCCGCGGTCACGAGTTCGGCACCGTCACCGGGCGCAAGCGGCGCTGCGGCTGGTTCGACGCCGTCCTGGTGCGCCAGACCGTGCGCACCGGCGGCATCAACGGCATCGCGCTGACGAAGCTCGACGTGCTCGACGGCCTCGAAGAGATCAAGATCTGCGTCGGCTACCGCCTCGACGGTCGCGAGATCGATTATCTGCCCGCCGCCCAGGCCGCGCAGGCTCGCGTCGAGCCGATCTATCAGACCGTCGAAGGGTGGCGCGAGACGACCGCGGGCGCACGCTCGTGGGCCGATCTCCCGGCTCAGGCGATCAAATATGTCCGCCTCGTCGAGGAACTCATCGGCGCCCCCGTCGCGCTCCTGTCGACGAGCCCGGAGCGGGATGACACGATTCTTGTCGAGGACCCGTTTCAAGATTAAGACCTAGGCCCCGATAGCGCCGGAATCGGCGGTGTGGGGCTGATGATTCGTTGACGCAGCGCGATTTTTGCCGCGCTGTGGCCACGGTTTGCGGCCAGTCACCGGTGATTGCGGGAGTGATTCCGCGCCTTGACTGGTCGTGCCCGTACCGATGGGCCCGGATCTCTTTCGGCGCGGGGCTCGAGGCGGCGCAGACCGCCGCGCACACGACCCGCGTTGGCACAGGACCTCACGAGCACGGCATGGCGGACTATTATTCGGTGCTGCAGCGCGCGGTCGGCACGCTGCCGGAAAATACCGGTCAGGCGCGGCGCGCGATCTACGAGAAGGCTCGTACCGCGCTGGTCCGCCAACTGGAGAGCATCGACCCGCCCCTCCCGGCGAGCGAGATCACCAAGCAGCGCCTCGCCCTCGAGGAGGCGGTCCGCCGTATCGAGCAGGAGGCCTCGCGCGCCGCGCTCGCCGCCGCCCCCCGCCCGACCGCGCCGCGTCCCGCCGCGCCGCCTCCACCGCCGGTCGCCGCACCGCAGCCGTCCGCCGAGCGCCCGAGCGCAGGATATGCCCCGGAGGGTCGTCCCGTGCCGCCGGTGGTGCCGTCGCGCGCCGCACCGGAGGCTCGGTCCTACGCGCCGCCGGTCGATTCCCCCGCCGCGCCTGCCCCCCTCGGCGAGACCCCGGCTGCCCCGCCCGAGCCGCAGGCACCCCCGCGCGTCACCGCTTGGGCGCCGCCGATCCGCCCCATTCCGAGCGAGCCGGACGAGCCGGTCTTCCCGCCCGATCCCGACGCGCCGGCCGCCGAGGCCGAGGCGCCGAAGAAGCGCGGCCTGTTCGGCCGCAGCCGCAAAGGCGGCGAGCCGATGCCGGCCGATCCGTTCGCGGATCGGGCAGAGCCGGCCGCGCCGATGCCCGCAGCGCCGCCGTCCCGCGCCGATGCGGACGACGTCGCCGAGGATTGGGTCGAGCACGACCGCCTCGATGTCGAGGAGGCGGCCGCGCCGCCGCCGCGCAAAAGCGGGCGCGGACGGATCATCGCCATCGTCGTGGTGCTCGTGCTCGTCGCCGCGGCGGCCGTGGCCTATATGGAGCGCAGCCGCATCACCGCGCTCCTCGCCCACAAGAGCACCGACACCGCGTCGACGGCCTCGCCGCCGGCGACCGCCCAGCCGGCGGACACCCAGCCCGCCGACACCGGCGCGCCGAAGGACGAGGATCGCCTGCCCTCGATGAGCGGCGGGTCCGACGCCAGCACCTCCGGCAACGCCGGGACCCCGGCGGCTCCGGCCGACACGACGCCGGCGCCGCCGGCCTCGACCGACACGTCGGCCCCCGCCCAGCAGCCGGCGACCCCGGCCGACAACGCCGGTGCGGAGCAGCCTTCGACCCCGGCGCCGGCGGCCCCGCCGGCCGATACCCAGTCCTCGACGGACAACACCCAGGTCGCACCGGGCCCGGCGACGGCAACCCTCTACGAAGAGGGCGAAGTGCCGGGTAGCCGCGGCGGTGCCTTCACCGGCGACGTCACCTGGACGATGACCCGCGAATCCTTCGGCGGCGGTGCGCCCGAGCCGCTGGTGCGCGCCGTGATCGACATTCCCGAAAAGTCGATGAAGGTCACGCTCGTCGTCCGCCAGAACCGCGACGCCGCGCTGCCGGCGAGCCACCTCGTCGAGATCTCGTTCGATCTCGGGCCGAAGTTCAACGGCGGCGGCATCCAGGGCGTGCCCGGCATCATCATGAAGCGCACCTCGGACGACCGTGGCGACGCCCTCCTCGGCGCCTCGGCCCGCGTCTCCGACAACCTGTTCTGGATCGCGCTGTCCTCGTCCCAGGCCGACAAGGCGCGCAATCTCGAACTCCTCGGCGACCGCGAATGGATCGACGTGCCGATGGTCTTCACCAACGGCAAGCGCGCCATCCTGACGATCCGCAAGGGCACGACGGGCGACGCCGCGATGAAAGAGGCGCTCGCCGCCTGGAACGGCGGCTGATCCCCCGTCCCGCGATGAAATCCCAAGGCCGGCGTTCGCGCCGGCCTTTTTCGTTTCAAGCGCAAGAAGCGGCGTGCGGACCGCGCCGCGCCGGGCGATAAGATGCGCCACCCCAGAGAGGCGGCGCGCGACATGACGGCATCCACCCCAGGCACCAAGTCCATGAGCGCCGGCGCGTGGGGGATGCTCCTCGTTCTGTCGGTGCTATGGGGCGGCTCGTTCTTCTTCAACGGCGTGGCGGTGCGCGAACTGCCGACCTTCACGGTCGTGGTGTCGCGGGTGGTGATCGCGGCGGCGATCCTGTGGAGCGTCCTCCTCCTCTCCGGTCAGCCCGCGCCGCGCGGCCGCGCCGTCTGGGCCGCCTTCTTCGGGATGGGCATCCTCAACAACGTCATCCCGTTCAGCCTGATCGTCTGGGCCCAGGGACACATCCCGTCGGGGGTCGCCTCGATCCTCAATGCCACGACCCCGCTGTTCGGCGTCGTCGTCGCCCACGTCCTCACGGCCGACGAGAAGCTCACGCCGCCCCGGCTGTTCGGCGTGCTCGCGGGCCTCGTCGGCGTCGCGGTGATGATGGGCAGCGCGGCGCTCGGCCGGATCGGCACCGACACCGTCGCAGACCTCGCGTGCCTGGGTGCGGCCCTTTCCTATGCCTTCGCCGGCGTGTTCGGGCGCCGCTTCCGGCGGATGGGCGTCGCGCCGATCGCCGCCGCCACGGGGCAGGTCACCGCGTCGAGCCTCGTGCTGATGCCGGTCATGCTCCTCGTCGACCAGCCGTGGAGCGAACCGTGGCCGAGCGCCGCCGCGATCGGCGCGATCCTCGGCCTCGCCGCCCTCTCGACCGCGCTTGGCTACATCCTGTTCTTCCGGGTGCTCGCCGCCGCCGGCGCTATCAACATCATGCTGGTGACGCTGCTCGTGCCCGTGAGTGCGATCCTGCTCGGCGTCGTGGTCCTCGGCGAGGCGATCCTGCCCCGTCACCTCGCCGGTATGGCGCTCATCGCCCTCGGTCTCGCGGCGATTGACGGCCGCCCCTGGCGCGCCCTGCGGGACCGGTTCTCGGCCCTCCGCACCCCCTGACGAAGCCCGGCAACGAAAAAGGCCGCCCGCACGGGGTGCGGACGGCCTTTTCAGAGAGGCATCGGAGCGCGTCATCGCGCTCCGAAACGACGTCGGATCAGCTTCCCGCGCCGTTGAGCACGGTGACCGCGCGGCGGTTCTGCGACCAGCAGGATTCGTCGTCGCACACCGCGACCGGACGTTCCTTGCCGTAGGAGATCGTCTTGATGCGGGTCGCGGCGACGCCACGGCTCACGAGATAGTTGCGCACGACGTTCGCGCGGCGGGCGCCGAGGGCGAGGTTGTACTCACGCGTGCCACGCTCGTCGGCATTGCCTTCGATGGTGATCTTGTACTGCGAGTAGCGGTTCAGCCACTGCGACTGCTTGTCGAGCGTGGCGGTCGCCTGCGGCGTCAGCTCGGTCGAGTCGACGGTGAACAGGACGCGGTCGCCGACATTGACGACGAAGTCCTGCGGCGAGCCGGGAGTCGCCTGGCCGGCGGCGCCGGAAAGGTCGTTGGGGTTCTTCGAGGCGCAAGCCGAAACGGCGAGGGCCGCAGCGAAGACGGCGGCGAAGCGCATCACGCGGCCGCGCTCCATGGTCAACATCATGTCCGAATTCTCCTTGTGCCGTTCGGGCTCCGGCACGACGGGCAGACCGTAGTGTCGGTTGGTTAATGTCGGGTTCGCCGACGTGGTTAACGCACCTTCAATGCCGGCGCAAACCCCAAGATTCGCGCCAAAAAAAACCCCGGCGATGGTCGGCGCCGGGGTCAATCTTGGTTCAGTCGAGCAGCGGCGACCAGGCCGGGTCGGAGGCGAAGCCGGGTGTCGGGACCCGCTGCTCGCCGCGGCCGGTGATGTCCACCGACCAGAGTTGCGGACCGCCGTTCGGACCGCCGGTGTCGCGGAAGAACATCAACACGCGGCCGTTCGGCGCCCAGGTCGGCCCCTCGTTGTGGAAGCTCGAGGAGAGGATGCGCTCACCCGTTCCGTCGGGCTTCATCACGCCGATCTGGAACTGGCCGCCGGCCTGCTTGGTGAAGGCGATGTAGTCCCCACGCGGCGACCACACCGGCGTCGAATAGCGGCCGTCGCCGAAGGAGATGCGCTTCGCGTCGCCGCCGCCCGCCGGCATCACGTAGATTTGCGACTGGCCCCCGCGATCGGACTCGAAGGTGATCTGGCTGCCGTCCGGCGAATAGGACGGACTCGTATCGATCGCCGCCGTGCTGGTCAGGCGCGTGGTGGCGCGGCTGCGCAGGTCCATCACGTAGAGGTTGGCGTTGCCGTCCTGCTGCAGGCTCATGACGACCTTCGAGCCGTCCGGCGAGAAGCGCGGCGCGAACGTCATGCCGGGGAAGTTGCCGAGGATTTCGCGCTGGCCGTTCTCGAGGTTGAGCAGATAGACGCGGGGGTCGGCGACCCCGTAGCTCATGTAGGTGATTTCCTGGCTGTTCGGCGAGAACCGCGGGGTCAGCACCAGGCTGTCGCCCTTGGTCAGATATTTCACGTTGGCGCCGTCCTGGTCCATGATCGCCAGGCGCTTGATGCGCTTCGTCTTCGGCCCGCTCTCGTCGACGAAGACGATCCGAGTGTCGAAATAACCCTTCTCGCCGGTGAGGCGCTGATAGATCGCGTCGGCGATGATGTGGGCGAGGCGGCGCCAGTTCTCCGGCGTCGTCACGAATTGCTGACCGGCCATCTGCTCGCCGGCATAGACGTCCCAGAGACGGAACTCGGCCTGGAGCCGGCCGTCCGCGGTCGGACTGACCGAGCCCGTCACGAGGGCCTGGGCGTTGATCGCCTTCCAGTCCTCGAAGCGCGGCACGGCGTTCGGATCGGTGATCTTCTGGATGAAGGCCGCCTGATCGATCGGCGCGAACAGCGTGGAGCGCTGCAGGTCGGCGGAGATCACCTGGGTGATCTGGGCGCCGAGGCCGTTCGAGGAGATGAAGTTCGGGATCGCGATCGGCAGCGGCTGAACGTTGCCCTGGTTGATGTCGATCTCGACGACGGCGCTGGCCGGGACAACACCACCGACGAGGGCGGCGGTGCCGGTCATCACGGCGAGGGCGAGACCTTTGAAGAGCGCCTTGAAGGTCGAGAGAGGCGCGCCGAGCCTGCGCATCGGCGCTGTCTCATGGGCGATCGTCATGCCTGAAGTCCATTCCGATGACCGCCGGTCCGGGGCGGCGGTCGGTGAAGATTGAGCGGTCGATTGGCTTTTCGTGTGCAGACGGAAAGCGAACACATTGTGGCAAGCCACCAATATAGGCCGTCCGTTAACCAAGTATGGCGATTGCGCCACAGCGACGCCGGCCCCCTGTCGGCGCCGCTCTAGCCGCCTCGCTGCGACAGCCTCCCCATCCGCTTCGGCGCGCGGGTGCCTCACCTCGCTCAATCGCCGCGTGCGGGCCTTTCGCCAGACTCGCTTTTCCCCTGTTCCGAGATGAAACTTTTTGGTTTGATCTGCTTCCAAAACTTAAAGATGAGGCCAATTCCGCCGTATAGAGAAGGCGGAAATTAAACCCGCGCGTTTTGGAGATGGGGTGGGGTAATGAAACGATCACGTTTTCAGTGCGATTTGATGCGCAGTGCGGCGATTGTTCTGCCCGCGATGTTCGCGGGCTCGCACGGCGCATTGGCCGACGACTTGAACTATATCAATATCCCCTACAGCGTTGCGGAGATGAATTTCACCGGAATCCGCGGCAACAGCATCGTCGGAAATTACGTCATCCCGAACAGCGGGGGCATGTCGGGCGGTATGCTCTACAGCCTCGACACTCAGACTTGGGTTCCGATCCCGACCTATACGTCGAACGGCGTCAACTATCCGGGAGCGACGACGCAACTTCCCTACGGCCCGACCTTCGGCTCGCCTGAAGGCGTGATGCGCCTCGTCGGCTCCTACAAGACCGCCGCCTCGACCTCCAACATCGGCTACCTCTATGACGCCGCCGCGGCACCGGGCGCGCAATACACCAACATCTACTACCCGTCGTCGAGCGGCGTGACGGTGATCAACACGATCCCGCACAGCGAGTTCGGCAATTACGCGGTCGGCAATTACGACACGTCTCAGGGCAGTGCCGGCGCGTTTATCTACAATATCAAGACGCAGACCTACACGAACCTGTCGGGTCCGGGCGCAACGGTGACGACCGCCTACGGTATCTATGGCGACAAGATCGTCGGCGGTTACACGACCAGCGCCGGGCTGGATGCCCAGCACGGCATGTTCTACGACATGACGACCGGCACGTTCACGACCTACGACCACCCCGACGCGATCACGACCCATTTCCAGGGCATCACAGGCGGCGGCCGCCACGGTGAGTACAATCTCGCCGCCGACTGGCTCGATCAGGCCGGCAACAGCCATGCGTCCATCCTGCACATCAACGCGGACGGGACCTATTATTGGCGCGAACTCGACGTGCCGGGCTCGTCTCTGACCTCGATCGATTCGATCTATGCGGGCAACGCCGTCGGGTTCTATTTCCTGAACGGCGTGATGCAGAACTATTTCGTCACCGTACCCAGCGTCTACGACCCGATCCGCAACACGGGCAGCCTCGCCGTCACGGCGGCGAACGGCGTCGGCCTCAGCGGCATCAGCGGCGACGACATCGTCAACGACGGCACCATCTCCGTTTCAGGCACCAACGCGGTCGGCGTCTCCGCCGGCACCTACGGCGTGGTGACCAACAACGGCGTCCTTACCGCCACGGGCGAGGGCGCTTCGGCGGTCCAGCTCCGCGGCCTCGACAGCACCCTGCTCAATGCCGGCACCATCACCGCCGCGCCGGGCGCCTTCGCGGTCTCGACGACCGCGGACACCGACGGCACCATCGTCGTCAACACCGGCACCATCGACGGCGTCGTCGCCTTCGCCGCCGGGCCGGACGGCCGCTTCGAGAACAGCGGCTGGCTCGGCATCAGCGCCGCCGGCGCCGGCGCAGTCCACCAGATCTCGGGCGTGTTCGCACAAACCCCGACCGGCACCCTCGCGGTGCGCGTCAGCGGCGCCTCGAGCGACAGCCTTCAAATTGCCGGCGCCGCCCGCTTGAACGGCACCCTCGCCGCGAGCTTCGCCAACCCGACCGCGCTACAGCGCACCTATACCGTGATCACGGCGAGCGAGGGCGTCACCGGCACCTTCGCCAGCCTGACGACGACCGGCCTGCCCTCGTTTATCACCGCCGGGGTCAGCTACGCGCCGAACGCCGTCGCCCTCAACCTCTCGTCCGACATCGCCGGCACCGCGACCACCTCGAACCAGCAGTCCGTCGGCGCCGCCCTCGACGGCGTCATCAACAGCGGGACCGGCGCCTCGCTTTCGAGCCTGCCAAGCAGCCTGTCGTCGTTCTACAGCCTCGCGGCGAGCGAGCTTCCCTCGGTGCTGGCCTCCCTGTCCGGCGAGGGTTACGCAAGCGAGCAGACGGTCCTGATCGGCGATGGCGTCTACAGCCGCAACGCCCTGATGGGCCGCCTGCGCCAGGGCGCCTATTCGAGCGAATCGGGCACGCTCGCCGCGCTTGCCTTCGGCGGTCCGGAGCTCGCCTACGCCACGGCCGGCGGCACCAAGACCAAGGCCGCCGCGGCGACGGAGACGCTCGCGACCGGCGACAAGACCGCCGATGCGGCAGCGGCCGATCCCGCCGCCTTCTCGGCGATCACGCTGTGGGCCCAGGGCCTCGGGAGCTGGACGAACTACAACAGCAACGGCAACGCCGCGGGCGTCGACGAGAGCATCGGCGGCGTGATCTCCGGCGCCGACGCCGCGATCGGCGATTGGCGGGTCGGCGGCGCGCTCGGCTACACCCAGTCGAACGCCTCGCTGAACGGGGTGTCGAGCTCGTCCGACGTCGATTCCTTCCTGCTCGCCCTCTATGCGGGCGGCAAGGCCGGGCCGCTCAACCTGCGCCTCGGCGCGACCTACGCCTTTAACCAGATCGACACCGACCGCACGGTCGCGTTCGCAGGCTACTCGCAGCAGCCGAGCTCCCAGTACAACGGCGGCACCACCCAGCTCTTCGGCGAGGTCTCCTACGGCTTCGCGGTGAAGTCGGTGGCGCTCGAGCCCTATGCCGGGCTCGCCTGGGTGCACCTCAACACCGACAGCTTCACCGAAAGCGGCGGCGGCGCGGTCGGCCTCAGCGGCGCCTCGCAATCGGCCGATGTCGGCTACGGCACCCTCGGCCTGCGGGTGGCGAGCACCTTCGCGATGTCGAACGGCATGAGCATGGCGCCGCACCTCTCGGCCGCCTGGCAATACGGCTTCGGCGATCTTTCGCCGACCGCCCAGATGACCTTCACCAACCTGTCGAGCGCGAGCTTCAACGTGAGCGGCGTGCCGCTCGCCAAGAACACCGCCCTGCTCGATGCCGGCATCGACCTCCAGGTCTCGCCCCAGGCCCGCGTCGGCCTCTCCTACGTCGGCCAATATGCCGGCAGCGCGACGAGCAACGGCTTCCAGGCCAACGTCAGCTTCCGCTTCTGACACGGACGGGGCCCGCCCGACGGCGGGCCCTTTTCCAGCGCAAATTCCGGCAGGCCCGCGGCCTGCCGAAGCCGTTTCTGGATCACGCCTCCTTGGGCGTGATGCGCAGGGTACGCAGCGCGTTGAGGATCACGGCGACGTCGATCGCCTCCTGGATGAGCGCCCCCTCGACCGGCGTCAGATATCCGCAGGCGGCGGCGACCATCCCGACCACGGACAGGCCGATACCGGCCGCCACACTCTGGACCGCGATCCGCCGTGCGCCGCGTGCGATTTCGAGGCCGGGGCCGAGCCTGTCGACGCGATCCACGAGAAGGACGACGTCGGCCGCCTCGGCGGAGGCGGCGGCGCCCGCGCCCCCATCGCCACCCCGACGTCCGCCGCCGCCAGCGCCGGCGCGTCGTTGACGCCGTCGCCGACCATCATGACGGGGCCGTTCTTGCGCTCCGTGAGCACCAGGAGGACCTTCTGATCGGGCGTCAGGCCCGCGCGCACCCCGTCGAGCCCGAGCCCTTCGGTGACGCGCTCGGCGACCTCCTTGCGGTCCCCGGTCGCGAGCAGGATGCGTTCGACGCCCTGCCGCCGCAGGCGCGACAGCATGCGCTGCGTGCCCTCGCGCAGCGGGTCGGCCATGACGAGGCGCCCGGCGAGCCGCCCGTCGATGGCGACCGCGACCTGAACCGAACCCGGAGGGGCCGGCGCCTGCGCCGCCGCCGTGCCGCCGACACGGCCCACGACGAAGCTCTGGCCACCGACGACGACGGGACGGCCCTCGACGTCCCCGACGAGCCCCTCCCCCGGGCTCTCGGCGATCCGGGTCGGGACGGGAAGCGTGAGGCCGCGCTCGTGTGCTGCCGCAACGATCGCCTGCGCGACCGGATGCTTGGTGCCCTGATCGAGCGCGGCGGCGAGGCGGAGGATCTCGTCGGGCTCCGTCCCGTCGAAGCTGTCCACCGAGACGATCCGCGGCCGGCCGTCGGTCAGGGTCCCGGTCTTGTCGAGGATCAAGGTCCGTATCCGCGCCATCGCCTCGAGCGGCGCGGCCCCCTTGATCAGCACGCCGAACCGCGCCGCCCGCGACAGGCCCGCGACGAGGGCGACCGGAACCGCGAGGATGAGGGGGCACGGCGTCGCCACGACGAGCACCGCCACGGCGCGGATCGGATCACCCGTCACCCACCACGCCCCGCCGGCCAGCGCGACCGTCACCACGAGGAAGCCGAGCGACCAGCGATCGGCCAAACGCGCCATCGGCGCCTTCGAGTGCTGGGCTTGCTCGACCAGCCGCACGATGCCTGCGTAGGTGCTGTCCTTCGCCGGGTGGCTGGCGAGCAGGTCGAACGCATCGCCGGCATTGGTGGCGCCGCTCATCGCCGCGCCACCGGCCTCGAGACGGACCGGCAGGGATTCGCCGGTCAGGGCCGACAGATCGAGGAAGGCGGCTGCGGACGACAGGGTTCCGTCGACCGGGACCACGTCGCCTTGGCGAATGAGCAGGGTGTCGCCGGGCGCGACGGCGTCGAGGGGCACGTCCTCCAGCCGGCCGTCGCGGTGGCGGGTGGCAGTGCGTGGAACGCGGGAGAGCAGGTCGCGCATCTCCCGCCGCGCCCGGCCCTCTGCGAAGCTCTCGAGGAAGGTGCCGCCGGAATACATGACGGCGACCACCGCCGCCGCCAACGTCTCGCCGACCAGAAGCGCGGCGGACATCGAGAGCGCCGCGACGATGTCGAGCCCGACTTCGCCGCGCAGGAGACTGCGCACGATCTCGATGACGAGGGCGCCGAGCACCGGCAGAACTGCGAGGAACCAGAGGAGCGCGGCGAGGTCAGTTCGCCCGGCGACGCGCAGCGCGAGGCCGGCCAGGAGGCCGGCCAAGGATATCAGCAACAGCGCGATCTTCAGCCGGTCCTGCTGAATCGGGGCGCGCGTCTCCGGCTCTCGCTTGTCCGGATCTCGTGTCGCGTTCGCTTGGATCACGGGGCTTGCTCCCCGGGGCGCGCTTCAGGACCTCTCGCCGACGGCGAACCATGGCCCCGCCTCGGGGGCTCGCCTCGCACGCACGCGATGTCGGGTGTGGACCCTTCCCGCGTGACGCGAGTCTACAGCCTCTGCGGCGGCGCGGGAACAGCACCGCCGAAAAGGCCTCATGACTCAACGAAGGGGGAGAACCACTCAACGGAGGGGAGAACGACGCCTCCGGCCGACGACCCCGGCCCCGGCTCAGCCGCCGGTGGCGTCGCGCGGGTCGAAGGTGATGTTGACCTGCTGCCAGTCGTCGTACTTGTCCGGCGGCAGCATGTCGTAGGGCACGCAGCGCAGCACGGCGCGGCGGCCGCTCTCGGCGACGGCGCGGGCCATCGGCGCGTCGCCCATCTTCACGACGGAGACCGAGGCGACCATGCCGTTCTGGTTCAGCTTGACCTCGAGGCGCGCGGTCGAATCGCCCTGGTCCATGCCGCCCGGCGGCGGGTTCCAGCAGCTGTAGATCTTCGCCTTCAGCGCATCATATTCCGACTGGCTGAGCTTGCCCTTGCCCTGGCCGCGCGGGCTGCCGAGCGCGACCGGGTCCTTCGACGACGCGGTGCCGCCGCCGGACGGCGCAGCCTTGTTGAGCAGGGCCGCGATCTTGTCCGGGCTGAACTTGCTCTTGTCGTTCTGATCCGCCGTCTTCGCCGGCTGCTGCTGCGCCTTCTTCAGGGCGGCGGCGGCCGCGTCGGCGGCGCTCTCGCTCGGCGCGGGCTTCGGCGGCGGCGGCTTCTTCTGTGGCGGCGGGGGCGGCGGCGGCGTCGGGGCGGGCGCCTCCTCCTGCGGGGCCTCGGCGGGCGCCTCGGGCGTCGGCGGCGTCGGCTCCTGCTGGGGCGGCGGAGGCGGCGGCGGGGTCGCCTCCTTCGGCGGCGCCGGGGTCGGCTCGGCCGGGGGCGGCGGCGGGGGGGCCGCGTCGGGCTCGGCCGCGGTCTTCGTCGTCTCCGGGGTCGGCGGCGCCTGCTGCGGCGTCGTCGCGTTGCCGACGTCGTCGCCGGTGCGGTCCTTGTGCGCGGTGTCGAGCGGAGAGGCCTGCGGCACCTCCTTCAGGGGCGCCGTCTTGGAGCCCTTGTGGACGTTGGTCGTCTCCGAGATCGGCACGAGATCGACCGGCATCGCGTCGATGGGCGGCGCCGCGAGGGGTTCGGTGCGCGGCAAGCCGACGAGGATCCAGAGCAGGATCGCCGCGTGGCCGACCGTCGATGCGATGACACCGGGATCCCAACGCATCCCTTACGAGCCTTCGTCCCCCAGGGTCACCAGACCGATGTGACGGAAACCCGCCTCGTTGAGGCGGCCCATGACGCTCATGATGGTGCCGTAGTCCGCCGCCTTGTCACCGCGCACGAAGATGCGCTGCTCCTCGTCGCCGGTCTTGGCGATGGCCTGGAGCTTGGTGACGAGTTCGTCCGGCGTGACCTGGGTGTCGCTGTTGATGACGATGCTGCCGTCCGCCTTGATGTTGATGGTGATCGGCTGGGTGTCGCCTTCCATCGGCTTGGCACGGGAATTGGGCAGATCGATGGGCACGCCGACCGTGAGCAGCGGCGCCG
Organism: Segnochrobactrum spirostomi; assembly: GCF_009600605.1. GTDB lineage: Bacteria > Pseudomonadota > Alphaproteobacteria > Rhizobiales > Segnochrobactraceae > Segnochrobactrum > Segnochrobactrum spirostomi. The sequence goes on along the minus strand of NZ_VWNA01000001.1, from coordinate 2,575,545 downwards.
ACACCATGAAGACGATCAACAGCACCAGCATCACGTCGACGAGCGGCGTGACGTTGATGTCGCTCACCGGGCGGTTGCGGCGGCGCCTGCGTCGCCCCCCGCCGGTGTCTCCCATCGGTCCGATGCCAGCGCCCATGGTCGCTCCTCAGCGCCGCTCGTCGATCTGCCGCGACAGGATCGCGGAGAACTCGTCGGCGAAGGCCTCCATGCGGGATCCGAGATGGTTCACCTCGGCGGAGAGCTTGTTGTAGGCGATGACGGCCGGGATGGCGGCGACGAGGCCGAGCGCGGTCGCAAACAGCGCCTCGGCGATGCCCGGCGCCACGACCGCGAGGCTGGTGTTCTTCGAGGCCGCGATTGCCTGGAAGCTCGTCATGATGCCCCACACGGTGCCGAACAGGCCGATGAAGGGGCCGGCCGAGCCGACGGTGGCGAGCACTAAGAGGCGGCGTTCGAGCCGTTCCGTCTCCCGGGCGATGGTTACGTCCATCACGCGGTCGATGCGCTGGGCGAGGCTCGCGATCGCCGGCCGCTCGCCCTCGTGGCTGCGCTTCCATTCGCGCATCGCCGCGACGAACAGCGCGCCGAGGGCGGAATTGGTGCGCCCCGCGAGCGTTCGGTAGAGCTCCTCGAGGGATTGGCCGGACCAGAAGGCCTCCTCGAACTTGTTCATCTGCGAGCGGGTGCGGGTGATCAGGATCTGCTTGTCGATGATGATCGCCCAGCACCAGATCGAGGCGAACAGCAGGCCCAGCATCACCACCTTCACGATGATGGAAGCCTGCAGGAAGAGGCTGATGAGCGAGATGTCGGCGGAAGGGGCGGCGAGCGCCGTGCTCGCCACGTCAGCGGGATTCATGGTCCTGTCGACCTCGTCGCGGTTCGTCGGTGGCGTGCCGGCGCGTCCCGCCCCGTCGCGCCGACCCGTGGAAAGATGGCCGAGCCTCGAAGATATCCCCGCCCAGGGGGCCGGTGGCACCTGCCGAGCGGGACCGAGCTCCCCCGCGGCAGGACCCCGACCGTCCGTCGCCGCCCGAACCGCCTGCGGGATCGGCGGGCACCGGGAAAGCCTGATCGGGAATCGAGCCTGTGTTTCCTGTTAATCGTGTCGAAAGTTGGAAGGCAAAGGCAAGTCCCACGTGCGCAGGGCCGATCGAAGCCAACCGCAGCGGTGCTCGTCACGCGCCCGCGCCATCCTCCGGCGTCGAGGCGATCTGCGCCCTGAGCCCCGGCGGAATGCGTCGCGGGCGGCCGTCGCCACCAATCAGCGCGACCGTGACCCGCGCGGTCACCAGGACCGAGTCCTCCGTCTCGTCGCCGACCCGCAGCACCCGCTGGTCGATGGTGAATCGCGCGCCGCCCATCAAAGCCGGCACGGTCTCGACGATGAGGAGGTCGTCGATTCGCGCCGGCGCCAGAAATTCGAGCGCCATCGACCGCACCGCGAAGGCGAGCGGCTCGCCGTGTTCGCCGGCACCGAGCGCGGTATGCCCGACGCCGTGAAGGCGCAGGAAATCCGTCCGTCCCCGCTCCATGAAGCGCAGATAATTGGCGTGGTAGACGATGCCGGAAAAATCCGTGTCCTCGTAATAGACCCGAATCGGCAGGAGATGGCGCTGCCCGACGAGGAGTCCGGAGAGATCGGGCCACTCCCGCGACCATGCGTCGTTCATCGAGATCCTCCGATGGCGGGCCTGAGCGGCGCGGCCGACGAGACGGGGCTCATGGCATCGCAATGCGGCATGAGGGTGCCGGGGGGTGTCATTTGGGTTGGCCATGTGAGTTGGCCTTGTCGCCCGAGTGGGCCGCGGGATCAAGCGTCGCGCTCTTCGCTCTGCCTCTCGCCCGTCCCCTGGCCCGGCCGGCCGGCATCGAAACCGGGCCGCACCCCGGGCTTGACCGGCCGCGCGGCCTCCCGGAGCCTTCGCCGTGCGGGGCGGGAGCCGATTCGGCCGGCTCCGGCGCAGGAGGGCTTCGGATGGGATCGCAGAGCCAGCGGGGCGAAAGGTCGCGGGGCCGTGTGCGGACCGCCGTCGGCGCCCTCGCCGCCGTGCTCCTCCTGATGGGCCTCGGCGCGACCGAATCACGTGCGGCGCAATCCGCGGCCCCGGCCACCGGCGGCGACGTCGCCGATCCGACCTTGCCGACGCCGGACGTGAAGCCGTGGATGGCGCTCGCCTGGCCGCTGTCGGCGCGCGATCTCGCCGGCGCACCGGCGAAATATCTGTTCGGCCGCGTTCCCACCCCGTCGGGCGGCCCGACCGAGGCGATCGGCTTCTACGCCAAGGGCTGCCTCGCCGGCGCCGTGGCGCTACCCCTCGACGGGCCGGACTGGCAGGTGATGCGGCTCTCCCGCAACCGTCATTGGGGTACGCCGAACCTCGTATCCTACATCGAGCGGACCGCGGCGGCGGCGCGACAGACCGGCTGGCCGGGCCTTCTGGTGGGCGACATGTCGCAGCCGCGCGGCGGCCCGATGCCGACCGGCCACGCGAGCCACGAGATCGGCCTCGACGTCGACCTCTGGTACGACCCGATGCCGGCGCGGCGGCTGAGCGACGAGGAGCGGGAGACCCTGTCCGCGCGCTCGATGCTGATCCCCGGCACCCGGGATCTCGACCGCACCCGCTGGACGCCGGCGCTGTCGCAACTGATCCGCGTCGCCGCCTCGGACCCCGAGGTCGAGCGCATCTTCGTCCATCCGGCGATCAAGGCCGAGCTCTGCCGCTGGGCGACCGGCGACCGCACCTGGCTCGGCCGCGTGCGGGCCTATTGGGGCCACGACGATCATTTCCACGTCCGCCTCGCCTGCCCGCCCGGCATGGCCTCGTGCCAATCGCAGAAGCCGGTGCCGCCCGGCGACGGCTGTGGCCCCGAACTCGCCTGGTGGTTCACCGACGAGCCGTGGAAGCCGGCCCCGAAGAGCGACAAGCCGCCGCCCCCGCCGATGCTGCTCCCGGCGCTGCCGGCGGCATGCCAGACCGTCCTCACCGAGCCCGGCGCAGACCTCGCATCGCCCCGCTGATTCGGCCGGTCCGCGCAGCGCGGGACCGCGCCGGCTGAACGGGGGCGGGGCTGTGGATGCGCGGAGGCGCCCGGTGAGCGAAGCGGCTAAGGCCACACTGTCGCCCAATTTTTCCGGCCTGCCTGAAGCCCTCGGTGCGTGCGGATGCTGCGGGGTCAGACCGCTCGTCACGAACCTGCCAGCGTAAACCTTTCGGTAACGGGTCGAAGGTTCTATCCTGCGGGAGCGTTGCACCCACCGCAGCGTCCGATATCCATCCCGAGCTCGAAACGGCAGGAGACGATGCAGGTACGCACGCTGATCTTTTCGGGTCTTTTCAGCGCCCTTGTCGGAACTTGCCTTCCCGCCCTCTTCGTCAGCGGCCCCGCCTTCGCACAGGCAGCCGCTCCGGCCGCCGGGAAGGAGCCCACTCTTCTGAAGCAGAATGGCGATTGGGCCGCCTACAGCCATGGCAGCGGCGCTGCCAAGCAGTGCTTCGCGATGACCACGCCGAAGACCAAGTCGCCGGCGAATCTCAACCACGGCGACGTGTTCTTCTTCGTGTCGAACCGCCCGGCCGAGAACATCCGGATGGAGCCGAGCATCCTCGTCGGCTACAATTTCCAGGAAAATTCGAAGGTCGTCGTCGATATCGACGGGCAGAAGTTCAACCTCTTCACCAAGGGCGACGGCGCCTGGGTCGAGAGCGCGCCGCAGGAAGCGGCGCTGATCGCGGCCATGAAGAAGGGCAAGGCGATGAAGGTCGCCGGCACCTCCGGCCGCGGCAATCCGACGGGCTACACCTTCTCGCTGTCCGGCATCTCGGCGACGCTCGCCGATGTCGCCAAAGCGTGCCCCTGATCGAGGCTTGACCTCGAGAGGGTTGCGTCCCACGCGGGCCTGAAGCCGATCAGGTCGGGCTCGCATCGGGACCCGCGTTCGGATACACTCTCCCCGAACCCAAGGGGCGCGCACAGCCTGCGCGCCCCCTTTGCATTGTGACGGCCGCCGCACCGCCCGATCCGCTTCGCCTCGAAAAGGCCGCGACGGCGCGCTCGTCTTGTTGACGCGTCCGCACCGGCCGGCTCGGCGGTGCGAGCGGCGAGAACGGAACGACCATCATGGCGGTTGCCCTCGACATCGCCCGGCAGAACCCGAACGCCCCCGTGCTCGCGGCCGTCGCCGCGGTCCCGGCCGACGATCCGCGCCCGTCGCTGATCGGGCTGACGCGCGAGGAGATGGCCGAGGCCCTGATCGGCGCCGGCATCGCGCCGGCCCAAGCGCGCATGCGCGTCTCCCAGCTCTGGCATTGGCTCTATCACCGCGGCGTCACCGACTTCGCCGAGATGACGAACGTCGCCAAGGACCTGCGCGCGCGGCTCGCGGGCATCTTCACCCTCGCGCGGCCCGAGATCGTCGCCGAGCAGATCTCGACCGACGGCACGCGCAAGTGGCTGATGCGCTTTCCCGCGCGCGGCGCCGGCCGGCCGGTCGAGGTCGAGACGGTCTACATTCCCGAAGAGGGCCGCGGCACGCTGTGCGTCTCGAGCCAGGTCGGCTGCACGCTGACCTGCACGTTCTGCCACACCGGCACCCAGACCCTGGTGCGCAACCTCACCGCCGAGGAGATCGTCGCCCAGATCCTGGTCGCCCGCGACCGCCTCGGCGACCATCCCGGCGGCACCGCCCCGACCGATGGCGCGATGCCGAGCGAAGGCCGCGCGGTGACCAACATCGTCATGATGGGCATGGGCGAGCCGCTCTACAATTTCGACCACGTCAAGGCGGCGCTCGTCATCGCCTCGGACGGCGAGGGCATCGCCCTGTCGCGCCGGCGCATCACCCTCTCGACCTCGGGCGTGGTGCCGATGATCCACCGCGCCGGCGACGAGATCGGCGTGATGCTCGCGATCTCGCTCCATGCGGTGCGCGACGATCTGCGCGACGTCCTGGTGCCGCTCAACCGCAAATATCCGATCGCCGAGCTCCTCGAGGCCTGCCGGAATTATCCCGGGCTCTCGAACGCGCGGCGCATCACCTTCGAGTACGTGATGCTGAAGGGGGTCAACGATTCCCCCGCGGACGCGCGCGCCCTCGTCCGCCTCCTCAACGGCATTCCGGCGAAGATCAACCTGATCCCCTTCAATCCCTGGCCGGGCTCGCCCTACGAGTGCTCGGACTGGGAGACGATCGAAACCTTCGCCGATATCGTGAACAAGGCGGGCTACGCCTCGCCGATCCGCACGCCCCGTGGGCGCGACATCCTCGCCGCCTGTGGTCAGCTCAAGTCGGAAACGCAGCGCATGCGGGCACGCGAGCGGCTGGCGCTCGGCGCCATGGTGGCGGGAACGGCGGATTGACCGGGCTTCTCGGCTTTTTCTGGCAGATCGGGCTCGCGATCGCGGGCTTCGTCGCCGCGGCGATCGCGGCGGCCTTCGTGATCATCGTCGGGCTGCACGCGGCCCCCGCCTGGATCGTCGATTTCGGCATGATGGACGGATCGAGCGCGGCGGGCCCCTGGATGGCGCTCGACGGCGCCCACGGCGGCTCGACGATCGTCGCTGCCGTGATCTTCTCGACCTTCGTCGGCGCCTTCGCCTTCCTGCCCGCGCTCGCGGCGGTCGTGGTGGCCGAGACCTTCCGCATCCGCGGCTTCGTCTATTTCCTCGCGGTGGGCGTCGCGATCGCCGTCCTCGCCCGGGCGACCGGGTTCGGCCCGGACGTGCCGCCGGACGGCGTCGAGGCGTCACTGAAGCTCGTCTATGCCTCGCTGCTGCCGACCAACGATGCGGTGCTGGTGGCGGCCGGAGCCGCCGGCGGCCTCGTCTATTGGATCGTGGCGGGGCACCGCTCCGGCCGCTGGCGCGCCGCGCCGCAGCGCCCCGATCCGCAGGCCTGATCGCACCAGCGCCGATGTGATCCAAATGGGTCGCGCTCGCGCGACCTCTTCCGCGCGCTAGCGCCGCGCGGCGGCTCTGGCAGCGGTCGCCAGCGCGAGCAGGGCCTCCGTCGCGATCTCCGTGCCGATCGCCGCCTTGAGGCGCGATTGCACCACCGCTTCGTCGACCTTCGCCCCGGCCGCCTCGAGACGCGGCGTCGTCCACAGCGTCAGGATGCGGGCGACGGTGCCCTTCCGCTTGAAGAACACCGGCGGAACCATCCGCTCCACCGCCTGGGCCGCCGGCGTGCCGGCATCGACATTGAGCCGGGCCTTGGCGAGCGTGTGGATCTGACGCAGCGCCGCGGTGAGCACGGCGGACGGATGGGTCCCCGCTGCCGACAGCCGGGCGAGCTCGCGGTCGAGGGTCGCGACGTCCCCCGTCAGCGCCGCGTCGATGGCGTCGTCGAGGGCGAAGGCGCCAGTGTCGCCGACGATCGCCCGCACGTCCTCGAGGCCGACGCGCCCGGAGCCGGCGGCATAGAGGCACAGCTTCTCGACCTCCGAGCGGGAGAGGCGGCGATCGGAGCCGAGCAGAAGGTGCAGCGCGTGACGGGCGTCCTCGTCAACGGCGAGCTTGTGCGCCGCCGCCTCCTCGGAGATCAGCCGGTCGAGATCGGCGCCCGCGTCGGCATAGCAGGCGACGGCCGCGGCGAGGCGGTCGTCCTCCACCCGCTTGCGCAGGCCCGTTCCCTTCTTGAGATCGCCGGCCTCGACGATCACCACGGCGTCGCGCGGCGGGTCTTCGAGCACGGGCTTCACCGCCGGCTCGATCGATTTGGCGCCGACGTCGCGCACCCAGATGGTGCGCCGCCCGCCGAACAAGGCGACGGTGCGCGCCTCGTCGATCAGGCGGGCGGGATCGGAGGCGAGGTCGGACCCGTCGAGCCGGACGAGCGCGAACGGATCGTCGCTGTTGCCGGCGACCGCCTTGGCGAGCGCGGCGGCGCGCTCGGCGACGAGGCCGTGATCGGGCCCGAAGATCAGGACGAGGGGCGGCGTCCGCTCGGGATGCGCGACGAGCCGGTCGAACTCGCCGCCTTTGAGCGCGACCATCGCCGTGTCCTTATTTCACCGCCGGATGCGTCGCGAAGAAGGTGGCGAGGCGGATCCGCATGTCGTCCGCGACCGATTCGGCCGCGCGGTTCTCCGCGTCGATCTGGGCGCGGGTGTTGGCGAAGCGCTGGCTCGAGAAGGTGTAGGAGGCGTTGGCGAAGCTCGTGCCCGTGAGCAGGGTGCGGTTCGTCGCGATATCGATGAGGTAGAAGCTGACGTTGATCGTGAGCAGGATCTGCGTCGGCACCTGCGACATCGACTGGATGGCGACCGACGCGGTGCTCTCCGAGAGGATGAAGCGCAGGCGGTAGCGCGCGTGATCGTCCGCGTCGCCGCCGCCGGTGAAGTCGTACATCAGCGCGTTGCGCAGCACCTGCTGCACCCGGCCGGTCTGCTCGTCGACCTTGATCGCCTTGAACTCGCTCATGGTCGTGGCACCGCTCGTGCCCGGCATGGTGCCGTAGAGCGGTTGCACGGTGCAGCCGGCGAGGCCGAGCCCGCCGATGGCGAGGCCGCCCATAAGGACGGCGCGGCGCGACGGCATGGCGCCGCGGCGCCCGGTGATGTCATCCGACGACATTGACGATCCTCTGCGGCACCACGATCACCTTCTTGGGCGGCTTGCCGTCGAGATGACGGCGCACCTCGTCGAGCGCCAGCACCTGGCGTTCGATCTCGGCGGCGGTGGCGTCGCGATCGACGGTGATTTCCGCGCGCCGCTTTCCGTTCACCTGGATCGGCAGCACCACCCGGTCTTCAACGAGCAGATCGGGCTCGACCTTCGGCCACATCGACACCGCGATGAGGCTGTCGTGGCCGAGCGCGCGCCAGCATTCCTCGGCGAGGTGCGGCATCATCGGCGCCATGACGCGGACGAGGATCTCGAGACCCTCGCGCAGGCTCGCCGCCTTGGTGCCGTCCGCGTCCCGCTTCGTGGCGTCCTCTTTGGCGACGTCCTGCGCCGCCTTGGAGAGCACGTTGACGAACTCGTGGATGCGGGCGACGGCGCGGTTGAAGCCGAGCCCATCGATGTCCGCCTCGACCGCGGCGAGCGTGCGGTGCGACGCCTTGCGCACGTCGTCGGCCCCTGCGGGACGCTGCCGGCCGGCGGCAGCAGCGCGGCGGTCTCGGTGACGAGCCGCCAGACGCGCTGCACGAAGCGGTGCGCGCCCTGGGCGCCCTCCTCGGTCCAGATCACGTCGCGCTCGGGCGGCGAATCGGACAGCACGAACCAGCGCGCGGTGTCGGCGCCGAAGGTCTCGATGATGTCGGAGGGGTCGACGGTGTTCTTCTTCGACTTCGACATCTTCTCGATGGCGCCGATCTCGATCGGCGCACCGGTCGTCACGTGGGTCGCGGTGCGGACGCCGTTCTCCTCAACGATCCGCACCTCGGCCGGGTTCACCCAGTTGCCTTCGGCATCCTTGTAGGTCTCGTGGACCACCATGCCCTGGGTGAACAGGCCCTCGAACGGCTCCTCGATGCCGATGTGGCCGGTCGCCTTCATGGCGCGGACGAAGAAGCGCGAATAGAGCAGGTGCAGGATCGCGTGCTCGATGCCGCCGATGTACTGGTTGACCGGCAGCCATTCGTCCACCGCGGCGCGCTCCGTCGGCGCATCCGCCCACGGATCGGTGAAGCGGGCGAAGTACCACGACGAATCGACGAAGGTGTCCATCGTGTCGGTCTCGCGCCGGGCGGGACCGCCGCAGGACGGACAGGCGACGTGCTTCCAGGTCGGGTGGCGGTCGAGGGGATTGCCCGGCGTGTCGAAATCGACGTCCTCGGGCAGTTCGACCGGCAATTGCTCGACCGGCACCGGCACGACGCCGCACGCCTCGCAATGGATGACCGGGATCGGGCAGCCCCAATAACGCTGCCGCGAGATGCCCCAATCGCGCAGGCGATAATTGACCTGCCGCTTGCCCTGGGGCGCGCCGGCGACCTCGGTCGCCTCGAGCCTCTTGGCGACCGTCTCCTTCGCCTCCGGAACGGTCAGGCCGTCCAGGAAGTCGGAATTGAACAGGAGGCCGTCGTCGGTGAAGGCGACGTCGCCGACCGCGAAGGTCGCGGGATCGGCGTCGGCCGGCTTCACCACGGGGATGACCGGCAGGCCGTATTTGCGGGCGAAGTCGAGATCGCGCTGGTCGTGCGCCGGGCAGCCGAAGATGGCGCCCGTGCCGTACTCCATCAGGATGAAGTTCGCGACATAGACCGGCAGGGTGCGGCCCGGGATGAAGGGATGCGCGACCTCGAGGCCGGTCGGGTGACCCTTCTTCTCGGCGGTCTCGAGAACCGCCGCGCTGGTGCCCATGCGCCGGCTCTCGGCGACGAACTCGGCCAGCGCCGGGTCACGTTCGGCGAGCACCTTGGCGATCGGATGGTCCGGCGACAGGCCGACGAAGCTCGCCCCGAACAGCGTGTCGGGCCGGGTCGTGAAGACCTCGACGACCGGCTCGTTGCCCGGCGCCTCGCCGACGAACGGGAAGCGGACGCGCAGCCCTTCCGAGCGCCCGATCCAGTTCTTCTGCATCAGGCGCACCTTCTCCGGCCAGCGCTCCAGCCCGTCGAGGGCGGTCAGCAGCTCTTCGGAGAAGGCGGTGATGCGCAGGAACCACTGGGTCAGTTCGCGCTGCTCGACAAGCGCGCCCGACCGCCAGCCGCGGCCGTCGATGACCTGCTCGTTGGCGAGCACGGTCATGTCGACCGGGTCCCAATTGACCTTGGAGGTGCGGCGGAAGGCGAGGTCCGCCTTCAGGAAATCGAGGAACAGCCGCTGCTGGCGGTGATAATAGGCGACGTCGCAGGTCGCGAACTCGCGCTTCCAATCGAGCGACAGGCCCATCGACTTCAACTGGGCGCGCATCGAGGCGATGTTGGCGTAGGTCCACGATTTCGGATGAACCTTGTTCTGCATCGCGGCGTTCTCGGCCGGCATGCCGAAGGCGTCCCAGCCCATCGGATGCAGCACGTTGAAGCCGCGGGCGCGCTTGTAGCGCGCCACGACGTCGCCCATCGTGTAGTTGCGGACATGGCCCATGTGGATGCGCCCCGACGGGTAGGGGAACATCTCGAGCACGTAATAGCGCGGCCGCGGGTCGTCGTTCTTCGTGGTGAAGACGTCGTTGTCGGTCCAGGCGGCCTGCCAGCGGGCTTCTGCCTCGCGGGCGTTATAGCGCTCCGTCGTCATCGTGGGGATCGGTCCGGAAACTCGAGCATGAATGGGCATGCCGCCCGCACGCCCCGGGCGGAGGGGTGCGGCCGGCATCGTGATCGGGCGAGGCAAGGCGCGGCCGACGCCGCGAACCGGGACTGCGCCAGGTCGGACTGTCACCAGAAATCCCGGCTGCGGTCAATAAGTGGGGGCGGCGGGCGAAAAAGGGAAGCGGCCGGCGCGCACGCCGTTTATACCGACTTTATCGATTTATGCAGAGTTTCGGATAAACTCGCTATAAATGCCCTGGCCTACTGGGATGACATCATTGGATCCTGTGAGGAACCCTTACGCACCGGGTGCTGGAACTCCTCCGCCCGAACTTGCTGGACGGGGTCAGATTCTCCTCGACGCACGCACCGCTCTGCGCCGTGTTCAAGGTGGGAGGGCAGAGCGGAGCGTGATTCTCGTCGGTCTCAGAGGGGTCGGGAAGACGGTTCTCCTGGTCAAAATCAAGGAGATCGCTGACGATCTAGGCTTCAAGGCAGCGTTCATCGAGGCACAGGAGAACCGTAGCCTCGCCTCGCTGATCATTCCGATGCTGCGCTCGATCCTCCTGACGGTCGATTTCAGCGAGCGAGCGAGAGACGTCTCGAAGCGCGCCTTGCGTGTCCTGAAGAGCTTCATCGGTTCCGTCAAAATTTCGACGGGCGACATCGATTATGGCCTTACCATCAATCCGGAGGTCGGCGTTGCCGACAGCGGAGACCTGCAGGCCGATCTGAGCGACCTTATGGTCGCTGTCGGCGAAGCAGCCAAGGCTGCCGAAAAGGCCATCTGTGTCCTGATCGACGAGCTTCAATATGTGAACGAGGTCGAATTCAGCGCCCTCATCATGGCGATCCATCGGGTCAACCAGCTCAACCTTCCGATCATCGTCGTCGGCGCAGGGCTCCCGCAAATCCTGGCTCATGCCGGTTCAGCCAAATCCTACGCCGAGCGTCTCTTCCGCTTTCCACAGATCGGCGCGCTCGAGCCGACCGATGCCGTCGCGGCCCTCTCCAATCCCGCCGTCGAGGAGGGTGTCGAGTACGACGCCGACGCTCTCGAAGAGATTCTCAAAACCACGGAAAGATACCCCTACTTCATTCAGCAATGGGGCCACGATTCCTGGAACCATGCCAAGGGGACGACAATCTCTCTCGACGACGTTCGAGAAGCGACCAAGCGAGCGCTCGCCACGTTGGACGAAAGCTTCTTCAAGGTTCGATTCGACCGATGCACGCCTGCGGAGCGTCGCTATATGCGAGCGCTGGCGGAACTGGGACCTGGCCCGCACCGATCTGGCGATATCGCAGAAGCGCTCGGTACAAAATCGACGAGCGTGGCGCCGGTCCGCTCGAAATTGATCTCAAAGGGCATGATTTACTCGCCGCAACACGGCGATACGGCTTTCACGGTGCCGCTCTTCGACGCCTACATGCGTCGGATCATTCCGACCTTCGACGTCATCAGCACCGATGGCACCTAACGAGGCGTACGTTATGGAACAGACGACAACATCCTCGCTGACCACCCCCGCCGAGCGCCTCGCCGCGATCCGCAGCCGCATCGCCCATGCCGAGCGGGCGGCCGGGCGTCCCGTGGGCGCGACGACCCTCGTCGCGGTGTCGAAGACCTTTCCGGCCGAAGACGCCGCCGCCCTGATCGCCCTCGGGCACCGGGTGTTCGGCGAGAACCGGGTGCAGGAGGCGAAGGCGAAATTCCCCGCCCTCAAGGCCGCGACGCCCGATCTCGAACTGCATCTGATCGGGCCGCTGCAATCGAACAAGGCCCGCGAGGCGGTCGCCCTGTTCGACGTCATCCACACCATCGACCGGGAGAAGATCGCCAGCGCGATCGCCGAGGAGATCGCCCGTGCCGGGCGGGCGCCGAAGCTGCTGGTTCAGGTCAACACCGGCGAGGAGCCGCAGAAGGCCGGCATCGCGCCGCGCGAGGCCGAGGCCTTCGTGCAGCGCTGCCGCGATACCTTCGGGCTTTCGATCGCCGGGTTGATGTGCATTCCCCCGCCGAGGAGGCGCCGGGTCCCCATTTCGCGCTGCTGCGCAAGATCGGCGAGGCGTGCGGGCTGCCGTGGCTGTCGATGGGGATGTCGTCCGATTTCGAAATCGCGGTCGGCTTCGGCGCGACCCACGTGCGGGTCGGCAGCGCCCTGTTCGGCGGCCGCTCCTATCCCGAGCCGGCTGAAGCCGCGGGCTGAGGCCGCCCCCCGCATCCCGTGCTTCGACGCCGCGATCTCAGCGCCGCTCCAGCGCGAGCCGGAGGCCGAAGGCGAGGAAGATGCCGCCGGTCACCCGGTCGAGCGCCGTCGCCACCGCAGGCCGGGAGAGCCAGCGGGCGAGCGGCCGGGTCGCGGCGACGAGGACGACGAACCAGACCATGCCCATGGTCACGTGCAGGCCCGCGAGCAGGACGCTGAACGGCACCACGGGCACGCCGGCCGGCACGAATTGCGGCAGGAACGTCACGTAGAACACCCCGACCTTGGGATTGAGCAGGTTGGTCAGGAGCCCGCGCAGGAAGGCGGTGCGGCGGGAGGACCCCTCCTCCGTCGCCACGGCCTCCCCGCTCGTCACGAGGCCGTCGCGGCGCGGCCGCAGGATCATCCGAGCGCCGAGGACGACGAGATAGACAGCGCCGGCGATGCGCACCGCATCATAGGCGAGTTGGGAAGCGGCGAGGAGCGCGCCGAGCCCGGCTGAGGCGGCGAGCCCCCAGACGAGCACGCCGGCGGAGACGCCGAGGCCGGCGAGCAGCGCCGAGCGCGCCCCGTCCACCGCCGCGGTGCGGACGACGAGGGCGGTGTCGAGCCCTGGCGTGATCGTGAGCAGCCCGGCCGCCACGGTGAAGGCCAGAAGCGGTGCGAGAATGATAGAATGATCGAGCATGACGAGCCCTATGCCGGCGCCCTCGCGCGGCGGGAAACGCGGTCTTAACCGTTCGCTTACCATGCCGGCGGAATAAAAGGACCAGCGCCGGTTCGTCGGCTGAGGAGGTCGGACCGTGCTTCGTGGCTTCCGCATCAGATCCGCAATCGCGGCCTTCGCGACGCTCGCCGTCGCGTCCGGCGCGAGCGCCCCCGCGCGCGCCGAGGCGACCCGCATCGGCGGCGTCTACGGCGTGCTGTTCTCGGGCATCCCCATCGCCCGGGCGACCTTCTCCCTCGTCATCGACGGCGACGCTTATTCGCTCAAGATCAAGATGCGCCCGGCCGCCGTCGGGCGGGCCGTCTCGTCCGGCACGGTCGATGCGGAGGCCGCCGGCTGGTACAAGAACGGCGCCATCATCCCGGCCCGCTTCACCGCCCATTCGGAGGACGAGGAGGACATCTCCAACGTCCAGATGCTGCTCGGCGACGGCGCGGTCCAGCAATCAGCCGCCTCACCAGCCTTGAGCGACGCGCCCGACCGCGTTCCGCTAACCTCTGCCGACCTCAAGGGCGGCATTCTCGATCCCGCGAGCGCAGCTCTCCTCAGCCTCGCGCGCCCCGACGACGTCGGCACCAAGGCGGTGTGTGATCAGGACATCAAGGTGTTCGACGGCTGGACGCGCTTCAACATTCCGCTGAGCTACCGATCGACCGAGACCGTGGAAACGCCGTCCTACAAGGGCACGGTCGTCAATTGCGCGGCGCGCTGGGTGCCGGTTGCCGGCCACCGCCCGAACAAGAAGACCGTCGTGTTCATGAAGAACAACAAGCGGATCGGTATTTCCTACGCCGCGATCGGCCGCTCCGGACTGATGGTGCCGTTCCGGGTGACCGTCGGCACGCTCTACGGCACGCTCACCCTCGTCGCCGAAGACATCAAGGCGACCGGCCCGCTCGCCCAGACCGCCAGCAACTGAGCCCCAATCGATAAGCCGGCAAAGGACGTCCGTGACTGTCAAGCCGCGGCGTCGGACGGACGGCGCTCGCGGCGCGTTTCGACCTTGGTCTCCTCCGCCTTCATCTCGGCCGCCGTGCGGTCGAACACCTGGCGGAGCTGGCGGCGGATCGCCTGCTGGCCCGACGCCGAGGTGATCTTCTGCTCGGTCAGATCGTTGACGTAGAACACGTCGACGACCCGCTCGCCGAACGTCGCGATGTGGGCGGAGGCGATGTTGAGGGCGAGGTTCGAGAGCGTCCGGGTGATGTCGTAGAGGAGGCCCGGCCGGTCGAGGCCGGAGACCTCGACGACGGTGAAGCGGTCGGACGAACTGTTGTCGACGATGACCTCGGTCTCGACCGTGAAGGGCTTCGGCCCGGGCTTAGCAGCAACCTTGCGGGCGATCCGCTCGGGCAGTGCCTCGGTGCCGATGAGAGCGCGCTCGATGAGATCGGTGATGCGGCCGGCGCGGCGCATCTCGTCGTCCTCGGCGGGAAATTCCCGGGAGATCGCGATCGAATCGAGGGCGAGACCGTCGGTCGTCGTGAAGATCTGGGCATCGACGATGTTGGCGCCGGCGACCGTGCAGGCCCCGGCGATCACCGAGAGCAGGCGCGGGTGGTCCGGCGCGAGCACGGTGATGATCGTGATGTCGTGGCGCGCCCGGGTCTCGACGGCGGTGGCGAGGCGGGATTCGAGACGGTCGGCTTCGCGCACCAGCCCGGCATGGGCGATCTTGGTCGGCAGATCGACGCGCAGCCAATAAGGCGGGAAATGCCGCTCCATATAGGCGGCGAGCTCGGCCGGGTCCCAATCGTAGAGGGCGGCCGAAAGCTCGGCCTTGGCGTGCTTGACCTCCTCGGCGCGGGTACGCCGGGTGTGGCCGCCGGCGATCAGCGGCTCCGCCTCGTAATAGAGGGTGCGCAGGAGCTGCGCCTTCCAGCCGTTCCACACCCCGGGCCCGACCGCCTTGATGTCGCAGACGGTGAGAATGAGCAGCATCTTCAGCCGCTCCGGGCTCTGCACCAGGGCGGCGAAGTCGGCGATGGTCTTCGGGTCCGACAGGTCGCGCGACTGGGCCACCATGCTCATGACGAGATGGTGCTCGACAAGCCAGGCGACCGTCTCGGTCTCCGCCGGGGTCAGTCCGAAGCGGGGACCGAGCCGGCGGGCGATACGGGCGCCGGCGATGGAATGGTCCTCGGGCCGGCCCTTGGCGATGTCGTGGAGGAAGAGGGCGATATAGAGGGTACGGCGGCTCTGCACGGAGCCGATGATTTCGGTGACGAGAGGGTGCTCGTCCTTGCGCTCGCCGCGCTCCAGGTCCCACAGCACGCCGATGCAGCGCAGCAGGTGCTCGTCCACCGTGTAATGGTGGTACATGTTGAACTGCATCATCGCCACCACGCGCCCGAAATCGGGCACGAAGCGGCCGAGCAGCCCGACCTCGTTCATCCGCCGCAGCACGATCTCCGGCTCACGGCGGGAGGTCAGGATGTCGACGAAGAGCTTGTTCGCCTCCGGGTTCTCCCTGAGCGTCGCATCGACGAGCTTGAGCGAGCGGCGGGCGAGCCGCATGGCGTCCGGATGGAAGGCGAGGCCGCGGCGGGCGGCGACGTCGAACAGGCGGATGAGATTGACCGGATCGCGGGCGAACACGCCGTCGTCGGCGACGTTGATGCGATCGTGCTCGACGACGAAGGCGCCGCCGTCCGGCAGCGCCGTGCGCGGCGCGCGGCGGATGGCGCCGAGGAAGCGGTTGAGCCGCGGCGTCTTCTTGACCTGCTCGGCTTCGAGAGCGTTGCAGAAGATCAGGGTCAGGTCGCCGACGTCCTTGGCGACCAGGAAATAGTGCTTCATGAAGCGCTCGACGTCCTTCAGCCCCGGATGGCTGACATAGCCGAGGCGCAACGCGATCTCGCGCTGGATGTCGAACGACAGCCGCTCCTCGGGGCGGCCGGTCACGAAATGCATGTGGCAGCGTACCGCCCACAGGAAGTCTTCCGCCTTGCGGAACAGCGTCAGCTCGGACTTCGAAAAGACGCCGCGCTCGACGAAATCCGCCCGCTCGCGGACCCGGTAGACATATTGGGCGATCCAGAACAGCGTGTGGAGGTCGCGCAGGCCGCCCTTGCCGTCCTTGACGTTCGGCTCGACCAGATAGCGGGAGCGGCCCTGGCGGCGATGGCGCTCGTCGCGCTCGGCGAGCTTGGCGGCGACGAACTCGGACGCGGTGCCGTCCACGACCTCCTTGTCAAAGCGGCGTTCGAGATCCGCGAACATGTCCTCGGAGCCCCACAGGAAGCGGGCCTCCAGGATGGCGGTGCGGATCGTCATGTCGCCGCGCGAGAGGCGGATGCACTCGTCCACGGTGCGCGTGGCGTGGCCGACTTTGAGGCCGAGGTCCCACAGGGCGTAGAGCACGAACTCGACGACCGTCTCGGTCCACGGCGTCTGCTTGTAGGCGAGGATGAAGAGGAGATCGACGTCGGAGCCCGGCGCCAGGGTGCCGCGGCCGTAGCCGCCGACCGCCACGAGCGCCACGCGCTCGGCCTTCGACGGATTGCCCATGCGGTTGACGTGGCGCACCGCGACGTCGGCGAGGACGCGGATGATGACGTCCTGCACATAAGCGAGGCGCTCGGCGCAGGCGATGCCACGCCCCTCCTCGAGCAGGATGTCCTCGGCGCGTTTCAGTGCGGCCTGCCGGGTGCGGCGCAGGCAGGCGACGAGATCGGGGCGGAAGGCCGCCGGGTCGCGGCCCGCCACGATCGCCGCGATTTCGGTGCGGAGGGCGTCTTCGTCGATCAGCTCGGCGGAGCGGAGCGGTTGCTTCAGCATGCGCGGGTCGTGTCCGGGCCGCCGTCGGGCGACCGCTTCGGTCCAAGAGTGAGCCGCGCAGCGCGCGGGGATAAGCTCCAGCTATTAAACCGTGACGCGCTTGCGTGCCACTGCCCTGTCCAGGACGGGCGCCGCGCGCCGGCGGAGCCGCCAGCCGGACGCGTGCGGGGTCAGGCGGCGAGTTCGGCGATCAGCGCATTGAGGACGAGCCGGCCCTGGGGCGTCGCGACGAGGCGGCCGTCGGCGCGCGGCACGAGCAGACCCGCGGCCTCGAGCGCCGCGCGCCGCTCCGCGCTGACCGGGCTGCCGCCCTCGGCGGCGTGGCGGGCCGGATCGACCCCCTCGGTGAGCCGCATGCCCATCAGCAGAACCTCGTCTGCCCGCTCCGCGGGGCTCAGCCGCGTCTGTTCGACGAGGCCGTGGCCCTCCGCCTCGACCTGCGCCAGCCAGCGCTCGGGATGGCGGTCGGTGGCGGTCGCGATCCAGCCGTCCGGTCCGCGCACGCGGCCGTGGGCGCCGGGTCCGACCCCGACATAGGCCCCGCCACGCCAGTAGACGAGATTGTGGCGGCTCTCCGCGCCCGGCCGGGCGTGGTTGGAGACCTCGTAGGCCGGCAGGCCGTGGGCCTCGCAAACCTCCTGGGTGATCTCGTAGAGCGCCGCCGCTGTGTCGTCGTCGGGCATCGCGAGCTTGCCGGCGGCATGGAGCCCGGCATAGGCGGTGCCCGGCTCGATGGTCAGCTCGTAGAGCGACAAATGCTCGCCGGCGAGGGCGAGGCCACGGGCGAGTTCGGCGCGCCAATCGTCGGCGCTCTGGCCCGGCCGCGCATAGATGAGGTCGAACGAAGAGCGCTCGAAGGTGCGCTGGGCGACGGCGATCGCGGCGAGCGCCTGCTCGGCGTCGTGGAGGCGGCCGAGCGCCTTCAACGAGACGTCGTCGAGGGCCTGAACGCCGAGCGAGACGCGGTTCACGCCGGCGGTTCGATAGCCGGCAAAGCGTCCCGCCTCGACGCTCGACGGGTTGGCCTCGAGCGTGACCTCGGCCCCCGGCGCGACGGTCCACGTCGCCGCCACCGCGTCGAGGAGAGCGGCCACGGTCTCGGGCTTCATCAGCGAGGGCGTGCCGCCGCCGAGAAAGATCGAGGTGACGACGCGGTCGGGCGCCATGCGGCCGGCATGGGCGATCTCGGCCGCGAACGCCTTCGCGAAGCGCGGCTCATCGATGCCCTGGTGGCGGACGTGGCTGTTGAAGTCGCAATAGGGGCACTTGGCCGCGCAGAACGGCCAATGCAGATAGACGCCGAAGCCGGGATCGTCGGACGCGGTCATGAGCACAAATCCCGGCGCGGCCGCTCTCAGCGCGCCACGAGGCAGGCGGCGGCGAACGCCTTGAACGCGCGCGCCCGGTGGGACAGGCCGCCCTCGCCGTTCGGGCCGATGCCGTGCTTCTCCTCGCCGTTCATCTCGCCGAAGGTGCGGTCGAGGCCGTCGGGCAGGAACATCGGATCGTAGCCGAAGCCGAGCTCGCCGCGCGGCGGCCAGACGAGCGTGCCGTGGACCTCGCCGCGGAAGAGTTCGGTGTGGCCGTCCGGCCAGGCGAGGCAGAGCACGGCGACGAAGTGCGCCTTGCGCGCCTCGGGCGTGGTCGCGCCGACCTTCTGCATCTCCTCTTCGACATTGCGCATGGCGCGGGCGAAATCGCGGTCCGCCCCCGCCCAGCGCGCCGAATAGATGCCCGGGGCGCCGCCGAGCGCATCGACGGCGAGGCCGGAATCGTCGGCGAGCGAGGGCAGGCCGGACGCCGTCGCGGCGGCGAGCGCCTTGAGGCGGGCATTGCCCTCGAACGTCGTCTCGGTCTCTTCGGGCTCCGGGAGGTCGAGCTCGCCCGCCGACACCGTCTCGATGCCGTAGGGCGCGACGAGCATGCGGATCTCGAAGATCTTGCCCTTGTTGTGGCTCGCCACGACCAAGCGCGGCTCGGTCAGCTTGCGGGTCATGTCGTGGTCCCGGGACTTAGAGGATGGCCATCTTCTGCAATTCGACGAGCCGCTTCACGCCGGCTTCGGCGAGATCGAGCAGGCTCAGGAACTCGTCGCGGCTGAACGGCTTGCCCTCGGCGGTGCCCTGCACCTCGACGATGCCGCCCGACCCGGTGATGACGAAGTTCGCATCCGTCTCGGCCTTCGAATCCTCGGCATAATCGAGGTCGAGAACCGGCACGCCGTGGGAGATACCGACGGAGATCGCAGCGATGTGGTCGACGAGGACGGGGCGCGTCAGCATGTTGCGGCCCTTCATCCACTCAATACAGTCGTGGAGAGCGACCCAGGCGCCGGTGATCGAGGCGGTGCGGGTGCCACCGTCGGCCTGGATGACGTCGCAATCGATCGAGATCTGGCGCTCGCCGAGCGCCTCGAGATCGACGACGGCGCGCAAGGAGCGGCCGATCAGCCGCTGGATCTCTTGGGTGCGGCCGGATTGCTTGCCGGCGGAGGCTTCGCGCCGCGTCCGCTCGTGGGTCGCGCGCGGCAGCATGCCGTATTCGGCGGTGACCCAGCCGCGGCCGCCGCCGCGCAGCCACGGCGGCACTTTTTCCTCGAGGCTCGCGGTGCACAGCACGTGGGTGTCGCCGAACTTGACCAGGCAGGAGCCCTCCGCGTGCTTGGCGACGCCGCGCTCGAGCGCGACGGGACGCATCTCGTCGGGCGCGCGTTTGGAGGGGCGCGGGCTCTGCATGAGGTCGATCCTTTTCCCGAGAGACAGGTGCCGGCACCCTGCGCCGGCAACGCCCGGGTTCTAAGCCCCGGCCCCGGCGAGGGCAAGCGCCGGCGCGGCCCCGTCTCCGATGGCGCCTTGACCCGCCCTGCCCGCGCCCCGATATTTCACCCCTCGGGCCGCGACGTCGACCGCACGGACCGGGGCGCTCCCCTCCGTCGGCCGAGGCCCTCCTTGCCAGGGCAACCGCATGACCTTCGAACCTCGCGCCTCCCAGAGTCTGGTCGAGCTCGACGAGCGGTCTCGGGAAATCTTCCGCCGCATCGTCGAGACTTATCTCGACACCGGCGATCCGATCGGCTCCCGCAACATCTCGCGGGTGCTGCCGATGCCATTGTCGCCCGCCTCGGTCCGCAACGTCATGGCGGACCTGGAGACGCTCGGCCTCATCTATTCCCCGCACACCAGTGCCGGCCGCCTGCCGACCGAGCGGGGCCTGCGCTTCTTCGTCGATGCGATGCTCGAAATCGGGGACCTGTCGCGCGGCGACCGCGAGCGCATCGAGAAGCAGGTGCGCGCCGCCGGCGAGGTGCGGACCTACGAAGGCGTGCTCAACGAGGCGAGCCAGCTTCTGTCAGGCCTCTCGGGCGGCGCCGGCGTCGTTATCACCAACAAGGCGGACCTGCGCCTCAAGCACATCGAATTCGTGCGCCTCGAGCCGATGCGCGCCCTCGCCGTCCTGGTCGGGTCCGACGGTTCGGTCGAGAACCGTATCGTTTCGCTGCCTCCGGGCCTGCCGTCCTCGGCGCTGATCGAGGCGGGCAATTATCTCAACGCCCACATCCGCGACCGCACCCTGTCGGAGGCGCAGGAGGAGCTCGAGCGCGTCTCGGCCGCGAACCAGGCCGAGCTCGACGAACTGACGCGCCGCGTCGTCGAGGAAGGGCTCGCGGTGTGGTCGGGCGCGAGCGCCGAGCGTCCGGGACAACTCATCGTTCACGGCCGTGCCAACCTGCTCGAGGACCTCAAAGCCATCGAGGACCTTGAACGCATCCGCCTGCTGTTCGACGACCTCGAGCGCAAGCGCGACCTCATCCAGCTCCTCGGGCTCGCCGATTCCGGCGAAGGGGTGCGCATCTTCATCGGCTCGGAGAACAAGCTGTTCTCGCTGTCGGGCTCGTCAGTCGTCGTCTCCCCCTACCGCGATCACGACAACCGCATCGTCGGCGTGCTCGGGGTGATCGGGCCGACGCGGCTCAATTATGCCCGCATCGTGCCGGTCGTCGATTACACGGCCCGGCTCGTCACCCGCATGACGGGGTGATGCGCACAATCACACCCTCTGGTCGCATCGCCATAAGTCTGCGTAAGCTGCTCCCGCGCTCGTGAAGGGTCGCGCGTTGGCGCGCCGGAACGGCGCATGCCAAGGTCCGCACCTCGATCGGTTCACGAAAGGCAGGAAAACGTGCGCAAAATCATGGCCATTGTAGCGGCCGCGTTGGTTGCGGGCTGCGTCTCCACCACCACTTCCCCTCCCCCGGACCTCGCCTCGGTCAAGTTCGACCCGGCGGCTTCGGCCTACGTCCTCGCCAAGGGCGACGGCGCCATCGAGGGGCAGGCTTATGTCCGCAGCGTCTCGAACGGCATCATGCCCGCCAAGGGCAGCCGCGTGATCCTGTTGCCGGTGACGCCCTATCACGAGGCCCGCATCGCGGCGATCTACGGCACCGACAAAGCGATCGAGGCGGGCTCCAAGACGATCCCCAATCCGCCCGCCGCGTTCGGAAAATACCAGCGCATCGCCACCGCCGACGACGAAGGTCGCTTCACCTTCCGAAACGTCGCGCCGGGGCAATATTTCATCATCACCTCGGTCGCCTTTCCGAAGCGCCAGATCGGGCTGTACGACCGGGTGAAGGTGACGGCCGGCGAAACCACGCGGATCACCGTCACCGGAAGCTGACGCCGTTCGCGCTGGCGCAGCGGCGCCGCTGTGCTATGAGCGGGGGTGCGGCAGCATGACGCTGCCGCGCGCCTCCTCCCCGGCGCCGACCCGTCCCGACAGCGAGCCGACCGCGATCATGCTTTCCGACGCCGCGGAATCCTTCCGCGAAATCCTGTCGCCGCCGTTCCGCGCCGTGCTCGGCAAATCCCTTGCGATCACGATAGGCCTTCTGGTGGTGCTCTGGATCGCGCTCGATTCCCTCGCCGCCAACCTGATCCAGGGCTCGGAGCCGTGGCTCCACACCACCCTGTCGATCTTGACCGGCGCGGGGCTCTTCCTCGGCCTCGGCTTCCTGGTCGCCCCGACCACCTCGCTCATCGCCGGCCTCTTTCTCGACGAGATCGCGGAGGTCGTGGAGAAGACGAGTTTCCCCGCCGATCCGCCCGGAACCGCCCTCCCCCTGGGCACGGCGATGGCCGTCACGGCGAAGTTCACCCTCGTCGTGCTCGTCGGGAACATCCTCGCCCTGCTTCTCCTGCTCGTCCCGGGCGTCAACCTGATCGCCTTCCTCATCGTCAACGCCTACCTGATCGGCCGCGAATATTTTGAGGCGGCGGCGGTGCGGTTTCGCTCTCCGGCGGAGGCGCGGGCGCTGCGCCGGGCACATGGGCTGCGCGTCTTCATAGGCGGCCTCATCGTTGCGGTCGTGCTGGCGATCCCGATCGTCAACCTCGTCACCCCGTTGTTCGCGACAGCGTTCATGGTGCGCCTGCACAAGCGGATATCGGCCGCCGCGTAAGCGCTCGCCGGCGCGCGCCGCAGCGCGCTGCCGCATGCGTCAGGTGAAGGTTGCAGTTTACGTTTACGTCACTTTGACGCGCGCTCCCCAAAGGGTTAGAAGGCTTCCAGCCGCCGCGCCCTCGGACCGAGGGCTGCGCCCAAGCCCAAGAAGCCGCGCTTCCGACGCGGGAGGATTACATGGCGAACGCCGACGCCAAGGCCGCAACCCCGAAGGTGGTGGAGCGGCCGCTGTCGCCGCACCTTCAGATCTACCGCCCGATGCTGACGATGATGATGTCGATCGTCCATCGCGTCACCGGCGGCGCGCTCTATTTCGGCACGCTCCTGCTCGCCGCCTGGCTGATCGCCGCGGCGGCCGGTCCGCATGCCTTCGACGTGGTGAACGCGATTTACGGCTCGTTCCTCGGCCGCCTCGTCCTGTTCGGCTACACCTGGGCGCTGATCCACCACATGCTCGGCGGCATCCGCCACCTGATCTGGGACAGCGGCCGCGGCTTCGAGCCGGCCGAGCGCGAATGGCTCGCCCGCGCCAACATCATCGGCTCGATCGCGCTGACGATCGTGCTGTGGATCATCGGCTACATCGTCCGCTGAGGAACACGACCATGATGCGCACTCCGCTCGGACGGGTCCGGGGCCTCGGCTCCGCCAAGGACGGCACCGAACATTTCTGGCGCCAGCGCCTCACCGCGCTCGCCGGCATTCCGCTCGCGATCTTCTTCGTGATCTTCGTCATCACGCTTCAGGGCAGCCCGCTGGAGGCCGTCCGCGCCGCCATCGCCAACCCGTTCGTGGCGATCCTGATGGTGCTGTTCCTCGGGTCCGGCATCTATCACATGAAGATCGGCATGCAGGTCATCATCGAGGACTACGTCCATTCCGAGGGCCCGAAGGTGCTGCTCCTGATGGCCAACACCTTCTTCGCGGCGCTCGTCGGGCTCGGCTCGATCTGGGCGGTGCTCAAGATCAGCTTCGGAGGCTGACATCATGGCCGAATCGAACGCGAGCTTCACCGGCCCGACCGTGCCGAACGTGAACGGCCGCGCCTATCCCTTCATCGACCACACGGTGGACGTGGTGGTGGTGGGCGCCGGCGGTGCCGGCCTGCGCGCCGTCGTCGGCTGCGCCGAGGCCGGGCTCAAGACCGCCTGCATCACCAAGGTGTTCCCGACCCGCTCCCACACGGTCGCGGCGCAGGGCGGCATCTCCGCCTCGCTCGGCAACATGGGGCCGGACGATTGGCGCTGGCACATGTACGACACCGTCAAGGGGTCGGACTGGCTCGGCGACCAGGACGCCATCGAATATCTCGTGCGCGAGGCGCCGGCCGCCGTGTACGAGCTCGAGCACTGGGGCGTCCCCTTCTCGCGCACCGAAGAGGGCAAGATCTATCAGCGCCCGTTCGGCGGCATGACGACCCATTTCGGCAAGGGCCGCGCTCAGCGCACCTGCGCCGCCGCCGACCGCACCGGCCACGCCATCCTGCACACCCTCTACGGCCAGTCGCTGCGCCATTCGGCCGAGTTCTTCGTCGAATATTTCGCGATCGACCTCATCATGGAGGACGGCGCGTGCCGCGGCGTCGTGGCGCTCTGCCTCGACGACGGCTCGATCCACCGCTTCCGCGCCCACAAGACGATCCTCGCCACCGGCGGCTACGGCCGCGCCTATTTCTCGGCGACCTCGGCCCACACCTGCACGGGCGACGGCAACGCCATGGTGCTGCGCGCCGGCCTGCCGCTCCAGGACATGGAGTTCGTGCAGTTCCACCCGACCGGCATCTACGGCTCGGGCTGCCTCATCACCGAGGGCGCCCGCGGCGAGGGCGGCTATCTGGTCAACGCCTCCGGCGAGCGCTTCATGGAGCGCTATGCCCCCTCGGCCAAGGACCTCGCCTCGCGCGACGTCGTCTCCCGCTCGATGACCATCGAGATCCGGGAAGGCCGTGGCGTCGGCAAGAACAAGGACCACATCTACCTGCACCTCGACCACCTCGACCCGGCGATCCTGCACGAGCGCCTGCCCGGCATCTCGGAATCGGCGCGGATCTTCGCGGGCGTCGACGTCACCAAGGCGCCGATCCCGGTCCTGCCGACGGTGCACTACAACATGGGCGGCATCCCGACGAACTTCCACGGCGAGGTGCTGACCAAGGCCAACGGCGATCCCGACAAGGTGGTGCCTGGCCTGATGGCGATCGGCGAGGCGGCCTGCGTCTCGGTCCACGGCGCCAACCGCCTCGGCTCGAACTCGCTGATCGACCTCGTGGTGTTCGGCCGTGCCGCCGGCCTGCGCTGCGGCGAGACGATCGAGCAGGGCGGCAAGCACGCCGAGCTGCCGAAGGATGCCGGCCAGTTCGCGCTGGAGCGGCTCGACCGCGCCCGCTACGCGAGCGGCTCGACCTCGACCGCCGAGCTGCGCAACGCGATGCAGAAGACGATGCAGTCGAACTGTGCCGTGTTCCGCACCGGCGAGGTGCTCGAGGAAGGCCACACCCTGATCCACGATCTGTGGGGGGCGAGCGACGACATCCGCGTCACCGACCGTTCGCTGGTGTGGAACTCGGACCTGATCGAGACGCTCGAATACCAGAACCTGATCGTCCAGGCCGTGGTGACCGTGGATTCCGCGCTGAACCGCAAGGAAAGCCGCGGCGCCCACGCCCGCGAGGATTATCCCGATCGCGACGACCACGAGTGGATGAAGCACACGCTGGCCTTCTCCGATACGGAGAAGCGGACCGTCTCGCTCGATTATCGTCCGGTGCATTCGTACACGATGTCGAACGACATCGAGTACATCCCGCCGGCGAAGCGCGTCTATTGAGGCCGCGGTGAACGCTCCCCGCACCTCCGCCCGGGCCGCCGCCATCGCCGCGGCGACCGCAAAGGCGCCCGCGAAGGCGGCGCCGAAGGTCGCCGCCGTGAAGGCGCGTCCGGCCGGGCCGCTCGATTGCATGCTGTTCGCGCTCGCCCGGCGCGGCCGCCTGCCCGACGGCCTGCGCAACGCCTATCGCCGCCTGCTCGGCACCTTCGCCGGCCGGGGCGGCCTCGACGTCGCCACCCGCGACGGGCTTCTGTTCCGCTGCCACCCGTTCGAGAACCGCGACGATTTCGAGATCGTCGCCAAGCGCCGCCTTCCCGAGGTCGAGGAGCGCGATTGGCTCGCCTCCCACCTGAAGCCCGGCGACGTCCTCGTCGACATCGGCGCGAACGTGGGCTCGCACACCATCAGCCTTGCCAAGCGCATCCGCGGCCTCAAGGTGCTGGCGATCGAGCCGAACCTCGCCATCCGCGAGCGGCTGCGGGAGAATCTGTCTCTCAACGCCATCGAGCCGAGCACGGTGACGATCGCCCCGGTCGCGATCGGCCCGATCGAAGCGCGCGGCCGGCTTTGCAAGCGCCACCGCACCAATGCCGGCAGCGCCTCGCTGAAGCCGCCGGCCGGCGAGCCCCAGGCGGCGCTCGCGGACTCGATCCAGGTGACGGTCGAGCCGCTCGCCGCGGTGCTGAAGCGGTTCGGCATCCGCCGTATCGACGCCCTCAAGATCGACGTCGAGGGCTATGAGGACGAGGCGCTGATCCCCTTCCTCGAGACCGCACCGTCGGCGTTGCTGCCGAAGGTGATCGAAATCGAGACCGCGATGGCCGACGAATGGCGCACCGATGTGGTCGCGGCCCTGGTGGCGCGCGGCTACCGGATCGACCGCAGGACCGCGGAAAACGCCATGCTGGTGCGGACCGATCCCGCCGGAGCGCGCCCATGATGCCGGCCCGCGCCCTCACCGCTCCGCTCGCGACGGCGCCCGGCGTCGCCTGCGCTCACCTTTCGGGAACGGTCCGCCGCTCCCGCCGCCGCCTCCCGAATGGCGATGTTCCCGCCCGTGCGGGCCTGTCGAGGACGACATCATGGTCCAGCTGACGCTTCCCAAGAACTCGACGATCTCCGAGGGCAAGATCTGGCCGAAGCCGCAAGGCGCGACCGCCCTCAAGGAATATCGGATCTACCGCTGGAACCCGGACGACGGCGCCAATCCGCGGATCGACACCTATTATGTCGACACCGAAGATTGCGGCCCGATGGTTCTCGACGGCCTGTTGTGGATCAAGAACAAGGTCGATCCGACCCTGACGCTGCGCCGCTCCTGCCGCGAAGGCATCTGCGGTTCGTGCGCGATGAACATCGACGGCACCAACACGCTCGCCTGCCTCAAGGACATGCACGCGGTCGACGGCGCGGTGAAGATCTACCCGCTGCCGCATATGCCGGTCGTCAAGGATCTGGTGCCGGACCTCACCACCTTCTACGCCCAGCACCGCTCGGTCGAGCCGTGGCTGAAGACGGTGACGCCGACGCCGGAAAAGGAATGGCGCCAGAGCCACGAGGACCGCGTCAAGCTCGACGGGCTCTACGAGTGCATCCTGTGCGCCTGCTGCTCGACGTCCTGCCCGAGCTATTGGTGGAACGGCGACCGCTATCTCGGCCCCGCGGTGCTGCTCCAGGCCTATCGCTGGCTGATCGACAGCCGTGACGAGGCGAAGGGCGAACGGCTCGACAATCTCGAGGACCCGTTCCGCCTCTATCGCTGCCACACCATCATGAACTGCTCGAAGGCCTGCCCGAAGGGTCTGAACCCGGCGAAGGCGATCGCCCAGATCAAGCAGATGATGGTCGAGCGCCGCGTCTGATCGCAGTCGGCCCGAAAACGAGAAAGCCGCGGCCCGGAGATCCCGGCCGCGGCTTTTTTCATGGGCGCCCCAAGAGGACGGGGCGCTCTATGCCGGCGGCGTCACGACGCCGTCTTCGGCACGAGCGCGGGCGCGGGCAATTGGAGCTTGCGGCGCATCTCTGCGGTGACGAACGGATCGGTCGAGGGGAACGGGCTGCCCGGCCCGATGATGACGACCTTGGTGCCCACCCCGACCCGGCCGTAGAGATCGATCACGTCGGCGTTCATCATCCGGATGCAGCCGGACGAGACGGCGTAGCCGATGCTCCATTCCTCGTTGGTGCCGTGGATGCGGTAGAGCGTCGAGCCGAGATAGAGCGCGCGGGCCCCGAGCGGATTCTTCGGGCCGCCTTGCATGAAGGCCGGCAGACCCGGGCGGCGCGCCCGCATCTCGGCCGGGGGCGTCCAGCTCGGCCACTCGGCCTTGCGGGAGATTCGCTCGACACCGGACCACTCGAAGCCCTCCTTGCCGACGCCGATGCCGTAGCGCATCGCCTTGCCGTCGGCCTGAACGAAATAGAGATATTTCGTATAGGTATCGACGACGACGGTACCGGCCGGCTGCTCGGTCTCGTAGGGCACGACCTGCCGGGCGAGGAGCGCGGCCCGCCGGCGCTGCTGCTCTTCGGGCGTCATGTAATAGGTCACCCACGTCTTCGAATTCGGATCGAAGAATTGTCCGGCCGGTTCCTTTGGCAGGGCGACGCCGGGTCCCGTTTGTGCCGATGCCGCTCCGGTCTGCACGAGGGCGGCTGCCGTGAGGGCTGCGGCGAGCACCAGAAAGCGACGCATCGGGAGGGACCTTTCAATCAATGGGGGGAGCTTTGGGGAGAATCTCCGAACGAGTCTCGCTGTCTCAAAATCGAGCCTCTTGGTTTATAAAATGAAAAGAAAATGGCTTCGTTCCGCCACATTTCGATCGCGAGCTGCAGAAGGGAGCATCATCGCGCGAACGTGACGTCCTGGCGGAGACCGCGTGCCTCAGAGGCGGGCGGCGGCGCGCAGGCGCATCAGCGCCGCGTTGAGCTCCGCACCGAGCAGAAGCAGCGTCGCGAGCACGTAAAAGAACACGATCGCGGCCGTTACGTTGGCGAGCCCGGCATAGGTGTCGCGATAGGTGGCGATGCGCTGGAGGTAGAAGCCGAAACCCGCGCCGGCGGCGATCCAGGTGACGAGCGTAAAGCCGATGCCCGGCAGAATATCCGCCACACGGCGCTGACCGGCGGGAAGCCAGCGATGGGCCGCTGTGAGGACGAAGGCAAGGATCAGGGTCGCGGTGGCGAAGCGCAGCACGCGCATCGCCCGCTCCGCCCCAGACAGCCACGGGGCGATGTCGATCACGGCAGCCCAGATGATCGGCCCGAACACGATGAAGATCGCGAGCGAGAGCAGCGCCACGGCGCCGAGACAGATGAAAATCAGGCTCTGCATGCGGCGATAGAGGTAAGCCCGCGGCTCGACGATGCGGTAGGCGCGGTTCAACGCCATGCGCAACGCCTCGATACCGTTCGAGGCGAACCAGAGGGCGAAGAGGAGGCCGAGGGTGAGCGCGCCGGCATGGATGCGGGTCAGCACCTCGTGGGCCTCGCGCGCCATCGGCCGCGCCACCTCCTTCGGCCACGTGTCGAACACCATCGAGGCGACTTCGCTCGCGAGGCGCTGCGAGCCGATGATGCCGGCGATGGCCGCGACCACGATCAGGAAGGGGAAGAGGGACAGCAGCGTCTGAAGGGCGAGATGGCTTGCCATCGCCCAGCCGTCGTCGGCGGTGAAGTGGGTGTAGACCTCGCCCACCACGCGCCGAACGATGGATTGCTTGAAGCGTGCCCGGATGCGGCCGGCGCCGACTTCCATCCCGCGGACCTCCGTCGCGATCGCCCGTGCCGCGGTCGCCGGGCCGCCGGGAGGCGCGGCCGCGCGACCGCCCGCACGGTCCCCCCTTCCTAATGGCGTCGGGGCGGGGGCGATGTAAAGCCGTATCCGCGGGTCAGGGGCGCGTCAGCCCGCGGTTGAGATCCGGCGCGCCATGCCGTGCGCCGCAGCGGCGGCACCCGGCACGAGGCCGGCGATCATCAGCCGGGCCGGATCGACCGGCCCGGGCAGCGTGATGCGGCCGAACGGCACCGCCTCGAAGCCGAAACGCTGGTAATAAGGTGGGTCTCCGACGAGCAGGACGAGCCGATGGCCGGCGTCGCGCGCCGCCTCAAGCGCGGCATTCACGAGCAGGCCGCCGCCGCCCCGGCCCTGCATGTCGGGATGGATCGCAAGCGGACCGAGCAGCAACGCCGCATCGTCGCCGATCGTGATCGGGGTCAGCCGCACGGAACCGCACGGGACGCCGCCATAGAGGGTGACGAACGAGATGGCGAGATCGGCCGGAATCCCTTCCCGCAGCCGATAGGCGGTCTTGGCGAAGCGCCCCGGCCCGAACGCAAGGGCATGGATCGCCTCAATCCAAGCATGATCTTCCGGCATTTCGTGCCGGACGAGGAATGTAAGGGGTTTCATCACAGAGCCGTTTCGGAAGCGCAACAACAACGTGCCGTTGCGCCCCGGCCGGCTCAGAGGCGGCCTGCGGGCGGACGGCGCTCTTCGAGACGCGGCAAGGGGCCGCGACGCGAGCGTCGTCGTCGTTCGATCGCCGGAAGGTCCGGCTGAAATGCCCCGAAGCAAGCCATGAGACAGCTAAATGTCCGAATAGAAGCAGGCCTTTCCCCGCTTCTGCAGCGCGCAGTTAGCACGCCCGCCTTGCTGGAACAAGGCCCGGCGAGCGCGGTGATCGGCGCGACGCAATCAAGACTGGACCACCGGCGGGATGCCCCCGCGGGGACGATACCGATGACGTTCGACCTTCCGACGCTTCACCTCGCGGCCGCCTTCGGCGGCTTCACGCTGACGCTGCTGCTCCTCATCGCGTTCCTGCAGAATCGCGACGTGCCGGAGCTCGGCTGGTGGTCGCTCGCGTTTCTCCTCCTGACGGTGGGCATCGGGCTCTCCGCCTTTCGCGAAGTACTGCCGCCGATGGTCGTCGCGTTCGGCGCGAACAGCCTCATCCTCGCCGGCGCCTGGCTGCAGTGGAACGGCATCCGCCGGTTCTGCCGCCAGCCGCCCCTCGTGCTGGCGAGCGTCGCCGCGGTGTGCCTGTGGGCCGGCCTGTGTTTCGTGCCGGCCTTCACCGCCGATATCTCGACGCGGGTTTCGGTCGCTTCGTTCCTACTCGCGGCGCCGGCGTTCCTGAGCGGCCTGTCGCTGGTCCGCAATCCGGAAGGCCAGTTGCCCTCCTATCTGACGGCCGCCGTGCTCTGCTTCTTACACGCCGGGACCATGACGGTTCGCGGCATACTGCCTTGGTTCGGCGTCGTCACGATGGACCCGACCCACGCCCTGCCGTTCGGGTGGCGCGCGCTCATCGAATCGGAGGGCGCCCTGTTCGCCGTCGCCATGGCGATGTTCACGATCCTGTTCGTGCGCGATCGCACCGAACTCGCCCTGCGCGAGGCGGCGACGCGCGATCCGCTCACCGGCTGCTTCAACCGCCGCGCCTTCCACGAATTGGCGATCCCCTCCTACCGCCGTGCCCTCGCCCAGGGCCGCAGCGTCTCCGTGCTCTATTTTGACCTCGATCACTTCAAGAGCATCAACGACGCCCACGGCCATGCGGTCGGTGACGCCATCCTCATCGCGTTCTGCCGCATCGCCGAGGAGACCTTGCGGGTCAGCGACGTCTTCGCCCGGGTCGGCGGGGAAGAGTTCGTCGCCTTCCTGCCGGGATCGGATCGCCTCGCCGCCCGCCGCATCGCCGAGC
This sequence comes from Segnochrobactrum spirostomi, assembly GCF_009600605.1. Classification (GTDB taxonomy): domain Bacteria; phylum Pseudomonadota; class Alphaproteobacteria; order Rhizobiales; family Segnochrobactraceae; genus Segnochrobactrum; species Segnochrobactrum spirostomi. Next base: position 2,544,632 of record NZ_VWNA01000001.1, on the reverse strand, counting down.
GTATCCGCGCGGCCTTCGCCTCCGCGAGCGTCGAAGGCCGCGGCGGACTGCCGATCGGCACCACGGTGAGCATCGGAATCTCGAGCGAGACCGACGCGCGCGTGAGCCTCGTCGATCTCGTGGCGCGGGCCGATTTCGCGCTGTTCCGGGCGAAGGACGGCGGCCGCGACGTCGTCATCGAGGAAGGCGCGCGCGAGCGGGCAGCCTGACAGGCTCAGCCCCAGGCGAGGTCCAGCCGCTCGAGGCCGTGGAAATGGTACGCGTCGCGGTAGCGCGCCGGCGACGCGAGCCTGAGGCCCGGCAGACACTCGAACAGGATCGGCAGGGCGACGGCGAGCTCGAGACGGGCGAGCGGCGCCCCGATGCAGAAATGAATGCCGCCGCCGAACGAAACGTGCGGCCTGAGCGCTCGCGACGGATCGAACACGTCCGGCGCCTCCCAGCGCGCGGGGTCGCGATTGGCGGCACCGAGCAGAAGCCCGATCTGGTCGCCCCGCGTCAGCCGAATGCCCTCCACCTCGACGTCTTCGAGGGCGTAGCGCTTGAAGAGGTGGAGGGGCGGATCGAAGCGGAGTATCTCCTCGCAGGTCGCCTCGGTCGCATCGGGACCGGCGAACAGAGCGGCGGGATCGCGCCCGGATTCGAGGATCGCCTTCACCCCGTTGCCGATGGTGTGGACGGTCGCCTCGTGGCCGGCATTGAGGAGCAGGATGCAGCTCGTGACGAGTTCGTCCTCGCTGAGCTTCGCCCCCTCCTCTTCCGCCGCGATGAGCACGCTGATGAGGTCGTCGCCGGGCCGGCTGCGCCGCTCGGCCACATAATCACGGATGAAGCCGGCGAAATCCCGTGCCGCCGCGACCGCGGCGTCCTCGATCTCTGGGGTCCGCCGCACCTGATACATCGCGACCATCCGGTGCGACCAATCGAGAAGCTGTGGCGCCATCTCGGTCGGGACGCCGAGCATCTCGGCGATGACGACGACGGGGATCGGCGTCGCGAAGGCCTCGAGGAGGTCGACGGCGCCGGACGGCGCGAAGCCGTCGATCAGCGCGTTCGCCAGCGCGGCGACGCGCGGTCGCAGCCGCTCGATCGCCCGGGAGACGAACGCGCGGTTGACGAGCGCCCGCAGCCGAGTGTGGACCGGCGGCTCGCGCTCCAGCATCGAATGGGCATCGATGTCGTAGAAGGGCTTCAGCCGGTCCGGAATCTCCGGCCAGCCGAGTTCCTCGCGGGTCGCCACGTGGAGAATCTCGCGGCCGAAGCGGCGATCACGCAATAGCGCCGAGACGGCGTCCGCCCCGATCAGGCACCACGCCGCGCTCTCCTCCCAGAAGAAGACCGAGGTCTCGCGCCGGAGCGCCCGAAAGGTCGCGTACGGGTCCTGGTAGAAGGCGGGATCGGAGGCGTCGAGCCGCAGATGGCGGGTCGCGGGATCGTAGCGGAACGGCAGGGACCGTCGGTCGTCGTCGGAGATCATTGCAAGGAGGCCGGTCGTTCTAAGGCGGGTCGCCCGACCCTATCCGATCCGCCGCCGTCCGGAAAAGAAGAGGGCGGCGCGCCCCTTGGACACGCCGCCCTCTTCGTCTCTGCGCGGGCCGAAGCGGGGCCGATCAGCTCGCCTTCGCCTGCTCCGCCGCCTTCGGCTGAACCGCGGCCGTGTAATCGTCCATCAACAGCTTGGTGATGGCGCCCGGCGTGAAGCGGTAGGGCCCGATCTCGGAGACCGGCGTCACCTCCGCCGCGGTGCCGGTGAGGAAGCACTCCTCGAAGCCCGCCATCTCCTCCGGCTCGATCGCCCGCTCGGCGACTTCGATGCCGCGCGCCTTCGCGAGGGCGACCACCGTCTGACGGGTGATGCCGTTGAGGAAGCAGTCCGGATCCGGCGTGTGGATCTTGCCCTCCTTGACGAAGAACACGTTCGCGCCCGTCGCCTCGGCGATGCGGCCGCGCCAATCGAACATCAGCGCGTCGGCATAGCCCTTGTTCTCGGCCGCATGCTTGGAGAGCGTGCAGATCATGTAGAGGCCGGCGGCCTTCGCCTTGGACGGGATCGTCCGCGGGTCCGGACGGCGCCATTCCGAAATGTCGAGGCGGATGCCCTTGAGGCGCTGCTCGGCATCGAAATAGCTCGGCCACTGCCACGCCGCGATGGCGAGGTGGATCGTGTTGTGCTGCGCCGAGACGCCCATCATCTCGCTGCCGCGCCAGGCGACCGGACGGATATAGGCGTCGCGGAAGTTCATGCGGGCGAGCAGTTCGCGGTGGGCGCGGTTGATCTCATCGGCCGAGAACGGGATCTGGAAGCCCAGGATGCGGCCCGATTCGATGAGGCGATCGGTGTGCTCGGCGAGCTTGAAGACTTCGCCGCCATAGGCCCGCTCGCCCTCGAACACGCAGCTCGCATAGTGCAAGCCGTGGGTCAGCACATGCACGTTCGCGTCGCCCCAAGGAACGAACTTGCCATCCATCCAGATGACGCCGTCGCGCTTGTCGAAGGGCTGCCCGGCCATTTTGATGCACTCCTGAAGATGTTGCCGGCTCGCGATCCGCCGTCCAAGGGGGGATGAGCCGGAGGCCACGCTGCGGTGCCGCGGATCGGCGCCGTTTTGCGTCGCGGCGAAAGTGTCGATATCCTCCCGGCGGGTCGGTTGCGACGCGACCCGGCGCCGCGAATCCGACGGGGCCGGAGGGGGCGATGGGCCGCTCGAGGGTCCGACCGCATTCGATCGTTTCGTCGAGACTGGCTTTGAAGTAATCTTCGTACGCGATTATGTCAATATGGCTGACGTAGTTTCCGAGCTGCCTCCCTCCCGGCCGCCCTCCGTGGCGGAACCGGGATCGGACATCCGTGCCGGCACTCCGGTGCCGCATTTCGAGGTGATAGAACTTCTCTTCTTCGCCTACCGCGCCTTCATCGGCGGTCCCGACCGCATTCTCGCCGATTACGGCTTCGGCCGCGCGCACCACCGCGTGCTGCACTTCGTGAGCCGCAATCCGGGCATGAGCGTCACCGAGTTGCTCGAAGTTCTAAAGATCACCAAGCAGAGCCTCGGTCGCGTGCTGAAGCAGCTCGTCGATACCGGTTTCATCGAGCAGCGCCCCGGGCCGGCCGACCGGCGCCAACGCCTGCTTTACGCCACGGCGGCGGGCCGTAGCCTCGCCGGCGAGCTCGCCGGCTTGCAATCGGACCTGATCTCCAAGGCTCTCCAGGGTCTTCCTCCGAGCGCGGAGCACGACACCCGCCGCTTCCTCGCCGCGCTCGCCGCCATGGAAGACCGCGGAGCCCCGCCCACCCGCAACGACGACGAAGACGGCGGAGACGACGCCTCATGACCGGTTCCGCAAACTTGCCCGCCGACCTGCCCGTGCTGCCCGACGACGCGCCCCACCTCCTGGTGGTCGACGACGACAGCCGCATCCGCGGCCTGATCCGGCGCTATCTCGCCGACAACGGCTACCGGGTGACGGTGGCGGAGGATTCGGCGGAAGCGCGCCGCAAGATCGAGAGCCTGAGCTTCGACGCCCTCGTGGTCGACGTGATGATGCCCGGCGAGAGCGGCCTCTCGCTCACGGCGGCCCTGAAGGCGCGGCTCGACGTACCGGTCCTCATGCTGACGGCCCGCGCCGACCCGTCGCATCGCATCGAGGGGCTCGAAACCGGGGCGGACGATTATCTCACGAAACCGTTCGAGCCGCGCGAGCTCCTCCTGCGCCTCGCCAACCTCTTGCGCCGGCGCCGCAGCGCCGCGCCGATGACGTCCGGCACCGTCGCGTTCGGCCCGTTCCAATTCGATCTCGACCGCCAGGAGCTGAGCCGCGACGGCGCGCCGGTGCGGCTCACCGATCGGGAGCGCTGGCTGCTCAAGACCTTCGCCGAAAAGCCAGGGGAGACGGTCGCCCGCCATCTCCTCGCCGGGCGGGACGAGGCGCTGAGCGAGCGGACGGTGGACGTCCAGATCAACCGGCTCCGCCGCAAGATCGAGATCGATCCGGCGAACCCCGTTCATCTCCAGACCGTGCGCGGCATCGGCTATCGCCTGATGGCGACCTGAGCGCCGGACGCCGTCCGAATCGTTTCGGCCTCGTTGCGCACAAACGCAAACGGGCGGCCCGACGGCCGCCCGCTGCAGTGTCTCGATCTTTGGAAGGCGCTCGGAACGCGAGCGCCTTCGCCGGATCAGAAGTTGCGCTGAACGCGAACCAGACCGATGAGCTGGTTGTCGCTCTTCACGATACCGGTCAGGTCGTTGTTGTCGGCGCTGGAATTGATGTATTCGAGCGCCGCGCCGAGCTCGAGGCCGGCAACCGGGGTGTAACCGACGGTGCCCGTCAGGTTCCAGTTGTTGACCTGGCTGTTGCTCGAGCCCGGGAGGTCGACCTTCGAACCGAAGTACGAACCGTCGATCGCCGCATAGACCTGCGGGGTGAAGAAGTGCTGCAGGCCGGCCGCGACGGACCAGGACTGCGTCAGCTTGAGCTGGCCGGTGGCCGGGTCGATGAAGCCGTCCGGAACGCCACCGGTGACGTAGCTGGTCGGGTCGCCGTTGGTGTAGCTGACCCACTGGATGGTCGCCTGCGGAGCGGTATACTTGACCGCGCCCTGAGCGTACGCACCCTGCAAGCTGAAGTTGTCGCCGGCCGCCAGGAACGGCATGTTGACGGTCACGCCAGCGCCGACGGCGAAGCCGTACTTGCTGCTCGTGGTCGACGGATCGACGACGCCCGTGGCGGTGCCGGCGCCGTTCTCTTCAAGCGCGGTGCTGGTCCAGACCTGATGGCCAGCGGCCATGACCTGCGCCGAGCCCCACGCCTGATCGACGCGGAAGTTCGCGACGACGTCCGGAATGCGCGAGCCGCCGTAGCCGTTGGTCATCGCCTGGGCGTTGGTCAGGTCGAGCACGCCCGTCGACGGATCATAGCTCGCGCCCGTGACGTAACCGATGCTGGTGCGGCGGGCCGTCGTGTCTTCCACCGACGCCGTGGCCGAGAGGCCGTTGCCGAAGGCGAAGGTGTAGGCGGCCAGGTTGGCGGTCGTGTCGGAGTGGGCCGGCTCGAAGATCGAGTTGTAGCCGACGCCGGTGTAGAAGTCGAAGAACGACTGGGCGCGACCGAAGGTCAGGCCGCCGAACTGGATGTAGGCCTTATCGAGGTCCGACGAGAACGAGTTGTCGTCGTTGTACCAGTTCATCTCCGTGTAGGTCCGCAGCAGACCGAATTCGGTGTTGGTGCGGGTGTCGAAGCGGATGTTGGCGCGGGTACGGAAGCGATAGGTGTTGGAGTCGCGGTCGCTCCAGTTGCCGCTCGCCGACGAACCGCCCCAGCCGCTGCCGGTCAGCGAACCGGCGGAGCCGTTGGTGATGCCGACATCGTACTCGGCCTGAACGTAGCCCGAGATCTTCATGCAGGTCTCGGTGCCCGGAATATAGAAGAAGCCGGTGCCGAACGCGTCGCAGACGCGGACATAATCGACCGGCTCCGGCGCCGCGGGAGCGGCGGGCAGATCGGCCGCGTAGGCGCCGGTCGCGGCAACCATGCCGGCCATGCCCAGGAGGACGCCCTTGATCTTCATCTGTGATTCTCCACAATTTTCAGCTTCGGCGCCGATAATTACTGACACGTGCGGCACCTAAGCTGACGCTTATTGCGGTGTTCGCCAGGGAGTCACGTGTCGGCGCATTCAAGTTCTTCACCCTTGAAAACCTCGCCTTGCGGTCTTCCGGGGCAACTCAGGTCCATGGCTTCCCAACGGACTGGAGTGAGATCGAAGATATTTGGAGCCGCCTGCCAGTCAACGAAGAAGGCAGGAACGACGACGGCGTCTCGGCCTATACTTCTGCCATGTGACCGCCAAACCACGTTTGTTTCCGAATTTATACGGATTATTTCTTAGTATTTTCTAGATTGGGGCGATCTGGTGGCGGAGATACTGGGGGCGCGCATGCAGCTATCTCAAGCTGCGCTCGGATCCGTCCACTCGCCAAAGCAAAGGTCGAATCGATAGACCCGCCCAGGCCCGACCAAAGCTGCGATGTCGAAGTCGCGCGAGCGCATTGCGCCGCGATCTGCGCCTCGCATCGTATAATATGAAAGGTTTCGATAACGCAACAACCTCGCTTGCCGAACGCAAGCGAGGTTCTGAAAAGCCATTCCGTCCGGGCCTCGCGGCGTCAGCCGATCCGCTCGAAGGCCCGGACCGACGCGCTCGGGAGCGCCGACGGGGCGATGTGGCGGATGAGCTGGATCACCGGATCGAAGCCCGTCGCGAACCGGCCGCGCGCGGCGATCTCGAGCAGGCGGTCGAGATCCTCCGGCTCGATCACCGGACCGTTTTCGTCCGCGTCGAGGCGCCGATATTGGCCGAGCATCTCGCTGACGAGGTCGATGAAGGAGCGCCCCAGGGCCGTGCCGTTGAAGGCGCGAAGCACCTTCAGGAGCGCGATCTCGTCGTCGGAGATCGCGCACCGGGGCAGAAAGCCGGGCCGCTTCTCCATCTCCTCGGCGAGGATCGTCTCGACCTCGCGGAACGATCGACCGGGCGTGCGGGCCTCGCCGAAGAACAATTCCGCGAGAGGCACGCCCGACACGTCCGAAATCGTGTTCATCGTGTCGGCGGTCGGGGTGCGACGGCCGATCTCGTAGTTCGCAAGCGTCGCGCGGTCGACACCGATGAGCTCGGCGAATTCCTGCTGCGTTCGGTTGCCACGGATGGCGCGGATGCGCTTGCCGATGGCAACCGAGGTCTCGTGATCGAGGCTCTTGCGACCGCTCATGATCTCTCGTCCAGACGTGTGACCCGGCCCGCGCCCTGCGAGCGGGCGGACTTGCGTTCTTCTGTCTCATTCGCGCCCGCAGACGACTGCGTCTGCGTCGGCCTCCCCTGCCGAACCGCAGCGAAACTCCCTGGCTCGATCTCACCAACGTGCATCCGCAACCAAAAATAGTTGCGTCTATCGGGGTGCGGGAACCGCAGCGAAGATCCTGTCGATTCGGGTCTACATCTTCACCTGTCGACTGAAATTCAGGCTGTCATAAGATCGTTATCGAAGACAGGCATCGTCTGGGGAAATTTTCGGTCCGATTTCGAGTCTACTTTTCATCTTGTTTCACAATATTTCACTTTTATCTCTATATTGCTGGACATTGCGAAAGCGTGTCCTCGCGACATAATTTGTCAGCTTCGCCGCGTGACGCGTCACGCCGGCGCGCAGTCACGGAAAGGATGCACTTTCCGGCGACGTTGGTGCATGTACCGGCGTAAACTGACGGGAATGACGCCGGCCGGGAGGCCACGGCGGCGCCAGGCCGCCAACGGAGAGTGCACGCGCTTGACCGAGCAGACCGAGATCGCCGACCGGATCGGCGCCTCAGCGCCATCGGACCGCACCGCGGAGCCGGCACCGCGCCGGTCCCGTCTCGGCGTCCTGGTGGAGATCGGCCGCCGCGCCGGCCAGATCGCCAAGCTGCCCGCGAGCCTGCTCTACGCCTCGCTGCCGAAGCGCCTGTTTCCGCGCTCGCTGCTCATCATGGTGCTGCCCGTCATCCTGCTCCAGTCGGTGGTCGCCTACGTCTTCATGCAGCGCCATTGGGAACTCGTGACGCGCCATCTTTCCGAGGCGACGGTGCGCGACATCACCGCGCTCATCTACGTCCTCGAGGATTATCCGCAGGATAAGAATTACGAGCACTTCACCGTGCTCGCACGCGACAAGCTCGATCTCAACGCCCAGGTCCTGCCGGCAGGCCCGCTGCCGCCGCCGGCCCCGAAGCCCTTCTTCGCCCTGCTCGACCGCACGCTCTCGACGCTGATCTCGACGGAAGTCGGGCGCCCCTTCTGGATCGATACGGTCGGGCGCTCGGATTATGTCGAGATCCGCATCGATCTCGGCACCAAGATCCTCCGCGTCTTCGCCCGCCGCAGCCAGACCTACGCGTCGAACGCCCACATCTTCCTGGTCTGGATGGTCGGCACGTCGCTCGTGCTGATCGCCATCGCAATCCTGTTCCTGCGCAACCAGATCCGCCCGATCCAGCAGCTCGCGAGCGCGGCCGAGAGCTTCGGCCGCGGCCGGCCGGTCGACAATTTCCGCCCGCGCGGCGCGCTCGAGGTGCGTCAGGCGGCGCTCGCCTTCCTCGAGATGCGCCGCCGCATCGAGCGGCAGATGGAGCAGCGCACGACGATGCTCGCCGGCGTGTCCCACGACCTGCGCACCATCCTGACCCGGTTCCGGCTGGAACTCGCCTTCCTCGGCGAGGGCGAGGAGGTTGCCGCGCTCAAGTCCGACGTCGACGAGATGAACGCGATGCTCGAGGCCTATCTCGCCTTCGCCCGCGGCGACGGCGATGAGCAATCGGACAAGGTCGACCTCACCGAGATGATCGACGACGCGGCCGAGGACGCCATCGCCCAAGGCGCCAGCGTGCGCTGGACCTTCGAGGGCGAGCCGACCATCGTCGTGAAGCCGAACGCCTTCCGCCGCCTCGTGACCAACGTCATCCTCAACGCCGCGCGCTACGCCCGCACCATCGAGATCGCCGCGCGCCACACCGACGGCTGGGTGACGGTGATCGTCGACGACGACGGCCCCGGCATTCCGGCGGAGATGCGGGAAGCGGTGTTCCGCCCCTTCTTCCGCCTCGATTCGGCCCGCAACCAGGACCGCAGCGGCACCGGCCTCGGCCTCACCATCGCCCGCGACGTGGCGCGCGGCCACGGCGGCGACGTGGTGCTCGGCGACGCGCCGCTCGGCGGCTTGCGCGTCCGGGTGCGCGTACCCGGCTGAGGCTGCCGTCGCTCAGAACAGCCGGCCGCCCCCAGGCACCGCGAGATCGGGACGGATCAGCACCACGGAGCCGTCTTCGTCCGGCACGCCGAGGGTGAGCACTTCGGAGACGAACTTGCCGATCTGCCGGGGCGGGAAGTTGACGACCGCCAGCACCTGGCGCCCGATCAGGTCCTCCGGGCGGTAATGCACCGTGATCTGCGCCGACGATTTCTTGATGCCGATCGTGCCGCCGAAATCGATTCTGAGCTTGATCGCGGGCTTGCGCGCCTCCGGATAGGGCTCTGCCTCGACCACCGTGCCGACGCGGATATCGACCTTAAGGAACTCGTCGTAGGTGATCGGGCCGGCGGCGTCTTCGGTCATGGAAAGCCTCGCGGAAGGAGAAAAGCCGGATGCACACGTTCCCCGGCATAGGAGAGCGCTGCGGCCGAGATCAAGCCCGGCGATGCCGCGACCACGATCGCAGAGAGCGACGACATGACCGACCCGCTCGGAGATGAAGGCTCGGAGGTGGCTGCGGCGGCGGATCGCTTCGTCGTTCTCACCGGCGCCTCCGGCGGGGGGAAGTCCACGCTCCTTGCCGAGCTCGCGCGGCGCGGCTTTCCGACGGTCGCCGAGCCGGGGCGGCGCATCGTCGAGCGAGAACGCGCGGCGGGCGGCAGCGCCCTGCCGTGGATCGATCTCGCCGCCTTCGCGCGGCGTGCGATCGGCATGGCGATCGAAGACCGGCGCGCGGCGGCGGGGAAGCCGGGCTGGATCTTCTTCGATCGCGGGCTGGTGGACGCGGCCGCGGCCTTGCAGCACGCAACCGGCGAGCCCGCCCTCGGCGCGCTTTACCGGCGGCACCGATACCACCGCCGCGTCTTCGTCGCGCCGCCCTGGCCCGAGATCTACGGCACCGACGCCGACCGGCGCCACGGCTTCGACGCGGCGGTTGCCGAGTCTGAGCGGCTCGCCGCGTGCTACCCCGCCCTCGGCTACGAGACCGTGCCGCTGCCGAAGAGCAGCGTCGCCGCCCGCGCGGATTTCATTCTGAAGCGGCTCGGCCAGCCGGACTGAGCCGGGTGCCGGCCGCCCCGCCGGCGAGTGCGATCGGCAGAGACGCCGCGTCCGCGGGGCCGATGAGGCGGATCGGAAGATCGGACGCCGCGGCGAAGGCCGGCAGCGCCTCGTCCACCAGGCCCGCCGCGACGGCGTCTGCGGCGGCGATGGTCGCCGCGCCCGCGTCCACGGACTTGAGGAGCAGAACGGCGCGGGCGCCGATCCGGCCGGCGAGCCAGACCGCGAGACTGTCGGAGGTGATGCTCCAGCTCTCGGCGATGTCGGGGGCGCCGATCACCATCGGCTCGGGCATCCACACCGGGACCCGGCCGGCGGCGAGCACGGCAGCGATCTCGTCGGCGCTCGCGGCGAGCGACAGCCGGTCGGGGCTGGCGGCGACGAGGATTTCCGCGACCATCCCCATGGCCCTGACCGCGAGGCGGTGGGCGAGCCCGTCGTCGAAGCCGTCGATCGCCTGGGCGGCGCGCACCGCATCGGCGAACGCGCCGCCGCCGGGCACCAGGACGACCGGATGAGGACTGTCGGCGAGGACGCCGAGCGCGCCGCCGTAACGGCCCGCGCGGACGAGGCTGCCGCCGACCTTGACGACGACGGGCCGCGGCGGACCCATGGCCCCGGATGGCATGCGCTCAGGCCGCCCGGGCGCGGGTCGCCGCGAGATCGGCCGCAAGCGCCGCCACCGCCTCGGCGGCGAGACCCGCCGTGCGGTCGGCGGCGCGGCAGGCGGCCCCCGGAAGCCGATCAGGTCGGGACCGAGCGGCGCCAGCGCCGCGATATCGGCGCGGCGCAGCGAGCCGGCGAGGCCGAGAAAGAGCCCGGCGCGCCGGGCATGAGCGATGGCGACGGCGAGCGCGGGGCGGTCGAGATGGTCGAGCAGGCGGCCGGCTTTCTTGTCCGCGGTGTCGATGACGACCCCGGCGAAACCGGCCGCGGCGAGCGACGCGAACAGCGCCGGATCGTATCCGGCATCGGCGAACAGGACGGCGACGAGGCGGGCGGATGGCGGGGCGGTCGGCGACGGCGCATCACACCACCCCGGCGCTGCGCGCCGACCCTCCCCCTCCAGGGGAGGGTGAGACGCGGCGACCTCAAGGCGTGCGCCGTCCCCTTCTCTCCATGTCGAGGAGAAGGAAGAGGGCGCCGCCAACGCTTCGCCGAGGGCGGCGATCAGAGGCAGGACCGGTCCGGGGAAGAGCCCGATTTTCACATAATCGACGCCCGCGGCGGCGGTGGCGCGGGCGCGGGACACGATGGCGTCGATCGCGTCGGCCGGCAGGTCGCCGGTGGTGGCGCTGACGAGGCGGCGGCCCGCCACGGCCGCGACCGCTTCTGCGAGCACCGCAGGCGCCACGGCGCCGAGCGCCCCCTCGTGCGGCTCCTTGAGGTCGATGACGTCGGCCCCGCCCGCGAGCGCGACGAGCGCCTCGGCGGCATCCCGCGCACTGACGAGCAGTCCCGGCCCGGCCGCGAACGGCCCTTCTCTCTCAACCATGTCTCTCAACCATCGCCGACCGCGCTCGCGCGGCCCGCCCGCACCTTCGCGCTCCGCGGAGGGCGAGGCAAGGGACGGAGGCGACATCACGCCCGGTGCGGGTCCCCTCACCCGGCGACCCGATGCACCTCGAGCACCGTCTCGGGGCCGTAATGGAGAGTGTTGCGCGCGAGATAAGGCGGCACCGGCATGTCGAACTGGACATAGCCTTCGCTCACGTTGCTGCGCAGGAGATCGGTCCGGCTCGCGATGTCGAGGCGCAGGCGCTCGCCCGGCTGAAGGCGCACCGGGCCGATCGTCAGGCTGAAGACGAGATCGACCGGCTCGCCCGGCAGCAGTGGTTCCGGCCGGGTGGTGTCGATGGCGATTTCGCAGGCGGTGGAGCGCGCCCCGTCGATGCGGCGGCGCGCCGGGCTGATCGTACCGAGCGACAGGAGGCGGAAGGTGCCGTCCGCCGCGACGCGGCCGAGCCGGGCCACCACGTGGGAATCGATCTCGTTGCTGCTGAAGCGCAGACGGAGCGTCACGGGACCGGCGAGATCCATCGTCCGCACGACCGGCGCCTCGAAGCTCAGCACCTGCGGCGCCACCTCGTCGAGGCCGCCGACGACGGGAAGCCCGAGGGGAATCGCGATCCAGGTGTTGGACGACCGATTCGACCCGGCGTCCGGCTGAACGGTGTCCCCGTTCGATGCCTCGCCGGGCTCCTCTTCGACGAGGCGATGCCGGGCTTGGTCCACCCCGCCCGAGGCCAGCCGGAAGCGGACGACCTCATGCCCCGGCACAGGGAAATCCGCCGCGCCGACGAAGCGCTCCGCCCCGTCCAGCCAATAGCGGACCGGCGGCTCGTCGGCATAGCCGTTGTCGGTGCCGTGGAGGATGTGGTCGAAGAAGGCCAGCGCCTCAAGCTGCCACGCATAGACCGGCAGCTCGTAGTGGGGCTTGGCGAGGATCATCCATTTCCGGCCCTGCGGCGTGCCGGCATTCTGGAACAGGTCGTAGCAGCCGAACTGGTGCAGGTTGAAATAGCCGAGGTTCTGCGCAACCACGAACGGCACCTCGATGCGGTCGAGCCGCCCGGCCGGCCCGGCGGGAATGATTGAGGTCTCCCGCGTCTTGCCGTCGATCAGCCAGTTGACCCACCAATCGCGCACCGGACGCACCGGCGTCGCGCTCATGAATTTGCGGAACAGCCCGTCCACTTGCTTCATCAAAACGGGCTCCCAAAGCCGCTTCAGCGGCGAGTTCAGGACGTGGCTCAGCGCCGCGCGGACGACTGGCGGGACGCGCAGGCGCACCATCGCCTCGGGAAAGTTGGCGCCCATCCACAGATTGGCGAAGAACAGGCCCGGCGCGCCGCCGAACTGCGTGATCTGGCGGAAATAGTCGGTGCAGATCTCGTTGCAGAAGAAGGCCTTCAAAGCCGGCGGCCGGCGCACCGCGACGAGCGGCTGGGTCATGCCGTAATAAGAAGTGCCGAACAGCACGACGCGACCGTCGCACCAAGGCTGCGCCGCCGCCCAGGCGATGCAGGCTTCGTGGTCGTCGACGTCCGCATCGCTCAGGAACGGCGCCATCTCGCCGCCCGAGCGCCCCATGCCCCGCCGCATGACGACGACTTGGCCATAGCCGCGATCGGTGAAGACCGGCGGGCTGCCGATTTCGTTGCTGCCGGTCGGCACGCCGGCGGTGTGGAGTTCCCGGCTGTAGGCTGCGAACTGCACGATCGCCGGATAGCGGCCGGGCGTCTTCGGCACGTAGACGTCGGCCGAGAGCGTCACGCCGCCCGCGACCGGGATGCGCTCGTCGGCGAGGAGCCGGCAGCCGAGCCCCCGGCGCGCCACCGCCCGCGGCGTCCATCCGGCATATTGCTCGTGGTCGAGGCGCGGCGCCTTGAGCGGAATGAGATTGTCGAGCCAAGCGGGCATCAGGACGGTTCCCCACGGCCCGGCGCGGGCACGCGTTGCTGGAGAAGACGGAAGAGATCGGTGAGGGCGCGGGCGGCGATCGCGCCGGCCTCCTCGGGCCCGAGGGCGAGGCCGAGCACCGCGAGCCCGGTACCGAGGGCGTGGACCATGGTGACGGTCGCCGGGTCGGCCGTGACGCCGAGGGCGGCGAGCGCCTCGCCGACCTCGCCGCGCACGCCGCCGGCGAGCGAGCGATAGAGCGTCCGGAACGCCGGGTCGGCATCGGCGGCGAGCACGAGCGATACGAGAACGCGGGTATTCTCCGGCCGCGACAGCGCGTCGCCGAGCGCGTCGGCGAGCGCCTCCGGCCCGTTCGGCGCAGCGGCGAGCGCCGCCCCGATGCCGGCCCGCTGGCCCGCCGCCGCACGCTCCAGCACGGCGGCGAGGAGATCGGCGCGGGTCGGGAAATAATAGGTCAGGTGGCTCTGGGTGACGCCGGCCGCCTTGGCGACGCGCGGCTGGGTCAGACCCGCGAGCCCGTGTTCCCGCAGGATCGCGATCGCCTCGCCGAGGATCTTGGCGCGGAGGTCTGGAACGGACACGGGCACACCTCGGGCGGAGATCTCGGAAAGCGATCTCGGAGCAGGCGGCGCTGGGGCAACCGCCTGCGCCACGGCCGGCATTGATTGGTATACCAACCAATGCCGCGTGCCCGCGTGCCCGTCAAGGGTCCGCGCGCCAGCCGACGCCCGGGGCCGTCAGGTCTCCGCCGGGCTGCCGTCGTCGGCGATACGATGGGTATCGCGACCGCCGCGCTTGGCGGCATAGAGCGCCGCGTCGGCCTCCGCGAAGACCGCCTCGGCGGTGCCGGCGCTGTGCGCGCCGAGGCGTGCGAGGCCGACCGAGGCACCGACCTGCCAAAGATTGCCGTCGAGTTTCATCGGCTTGCGGATCGCAGCGAGAAGGCGGGCGCACAGCGCGTCGAGCCGGCGCGGATCGCGCGGCACCCGTGTGATGATCGCGAACTCGTCGCCGCCGATCCGGGCGATCATGTCGGCATCCTTGAGGACGCGGCGCAGGATCGCCGAGACCTGGCGCAGGCAGGCGTCGCCAGCGCCGTGGCCGAGCGTGTCGTTGAGCTGCTTGAAGCCGTCGAGGTCGAGGAGGAGGAGCGCAGTCGCCGCGCGGCGGCGATCCCCCGCCGTCAGCGCGCCGGCGAGCGCCGTCTGGAAGGCCCGGCGGTTCGGCAGGCCGGTCAGCGGATCGAATTCGGCGAGGGTGCGGAGCTGTTCGAAGCGCTCGTGCTCGGCGGTGACGTCCTGCTTCAACCCGTAGACACGTGCCCGCCGGCCGGCGACCGTCTCCACGTCGCCGGTCAGCCGCACCCATTTCTGGTTTCCCATGGCGGTGCGGATGCGGATGTCGAGGACGAAGCTCTCGCCGCTTTCGATGGCGCGGCGGCGCTGGCGTTCCATCTCCCGCCGCGAATCCTTGAAATAGAGGGCGAGAACCTGTTCGCGGGTGATGGCGATGCCGCGCGGCAGCTCGAAGATGTCGTAGACGCCGTCGGTCCAGGTCAGGCGGCCGGTGGTGAGGTCGCACTCCCACGCCCCGATCTTGGCGAGGGCCGAAGCCCGGTCGTAGAGGGAGCGAGTTCCCTCGCCCGCGGGCTGCGGCCCGATCACCTCCCCCGACCACGCCGCGAGATCGGTCCCGAGCCGACCGTTCGCGCCAAACGGATCCGTGGCTCCGTCGGCATCCGCGCGCAGCAGCGCGGCGGCGACGGCCCCGCATTCCCCCAAACGCTCGATGTCGTCGCGTCCGAAGATTCGCGGCGTGTCGCAGAACACGGCGAGAATTCCCGCGCCGGGACCGGCGGCATCCGGCAGCGGCACGCCGATCGCCGCGCGCAGACCGCAGCGGGCGGCCTTCTCGGCAAAGCGGACATCGCCGGCGAAATCCTCGACCGCGAGCGGACGGCCGCGCTCGGCGACGGCCACGCAGAACGCAGCCGCGAGCGGCGACGCATCCGCCTCGCCGCCGACATACAGAAGAGCCCGCGCGGTGCGCCGCCACACGGCGGCGCCGGAAGCCCCGAGCGTCCGCCGCGCGAGCAACAGGAGCGGCGCGAAGGGTGAGGCGTCTCCGCGCGGGTCCGCTTTGGTCTCAATCATCCGCATCGATCAGGTCCCATCCCGACCTAGAAACGTTTCGAGCAGCCGAATATGGGACGCCGACGTGGCCCGCCTATGGTTCCGCCTTGCCTCTGTCCGGAATATTTCTGGGCCGATCGATCGCTGCGCCTTGACTGTGGCTTCACCGGCGACCGCGTCGGTGCGGACCATCATTGCCCGCCATCGCAACCCGGCTTCCCTCGTTGACAGCGCGGGCTGGCTGGCCGCACCTGAACCAAACGATCGAGACAATCGGACCCGAAATGCCGCTGCCTGCGACCCGCTCCATCCATCCCGCCGTCCCGCCTTGCGCCGAACGCACCTGGCTCGACGAGGCGGTGGCCCGCATCGAGGCCGATTTCAACCGCTCCTCGGACACCCACCTGATCCGCGTCGAGCTGCCGAAATTTCCGGGTATCACGCTCTATCTGAAGGATGAATCGAGCCATCCGACCGGCAGCCTGAAGCACCGGCTCGCCCGCTCGCTCTTTCTCTATGCCCTGTGCAACGGCTGGATCGGCCCGAAGACGGCGGTGATCGAGACCTCGAGCGGTTCGACCGCGGTGTCGGAGGCCTATTTCGCCCGTCTCCTCGGCCTGCGCTTCATCGCGGTAATGCCGCGCACCACCTCGCCCGAGAAGATCGCCGCGATCGAATTCCAGGGCGGCGAGTGCCACCTCGTCCATGATCCGCGCAGCGTCTACGACGAGGCGCGGCGCCTCGCGGCCGAGACCGGCGGGCATTATATCGACCAGTTCACCTATGCCGAGCGGGCGACCGACTGGCGCGGCAACAACAACATCGCCGAGTCGATCTTCTCCCAGATGGCGCTGGAGCCGGCCCCGATCCCGACCTGGCTCGTCTGCGGCGCCGGCACCGGCGGCACCTCCGCAACCCTCGGCCGCTATGTCCGCTATCGCCGGCATCCGACGCGCCTGTGCGTCGCCGATCCGGAAGGCTCGGTGTTCCACCGCCATTATGCCGACCGCGACACGCGCAACGCCGAACCCGGCGCGGCCGTGATCGAAGGCATCGGACGGCCGCGCGTCGAGCCGTCGTTCAATCCCGACGTGGTCGATCGCATGATGGCGGTGCCCGATGCCGCGAGCGTCGCCGCCATGCAGGCGGTGAGCGCCGTCATCGGCAAGCCGTGCGGCGGCTCGACCGGCACCAACATCTGGGCCTGCGCGGTCCTCATCAGCGAGATGGCGGCGCGCGGCGAGACGGGATCGGTCGTCAGCCTCCTGTGCGATTCCGGCGAGCGCTACCGGTCGAGCCTCTACGATCCCGCCTGGCTCGCCGCCCGCGGCCTCGACGTCGCCCGGTGGCGGGCGGCGATGGACCGCTTCTTTCACGAAGGCGCGCCGATCACATGATCGAGGGCGGCGACGGGCCTCGGTCCGACGTCGGCCTTGCGTTCACCATCGATTAACCACAAGCCCCGCTACACTCCCGCGCGGCTCGGCGCTTCGGGACGGCGCCAGGGCTCGATCGTGTCGTTCGGGAGGGGTCCATGAGAAAGCTCGCCATCGTTCTCGGGATCGCGATCGTCGCCATCGTGGCGGTGCTCTTCGCGCTGCCGATGTTCATTCCCGCCGAGACGGTGCGCAAGGAGCTCGCCGCCCAGCTCTCCCAGGCCGCGGGACGGCCGGTGACGATCGACGGCGACGTCTCGATCAGCGTTCTGCCGACGGTGCGCTTCTCCGCGCGGGGCATCGAGATCCCCGGCATGGGCGGTGGCGAGAACGCCTTCTCGCTCGAAAGCGTGTCGTTCGGCCTCTCCCCGTTCGCCCTCATCGGCGGCAAGGTGGTGCTCGACGGGGTGACCCTCGGTGGGCCGAAGGTGCTCGTCGAGGTCGCCCCCGACGGCTCGACCAACTGGACGCCGCACAGCACCGCCGCCGCGACGCCGGCCGCCGCCCCGGCGGCGAGCCCGGGCGCAACCGCCGGCGCGCCTGCCGCCTCGGGCGATCAGGTCGGCACGCTGATCGGCGAGACCGCCGACGAGCCCCCCGCCCCGGCCGAGAGCCCGCTCGCGATCCTCGACCGCCTGCGGCTCGGTACCATCCGCATCGTCGACGGCACCCTGATCTATCGCGACCGCGCCTCGGGCCGCGAAAGCCGGCTCGACGCCGTCAATCTCGACCTCGACGTGCCCGGCTCGAGCGGGCTTCTCGACGCCCGCGGCAGCTTCGACTGGCAGGGCCTCGCGACGAAGCTCGAGCTCGGCGCCGGCCGGCCGGCCGATCCGGCGAAGATCGCGGCCATTCCGGTCCAGTTGCACCTGACCTCCGACGCCTTCGACATCGCCGCCAAGGGCACGGCGCTGCCGGTGGGTGGCAGCTTCGACGGTACCCTGACGGCGAACGGCTCGTCGCTCGCGGCGATCGCCGACCGGCTCGGCGTCGCCTTGCCGGCCGGCAAGGCCTTCGCCGAGCGCTACAGCGCCGAGGTGACGGCGAAGGTCGCCCCCACCACGATCGACGTGCCGCGCTTCGCGGTGACGGCGACCGGCCTCGACGCCTCGGGCGGGGCGAAGGTCGTGCTCGGCGGTGCCCGTCCGGCGCTCGGGCTGCGGCTTGCCATCGCCAAACTCGACCTCGACGCCCTCCGCGGCCCTGCCGGTGCGCAGCCGGCGAAGAGTGCCGCGACCAACGCAGCGAAAACCGCCCCGGCTGCGTCCGCGCCGGCCGCCGCCGACGCGGGCGGCGCGAAGCTGCCGAAGGCGAAGCCGGGCGCTGCCGCACCGGCCGCTCCCGCGGTCGCCGCGGGAGACGCCATCGATTTCTCCCCGCTCGGCCTCGTCGACGCCAACGTGGCTTTGACCGCGAAATCGATCAGCGCGGGACCCGCCACCATCACCGACCTCGCGACCGACATCACCCTCGCCGACCGCGTCCTCCAGGCGAGCGTCAAGCGCCTCGCCATGGCCGGCGCCTCGGCCTCCGGGGCGATCACCGTCGATGCACGGCAGCCCGCGGCGGCGATGGCCGGCTCCGTCAAGGCGAGCGGTATCGATCTCGCCAAGATGGCGGCGCTCGCCGGGGTCTCGCAGCCGCTCGCCGGCCGCGCCGGACTCGACATCTCCTTCACCACGCGCGGCGCGACGGTCGCGGCGATCGCCGGGGCCCTCGACGGCAAGGGCAGCCTCTCGCTCGCCGACGGCTCGGTCGGCGGGCTCGGCCTCGCCTCGAGCTTCGGCGGCGACAAGAGCGCCGACCAGATCACCGACATCGCGCTCACCGCCCAGTTCGCCTCGCTCGCGAACCCGGTCGCCCTCAATGGCGGGCTGACCTGGCGCGGCGAGCGCTTCACCCTCTCCGGCTCGGTGGCGCCGCGCGCGCTCATCGCCGGCACCGCCGGGGCGGTCGCGATCAAGGCCTCGTCGTCGCGCGTGACCTTCGGCTTCGACGGCAGCGCCAGCCCCAAGGGAATCGGCAGCGGCCGGGTCCAGGTCGCGACGCCGTCCTTGCGCAACCTGCTCGCCTGGATCGGCCGGCCGCTCTCGGGCGGCGGCGGTCTTCAGCAGTTCTCGTTCGACGGGCCGGTGACGCTCGCCGCCGACAGCGTGGCGTTCGACAAGGCCAACATCGTGCTCGACGGCTCGCGCGGCGTCGCGACGGGCAAGGTCGCCTATGGCGGCGCCAAGCCCTCGATCAATGCCGGCCTCGCCCTCTCGGTGCTCGACCTGCGCCCCTATCTGCAATCGGCCGGCGTCGCCCCGGCGAAGCCCGGAGCGCCAGCGGCCGTCGGCCAACCGGCCGCAGCACCGGCCCCGGCGCCCGCCGCCGGCGGCTGGAGCACGAGCCCGCTCGGCTTCGACGGCCTCAAGGCGGCCGACGCGGCGCTCAATGTCCGCGCCGACCAGATCTTGCTCGACAGCCTCAAGATCGGCCAGACCACGCTGGCCGCGACGCTGAAGGACGGCGTGCTCAAGGCGAACCTGTCGCCGATGACGCTCTATGGCGGCAGTGGCACCGGCGCGCTCACCATCAACGGCGCCGCCGCGGTGCCGACCGTCGACGCCTCGTTCGCGCTGAAGAACCTTGCGGCGCGGGCGTTCCTGACCGACGCCATCGGCTTCACCCGGATCGAAGGCACCGCCGCGCTCGATTTCGCGGTCTCGACGAGCGGCAAGAGCGAGCTCGACCTCGTCTCGCGGCTCGGCGGCAAGGGCTCGATCGGCTTCACCAACGGCGCGATCCTCGGCATCGATATTCCGCAGATCGTCACCGCGCTTAACAACGGCATCCTGGAAGGCTGGCAGGCGGGGACGGGCAAGACCGCGTTCTCGGCGCTGACCGGCACGTTCACCATCGCAAACGGCATCCTGACCAACAGCGACCTC
Organism: Segnochrobactrum spirostomi; assembly: GCF_009600605.1. GTDB lineage: Bacteria > Pseudomonadota > Alphaproteobacteria > Rhizobiales > Segnochrobactraceae > Segnochrobactrum > Segnochrobactrum spirostomi. Next base: position 2,524,866 of record NZ_VWNA01000001.1, on the reverse strand, counting down.
GCGATGGCGGGTCCGCTGTTCCGCCTGACCGGCGCCGGCCGGGTCGACCTGCCGCGGCGGACGCTGTCCTACCGCGTCGATCCGAAGGTCGTCGCCTCGCTCGAGACCCAGGACGCCCAGGGCGCGAACTTGGCCGGCTTCAACGTGCCGGTGATCATCGAAGGGCCATGGGCGAAGCCGCGGATCTATCCGGACATCAAGGGCATCCTGCAGGACCCGGCCGGCGCCCTGAAGCAGCTCAAGGCCCTCGGCGGCGGCCTCTCGAAGCTCGGCAAGCCCGGCGCAGCCGCGCAAGGCGGCGCCGCGGCGGCTCCCGGCAACGCCCCGCTCGTCGATCAGAACGGCAAGATCAACAAGCAGCGCGCCGTGGAAGAGGCAATCAAGCTGCTCGGCGGCAAGACCCAGCCCACGCAACCCGCGCAGCCTCAGGCCACCCAGCCCCAGGCACAGCAGCCTCAACAGGCCGCGCCGAGCACGGCGGATCAGGCGACGCAGCTCCTCAACCAGCTTCTGCGCAACTGACGCGTGATGCTGCCTCCCCCGTAAGCCAAGGCTCCCGGCACCGCCGGGGCGGTCGACGGCACTCCCTCCACACGCCTAGTGTACACGCCGCCGTGAGCGTCATAGACCTATAGAGGCATGGCGTTATAGCGTCAGAAGGTTGGGGCAAGCTCGGTCGCGTAACCTGATCGGCACCAGGAATGCCGGCGACACGGTCGCAGGACCGCGGCAAGGGGACGCATGGGCAGGGCGATCAAGACGGACGCGCCACCGGGGGGAAGGCTGGTGTCGATCGTGCGGGCGGCATCGGCCGGTTCTGGCGAGGGCAGATCACGCAGTTCGCCGCCGCCTTCGCCGGCTATCTGCTGCTCGGCCTCGTCTGCATCTGGGTCTCGGCGCCCCCCGGGAAACTGAGCGGTATCTGGCTGCCGATCGGGTTCGTGGCGATCCTGCTCGCCCGGCGCTGCTTCAAGCTGTGGCCCGCCATCCTCCTGGCCGTGTCGGCGGCGAGCCTCGCGCTCGATATCGTTCTTAACGGTCCTTTCGGCGCGTCCGCGCTGTTCGCGGTGTCCAATACGGCCGGCGCTGTGGTCGGCGGCGGGCTCCTGAAGGCGTTCTCCACCCGGCGCGGCGAAACCGCTACGTTCTTCTCGCACATCATCCGCTCACTGCCGGGGGCGCTCGCGGCGCCGGCGGCCGGCTCGTCCTGCGCCGTCGTCTTCAGCTATGCGGCGAACGGCGGTGCAATTCCCTTAGCCAAGTTCTACTCCGTCTGGGGCCATTGGTATCTCGGCGATCTGATCGGCTTCGCCACCATGCTGCCGTTGGCGTTCGCCTACGCCCATGCCGGCAAGCTGGACCAGGCGTTTCCGCGGGGACGGCGCGTCACGATCCTCACCGTGGGATGCGTGATGGCGCTGACGACACTGCTGGCGCTGCAACACCTCCCGACCCCCTTCGTCGTCGTCACGCTCGTCCTGCTCGTCTCGATCGTCGCGGTGCCGCTGCTGCCGGCGATGATCTTCCTCGTCCTCGACACGATCCTCGTGGCATGGCTGTTCACGCACACTGCGATGGCGATTCCGATCGCGGCCGCAGCGGGCGAGAACATGGTCTACCTCGCCACCGCCCTCACCCTGCTGCCGCCGCTCGTCGGCACCATCCTGATCGAGCGCGCCCGCGACGAACACGAACGTCTCCGCCGCAGCGAGCAGCGCCTGCGGACGATCTTCGACCACTCGCCGATCGCCGGCCTGATCCTGGCGAGCGACGGGCAAATCGTCGAGGCGAATGCCAAGGCCTGCGAATTGTTCGGCTACGGCGAGGCGGAGATCCGGTCCCTCCCGCCGCTCAGTCTGACTTTGGCATGCGATCACGACGTGGTTCGCGACGATCTCAAGAACCTGCTGGGTAAATCGGTCAACCATCTGCGCAGAGGCCAGCGCTTCGTCCGTAAGGACCGCACCATCGGCTGGGGCGATGCCTCCGCCACCCTCTTGCCGAGTGCGGGAGCGGGACCCGACCACGTCCTCGTCCAGGTCGTCGACGTCACGGAGCACAAGCGGATCTCCGACGAGCGCGAGACGCTGTTCCGCCGCCTCGATCTCGCGACGCGCGTCGGCGGTATCAGCGTTTGGGAATGGGATGCCGCGACCGGGGTTCTGCTCCGGGATGCCCGCATGCTGGACGTGCTCGGGCGCGCCATGTCCGACAAGCCAGAACCCGGCGGCGACTGGCTCGACATCGTGCACCCGGAAGACCAGGCGATGGCCAGCGCCTATGTCGAGAAGGCGAAGCGGGAACCGGGCGAAACCACCTGCGAATACCGCATCGTCCGACCCGACGGCGAGGTCCGGTATCTACGCAACGCCTGCCGCACGATCGCCGGTCCGGACGGCAAGCCGGCCAAGTGTATCGGCGTGACCTGGGACACCACCAGCGACCATCGGGCCGCGGAGGAGCGCGATCAGCTCCTGAGGCGCCTCGACATCGCGACCGCGGCGGCCGATCTCGGCATCTGGGACTGGGACCTCGTCACGCGCGAGCAGATCTGGGACGAGCGGCTATACCGCCACTTCGCGGAATCGCCCACCTGCGGCAAGTCTCCGATCGAGATCGCCCGGCAGCGCATTCACAACGAAGACTTCGCCGCCGTCATCAAAGCCTTCGACGACATGAAGGACGGCAACGACACGCTCCAACTCGAATACCGCATCGTCACCGGGACGGGAGAGATCCGGTACCTGCGCGATGTGGCGGCGGTGATCCGGAACGGCGACGGCCATCCCGTGCGCCTCGTCGGCGTGACCTGGGACGTGACCGATTCGAACCGCCTCGCCGAAGCGCTGCGCACCGAAAGCCATCGCCTCCAGGTCACGCTGACGTCGATCGCCGACGGCGTCATCACCACCGACCGGATCGGCCGCATCACCTTCCTCAACCCGGCCGCGGCGGCGCTCACCGGTTGGTCTCAGGTGCAGGCCGCGGGCCGCCAGATCTCGGACGTCTTCGCGCCGGTCTCGCGGCTCAGCGGTGCTTCCATCCCGGACCTGATCGGGCGCTGTCTGCTCGCCCGCGCCGTGGTCGAGATGCAGGACGACGCAACCCTCGAGGCCCACGACGGAACGCTCCGCGAGATCGCGGCGACCGCCGCGCCGCTCGCGGCGGACGATCAGGTCCTCGGCGCGGTGCTCGTGTTCCAGGACGTGACGAGCGAACGGACGATGCGGCGGGAGCTCGCCTTCGCGGCGAGCCACGATCCGCTGACCGGCCTCCTCAACCGAACGGAATTCGAGGCCCGCCTGACGGCCGCCATCGCCGCGGCGCGTCAGGCCGGTGCGACCCACAGCCTCCTCTTCATCGACCTCGACCGATTCAAGCTCGTCAACGACACCGCCGGCCATGCCGTCGGCGACATGCTGCTGCGCGAGATCGGGCCGCTTTTGACGAGCGCCGTGCGCAGCGGGGACCACGTCGCCCGCATCGGCGGCGACGAGTTCGCCGTCATCCTGATGAACGCCGATCTCGTCGAGGCACGCCAGATCGCCGAGCGCATCATCACCGCGATCGACGCGCTGCGCTTCTCCTGGCACGGCCGGCATCACCGGGTCGGCGCCTCGGTCGGCTACGGGGCGGTCGGGCCGTTCTCGGAATCCGCCGCGGCCCTGCTCACCCAAGTGGACGTCGCCTGCTACGCCGCCAAGAATTCCGGTCGCAACCGCGCCGTGCTCTACGAGCCCGACCAGGGCGACGCGGTCGCCCGCTTCCGCGAGATCCAACTCGCCGCCAACCTGCGCGAGGCGGTTCAGAACGACCGCTTCGTCCTCTATGCGCAGCCGATCCGCCCCTGCAACGGCGGCGGCGAGGAGGCGTGCGAAATCCTTCTGCGCATGCTCGACCCCGACGGCAACCTGATCCTCCCCGACCTCTTCATCCCTGCGGCCGAACGCTTCGACCTGATGCACGACATCGACCGCTGGGTGATGCGGGAGGCGCTGGAGCGCCGCGGCGCGGAGCTCGCCGCCTGGGACGACATGAGCTTCCATCTCAACTTCTCGGGCAATTCGCTCGGTGCGCCCGGCTTCGCCGACTATCTCCTCGGTCTCGTCGCCCGCACGCCGATCCCGGCCCACCGGCTGACCTTCGAGATCACGGAGACGGCGGTGATCGCCCATGTCGGCGTGGCCGCCCGGCTGATGACGATGCTGCGCGCGGCGGGCGCCAAGGTGGCGCTCGACGATTTCGGCATCGGCCTCTCCTCGTTCAATTATCTGCGCACCTTCCCCGCGGACCTGGTGAAGATCGACGGCAGCTTCGTCCGCAACGTGCGCCAGAACGCCGTCGATGCGGCGATCGTCCGTTCCCTCAACCAGATCGCCCACGAACTCGGGGCGAAGACGGTCGCGGAATTCGTGGAGGACGAGGAGACGCTCGCCTGCGTCCGCCAGATCGGCATCGATTTCGCCCAAGGCTACGCGATCGGCCGCCCCGAATCGCTCGACGCCCTGCTCTCCGCGCTGCCGGACAACGGCTCCTGGCCGAGCCTTTCGGACGAACAGCCCTCGGATGCGGCATGAGGCCCGGGCATGGCCGTCGCTCTGCCCCTCCTTTTGCCGTCGAAGCCGGCTGCGGACACGCGCGGCGCTTGCAGATTGGCCGAATGCCGCTAGAACGGCCTCGGATTGATTCAGCGGAGGTCATCCTGTGCTCCACCGCCTCCTCGCGGTGCGCCGTTTCGCGCCACTTTTCTGGTGTCAGTTCCTCAGCTCGCTGAATGACAATTTCATCAAGACCCTGACCATCATGCTGGTCCTGTTCGGGACCGGCGGGCCGAATGCCGGCGTCCTCGTCACGCTGGCGAGCGCGACCTTCGTGGCGCCGTTCTTCCTGTTCTCCGCGCTCGGCGGCCAACTCGCCGACCGCTACGACAAGGCGCTCGTCACGCGGCGGCTGAAGCTCGCCGAGATCGCCGCCTCGGTGTTCGGGGCCGCCGGCTTCATCCTCTCGTCGGTGCCGTGCCTGTTCGCGGCGATCTTCCTGTTCGGCCTCCTCGGCGCGCTGTTCGGGCCGGCGAAGTACGGCATGCTGCCGGATCACCTGAAGGCCGAGGAACTGCCCGCCGGCAACGCCCTCGTCGAGGGCGGCACGTTCATCTCGATCCTGCTCGGCACCATCATCGCCGGCGTGATGTACGGCGTCCCCCACGACGAATGGATCGTGGCCGGGTTGATGATGGTCGTCTCGGTCGGCTGCTGGCTCACCGCGCGGATGATCCCGCCGACCGGCGAGGCGGCGCCCACGATCCCGATCGAGGCGAACGTGTTCCGCTCGACCTGGGAGCTCGTGCGGGCGCTCGCCGGCGAAGGCCGCCTGCTCTGGGGCGGCATGGTCGCGAGCTGGTTCTGGCTCGTCGGCTCGGTGATCCTGTCGCTCATGCCGACACTGGTGAAGGACACCCTCGGCGGAACCCAGGACGTCGTGACGATCCTGCTGACGATCTTCTCGGTCGCCATCGCGTTCGGCGCGGCCGCTGCCGCCTGGCTGTCGGGCGGGCGGATCGTGCTCATCCCGACCCTGATCTCGAGCTTCTTCCTGGCGGTGTTCGCGGCCGACGTCGGCCTCGCCACCTACGGCCTGACGGCCACCGCGGCGACCAACGAGCCGGCGGCGTTCTTCACCGGCACGGGCCTGCGCATCACCATCGACCTCGCCTTCTGCGCCTTCTTCTCCGGCATGTTCATCGTGCCGGTGATCGCCGCCCTGCAGAGCTGGGCGGGACCGGAGCGGCGCTCCCGCGTGATCGCGGCGGCGAACGTCCTCAACGCGCTGTTCATGGTCGCCGCCGGGATCGTCGTCGCGGTGCTACAGGCGGCCGGCATGAGCGTGCCGGCGCTGATGATCCTGCTCGGCGTGACGAGCCTCGCCGCGACAGTGGTGATCTACCGCACCATGCCGATCCCGCCGTTCGCCGATTTCCTGTCGATGCTGTTCCGCGTGTTCTACCGGCTGGAGGTGGAGGGTCTCGAGCACATCGCGACCGCCCCGCCGGGCACCGTGATCGCCATCAACCACGTGAGCTTCCTCGATGCCGGGCTGATCCTCTGCCTGCTGGAGAAGAAGCCGGTCTTCGCGATCGACCAGGCGGTCGCCAAGCGCTGGTGGGTGAAGCCGTTCCTGCACCTCGCCCGGGCGGTGCCGCTCGATCCCGCGAAGCCGCTCGCGGCGCGCACGCTGATACAGGCTCTGAAGGCGGGCGAGCGCGTGGTGATCTTCCCCGAAGGCCGGATCACGGTCACCGGCGGCCTGATGAAGATCTACGACGGCGCCGCGATGATCGCCGACAAGGCCGACGCGCCGATCGTGCCGGTGCGCATCGACGGCCTCGAGGCGACGCCGTTCTCCCGCCTCTCAACCCATCAGGTGCGCCGCCGGCTGTTTCCGCGGGTCCGCGTCGCCGCGCTGCCGCCGTGCCGGCTCGCCGTCGATCCCGCGCTCAAGGGCCGGCCGCGCCGCCGCGCCGCCGGCGCCGCGCTCTACGAGGTGATGTCGGATCTCGTGTTCCGCACCGCCGTCGGCAACCGGACCATCGTCGAGTCCGTCATCGCCGCCGCGTCCGAGCACGGGCGCAAGCGCATCGCCATCGAGGACCCGGTGTCGGGCACGCTGAGCTACGGCAGGCTCCTCGCCGGGACGGCCGTGCTCGCCCGCGAACTTCAGCCGTTCGGCGCGCCGGGCAAGGCGATCGGGGTGATGCTGCCGAACGCCAACGCGGTCGCCGTCACGGTGCTCGCGACCCTGTCGGCCGGCTTGGTGCCGGCGATGATCAACTTCACCGCAGGCGCGGCGAACGTCGTCGCCGCCTGCCGCGCGGCCGCCCTCGACACGGTGCTGACCTCCCGTGCCTTCATCGAGAAGGCCCAGCTCGGCGACCTCGCGGCGGCCCTCGAAGGCGTCGTCCGCCTCGTCTATCTCGAGGACATCCGCGCCCGCATCAGCCCGTTCGCCAAGCTGCGCGGGGCGCTCCGGGCGGGCAAGCCCCTCGTCAAGCGCGACGTCGACGACGCCGCGGCGATCCTCTTCACCTCCGGCTCGGAGGGGCGGCCGAAGGGCGTCGTCCTCTCCCACGCCAACATCCTGGCGAACGTCGCCCAGGCCCAGGCGCGGATCGATTTCGGCCGCGGCGACAAGCTCTTCAACGTGCTGCCGCCGTTCCACGCCTTCGGCCTGTCGATCGGCATCCTCCTGCCGCTCGTCACCGGCGTGCGGACCTATCTCTACCCCTCGCCGCTGCATTACCGGATCATTCCGGAGCTCATCTACGCGACGAACGCCACCGTCCTGTTCGGCACCGACACCTTCCTCGCCGGCTACGCCCGCGCCGCCGACGCCTACGACCTGCGGTCGCTCCGGCTGGTGCTGGCCGGCGCCGAGCGGGTCAAGGACGCGACGCGGCAGGTCTATCAGGAGCGGTTCGGCATCCGCATCCTGGAAGGCTACGGCGTGACCGAGGCGGCGCCGGCGATCGCCTTCAACACCCCGATGTTCAACCGCTTCGGCACCGTCGGCCGGCTGATGCCGGGCGTCGAGGCGCGGCTCGAGCCGGTCGAGGGGCTCGGCGAGGGCGGCCGCCTGCACGTGCGCGGGCCGAACGTGATGCTGGGCTATCTGAAGAGCGAGCGGCCCGGCATCATCGAGCCGCCCCACGAGGGCTGGCACGACACCGGCGACATCGTGACGATCGATGGCGACGGCTTCGTGCGCATCCACGGCCGCGCCAAGCGCTTCGCCAAGATCGCCGGCGAGATGGTCTCCCTCGCCGCCGTCGAAGCGCTCGCCGCGGACATCTGGCCGGAGGCGCTGTCCGCCGCGGTGACCCTGCCCGATCCGCGCAAGGGCGAGCGGATCGTGCTCGCGACCACCGAGGCCGGGGCGTCCCGCAGCGCCTTCCACGCCGCCGCCCGCGAGCGCGGCGCGACGGAACTGACCCTCCCCGCCGACATCATCGTCGTCGCCGAGGTGCCGCTGCTCGGGTCCGGCAAGGTCGATTACCAAGGCCTGCACCGTCTCGTGCAAGCCCCCGGTCCCGGCGCCGCCCAAGCCGCCGGCTAGGGCGGCAAAACTGAGGAGCCGCCGCTGAGGCGGTGGGACCGGGAAGTCCGCCGGCCGAGGCGGCGCGGCCGCGTCAGGCGGCCGTGTCGGGGCAAGCCGGAAGGCTCTCCGTCGCGGGCGCCGGCCGGCCGGCCCGCCTGAGGGCGAAGAATCCGGCAACCGCCGCCACGGCCGTAATCGCCGCCAGCACGTGGAGGGTCGCGCTGAAGGCGTTGCCGTAGACGAGGGCGAGGACGCTCTTCGGCAGCGTCGGGATGATCGCCGCCGCCCGCGCGAGAGAGCCGTTGGCGAGTTCGTTGGCGAGCCCGGGGAGGCGCCCGTCCCCGGCGGCGACCGCCTTTTCGAGCCCGGCCTGGATGAGGCCGACCAGCACCGCGCCGATGATGGCGAGCGCGATCGCCTCGCCGGCGACGCGCATGGTGCCGAAGATGCCGGTCGCCATGCCAGCGCGCTCGCGCGGCACCACGCCGATCGCGAGGTCGTCCATCAGCCCCCACGGAACGCCGGCGCCGATGCCGATCAGAAGCATCGGCAGGGCGAGATCGAGGGCCGGCGCCCCGGGCGGCGCGTTGGCGAGCCAGACGAGGCCGGCGGCCGAGCCGAGGAGCCCGATCGACGACAGCGTTCCCGCCGCGACCCAGCGCGTCAGGAGCCCGGCGAGAAACGGCACGATCGCCACGGGCGCGCAGAGCGGCATCATCATCAGCCCCGCGCTGACCGGGCTCATGCCCTCGATCCCGATGAAGCGGATCGGCAGGAAGATCACCGGCACCACGAACGAATAGGCGACGGCGACCGGCAGCGCCTGGACGCCGACGAAGCGGGGATAGCGGAACAGGCTGAGATCGAGCATCGGACGGGCCTGCGACCGCTCGACCTTGAGGAAGGTGACGAAGGCGATGACCGCCGCGGCGAGAAGGCCGACGACGAGAGGATCATACCAGCCGCGCTGCGGCCCTTCGACGATGCCGAAATTGAGGAAGAGCAGCATCAGCGCGAAGCTCGCCGTGCCCTGGACGTCGAGCCGGGCCGCGCCGGGATCGCGGCTCTCGTGAAGGCGCGGAATGCCGAAGACGAGCACGAAGGCGGCGACGACGACGCCGGTCCAGAACATCGCCGGCCAGCCGAACAGGCCAATGAGAAAGCCCGACCAGATCGGCCCGAACGCGAGGCCGATCCCGAAGCTCGTGCCGAGCAGGCTGAGCGCACGGGTCCGCGCCGCACCGTCGAACTCGTGGGCGAGCGCGGCGACGCCGCCCGACATGCAGAGCGCCGCGGACAGGCCCTGAGCCCCACGCAGAATGTCGAGCACGAAGATATTCGGCGCGAAGCCGAGCGCGAGCGAGGTGATCGCGAAGGCGATCGTGCCGATCCGGAACATGCGCTTGCGGCCGTAGCGGTCGGCGAGGGTGCCGCCGGCCATGAACGATGCCCCGAAGGCGAGGATGAAGGCGTTCATCACCCAACCGAGGGCGACGACGTCGCCGCCGAGATCGCGGCCGATGACCGGGAGCGCGACGCTCGGCCCGGTGAAGGAGAGTGGCATCATCACCGCGACGGAGCAGACGGCGGCGACGACGAGCGGACTGCCCGTCGGCGCGCGGGAGGGCGCGTGCGTCATAAAAGGTCCCATCGTGTTCGGGGCTCCGCATCGGGCGCGAGCCCGCCGGACGCCATGCGGTGACCCCGCCGGGGAAGGACGCGGGGCACGGGCGAGCGCTCGAGAAGGCAGGGTCTCGGCGGGTCTCTCGGGGGCCGCCGGGACTGTTGCGATGATTCTGTATCGATCGACACATAATTAGCGACGCTTGCCCGCCGCCGTCAATCGCCTTATTTATCGATCACTATAGAAATAGGACGGGCGCTCGGGACGATGGGTCCCGACGGCATGGGAACGACGATGGGTGAACGCGGCCGCCCCCGCGGTTTCGACCGGACGGAAGCCTTGAAGCGGGCCATGGAGGTGTTCCGCGCCCACGGCTACGAGGGCAGTTCGATCGCGGATCTGACCGCCGCCATGGGCATCGCCTCGCCCAGCCTCTACGCCGCCTTCGGCTCCAAGCAGCAGCTCTTCCGCGAGGCCGTCGATCTGTTCGGCACGCTCGGCCCCCAGACCAAGGCGGCGCTGACGGCGGCGAGCGCCCGCGACGCGATCGCCGGCATGCTCGATGCGGCCGCGAACGGCCTGGCCGCCAAGGATGGGCAGGGCGGCGGCTGCCTCGTGGTGCTGGGGGCCGTCGTCTGCGCGCCGGAGAACGAGCCGGTCAGCCGTTATGTCTCCGAGCAGCGGATCGAAATGTGCGAGCTGATCCGCCGGCGCATCGAGCGGGCGGTCGCCGACGGGGAATTGCCGGCGACCCTCGACGTCGGCCCGGTCTCGGCCTTCTACGCCACCGTCACCCAGGGGCTCTCGATCCAGGCGCGCGACGGGGCCAGTGCCGAAACCCTGCGCGGCGTCGCCGCCTGCGCCATGGCGGCGTGGCCCACCCTCACCGCGGGTTGATCAGCGCCGGCCGATGTTGAGGAGGCGGATGATGATCCAGACCGGGATCACCACGACCGCGCCGAGCAGGATGTAGCGGCCGAATTCCTCGACCGCCCCGAAGCCCATCGCCGCGATGCGGTGAATGAGGCCCACGATCCAGTGCACGATGTTGCGCGGATCGATGTTGAGGGCGGAGAGGATCATCCCGACGACGATGCACAGGACCAGAAGCTGGAGCGCAACGCGCCCCGGCGAGCCGCCCAGAAAGCGCTCCATCCCGCCGTTCGCCATCGCCCTGCCTCCGACCTCGTTGATCTCGCGCGACATATAAGGCCGGCGGGCTCAGCGCGCGAGCATCCTTTCGAGCACCGCGATCTCGTCGGCGTCGGCGGGCGTCTTGTCCCAGCGGATGCGGGCGATGCGGGGAAAGCGCATGGCGAGCCCCGCTTTGTGGCGGGTCGAGCGGTTGAGCCCCTCGAAGGCGACTTCGAGCACCAGCCCCTCCTCCCGCGTATGCGCGACCTCGCGGACCGGCCCGAAGCGGTTGATGGTGTGGCGGCGCACGAAGCGGTCGAGTTCGACGAGTTCCTCGTCGGTGAAGCCGAAATAAGCCTTGCCGACGGGCACGAGTTCGCCCGCCTTCCAGACCCCGAAGGTGAAGTCCGAATAGAACGACGAGCGCCTGCCGTGGCCGCGCTGGGCGTACATCAGCACCGCATCGACATTGAACGGGTCGCGCTTCCACTTGAACCAGAGGCCCTTCGGCCGGCCGGGCACGTAGGGGCTCGCCGCGCGCTTCAGCATGATGCCTTCGACGGCGGCCGCATCGTGCCCCGCCCCGGCCGAGGCCGGATTGGCGCGGGCCGCGGCGAGCGAGGGCCAATCGGCGAACGGCACCATCGGCGACAGGTCGATCATCGCGTGGTCGCCGAGGCCGGCGACGAAGGCCTCGAGCCGTCGGCGGCGCTCCTCGAAGGGCTCGGCGCGCAGGTCGTCGCCGCCGAGGGCGAGGAGGTCGTAGGCGCGGATGCGCGGCGGAAAGTCCCGCAGCATCTTCGCCGTCACGGTCTTGCGGTTGAGCCGCTGCTGCAAGACGGAAAACGGCTCGACGCGACCGTCGCGGACGATCAGCAGTTCGCCGTCGACCGCGGCTTCGAAATCGAGGGCGTCGAGCACGTCCGGAAAGGCGGCGCTGAGATCCTCGCCCGAACGGGAGAACAGCCGGGCGGCGCGCCGGCCGTGGGTGGTGCCGGCGACCGCCTGGACGCGGATGCCGTCCCATTTCCATTCGGCGCGGAAATCCGCCGGATCGAGCGCGCCGAAATCCGCCTCGTCGAGAGCATGGGCCAGCATCGGCGGGCGGAACGGCGCCGCGTCCGCCGCCTCCGGCCGCGGCCCGCGCCCCTCGACCCAGGCGAACACGTCGAGGAACGGCGGCGACAGGCCGTGCCAGACCTCCTCGACCGCGTCGGGATCGAGATCGCCGAGCCGGGCGAGCGCCGTCTTGGCGAGCCGCGCCGAGACGCCGACCCGGAGTGCCCCGGTAATGAGTTTCAGGAACGCCCAGCGCCCGGTCTCGTCGAGCCCGTCGAGAACGCCGGCGAGGAAGGCCGGGAGGTCGGCCTTGCCGGTCGTCTCGAGGCCGGCGACGACGGCGGCGAGCGACGGGCCCTCCCCCGCCGCCACCGCGCCGCGCGTGGGCCACAGGAGCGCGACGGTCTCGGAGAGATCGCCGACGAAATCGTAGGACAGCGCGAACAGAACCGGGTCGGTGCGCTCGGCGATCAGGGCGCGGATCAAACCGGGCTTGGCGTGGGGGAAGCGCAGGGTGTCGGTCAGCGCCGCGAGGGCGAAGCCGCGGTCTGGGTCCGGCGCATCGCGGAAATAGGCCTCGATCAGCTTGAGCTTGCCGTTGCGGCGCGGCTCGAAGGCGAGACTGTCGAGAAGGTGGGCGAAGCGGTTCATGACGCCGCGCCCGCCTCGGGCGAACCGTCCACCCCGCCGTCCGTTGCCGCCTCCGCCGAAGCCGCGCCGGGGCCGGCGGGCGGCGGCTCGGCCTCGCCTTCGTCGCCGTAGCCGACGAGGCGCAGGGGCTTCGCCGCGATGCCGCGGGTGCCGCACCAATGGACGAGGGCGTCCTCCTCGCCGTGGGTCACCCACACCTCCGCCGCCGCGGTCTCGACGATGGTGGTGCAGAGGTCTTCCCAATCGGCGTGGTCGGACACGACGAGGGGCAGTTCGACGCCGCGCTGGCGCGCATGGGCGCGCACCCGCATCCAGCCGCTCGCGAACGCGGTGACCGGATCGGCGAAGCGGCGCGACCACAGATCCCCGAGCGCCGACGGGGGCGCGATGACGATCTCGCCGGCGAGCGGCTCGCGCTTCGCCCCGACGGGGACGAGCGGCCCGAGGGACACGCCGGCCTCCTCGTAGAGCGCGCAGATCGCGACGAGGGCGCCGTGGAGATAAATCGGCCGCTCGTAGCCCGCGCGGCGCAGTTCCGCGATGAGCCGCTGCGCCTTGCCGAGCGCATAGGCGCCGACCAGATGGGTGCGGTCGGGGAACAGCGCGACCGAGCGCAGCAGGCGGCCGACCTCCGCCGCCGCCTCGGGATGGCGGAACACCGGCAACCCGAATGTCGCCTCCGTCACGAAGACGTCGCAGGGGATCGGCTCGAAGGGAAGGCAGGTCGGGTCGGTCTGCCGCTTGTAGTCGCCGGAGACGACATAGCGCCGCCCGGCGGCCTCGATCAGGATCTGGGCGGAGCCGAGCACGTGGCCGGCCGGCAGAAAGGTCACCGTCGCCTCGCCGATGCGGACCGGCTCGCCATAAGCGGCCACCTGGGTCGATCCGGCGAAGTTCGGGCCGAGCCGGGCTTCCATGATGGCGAGCGTCTCGGCGGTCGCCATCACCGCGCCGTGGCCGGGCCGCGCATGGTCGGAATGGCCGTGGGTGACGAGCGCGCGGGCGACCGGGCGCAGCGGATCGATCACCAATCCGGCCGCCGCGCAGGCGAGCCCGGCGGGGGTCGGCGCGAGGGCGTGGGCCGAAGCGGCGCCTGGGGACGATCGCGGCGGTGGTGAGGTCATGGCCTTGAAAGTAGGCCGCCTTTGTTGTTCTGCAACGGGCCGCCACCGTTGACGGACCGGCGGTTTCGCCGCCAAATTGCAGCGGGGCGACGATACCCGAGCCGAGGGCGGGCTCGGGTAAACGGGGCTGCGGATGAGAAGGCACCGACCGCGCGTGGTCGGGGACGGTGCGTTCGACTGGGGACTAGCGGAGACCGCGGGCGGAATGCCGTGGGGAGACGGCGTCGGATCGACCCCGCATGCGTCGGTGGGGCGGTCGGGCGTGCCGTCACGATCCCCGAGGCGTCCTCCCGGATCTCGGCGCGATCCGGGGGATGGATCATGACGACATGTGGTCGGCCGCTCGCGGCCGAAGGCTGGTTCGTATTCGGCGATAGCCACACCGAGCCGTTCCGCGTCGCCGCGGAGACGGGGCTTCTCACGCGGCCATGCGCCTGCCTCGCGGTGCGCGGGGCGACGGCGCTCGGGCTCGCCAATCCGGCGAGCGTGACCCAGGCCGCCGCGCACTACGACGCGGCGCTGCTGCCGGCGCGACCCGGCCTCGTGCCGGTGATGCAGCTCGGCGAGGTCGATTGCGGCTTCGTCATATGGTACCGCGCCGAGAAGAAGGGTGTGCCGGTCTCGACCCAGTTCGAGGCCTCGCTCGCCGGCTATTTCGGCTTCGTCGATCATCTCCTGAAGGCCGGCTACCCGACCCTCGTCGTCACCGGCGCCACCGTGCCGACCATCCGCGACGGGCAGAACTGGGGCGAGGTCGCGCACCTGCGCCGCGAGGTGACGACCTCGCTGATCGACCGCACCCGCCTCACCCTCGACTACAATGCCCGCCTCGCCGAAGGTGCGGCCGCGCGCGGCCTGCCCTTCATCGACATCGCCGCGGCGGTGCTGTGCCCGGAGGCGGGGGTGGTGCGCGACGAATATCGCCGCAAGGACCCGCTCAACCACCACCTCCACCGCCGCCGCGCCGCCGCGCTGTGGGCCGCCGAACTCAACGCCTTGGTCGCCGAAGACCGTGCGATCGAAGGCGCCCCCCTGATCCGCGTCGCCTGAAATTCCGCGGTTCCGCCTCGGAACGCCGGCCGATGTCGTTGCGCGGCCATGTTCGTTTCCTATCTCATCGGCGAGGTTATCCGCGTCCGGAATGGTCCGGCGCCGCCCGAGGGAACGATCCGCGATGACGCCGCAGGAAAAGCAATTGATCGACGGCCTGTTCGACCGGCTGTCTCAAAGCGCGTCCGGCCAGCGCGATCCGGAGGCCGAGCGCTATATCGCCGAGCGCATCGCGGCCCTCCCGGGCGCGGCCTATTATCTCGCCCAGACCGTCGTCGTGCAGGCGCAGACCCTGAAGACGGCCGAGACCCAGATCGAGCAACTGAAGCGCGACGCCGAGGCGGCGCGGAGCGCGCCGGCAACAGCGCCGGCCGCGTTCGGCCAGGGGGCTTTCGGGCAAGGGTCTTTCGGGCAAGGCTCGTTCGGAACCAATCCGGGGGCCGCCGGCGCCCTCGCGGCGGGAGCGCCCGGTCCGCGGGCCGTGCCGCCGCAGAGCGAGCCGGTCTACGACACGCCGCCGCGCTATCAGGGCACGCCCGGCGCGGCCTCGAGCGTCCCCTCGTTCGGCCGTCCGCCCTCGGCGGTCGGCGGCTTCCTCGCCAATGCCGGCCAGATCGCCCTCGGCGTCGCCGGCGGCGCCCTGATGGCCGATGCGGTGCGCTCGATGTTCGGTGGCGGTGGCGGCCTGTTCGGCGGCGGCGCCAACCCGACCGAGGTCGTGAACATCACCGAGACCGATTCGAACAACACCGATTCCAACAACGCCGCCGATCCGGCGGCCGCCTCGCCGTGGGGCGATTCCGGTCAAGGTGACGGGGGCGCGGCCGGCAACGATCCGGGCGCGGGCGTGCAGGACGCCGGCTATCAAGACGCCGGCAACCAGGGCGGGGGCTTCTTCGACAACTGGTTCGGCGGCGGAGGGCAGGATTCCGGTCAGGATCCCGGCCAGGATTCCGGTTTCGGCGGGGGCTTCGACGACGGCGGCGGGTTCGACGACGGCTCGAGCAACGCCTGACGCGAAAGGCCGGCGCCCCCCGCGCGCACCCGGCGATCCGGTCATTCCGGCCGGATCGCGCCGCTCAGGACGAGGCGGCGCACCGCCTTACGGGCGTCGCCGATGGCGGGGGCAGGAGGGGCGTCACCTGCGCCTGCGTCATCGCCGGCTTGATGCGGCGATCATAGAGCGTTGTCAGGATGAACCAGTCGAACAGGCCGAAGCCGTCGACGTCGGAACTGTCGTTGTAGATCGAGAACGGCAGGCTCGGGTCGTCGTTGACCGGACCGAGGCTCTGGGTGATCTCCTCGACCATGCAGGCGCGGAAGCGTGACGCCCCCTCGTTGACGACGACGAAGACGACCGCGTGGTCGAGCACGCCGGGCTTGTCGCCGCCGGTCAGGGCCGAGCAATCGTTGGTCTCGATGAACCGGGTGTCCGTCCCGGACGGCGCCATCTCGCGGATCACGGCGCGATAATTGCCGCGGTCCACGAGGTAGACCTGCATGTTGGAGCGGGCCGCGCGGGTCACGGTGGTGATCGTGAGGTTCGGCACCAGGCGGTCGAGCCGGCGCACGAAGGCCCGCACCTCGGCGCGACGGTCGACGAAGCGCGAGCGGCTCTCGACATAGACGCGGACGGGCCGGGTGAACTTGTGCACCAGGCGCGATTCGGCGTCGTGCCCGGTCGGTCCCTCGCCGCCGAACACCGTCTTGAGGAAGCCGTCGGCGATCTCCTCGGTCGTGAAGGCGTTCGCGACCCCCGCCGCCACCTCTTCGTTCGCCGCCCACGCCGGTGCGAGGGGCACGAGATTGGCGACGACGAGCGCCAGAAGGACGAGCCAGGACAGATGCGTCTCGCCGGTGCTCCGCCCTCCACTCATGCGCCCCACTCCGATGATGGCGATCATTGAGGCCGCATTCTGCCGCGAAGTCCACCCGCCCCCCAATGGGCACACGAGACTGATGACGTCGCGCCGAGAACAATATAAGAACATCGCGACACCACGGCTTCTCGGGAGGGGCGCATGGAACCGGCGACGGACGGGCTGATACGAACGGAAGACGGCGTCTGCCGCTGTGGGTGGTGCGGGGTGGACCCGCATTACCGGGCTTATCATGACGGCGAATGGGGCCGGCCGGTCGCCGACGACCGGCGGCTGTTCGAGAAGATCTGCCTCGAAGGCTTCCAGTCCGGCCTGTCCTGGCTCACCATCCTGCGCAAGCGCGAGAATTTCCGCGCCGCCTTCGCCGGGTTCGATGCGGCTGCCATGGCCGCGTTCGGCGAGGCGGACGTCGAGCGCCTGCTTGCCGATGCCGGCATCGTGCGCCACCGCGCCAAGATCGTCTCGGCGATCAACAATGCGCGGCGCTGCCTCGAGATCGTCGAGGAGGCGGGATCGCTCGCGGCGTTTCTGTGGCGCTATGAGGCACCCGCCGAGACCCGACCGAAGCGGCTCGACATCGCCACCGCCCGGACCCTCACCGAAAGCGTCGAATCCCGCGCCCTCGCCAAGGCGCTGCGTGCCCGCGGCTGGACCTTCGTCGGGCCGACGACCCTCTATGCCTTCATGCAATCGGTCGGGCTCGTGAACGACCATATCGAGGGCTGCCACGTCCGCGACGTATGCGAGGCGGAGCGGGCGCGCTTCGTCCGCCCGGTCTGACCGGGTATCACGCGCGCCATCACGCTTGCGTGCCCCGCGTTGCGCCGGGGCCCGGGCTCGGCTAGAGCGGCAGCCATGCGTGGCTCGTTCCTGTCCGGTCTCCTGACGCTCGTCCTCTCCGCGGGGGCCGGCCTCGCGCTGTTCGCCGTCGTGGGCTACTTCCTGCTCGGCCCCGATTTCGGCGGGTTGTTCGGTCCGCCGCACCCGCCCGCGCGGGTCGAGACGGCGGCGCAGCAGACCGGCGCCCCCGCGGCGGCCGGGACCGAGGCACCCGCAGCGGCGGCTGGGGGCACGGCCGGTCCGGCGCAGCCCGCCAAGCCCCAGCCCGCCAAGCCCCAGCCCGCCAAGCCCCAGCCGGCGATGCCCCAGCCGGTCTCGGCGCAGCCCGTGGCGAGCCCGTCCCCCGCCGCGCCCGGCTCCACCCCCGGCGCGGGATCCCGCGACGTTTCGCCCGCCTCCGCCATGCCGTCGGCTTCGCCGGACGGGTCGCAGCCGGCCGCCACCGCATCGGACGGCGGTGTGGCCTCGACCGCGCCGAAGGCCTCGGCGGCCGAACTCGCCGCCGCGGCGATCGCGGCGGCCCCGGCCGATCAGGGTGCCACGGCCGGCAACGCCCCGCGGCGCTTCCCCCGGGTCACGGTCGAGGACGCCGGCACGCTCAAATCGGACGACACCATCATCCATCTCGCTGGCATCGTCGCGCCGGCTGCGGGCGAGACCTGCAAGGATGCCGCCGGTGCGTCCTGGCCGTGCGGCAACCGCGCCAAGACGGCGCTGCGGTCTATGATCCGCTTCCGCACCGTGGAATGCCGGCCCGTCGGCGCCGCGGAGGCGGGCGGGTTCACCGCGCGCTGCACGGTTGCCGGCGACGACCTGAGCCTCTGGCTCGTCGAGCAGGGCTGGGCGCCGGCGACCGCCGATGCCGACCAGGAATTCCATGACAAGGCGGCGGCAGCGAAGAAGGCGAAGCGCGGCCTGTGGCGGGCGACCGACAGCGCGCTCCCCGAGATTCCCGCCTATCCGACCGGCGGCGTCACGACGAATGTGCCGGCGGCCCCGCCCCACGATTATGATCCGGGCTTCGGCGGCGAGGCGCCGCCCGAGGCGCAGCCGGGCGCGGCGATGACCGGCATCGACATCGTCCCCGCCCCGGACCGCACGACGCCCGCCCCCGCCACCGGCGCGCCGATGGTGCTGCCGACGCCGGCGAGCCCGACGCAGCCCTGACCCGTCAGCGCCCGAAACCCGCTACTCGCCGTCGAGGAAGGCCGAGATCATGTGGCGCGGCACGAGCCGCCGCAGCCCATGTCCCGCGACAAGGATGACGTCGTAGCGCAGCGTGAACGCGGCATAGCGGGGATGGCGGGCGAGCCAGACGCGGCCGGCCGCGGCGATGCGGCGGCGGGTGCGGGCATCGATGGCCGCGAGCGCCTCGTCGGCGTCGCGTCGCGCCTTGACCTCGACGAAGGCGACGACGTCACCCTTGCGGGCGATGATGTCGATCTCGCCGGCGCCGGCCCGGAAACGCCGGCCGAGAATGCGATAGCCCTTGAGGCACAGCCAAGCGACCGCGAGCGTTTCCGCGCCGAGACCGCGGCGATAGGCACGCCGCCGTGTCTCTGGCGCGGGCTCAGACCTCATCGGTCGGGTCGACCTCCTCGGAATCCCCATCTTCGTCCGCCGCGGCGGCCTTCATCTCCATCGCCCGGCGATAGAGCGTGCGGCGGTCCTCGCCGGTGAGGCGGGCGACGTCGGCGGCTGCGGCGCTCGCCGGCATCCGCGCGAGCGCGGCGCGCAGCAGACCGTCGACGTCCGCCGGTGCGGTCTCGTCGGCGCCGGGCGGACCGATCACGACGACGATCTCGCCGCGCGGCGGATCGCCGGCGAAGGTTTCCGCGAGGCTGCCGAGGGTGCCGCGCACGATCGTCTCGTGCAGCTTGGTAAGTTCGCGCGCGACCGCGGCCGGCCGCTCGGCACCGAGGGTCGCCACCATGTCGGCGAGGCAGTCGCCGAGCCGGCGGGGCGATTCGAAGAAGACCAGGGTCGCGGGCACGGCGCCGAGTTCGGTGAGGCGGCGCTTGCGCGGGCCGCCTTTCACCGGAAGAAAGCCGGCGAACAAAAACGCATCCGTCGGCTGGGCGGCGGCGACGAGGGCCGCAAGCACCGCCGAGGCGCCGGGCAGCGGCACGACGGGGTAGCCGAGTTCCGCTGCCTCCACCACCAGGCGGTAGCCGGGATCGGAGACGAGCGGGGTGCCCGCGTCGCTCGCGAGCGCCACCGCGCGCCCCGCAGCGAGCTCGGCGAGAAGGCGCGGCCGCATCCGGGCGGCGTTGTGTTCGTGATAGGCGACGAGGGGCGTGCGGATGCCGTAGCGGTCGAGCAGCACCCGGGTGACCCGGGTGTCCTCGCAGGCGATAAGGTCGGCGGCGGCGAGGGTCTCGAGCGCCCGCAGCGTGACGTCGCGGAGATTGCCGATCGGCGTCGCCACGATATGGAGCCCCGGCGCGATGCGGCCCGCGGCGATGCGGTGGGCGCCGATCGAAAAGCCGGGCGTCTTGCGTCCGTCACCGTCGGTCGGACTCTCGTCGGTTTCGTCGTGTCGAGCGGGCAACGCCGTCATGCCTTCCGCAAAAGTAACCAAAAGGTTGACACGTCTTTGACAGCCTTTTGGCGAGCCGTCACAATCCGTCGTGTATGGTGCTCGGAGGCACCCAAGGTCTCCGGGGCCGATCGACCTCACGCTCGCGTCCGAACAAGCGTCGTCTATCAGGGAGTATCGCCGGTGTCTCGCGTCGTCCGGGGAATCGCAGGGAGTTCGCCGTCCACCGGCTTCACGGCCGAAGGCGGGGGATGGGCCGCGAAGGCATGGCCGAAGCGGGCCCGCATCATCACCGCCGCGGCCCTGGCGCTCCTCGCCGCCGCCTGCAACAGCGCCGGCACGCCGAAGACCGGCACGCCGGCCGCGACCGGCCCCGCCGTGGCGCCGCAGGGCGAGGTGCTCGGCACCGGCACGGTGACGGTGGCGCTGCTGCTGCCCCTGCAGAGCCCGCTCGGCCAGTCGTTCCGCAACGCCGCCGCGCTCGCGGTGGAGGATTTCCCGCAGGGCAACATCCGCGTCATCGTCAAGGACGACAGCGGCTCCCAGGACGGCGGGCGCTCCGCCGCCCAGGCCGCCGTCGGCGAAGGCGCGCAGATTATTCTCGGGCCGATCTTCGCTCCGGCGGTCGCCGGCGCCGCGTCGGTCGCCAAGCCCGCGGCGGTGCCGATCGTCGGCTTCTCGACCGACACCACCGTCGCGAGCCGCGGCGTCTATCTGCTGAGCTTCCTGCCGCAGCAGGATATCGCTCGCGTGGTCGGCTACGCCGCGAGCGTCGGCAAGCGCTCGGTCGCCGCCCTGCTGCCGGACACCGCCTACGGCACCGTCGCCGAGGCGGCGCTGCGCGAGAGCGCCGGCCGGCTTGGGGTGCGCATCGCCACCATCGCCAAATATTCGCCGAGCCGCGCCGACTTCCTCGCCAAGGCCCAGCAGGTCGCCGGGCTCGGCTCGCAGATCGACGCCGTGTTCGTGCCGGAAGGCGGCGACGGCGCGGCGCAGATTTCCGACGGCCTGCAGAAGTCGGGCCTCTCGGGCCGCGTCCAGCTTCTCGGCTCCGGCCAGTGGGACGACCCGCGCGTCGCCGCCCTGCCGGGCTTCTCGGGCGGTTGGTATCCGTCCGCGGACAAGGCCGGCTTCGCCACCTTCGCCAGCCATTACGCCCAGAAGTACGGCGCGCCGCCGCCGCGCACCGCCTCGCTCGCCTACGACGCGACGACGCTCGCCGCCGGTCTCGTCCGCTCCGCCGGCGCCCCGCCGTTCACCGACACGATGATGACCAATCCGAACGGCTTCATCGGCGTCGACGGGCTGTTCCGCTTCCAGGCGAACGGCACCAACGAGCGCGGGCTCGCCGTCTACCAGATCTCCGGCGGTAGCGTGACCGTGCTGAGCCCGGCACCGCGCAGCTTCAACCAGGCCTCGTGACCGGCGCCGTCGCGCCGGCATCGGAAGGGGCATGATGTCCGCCGCCTCCACTCCCGGGACCGGCAGCCGCGCCGACGGTGCGGCCGCCGCCCCCGCAGGCCCGCTCGCCGGGCGCCGCATCCTCCTCGTCATCGGCGGCGGCATCGCCGCCTACAAGAGCCTCGACCTGATCCGCCGGCTCAAGGAGCGCGGCGCCCCGGTCCGCGCGATCCTGACCAACGCGGCGCAGGCCTTCGTCACGCCGCTCTCGGTCGGGACCCTGACCGGCGAGGGCGTCTTCACCGACCTGTTCGATCTCACCGCCGAGCACGATGTCGGCCACATCCGGCTCGCCCGCGAGGCCGACCTCGCGATCGTGGCGCCGGCCACCGCCGACCTGATGGCGAAGCTCGCGAACGGGCTCGCCGACGATCTCGCCTCGACCTGCCTCCTGGCGAGCGACCGCCCCGTCCTGCTCGCGCCGGCGATGAACCCGACGATGTGGGCGAACCCGGCGACGGTGCGCAACGTCGCCCGCCTCGCGGCCGACGGCCGCCGCTTCGTCGGCCCCAATGCCGGGCCGATGGCGGAGCGCGGCGAGGCGGGCCTCGGCCGCATGGCGGAGCCGCTCGAGATCGTCGCCGCCGCGGAGCGGGTCTTCGGGGGCGGCCGCCTCGCCGGCCGCACCGTGATCGTGACCTCCGGTCCGACCCACGAGCCGATCGACCCGGTGCGCTACATCGCCAACCGCTCGTCCGGCAAGCAGGGCCACGCCATCGCCGCCGCGGCCGCCGCCGAGGGCGCCCGGGTGATCCTCGTCTCCGGCCCCGTGACCCTTCCCGACCCGCCGGGGGTGCTCGTGCGCCATGTCGAGACCGCCCGCGAGATGATGGAAGCGGTCACCGCCGCCCTGCCGGCCGACGCCGCCGTGATGACCGCGGCGGTCGCAGATTGGCGCGTCGCCGCCGAACAGGCCCACAAGCTCAAGAAGCAGCCGGGCGGCGGGCCGCCGGCCCTCGACCTCGTCGAGAATCCGGACATCCTCGCGACCGTCGGCCGCCACCCGACGGCCCGGCCGGCGCTCGTCGTCGGCTTCGCCGCGGAGACCGACGATCTCCTCGCCAATGCGCGGGGCAAACTCGAGCGCAAGGGCGCCGACTGGATCGTCGCCAACGATGTCAGCCCCGCCACCGGCGTGATGGGCGGCGACCGCAACACCGTGCGTCTCGTTTCCCGCGCCGGCATCGAGGATTGGCCCGAACTGCCGAAGGACGAGGTCGCCCGCCGTCTCGTCGCCCGCATCGCCGACGCGCTCGCCGCGCCGCCCTCTCAGGAAGGATGATCCTCGCCCATGCTCCGCGTCGCCGTGAAACGCCTGCCCCATGCCGCCGACCTGCCGCTGCCGGCCGCCGCGACGGCGGGCGCCGCCGGGCTCGACCTCGCCGCGGCGGTGCCGGCGGAGGCGCCGATCACGATTGCGCCGGGACGCTTCGAGCGGGTTCCGACGGGTCTCGCGATCGCCCTGCCGGAGGGCTATGAAGGCCAGGTCCGGCCGCGCTCGGGGCTTGCGGCCCGCCACGGACTGACCGTGCTCAATGCACCGGGCACCATCGACGCCGATTATCGCGGCGAAGTGCAGGTGATTCTGATCAACCACGGCCCGGCCGCGGTCGAGATCACCCGCGGCATGCGGATCGCCCAACTCGTGGTGGCCCCCGTGGTGGCGGCGGTGCTCGACGAGGTCGAGACCCTGCCGGACACCGATCGCGGCGCCGGCGGATTCGGCTCGACCGGGCACTGAAGAAACGATCGCGAGCCGGGGGCCATCCGGGCCGGCGGCACGTTGCAACGACAGGGGCGGCCCAGACGCCACCCGATCACGGAAGGAAAACGGCCATGGCCGAACAGGCGAAGGCGGGCAAAACCCCCGGTCGGGGCCGGATCTACGGCTCGATCACCGAAACCATCGGCGATACGCCGCTCGTGCGGCTCGACCGGGTCGCCCGCGAGCTCGGCGTCGGCGCGACGCTGCTCGGCAAACTCGAATTCTTCAATCCGCTGGCGAGCGTGAAGGACCGCATCGGCGTCGCCATGATCGACGCGCTCGAAGCCGCCGGCACCATCAAGCCGGGCGAGAGCACGCTGGTCGAGCCGACCTCCGGCAACACCGGCATCGCGCTCGCCTTCGTCGCCGCCGCGCGCGGCTACCGGCTGATCCTGGTGATGCCGGAATCGATGTCGGTCGAGCGGCGCAAGATGCTCAAGCTGCTCGGCGCCGAACTGGTGCTGACCGAGGCGGCGAAGGGCATGAAGGGCGCCGTCGCCCGCGCTGAGGAGATCGTCGCCGCGACCCCCGGCGCGGTCATCCCGCAGCAATTCGAGAACCCGGCGAACCCGGCGATCCACCGCGCCACGACGGCGGAAGAGATCTGGAACGACACCCACGGCGACGTCGACGCCTTCGTCTCGGGCGTCGGCACCGGCGGCACCATCACCGGCGTCGGCCAGGTGCTCAAGGCGCGCAAGCCCGACCTCAAGGTGTTCGCCGTCGAGCCGACCGACAGCCCCGTCCTCTCCGGCGGCTCGGCCGGACCGCACAAGATCCAGGGCATCGGCGCCGGTTTCGTGCCGAAGATCCTCGACACCCACGTCTATGACGAGGTGATCAAGGTCACCAACGACGAGGCCTTCCAGCACGCCCGCCTGCTCGCGCGCCTCGAAGGCGTGCCGGTCGGCATCTCGTCCGGCGCCGCCCTCAAGGCCGCTGCCGAGATCGGCCGCCGCCCGGACTTTGCCGGCAAAACGATCGTCCTGATCGTGCCCTCGTTCGCCGAGCGCTATCTCTCGACGATGCTGTTCGAAGGCCTCGAGTAACGCGCCGATGGCCGGGCTCGACGGCGCGGAGATCGCGCGCTATGCGCGCCACCTCGTGCTGCCGGAAGTCGGCGGCGCCGGCCAGCAGCGCCTCAAGGCGGCGCGGGTTCTGATCGTGGGGGCCGGCGGGCTCGGCTCGCCGGCGCTCCTCTATCTCGCCGCCGCCGGCATCGGCACGCTCGGCATCGCCGACGACGACACCGTCGCGCTGTCGAACCTCCAGCGCCAGATCGCCCATGCCACGGCCGATATCGACCTTGCGAAGACGGCGAGCGCGGCCGACGCGGTCGCCCGGCTCAATCCTCACGTCGCCGTCCGGGAACACCGCGTCCGCGTCGATGCGGACAATGTCGGGCCGCTCGTCGCCGAGTACGACGTCGTCCTCGACGGCTCGGACAATTTCGCGACGCGTTATCTCCTCGCCGCGGCCTGCGAAGCCGCGCAGCGTCCGCTCGTCGTCGCCGCCCTCGGCCGCTTCGACGGATCGCTCACCACTTTGATGCCCTATGCGAGTGGGCCGGACGGACGCCTCAATCCGCGCCTCACCGATCTCTTTCCCGAAGCGCCGCCGCCCGGCACGGTGCCATCCTGCGCGGAGGCCGGCATCCTGGGCGCCGTCGCCGGCGTCATCGGCACGCTCCAGGCGACCGAGGCGCTGCGCGTGCTCCTCGACCTCGGGGCACCGATGGTCGGCCGCCTCCTCCTCGTCGATCTCCTGTCGATGCGGTTCGACGAGATCGCCTACCAACGGCGGGCGTGACGCACCGCCGCCTCACAGCATGTGGGGCAGCACGCGGTCGGGCGGGCGGTGGCCGTCCCAGAACATGCGGATGTTGAGGATCACCCGCTCGCCCATGTCGATGCGGCCCTCGATGGTGGCCGAACTCATGTGGGGAAGGAGCACGACCCGCCCCGTCTCGGCGAGCTTCAGGAGCTTCGGGCTGATGACGCCGGGCGCGTTTTCGAGCACGTCGAGCCCGGCCCCGGCGATCGCGCCCTCCTCGATGAGGCGGATCAAGGCGGTCTCGTCGACGAGATCGCCGCGCGAGGTGTTCACGAAATAGGAGCCCGGCCGCATCAGGTGGAGCCGTCGCGCGGAGAGCAGGTGATAGGTCGCCGGGGTGCGCGGGGTGTGGATGGTGACCACGTCCATGCGGGCGAGCATCTGGTCGAGGCTCTCCCAATAGGTCGCCTCGAGATCGTCCTCGATCGCCGCCGAGACCGGGTTGCGGTTGTGGTAGTGGATCGACATGCCGAACGCCTTGGCGCGGCGTGCCACCGCCTGGCCGATGCGGCCCATGCCGACGATGCCGAGCCTCTTGCCGAAGATGCGGTGGCCGAGCATCCAGGTCGGCGACCAGCCCGGCCACTCGCCCGTTTCCATGATGCGGATGCCCTCGGGAAGTCTGCGAGGCACGGCGAGGATGAGCGCCATCGTCATGTCGGCAGTGTCCTCGGTGAGGACGCCGAGCGTGTTCGTCACCGTGATGCCGCGGGCCTGCGCCGCCTCGACGTCGATGTGATCGACGCCGGTGCCGAAATTGGCGATCAGTTTGAAGTCCGGCCCGGCCTGGGCGATCACCGCGGCATCGATCCGGTCGGTGATGGTCGGCACCAGCACGTGGGCGGTCTTGACCGCCTCGACGAGCTCGGCCTGGGTCATCGGCCGGTCGTCCGCGTTGAGGCGGGCGTCGAACAATTCCCGCATGCGCGTCTCGACGACGTCGGGGAGCTTGCGGGTGACGATCACCAGCGGCTTCTTTTTGCCCATCTCGGCCTCCGCCCGCGTTCATGCCGGTGCGGGCGCCTCGCGCCGCCGCCCGACTTCAGCGGATCTTAACCATCCGCCCGCAAGGATCGCGGCGTGAGATCGCCGCCGCCCGCGAGTCTCCCGACCTCTGTAACAGACGGCTTGCGAAAGACAAACGGCGCGGCCCGGAACCTGTCGGCCGTGGTGAACATCGCCTTGCTCCTTGCCCCGAACCGTACCTCCGCCGAGAGCCGTGCGCCCCGCAATCCCGCGGACGGACGGCCCGCGCCGCGGTGCGCCGGGCTGCGCCGGTTCGCCGCGCTCGGCCTCGCCGCGCTCGTCGCCGCGGGCGGCGCCCTCGGCGCGGGCTCGGTCGCGGTGACGCCTGCATGGGCGGCCGGCAACGTGTCGGTCACCGGCCTGCCGCTGCCGCGATTCGTGTCGCTGAAGGCCTCCCGCGTCAACGTGCGCGTCGGCCCCGGCAACGGCTACAGCACCAAGTGGATCTTCGTCCGCTCCGGGCTGCCGGTCGAGGTGATCCAGGAATTCGAGAATTGGCGGCGCATCCGCGATTCGAACGGCGAGGAAGGCTGGGTCTACTGGAGCCTCCTGAGCGGCAAGCGCACCGCGCTCGTCTCGCCCTGGGACGACGCCAAGCAGGTGCCGCTGCATTATGCCGCCGACGATCAGGCGAGCGTCGTCGCGATCCTCGACCCGAACGTCGTCGCCGAGGTCGAATCCTGCGACGGCAAATGGTGCAAGATCCGCGGCAAGGGCTTCCGAGGCTACGCCCACCAAGATTCGCTCTGGGGCGTCTACCCGGACGAGACGGTGAAATGAAAAGGGCCGGCGCAGGCCGGCCCTCTCATCGGCTCGTTGAAGAGCGGCCGCTCAGCGCTGCTTGGGGCGGACCCGCACCACCACGTCGACGCGGACGATTTCCATGTCTTCCGGCGGGGCCGGCAGGTCGCCGATGACGAGGCCGTCGCCGGGGATGTCGATCACCGAGTTCGCCGTCTCGATGAAGAAGTGGTGGTGGTCCGAGGTGTTGGTGTCGAAATAGGTCTTCGTGCCGTCGACCGCGACCTCGCGCAGGAGGCCTGCCTCGGTGAACTGGTGCAGTGTGTTGTAGACGGTCGCGAGCGACACCGGCACGCGGGCGGTCAGCGCCTCTTCGTGCAGTTGCTCGGCGGAGACGTGGCGGTTGCCCTTGGCGTAGAGGATCTCGGCGAGCGCCAGGCGCTGGCGCGTCGGCCGAAGCCCCGCTTCGCGCAGCATCGAGCGCACGCTGCCGACGGTCATCGGGTGATGGTGCTCGTGATGGCCGTGTTGGTGGTGACCGTGCTCGTGGCCCCCGATCCCGTGAAGATCCGTCACGACGACGGAAGAGACCCGCGAAATCACCATGCCTGCTCTACTCCTGACGGCTCGATCCGTATGTCGATCGGTCGAGGCAAATGACGTCTCGATCGGTCACGGCCGCGCCCTCTGGAAACGTGCCGCAAGGCCGAGGCCGGAAAAATCCAGCTTCGACCTCGATCATAGGGTCAACGTTAGCGGGCACGGTCAGCAATTGCAAGTCATTCCTATCTACGACTCGTTCCAATCTACAAAATGCCGCAGCGCCTCCCCGTTTTGCCCCCGACGAGACGAAGCGCGAGGCCAGGCGCAGAACCCTGAGCCGGCGAAGCGCCGGGGCCGCCGCCGCCCGCGGCACACTTCAGCGTGCCCCGCGCCGCGCGCTGCGTTGAGCCGCAGGCGCACGGGCTTTCCGAACGGCGATACGCTGTGTTAGGAAGGCTCCGTTCCCCACCGTCACCGGTCGAAGGGACGACGGCCTATGCCCGCAACCGGGCGGCGCCGCTCGGATGCGATGAAGGCGGCCGTAGGCCGGCCATTCTCCGAGGCGCCGCCGGATCAAGGGACGGACGAGTTGACAGATAAGAGCGCGGCCCGGCGGATCGGGCGCGGCTCGGTCGTGCCGCGCGGCGGCGGAGCCCGCACTCCGCAAGCTGACGGTGCGTCTTGGAGGGATTTGAGAGCGGGATGGACCAGCGTCGCGCGAACTACGAATACGACGATCTGCTTGCCTGCGGCCGCGGCGAACTGTTCGGACCCGGCAACGCTCAGCTCCCTCTGCCTCCGATGCTGATGTTCGACCGCATTTCGGCGATCGCCGAGGACGGCGGCGAGCACGGCAAGGGTCACGTGCGTGCCGAACTCGACGTGCATCCGGACCTCTGGTTCTTCGGCTGCCACTTCAAGGGCGACCCGGTGATGCCGGGCTGCCTCGGCCTCGACGCCCTTTGGCAGATGCTCGGCTTCTTCCTCGGCTGGCTCGGATCTCCCGGCCGCGGTCGGGCGCTGGCGGTCGGCGAGGTCAAGTTCTCCGGCCAGGTCGTGCCGCAGGTGAGGAAGGTCGAGTATGGCGTCGACCTGAAGCGGGTGATGCGCTCGAAATTGGTGCTGGGCATCGCCGACGGCTGGCTCAAGGCGGATGGCGAGACCATCTATGTGGCGCGCGACCTCAAGGTCGGGCTGTTCAAGGACGCCGCGCCGGTCGGCGCCTGAAGTTCAAAGAACGGCGCGAACGCGGCGCAGGCAGGCTCGACTCACGTTAGGCTCGACTTAAGTCAGGCTCGACCTGCGGCACCGCCCGTCTGCGACGGACGCGCCGGATAGAAACAACGGAGGCCCTCAATGAGACGGGTTGTCGTCACGGGCATGGGCATCGTGTCCTCGATCGGGAACAACACCCAGGAAGTGTTGGCCTCCCTGCGCGAGGCGCGTTCGGGGATCTCGTTCTCCGACGATTATGCGAAACTCGGGTTCCGCAGTCAGGTGCACGGTGCGCCGAGCCTCAATGCGGAAGACGTGGTCGATCGCCGCGCGATGCGCTTCCACGGCGGTGGCACCGCCTGGAACCATGTCGCCATGGAACAGGCGATCCGCGATTCGGGCCTTGAGGAGAGCGAGATCTCCCACGAGCGCACCGGCCTCATCGTCGGCTCGGGCGGCCCGTCCACGCGCACCATCGTGGAGGCGGCCGACGTCACCCGGTCGAAGGGACCGAAGCGGGTCGGCCCGTTCGCGGTGCCGAAGGCGATGTCCTCGACCGGCTCGGCGACGCTCGCCACCTGGTTCAAGATCAAGGGCGTCAACTATTCGATCTCCTCGGCCTGCGCGACGTCGAACCATTGCATCGGCAACGCCTACGAGCAGATCCGCTACGGCAAGCAGGATCTGATGTTCGCCGGCGGCTGCGAGGAGCTCGATTGGACGCTCTCCGTGCTGTTCGACGGCATGGGTGCGCTGTCGAGCCATTATAACGACCGCCCGGCGGTCGCCTCGCGCGCCTATGACGCCAACCGCGACGGCTTCGTGATCTCCGGCGGCGGCGGCATCCTGGTGCTCGAGGAATACGAGCACGCCAAGGCCCGCGGCGCGCGCATCTACGGCGAGGTCGCCGGCTACGGCGCCACCTCCGACGGCGCCGACATGGTCGCCCCCTCGGGCGAGGGCGCGGTGCGCTGCATGCGCATGGCACTCGAAGGCGTCGGCCCCAAGGTCGACTACATCAACCCGCACGCCACCTCGACGGTCGTCGGCGACCTCAAGGAAATGGAGGCGATCCGCACGGTGTTCGGCTCGGGCGATGCGTGCCCGCCGATCTCCGCGACGAAGTCGCTCACCGGCCATTCCCAGGGTGCGACCGGCGTGCACGAGGCGATCTACTCGCTCCTCATGATGAACAACGGCTTCATCTGCGAGAGCGCGCACATCGACGAAATCGACCCCGCCTTCGCCGACATGCCGATCGTGCGCCAGCGCGTCGATAACGCGAAGCTCGGCTGCGTGCTGTCGAACGGCTTCGGCTTCGGCGGCACCAACGCGACCCTCGTCTTCAAGCACGTGGACGCCTGAGTTCGGCGTCTCCCCACCCGCCAGCCCGCGAGGCCGGCTTCTCCCGCGAAAGCCGCCGGCCACCGCCGGCGCGACCCCAGAGGATCGACATGTCGGAGCTGATGGCAGGCAAGCGCGGGCTGGTGATGGGCGTCGCGAACGATCATTCGATCGCCTGGGGCATCGCCAAGCGCCTCGCCGCGTCCGGCGCCGAGCTCGCCTTCACCTACCAGGGCGACGCCTTCGGCCGCCGGGTCAAGCCGCTCGCCGATTCGCTCGGGGCGAACCTCCTGATCCCCTGCGACGTCGAGGACGTCGCCTCGGTCGACAGCGTGTTCGAGACGCTCGGCAAGACCTGGGGCTCGATCGACTTCCTGGTCCATGCGGTCGCCTTCTCGGACAAGAACGAGCTCAAGGGCCGCTACGCCGATACGACGCGCGAGAACTTCATCCGCACGATGGTGATCTCGTGCTTCTCGTTCACCGAGATCGCCAAGCGCGCGGCGGCCCTGATGCCGAACGGCGGCGCCCTCGTCACGCTGACCTATGGCGGCTCGACCCGGGTGATGCCGAACTACAACGTGATGGGCGTCGCCAAGGCCGCGCTCGAATCCTCGGTGCGCTATCTCGCCGTCGATTTCGGCAGCCAGAACATCCGCGTCAATGCGATCTCCGCCGGCCCGGTGCGCACCCTCGCGGGCTCCGGCGTCTCGGACGCGCGGCTGATGTTCCAATATCAGCGCAAACACTCGCCGCTGCGCCGGACGGTGACCATCGACGAGGTCGGCGGCACCGCGCTCTACCTGCTCTCGGAGCTCTCGTCGGGGGTCACCGGCGAGGTGCACTTCGTCGATTCCGGCTACAACATCGTCTCGATGCCCCGCCTCGACGAGCTCAAGGCCGAAGAGCAGCGCGAACAGGCCGAGGACGTCGGGACCGACGCGCGGCCGAAGGTGGCGGTGGTCTGAGGGACGGTCTGAC
The DNA here is from genome assembly GCF_009600605.1 of Segnochrobactrum spirostomi. Taxonomy (GTDB): domain Bacteria; phylum Pseudomonadota; class Alphaproteobacteria; order Rhizobiales; family Segnochrobactraceae; genus Segnochrobactrum; species Segnochrobactrum spirostomi. Next base: position 2,493,965 of record NZ_VWNA01000001.1, on the reverse strand, counting down.
GCCGATCCGATGCCGTCGCCCGCCCGGATGTGCTAGGCTGAGGCCCATCCGCGAGAAGGATTGGCGCGATGGCTCCTCAGACCACGATGACGATCCGCGTCCCTCCCGACGTGAAGGACAAGCTCGACCGGATCGCCGCCGATACGCGGCGCAGCCCGTCCTTGCTCGCCGGCGAGGCGGTCGCGGCCTACGTCGATCGCGAACTCGCGGTGATCGAGGGCATCAAGCGCGGCCTCTCCGACGCGGACGACGGCAACGTGGTGTCGCATGACGACGCCATGGCCGAAATCGAGGCCGTGATCGCGGCCGCGGAGAGCAAGCGAGCCCGCGAGGCGTGAAGCGCCCGGTCCGCTGGGCGCGGGAAGCGCTCGACGACGTCAAGGACCAAGTCGCCTTCATCGCGCAGGACAATCCCCATGCGGCCCGACGCATCGCCCAGGCACTTCGGCATGCCGGCGACACGCTGTCGACCTTTGCGACGGGTCGCCCCGGCCGTGTCGCCGGAACCTTCGAAAAGGTCGTCGGCAGCCTACCCTTCGTGATCTGCTACGTTTTGAGAGAAGGCCCGGACGGCGAAAGCGTCGTCATCATCAGGGTCATTCACACGTCGAGAGATTGGCCGCCCGAGTCTTGGCCCGAGTAAGCTCAGATCGTCGAGCGGCATCGCGCCTTCGAACCGTCGTGCGCGGCGCGACCCCACCCCGCCGGCTGCGCCGGCGACCCTCCCCCTGGCAGGGGAGGGTGGGTCGGCGTGCTTTGCGTTGGCGCTGTGAACCCAAGTTCTGGCCTGAACTAACCTGAGCCAACCAGACTTCAGCCGATCTCATTTCAGTGAATCTGATCTGCTCGGACCGGTGCCTCGAACACACCGTTCACCCTCCCCTGCCAGGGGGAGGGTCGCCGCGCAGCGGCGGGGTGGGGTGAGCGCCGCACACTCGGCGTCATAATCCCTGCTCCCCTCAGCGCCCCTCGCCCCCCGCTACGCACGCGTCGATCAGCGCCGCCGCGGCGGCGGCGACGCGGCGGCAGGGGCCGCCGGGGCCGAACAATTGGGCGCTGACGAAGGTCCCCTCGATCAGCAACACGAGGCCGTCGGCAAGCAACGCCGGGTCGCGGGCCCCCATCGCCTCGGCGAGGCCGAGGAGCCGGGTGCGCAGGGCCCGCTTGGCGTCCTCCGCCACTCGTCGCGCCGGGTGATCGGGCTCGGGATATTCCACCGCCGCGTTGGTGAGCCCGCAGCCGCGATAGCCGGCCCGGTCGCTGCGCGCACCGAGACCTTCGAGATAAGCGAGGATCTGCGCCCGCGGATCGCCCGGATGGGCCGCGACGGCCGTCTCGAAATGGTCCCAGAAGCAGGCGTCGTAGCCGCGCAGATAATCCGCCGCGAGTTCGTCCTTCGACGGGAAGCTGCGGTAGAGGCTCGGCTTGGTGACCCCGGCGTGGTTGACGATCTCGTCGACCCCGACGGCACGGATGCCGTGCTCGTAGAAGAGCTCCCGCGCGCTCTCCCGAATGCGATCGACCGCCCGCGGCAGCTTCGGCGACGACGCAGGCGCACGTTTCGCCCCGGCCGGCGCGGACGACAGGCGCGGCGCGGCGGCGAGGTCGGCGGACGACGCGGAGACGGGCTTCTTCATGGGTTACGAACCGGACCTCGGGCTTGACGATGTTACTGACCGGTACGTATAAGTTAGCACGATAACGCTCCGCCGCCAAGGCGAGACGAGCCCTCGCGCCTCAAAGGTCCCGCCATGACCCGGGTCTCCCGCCGTCCGTTCGGACAGAATTATGCCTTCGTCGTCGCCGGGGTCACGTTCGCCTCGCTGCTCGTCTCCGCCGGGCTGCGCGCCGCACCGGGTGTGCTCCTGGTGCCGCTCGAACAATCGTTCGGCTGGAGTCGCTCGACCACCTCGCTGTCGGCGGCGATCGGCATCTTCCTCTATGGCTTGGTCGGACCGTTCGCCGCCGCCTTGATGCAGCGCTTCGGCATCAAGCGCGTGCTCGCCTCCGCCCTCGCCGTGATGGCGCTCTCCGTCGCCTCGAGCGCCTTCATGCGCGAGCCGTGGCATCTCTTCCTGAGCTGGGGCGTGATCTCCGGCCTCGCCAGCGGCTGCGTCGCCGTCGTGCTCGGCGCGGCGGTGGTGAACCGCTGGTTTGCCAAGAACCGTGGCCTCGTGATGGGCCTTCTCACCGCCTCGACCGCCACCGGCACGCTGATCTTCCTGCCCGGCCTCGCGGCGATCGCCCAGGCGGGCGGCTGGAAGCCGGTGGTGCTCACGGTGGCGGCCTGTGCGGCCGCCTTGGTACCGATCGTCCTCCTCTTGATGCCCGAGCGGCCCCAGGACGCGGGCCTCGTGCCCTACGGCGCCGACCCCGCGCATCCGCCGGCCGAAGTGCGCCGCGAGAACCCGTTCATGGCCGCCATCAGCGGCCTCCTCGATGCGAGCCGCAGCCGCGATTTCTGGCTCCTGTTCGCGACCTTCTTCGTCTGCGGCTTCACGACCAACGGCCTCGTCGGCACCCACCTGATCGCCTTCTGCGCCGATCAGGGCATCGCCGAGGTCCAGGCGGCGGGGCTGCTGGCGATGATGGGCGTGTTCGACCTGTTCGGCACCACCTTCTCCGGCTGGCTGACCGACCGCTTCGACGCCCGCAAGCTGCTCTTCGTCTATTACGGCCTGCGCGGCCTCTCGCTGATCTGGCTGCCCTTCACCGACTTCTCGGTGGTCAGCCTCTCAGTCTTCGCCGCCTTCTACGGCCTCGACTGGATCGCCACCGTGCCGCCGACCCTGAAGCTCACCAACCAGGCGTTCGGCGAGCGCGCGGCGCCGATCGTGTTCGGCTGGATCGTCGCCGGTCACCAGCTCGGCGGGGCGAGCGCGGCCTTCTTCGCCGGCCTCGTCCGCACCATGGAGGGGCGCTATCTGGAGGCGTTCGTCGCCGCCGGCCTGACCGGCGTCGCGGCCGCCCTGCTGTCGCTCCTGATCGGCCGCGGTTCGCCGCGCCGGGCCGGCGCCGCCGCCTGAACGGGCCTCATTGGCGACACGATTCGACACGAGAACACAACCCGGTGATGGTGATCGCCCTGCATTGATGCGACCCTACTTTCGGAGTAGCGGAACGCGCGAGGCGGCGGCCTTTGCCGTCGCCCTGTCAGACACGAGTTCCGGTTCCGCCTTTCGGACCCCGCCTCAACGCTCCCGCTCGCGCCGTTGACGCCCTCCGCCGCCGAAGGCCCTCGCCTTCCGCCGCGCCCGGCCACGGCCCTCCGTCAGCGCCGCCGCGCAGGTCCGCCCGGACACCGCCACCCCGAGTGCGTGTGAAGCGATGAGCAAGCGTCCCAGTCCCGCCCCCGCCGCCGGCCCGCTGTCGCCGGCGGACGTCCGCGCCGTCATGGTCGGCATCATGCTCGCGATGCTGCTCGGCGCGATCGACCAGACCATCGTCTCGACCGCGCTGCCGACCATCGGCAAGACGCTCGGCGACGTCGAGCACATGCCCTGGGTGGTGACGTCCTATCTGCTCGCGGCGACCGCCGTGACGCCGCTCTACGGCAAGTTCAGCGACATCCACGGCCGCCGCATCTCGCTCCTCATCGGCATCGCGACCTTCGTGATCGGCTCGGTCGCCTGCGCGCTCGCGCCGACGATGTGGGTGCTCATCATCGCCCGCGCGGTGCAGGGGCTCGGCGGCGGCGGGCTCATCTCGCTCGCCCAGACCATCATCGCCGACATCACCACGCCGAAGGAGCGGGCCCGTTATCAGGTCTATATCGCGAGCGTGTTCATCACCTCGAGCCTGCTCGGCCCGGTGCTCGGCGGCTTCTTCGCCCAGAAGCTCCATTGGTCGATGATCTTCTGGATCAACGTGCCGCTCGGCATCGGCGCCTTCTGGATCGCCAACGCCGCCCTGAAGCGGCTGCCCCGCCACGAGCGGCGCCACCGGCTCGACATCGTCGGCGCGCTCCTGATGGCGCTCGCCACCGTCACCTTGATGCTCGCGCTGACCTGGGGCGGCGTGCGCTACCCCTGGGGCTCGCCGGAGGTGCTCGGGCTCGTCGCCGCCTCGGCGCTCTTGTGGTTCGGCTTCGCCGCCCGCCTCCTCAAGGCGGACGAGCCGCTGATCCCGCTCGCGGTCCTCAGCAACGGCGTGGTCGGCACCGGCACGCTGACGGCCTGCTTCAGCATGGGCACCTTCATCGGCCTCTCGATCTACATGCCGGTTTATTTCGAGGTCGGGCTCGGCTACCGGGCGAGCACCTCGGGCCTCCTCCTCATTCCGCTGATGGTCGGCACGGTGATCGGCGCCACCCTGTCGGGCCGCACCATGGCCTATGTCCGCCACTACAAGCGGCTGCCCATCGTCGGCCTCTCGGTCTCGGTGATCGCGACGGCGCTGCTCGCGCTCTATTGCGACCGCATGCCCCTCGTGCTGTTCGAGGTGATGCTGTTCGCGGTGAGCTTCAGCATGGGCACCGTCCTGCCGGTGACGACCGTCTGCATCCAGAACGCGGTCAGCACCCACGAACTCGGCACCGCGACGGCGACGATGAACTTCTTCCGCCAGCTCGGCGGCGCCATCATCGTCGCCGTGTTCGGCGCCATCGTCCTGAGCGGCATCTCCAACCCGAAGCTGTCGGCGACCGGCGAGGGCATCGACCCGACGGCGCTCGCCCCCGCGGACCTGCTGACGATGTTCCCGTGGGTGCTGTGGGCGGCGGCGGCGGGCTTCGCGCTCGCCTTGTTCTTCCTGCTGATGATGGAGGAGCGGCCGCTGCGCGCCAACGCCCGCCACGCCGCCGAGGCCGCCTTCGCCGACTGAGGCCTATTCCGGGATGCCGTCGACGTCCGGCGTCTTCCAGGCGAGGTGCTGGCCGCCGTCGAGGGCGATCATCTGCCCCGTCACCGACGGCATGTCGGCGAGGAAGCGCACGGCGCGGCCGAACTCGGCGAGTTCGGCGCCGTGGCCGAGCGGCACCGCCGACCATTGGCGCAGGAAGTCGGCCTCCTCCTGGCGCGGCCCCTGGAGGGTGGGCCCGGGACCGAGCCCGACCACCCGCACCTTCGGCGCGAAGGCCTGGGCGAGCGTGCGGGTCGCCGACCACAGCCCGGACTTCGACAGGCTGTAGGAGAAGAAGCGCGGCGTCGGCTTCCAAACGCGCTGATCGATGACGTTGACGACGAGGCCGCGCTCGCCCTCGCCCACCTGCGCGGCGAAGGCAGACGCGAGCAGGCAGGGCGCGACGAGGTTGATGCGCAATTGCAGCTCGAACGCCGCCGGCTCCAGGGTCTGCGGCTCGTCGTCCACGAACATCGCCGCGTTGTTGACGAGGACGCCGATCGGCCCGAGCGCCGCGCGGGCCGTCTCGACGAGCCGGCCCAGTCCGTCGAGATCGCCGAGATCGCCGACGAGCGCGGTGGCCCGCCCGCCGCGGGCGACGATGTCGCCGGCGAGCGCGTCGGCCTCGGCGCGGGACCGGGCGCAATGGATCGCCACCGCCCAGCCGTTGGCGGCGAGATCCTCGACGATCGCCCGCCCGATCCGGCGCGCGCCGCCGGTCACGAGGGCCGTCTTGACGATGCCGTCCGCCGTTTGCGTCATGAGCCGTGATTTCCTGTGCCGCCGCCGCGCTTCGTCGGGCAAAAACGGGCCGTCCGCAAGGGGGCCGGCGTCGCCGTCCCCGCGTTCACGCACCGATCTGGCGCCGCCGCGCGTGGCGTGCGAAAAGCGACGCCATGCCGGGCGGGTCCCGAAGGCGCGTCGAGCCGGCCGTTTCGGCCCCGCGCCGGACCACGAGACCCGGCGGTCCGAAGACGAGAGCCCGGGCGGGCTCGTGAGCCGGAGCGACGGGCGAGAATGCAGACCATCGTGTGCATGAAGTGGGGCACGCGCTATGGCGCCGATTATGTGAACCGCCTCTGGTCGATGATCCGGCGCAACACCCGCAACCCGACCCGTCTCCTTTGTTATACGGACGACGCCCGGGGCGTGGATCCCGGCGTGACCTGTCTGCCCGCGCTCGAGATCGAGCTTCCCGAACATCTGCGCTGGCTGCCCTGGCGTAAGATCGCCCTGTGGCGGCCGGAGCTTCCCGGCCTCGCCCCCGGAGAGCCGGCGCTCTTCGTCGATCTCGACATCGTCATCACCGGCGGCCTCGACGACTTTTTCACGTTCGAGCCCGACGCACCGTTCTGCGTCATCCGCAACTGGACGCAGGTCGAGAAGAATATCGGCAACACCACCTGCTTCCGCTTCAAGGTCGGCGCCGCGCCGAAGATCTTCACCGACATGGAGGCCGACCCGGTCTGCATCTGGCAGCGCTACCGCAACGAACAGCGCTACATCTCCGGCGAGATCGAGATCCCGATGACGTTCTGGCCGGAGCCCTGGTGCGTCAGCTTCAAGCACGGCCTGATGCCGCGCTGGCCGCTCAACTTCCTCCTGGTGCCGCGGCTGCCGCCCGACGCCCGGCTGGTCGCCTTCACCGGCAAGCCCGACCCCGACGAGGCGCGCGACGGACGCTGGCCGGCGCCCTGGTACAAGAAGACCTACAAGCACGTCCGCCGCACGCCCTGGATCGCGGAGCATTGGCAGTGAGCACGGTGCCGCGCCTCGGCATCGGCGTCCTGAGCTGGCACGGCTACGACAGCCTCGACGCCACCCTGTCGAGCTACCGCGACGGCCGCCTCTACGATCATGCCGACGAGGTGATCGTCTTCCTGCCCGAGATCACCGATCGCGGCCGCGAAGTGTGCCGGCGGCACGGCGTGCCCTTCGCCGGCTCCGCCGCCAATCTCGGCATCCTCGGCGGCTTCAAGGCCCTCGCGACCGCGATGCAGGCCGAGCGCGTCATCCTGCTCGAGAACGATTATCGCCAGATCGAGCCGCCCGCGGTCGTCGGCCCGGTCCTCGCCGCGGCGACGGCGGACATGGATGCGGGCGAGGCCGACTTCGTCCGCCTGCGCCATCGCCGCAAGCCCGGCCTGCCCTGGCAGGGCCCGAAGGTCGCGCGTTATTTCCCCCCGGACGACGCCCCGGCGGGCGTGAGGGCCGCCGCGCGGCTGCGCCGGCTGGTGCGGCCGGACAAGGCGTCGCGGCTGATCGGCACCACGCCCTACCTGTTCGACGACGCCGACCGGCGCTTTCCGGCCGCGGTCGGGCGCACGGCGACGGGCAATTTCGTCGTCGGCTCCCGCCATCTGCCCTGGTCGAACAACCCTACACTCATCGACCGCCGCTTTTTTCTCACCGGGATCATCGCGGAGGCAGAACAGCGCGTCGGGCGTCGTATGGTTAATGGTTTTCCCACCATCGAGATAGAGCTTAACGGCGGCTGGTGGAGGAACCGAAACCTCCGAATCGGAATCTCGGTCGATGGCCTCTTCAGTCAGATAAGAATGGGCGATCGCGGATATTAAGGTTTATGAAGAGTTAAGGTCCACGAATACGTTAATGATCGGTTTCTAAAACTGTTGCATTGCAGCCACAGCCAGTTCTGAAGGGGCGAATTCGGAGCAATTTGCCTCAATCATGCCTTCCAATCGCCTCGATTGAACGGCTTCTATCGATCTCAAGACGGCCCGGCGCAGACGATCTCGTAGGGCCACCAGAGAGAATTCGTTCTTACCTGGAACCACAGCATCGCTGATGCGTTCTCGGGATCGCGTACAGGAGTGACCATCATGAAAAAGCTTATCCTCGCTTCGGCCGCCGCGCTGTTCGCCACGTCGGCCATGGCTGCCGACCTGCCCGAGCCGACCCCGCCGGTCGACACGGTCGCCCCGCAGACCTACGGCCCGACCGTGTTCAACTGGACCGGCGCGTATGTCGGCGCGGACGTCGGCGGCGCCTTCGGCACCGGCAAGGCCTCCGGCCAGGTGACCGGCGTCAACACGATCTACCCGTACTCGGCTGATCCGAACACCACGGGCGTGATCGGCGGCCTCTATGCCGGCTACAACTACCAGGTCACGCCGAACTTCGTGATCGGCGCCGAGACCGACATCTCGGCCTCGAGCCTCCAGGGCAAGTCGAACGTCTCGGTCTACGGCAGCTCGTCGGCCGTGAACTACAAGTCTGAGAACCCGTGGCTCGGCACCGTGCGTGCCCGCGCCGGCGTGGTCTTCGACCGCTTCATGGTCTACGGCACCGGCGGTATGGCTTATGGCCAGCAGAAGGTGACGCTGAACAACCCGAACTATGCGGGCACCGAGATCTCCGAGGACAACACCCGCGTGGGTTGGACCGTCGGCGGCGGCGTCGAAGGCTTCGTCACCGACCACCTGACCGCCCGCGTCGAGTACCTCTACACCGACCTCGGCTCGACCACCTACTCGGACGCCTACGGCGACACCGCGAAGGTGAAGTCCAACGCGAACATCGTCCGCGCTGGCGTCGCCTACAAGTTCTGATCTCTCTTAAGAGATTTCGGAAGAAAGGCCCGGGCTTCGCCCGGGCCTTTTGCTTTTCAGGGTGGCTCGCTTTCACATTAAGAAGCGGTTGACCATAGCTTTCGAAGCATGGTGAACGAGCCTTGATCGGAATGGGTGAAAAGGCATCTTGTTGGCATCGAGCGAGGCAGGCTCAGGCTCGCCGAGTCGTGCCGCGGCGCCAAAAAAGCGCCGCGCGCAGACGGCCCGGTGCGCGGTTGAGCCGCCCCGCGTCAACGACAGGAGCCCGATCGATGAAGCGCTCTTTCACCCTCGTCGCGGCGAGCACCGCGCTCGCCGCCGTGATGGTCACGGGTGCGGCACGGGCCGACGGTCTCTACGACCCGTCCTACGGCGCGGCCGGTACCGGCGGCGGCACGGTGACGCCCTCGGGCATCAACTGGAGCGGCCCCTATATCGGCGCCACCCTCGGCTACGGCTGGGCGACCGCCAACGCGACCTACAACAATGTCGACCGCAAGCTGGAGCCCTCCGGCGGCACCGGTGGCCTCTACGGCGGCTACAATTTCCAGGTCAATCCGAACTTCATGCTCGGCGCCGAAGGCGACTTCGCCTTCAACGGCTTCTCGGAATCCGCGAACTTCCTCGGACCCGACGCGACCTTCAAATCGACCTGGCAGATGAGCGTGCGCGGCCGTGCCGGCGCGATCTTCGACCGCGTCATGGTCTACGGCACCGGCGGCGTCGCCTTCAACAACATGGAACTGAAGGCGGAAGGCGCGACCAACAATCAGGTCGCGACCGGCTGGACGATCGGCGGCGGCGTCGAAGGCGCCATCACCCAGAACATCACGGCGCGTGCGGAATATCTCTATTCGAGCTTCGACCGGCAGAATTTCGAGGTCGGCACGCCGGCCTCGAGCGATCTCACCACGGGCGTGCTGCGGGCCGGCGTCGGCTACAAGTTCTGAGCGTCGCCCGACACTCACCTTCAGGCAGACGACGCGGCGCCGGCCTCCGGCGCCGCGTCCGTTTGCGCACGGCTCAGACGGCGCGTGTCGCCTCGAACGCCGGCACGGCGGCGGCGAAGGCATCGAGCCACGCCACCAGCCGCGGATGGTTCTGCCGCCAGCGCCCGTCGAAGCGCAGATCGAGATAGCCGAGAGCGCAGGCGACCGCGATGGTGCCGACGTCGACCTCGGGTCCCGGCGGCGTGCCTTCGAGGAAATCGAGCGCACGAGCAACCTTCGCCGCCTGCCACGACACCCATTCGGGATGACGCCGGGCCTCCGGGCGGAAGCGCACCTCGTAGACCTGGAGCAGGGCCGCATCCATCAGCCCGTCGGCGAGCGCCTGGAGCTTGAGAGCGGCGAAGCGCGCGGCCGTCTCCGTCGGGATCAGAACGCCGCCGCCGGCGAGATGATCGAGATAATCGAGGATGATCGGCGAATCGTAGACCGTCGTGCCGTCGTCGAGAACGAGGACCGGGATCTTGCCGAGCGGGTTCTCGTCGTAGAAGGCCGGGTCCGGGGCACGGGTGTCGGTGTCGACCACCGTCACGGGTGCGCCGGTCACGAGGGCCGCGATGCGGGCCTTGCGCGCGAACGGCGAGGCGGGAGAGGAACGCAGGATCGGCATGAGGTTCAGTGCCCTTCGTAGGCGAGCAGGGTGCGCACGGAGACGCCTTTTTCCTTGAGGCGAGCGGAGCCGCCGAGGTCCGGCAGATCGACGATGAAGGCGGCGGCGACCACCTCGCCGCCCGAGCGGCGGACGAGTTCGATCGCCGCGTCGGCGGTGCCGCCGGTGGCGATCAGGTCGTCCACCACGAGCACCCGGTCGCCCGGCTTGATCGCGTCGGCGTGGATCTCGATCGTGTCGACGCCGTATTCGAGCGAATAATCCTGCCCGATCGTCTTCGCCGGCAGCTTGCCCTTCTTGCGGATCGGAACGAAGCCGCGGCCGAGTTCGTGGGCGACCGCGCCGCCGAGAATGAACCCGCGCGCTTCGATGCCCGCGACGAGATCGACCCCAGCGGTCAGGAACGGCCAGACGAGGCCGTCCACCGCGGCGCGGAAGCCCGCCGGATCGGCGATGAGCGTCGTGATGTCGCGAAACAGGATGCCCGGCTTCGGATAATCGGGGATCGTGCGGATGAGATCGCGCAGATCGAGTTGGCTCGCAAAGGACGTCAAGTCGCTCTCCTCCGTTCGGGGCGGATCATGCCCCGCCGGGCGCGTCGCGCAAACTGGGATTTCGCGCCGACGCCGCCGCGCCGGCTGCTCGCTTGTGCAAAGGGTTAGCCGGCTCTTGCTCCGGGCGCCATCTTCGCCAGAACCCGGCCCGCGACGACCGCGAGCCGGGCGGCGGCGGCGGGGTCGATCGCCTCGGGCGCCGTAATGATCGCATGGTCGAGGGCGCGGTCGGAGCCGATCGGGCAAGGCGGATGCTCGGGCGGCATGTCGCGGATCACCCGGGCGATCAGCGCCTGGGCCTTCGCCCGGTTCTCGGCCATCACCCGCAGGACCGAAGGCACGTCGACGTCGCCGTGCGCCGCGTGCCAGCAATCGTAATCGGTGACCATGGCGACGCTCGCGTAGCAGAGCTCCGCCTCGCGGGCGAGCTTCGCCTCCGGCATCGCCGTCATGCCGATCACCGAGGCGCCCCAGCCGCGATGCAATTCCGATTCGGCGCGGGTCGAGAATTGCGGGCCTTCCATCACCACATAGGTGCCGCCGCGGACGTGGGCGACGTCCTCGGCGCGGGCCGCGGCCTCCAGGCGATCGACCAAACCGGGGCTCACCGGATCGGCGAAGCCGACATGGGCGACGCAGCCGCCCGTGAAGAAGGTCTTCGCCCGGGCCACGGTGCGGTCGATGAACTGGTCGATGAGGACGAAGGTTCCGGGCGCCAGTTCCTCCTTCAGCGAGCCGACGGCGGAGATCGAGATCAGGTCGGTGACGCCGATCCGCTTCAGCGCATCGATGTTCGCCCGGTAGTTGATCTCGCTCGGCGACAGCCGGTGGCCGCGGCCATGGCGCGGCAGGAACGCGACGTCGATGCCGCCGAGGCGGCCACAGCGCAAGGCGTCCGACGGCCCCCCCACGGGCCTTCGACACTTTCCCAGCGCGCCTCCTCGAGCCCCGGCAGGTCATAGAGCCCCGAGCCGCCGATCACGCCCACCATCGTCTTTGCCATCGGCCCGCTCCGCCTTTTCGCCCCCGGATTTCTCCGTAAGGGATCGTGCGACCGGCCGGCAAGGCCCCTGCGCGCCGGCGCGATCGAAGGCGCAGCCCGCGCCGGGGTTGACGGACGCGGGGGTCATCGCCAGGGTCCACCCGCCGGCGACACGGCATGGGATCCGCCTTGAAACGAACCGTCCCCCAACTCTCGCGAACGATCAGCTCCCGAGCCTCGCCACGAGGCGGGGGCGTTTCGCGGCGTGGATCGACCTCATCTTCGTCGATCACGGCTTCCTGCGGCTCGCTTATCTCAACCTGCACCGGGTCGGGGGGGAGATGTGGCGTGCCGCGCAGCCGGCCCCGGCGGATTTTCGCCGCCTCGCCGCGGACAAGGGCATCCGCACGGTCGTCAACCTGCGCGGCGGGCGAGACCTCGGCGGCCTCGCCCTCGAGGAGGAGGCCTGCCGAGCGCTCGGCATCGCCCTCGTCGAGCTGCCGTTCCGCACCCGCGTCGCCCCCGCCAAGGAGACCATCCGCGAGGCGGCGGCGCTGTTCGACCGCATCGCCTATCCGGCGCTGATGCACTGCAAATCGGGCGCCGACCGCTCGGGCTTCGCCGGCGCGCTCTACCTGATCCTCAAGGAGGGTCGCAGCGCGGCGGAGGCGGAGCACCAGCTTTCGCTGCGCTATGGCCACCTCAAGGCGAGCCGCGCCGGCATTCTCGACGCCTTCCTCGAACGCTACCGCACCGAGGGCGAAGCGAACGGCCTCTCGCTCCTCGATTGGGTCGAGACGCGCTACGACCCGGCCCGCCTTCAGGCCGCGTTCAAGCCGCAGCGGCTCGCGAGCTGGCTGGTCGATCGCGTGCTGAAGCGCGAGTGAGGCGGGCTCAGCCCGACGAGGTCGCCGTCCACGGCGCCGCAGAGAGGCGGGCGGCGGCGATCACCGCCTGGGTCCGGCTGTCGACGTCGAGCTTCTGGAGGATGGCGGAGACGTGGGCCTTCACAGTCGCCTCGGAGACGTCGAGGGCATAGGCGATCTGCTTGTTGAGCATGCCCTCGCTCAGCATCATCAGGACGCGAAGCTGCTGGGGGGTCAGCGCGGCGAGACGATCGGCGTCGGCGCGCGTCGCAGAGGCGCCCTCGGCGAGGTCGATGCCGGGCGGCGTCCAGATCTCGCCGGCGAGCACCGCGGCGACCGCGCCGCGGATCGCCTCGGTGCCGAGGGATTTCGGGACGAAGCCGGCGGCGCCGAAGGCGATCGAGCGGCGGATCGCCTCGGCATCCTCGGTCGCCGACACGACGGCGACGGGCACCGCAGGAAATTGGCTGCGCAACAGGAGCAGGCCGGAGAAGCCGCGCACGCCGGGCATCGCGAGGTCGAGCAGGACGAGATCGACCTCCTCGCCGCGCTCCAGGATCGCCGCGACCTCGTCGAGCGAGCCCGCCTCTTCGATGTCGGCGCCGCCTTCGAGGCCGGCCAGGACCTGACGCAACGCCCCGCGGAACAGCGGGTGATCGTCGACGATGACGAAGCGGTGGCGTGCGGCGGCCAAGGCGGATCCTCTCGCGGGCAAGTCTTGTTGTTTGGTTCAGGTATCGCGCCTCGGGACGACGCACGCAAGCTTGAGGCGTTCCAAGGCGGCTAGCGCGCTTCGCCGCGGTCGTCCTTGACGCCGCGCAATCGGCTGGCTCCTTATGCCGCGCGAGGGCCCGCGAGCGGGCCCCTGTCACGGAGGACGCGCGAATGACGAACGTGGTGGAAGAGCGCGCCTTCGCCAAGGCCGCCCGGCGCCTGATTCCGCTGATGATGGTGCTCTACCTCGTCAGCTTCCTCGACCGGGTCAATGTCGGCTTCGCCGCGCTGACGATGAACGCCGATCTCGGCTTCACGCCGGTCGTGTTCGGCTGGGGCGCCGGCGTGTTCTTCCTCGGCTATTTCCTGTTCGAGGTGCCGAGCAACCTCGTGCTCGAGAAGGTCGGGGCCCGGCTGTGGATCTGCCGAATCATGGTGACCTGGGGCATCCTCTCGGCGGCGACCGCCTTCGTCACCGGGCCGACGAGCTTTTTCGTCGTCCGCTTCCTGCTCGGGGCGGCCGAGGCGGGCTTCCTGCCCGGCATGATCCTTTATCTCGGCTACTGGTTCCCGCTCGCGCAGCGGGCGCGCTACATCGCGCTATTCATGGCCGCCGTCCCGATCGCCAGCGCGCTCGGCGCGCCCGTCTCGGCGCTGCTCCTCGAAACCCACGGCTTCCTCGGCTTCGCCGGCTGGCAATGGCTCTTTCTGCTCGAGGGTGCGCCCGCCTGCCTGCTCGGCATTGCCGTGCTCCTGTGGCTGCCGGACGGGCCGCAGGCCGCGCCGTGGCTGACGGGCGAGGAGCGCGCGGCAATCGCCACACGGCTCGACGCCGACCACGCGATCGAGACCTCGCTCGCCCGCCATGCGCTGTGGCCGGCGCTGACGGATGCCCGGGTGATCGTGCTCGGCCTCGTCTATTTCGGCCTCGTCGTCGGGCTGTACGGCATCGGGCTGTGGCTGCCGCAGATCATGCAGGGGATGGGATATTCGACACGCCAGATCGGCCTCATCCTGATCATCCCCTACGGCCTCAGTGCCGTCGCGATGCTCGCCTGGGGCCGCCACAGCGACGCCCGCGGCGAGCGAATCCTCCACGTCGCCGGGGCCGCGGTCCTCGCCGCCATCGGCCTCGTCGCGAGCGTCCACACCGATTCACCGGCGCTCGCCATCGCCGCGGTGACGGTCGCCGCGATCGGCATCTACGGCGCCCTCGGCCCGTTCTGGGCCGTGCCGCCGCTGTTCCTGCGCGGCACCGCGGCGGCCGCGGGCATCGCTCTCATCAACTCGATCGGCAATCTCGGCGGCTTCGTCGGCCCCTATCTCGTCGGCTGGATCAAGCAGACGACCGGCCGCTATTCGGCCGGGTTCGAGGTGCTCGCGATCATCGTGTTCGCCGCCGCCGTGCTCGCCCTGATGCTGAGGCGGATGCTGAAGGCGGGCGGTTCCGCCGCCCGCTCCGGACCGGCCCGGCGCTGACGGCGCCTTATCGCGGGCGCACCAAGGCGGTGGCAAGCCCGGCGCAGACGAGGAGCGAGCCGCCGACCTTGTTGACCGCGCCCAGAATGCGCGGATTGCGGACCGCGCCGCGGGCCCGCGACGCGGCGAGCGCGTAGCCGAAGGCGTTCGCGAAGGCGAGGACGAGGAAGGTCGCCTCGAAGATCACCATCTGCGTCGCGAAGGCCGCCTTCGGGTCGAGGAATTGCGGCAGGAAGGCCACGAAGAAGGTGATGCTCTTGGGATTGAGGGCCGTCACCAGCCAGGCGTGGCCGAGCATCCGCACGGCGGAGGCGCGATCGGTGCGCGGCGCGGCGTCGAGCCCGCCGCCGGCGCGCCAGAGCTTGATTCCGAGCCAGACGAGATAGGCGGCGCCGATCCACTTGAGCACGGTGAAGACCGTCGCCGAGGCGGCGAGCAGCGCACCGATCCCGAGCATCGAGAGCGTCATGGCGGTGAAGTCGCCGAGCGCCACGCCGACCGCCATCGGTCCGGCGGCGCGCCAGCCCTGGCCGAGCGCGTAGGAGACGACGAGGAGCACCGTCGGCCCCGGGATGACGAGCAGCACCGAGGCGGCGGCGACGAAGGCAAGCCAGGTTTCGAACGACATAGACGGATCCTCCCTTTCCGCGCACTCATCCCCAGGGCGAGACGGCGCGCAAGGGGACGCGGCGCGTGGGAGGCCGTTCGCCTCAGCCGACCAGCCGCAGGGTATGCTCGGCGATCATCGCCTCTTCGTCGGTGCGGATGACGAAGACGGGAATCCGGGACGCTCGGGTCGTTACCCGCTCGGCATTCGCCGCATTCGCGGCCGGATCGAGCTCGATGCCGAGCCAGTGCATGCGCTCGAGCGCGCGGGCGCGCACCCGCCAAGCGTTCTCGCCGATGCCGCCGGCGAACACCACCGCATCGAGCCCGTTCAGCACCGCCGCCATGGCGCCGACCTCGCGGTGGATGCGGAACACGTAATAATCGATGGCGTCGCGCGCCGCCTCGGTCTCGGAGGCCTCGAGCACGCGCATGTCGTGGGAGAGCTCCGAGAGGCCCTTCAATCCGGATTCTTTGTAAAGGAGTTCCGTCAGCGCGGCCGCGTCCATGCCGCGCTCGGTCATCAGATAGAGCAGGATGCCGGGATCGAGCTGGCCGCACCGGGTGCCCATCGCGAGGCCGTCGAGGGCGGAGAAGCCCATGGTCGAGGCGATCGAGCGGCCGTTGCGCAGGGCGCACATCGACGCGCCGTTGCCGAGATGCGCCGCGACCACCCGCTTCTGCGCCACCTCGGGCGCGATCTCGGCGAGGCGGCGGGCGAGATATTCGTAGGAGAGGCCGTGGAAGCCGTAGCGGCGGATGCCCTCGTCGTAGAACCGCCGCGGCAGCGCGTAGACGTCGTTGACGAAGGGATGCGCCCGGTGGAACGCCGTGTCGAAGCAGGCGACCTGCGGCACGCCGGGGAAAGCGGCGCGGGCGGCCTCGATCCCGGCGATGTTGTGCGGCTGATGCAGCGGCGCGAGCGGGCTCAACGCCTCGACCTCGGCCATCAGCGCGTCATCGACGATCGCCGGTTCGGCATATTTGAGGCCACCGTGGACGATGCGGTGGCCGACCGCGACGACGCAGGCGTTCGGGTGGTTCTCGCCGAGCCAGCCGAGGATGGTTTCGAGCGCGGCCTTGTGATCGTGGGCATCCTCGTCCTCGGCGAGATCGCGGGAGATTTCTGGGCCGTCGGCCGGCTTCACCTCGAAGCGCGGATGGGCGCCGAAACCCTCCACCTGGCCCCGGGCCAGCAGATCGAGGGTTCCGTCCGCGATCGCAAACAGCGCGAACTTGATGGACGACGAACCGGCATTGAGGGTGACGAGGCACTCCCGCGCCGCCGCACCGGTCGTCTCGGTCGCCCCAGGGGCCACGCTCGCCCCGGTCGGGCCGTTCACCGTCGGCGGATTCGCCATGTCCGTTGTTCCTCGCTCCCGGTGGCGGCCACGCCGCCACGCCAACGCCGCCGCTTCGCCCGGCCGTCACCGCTATCTCTGCCACCAGACCGGCCGATGACATTGAGGCGGATCAGGTCGCCGGCGCATCCGTCGGCAAAGACCGGACAGCGCCGGTGGTTCCCAGCGGCGGCGCGATCAGATCGAGGCGAGGAAGCCGCCGTCGACGGGAAGGGCGACGCCGGTCACGTAGGCCGAGGCGTCGGAGACGAGAAAGATCGCGGCGCCGATCACGTCTTCGAGGCGGCCGAAGCGGGCGAGCGGGATCTTCTTCAGCATCGCCGCCTGCCAGTCCTCGTCCGCATAGAAGACGTCGGTCATCGCGGTGCGGAAATAGCCGGGCTCGATCGCGTTGACGCGGATGCCGAGCGGCGCCCACTCGGCGGCGAGCGCGCGGGTCATGCCGAGGAGCCCGCTCTTCGACGAACCGTACGGCACCGCGGTCGGCACGCCGACCTCCGACGTCAGCGAGCAGAGATTGAGGATCGCCCCGCCGCGCCCGTCGTCGCGCATGCGCCGGGCGGCCGCCTGGGCGGCGAAGAAGGCGCCCTTGAGATTGGTGTCGAGGATGCGGTCCCACAGCGCCTCGTCGACGTCGAGCGAGGGGCGGACCTCCTCGATTCCGGCATTGTTGACGAGGATATCGAGGCCGCCGAGCGCGGCCGCGGCGCCGGCCAAACCCGCTTCGAGCGCGGCGCGGTCGCTGACGTCGAGCGCGACCGGCACGGCGCGACGGCCAAGCGCCTCGACGGCCCGGGCCGTTTCGGCGAGCGCGGGCCGGGTGCGGGCGGTGATCGCCACGTCCGCCCCGGCGCGGGCGAGCCCCTCGGCGAGGGCGCGGCCGAGGCCGCGGCTCGCGCCGGTGACGAGCGCCTTGCGCCCGCTCAGATCGAACAGCGAGAGATCGGGCGCCGGGGACTTCGCCATCGGCGGATCAGAAATCGCGCTCGAAGTGGATCAGGGTCGTCAGCGCGTTGCCGGTCGGGCCGGTCGTGGGGGCGATGTACTTGTATTCGACTTCGGCACCGATCGAGAAATTGTTGATCGGCATATAGATGACGTTCGCCTGGAAGTCGGTGTTGGTGAAGTCGTAGGCGCTCGTCAGGTTCGTCACGTCGAGATAGGACGCGCCGAGATTGAGCTGCCATTGCGGCGAGAAATTGTGGGTGAGGCCGCCGCCGAAGCTCCAGGCATTGGCGAGCTGGAGCGCGTTGGTGCCGCTCTGATCGACGACGATGGCGTCCGCCGCAGCCGGCGTGGTCGAGCCGACGAGCGTAGTCGGGCCGATCGCGTTGACCGCCGCGTAGGACAGGGCGCCCTGGGTGATGTTGCCCTGGAAGGTGATGCTGTCGCCGCTGCCGAGGAAAGGTAGATTGAATTGGGCGCCGAGGCCGACGGCCCAGCCCATCTTGCTCGAATCGACGCCGTAGCCGGCCGTTTCCGTCGCCATCACGTCGTGGCTCGCCGCGGAGAGCTGCACGGCGCCCCACGACTGCGTCCAGTTGAGCTGACCGACGATGTCCGGATAACGCGCGCCGGCATAGCCGAGGCTCTCCGTTCCGGTGAAATAGCCGGGGGCGTTGATGATGCCATAACGCCGCTCCGCCGTGTCTTCGATCGAGACCGTCGCGTTGA
This sequence comes from Segnochrobactrum spirostomi, assembly GCF_009600605.1. GTDB lineage: Bacteria > Pseudomonadota > Alphaproteobacteria > Rhizobiales > Segnochrobactraceae > Segnochrobactrum > Segnochrobactrum spirostomi. The sequence goes on along the minus strand of NZ_VWNA01000001.1, from coordinate 2,475,701 downwards.
GGCCGCTCGTCACCTTGTAGGTGTAGGCGAAGACGTTGAGCTTGTTGTCCGACCAGGCGGGCTCGTAGTTCTCTTCGTAGGTCGAGCCGGTGAAGAAGTCGTAGAACGATTGGATGCGGCCGGCGGTGAACCCGTTCCAGGAAATATAGCCCTGGTAGAGGTTCAAGTTGGTCTGGTTGCCCTGATAGGTCCGGTTGACGCTGCCGTTCGCATCGTAATTGTTGAAACGGAGATCGATGTGGCTGCGCAGGTCGCCGAACTCCGTCGCCGTGCGGGCATCGACGAAGAGCTCGCTGCGGACATAGGACAGCGAGCCGGCGAGGTCGCGATTGTACCAGCCCGGCTGGTTGTAGCCGTCGCTGCCGTTCACCCAATATTCGTAATAGACGAGCCCGCTGATGCGCATGCAGGTCTCGGTACCCGGAATATAGAAATAGCCGGTGCCCTGGGCATCGCAGACGCGGACATAATCGATCGGCTCCGGCGCGGCGGGCGTCGTGACCGCCGGCGCATCCGCCGCCATGGCCACCTGGGCCCACACACCATCACCGTTCCGAGCGATGCGAGCCCGAGACGCCGGAAAGCCTTCGACCCACCTTTCGATCCCACGACCGCTTCCCCCTACGCCCCAAACACCACCTCTGCGCGGGCCGAAGCACCGCGACGTCGGACGCCATCCAAACAGGTAACCTTTGATTAAGGAAAGAGCGCCGCGGCAACACTCGACGCCTCTTTTGTGGAAGAGTCGCAGGGCGATGCGTGAGCCGAAGCGGAATCACGACCCAGGATAGCAATCGCCGGTGATCGATTTCACTCGAACAATAATAAATATAATTCGAATATATATAAATATTCGACCCTCTGACGAAGCGTTATTGCGAAGCATATCTCAAATAGCTATCTCCTCTCCCGTGCCGCCTCTCGCAACAACCGTGAGCGACGCAAGGAATGCACCTCGGCTCCGTGAAGGTTCGCTTTCATCGACGCGCGACCTTGACTGGAACCCAATGTCCCGTGCGCTCGACCGGCCCACCGTCCGGACAGCGTGCGAACCCTAATTCTGCCCCGAACCGGAGACGACACCCGTGACCGACAAGCTCGTCGAAGCGCTCAACCGGCTGCTCAACATCGATCTGCAGTCCCATCAGATCTATCTCCAGGCCGCGGCCTGGGCGGGCGAGCATCATCTCGATGGGACGAAGGCCTTCCTGCTCCGCCATGCCACGGAGGAACTCGGCCACATGCACCGGACCTTCGAATATCTCCACGACCGCGACCTCAAGATCACCTTCGCGGCGATCCCGGCGCCGAGCTTTGCGGCGAACGACGTGACCGGCCTCCTGCGTGAGATCGCCGCCCACGAGGCGAAGGTGACCGCGGTCGTCAACGCCGCCGTCGACCTCGCCCGCGCCGAGAACGACCACGACGCCTTCCAATTCCTGCAATGGTTCGTCGCCGAGCAGCGCGAGGAGGAGGCCCTGTTCCGCACCATCATCGACAAGGTCGGCCTCCTCGCCGACGCGCCGGGGCGGCTCTACTTCATCGACGAAGAGCTCGGCCGTCAGGCGCACAAGAGCTGAGGCCGGCGCGGCGGCCACTCCTCCTCCATAATGTTCCGAGCGGCCCCATTTCGATCCGCAGGCACCGCTCCCTTCTCCCCGCCCGCGGGGAGAAGGTGGGCCGGCAGGCCCGGATGAGGGGGCTTTTGCCAACCCATAACGCATTAAAATGAATAGATTTTCCCCTCATCCGCCCCTTCGGGGCACCTTCTCCCCAGCGGGGAGAAGGAGGGGAGAGGACGGTGAAACACGGCCGGTCTCGACGCATGACGGCGGCTCAAGGTTCATCGAACGATGAGGCTCACCCCTCCCCGTTCCGCACACCGGGCGCGAAGGTGCCGATGTCGGTGACGACGTCGGAGACGCGCAGCCGCTTCGTGGCGACGAACGGCAGCGGACGGCATACGTCGATGGCGGCAAGCCCGACCCGAGCCGTCATCAGGCCGTTGACGACGCCCTCGCCGAGCTTCGCCGAGATGCGCGTCGCGATGCCCTTGCCGACGAGCTCATGCAGGATCGAGTCCCCCGCCGCCATGCCGCCCGTCACCGCGAGGTGGCCCACGACGTGGCGGGCGAGGGTGACGAAGCCGAGGAAGCCGGGCCGGCCGCCATAGAGCCGGGCGAGCCGGCGGATCAGCGCCATCGACGAGGCGAGGACGAAGAGGAGATCGACGATCGCCCGCGGCGACAGGGCCGTCACCACCGAGACGCGCTTCGCGGCGTCGGTGACGAGGGCCCGGGCCTGGCGGTCGAGCGGCTCCAGAAGCTCCCGCTCGGCGAGGCCGACGAGGTCGCGGCCGTCGATGATTTCGGCGAGGTGGCCGGCAAGCGCGGCCCGGCCATGAGCCGTTTCCGGGCGTTCGCGCATCAGCCGCACGAGGTCGGCCACGACCGTCTCCGCCGCCGCACGGTCGTCGGCCGCCGCGGCGGTCTCGGCCCGGGTGCGCAGGTCCTCGATGCGCTTGAGCCGCAGGATCGCCACCGCCTCGCGCACGACGATCGCGAGCGCCCCGACGGCGGCCGCGGCGGCGAGCACGGCGGCAAGCCAGCCGAGCCAGTCGGCGCGGGCGAACAGATCCTCGATCAGCCGATCGATCGACAGGCCGATCCCGAGCGAGGCGAGGCCCCCGAGCCCGGTGAAGAAGAGGCCCGCCCAGGGCGCGCCGCGCCGCTTCGCCGGCACGACCGGCGGCCGGTCGTCGTCGTCCGGCTCCGGCTCGATCGCCGGGCGGGAGGGGTCGATGCGCTCCGTGGCGCCGGCCTCGACCATCACGGCCTCGTCGAGCCGGAAGGCGGCCGGGCGGCGCGGCGGGGTGTCCTCACCGATCATGCCAAACGGTCTCCGATGAGGAATTGCAGCGCCCGGTCGAGGCGGATGTGCGGCAGCACGAGACGAAGGCCGTCGGCGGAGCGTTCGAGTTGCGGCGGGCGGAAGCGCAGGAAGCGCAGCGCGCCGTCGCCCTCGCGTCGGCCGAACACCGCGGCGGGATCGGTCGGCAGGTCGCCGGGGAAGAAGGCGATCTCGGTCGCGCCGTCATAGGTCTCGCCGCCGACCGTCTCGCCGGCGATCGGCGTCCCCAGAATGGCCGGCAGACGCTCGCTGCCGCGCCGCACCGTCGCCTCGCGGGTGGCGCGCACGGCGGCGATGGCGAGCACGTCGACGGCGGCCCCCGAGAAGGCGGCGCGCTCGATCGCGGCGGCGACGAGGCGGGACAGGATCGCCTCGAGACGGTCGTGGTCGCGGTGATTGAGATGGTCGGCCTTGGTGGCGGCGAACAGGATGCGGTCGATGCGCCGGTCGACGAGGCCGCCGAGCCAGGAGAGCCGGCCGGGGCGGAAGGCGGCGAGCACGTCGGCGAGCACCCGTTCGAGCTCCCGCGTCGCCGCCGCGCCGTGGTCGAGGGCGGCGAGCGCGTCGACGAGGACGATCTGGCGGTCGAGCCGGGCGAAGTGCTCGCGGAAGAACGGGCGGACCACGTGATTGCGGTAGGCCTCGTAGCGCCGCGCCATCATGGCCGCGAGCGAGCCGCGCTCGCCCTCTGTCGGCACGAGCGGCGCGAAGGTGAGCGCCGGCGAACCCTCGAGGTCGCCCGGCATCAGGAAGCGGCCCGGCGGATCGGAGGCGAGCGCCTCCGGATCGGCGCGGCGCGCCTTCAGGTGGGCGGTGAAGAGGCCGGCGAGACGCCGGGCCTCCGCCTCGTCCTCTACCGCCTCGGGCGCGAGCGCTTCGATCGCGGCGAGGAAGGCCTGGCTTTCGGCGAGCGGCGGGCGGGCGCGCATGCGGGCGACTGTCTCGGTCGACCAGGTGGCGTAATCCTTGTCGAGGAGCGCGAGGTCGAGCAGCCACTCGCCGGGATAATCGACGATGTCGAGGTGGAGCCGGCCGCGCCCCAGGGTGCGGCCGAGGAAGGTCGCCGATTCATAATCGAGGGTGATGCGGAGTTCGGCGACCATGCGGGTCGAGTCCGGCCACACCCGCTCGTCGACGAGGGCCGCGATGTGTCGCTCGTAGTCGAAGCGGGGCACCGCGTCGTCCGGCTGGGGATCGAGGCGGGCGCCGGCGAGACGCCCCGACGACGCCGGCTCGAACAGAGGCAGCCGGCCGCCGTGAAGCAGCGTGTGGACGAGGGCGGAGATGAACACCGTCTTGCCCGCCCGGGACAGCCCCGTCACGCCGAGGCGGAGAGAGGGTGTGCCGAGCCCGCTGCGCTCGATCAGGGTGGAGACGATCTCCGCGGCGTCCCCGGTCAGGCTCGACAGGCGCAAGGCGTTGGCTCCGTTCGGGCGTCAGCGCCCGCGCCGTCGACATGTAGGCGTCGCATGCCGCAGTGCAAAGGATTGGATTGCACCGACGCCGTTTGCCGTTCGCTAACCATGGGCACGGGAACCGGATGACCGGTTGCCGCCTTAACTTCGCGGCAAGCGGCTTGGCGCATGATGGCGTTCGCGGGTGCTTCAGAGGCGCCCGGAGTTCGACGGCAGCGTAGGGCCGCCATGAGCGATCATGAGGAGAGGGTCATGCAGGCCCGCGTCAATCGTCTGGAAGCCCCGGTTCCGAATTCGGCCGCCACCGAGCTCGCGCTGATCGCGAGCCTTCTCGCGGCCGCGACCATCGTCGCGATCATCGGCGCCGCCGAGCCGATCGCCGGCCTCATCGCTTACGCGTTCGGGACCCTCTGACCTTTCCCCTTTTCTGCAATCGTGCCGGACGCCGTCAGCCGTCGAACCGGCGGCGCGCGTCGCGAATGTCCGGATGACGCTGCTCGGCCCAGGCGATGACCCCGCCGATCGGCGCCAACAGCGAGCGTCCGAGCTCGGTCAGCGCATATTCGACGCTCGGCGGCTTGGTCGGGTAGACGGTGCGGTCCACGAGACCGTCGCGCTCCAGATCGCGCAGGGACTGGGTCAGCATGCGCTTCGAGACGTCGGGGATCGCCCGGTGCAGCTCGCTGAAGCGCTTCGGCGCTTCGGCCAGCGCCATCACGATCAGCAGCACCCATTTTCCGGCCAGATGATCGAGCACGTCGCGGACTGGGCAGCGGGACGCATCGAAGCCCTGGGCCTGCCAGAAGCCGAACTGCGACGAGAGCACGGCACCCGCATCCTCCGCGCCCTCGTCCGACGCGGGTTCGGCGGCACGTTCGTCGGCACACGCGATGGACTGTGCGGGCAGCACCAGAGTTTCGAACTCGGTCCGGTCGGCCCGGCCGCGTCGGGGGAGGTTCCCTCCCGATAACCTAGTCACGAAAAACTGCCTCCTTATCAAGGCACCTAGCGGTCTCTATTCTAGACCTGCATCAGATCGAAGACCTTTACACGATCTTAGACCTGACCCCGATTTTAGACCAGCAAGGATATCCCCATGTCGACCCCCTCCCCGCGCATCCTCGTCACGGGCGCGAACGGCCACCTCGGCCGCCTCACCGTCCAGGCCCTCGTGAAGAGCGTGCCCGCCGATCGGATCGTCGCCACCGCCCGCTCCAAGGAGGCCGTCGCCGATCTCGCCGCGCTCGGCGTCGAGACCCGCGTCGCCGACTACGACAAGCCCGAGACGCTCATCGCGGCGTTCGCCGGCATCGGCCGTCTGCTCCTCATCTCCTCGAGCGCGATCGGCCAGCGCGAGCCGCAGCACCGCAACGTCATCGAGGCGGCGAAGGCCGCCGGCGTCGGCTTCGTCGCCTATACGAGCCTCCTTCACGCCGACACCTCGCAGCTCGGGCTGCGCGTCGAGCACCTCGCGACCGAAGCGCTCCTGAAGGCGTCCGGGCTCTCCTTCGCCCTGCTGCGCAACGGCTGGTACACCGAGAACTACAACGGCAACATCGGCCCGGCGCTGGAGCACGGCGTGGTGTTCGGCGCCTCGGGCGACGGCCGCATCGCGGCGGCGTCCCGTGCCGATTATGCGGCGGCGGCCGCCGCCGTTCTCGCCGGCGGCGACGAGCATGCCGGTCAGGTCTACGAACTCGCCGGCGACACCGCCTTCACCCTCGCCGATTGGGCGGCGGAGCTCTCGAAGCTCGCCGGAAAGCCGGTCGCCTTCAACAACCTGCCTGCGGCCGAATATCAGGCGCTGCTCGTGAAGTTCGGGCTGCCGGAGGGCTTCGCCGCGCTGCTCGCCGATTCCGACACGGGCGCTTCGAAGGGCGGTCTCTATGACGACAGCCACACCCTGAGCCGGCTGATCGGCCGCCCGACGACGCCGCTCGCGACCGTGCTCGCCGCCGCGCTGAAGGGCTGATCGCTCCGACATACGGCCGGCCCGACCACGCGCGTCGGGCCGGAGGATCTACACCGTCGCGGCCTTACGCGGCCGCGACGGTCACCTCGGTGCCCCATTCCGCGCAGCGCCGCGCCAATTCCGGCGGCAGCGGCGCGTCGGTGAACATGCGGTTGATCTCGGACAGCGAGGCGAGCCGCGCCGGGGCCGAGCGGCCGAGCTTCGAATGGTCGGCGACGAGAAAGACCCGCCGGGCCTGACGCAGGATCGCCTTCGAGACCCGGACCTCGGCGAGGTCGAAATCGAGCAGATCGCCGTCCTGATCGAGCGCCGAGACGCCGATCACCGCGATATCCACCTTGAACTGCTCGAAAAACTGCGTCGTCAACTCGCCGACGAGGCCGCCGTCGCTGCGCCGCAGCGCGCCGCCTGCGAGCATCACATCGCACGACGGATTGGCGACGAGCGTGTTCGCCACGTTCATGTTGTTGGTGATGACGGTGATGTTGCGATGGGCGAGGAGCTCGTGGGCGACCGCCTCCGTCGTGGTGCCGAGATTCATGATGAGCGAGGAATTCTCGGGGATCGCCGCGGCGCACGCCCGGGCGATCGCGACCTTGGCGGCCTCGTTCATGCGCCGGCGCTGCTCGTAGCCGATATTGGCGACACCGGCGCGCAAAATGGCGCCGCCGTGGACGCGGTCGAGCAGCCCGGCGTCGGCGAGTTCGGTCAGATCCCGGCGGATCGTCTGCAGCGTCACGTCGAATCGGCGGGCGAGGTCTTCGACGACCACCCGCCCTTCGGCCCGTGCGATTTCGAGGATTTCGGTCTGGCGGAAACTCAGGGCCACCGCAGTCTTCCTTTACATTCGCTTATGACGCGAATTTGCGCGCTTCGGATAGGGACGCGGATGTTGGCACCGGTACGGCGCCCTTGTCATCCCAAATTCCATGCTGCGCCGCGGTGGATTTCAGCGTGCAGGTGCGAAGCGTCCCCGACAAACCGCGCGCTCTTTTTGCAGTGCAATATGTTCGTTTAATTTCAAAAAGGCGCGAAAGCGAAAATCCGCATTGACCGCCCCGCGCTTTCGTCGCACGTTGGCTACAACGACAAGAGCGTCCGGGAAGGGCTTCGACGGTGTCCGTGGTCGACATCTTCATCGTGGGGGAGGCATCAACGGTTGCGGCATCGCGCGCGATGCCTCCGGCCGCGGCCTGTCGGTCGTCCTCGCCGAGCAGGGCGATCTCGCCCAGGCGACCTCGTCCTCCTCGACCAAGCTCTTTCACGGTGGCCTGCGTTATCTCGAATATTTCGAGTTCCGTCTGGTGCGCGAGGCGCTCGAGGAGCGCGAGACGTTGCTCGTCGCCATGCCGCACATCTCCTGGCCGATGCGCTTCGTGCTGCCGTGGCATGCCGGCATGCATTTCGACAGCGACACGCCGACCTCGCGGCTCCTGTCGACCGTGATGCCGTGGATGAAGGGCCGCCGGCCGGCCTGGCTGATCCGCCTCGGCCTGTTCCTCTACGACACCCTCGGCGGCCGCAAGATCCTGCCGGCGACCCGCACCCTCGATCTTGCCCGCGATCCGGCCGGCAAGCCGCTCAAGAAGAGCTTCCGCCACGCCTACGAATATTCCGATTGCTGGGTCGAGGATTCCCGCCTCGTGGTGCTCAATGCCCGCGATGCCGAGGCCCGCGGCGCCCGCATCCTGACCCGCACCCGCGTCGTCTCGGCGAGCCGCGAGGACGGTCTGTGGTCGATCGTCACCGAGGGTGAAGACGGGCGGACGGCCTACCAGGCCCGCGCCCTCGTCAATGCCGGCGGCCCGTGGGTCGAGGACGTGATCCGCAACGTCGCGCGGATCAATTCCTCCGAAGGCGTGCGGCTGGTGCGCGGCAGCCACATCGTGACGCGCCGGCTCTACGATCACGACCGCTGCTATTTCTTCCAGGGCGCCGACGGGCGGATCATCTTCGCGATCCCCTACGAGCAGGACTTCACCCTGATCGGCACCACCGACAAGGACCACAAGGGGGCGCCGGCGGAGGCCCGCTGCACCGACGAGGAGCGCGATTATCTCTGCGCCTTCGCGAGCGACTATTTCGAACGGCCGGTCACCGCCGCCGACGTGGTGTGGACCTATTCGGGGGTGCGCCCGCTCTACAACGACGGCGCCAAGTCGGCGACCGCGGCGACCCGCGATTATGTACTGAGCCTCGATACCACCGGGGCACCGATGCTCAACGTGTTCGGCGGCAAGATCACCACCTTCCGCCGCCTCGCCGAGCACGCCATGGAGAAGCTCGCTCCCGTCCTCGGCAACGATCGCGGACCCTGGACCGCACGGGTGCCGCTGCCGGGCGGCGACTTTCCCCACGACGGGGTCGCCGCGCTCATCGCGGGCTTGCGGCGCGATTATCCATTCCTCGATTCCTATTGGGCCGGGCGCCTCATTCGCGCCTACGGCACCGAAGCGCGTACGATCCTCGGATCGGCGCGCGACAAGGCCGATCTCGGGCACGATTTCGGCGCGACCCTGACAGAAGCCGAGCTCAAGTGGCTGATGGATCGCGAATATGCCCGGGAGGCCGCCGACGTGGTGTGGCGCCGCTCGAAGCTCGGGCTGCGCCTCGCGCCAGAAGACGTTGTCGCCATCGATGCATTCATGGCGGCCGAAAGAAAGAAGGCAGCCGCCGAATAATCGGCGGCGGGGAGGAAGACATGGCGCTGGAATTGGACGGGGTGACGAAGACCGTCGCCGGCCGGGCGCACATTCATCCGACGCATCTGACGCTGGAGCGCGGGACGATGAACGTGCTCCTGGGGCCGACCTTGTCGGGCAAGACCACCCTGATGCGGCTGATGGCGGGTCTCGAGGTGCCGAGCGCGGGCCGCCTGCGCTGGAACGGCGAGGACGTGACCGGCCAGCGGGTGCAGGACCGCAAGGTCGCGATGGTCTACCAGCAATTCATCAACTACCCGTCGATGAGCGTGTACGAGAACATCGCCTCGCCGCTGCGCCTGTTGCGCAAGAGCGCGGCCGAGATCGACCGCGATGTGCGCAAGGCGGCCGATCTCCTGAAGCTGACGCCGCTGCTCGCCCGCAAGCCGCTCGAGCTCTCCGGCGGCCAGCAGCAGCGCTGTGCGCTGGCCCGCGCCCTCGTCAAGGAAGCCGGGCTCGTCCTGCTCGACGAGCCGCTCGCCAACCTCGATTACAAGCTGCGCGAGGAATTGCGCGCCGAAATCCCCAACATCTTCGCCGAATCCGGCTCGATCTTCGTCTATGCGACGACAGAGCCCGAGGAGGCGCTGCTCCTCGGCGGCAACACCGCGACGCTGTGGGAAGGCCGGGTCACCCAGTTCGGGCCGACCGCCGAGGTCTACCGCAAGCCGAAGGACGCGTTGACCGCCCGCGTGTTCAGCGACCCGCCGATGAATTTCGTCCGGGTTTCCCGCACCGGCGGTCGCATCATGTTCGGCGACGGGCAGAGCGTCGAGGCCGCCGGCGCGTTCGCCGGGCTGCGCGACGGGCGCTATCTCGCCGGGTTCCGCTCGAACCACCTCGAGCTCGCGCGCCCCGCCGGCATCGGCGGCGCGCTCGAATTCCGCACCCGCGTCTCGGTCACCGAAATCACCGGCTCGGAGACCTTCCTCCACCTCGACCACGGCACGGACCGCTGGATCGGCCTCGTCTCGGGCGTCCACGACCGGGCGCCGGGGAGCGACCTGTCCGTCTGGCTCGATCCGGCCCACGTCTACGTGTTCGCCGAAGACGGCGGCCTCGTCGCCTCCGCGGCTTACGCGGCCGCGGCCTGAGAGGAGCGCACCATGGCCCGTATCACCCTCTCGAAACTCGCCCACTCCTACCTCGCCCATCCGACCTCGGACGAGGACTACGCCCTCAAGGAGATGGACCACGTCTGGGACGACGGCGGCGCCTATGCGCTGCTCGGCGCCTCCGGCTGCGGCAAGACCACCCTTCTCAACATCATCTCCGGCCTCGTCACGCCGAGCCAGGGGCGGGTGCTGTTCGGCGACCGCGACGTGACGATGGCACCGACCGCGGAACGCAACATCGCCCAGGTGTTCCAGTTCCCGGTCGTCTACGACACCATGAGCGTGCGCGACAATCTCGCCTTCCCCTTGCGCAACCGCGGCCGCGACGCCGCCTACATCGCCGACCGAGTACAGACCATCGCCCGCATGATCGGCATGGAGAGCGAGCTCGGTCGCAAGGCCCGCGGCCTCACCGCCGACGCCAAGCAGAAGATCAGCCTCGGCCGCGGCATGGTGCGCGAGGACGTCAATGCGATCCTCTTCGACGAACCGCTGACCGTCATCGACCCGCACATGAAGATGGAGCTGCGCGCGCAGCTCAAATCCGTGCACCGCGAGTTCGGGCACACGATGATCTACGTGACCCACGACCAGACCGAGGCGCTGACCTTCGCCGACAAGGTCGTCGTGATGCACGGCGGCCGCGTCGTGCAGATGGGCACGCCGGAGGAGCTGTTCGAGCGCCCCGGCCACACCTTCGTCGGCTATTTCATCGGCTCGCCGGGCATGAACCTGATCGAGGCGCGGGTCGAGGGGAGCGTCGCCCTCGTCGAAGGCGTCGCCGTGCCGCTCGGCGGCGCCTACGGCGCGCCGACGGGCCGGGTTCAGATCGGCGTCCGGCCGGAATTCGTCCGCCTCAGCGCCACGGAAGGCCTGCCGGTGCGCATCACCCGCGTCCAGGACGTCGGCCGCCACCGTATCGCCCGCGCCGAATTCTTCGGCCGCGAGCTCAACGCCATCCTGCCCGAGGGCGAGGGCCTCCCCGCCGACGCGAACCGCTTCGCCTTCGATCCCGCCCACACTCTCGTCTACGCGGACGATTGGCGCGTCAGCCCCGAGGGCGAACTTCAGGGAAAGGCCGCCTGATGGAAAAGACCGTCAACCACAAGGCCTGGCTGCTCGTCCTGCCGGTGCTCGTCCTCGTCGCCTTCTCCGCCGTCATCCCGCTCATGACGGTGGTCAATTATTCGGTCAACGACACGTTCGGCAACAACGCGTTCTTCTGGGCGGGTCTCGGCTGGTTCGACGACATGATCCACTCGGACCGGCTGTGGGGCGCCCTGTGGCGCCAGTTGATGTTCTCGGCGATCATCCTCGCGATCGAGGTGCCGCTCGGCATCTTCATCGCCCTCAACATGCCGAAGAAGGGCGTGTGGACCTCGGTCTGCTTGGTCCTGATGGCGCTGCCGCTGCTGATCCCGTTCAACGTCGTCGGCACCATCTGGCAGATCTTCGGCCGCGTCGATATCGGCCTCCTCGGCAACACCCTCGAGGCGATCGGCATCGACTACAACTACACCAACGATCCGGTGGACGCGTGGGCCACCATCGTCGTCATGGACGTCTGGCACTGGACGAGCCTCATCGCGCTGCTCTGCTATGCCGGCCTGCAATCGATCCCGCAGGCTTATTACCAGGCCGCCAAGATCGACCAGGCGAGCCGGTGGAAGGTCTTCCGCTACATCGAGCTGCCGAAGATGAAGGGCGTGCTCCTCATCGCCGTGCTGCTGCGCTTCATGGACAGCTTCATGATCTACACCGAGCCCTTCGTCGTCACCGGCGGCGGCCCCGGCAACGCCACGACGTTCCTCTCGATCGACCTCGTGAAGATGGCCGTCGGCCAGTTCGATCTCGGCCCGGCCGCCGCCTTCTCGATCATGTACTTCCTCGTGATCCTCCTGATTTCCTGGGTGTTCTACACCGTCATGACCAGCTTCGACCGGGAGGCGCGCTGATGGCCGAATTGACCCTCTCCGCCCCCGCCGCCCGCACCCGCGCGGGGGTCCGCATCAACGGCTCCGCCGTGGTGATGGTGCTCTATCTCCTGTTCCTGCTGTTGCCGATCTATTGGCTCGTCACCATGAGCCTGAAGACCAACCAGGAGATCACCTCGACCTTCACGCTGTGGCCGCGCGACCTGACCTTCGCCAATTACCACACGATCTTGACCGATCCGGCCTGGTACATGGGCTACGTCAACTCGATCACCTACGTGGTGATGAACACGGTGATCTCGATCACAGTGGCGCTGCCGGCGGCCTACGCCTTCAGCCGCTACACCTTCATGGGCGACAAGCACCTGTTCTTCTGGCTGCTGACCAACCGGATGGCACCGCCGGCGGTGTTCGCCCTGCCCTTCTTCCAGCTCTATTCGTCGATCGGGCTATTCGACACGCCGATCGCGGTGGCCCTCGCCCACTGTCTCTTCAACGTCCCGCTCGCGGTGTGGATTCTCGAAGGCTTCATGCGCGGCGTGCCGAAGGAGATCGACGAGACCGCCTATATCGACGGCTACAGCTTCGCGCGGTTCTTCGTGAAGATCTTCATGCCGCTGATCGCGAGCGGCATCGGCGTCGCGGCGTTCTTCTGCTTCATGTTCTCCTGGGTCGAGCTGCTCCTGAGCCGCACGCTGACCGCGGTCAACGCCAAGCCGATCGCCGCCACCATGACCCGCACGGTCTCGGCGAGCGGCATGGACTGGGGCGTGCTCGCCGCCGCCGGCGTCCTCACCATCATCCCGGGCGCGCTCGTGATCTGGTTCGTCCGCAACTACATCGCCAAGGGCTTCGCCCTGGGGAGGGTGTGATGTCGTCCACCCGTCGTTGGCCGATCGTCTACGTCGTCGTCGGCCTCGTTCTCCTCGCCGCGCTCGGCGCGCTCATCGCCGCGGTGCCCACCAAGGACGGCGCGACCGACTGGTTCGGCCCGATGATCCCCGGCGGCTGGATGGCCTGGACGCTGCCGATCGCGCTGTTCTTCTACGCGATCGCCTCGCTCCTCATCATCTTCACCGTTCTCGCGATCCGGTTTCCGGAGATTCCCCGCGTCGGCGTGCTGCGCATCGAGACGACGCGCGGCGACCGCCTCTTCATCTCGCTTCTGGGCTCAGCCTTTCTCTGCATCGGCTGGCTCGCTCTGTTCGGCGCACCGCTTTGGGGGGCGCTGATTCTCTGCCTCGTCTACGCCGTGGCGGTTTTCCGCTGGGTGTGACGGGGTGCGACGGCCCCGCCGGGGGATGGCCCGGCGAAGACCCGCATCCGGGAGGAGACAAGAACAATGAAACCGCTTCGCGCATCGACCGCGATGGCGCTCGCCCTGTTCGCCGTGGGAGGCCTTGCCACCGCAAGCCCCGCCTTCGCCGACATGGACGCCGCCAAGACGTTCCTCGACAAGGAAATCGGCCCCCTTTCGACGCTCTCGCGCGCCGATCAGGAAGCCGAAATGCAGTGGTTCATAGACGCCGCCAAGCCCTTCCAGGGCATGGAGATCAAGGTCGTCTCCGAGACCATCACCACCCACGAATATGAATCGAAGGTGCTGGCGCCCGCCTTCACCGCGATCACCGGCATCAAGATCACCCACGACCTCATCGGCGAGGGCGACGTGATCGAGAAGCTGCAGACCCAGATGCAGACCGGCGAGAACATCTACGACGGCTACATCAACGATTCCGACCTGATCGGCACCCACTGGCGTTACAAGCAGGTCCGCGACCTGACCGACTGGATGGCCGGCGAGGGCAAGGACGTCACCAATCCCGGCCTCGACGTCAACGACTTCATCGGGAAGTCCTTCACCACCGCTCCGGACGGCAAGCTCTACCAGCTTCCCGACCAGCAGTTCGCCAACGTCTACTGGTTCCGCTACGACTGGTTCACCGACCCGAAGAACAAGGCCGACTTCAAGGCGAAGTACGGCTACGACCTCGGCGTCCCGGTCAACTGGTCGGCCTACGAGGACATCGCCGAGTTCTTCACCGGTCGCGAGATCGACGGCAAGAAGGTCTACGGCCATATGGACTATGGCAAGAAGGACCCGTCGCTCGGCTGGCGCTTCACCGACGCGTGGCTGTCGATGGCCGGCAACGGCGACAAGGGCCTGCCGAACGGCAAGCCGGTGGACGAATGGGGCATCCGGGTCGACGATCACGATCGTCCGATCGGCTCGTGCGTCGATCGCGGCGGCGACACCAACGGCCCGGCCGCCGTCTACTCGATCAAGAAATATCTCGACTGGCTGAAGGCCTACGCGCCGCCCTCGGCCCAGGGCATGACCTTCGGCGAATCCGGCCCGGTGCCGGCCCAGGGTGAGATCGCCCAGCAGATCTTCTGGTACACCGCCTTCACCGCCGACATGGTGAAGGACGGCCTGCCGGTCGTGAACGCGGACGGTACCCCGAAGTGGCGCATGGCCCCCTCGCCCCACGGCGTCTATTGGAAGGAGGGCATGAAGCTCGGCTACCAGGACGCGGGGTCTTGGACGCTGATGAAGTCGACCCCGGTCGATCGCGCCAAGGCGGCCTGGCTCTATGCCCAGTTCGTCACCTCGAAGACCGTGGACGTGAAGAAGTCGCACGTGGGCCTCACCTTCATCCGTGAGAGCACCATCCGCGACAAGAGCTTCACCGAGCGCGCGCCGAAGCTCGGCGGCCTCGTCGAGTTCTACCGCTCTCCGGCCCGCGTGCAGTGGACCCCGACCGGCACCAACGTGCCGGATTATCCGAAGCTCGCTCAGCTCTGGTGGCAGAACATCGGCGACGCCGCCTCCGGCGCCAAGACCCCGCAGGAGGCGATGGATTCGCTCTGCGCCGAGCAGGAGAAGGTGCTTCAGCGCATCGAGCGCTCGGGCGTCCAGGGCGATATCGGGCCGAAGCTCGCCGCCAAGCACGACCTCGAATGGTGGAATAAGTACGCCGTCGAGCACGGCCAGCTCGCGCCGCAGCTCCCGCTCGCCAACGAGAAGGACAAGCCGGTCACCGTCGATTACGACCAGCTGATCAAGTCTTGGCAAGAGTGATCCGGCAGGAGTGATCCGACCGGACTGAATGAACCCGAGGCGGACCGGCGATACGCCGGCCCGCCTCGCCGCCTTGCCGGAGACGCTTTCGGCGCTTCCGCACACGGCCCTCACGCCCATCGCCCTCACGCGCATCGCCCTTGCGTGTGGGGCGCCCCGCGTGACCTCTCTGCGGTCATCCCCGGGCTTGTCCCCGGGACCCAGGGGCGGCGATCCCCGCGCTCATGGCTCCGGGTCCCCGCCACAAGGGCGGGGATGACGAGGAGTGGGTTCGAACACCCCTGATCCGGCCCTACGCGCCATAGTCACCCCGCGCGGGGAGAGGGCAGAAGGGCGAGGCCGGTGACACGCCATGCTCCGGGCGCTCTCCCGGGAAACTTCAGGTGGATTTCCCCATGACGCACATCCTCGCCATCGATCAGGGCACCACCTCGTCGCGGGCGATCCTGTTCGACGCCGCGATGCGCCTCAAGGCCGTCGCCCAGCAGGAATTCCCGCAGCATTTCCCGGCCTCCGGCTGGGTCGAGCACGACCCGGCGGACCTCTGGTCGAGCGTCGCCGGCACCGCGCGTGCCGCGATCGAGCAGGCCGGCCTCACCGGCGCCGACATCGCGGCGATCGGCATCACCAACCAGCGCGAAACGGTGGTGATCTGGGACCGGGCGACCGGCGAGCCGATCCACCGCGCCATCGTCTGGCAGGACCGCCGCACCGCCGATCTCTGCGCCCGCCTCAAGGCGGACGGCCTCGAACCGGAGATCTCCGCCAAGACCGGCCTTCTGATCGATCCCTATTTCTCGGCGACCAAGATCAAATGGCTGCTCGACCATGTCGAAGGCGCGCGCGAGCGGGCCCGACGCGGCGAGCTCGCCTTCGGTACCGTGGACTGCTTCCTGATCTGGAAGCTGACCGACGGCGCCGTCCACGCGACCGACGCCACCAATGCCGCCCGCACCATGCTCTACGACATCCGCGAGGGGCGCTGGGACGAGGCCTTGTGCGCCGCGTTCGGCGTGCCGATGGCGATGCTGCCCGAGGTGCGCGATTGCGCGGCGCCCTACGGCACCACGCGCCCCGATCTGTTCGGCCGGGCGATCCCGATTCTCGGCGTCGCCGGCGATCAGCAGGCGGCGACGGTCGGTCAGGCCTGCTTCCGCCCCGGCATGCTGAAATCGACCTATGGAACGGGCTGCTTCGCGCTCCTCAACACCGGCGACGACCTCGTCGCCTCGAAGAACCGCCTCCTCGGCACCATCGCCTACCGCCTCAAGGGCCGCACCACCTATGCCCTCGAAGGCTCGATCTTCATTGCCGGCGCGGTGGTGCAATGGCTGCGCGACGGCCTCAAGATCATCCGCCACGCCGCCGAGACCCATCCCCTCGCCGAGAAGGCGGACCCGGCGCAGGATCTCGTGCTGGTGCCGGCCTTCACCGGCCTCGGCGCGCCCTATTGGCGGCCGGATTGCCGCGGCGCCGTGTTCGGTCTCACCCGCAATTCCGGCCCGGCCGAATTCGCCCGCGCCGCGCTCGAAAGCGTCGGCTACCAGACCCGCGATCTCCTCGAAGCGATGCACGCCGACTGGAAGGACGCCACGGCGGAAGGCGTGCTCCGGGTCGACGGCGGCATGACGGCGAGCGACTGGACGATGCAGTTCCTCGCCGACATTCTGGGCGCTCCGGTGGACCGGCCGGTGGTGCGGGAGACGACGGCGCTCGGCGCCGCCTATCTCGCCGGCCTCGAAGCCGGGCTCTATCCGGACCCCGACGCCTTCGCCGCGACCTGGGCGTTGGAGCGGCGCTTCCTACCGGCTCTCGACGAGACGACGCGAACGGCCAAATATGCGCGCTGGCGCCGCGCCGTCGAGGCGACGATGGCGGCGTGACCCCCTGCGGCCGAGCAGCAAGATCGAGCGGACCCCGGAGACGACCATGCCTTCCTTCGCGATCCAGGCGCCGCCGCGTATCCTGTTCGGCCGTGGCGAGGCGGCGCGCGCCGCCGGGCTCGTCCGCCGGCTCAGTGACCGCATCGTCGTCGCCCACGGGGCGAACGCGGTGCGGGCGGCCTGGCTCATCGATGCGCTCACCGCCGAGGGCGCCGACGTGCTGCCGCTCCGCTGTCGCGGCGAACCGCTGCTGTCGGAACTCGAAGCCGGGCTCGAGGCGGGGCGGCGCTTCGGCGCGACGGCCGTGGTCGGCCTCGGCGGTGGCGCCGCGATCGATTTCGGCAAAGCCCTGGCGGCCCTGATCCCGTCGCAGAGCGCGCCGATGGACCATCTCGAGGTGATCGGCCGCGGCCAGCCGCTCGGCGCCGATCCGCTCCCCTACGTCGCCATACCGACCACCGCCGGCACCGGGGCGGAGGTCACCAAGAACGCCGTCATCGCGAGCCCGGAGCACGGCCGCAAGGTGTCGCTGCGCGACGACCGCATGATCCCCCGCGTCGCCATCGTAGATCCCGCCCTCACCGACGATTGTCCCCGCGCAACCACCCTCGCCTCCGGCCTCGATGCCGTCGTGCAGGTCATCGAGCCCTATGTCTCGTCGAAAGCGACGCCCTTCACCGACGCCATCGCTCGGCCCGCGATCGGCCGCGGCCTCGTCGCCCTCGCCCGTTTGATGGCGGACGGCGACCGCACCACCGACAGTGCCGCGGCGGACCCGACGGCGCGCGACGAGATGGCCTGGGTCAGCCTGTGCGGTGGGCTGTCGCTCGCGAATGCCGGGCTCGGCGCGGTCCATGGCCTCGCCGGTGTGATCGGCGGCCTCGTGCCGGCGCCCCACGGCCTCATCTGCGGCCGGCTGATCGGCCAGGTTCTGCGGGCCAACCGGGCCAGGGCCGACGGCCTGACTGCCCACCGGCTCGACGAGGTGTTCGCCGAGATCGCCCGCGTCCTCGGCGGCCCGGCCAACGACGCGCCGGAGACCCTGACGGCGTGGATCTCCGCCCAGGGTCTCGCCCCGATCGGCCGCTTCGGGCTCGGCCCCGACCGCTTCGCCGCGGTTGCCGCGGCGGCGCAGGCGTCGTCGTCCATGCGCGGAAACCCGGTGCCGCTCGCGGTCGAGGCGCTCGAAGCGATCCTCGTTCATGAGGCGAAAGCCTGAGACCGACCTCCCGGATCGCGCCGCTGCGCTCCGTTTGATCACGTCCTGGTGAGACGAGCGGAACCTTATGAAACTGCGGGCATTGTCTTCCCCGGAACCGAGACCGGGGGAGGACCGCGTGACGACGACGAGCGAACAGATCAAGGCGGCGCGGGCGATGCTCCGCTGGGACCAGAAGCGTCTTGCCGAGATGTCCCGGGTCTCGCTGCCCTCCGTGAAGCGCCTCGAAGCCCGACCCGGCCCGCTCGCCGCGCAGCCGCGCACCGTCGCCGCCATGGTCGGCGCGCTCGAGAATGCCGGCATCCGTTTCCTCGATGCGGGCGACGAGGGCGGAGCCGGCGCCGGGCCGGGTGTCCGCCTCGCTTATTCCGGGCCTCCGGACGAAGGGCTGCGGCCGGACGAACTCAGCGCGGCGAACGACGGCTGATCCTGAGCCGGGTTCCTCCCGGCAGCGGCGCGGCGATCTTTAGCCCAACGAACGACATGGTGCGGTGCGGAAGCGCGTTGCGGTTTTCGCGTTGTCGGATCATGGTGGCGCCGCCTCGACGCGTCCCGCCGCGGCCCGTGCGGGCCGCATGCGCGCCGATCCCGACATCACGGAGACCCTCCCCATGGCCAAAGCCCCCGTTCGCGTCGCAGTCACCGGCGCCGCCGGCCAGATCGCCTACTCCCTGCTGTTCCGCATCGCGAACGGCGACCTCCTCGGCAAGGATCAGCCGGTCATCCTGCAGCTCCTCGACCTGCCCCAGGCGATCAACGCCGTGGGCGGCGTCGTGATGGAGCTCGACGACTGCGCCTTCCCGCTGCTCGCCGACGTCGTCATCACCGACGACCCGAAGGTCGCCTTCCGCGATGCCGGCATCGCGATCCTCGTCGGCTCCCGTCCGCGCAGCAAGGGCATGGAGCGCGCCGACCTGCTCGCCGCCAACGCCGAGATCTTCAAGGTTCAGGGCCGCGCGCTCAACGACGCGGCGAGCCGCGACGTGAAGGTGCTGGTGGTCGGCAACCCGGCCAACACCAACGCCTATATCGCCCTTGCCTCCGCGCCCGACCTCGGTCCCGAGAACATCACCTCGATGATGCGCCTCGACCACAACCGCGCGGCCTCGATGGCGGCGAAGAAGGCCGGGGTCGCGGTCGAAGCGATCGAGAAGCTTGCGGTGTGGGGCAACCATTCGCCCACCATGTTCCCCGATCTCGCCCCTGCGTCCGCCGGCGGCCGTCCGCTCCTCGAGCTGATCCCCGATGAAGCCTGGCGCCGCGACGTCTACATCCCGACGGTGGGCAAGCGCGGCGCGGCGATCATCGAGGCGCGCGGCCTGTCGTCGGCCGCCTCGGCAGCCAACGCCGCGATCGACCACGTGCGCGATTGGGTGCTCGGCAGCAACGGCCGCTGGGTCTCGATGGGCATCGCCTCGGACGGCTCCTACGGCATCCCGGAAGGTCTCGTCTGCGGCGTGCCGGTGATTTGCGAGAACGGCAAGTTCGAGCGCGTGACCGGCATCGAGCTCGACGCCTTCGCGAAGGAGAAGATCGGCATCTCGCTCGCCGAGCTCGAGAGCGAGCGCGACGCCGTCCGCAGCCTGCTCGGCTGATGGCGATGGGCGTCCAGACCGAGAGAATATCCGGCTCGCCCCCTCCGGGGGAACGGGAGATCTCGGTCTGGACGCTGCCGACCGACATCATGGCCGCGGCCGACGGGCCGCGGCTGTCCGCCGTGCTCGACGAAGGCGAGCGGGCCCGGGCCAACGCCTTCCGCCTCGAAGACGACCGGCTCAGCTACTGTCTGGCACACGGGCTGCTGCGGCGGGCCTTGTCCACCCTCTCGCCCGGCATACCCCCCTCGGCCTGGCGGTTCGAGCGCGGCCCCCACGGCAAGCCGCACATCGCCGGCCCGATCGAGACCGACCTCGCCTTCAGCCTGTCCCACACCCGCGGCCTCGTGGCGATCGCGCTTGCCCGCGGCCTGGCGCTCGGGGTCGATGTCGAAGCCGACTCCCGCGACGTGAACGGCGTCGAGATCGCGACCCGGTTCTTTTCCCGCGACGAGGCGAACGCCCTGCGGGCGCTGCCGGCCGAAACCTGCCCGCGCGCCTTTCTCGCCCTGTGGACCCTCAAGGAAGCCATCGTAAAAGCCTCCGGCCGCGGGCTGACCCAGGATCTGTCAAGCTTCACCGTGGAACTCGACCGGCCGCCCAGGATCGCCTCCCACGATGCGAGCCTCGCCGACGCCTCGCGCTGGCGGCTGTGGCACGCCCGCACCGGCCGCCACCATCTCGCGCTCGCGGCGCTCGACGCCGACCCGGAGCATTGGACGATCGTCCACCGCCGCCTCGCCGGGTGGGATTCGCCGGTGCATTGAGCCGACCGCGCATTGTCGCCCGGTGCCGCTCGGCTCAGGCGTAGAGGCCGCGGCGTAAGCCTTCGATCCAGCGGCGGGCCTGCTCGACGCCGTCCTCGGGGCGGAACGCGGACGGGTTCAGACACCAGGCGAGCCAGAGCCCGTCCATCAGAGCCGTGAACGACACGGCCGCGAGCCGCACGTCGCCGACGAAGAACCCTTCCGCCCCGGCGAGGTCGGTGAAGAGGCGCTCGACGCTGTCGAGATAGTTCGAGTATTCGTGCCGCTGCGCGCTCGCCATGCGCGGCGAGTGCAGGATCAGCCCCCAGAACACCACCCACATGCCGAGCACGCCGCGGTCCATCAGGATCGGCGAGAACGAGGATTCGATGAAGGCGTCGAGCCGCGCCTGGGGCGTCTGCGGCGCCGCTTCGACGGCTTCGTTGACGGCCGCGAGAAGGCGGTCCGACATCAGGTCGAAGGCGTAGGCGATCAGCTCTTCGAGTTCGCCGAAATGATGGGTTATGAGCCCCGGGGAAACCCCCGCCTCGGCCGCGATCTGACGCACCGACACGCCCGCATGGCCGTGCTTGGCGACACAGCGCAACGTCGCCTCGCCGAGTTGGCGCCGACGATCTTCAGGAGCCTCGCGGCGGAACCGCGCCCGCGGCTCCGAATGGGGGGATGAAGGATCCAAGACGATACCGCCCATGACGCGCGCTCCGGCCAACACAACACGCGCCGCGCGCGATCCGGAGACACGATTCCTTTAAACGTGAAGAGTGCCCCCGCGCGCAAGGGGCCAAGGCGCAGCCGCTGTCCCATTATAGCTATACGATCGTATAATTCTTCTGGCGCTTGCCAAAAATCGTGTTTAGTCTCGTTCCAAATCGACCCGCCGACGATGCGGGCGAGGGGAACGAAGGTGAGACCATGGCGCGGGATCCCCGCTACGACGTGCTGTTCGAGCCGGTGAAGATCGGCCCGGTGACGGCGCCCAATCGCTTCTATCAAGTGCCCCACGCGAGCGGCATGACCAACGCGCTGCCGCGCGTGCGCGCCGCCTTCCGCGAGGCCAAGGCCGAGGGCGGTTGGGGCGTCATCTGCACCGGCGCCTGCTCGATCGACCCGAGCTCCGACGACGCGCCGCTGCCCTTCGCCAGCCTCTGGGACGACAACGACATCCGCGCCCACGCCTTGATGACGGATGCGGTCCACCGCCACGGATCGCTCGCCGGCGTCGAGCTCTGGCACGGCGGCGCCTCGGTGATGAACCGCGCGAGCCGGCTGCCGCCGCTGTCGCCCTCGGGCATCCCCTGGATGGCGACCCATGTCGGCTTCATGGGCAACCTGCGCCCGAAGACCATGGACCGGGCGGACCTCAAGGACGTGCTCGCCTGGCAGGCCGAGGGCGCCCGCAAGGCTCGCACCGCCGGGTTCGACATCGTCTATGTCTATGCCGGCATGGGTTATCTCGGATACGAGTTCCTGCTGCCGGAATATAACCAGCGCACCGACGAATATGGCGGCTCGATCGAAAACCGGGTGCGCTTCGTCCGCGAGCTGATCGACGTCACCAAGGACGCGGTCGGCAAGGATTGCGGCGTCGCGCTGCGCATCAGCCTCGAGGAATTGCGTGGCCGCCCCGGCATCCATGCCGAATCCGAGGCGCACGAGGTGATCGCGCTCCTCGCCGACGTGCCCGACCTGTTCGACGTGAAGATGGATTCGAGCCCGACCGATTGCTCGGCCTCCCGCTTCACCGGCGAGGGCAGCCACGAGCCGGTCATCGACTTCGTCAAAAAGCTCACCGAGAAGCCCGTCGTCGGCGTCGGCCGCTTCACCTCGCCGGACGCGATGGTGTCGCAGATCCGCCGCGGCGTGCTCGACCTCATCGGCGGCGCGCGGCCGTCGATCGCCGATCCCTTCCTGCCCCGCAAGATCGCCGAGGGCCGGCTCGAAGAGATCCGCGAGTGCATCGGCTGCAACATCTGCATCTCGAGCTGGCACGACGGCGTGCCGGTGCGCTGCACCCAGAACCCGACCGCGGGCGAGGAATGGCGCCGCGGCTGGCATCCCGAGCGCGTCGAGCAGGCCGAGCGGCCGGAGCGGGTGCTCGTCGTCGGCGCCGGCCCGGCCGGCCTCGAATGCGCGTTGACGCTCGGCCGCGGCGGCCATGAGGTGACGCTCGCAGAAGCCGGCCGCACGCTCGGCGGCCGCCTCGCCTTCGAGACGAGGCTCCCCGGCCTCTCCGCCTGGGGCCGCGTGGTCGACTACCGGCGCGGCCGGCTCGAGGCGATGGACAACGTCTCGATCTATCTCGAAAGCGCCCTCGGCGTGGACGACATCCTCGACCTCGCCCCCGATCATGTCGTGGTCGCGACCGGGGCGCGCTGGACGCCGATGCTCTATTCCGCGATGGAGATCCCGGTCGGCCGGCTCGACCACCCGAACGTCTTCACCCCCGACGACATCGCGGCCGGGCGCCTGCCCGACGGGCCGACGCTCGTGTTCGATTTCGACAATTATTACATGGGCGGGGTGCTGACCGAGCATCTCGCGGCCCAGGGCCTCGCGGTCTCCTACGCGACACCGGCCGGCCAGGCCTCGGCCTGGACCATCATGACCAACGAGCTGCCGCTGGTGCACCGGGCGCTGTCGCGCCGCAAGGTCGCGGTGACGACGCTCCACATCCTCGCCGATTTCGACGGCGAGACGGCGACCCTGAAGCACCTCTTCACCGGCGAGGAAACGCGGATATCCTGCCGCGCGGTGCTGATCGTCGGCTTGCGCCTGCCGCGCTCGGAGCTTTTCGACGCCCTCACGGCGCGGGCCGCCGACGTGGCCGCCGCGGGCATCCGGTCGGTCGAGCGGATCGGCGACACGCTGGCGCCCGGCGCGATCGCCCACGCGGTGCACAGTGGCCACCGGCTGGCGCGGACGCTCGGCGCCGCGGCACCGGACCGGCTCTATCGCCGGGACGCGCCGATCGTGGAGGTCGAGCCGGGCTTCGTCGCCCGCATCGCCGCCGAGTGAAGCCGAGGCCGGAGGGATCGCCCGCCGTGAGCACCGCCGCCGCCCCGCCATCGCCCTGGTCGATCGCCTCGCCCCTCGCCGGCGGGGCGCTCCATGCCGCGGGCTCGGGCCTGTTCCACACGCTTCTGCCGCTGCGCCTCATCGCGGCCGGCGAAGGTGCGGACGCGGTCGGCCTCGTCGTCATGGCGGAAGGGGCGGGCTTCCTTCTCGGTTGCCTCGGCTCGGTGCGGCTCGTTCGTTCGGTCGGCGAGGTCCGGGCCTACGCCGCCTTCGCCGCCGCCTCCGCCGTGCTCATCCTGACCCTCGGCTTCGAGCCGCGCGTCGCCGTGTTCATGGCGATCCAGGCGGTCACCGGCTTCGCCAATGCCGGCCAGTCGGTCATCATCGAAAGCTGGCTCAACGCCCTCGTCTCGAACGAGCGGCGCGGCCGGGTGCTGACCCTCTACGTGCTCGTGCTCGGCCTGTTCTACGGCCTCGGCCAGCTCGCCGCACGCACCATCGATCCGAGCGGCGACGCCATGCTGATGATCGCCGCCGGCCTCTATGCCGCGGCCCTGGTGCCGGTCACGGCGGTGCGGG
The DNA here is from genome assembly GCF_009600605.1 of Segnochrobactrum spirostomi. Lineage (GTDB taxonomy): Bacteria > Pseudomonadota > Alphaproteobacteria > Rhizobiales > Segnochrobactraceae > Segnochrobactrum > Segnochrobactrum spirostomi. Next base: position 2,451,513 of record NZ_VWNA01000001.1, on the reverse strand, counting down.
TCGACGAGCCGCTGCACCACGCGCCGGTCGGCTTCCGCCTGCTCGCGGCGGCGCGCACCTCGCCGCTCGGTACCTTCGCGTGTCTGGCGACCGGGCTCATCTCCTCGACCTTTTCGAGCATCGGCCCGCTCTACGGGCTGCATCTCGGCTTCGCCCAGGACCGCATCGTGCTCCTGATGGCGGCGACCCAGCTCGGCGCCCTGTTCCTGCAATTCCCGCTCGGCGCCCTCTCCGACCGCTGCGACCGACGGCGCATGATGATCTGGCTGATCGGCGCGCTGGCGCTCATCTGCGCCGCCTTCCTGGCGGTCGACGGCGCGACGCCGTTCTGGCTCCTGATCGTGATGTTCTCGGTGTTCGGCGGCGTCGCCGAGATCTTCTATCCGCTCGGCGTCGCCCACGCGAACGACCGCGCGGCGCCGGCGGCCTTCGTCTCGCTGTCCTCGAACCTCCTCCTCACCTGGGCGCTCGGCGGCACGATCGGCCCGGCGGTCGCGGCCTTCGGGGTGGAGCGGTTCGGCGCGGCCTCGTTCTTCTGGTACGCGCTCGCGGTTCTGGTGCCGTTCGCCGCCCTCGCCCTCACGCGCCGCCTCGAACCGCCGGTGGTCGGATCGCGGGAGGAGTTCGTCGCCTATCCGCAAACCTCGCCGGCCGTCTACGAATGGGCGCCGCACAAGGATCTGCCGGCGGGACAGCCGACCGCCGCGCGCCCGACCGGGGAGGGCACGCCGTGACGCGCATCGTCGAGACCTTCCCGCGCGCCGTGCGCTGCCTCGATCCGGTGTTCATCCCGCTCTCCGACGGCGTGCGCCTCGCGGCGACGATCTGGCTGCCGGAGGACGCGGCCGAGAAGCCGGTCCCCGTGGTGTTGGAGATGATCCCCTACCGCCGCCGCAGCGGCACGGTGTGGCGCGATCTCCTGATGCACCCTTATGTCGCCGGCCACGGCTTCGCCTGCTGCCGGGTCGATCTGCGCGGCTCCGGGGATTCCGAGGGGCTCCTCGACGACGAATATACCGAGCAGGAATTCGACGACGCCGAAGAGGTGATCGCCTGGCTGGCCGCGCAGCCCTGGTCCACCGGCGCGGTCGGCATGACGGGAATTTCCTGGGGCGGTTTCAACGCGCTCCAGGTCGCCGCCCGCCAGCCGCCGGCGCTCAAGGCGATCATCGCGCTCTGCTGCTCAGACGATCGCTATGCCGACGACGTCCACTATTATGGCGGCGCGCTCCTCACCGAGGATGCGATGTGGTCGTCCTTCATGCTGGCGCTCGGCGCGCTGCCGCCGGACCCGCAGATCGTCGGCCCCCGCTGGCGCGAGATGTGGGAGGAGCGGCTCGCCGCGACCACCTGCTGGTCCGAAACCTGGCTGCGCCATCAGCGCCGCGACGCTTATTGGCGGCGCGGCTCGGTCTGCGAGGATTTCTCGAAGATCCAGGTCCCCGTCTACGCGATCAGCGGCTGGGACGACACCTACACCAACGCGGTGCCGCGGCTCCTCGCCGGCCTCTCCGGCCCGCGCAAGGGCCTGATCGGGCCGTGGACGCACCTCTATCCCTTCCTCGGCAATCCGGGGCCGGCGATCGGCTATATCCAGGAAGCGATCCGCTGGTGGCGGCACTGGCTCGAAGGCGAGGACACCGGTCTCCTCGACGAGCCGATGCTCGCCGCCTGGATCACCGAACCGCACGCGCCGCGGCCGTTCTATCCCGACCATCCCGGCCGCTGGGTCGGCGAGCCGATGTGGCCGCCGCACGACCGCGCCCCGACCGTGCTGCACCTCAACGCGAGCGGCCTCGGCGCGGCGGCCGAGCCGGGGCGCACGCTGGTGCTGCGTTCCCCCGTCACCGCCGGGCGCGATTGCGGCCGCTATGGCGGCTACGGCGGCACGGTGCCGGACATGCCCGGCGACCAGCGCCGTGAGGACGGCATCGGCCTCGCCTTCAACACCGCACCCCTCGAGGCCGATCTCGATCTCCTCGGCGCCCCCGTCGTCGAGATCGAGGGCGTCTCCGACGAGCCGCTCGCCACCCTCACGATCCGCCTCTGCGACGTCGCCGAGGACGGCACCTCGACCCTCGCGACCTGGGGCGCGCTGAACCTTTCCTTCCGCGACGGCTTCGCCGAGCCGAAGCCGCTCGTGCCCGGCGAGCGCTTCCGCGCCCGGATCGTGCTCAACGATCTCGGTCGCCGCATTCCGGCCGGCCACCGGCTCAGGCTCGTGCTCGCCGACCAGCACTGGCCGATCCTGTGGCCGGCGCCCCGCATGGCCACGCTGCGCTTCGACAGCGGCGCCGGACGCCTTCTGCTGCCGGTGCGCCCGCAGCGCGCGGACGAGACCGCCCCGACCTTCCCGCCGCCCGAGACGTCGGCCGGCGTGCCCTATGTCGAGACGGAGCCCGAGCGCCACACCCGCGCGATCAAGATCGAGGCCGGCAGCGGTCGCGAAATCATGACGCTCGCGAGCGACCACGGCCGCCAGATCCTCACCGACCGGGCCGTCACCACGGCCTCGCGGGTGGTCGACCGCATGGAGATCGTCGAGGGCGATCCCTTGTCGGCGTGCCTCGACACAAGCTGGGTGTACGCGTTCCAGAGCGGTGAGGCGGACGTCGAGACGCGCTCCCACGTCACGCTGACGGCCGATGCGGAGCGCTTCCGCCTGCGCTGGCGGCTCGAGGCGCGGGAGAAGGACAAGCTGACCTTCGAACGGGAGGGGGAGGCATGGATCGCGCGAGACCACCTCTGAAGCCCACGACCGGGGGAGCGGCACGATGATCTTCTTCATCCTCCGCCGCGTCGCCCTCGGCTGTGCCATTCTCGCCGTCGTCGCGATCCTGCTCTTCACCATGATGCACCTCATCCCCGGCGATCCGAGCGTGGTCGCTCTCGGGCCGCGCTCGACACCGGAGATGCGCGAGGCGTTCCGCCAATTGATGGGGCTCGACAAGTCGGTGCCCGAACAGCTCGGCCTGTTTCTCGGCCGGCTCGCCCATGGGGATCTCGGCGAGGACGTCTGGAGCCGGCGCCCGGTCGCGGTGATGATCTGGGAGGTGCTGCCCTACACGGTGACGCTCGCGCTCACGAGCCTCGCCTGGGCGGTCGGGCTCGGCACCCTGCTCGGCTGCGTCGCCGTCACCCACCACGGCCGCTGGCCGGATTGGCTAATCGGCGTGCTCTCGGTCGGCTTCGTCGCCGTCCCCTCCTTCGTTGTCGCGCTCTATTCGCTGCTCGTGTTCGCCGTCGCGCTCAACTGGCTGCCGGCGATCGGGGCGGGCGAGCCGGGGAACCTCGCCAGCCAGGCGAAAGCGCTCATCCTGCCCTCCTTCGCGATCGGGCTCGGCTGGGTCGGCTATATCGCGCGCATCGTGCGGGCCGCCATGATCGAGGCGATGGGCGAGCCCTATGTCCGCACTCTCCGCGCCTTCGGCGTCGCCGAGGGCCGCATCGTCTATGCCTATGCCCTCAAGCAGGGCTTCCTCGCCGTCGTCTCGGTGATCGCGATCGGCTTCGGCGGTCTCCTAACCGGCTCGGTGTTCGCCGAGATCGTGTTCTCCCGCCCCGGCCTCGGCAAGATGACGTACGACGCCGTCATCTCGCGCAATTATCCGATCGTCATCGGCACGGTGCTCGTCACCTCGGCCCTCTACGTGACCTGCATGATCGTCGCCGACGTCGCCGTCGCCTGGCTCGATCCCCGCGTGCGGAGGTCGCTGTGAGATGATGGCCACCATCGACGATCCCCTCATCGCCGCCACCGCCGCCGAGCCGGACCTGCCGCCGCGGCGCAAGGCGAGCGAGCTCATCCGCCGCGTCGCCTTCAACCCGATCGGCGGCATCGGCTGCACCCTCGTCGCCGCGATCCTGATCGTGGCGATCTTCGCCCCCTGGATCGCACCCTATTCGCCGACGGCGATCAACGTGCGGGAGCGGCTCGCCGACCCCTCGCTGCTCCACCTCCTCGGCACCGACCAGCTCGGCCGCGACCTGTTCTCCCGCGTCGTGCTCGGTACGCAGACCGCCATGACGGTCGCGCTCCTCTCCCTCGGCCTCTCGCTCGCCGCCGCCCTGCCGCTCGGCCTCGTCGCGGGCTACGGGCCGCGCTGGCTCGACGCCGCCCTGATCCTCGTCTTCGACAGCCTGAGCTCGCTGCCGATGATCATGCTCGGCCTCGCCATGGTGGTGCTGCTCGGGCCGGGCATCCCGACGGTGATCCTCGTCATCGTGGTCTATTCGGTGCCGAGCTACGCCCGGCTGGTGCGCTCGCAGACGCTGAGCCTCAAGGCGCGCGATTTCATCAAGGCGGAGCAGGCCATGAATGCCGGCCTCGGCCGCATCCTGTTCCGCCACCTCCTGCCGAACGTGATCGGGCCGCTCCTCATCCTCGCCTGCCTCGATCTTTCCACCATCATCACCCTCGAAGCCGGGCTCTCCTTCCTCGGGCTGGGGGTCAAGCCGCAGATCCCGAGCTGGGGCAACATCCTCAGCGACGGCTTCGCGGTGATCCGCAAGACGCCGGTGCCGGTCATCGCCGGCGGCGTGCCGCTCGTGCTCGCGACCATCGGCTTCACCTTCTTCGGCGAGGCGCTGCGCGACGCCCTCGACCCGAAACTCGCGCGGGAGCGGCGGCCATGAGGACGGAGACCGCCGCGGCCCGCGAGACGTCCCCGGCGGCCGACGCCGCCGGCCCCGTGCTCGAGATGCGCGACGTCTCGATCACCTATGCCGGCGGGGTGCCGGCGGCGATCGGCGTCGATCTCACCATCGCGGCGGGCGAGATCGTCGGGGTGATCGGCGAGAGCGGCTCGGGCAAGACCTCCCTCGCCCATTCGGTGCTCGGCCTGCTGCCGTCCTCGGCGCGGATCACGGGCGAGCGGCTCAGCCTCGCCGGGACCGACCTCCTCGGCGCCGACCGCCGCACCCTCGCCGGCTTACGCGGGCCGGCCGCGGCGATGGTGTTCCAGAACCCGATGACCGCCTTCAGCCCGCTCCACACCCTCGGCCGGCAGCTCGCCGACCTGATGTGGCGCGAGCGTGCGTCGACGGAGGAGAAGCGGACGCGCATCGTCGCGGCGCTGAAGGATGTCGGCCTGTCCGATCCCGAGGCCCGACTCGGCTGCTATCCGTTCGAGCTCTCCGGCGGCATGCTCCAGCGCGCCGCCATCGCCGCCGCGCTCCTGATGCGCCCGGCGCTCCTCATCGCCGACGAGCCGACGACCGCCCTCGACGTCACCACCGAGGCCCAGATCCTGCATCTGATGCGCGAGCTCAACGCCGCCTCGGGCGTCGCCATTCTGATGATCTCCCACCATCTCGGCGTCATCGCCGAACTCTGCGACCGGGTCGCCGTGATGTATGCGGGGCGGATCGTCGAGGAGGGACCGGTCGAGGCGATCTTCGCCGCGCCGCGCCATCCCTATACCCGCGCCTTGTTCGCCTGCGAGCCGGCGCTGATCGCCGCCGGGGCCGGGCGGATGCCGGTGATCGCCGGCGAGGTGCCGCGCGCCGGCCGGCCCGGCTGCGGCTTCGCCCCGCGCTGCGCCGAGGCAGAGGGGCGCTGCGCGAGCCTCACCCCGCCGCGGGTGGTGGTCGACACGGCAGGCGGTGTCCACGCCGCCCGCTGCCTGCGCCTCGATGCGGCGGGAGGCACGGCATGAGCGCGCCCGTGCTCGAAACCGAGGCGCTGTCGATCGCGGTCCCCGCGGGCCGCGCCCTGCCGTTCCGCCCGGCGCGCCGGCTCTCGATCGTGGAGGAGGTCTCGCTCGCGATCCGTCCCGGCGAGATCGTCGCCCTGGTCGGCGAGAGCGGCTCGGGCAAGACCACCTTCGGCCGCGCCCTCGTTGGGCTGGTGAAGCCGACCGCGGGCACGCTCACCTTCGAGGGCACGCCGCTGCCCGACTTCTCCCCCGCGAGCTATCGCCGCGTGCGGGCGCGCACCGCGCTCCTGTTCCAGGACCCGGCCTCGTCGTTCAATCCACGCCAGCGCATCGGCTCCATCGTCGCCGAACCGCGGCGCATCGCCGGGACCGGCGGCACCGACGAGACGGCGCTCGCGGCCCTGGTGCGGCAGGCCGGCTTGTCCCCGGCGGTGCTCGACCGCTTTCCCCATGCCTTGAGCGGCGGGCAGGCCCGGCGCGCCGCGATCGCCCGCGCGCTTTCGGTGGTGCCCCGCCTCGTCGTCGCCGACGAACCGACCGCCGGCCTCGACGTCTCGGTGCAGGGCGGCGTCCTCAACCTCTTCCTCGACATCCGCGCGGCCCACGACACCGCGTTCCTCGTCATCACCCACAATCTCGCGGTCGTGCGCCACATCTCCGACCGCATCGCGATCCTCTATCTCGGCCGCGTCGTCGAGAGCGGGCCGACGGCGGCGATCTTCCGGGCGCCGCGCCATCCCTATACCCGCGCGCTGATCGAATCCGAGCCGGTGCCCGATCCGCGCCGCCGCCGCACCGAGCCGCCGGTCGCCGGCGAGGTGCCGAGCCTCGCCAACCGGCCGTCGGGCTGCGCCTTCCATCTCCGCTGCCGCTTCGCCGCCGAGCGCTGCCGCACCGAGGCGCCGCCGGAGATCCTCGTCGGCCCAGACCACCGCCTGAGCTGCCATTTTCCGCTCGCCGAGACTGCCGCGCCCGCGGCCGGTCCGCGGGCCGCCGCACTCCAAAAAAGAGCCTAAGGCTCGAACCAGAGGGATGCCGCCATGACCGACCCGTTCGCCTTCACCCGACGACGCTTCCTCGCCGGCGGCGCGCTCACCGCCGCCGCCCTCGCCGCCCGTCCGCGCCTCGCCTTCGCCCTCGACGGCGACACCCTGGTGGTGCGCGGGGCCTCGGACATCCAGATCCTCGATCCCGCCTTCCAGAACGGCCTTCTGGAAGAGGAGGTCGGCCGCGCCCTGTTCCTCTCGCTCAACCGGCTCGGCGACGTGCGCAACCCGACCAACTGGACGCCCTATGCGGCGAGCGAACTGAAGCAGGTCTCGCCGACCGAGATCGCCTTCACGCTGCACGATTGGCTGGAATGGACGAACGGCTTCGGTCCGGTGACCGCGGACGACGTCAAATATTCCTTCGAGCGGGTCGCCGATCCGGCCAACAAGTCGGCCTGGGCCTACGCCTTCGAGGCGATGGACAAGGTCGAGGTGACCGGCGAGCGCACCGGCAAGATCCACCTCAAGAAGCCCTACACGCCGTTCTGGGTGACGACGCTGCCCTATTATATGGGTCACATCGTCTCCCGGAAGGCGCTCGAAAAGGTCGGCGGCAAGTTCACCACCGACGTGCCGACGAGCGCCGGTCCCTACGTCATCGAAAAGTGGGTGCCGAAGCAGAGCCTGACGCTCGGCCCCAACGCCGGCTGGAAGGGCGACAAGCCGACCTTCCCCAAGGTGCGCTTCGAGATCGTGACGGACGACGAGTCCGCCGCGCTCGCCTACGAATCGAAGGCGCTCGACTACACGAAGATCAGCCTCAACACGCTGGCGACCTACCGCACCAAGCTGCCGGCCGACACCACACTGATCGAGATGAACGGCAACCGCCTGTCGTGGCTGACGATCAATCTCGGCAATCCGAAGTTCAAGGACGAGCGGGTGCGCCGGGCGCTGCAATATGCGCTCGACATCGATCAGGTGATGCAGGGCGCCTATTCCGGCCTCGCGGCGCCGGCGACCGGCGTGGTGCCGCCGAGCATGTTCGGCCACCGCGACAAGATCCTCTACCCGGCCGATCCGGAGAAGGCGAAGGCGCTCCTCGCCGAGGCCGGCGTCTCGGACCTCACGATCGAGCTCGCCACCCTCAACGACAAGACGAGCCAGCTCATCGCCCAGATCGTCCAGGCGCTCTATGCGGCGGTCGGTGTCACCGTCGACATCAAGAGCTACGACGAGGGCGTCTATTGGACCCTCGGCGACAAGTCCTCCGGCGACACCTGGAAGACGCTCGACATGGTGCTGATGAACTTTGCCGGCGGCGTCGACCCGTCCGAGAACCTGACCTGGTTCCGGCCCGGCCAGATCGGCATCTACAACTGGTCGCAATTTGACGATCCGGCCTTCGAGGCGGCCTACCAGCAGGGCGCCGAGGAGACCGATCAGGACAAGCGCGGCGCGCTCTATCGCAAGATGCAGGACATGATGGAGCAGTCCGGCGGCTTCATCTTCCTCACCCACGAAACCTTCGCCGCCGTCGCGCGGGGCAATCTCAAGCCCTTCATCCTGGCCGACGGCTATCTCGACATCGCACGCGTGACCAAGGGGTGATGCCGTGAGCCTCGCATCCTCTCAACCCGTCGGCCTTCAGGCGACGCTGCCGTCGTCCTGGTATCTCGAAGACCGCATCTACGGCCTCGAGAAGGAGCACATCTTCCTCCGGGAATGGTTCTGCGCCGGCCGCGAATCCGACGTCGCGGCGCCGGGCTCGCATCTCGTCGTCGAGCTGTTCGGCCAGAGCGTCATCGTGGTGCGCACGCAAGAGGGCGGGCTCCGCGCCTTCTACAATGTGTGCCGCCACCGCGGCGCCGAACTCTGCACCCGCGCCGGGCTCGAGGCCCGGCCGGGGCGGGCCGACCTCCGGGGCGGCGTGGTCGGACGCAACCTCATCCGCTGCGCCTACCATTCCTGGGCCTACGATTTCGAGGGCGACCTCGTCGCCGCCCCGCACCTCGTCGCCGCCCCCGGCTTCCGCAAGGAGGATTTCTCGCTCCACCCGGTCGGCGTCGACACCTGGGGCGGCTTCCTGTTCCTGAACTTCACGCCGGCCGAGGCGCCGCCTCTGATGAGCGTGCTCGGCCCCATGGCCGAGCGCATCGCCCGCTATCCCCTCGCCGATCTGCGCGTCGGCGCGAGCCTCCATTACGAGGTGGAGGCGAACTGGAAGGTGATCGCCGAGAACTACAACGAGTGCTACCACTGCGCCGGCGTCCACCCGGAACTCTGCTCGGTGGTGCCGGCCTTCCGCGAGAACGGCGGGGCCATGCTCGATTGGGAGCGCGGCATCCCCCACCGCGACGGCGCCTACACCTTCACGGCGACCGGCACGACGACCCGGCGCCCCTTCCCGGGCCTCGACGCCGACGAGCTCGTCCGCCACAAGGGCGAGCTCGTCTACCCGAACCTGATGGCGAGCCTCGCCTGCGACCACGCCGCCTGCTTCGTGCTGACCCCCAAGGGGCCGAGCCGCACCGACATCGAATGCCTCTTCCTGTTCGAGCCGTCGGAGATCGAGAAGCCGGGCTTCGACCCGTCGGACGCGGTCGATTTCTGGGACCTCGTCAACCGGCAGGATTGGTCCGTGTGCGAGCGCGTGCAGCGGGGCATGGCGAACCGCGTCCACCAGTCGGGCTTCTACGCGCCGATGGAGGACTGGAACCTCGACATCCGCCGCTACGTCACAGATCGCATCGGCGATTATGTGTGAGGCGTAGGCCGCCGTGCCGGGGCCGCGGCGATCACGGCGAGGAGGGCCTTCGCGGCGCCGCTCGGGTGGCGCTCGGGATGGCGGAGGACGTGGAACGCGCGCTCCGGCAGATCGATCGGCAGGCGGGTGAGCCGCCCGGCCGCGATGCCCGCGGCGGCGATCACGTCGGAAATCGCCGTCGCTCCGAAGCCGTCCTCGACGGCGGCAAGGATGGCTTCGTTCGACGGCAGTTCCAGCGCCGCGTCGAGCCCCTCGGGCGCGACCCCGAACCGGGCCAACGCCTGCTCGAAGGCCGAACGGGTGCCGGACCCCGGCTCGCGCAGCACCCAGGAGCCGGCGGCGAGATCGGCGGGGGTCCGCGGCGGATCGGCGATCCAGGGATGGCCCGGGCCGACCACGACGACGAGCCGGTCCCGCGCGACCGCGGTCACCAGCAGATCGGGATTGTCGACCGTGCCTTCGACGAAGCCGAGCTCCGCCGTCCCGGTCTCGACCGCCAGCGCGACCTGCGCGGTGTTGCCGACCGAAAGGTGCAGCACGACTTTCGGATGCGCGCGGCGGAAGGCGACCAGGTGGCGCGGCAGCCAATAGCCGGCGATGGTCAGGCTCGCATGCACCGACAGACTGCCGCGGTCGAGGCTGCCGAACTCGGCAAGCACCCGCTCCGCCGCCTCGGCGCGGGCGAGCACGGCCTGGGCCTCGCCGAGGAAGACGCGGCCCGCCTCGGTCAGCAGGATGCGGCGGCCGACCCGGTCGAACAGCGGCACCCCGTAGCGTGCCTCGAGCGCCGCGACGGCACTGCTCGCCGCCGATTGGGCGAGGTTCAGCGCCTCGGCCGCCCGCGTCATGTGCTGGCGCTCGGCCACCGCCACGAAGATCCGGAGCTGTTCGAGGGTCATCGCCAGGGTCGCCCGACATCAATCTGATATCGAGATCGTATCAAGCTGGAACATCTATTGGATAGATCGTTCGACGGGACGTAATGTCCATCGCGTTGGGCCGGCAGGTGTCGCGAGGCGACATCCCGGCCCGCTCCGAACGGGCAGCGCGGACGGCCTTCTCGCCGCCGCCGAGGCCGAGGGGGATGTCATGAGCGAGCAGATGATCAGCGGACACGCGACCACGGGCGCGGCGATCCCGGCGCCGGTCCTGGCCCCGAGCGCGCCGAGCGCGGCGGGCGGCACCTTCGCCGACGTCATCCGCCGCTTCACCCCGAACTGGTTCGCCGCGACCATGGGCACCGGCGTGCTCGCGCTTGCTCTGAACCAGTTTCCCCTGCCGATCCCCGGCCTCCACGCGGTCGGCACCGGGCTGTGGCTCTTCAACATCGCCCTGTTCATCACCTTCTCGGTTCTCTACGGGGCGCGGTGGGTGATGTTCCCCCGCGAGGCGCGGCGCATCTACGGCCATTCCGCCGCCTCGATGTTCTTCGGCACCATCCCGATGGGCCTCGCGACCATCGTCAACGGCTTCCTGGCCTTCGGGATCGGGCTGATCGGCGATCAGGCGGTCGCGATCGCGACGGGGCTGTGGTGGTTCGATGCGGCGCTCTCCCTCGTGATCGGCGTCGGCGTGCCCTACCTGATGTTCACCCGTCAGGACCATACGATGGAGAAGATGACGGCGATCTGGCTCCTGCCGATCGTCGCGGCGGAGGTCGCGGCGGGCAGCGGCGGCCTGCTCGCCCCCCATCTCGCCCCGGCGCAGGGCTTCCAGGTTCTGGTGCTCTCGTACGTGCTGTGGGCCTATTCGGTGCCGGCCGCCTTCTCGGTGCTGACCGTCCTGCTGCTCCGCCTCGTGCTGCACAAGCTGCCGGGGCGTGACATGGCGGCCTCGGGCTGGCTCGCCCTCGGCCCGATCGGCACCGGCGCGTTCGGCCTGATCGTGCTCGGCGGCGACGCGCCGGCGGCCTTCGCCGCCGCCGGCCTCGGCGAGGTCGGCCGGGTCGCCTTCGGTCTCGGTCTCGTCGGCGGGCTGATGATGTGGGGCTTCGGCCTGTGGTGGCTCGCCCTCGCGGTCCTGAAGACGCTGCATTATGCCCGCAGCGGCATGCCCTTCAATCTCGGCTGGTGGGGCTTCACCTTCCCCCTCGGCGTCTATTCCCTGGCGACCCTCGCCCTCGCCAGGACGACCGGCCTCGCCTTCTTCCAGGTGTTCGGCGCGGTTCTGGTCGTCGGTCTGACGGCCTTCTGGGCGGTGGTCGCGGTCAGGACGCTGCGCGGTGCGCTCTCCGGCGCGCTGTTCATCTCGCCCTGCCTGATCGAGGCCGCGATGCGGGAGCAGTCGGACGTCGTCTGAACGCCGTCCCATACGAAAGCACGAAAGCCCCGGCCTTCCCGCGAAGGCCGGGGCTTGTCCGTTCGAGACGCCCCCCTTCAGGTGGCGCCGTCGTGGAAATGATCGAAGATGACGCGGGCGAGGCTCTCGGAGATGCCCTCGACCGCCATCAGGTCCTCGACGCCGGCGCGGCCGATCGCCTTGGCGGTGCCGAAATGGCGGAGAAGCGCGCGCTTGCGGGTCGGGCCGATGCCGGCGATCTCGTCGAGCGGGTTCGCCACGAATTCCCGCGATCGCCGCGCCCGGTGCGAGCCGATGGCGAAGCGGTGCGCCTCGTCGCGGAGCCGCTGGATGAAATACAGCACCGGATCGCGCACCGGCAGGCGGAAGGGTTGCCGCCCTTCGATGTAGAACGTCTCGCGCCCGGCATCGCGGTCGACGCCCTTGGCGACGCCGACCACCGCGAGGTCGGACGGCGCGATGCCGAGATCGTCGAGAATGGCGCGCGCCGCCGCGAGCTGGCCGGCACCGCCGTCGACGAGGACGAGGTCCGGCCACGGGCCGACACCCGAGACGTCCGCCGCGCTCTCCTCGCCGCCGTCGTCGTCGGCCTCGGTCGGATCGCCGCCGGCGCGCGGGCCGGCCTCCCGCACCAGCCGGCCGAAGCGGCGCGACAGCACCTCCCGCATCATGCCGAAATCGTCGCCCGGGGTGATCTCCGTCGAGCGGATGTTGAACTTGCGATATTCCTTCTTCACGAAGCCTTCTGGCCCGGCGACGATCATGGCGCCGACCGGGCTCGTGCCCATGATGTGGGAATTGTCGTAGACCTCGATGCGCCGCGGCGCCCGGTCGAGGCCGAAGGCGGCGGCGAGGCCCTCGACGAGGCGGCCCTGGGTCGAGGTTTCGGCGAGCCGGCGGCCGAGCGCCTCCTTGGCGTTGGTCAGCGCATGCTCGACGAGATCGCGCTTCTCGCCGCGCTGGGGCACGGCGACCTCGATCTTCCGCCCGGCATGTTCCGAGAGCGCGGTCTGCAACAGCTCCTGCTCGGGCAGCGCGTGGGACAACAGCACTAGCCGCGGCACCGGCTTGTCGTCGTAGAACTGGGCGAGGAAGCTTTCGAGCACGTCGCCCGCCTCGAGGCTCGGATCGGCCTTCGGGAAATAAGCCCGGTTGCCCCAGTTCTGGCCGGTGCGGAAGAAGAACACCTGGATCGCCGTGTGCCCGCCCTCCTGATAGGCGGCGAACACGTCGGCCTCCTCCACGCTCTGGGGATTGATGCCCTGGTGGGAGGTGACGTGGGAGAGCGCGGCGATGCGGTCGCGGTAGATCGCGGCATGCTCGAAATCGAGCTCTTCGGCGGCATGCTCCATCGCCCGGGCGAGCTCGGCCTTCACCGTCCCGCTCTTGCCGGCGAGGAAGTCGCGCGCCTCGCGGACGAGCTCGCCATAATCCTCGAGGCTGATCTCGCCGGTGCAGGGGGCCGCGCAGCGCTTGATCTGGTGCAGGAGGCACGGCCGCGTCCGCGTCTCGTAGACGGCGTCGGTGCAGGAGCGGATGAGGAAGGCCTTCTGGAGCGCGTTGAGGGTGCGCCCGACCGCGCCGGCGGAGGCGAACGGGCCGAAATAATCCCCGGTCTTGGTGCGCGCGCCGCGGTGCTTCTCGATCGGCGGCGCCGGATGGTCGCGCCGGATCAGGATGTAGGGGAACGACTTGTCGTCGCGCAGGAGGACGTTGAAGCGCGGCCGCAGCCGCTTGATGAGGTTCGCCTCGAGGAGCAGCGCCTCGGTCTCGGTGCGGGTCGAGACGAACTCCATCGCCGAGGTCGCCTGGATCATCCGCACGATGCGCGAGGAGAGCCCGGTCGGCCGCGTATAGGAGGTGACGCGCTTCTTGAGGCTGCGCGCCTTGCCGACATAGAGCACGTCGCCGTTTGCCGCGATCATGCGGTAGACGCCGGGCCCGTTCGGCAACCGCTTCACCACGTCGGCGATGACGGCGACGCCGCGCTTCAGCGGCGTCTCGCCCTCGGGAAGCTCCACCGACGCGAGCTCGGTCGGCTCCTCCTCCATCGCCTCCGGCCCATCGGCCCGCACGGGCTCGACGGCGGCCGGACTCTCGGCCGGGGTCGGAACGGGATCGGGGGCGGATTCGGTCGACGAATCCTCGGGCGGAACGGACATCGGCTGTGACTGCGCTGAACGGGTCGCCGGCGCCGACCAGCGGCGCGGACATCGCCCTTCATGTATGGGACCCGGCCGCCGGAGGCAAATCGGAGGGGGGGGGAAGCGTCTCGCCCGCGGCGAGGACCCCACCCCGCCGGCCTTCGGCCGTCGACCCTCCCCCTGGCAGGGGAGGGTTTGGCGTCGCGGCGAGCGGCGAGGCCGTGAAAACTGATTCTTCCAGTCTTTTCAGAGCACTAACCTGCCAACAAACACGACGCCCCACCCTCCCCTGCCAGGGGGAGGGTCGGCGCGAAGCGCCGGGGTGGGGTCCTCGCCGCGCGCGAGGCGCCCCTCAGCCGCGCGCCGGGTCGATCGCGGCGAGGAACCGCGTCACCACGTCCTCGCCGGCGACCGGCTCGGAGCCGCACATCACGGCGACGGACAGGCCGATGGCGGAGGAGACCGGGTTGTGGCGGTCGGCGCCGGCGCGGAGGTTCATCACCAGGGTCGGGCAGCAGAACAGCGCGAGGCGGACGACGCGGCGCCAATCGGCGGGCAGGAGGCCGCGGGCCGCGAGGTCGCGCAAGAGCGGGCGCCAATAGAGCTCGGCCTTGGCGTCGAGGAGCGCCTGACGATGTGCCGGCAGCGCCCAATCGGTCTCGACGACGAGCCGGTCGCCACGCCGCTCGGCCCGTGCGGTGAACCGCGTCGCCGCGACGTCCGGGTCGTAGAGCCACAAGGGATGGGCGAGCACGTTGTGGAAGGTCGCCTTGACCTCGGCGAGGAGCGCCGGGACGTCCTCGCCGGCAAAGGCCGGATCGAACAGCGAGAGCGACGGCGCGCCGGGATCGTCGTGGAACCAGACATTGGCGTTGTGGGCGTCGCCGTGGGCGACGAGGCCGGCGCCGGCGAGCCGCTCGGGTGAAAGCCGCGTCGCCGCCTCGTCGAACATGGCGCCGAGCGGCGTCGCATAATCGACCCCGTTGACGACGAAGCGGAGCGCGGACAGCGTCTCCCAGTCGAGCGTGACACCGGGGAAAGCGAAGGTCTTATCGGGATAGGAGGTCTTGCCGCGATAGAAGCTCACGAGCCGGCCGCCGGGATAGGTGCCGGCCGGCAGGTCGACGAGGCGCTGGTGAAACAGCCGATGGATCGGCTCGGCCGCGGCGGTGGCCGCATCGATCGGATGCAGCGTGCGCGCGGCGATCGCGGCGAGCCGCCCGTTGAGCGCCCGCTCGGCCGCGACCGCGCGGGCGGCGAGCGCCGCATCCGGGGCGAGATCGAGGGCGCGCAGCACGTCGGCGAAGCGCGGCTCGCTGCGGCGGCGATAGATCAGGATCTGCTCGCCGGGCTCGGCCGAGACATGAACGGGCCGGTCGATCGGCAGGCCGGCCTTGGCGAGGATATCGACGCGGTAATATTCGCCACGCATCGCCTCCTCGCCCTCCTCCTGATGGAACTTGAAGAAGAAGGGCTCGCCGCCGGCCGAGAAGAAGCCGTTGAGCGAGTTCAGGCTGTAGCGGTCGTCGTTGAGCACGATGTCGCTCGCCGCGAGGCCGAAAAGATCGGCGAGCAGCGCGGCGAGACGGCCGGTCGCCCCGTCCCGGTCGCCGGCCTTCACCAACGCGCGAATCTCGGCGGTGCGGCTGTCGGCCATGGCGGCGCGTCCTTTTCGGTGGGCGAGGGCGTCGAGCTTGTCTAAGACAAGGTAGACAAGTTGCATGCCGCCGCGATCTCGGCAAGATCGCGGGCGAGATCGCCGACAAGAGCGCAGACGAACGTACCCAAGCGCGCCGACCAGAGCGCGCGTCCCCCGCCAACCGCCGACGGACCCTTCCCATGACCGACGTTGTTCTCGACCGCCCGCTTTATTGGCAAGACGTCGTCGCCGTCGCCGACGGCGCGGCCCTCTCCCTGTCCGAGGGGGCGCAAGCCCGCATCGCCGGGGCGCGGGCGATCGTCGAGGCGATCGTGGCGCGGGGCATCCGCGCCTACGGGGTCAATACCGGCGTCGGCGCCTTGTGCGACGTCATCGTGGACACGGCCCACCAGCGTACCCTGTCGCGCAATCTCCTGATGAGCCACGCCTGCGGCATCGGCGCGCCGCTCGGTGCCCGCGAGACCCGGGCGATCATGGCGGCGGCGATCAACAATTATGCCCACGGCCATTCCGGCATCCGGCCCGAGGTGGTGGAGGGGCTCGTCGCGCTCCTCGCCGGCGGGGTGGTGCCCGAAGTGCCGGCTCGCGGCTCGGTCGGCTACCTGACCCACATGGCCCATATCGCCCTGGTCCTGATCGGCGAGGGCCGGGCGCGGATCGGCGACGAGACCCTGAGCGGCGCCGAGGCGCTCGCCCGCATCGGCCGCGCCCCCCTGGTGCTCGAAGCCAAGGAGGGGCTCAGCCTCGTCAACGGCACGCCGTGCGGCAGCGGCCTCGGGGCGGTGGCGCTCGCCCGCGCCGCGCGCTTCGTCGCCTGGGCCGACGCCACGGCGGCGCTGACCTTCGAGGCGCTCGGCGGCCAGATCGCGGCATTCGACCCGGAAAGCCTCGCTTTGTTGCGCTCGCCCGGCATCCGCGAGACCGGCGACGCCCTGCGCCGCCTGCTCGACGGCAGCCCGGCGCTCGCCGCCAGCGCCGGCCGCCGCACCCAGGACGCCTTGAGCTTGCGCGCCGTGCCGCAGGTCCACGGTGCCGCCCGCGACGTGTTCGAGACGACCGGCAACACCCTCGACCGCGAACTCGCCTCGGTCACCGACAACCCGGCCGTCGCCGGCACCCCGGAGGAGCCGAAGGTGTTCTCCGAGGCCCATGCGGTCAGCGCCTCACTCGGGCTCGCCCTCGATTCGCTCGGCGTCGCGGTCGCCGAGATCGCGGCGATGTCCGAGCGCCGGCTCGACCGATTGGTGAACCCGCTCGTCAGCGGCCTGCCCGCCTTCCTCGCCGAGGACGGCGGCGCCTCGTCGGGCTTTATGATCGCGCAATATGCCGCCCTCGCCCTCGTCGGCGAGAACCGCCGCCTCGCGGCCCCGGCGAGCCTCGATGCCGGCGTCACCTCCGCACTCCAGGAGGACCATCTCGTCCATTCGACGCCGGCGGCGCTCAAGGCGCTCACGATCCTCGACAATGCGGAGCAGATCCTGGCGATCGAACTCCTCGCCGCCGCCCAGGCGAGCGAGATCGCCGGCTTCGGCGGCGCCCGTGGCACCGAGAGCGTCTACGAGCGGGTGCGTGCCGAGATCGGTCCCTATCGCGACGACAGGCCCCTGTCGGACGACCTCGCCCGCGCCGCCGCGCTGATCCGCGGCACTCTCGCGCCGCAGGGCTGAAGGCGCGCCCCTAGTCCATCCCCGGCCGGTCGCGCCGCAGCGACTTGACGCCGGCGCGGCTCTTCTTCGCCTCCAGCCGGCGGAGCTTGGAGCCGAGGGTCGGCTTCGTCGCCCGCCGCTTCTTGGGCGGCGCGGCGGCCTCGCGGATCATCGCGACGAGGCGTTCCAGCGCCTCCTCGCGGTTGCGCTTCTGGCTGCGGTGGGATTGGGCGATCAGGACGATCACGCCGTCGTCGGTCGCCCGCGCCCCGGCGAGGTGCAGAAGGCGGATCGCCACGTCGTTCGGCAGCGACGGCGAGCGTCGCGCATCGAAGCGCAACTGCACCGCCGTCGAGGTGGTGTTGACGTGCTGTCCGCCCGGCCCGGAGGCCCGCACGAAGCTCTCCTCGATCTCGGCGTCGTCGAGGACGATGGTCTCGGTGACGCGGATCATCGGGTGGCGTCCGGCTTGGCCCCGGTCAGGGGGTGACGACGAGCTTCTCGCGGATGACGTAGAGTTTGCGCACCGCGACGAGGGTTTCCCAGGTGCCCTTGAAGCCGGCCGGGATGAAGAACATGTCGCCGGCCTTGTAGGTCTCCGCCGAACCGTCGGCGGCGACGAGCCGGACCTCGCCTTCGAGGATCACGCAGACCTCGTCCTCGGTGTAGTTCACCGTGAGGACGCCGGGCTGGTGGACCCAGAAGCCGACGCTGAGTTCGCCGGCGGCATCGGTGAACAGGTTGTCGCTCGCGCTCGGTCTGGCATCCGACACGGCGAGGCTCGAAACGAGGCGCAAGGTACGCACCGCCTCGTGGATGGTCTCTCCGCCGGCCGTGCTCATGATCCCGTTCTCCCGAGGCGCTGCGATGGCCGCTTATCGCCCGCGGCACCGCTCTCGCGCAAGGTGCGGCGCTCGGGGGCGCGCCTCCGGAGCCGCCGAAACCGGCGTGCGGGCAAGCGAAACCATATGCTATCAGGAGACAGTCGCCTTCCGCGCTCCGCTTCGTGCGCCGGGTGTCGCGGAGGCGCGCCGGAGCGCCCATGTCCTGTCTTCTCGGTGAATTTCCCGAACGTCTCGCCGCCGCGATCGCCGCCGATCCCCAGACCGATCCTGCGAACACCCTCCATCACGCCGCGGAGGGCCTCAACACGATCGGGCTGCCGCTGTGGCGCCTCGGCCTTCACCTC
Organism: Segnochrobactrum spirostomi; assembly: GCF_009600605.1. Classification (GTDB taxonomy): domain Bacteria; phylum Pseudomonadota; class Alphaproteobacteria; order Rhizobiales; family Segnochrobactraceae; genus Segnochrobactrum; species Segnochrobactrum spirostomi. Next base: position 2,433,163 of record NZ_VWNA01000001.1, on the reverse strand, counting down.
GAAACGCTGCATCCGACCCGCAGCGGCGTCCAGATCATCTGGGAAGACGGCCAGATCACCCAGTCCGAGCGCGACCGGGCGGGCGCCACCGGCCCCGCTTATCAGGCGAGCCCGATGCGGATCGTCGACGACACCGGGCGCCCGCTGCGCCAGCGTCTCGTCCCCGGCGGCGCCGGCTTCGCCCCGCTCGAAGAGCTCGCGACCCGGGGCGGCACCGATTATCTGCTCCACCCCTTGCCCTTCGCCGACGATATCCGCACCGCCGCCGTCTCCTTCGTGACGCAACGCGAGGGTGGCTTCACCGACGAGGACATCGCTCGGCTCGGCCGGGCGGCGGCGGTCATCAGCCCGTTCGCCGAGCGCGCGGTGTTGCGCCGGATCGCGCTCAATCTGCTCGAGACCTATGTCGGCGTGCGGCCGGGCATGCGCATCTATCGCGGCCAGATCGAACGCGGCGTGCCGGAGCGGCTGGAGGCGGCCGTGCTGATCGGCGATCTGCGCGGCTTCACCGAGCTCTCGAACCGCGCCTCGCCGGAAGCGGTGATCAACCTCCTCGACAACTGGTTCGACCTGTTCGGGGTCGGCGTCGCGGCGGCGGAAGGCGAGATCCTGAAATTCGTCGGCGACGGCGTGCTCGCCATCTTCGGCGCGCACCGGGGCACGGCCGACGCGGCCGCGCGCGGGCTCAAGGCGAGCCGGGCGATCCTCGCCCAGGCCGATGCGCTGTCGATCGAGATCGGGGCGGAGACCGTGCCGGTGAAGTTCGGCCTCGGGCTCCACCTCGGCACCGTGCTCTACGGCAATGTCGGCACCGCGACCCGGCTCGATTTCACGGTCATCGGCCCGGCCGTCAATCTGGCGAGCCGCATCCAGGACCTCACCAAGACGGTGCCGGCGAACGCGGTCGCCACCGCCGAGATCGTGCGCGCGCTCGACGAACCGCTCGAAAAGATCGGCCGCTTCCCGGTGCGCGGCTTTCCCGAGCCCGTCGATCTGTTCCGGATCTGAAGGCGGACCTCAGAGATCCGCCCACTCGTAGCCGGCGACGTCGTCGCCGGTCGCGGCAGCGACGAGGAATTCGGCGACACGGCGCTCGTTGAAGAGGGCACGGTAGCGCGCTTGGCCGGCGCGCCCGATCGCCCGCCAGCTTTCGTCGGCGACGGCCCGGCGGAGCCGCGCCGCGAGATCTTCGGCCCCGTCAAAAAACAGCGCGTCCTCCTCGCCGAGAAAGCGGCGGAAGCCGCTGCCGCGCGGCATCGCCACGCACACGCCGGCGCCGAACAATTGGCCGATGCGATCGGACGAATAGAACGGCACGTCGTTGTGCTTGCCCCAATTGAGGGCGGCGCGGGCGCGCTTCAGCGCCTCGAAATAGGCCCGGCCGAGAAGACGCTGCTTGTCGATGCCGTAGCGCACGATCGCGAGCTCCGGCGCGGCGGCGGCGACCGCGTCGAGAAAGCGCCACTGCGCCGCCTTGCGGGCATAGCTGCTCATATAGACGAGGTCGGCGTTCTTCTCGTCGGCGGCGAAGGCGTCGACGTCCTCCATCGAGGCGTCGGTCGGATTGGGGATGTAGCGGGCGGGCACGCCGCTAGCTCGCAACGCCGCGAGCGCCGGGCCGGCGGTCGTCACGAAGGACAGATCGCAGACCGGGCCGCGGGCGACCATGCGGGTCATCACGTGGCCGTCGACCAGCGCGTCGCAATCGACATTGACGACGAGGCAGCCCGGATGCGCCGTCCGGAGCTTCGTCAGCGTCTCGTTCGTCACCACGTCGGCGTGGAACAGCGCGATCATCTCTGGGCGGAAATGCTCGGCGATCTCGAGGAGCGAAAGATTCGCCCGCGTCTTGCCGATGGCGAGGACTTTGGTGTGGGCGATGCGCGATTCCTCGCGGTCGCGGAAATGGATGACATTGTGGCCGGCGCGGATCAGGCCGTTCAGGATCTTCTTGTCGAACGCGTAATAGAAGCCGGCGAACTTATTCTTGTACCCCGGCGAGCAGACGATGATCCGCATTGATCAGGAACCAGCCTCGGTCACGGGCCCGCGCCCGCCTGGCGGTTCCGATAGCACGGGCGGGGAGCGAGGTCGAACCGGCGCGACGGCATCGCGCCGCTTGCCGGCGACGGGCGAGGTCGGATCGGCCGATTTGTCGGGGCTTCGGAGCCAGGACGGAAACACAGCGCGAACCCCTCCCCTGCCAGGGGGAGGGGTGGCGCGAAGGGCCGGGGTGGGGTCCGGGCGGGGCGAGTCCCCACCTCGACCCACACCTCACCCGCAGCGCGGTCTCCCATGCCGGAGTGTCATCGATCTGTTGCGGAGGCTCTCTAGAAAAGGGTCGTTGCACGGCTGTGCAAAGGCAGTTCAGCGAGGCTTGCATGGCTCGCCGTCGCCGCCTGGGTTAGCGTTCGTCCGATGCGGGGAGCACCGACATTCCCGGCGGATTGAACGCAACGAAGACACCGAGACCGTCCGCCGGCACACCGGCGGTCGGCTCCCGAGAGGACCGGATGAGCGAGACGAGCTTTCTCAGCGTGCGCGAGGCCCGCCTCGCCTTCGGTCGCACCCCGGTTCTGAACGGGGTCGCGATCGACGTGGCGCGCGGCGAGTTCGTCGCCCTGCTCGGCGCCTCCGGCTGCGGCAAGACCACCCTTCTGCGCGCCATCGCCGGCTTTCAGAGCCTCGATTCGGGGGCGATCCGGGTCGCCGGGCGCGACGTGACGGCCGAGCCGCCGGAGCGGCGCGGCATGGCGCTGGTGTTCCAGTCCTACGCGCTGTGGCCGCATATGACGGTGGCCGCGACGATCGGATACGGCCTCAAGCTGCGCGGCATCGCCCGCGCCGAGATCGAGCGCCGGGTGACCGCCATGCTCGCGCTGCTCGGGCTCGACGGCCTCGGCGGCCGCAAGCCGGCGGAGCTCTCCGGTGGCCAGCGCCAGCGGGTGGCGCTCGGCCGGGCGCTCGCCGTCGATCCGGAAATCCTCCTCCTCGACGAGCCGCTCTCCAACCTCGACGCCCGTATTCGCCTCACCGTCCGCCACGAGATCCGCGCCCTTCAGCGCCGCCTCGGCATCACCGCGATCCACGTCACCCACGACCGCGAGGAGGCCATGGTCATGGCCGACCGCATCGTCATCCTCGATCACGGCAACGTCGCCCAGGCCGGCACGCCGGAGAGCGTCTACAACGCCCCGGCCTCCGCCTTCGTCGCCGCCTTCATGGGTGCGGAAAACGTTCTGCCGCTGCGTGGTGCGAGGGTCGGCGACGCGATCGAGATCGCCGAAGGTCCGGATCATGCGGCGACCCGCGTGCCGGCGCTCGGCCGCCGCCTCGGCGGTCCGGAGCTCCAGGCCCGTTTTCGTCCGGAGGCGGCGAAGCTGCTGCCGGCCGGCGCCGCCGCGCCCGGTCCGGGCTTGACGGCCCGCGGGACGGTAACCGCGGTCAGCTATCCCGGCGGCCTCTGGCGTCATGCGGTTGCGATCGGCGGGCGCGACATTCAGGTCGATGCGGACGCGGCCTTCGAGCCGGGGCTCGCCGTCACGCTGTTCGTGCCGGCCGCGGCGCTGTTCCTGTTCGAGGCGGGCGATCCGGCCTGACGCGCCGACATGTTCTGCGGTGGACGACGGCTCCACCGATGAGGGGGCGGCCCCCGGGTCGTCCAGATGGGCCAGCAGCGCGCAGCGCCGCCGGCGGGGAGAACGAGCGAGGCCCCGCCTCGCATTCGACAGGGAGACAGCGGGATGAGAACGATGCTCACAGGCGCGGCCTTCGGGTTCGCGCTCACGGCCGCCACGGCGATGCTTCCGGCCGTCGCCGCGGCGACGGACCTGACCGTGGTCACCGCCGGCGACCAGAACATGGTCGATTACATCAACGATTATCTGGCGCCGCGCTTCGAGAAGGAGAATCCCGGCGTCCACGTCCGCGCCGTCGGCACCGGCCCGGGCGACGCCGGCTCGCAGAAGATCCTCGAGAAGCTCGACGCCGAGGCGAAGGCCGGCAAGGAGAGCTTCGACATCGACGTCGCCGTCGTGCACGAGAAGGCGGCCGGCAAGCTCGTTGCCGACACGCTCGTCGCGCCCTATCGCAGCGAGATTGCGACCGGCGGGCTCGCGACCCGGGATACGGTGAAGCGGGCGCTCGGCGCGGACGTGGACGGCTACGTGATGCCGATGTTCCACAGCCAGACGGCCATCGCCTACAACCCGGCGCTGGTTACGGCCCCGCCGAAGTCCTACGACGACGTCGTCGCCTTCGCGAAGGCCCATCCGAAGGCGTTCGGCTACAACGGCATCAAGGGCGGCATGTCCGGCGTCGCCTTCGTGGTCGGCTGGATCTACGCCTATGGCGGCGACGCCGACACGCTGATGAAGGGGCCCTACGACAAGGCCGAGGCGGCCAAGTGGACGCCGGCCTTCGAGAAGCTCAAGGCCTTCAATGCCGACGTGACGATGACGCCGGGCAATGCCGGCACCCTCGACATGCTGAACCGCGGCGAGATCGCCATGGGCCCGGTCTGGGTCGACATGTTCTACACGTGGCAGGCCGACGGCCGGCTCTCGCCGGACCTCAAGCTCTCCCTCATCGCCCCCGGCATGCCCGGCCAGCCGATGTACTACGTCATCCCCGCCAAGACGCCGAACAAGGTCCTCGCCGAGAAGTTCATCGCGCTCGCGACGAGCCCCGAGGTGCAGGCCGACGGCATCGTCAAGCGCTTCAACTGGTATCCCGGCATCGACGCGCCGGCGGTGCAGGCGAAGCTCGACGAGGCGACCTGGGCGAAGCTCTTCACCGACATCTCGCCGGCCGAACTCGCCACCCTCGGCAAGCCGTTCCCGATCGCCCCCTACTTCACCGACATCCTGGAAAATTCCGAACGCCAGGCGATGAACTGACGCCTTGGTATCCCTGCCGGATACCGAAGCGATCTCCTCGCTCCATCCTAGCCGCGGACCCTTCTCCCCCTCGGGGAGAAGGTGCCCCGAAGGGGCGGATGAGGGGGTTAATGCCTTCAACAATAAGCAATGTCCCGAGCCAAATCCGGGACCCTTCAGACCCCTCATCCGGCCCTATCGGGCCACCTTCCCCCCGCCATGCGGGGAGAAGGATGCGGCGAGGCCGATCCTCCGTAATCGCCCGCCGGCGGATATGGGCGAGACCCTAAGCCGGCGAACGATCGCGGCGACCCGCGACGGACCTGAGATCGAACGATGCCCGAGACCCTTCTCGCCACCGCCGGGCCGGACGCCCAAGCCGCCCCTCGGCGGCGCGGACACGGCGCGCTATCCTCCCCCGACATGCGCCAAGCCCTGCTCGCCCTCGCTCTGATCGCCCCCGCTCTCGCGACCGTCGCGTGCCTGTTCCTCGTGCCGCTTGCACTGTCCGTCGCCGGCGCGTTCGATGTCGGCGGCGCCTTCGGCTTCGGCAATCTCGTCAAGGCGTTCGAGCTCTACGGGCTCGACATCGCTTTCACGGTGGCGATCGTGGCGCTGTCGGCCGCATTGACCGCGCTCCTCTCGATCGCCATCGCCGGCTATCTCGTCCTCGGCGAGAACCGCACGGCGGTCGCGGTGCTGCGCTGGCTCTATCGCTGGCCGCTCTTCATCCCCTACATCGTCGTCGGCCAGCTTCTGCGCACCTTCCTCGCCAAGAACGGGCTAATGAACAACGTGCTCGTCGGGGCGGGCCTGCTCGGGCCCCTCGACACGGTGAGCTACCTCGATTGGCGCGGCATCGTCGCCGCCTTCGTGTGGAAGCAGACGCCGTTCGTGACGCTGCTTCTCGCCGGGGCGCTCGCCTCGCTCGACCGCGCCACCCTCGAGGCGGCGCGCAATCTCGGCGCCTCGCGGCTGCGCATCCTCGTCGAGATCGCGCTGCCCCAGGCGGCGCCGAGCCTGTTCGTCGGCCTGACGCTCTCGGTCGTCACCATCATGTCGGTGCTCTCGGTGCCGCTGATGATCAACGCCCAGTCGCCGACCATGATCACCGCCGACATCGCCTTTCGCATCAACGCCTACGGCGATTATCCGGTCGCCGACGCCCTCGGCCTCGTCTCGTTCGCGATCACCGCCGGCGCCGCCTGGCTCTATCTGCGGCACAGCCTCGCGGGGGGCGGCGATGAGCGCCGCCGCTGTCACCCGCCCCGCCCGCCGCCTCGCGCGGGGTCTGCCGGTCGCCGTGCTGATCGGTCTGCTCGCCTTCGCGATCTTCGGGCCGCTGTTCAACATGGCGGTTTGGGCGGTCGCCGAGCGCTGGTACTTCCCCCACGCGATGCCGTCGCAATACGGCTTCTCGTTCTGGGCGCGGGTGTTCGCGCCGCGCGGCGCGGCGCTCGCTTCGCTCGGCACCAGCCTCGCCGTAGCCTTGGCGACGGTCCTCGTCTGCCTCGCGATGGCGGTGCCCGCGGGCTATGCGCTGGCGCGCCTCAAGCTGCCGGCCCGCACCCTCGTGATGCTCGCCTTCCTCGCCCCGCAGGCCTTTCCGAACCTGCCCGTCTACGTCAACGTCGCCCGCATCTTCTACACCCTCGGCCTCGACGGCACCTTCGCCGGCGTCGTGCTCGTCCACGCCACCCACGGGCTCATGTACGCGGTGTGGATTGCTTCGGCCGCCTTCGCCGCGATCGATCGCGAACTCGAGGAGGCGGCCCGATCGATCGGGGCGAGCCCGTTCCGGGCCTTCGCCACCATCACCCTGCCGCTCGCCGCGCCGGGTCTCGCCGCGAGCGCGATCTTCGTCTTCCTCGAATCCCTCGACGAGTTCACCGGCACCTTCTTCGTCGGCGTTCCGGAGATCACGACCCTGCCGCTGCTCCTCTACAGCGCGGCGAGCGGCGGCAATTATCAGATCGCCTCCATCACCGCCCTGGTCCTGCTCGTTCCCTCGATCGCCTTCATGTTGGTCGTCGAACGCTTCCTCAAGGCCGACGTTCTGTCCCGCGTCGGCCGTTGAAGTCGGATCAAATTGTGCCATCTGCTGGCGAAGGCCAAAAAATGGTACAGATATTCCAGCTCGAATCATTGGAATTACGAACTAAGGTCGAATAGCCGGCTAAGTTCTTTGGTTCACCCGTCTTTCATGCACAACGCGCAGCAAGTCGAGATCATGGGTTCTTCACCCAAACTAACCCCTATGCGCCGGGAATTCGTCAGCGCCCAGGACGTCGCCGCCCAGGCGGGCGTGTCGCGGTCCGCCGTGTCCCGGGCGTTCACGCCCGGCGCCAGCATCGCCCCCGAGACCCGTCAGAAGGTCATGGCCGCCGCCGAGGCGCTTGGCTACCGGGTCAACGACCTCGCCCGCGGCCTTCTGGCCCGCCGCAGCCGGCTCGTCGGACTGGTCGCCTCCGACCTCGACACGCCGTTCCGCGCCGCGGTCGCGAGCGCGCTGACCGCACTGCTCATGACCCGCGGCAACGTGCCCACCCTGGTTCGGTTCGGCCCGTCCCAGCGCGACGGCATCGCCGCCCACGAGACGCTGCTGAGCTACCGGGCGGAGGCGACGATCTTCCTCTCGGGCACCCCGCCGGCGTCGCTGATCGATCTCGCCCGGCGCAACGGCCAGCCGCTCATCGCCCTCAACCGGACCGAGCCCGGCATCGACCACGTCCGCAGCGATCACGCCGGGGCCGCCCGCTTCGCGGCCGAGCGCCTGATCGCCGCCGAGTGCCGCACCCTGGCCGTCGTCACCTCCGAGCGCGACACCCCGAGCCTGGTGCAGCGCGTCGAGGCGTTCCAGGCGGCGGCGAACCAAGCCGGCTTCGCACCCCGGGTGCTGCGGATCGCCGACACCGATTATGCCGGCGGCCTCGCCGCCGGGCGCGCCTTGTTCGCCGGCGGCGAGCGCCCCGACGGGGTGTTCTGCGTCAACGACCTGATGGCGTTCGGCGTGATGGATGTCGCCCGCGGCGAACACGGCCTCGTCGTGCCGCGCGACCTCTGCGTGATCGGCTTCGACGACGTGCCCCAGGCGGCGTGGCGCGCCTACGACCTCGCCACGTTCCGCCAGGACCCCGACGCCCTCGCCGCTGCGGCGATCGAGGTGCTCGACAAGCGTCAAGCCTCCCATGAGGCGGCTGCGATCGAGATCGTCCTGCCGGCGACCTTCGTCGAGCGTGGCAGCGTCAGGTCGACCTGACGACGACCGACGTCCGACCCGGCTTCGCCTCCCGCCCCGCGGGATCTGGCGTCCGCACACCCTGCGGACGCCTTTTTTCGTTCCGGCGCATCGACAGGTTCGGAAATCGTTGCGAAGGCAGAACGGTAGCGTTCCGCCGCGCGGCTTCTCGGCAGACATCGGACTTGTTAAAATCAAATGAGTTGATTTAAAACGTCCTGGACCCGTCGCCGCGCTCTCGATGACCGCCCGTTGGGGCACCCTTGCCGGAAAAGCTTCATGACGCGCGTCGCGCCCCTCATCCTCGAGACCCCCGCCGAGATCGGCCAGCAGCTTGCCACGCGTATTCTGGACGGCCTCGACGGCGCCCGTGCCGCCGGCCGGTCCTATCTGCTCGGCTGCCCCGGCGGCCGCAGTGCGAAGCCGGTTTACGATGCGCTCGGCGCCCTCCTCGCCGCCGCGCCGCGGTCGATCGCCCACCTCGTCATCGTGATGATGGACGAATATGTGGTGGAGACCGCCGACGGCTTCGCCTATGTCGATCCTACCGCCCATTTCTCCTGCCGCCGCTTCGCCGTCGAGGAGATCGCCGCCGTCCTGAACGCGGGGCTCGCAGAAGCCGATCGCGTGCCCGCGGACGCCATCTGGCTGCCCGACCCGGCGGCGCCCGAGGCCTATGACGGCCGCATCGAGGCGGCCGGCGGTATCGACCTGTTCCTCCTCGCCTCCGGCGCCAGCGACGGCCACGTCGCCTTCAACCCGGCCGGCACGTCGCGCGGGACGCGCTCCCACATCGTGACGCTCGCGATCGACACCCGCCGCGACAACATGAAGACCTTCCCGGCCTTCCGCGACCTTTCCGAGGTGCCGACCCATGGCGTTTCGGTCGGCGTCGACACCATCGCCCGGCTCTCCAAGTCCGCCGCGATGATCGTCTGGGGCCGTCAGAAGCAGCTCGCCTTCTGGTACCTCACCCACGGCGAGCACTACGATCCGGCCTGGCCGGCGACGGTGATCTTCGATTGCCGCGAGCCGTCGCTCTACGCCGATCGCGCGGCCGCGGAACGCACTCCAGAGCAGACTGCATGACGGATGGCATGACCGATGGCATGACGGGCCGCCCGGCCTCCGCCGCGACGGCGATCGGCATCGACGTCGGCGCGACCAAGATCGCGGCCGGCCTCGTCGACCTCGCGAGCGGCGCGATCCTCACCGAGCGCATCGTGGCGACGCCCCATGCCGAAGGCGGTGCGGCGGTCATGGCCCGCATCGTCGAGACGGCCGAGGCCGCCTTCGCCGATGCGGCGGCCCTCGGCGGCACGCCGATCGGGATAGGGCTCGGCGTGCCCGAGCTCGTGGACAATGCCGGCCGCGTCGCGAGCCGGTGGAATTTCGACTGGCGGGGGATCGACCCGGCGCAGGCGCTCTGCGCCCTCGGCCCGGTCGTCGTCGAGAGCGACGTGCGCGCCGCGGCGCTCGGCGAAATCCGCTTCGGCCATGGGCGGACGCTGCCGAGCTTCGTCTATGTCTCGGCCGGCTCCGGCCTCTCCTACACCCTGTGCGACCACGGCCGCGTCCACCGTGGCGCCAACGGCTTCGCCATCCATTTCGGCTCGAGCGACATCGCCGCGGTCGATCCCAAGACGGGGCGGCAGAGCCTCTTCAACCTCGAAGGATACGCCTCGGGCGTCGGCATGGGCTCGACGCTCTCGGCCGCGCTCGGCCATCCGGTCGACACCCGCGACATCGTCGGCGGCCGGGCCGGCGAGGCGGGCGCGGAGCTCCTCGAAAAGGCCACCAACGCCCTCGCGAGCTTCCTCGGGCAGATGGTCAACATGCTCGATCCCCATGGGATCGTGATCGGCGGCGGGCTCGGCTCCGCGCCGGCCTATTTCGACCGGGTGGCGGCGAAGGTACCGGGCTTCATCTGGGCCGAGGCCTGCCGCAGCCTACCGATCCTCCAGAGCGCCCTCGGCCCGCGCGCCGGCATCGTCGGCGCCGCGGCGGCCTGCGCCGCTCTGAACGAGACGCCGGCCAGGTAGGTCCCGTCCGGGATCGGTCCGTTCACGTGCCGCGGATGCCCTTCAGGTCTTGTAGGCTTCCTGCGGCTCGCCGCTCAGGATCCAGTTCTGGCCGGGATCGGCCTCCAGCGTCGCAAGAATCGGCGTCGTCGCCGCGCCGAGCGCGATCAGGTCGCGCTCCAGATGTCCGAGCTTGAGCCGCGGCGCCGCGCGGTCGTCGCGCACCGCGATGGTGTGGTGGAGCGGCTCGGCAGCGGCGACCAGACGCGCGATCAAGGCTTCCGGCAGCAGGCTCCCGATCAGCACGGCCTGGGGGTCGAGCACGTTTTCGAGCACCGAGACGACCCAGCGCAGATGTCGCGCGGCGTCCGCGATCCAGGCATCGACCGCCTCCGGGTGACGCGCCACCAAGGCTGCGAAGGCGACCGGATCGTCGAAGCTCTCGCCGGCGCCGACACGGCGCCGCAGCCCCTCGATCGAGAGCACGCTTTCCAGGTGGTCCTCGCCGCCGCCGGCAACCGGGACCAGGAGACGCCCGACCTCGCCCGCGTTGCCCCAGCCGCCGCGGAAGATGGTGCCGTTCTCGACGAGCCCGCAGCCGAGGCCGTAGCCGAGGAAGAGATAGCAGAAGCTCTTGAGGTCGCGCCCGTTGCCGAACGTCGCCTCGCCGAGCGCCCCGGCATTCGCGTCGTTCTCGACGACGACCGCGAGGCCGGTCTCCTCCGACAGGCGGCGGTCGAGGGCGTAGCTGCCGAACGTCGCCCAGAACGAGCCTTCGATGCTCGGCGTGTCGAGCACATGGCGGTCGCGCAAGAGCGGCGAGGCGACGCCGATGCCCCACACCCGCTCGCGCGGCGGTGCGCCTTCGTCGAGCACCGCATCGATCAGCGCCCGCACCTCGGCGTGCATGCCTTCGAGGCTCGTCGCGGTCAGCCGCCGCTCGATGCGCACCTGCGGGGCGAAGTCGAAATCGACCAGCGTGCCGCACAGATAATCCCGGTCGAGGTGGATGCCGACGCCGAAGGCGGCATCGGCGACCAAGCGGAAATTGGTCGGCGGCTGTCCTTTGCCGCCGTAGGTCTTGCCGACCGGCTCGATCAACCCCGCCCGTTCGAGCTCGTCGGTGATGTTGGAGATCGATTGGGGGCTGAGGCCGGTGATGCGGGCAAGCTCCGCCCGGCTCGAAACCTGGCCGCGCCGGATCAGGTCGAGCACCGTCTGGCGGTTCAGCCGCTTGGTGAATTCGTGGTTCTTGCCGAGGCTCGGCGCTCTCACGGTGGGTCCTGGCGTCTAAATCAAGTTGCTGGATTAATCTAACACCATGGCCCGCCTCGCAGACAAGGAATGCCGTGACGAAAAGCGACCCGGGGGCGAACGCGCGGCGCGCGGGAACGGGCAATGGCGCCCATGCGCCGGCGTCCTGTAGTCTCGCCCCGTCATATCGGCGCCGCGCGCCTTCGGAGGACGCATGCCAACGATCGCCGCCTATGTGCTGGCCGCTGCCGCGGAAATCGGCGGGTGTTTCGCCTTCTGGGCGGTGGTCCGGCTCGGCAAGAGCCCGTGGTGGCTCGGCGCCGGCCTCGCCTCCCTCGTCCTTTTCGCGACCGCGCTCACCGTCGTCGACAGCGCCGCCGCCGGACGCGCTTATGCCGCCTATGGCGGCGTCTACATCGTCGCCTCGATCGTCTGGCTCGCCCTCGTCGAGGGCGTCCGCCCGGATCGCTTCGATCTCGCGGGCGCCGCGATCTGCCTCGTCGGTGCCGGCATCATCCTGTTCGGCCCGCGCGGCTGAGCGCATTTCGGCCGCGTCAGGCCCAGATCGCCATCCGAAGGCCGCGCCCATCCCGCGGTGGATCGGACGGGAAGGATTGTGCTCGGCCGTCGAGAATGCGTTCCGCGATGAGAGAAAGGACGGCCGCGTCGAGGCGGTCGTCCTCGCCGAGGCCGGGAGGCCTGCGCACCTCGAAGAAGGCCGGCGGAAAGCCCATCCGCTCCAGAAGCGCCCGCCGCTCGGCGAGACCGGGCGCATGGCCCTCCTGGCGGACGCGCTTCGGCAGCGTCATCGGCCGCTCGCCGTTCAAGCGCCAGAAGGCGAGCTCCGGGTGGGATTCGTAGACCCGCGCTTCGAGGTCTGGACGCATGGCGTCGTCGACCTCCCGGATCTTCGGAAAGATCATGAAGCATTGCTTGGCGACCGCCCGCGGCGGATCGGAATAGGCGCGGGCGAGCGTGCAGGCGAGACGATAATCGTCGCCCGAGTCCATCACCGCGGCGCGGCAGGGCACGGAGAAGACCGAGGATTGCCGCGCGCCGAGAAGCGGACGCACGAAACGCTCCGCCGCGCGGCCGCCGACGCCCGCGGTGCGGTCCGGCAGGCCGATCGGCATGTCGACGGCGATGATCGCCGGCGCTTCGGGCAGCGCCAGCACGTCGGCGAACCGCGCCGCCTTCAGGAGCACGGGCGCAGCCGCCGGCCGTTCGAGATCGCGCAGCACCACGGCCCAGCCGCCCGGGCAGCCGTCGACGCCCGCAACGACCGGCCGCAGCCCGCTCATCCGCCGGTGAGCGGCCGGGCGACCCGGCGCGGCGAGGCGGTGGCGAGCCGGCGCACCTGCACCCGCGCCGCCGGCGAGACGATCGCCTCCTGCGCCGCGTGGTAGACGAGTTCGTCGGCGCCCGCCTTCACCGAGCGCACCACCATCTCGTAGGTCGTCGAGGCCGCACGGGTCAGCGCCGCCTCCGCGCCCGCGCCCGACAGGAGGGCGTCGGTCAGCATGGCGCAGATGAGGTCGCCGACCCCGTTCGGCGCGCCCTCGACGCGGGGATGTTCGGCGAGATAGGCGCTGTCGGGCGTCGCGAAAATCGTAGCGAGCGCGCCTTTCATCATCGCCGGGGCGGAGGTCGCGAGCACCCGCGCCGGGCCGAGCGCGCGGGCCGCGTTCGCCGCCTCGTCGGGGGTCGTGATGGTCCGGCCGGTCGCCCAGCCGAGCTCGAACACGTTCGGTGTCGCGACGTCGGCGATGGGGAGGAGCACGTCGCGCACCGCCGTCGCCGTCGCCTCGGGAACGTAGAGCCCGCCTTCATCGCCGACGACGGGATCGCAGACATAGAGGGCGGCCGGGTTCGCCGCCTTGAGCGCGGCGACGAGACCGGCGACCGCCTCGGCCTGGGCGGCCGAGCCGAGATAGCCCGAGATCACGGCGCCGACCTCGGCGAGCCAGGGCGCGCGGGCGAGATCCGCGAGGGCGGCGGCGAAGGCATCGTCCGGCGGCACGATGCGGGTGGCGCGGCCGTGGCCCGGATGCCAGGGCAGGAAAATCGTCGGCACCTGCCAGACCCGATGGCCGAGCCGTTCGAGGGTGAACGTCATCACCCGGGTGCCGACCCCACCGCGGGCGACGATCGAGGAGATCAGGATCACCGCGGGCTTGGCCCCGGCAGGCTGCGGCGCACCCGGCTGCGGCGTCCGAGCGGCGGCGGCGGGTGCGGCCGAAGACGAAGCGGCGGGATCGGAAGGGGTGGGATTGGAAGAGGCGGGATCGGACATGGCAAAGCCGGAAAAGGCGCCGCCCGCGACCGGACGGCCAGGCGCGGCGCGCCCCGCACCCTGCCTATCCGATTTCGACGGCGGACCACAATGGCGGCGGGGGGAGAGCGGACCGCGACGGCTGTTGGGGAGATCGCATCCGCTCGCCGTCACCACCCTCGCCGCATTGGCCACGGCAATCGCCCTCTCCATCGTCATTGCCGGCCTTGTGCCGGCAACCCAGGGGCGGCAACCACCGAGTGCGCAGCCCTTGGGTCCCCGGGACAAGCCCGGGGATGACCACGGCGAGGACCCGGCCGCCTCATTAAGGCTCGCTTCTCACTTCGCCGGTGACCATTGGAAAGGAGGGCTCTCAGGTCTTGAAGGCGACACGGTCGCCCCCGCGCGCGTCCGGGTGAGTGGCCGGAACGCGCGGGATTCGCGTCAGATGCCGAGTTCCTTGAACATCGCATCCGGATCAGCGAAACGCCGCAAATCCTCACCACGCTCACTTTTCGCCAGAGTCTCGGCCGTCAGCGCGTTGGGCTTAAGTCCGACCGAAGGCGTCGTCGCCTCGGTGGCGATCGGGGCTGTTGAAGCCGCCACGGCGCGCTGTTCTGTCATGGTTCATCCCTCTTCAGCTGCCCGCCAGCACCCCGCTCAATCCTCGCGGTAGCCGCCCTCGCTCGAGGCGTCGCCGTCTTCGTCGGTGAGCGGCGAGCCCGGAATGACGTAGCGGCCGGAGAGCCAGCGGTTGAGATCGACGTCGGCGCAGCGCTTGGAACAGAACGGCCGGTGCGCCTTGACGGCGAGCTTGCCGCAGATCGGGCACGGGCGTGCGCGGAACGTCTCGTCCGCGGTCTCGGTGCCGCCGCTCATGCTTCGACCGTCTGCATCGCGGCGCCGTCGGCCCAGGCCCGCGTCAGGGGATAGCCCTCGCCGGCGAGCAGCGCCGCCGTCTCGAACAAGGGCAAACCGATCACCGACGAATGGGAGCCGATGAGATCGGCGACGAACACCGCCGCAAGGCCCTGGATGGCGTAGCCGCCCGCCTTGCCCTTCCACTCGCCGCTCGCGACATAGGCGTCGATCTCCGCCTTCGACAGCCGCTTGAACTTGACCCGCGTCTCGACCCGCTTCTCGCGGATCTTGCCGGAGGGCGAGATCAGGCAGATCGCCGTGTTGACCCGGTGGGAGCGGCCCGACAGCCGAGCCAGGCAGGCGCGCGCCTCGCGCTCGGTCTCGGCCTTCGGCAGCACCCGGCGGCCGACCGAGACGACGGTGTCGGCGGCGAGCACGAAGGGGGCCTTACGCTCTTCGCCGAGGAACCGCTCGCGCGCGACCTCGGCCTTGCGTTTGGCGAGCCGCACCGCGAGCACGCGCGGCGGCTCGTCCGGCAGCGGAGACTCGTCGAGTTCGGCCGGGAAGAGATGCTCGGGCACGACGCCGATCTGTTCGAGGAGTGCGAGGCGCCGCGGCGATCCGGAGGCGAGCACGAGCGGAGCATGATCGATCATCGGCAGACGATTTCCCGTGTGGAGGTCGGACGGCGCAGGCGCCCCCAACGCGATGGAAGACCCCGTTTGGCCCTGTCCGTCAAGCCGGCAGGCGTCGGAGGCCGGTCACGGCACGCTCGGGGCGGCCACGCTCGGCGGGCCGAGACGGGCGAGGATGCGCCGTTCGAGATCGCGGCGCACCGCGCGGTAGGCGTCGAGGATCTGGGCGCGCGAGCCCGTCGCCGCAGTCGGATCGGAGATCGGCCAATATTCGACCTCGAGTGCGTCGGTGCGGGTGAGTTCGAGGATGTGGTGGTGGGCCTCCGGCGCCAGGGTGACGACGAGGTCGAAATTCATGTCCTCGAGATCGTCCACCGAGGTCGGCCGGTGGCCGGAGATGTCGAGCCCGACCTCCTGCATCGCCGCCGCGGCGAAGGGATCCTTCTCGCCGGGCAGGATGCCGGCCGAGCGCACATAGATCTCCTTGGGGAAATAATGGCGGGCGAGCGCGGCGGCCATCGGCGAGCGCACCGCATTCTGCCGGCAGACGAACAGGACGGCGCCCGGACGGTCCCTCATGGCGCGACCATCCGTGTGGCATCGAGGTCGTCGTAAGGCGTGGATGCACAGCGGCCGTCTGGGCCGCCGCTTCCTTCTTCCCGTCGGGGAAAAGGTGCCTCGGAGGGGCAGACGAGGGGACGGGCGATGCGGACGATTGGGGTCACCACGGATTCACGAGCGGCGTGAAACCTCCCCTCATCCGGCCCTTCGGGCCACCTTCTCCCCGCCCGCGGGGAGAAGGAGACGGGGCGAAGCCGCAGGCGTCGCTTCGTCACGGGGATGACGGCCACCGCCTCAGCCCTTCCAGTGGAGGGCGCAGATCAGGGTGAAGAGGCGGCGGGCGGTATCGAAATCGATCTCGATCTTGCCCTCGAGCCGCTCCATCAGAAGCTGCGAGCCCTCGTTGTGGATGCCGCGCCGGCCCATGTCGATCGCCTCGATCTGGCTCGGCGAGGCGGACCGGATCGCCTGATAATAGCTCTCGCAGATCAGGAAATAATCCTTGAGCACCCCGCGGAAAGGGCTGAGCGAGAGGAGATGGGTGGCGACGGGGCGGCCGTCCGGCCGGGTGATGTCGAGGACGAGCCGCCGCTCGCGGATCGCGAGGGTGAGCTTGTAGGGCCCGTCCTCGGTGTCGCCGACCGGCGCGAAGGTGTTCTCCTCGACGAGGTCGTAGATCGCGATCGCGCGCTCGTGGTCGATGTCGCGGGTGGTGCGGGCGATCGAGGCTTCGTCGAGGGTGACCGCGACGAGCCTGCGCGCCGCCGCGGCGGGACCGCCCGTCCCGCCGTGCCCGGCCGCTCCGCCTTCGCCCGAGGATTCCATCGCCGCGCCGTCTCCCACAGGCGGTAAAGCTTCGCGGTCGCCGCCCGCGTCCCCGTGCCGGCCGCGCCGCCGGTCAGAGGTTCAATCGAATACCGACCGAACGGCCGTGTGCGTCAAGCCCCTCGGCCTTGGCGAGCGCGATCGCCGCCGGCCCGAGCGCCCTTAAGCCCCCGGCGTCGCAGCGCAGGATCGAGGTGCGCTTGACGAAATCGAGCACGGAGAGCCCCGACGAGAAGCGCGCCGAGCGGGCGGTCGGCAGCACGTGGTTGGAGCCGCCGACATAATCGCCGATCACCTCCGGCGTGTGGCGGCCGAGGAAGACGGCGCCGGCATTGCGGATGCGCTCGAACAGCGTCTCGGGCTCGGCGACGGCGAGTTCCAGGTGCTCGGCGGCGATGCGGTCGGCGAGCGGCGGCGCCTCGGCGAGATCGCCGAGCAGGATGATCGCGCCGTAATCGCGCCACGAGGCGGCGGCGACCGCACCGCGGGGAAGCCGCGTGAGCTGGCGCGCGACGGCCGCCTCGACCGCGTCGGCGAAGGCAGCGTCGTCGGTCATCAGGATCGATTGGGCGGCGGTGTCGTGCTCGGCCTGGGCGAGCAGGTCGGCGGCGATCCAGTCGGGATCGTTGTCGCCGTCGGCGATGACGAGGACTTCGGACGGGCCGGCGATCATGTCGATGCCGACCGTGCCGAACACGCGCCGCTTCGCCGCCGCCACATAGGCGTTGCCCGGCCCGACGATCTTGTCGACCGGCCGGATGGTCTCGGTGCCGTAGGCGAGCGCGGCCACCGCCTGGGCCCCGCCGACGCGGTAGATCTCGTCGACCCCGGCGAGCCGGGCGGCGACGAGGACGAGGGGATTGAGGACCCCGTCCGGCGTCGGCACCACCATCACGAGGCGATCGACGCCGGCGACCTTGGCCGGCACGGCGTTCATCAGCACCGAGCTCGGATAGCTCGCGGTACCTCCGGGCACATAGAGGCCGACCGCCTCGATCGCCGTCCAGCGGTGGCCGAGCTCGATGCCGAGCGCGTCGACATAGCGCTCGTCCGCCGGCTTCTGGCGGCGATGGTGGGATTCGATGCGGTCGCGGGCGAAGGCGAGCGCGGCCCGCGTCTCCGCGTCGACCGCAGCCTCCGCCGCGTCGAGCTCCGCCTCGCCGACCGCGATCCCCGTCGCGCCGAGGTCGAGCCGGTCGAAGCGGCGGGTGAACTCGATCAGCGCCTTGTCCCCGTCCGCCCGGACGGCGTCCACGATGGTGGCCACGGTCGCATCGACCTCGGCCGAGACCTCACGCTTGGTGGCGAGGAAAGCGGAAAAGCGCGCGCCGAAATCGGCATCGCGGGAAGACAGGCGGATCGCCACGAAAGGGACTCCCGGGGAACGAAGGGCAGAAGATTGAATTCGACGCCGATAGAAAAACGCGGAACGGCCGCGGGCTCAAGCGCCCGAAGGCTCGAGCGCCGAAAGTCTCAAGCGCCGTGGTCCGGGGTGCGGCGGGCGCGCCAGGCGGCGCCGAGATCGCCGAGGCGGGCCTCGACGCATTCGACCGTAAGGCGGATGCGGGCGCCGCCGCCGAGATGGAGCTGGATCGTCCCCTCCGGCGCGCCCTCGGCCGCGGGATGGAAGGTGATGGCGAGGAGCACGGTGACGGCATCCGGATCGCCGAGCGGGAGCCCGGTCGCCTTCACCGCGGTGACGCGGTCGAAATTGAGCACCGCCCCGCGGCGCTCGGCCTCGCGGCCGGCGGTGCGCGCCGCCTTCTCCCAGACGAAGCGGTTGAGGGGGACGACGAAGCGATGCTCGGGGGCGAACCATTTCGCCTGAGCCGGGCGGAACACGGCATCCTGGACATGAGCCGAGACGATCGCGAGGTCCTCGTCGTCGAGGGCGACCAGCTTCGCGAGTTGCCTGTCAGCGTCCATGTCCGCGTCCATCCACCGGGTCAAGAAGGCGGGCCGGCTCCCTCGGGGGGCGAGGAGCGGCTCGTCGGCTAGTTAGGGGCCACCCGCGGCGGACGCAACCCATGGCTTTCGACGCAGCGACGCGGCGGGCGACGCACGCGCTTCAGAAAGATGCGAGCGGGCCTGGTGCCGCGCCGTCGAGACGCTTCTGGAAGAAGGTGCGCCGGCCGCCGCGCGGCTGGTCGGCGATCTCGCCGAACACGGTGTAGCCGCAGCGTTCGTAGAAGCGGCGGGCGTCCGGATTGAGGGTGTCGAGCCAGACGCCGAGGCAGCCGCGCCCGCGCGCCGCCGCTTCCGCCTCGGCCAGGAGACGGCGGCCGAGGCCGGTGCCGCGTGCCCTCTCCGGCACGAACAGGAGCTCGACGAACAGCCAATCGAAGGCGCTCCGCCCCCACAGCCCGCCGACCACCGCCCCGCCCGCTCCGTCGCGCAGCACGATCGCGAGATAGCGGCCGTTCGCCGGGGCGATCGCCGCGGTGTTGAAGGCGACGAGCGGCCGCACAATCGCATCCCGCAGAGCGAGATCGGGATCGTCGACCCGGTCGAGGGCGAGCCCGCCGCCCGAGAGGTCGCCGTCGCCGCGGGCCTGCATCACCGAACCCTCACCGCGCCGCGCGCTTCGCCTCGATGACGTCCCACAGGATCGCGGCGCCGTCCGGCCCGCCGAGCCGCTTGATCGCCCGCAGCCCCGTCGGGGCCGTCACGTTGATCTCGGTGAGGTGGCCGTCGATCACGTCGATGCCGACGAGGAGGAGGCCCCGGGCGGCGAGATCGGGACCGATGCGGGCGCAGATCTCGCGCTCCCGCTCGGTCAGGTCGGTCGCCGCCGCGGCCCCGCCGCGCACCATGTTGGAGCGCAGATCGTCGGCCGCCGGCACCCGGTTCACCGCCCCGGCGAACTCGCCCTCGATGAGGATGATGCGCTTGTCGCCGTGCTTCACCGCGGGGAGGAACTGCTGCACCACCCAGGGCTCGCGGAAGGTCGTCGAGAAGAGATCGAACAGCGAGCCGAAATTGAGGTCGTCGCGGGTCAGGCGGAACACCGAGGCGCCGCCGTGGCCGTAGAGCGGCTTCATGACGATGTCGCCGAACTCGCGGCGGAAGGCGTCGATCTCGCCGCGGTCGCGGGTGATCAGCGTCGGCGGCATCAAATCCGGATAATGGGTGACGAAGATCTTCTCCGGCGCGTTGCGCACCTCGGCCGGGTCGTTGACGACGAGGGTGCGCGGATGGACGCGCTCCAGGAGATGGGTCGCCGTGATGTAGGCGAGGTCGAACGGCGGGTCCTGGCGCATCAGAACGACGTCGAAATCCTCGACCGCCCAGCGCTCCGGCTCGCCCGCGGTGAAATGGTCGCCGGGCTGATCGCGGACGGTGACCGGCGTGACGGTCACGAACACCTTGCCGTCGCGCATCGCGAGCTTGTCGGGGGTGTAATGAAAGAGCGCGTGGCCGCGGGCCTGCGCCTCGAGCATCAGGGCGAAGCCCGAATCCCCGGCGATCCGGAGGGCGGCGAGCGGGTCGGTCTGAACGGCGACCTTGAGCGGCGGCGACATGAGGGCACTCCGAGCACGGGCGGGCCCCGGAGATATGATCCCGCCGCCGCGTCCTGTCCATCGCCGCGGCGCTGCGGCTCGCGCCGATGCGGCCCGCCGCTCCCGGAGCCCCTCCGGCCCCGCCTTGCCAGCCGGCGCGTCAGGGTTGAAGATCGCGCCCCTCCTCTCCTCGGATCCGCCTCATGCACGAAACCGCCAGTGAAGCCAGCCATCAGGGCACCCACGATTTCGTGGACGACCCGCGCAACGCCTCGATCCTGATCTCGGTCAACGGCGCCTTGAAGCCGCGCGCGGAGGCGGCGGTCTCCGTGTTCGATTCGGGGTTCGTGCTCGGCGACGGCGTGTGGGAGGGCCTGCGTCTCGTCGATGGCGGCCTCGCCTTTCTCGACGCCCATCTCGACCGGCTCTATGCCGGCGCGAAGGCGATCATGATGAAGGTCGGCCTCGACCGCCGCGCCTTGGCCGAGCGGGTGTTCGACTGCCTCGAGGCGAACGGCATGACCGACGGCGTGCACATCCGCCTGATGGTGACGCGCGGCGTCAAGCGCACGCCCTACCAGGACCCGCGCATGACGATCGGGCCGGCGACCATCGTCATCATTCCCGAATACAAGACGCCGCTGCCGGCGGTGACGCGTCGCGGGCTCAAGCTCTTCACCGTCCACATCCGCCGCACCGGCCCGGCCGAGCAGGACCAGAAGCTCAATTCCCACTCGAAGCTCAATTGCATCCTCGCCTGCATCCAGGCGGCCGAGGCGGGCGCCGACGAAGCCCTGATGCTCGACGATGCCGGCGCAGTCGCCACCTGCAACTCGACCCACTTCTTCATCGTCCGCGACGGCGCGGTGTGGACCTCCGACGGGCTCTATTGCCTCGGCGGCATCACCCGGGCGAACGTCATCCGGCTCTGCCGGGAGGCGGGGATTCCGGTGTTCGAGAAGCGCTTCTCGCTCGTCGACGTCTACGGCGCCGACGAGGCGTTCGTGACCGGCTCGTTCGCCGGGCTCACCCCCGTTCGCAACGTCGACGGCCGCGACATCGGCGAGATGCCGGCCGACGGCGATCAGGCCGGCCCCGTGACGCGCCGGCTCCAGGGCCTCTACCGCGACCTCCTCCGCCGCGAACTGACCCGGCGCGGCGATCTCGACCGCACCGCCGGAGCCGCGGCATGACAGCCGGAGTGACGGCGCCGGTCCGGATCGCGATGTGGTCCGGCCCGCGCAACATCTCGACCGCGATGATGCGCTCGTTCGAGAACCGCTGGGACACCGCCGTCGTCGACGAGCCGTTCTATGCGGCGTTCCTCGCCGAAACCGGGCTCGACCACCCGATGCGCGAGACGGTGATCGCGGCGGGCGAGCGCGACTGGCGCAAGGTCGCCGACGCCCTCACCGGGCCGGTGCCGGACGGGCGCCGCGTGTTCTACCAGAAGCACATGACGCACCACATGATCCCGTCGATCGGGCGGGACTTCATGGCGCATCCCGAGATCGTCAACGCCTTCCTGATCCGCGATCCAGAAAGCGTGCTCGCCTCCTATTCGGCGAAGCGGGAGAGCGCGACTTTGTTCGACATCGGCTTCGTCGAGCAGGAGGCCCTTTTTCTCGCGGTCGCCGATCGGCTCGGCCGGGCGCCGCCGGTGATCGAGGGCGCCGACGTGCTGGCCGACCCGGCGGGCACGCTGTCGGCGCTCTGCGCCGCGGTCGGCATCCCGTTCGAGCCGGCGATGCTGAAATGGCCGGCCGGGCGGCGGGCCACCGACGGCGTCTGGGCGCCCCATTGGTACCACGCGGTCGAAGCCTCGACCGGCTTCGGCCCGCCACGGCCGCCGGCCGCCTTCGACGACCTGCCGGATGCCCTCAAGCCCGTCGCCGAGGCCGCCCGCCCGATCTACGAGCGCCTCGCCCGCCACCGCCTCGCCGCCGCCTGAGACGATCCGGCGGCGACGTAGGCGGCACGCCGTCAGGAGCCCGGCTGCCTCAGGTCCCGACCGGGCCGCCATCGGCCTTGGTGATGACGATCACCGACGGGCGGGGCGGCGTATCCGGCTTGAAATCGGGCCAGCGGGTGGAGACCTTGTCGAGGCTTTCGGAATTCTCGCCCGGGTGCTGGACCGACAGAAAGAGGGTCTTGCCGTCCGGGGTGAAGGCAGGGCTGGAACATTCGGACCCAACCGGCGGGGAATAGAACAGCTTCGGCAGCGCCCGGCCCTCGCCCTCCGTATCGAGCACGTAGAGCGCGTCGTTGAAGCCGGCGTCCGGCGGCCCGTCGGTGCAGACATACATGCGCCCGCTCGGGTCGAACCCGATATTATCGGGATCGGTGAACCAGCCGTTGCCCGACGTGCCCGGATGATAGAGTGCCTTCGCCTCTGGGTTCTTCGGGTCGCCGCACAAGATGAAGATGTCCCAGCGGTAGGTTTCGGCGGCGTGATCGGCCTTGTGCGCGGCGTCGACCGCAGCCCCGGGCGGGATCAGCTCGATGAGATGGCCCTCGGGGTTGGGCGCGCGGGGGTTCGGCGCGTTGACCTGGGCGAGGGTGATGTCGGTATTTTCCGTCAGCGCCACATAGATCTTGCCGGTCTTGGGATTGACCGAGAAGCCCTCCGGGGCGTCCATCGGCGTCGCGCCGACGAGATCGGCGGCGAGCCGCGTCTTGACCGCGACGTCGGCCTGGCTCGCAAAGCCGTTCTCGGCGGTGAGCTTGCCCGTGCCGTGGACGAGGGGAACCCACTCCAGCGTCATGTCGTCCTTGAAGCGGGCGACGGAGAGCGTGCCGTCGTCCAGGAGATCGCGGTTCGCCTCCCGGTTCGCCGGGTCGAAGCGTCCGGCGGTGACGAAGCGATAGAGGTAGTCGAACTCGTGATCGTCGGCGAGATAGACGACGATGCGCCCGTCGGGCGCCTGCGCGATGGTCGCCGTCTCGTGGGTGAAGCGGCCGAGCGCCGTCCGCTTGACCGGCTGCGCGGCCGGATCGAACGGATCGATCTCGACCACCCAATCGAAGCGGTTCGGCTCGTTCGGCTCGGCTTCGTAATTGAAGCGCGGGTCGACGCGGTCCCAGCCGTAGGAATTCTCGGGCTCGGAGGCCCCGTAGCGCGCGAGGAGCTTGGCATCGGGGGTCTTGCGCGGGTCGCCGCCGAACCAGCCGTCGAAGCCCTCTTCGCAGCTCAGGACGGTGCCCCAGGGCGTGACGCCGCCGTTGCAATTGTCGAAGGTGCCGAGAACCGTGCGCCCCTCCGGGTCCGCCTTCGTGCGCAGCATGGGATGACCCGCCGCGGGGCCGGAGATGCGGATCGGCGTCGTTGCGGTGATGCGCCGCGCATAAGAACTGTCGGGAACGACGTCCCAGCCGGACGCGCCCTTGCGGATCTCGACCACGGAATTGCCGACCGACTGCATCGTGACGGCGATCTGCTCGGGCGACATCTTCGCCGCGGCGTCGCCCTCGGTCAGCCCCGGCCACATGAGCTGCGGATTCGGATATTCGTGATTGACGAAGAGGAGGCCGTGCTCCGAGTTCTGCGACCCGTACGGCAGAGGCAGGAAGACGAGCATGTCGCAATTGACGCCGAATTGGCCGGCGGCGGCCGAAGCCGTCTGCCGGAGCGCATCGAAGGCGGGCGCGTTCGGCAAAATCGGGTCGCCCCAGCGCAGCAGGACGGCGCGCTCGTAACCCTCCGCCCAATGATCGTGATCGTCCATGACGCGGGCGAGTTCGGGGAACGTGGCGCTCGACGGCGCGGTGCCTTCGGCGAGCGCGCGGGCCGGCGGAAGGGACAGCGCCGCGGCGGCCGCCACGCCTCCGGCGAGGAGCGCCCGCCGCGTCATCGCGGTCTGGACGAGGGCCGACAGCGGCTCCTGGTCGAGCCCCGCGACGCGCGGAATGAGCCGCCCCTTGTCGGTGGTGGCGAAGGCCAGCGGAGAGGCCGTCGTGTCGAGCCGACGCCGCGCTTCGATACGCTTGTTCATGCACGCCCCCGTTCCTTGATCCGCCCAAATAGCGGCACGGCGAGCGTCCGCCCGGCACCTGACGGCGGCATGACGATTGCGTGCTGCGCGCGAACGCAACGCGCCGGCAGGGTTCACGTTCGCGTCACCGCCTGAGGCGATCGGCGCGGGCGCGGCCGGGCGCCCGCCTCTCGACGAAGCCGGCGGGCCGAGGCATGCTCCGGCCGCTTCGTTCGGCCGTCCGCCTTGTCGGCGGGGAGGGCGCGGATGGGCTTCGGAGACACCCTGAGATGAGCGCCGCCGATTTCATCGTCACCAATGCCCGCGTCATCACCATGGACCCGGATCGGCCGCGCGCCGACGCCGTGGCGGTCGCCGGCAATCGGATCATCGCGGTCGGCGACCATGATTCGGTGATGGATCTGCGCGGACCCGGGACCCGGGTGTTCGACGCCGAAGGCGGCAGCGTGACGCCGGGCTTCGTCGAATCCCATCTCCACGTCTTCACCGGCGGCGTCGAGCTCGACCAGTGTCATCTGAGCGGCGTCACCGGCGCCGAGGCGCTCCGCGACACGGTCCTGACCTACGCCGAAGCGCGGCCGGACGAGCCGCTGCTGATCGGCCAGGGCGCGCTCTACACCATTCTGTCCGAAGAGGCCGTCATCACCCGCCAGGACCTCGACGCGGTGATCGCCGATCGGCCCTTCGTGATGTTCTCGCCCGACCACCACACCGCCTGGGCCAACACCGCGGCGCTCGAAAAGGCCGGCCTGCTCCAGGGCCGGGCCGTCGGTGTCGGCAGCGAGGTGGTGATGGGGCCGGACGGCCTCGCCAACGGCGAATTGCGCGAAAGCCCGGCCTTCTCGCCGGTGCTCGCGCTGTCGACGACCGGCGGGCGCGAACGCCTCGGCCTCGCGACCGGCCGCGATCCCGACCCGGCGCCGAGCGCGGCCGACCGGGCGCGTGATCAGGCCGTGATGAAGCGTTCGCTCGATTATCTCGCCCGTAACGGCATCACGTCGTTCCACAACATGGACGGCAATCCCTACACCCTCGAGCTCATCGACGCGGTGAACCGGGACGGCGGCTTCGCCGTGCGCGGCCGGGTGCCGTTCCATTTCGTCAAGGAGATGGAGCCGGCAGCGCTCGAGATCGCGCTTCAGATGCGCGCCCGCTACGACGACGACCGCCTGCGCTCGGGCTACGTCAAGTTCTTCATGGACGGCGTCATCGAGAGCCGCACCGCGGTGATGGCGGACGATTATGCCGATCAGCCCGGCTGGCGCGGCGAGCCCTTGTTCGAGGCCGAGCGCTTCGCGGCGCTCGCGACCGAAATCGACCGGCTCGGCTTCCAGATCGCCGTCCACGCCATCGGCGACGGCGCGGTGAAGATGGTGCTCGACGGCTACGAGGCGGCGGCGCGGGCGAACGGCCGCCGCGACAGCCGCCACCGCATCGAGCACATCGAGGTGATCCGGCCGCAGGACATCGCCCGCTTGGCCGATCTCGGCGTGCTCGGCTCGGTGCAGCCGCCGCATCCGCCGGGCTCGTTCTTCCCGCTCGAGCCGACCATGACGCGCATCGGCGAAGCCAAGTGGCCCTATTCCTATGCCTGGAACAGCCTGCGCGACGCCGGGGTCCGCCTCGTCTTCGCCAGCGACTGGCCGGTGGCGCCGATCGATCCCCTGTTCGGCATCCAGTGCGCCATGACCCGCAAGGCCTATGCCCCGGGCCTCGCCGACCATCGCCAGACCCTCGACCAGGCGATCGCCGGCTACACCATCGACGGCGCCTATGCGGAGTTCACCGAAGACCGCAAGGGTCGCCTCAAGCCCGGCTACTATGCGGATCTGGTCGTCCTCTCCGGCGACCTGGAGCGGGCGGAGCCGGAGTCGATCGGCCGCATCGAGCCGGTGCTGACCCTCTGCGACGGCGTCGTCACCTACGAGGCGTGAGGCCCGGCGGGAGGCATCCGTCACAACAGTTGTTCTCGAATAAACAAATGTTGTAAGCTCCTGTCGTCCGGCGCGGAAAGCGCTGCTGCGAGGCACGGCATGAGCACCTTGACCGACCAGGAACGCGCCGTGCTCGACGCGATCGCCGCCGACCCCTTCGCGGGGCAGCAGGCGATCGCCGACCGCCTCGGCATGCCGCGCTCCACCGTCGCCGCCCACATCGCCCAGCTGGTCCGAAAGGGGCGGCTGCTCGGCCGCGCCTATGTCCTGGCGCCGGTGCGCTCGGTTCTCGTCGTCGGCGGCGCCGTGATCGACCGCAAATATCGCGCCTTCGAGCCGGTCCGTGCCGACACCTCGAACCCGGTGTCGAGCGGACGCACCTTCGGCGGCGTCGGCCGCAACGTCGCCGAACAGCTCGCCCGCGCGGGCGTTGCGACCCGCTTCGCCTCCGCGGTCGGCGACGACGACAACGGCCGCGCCCTGCTCGCCCACCTCAAGGCGGCCGGAGCCGACGTGAGCGGCGTCGCCGTGCTGCCCGGCGCGCCGACCGCCGAATATGTCGCCGTGCTCGAGCCCGACGGCAGCCTGCACGCGGGCCTCGCCGACATGGCGATCTTCGACCGCATCGCCCCCGAAGATCTCGACCGCCTCGCGCCCGCCTTCGCCGCCTCCGATTGGGTCTTCTTCGATGCCAATCTCCCGGCGCGGGTGATCGCGGCGATCGTCGAGCACGGCCGGCGCAGCGGCTGCCGCATCGCGGCGGATGCGGTTTCGGTCGCCAAGGCGCGCAAGCTGCCGGGCGACCTCACCGGCATCGACCTCCTGTTCCTCAACCGCGACGAGGCGGCCGCCGTCCTCGGCGAGACCGCCCCCAGTGATGTGGTGCCGGAGCGGACGGCCGAGGCCCTCGTCGCTCGCGGCGCCACCGCCGTGGTGCTGACCCTCGGCGCCGCCGGGCTCGTCATCGCCCGCCGCGCCAGTCCACCGGTCCGCGTCGCTGCCGAGCCGGCGGCGGTCGTGGACGTCACCGGCGCGGGCGACGCCCTCGTCGCCGGCACCCTCGCCCGTCTCGTCGCCGGCGACGATCTCGTCTCCGCCGCCGCCGTCGGCGCCCGGCTCGCCGCCATCACCGTCGCCGGCGCGGCCAGCGTCCACCCGACGCTCGGCCCCGACCTCCTCGAAGACCTCGCCCTCGCGGCGACCGCGGCGCTCTAGAGCGCCCCTGGCAAGGATCGACCCATGATCACCTCCCCGTCCGGCGCGTCCGCCGCCGCCAGTTCCGCGCTCTCGCCCCTCGTCCGCATCAGCGGGGAGGTGCGGGCGGCGCTCGACGACGGGCGCGGCCTCGTCGCGCTCGAATCGACCATCATCACCCACGGCATGCCCTGGCCCGAAAATCTCGACATGGCCCGCGCCGTGGAAGATGCCGTGCGGGCGCAGAGCGCAGTGCCGGCGACGATCGCCGTGATCGACGGCCACCTCCAGGTCGGCCTCGACGATGCGGCGCTCGAAAGCCTCGCCCGCGGCGGCACGAGCGCGATCAAAGTATCGCGCCGCGATCTCGCGGTCGCCGCCGTGCGCAAGGCGACCGGCGGCACCACCGTCGCCGCCACCATGATCGCGGCGGCCGCGGCCGGCATCGCCGTGTTCGCGACCGGCGGCATCGGCGGCGTCCATCGCGGTGCGGAGACGACCTTCGACATCTCCGCCGACCTCGAGGAGCTCGGCAACACGCCGGTCGCAGTCGTCTGCGCGGGCGCGAAGTCGATCCTCGATATCCCCAAGACCCTCGAATATCTGGAGACCCGGGGCGTGCCGGTCCTCGGCTACCGCACCGACGTGTTCCCCGCCTTCTTCTCCCGCGAGAGCGGCTCGGGCGTCGACGCCCGCTTCGACAGCGCGGCCGAGATCGCGGCGGTCATCGCGGCGCAGCGCGCCTACGGCCTGAAGGGCGGCATCCTGATCGGCAATCCGGCGCCGGAGGAGGATGCTTTGCCGGCAAATAAGATCGATTCCACCATCGCCGCCGCGCTCGAGGACGCCGACCGCGCGGGCATCGCGGGCAAGGACATCACCCCGTTCCTGCTCGGCCGCATCAAGGACCTGAGCGGCGGCGCGAGCCTCAAGGCGAACATCGCGCTCGTCCTCAACAATGCCCGCCTCGCCGGCGCTATCGCGACCGAGCTCGCCGCGCTGCGCCGGTCGGCCTGATCGCGCGGACGCCAAGACCCACGGCGGTCGAGGCGCGCTGCCCTCAGCGCGCCCGGCGCAGCCGGCCGTGGAGCGTCAGCACCGCGAGGCCGGCGGCGAGGCCCCAGAACGCCGAGCCGATGCCGGCGATCGAAAGGCCCGAGGCCGTCAGCAAGAAGGCGACGAGGGCGGCGGGGCGGTCCGCCTCCTCCTTGAGGCCGGCGACCAGCGACGATCCGAACGCCCCGAGGAGGGCGAGGCCGGCCACCGCCTGGATCAGCACCGGCGGGGTCGTCGTCACGGTGGCGACCGCGAGCGGCGCGAGCGCTGCGAGAGCAAGATAGGCGAACCCGCCCGACACTGCCGCGATCCAGCGCCGCGCCGGCTCCGGGTCGGCGTCGGGTCCGGCGATCAGCGCCGCGGTGATCGCGGCGAGGTTGATCGTGTGTCCGCCGAACGGCGCGATCAGCATCGAGGCGAGGCCGGTCGCCCGGAACAGCGGGCCCGCCGCCGGCCGGAAGCCGAAGGCGGCGAGCACCGCGAAGCCCGGAATGTTCTGGGAGGCCATCGTCACGATGAAGAGCGGCAGGCCGAGCCCGACGATCGCACCGAGGGTGAAGCGCGGCATCACCCATTCGAAATGAGGGCCGAACGACGCGACTCTGGCCGCGGCGGATAAGGGTTCGACGGCGATGAGGAGAACCAGCGCGACCGCGACCGCCGCCGGCACCGCATAGAGCCGCGCGAAGCGGCCAACGAGCAGAAACACCGCGATGACCGCGACGACCGGGCCGGGATCGACCGACAAAGCCGCGAACGGGGCGAGGCAGAGTTTCAGGAGCACGCCGGCGAGCATCGCCGAGGCGAGCGCCGGCGGGATCGCGCCGACGACCCGGGCGAGCGGCCGCCAAAAGCCGGCGACGAGGATCAGCGCGCCCGCGAAGACGAACGCCCCGAGCGCCGCCGGATAGCCGCCCTCGACCGCGCCGGTCGCGATCATCAGGGCGGAACCCGGCGTCGACCAGGCGATGCCGATCGGTAGCCGGGTCCGAAGCGCGACGATCAGCATCACGAGGCCGGTCGCGAGGCAGACGATGGTGAGGCCCGAGGCCGCCTGCGCGCCGGTCGCGCCGACCGCGCCGAAGCCCTGCACCACGATCGCAAAGGAACTGCCGAAGCCGACCAGGGCGGCGAGCACGCCGCCGATCAACGCCTGGATCGGAATGCCGCGGCGGGCGGGCGACGGGGAGATGGTCGCCGGGTCGGCGGTCTCCGGGTTGGCTTGGGACATCTGCAGGCTCGGCGTCGAGGCGGGTTGGCGATCGGATCCGGCCGGCATCTTGTGGACAGGGCGGCGGGATATCGGAAATTTCACGTGTTTTCAGGAGAATCCGCGAATAAGCGGCGGAGGCGAGGGCGGCAACCGATCCGGCTCCATTGAATCGGAAAGCCAATCGAACCTAAACTGGATATGGCCACCAATCAATCGGAGCCGCCTTGGACTCCGGCGGGGCGCACCGGCCCGTTTGGGCGGCGGCGGACCGCGCACCACACGAGGGCCATCGCGCGTCGGGCGATCGCGATCGATGGACGGGGCGGTCACGAAGGCGGGACGACCTGAGATGGCGGATCCGAAAGGGCGGATGACCTGAGATGCCGGACGATCTCACGAGCGCTCTCGCCCGCCTGCCGGGCGCCGACAAAGCGCGCCCCGCGACGGCGGCGAGCCATGTCGAGGCGGTGCTGCGCAAGGCGATCCTGTCGGGCGCGCTCGCGGGCGGCACGCCGTTGCGCCAGGAGGCGCTGGCGAGCGCCTTCGGGGTGAGCCGGATGCCGATCCGCGAGGCCCTGACCCGGCTCGAGGCCCAGGCCCTCGTCTCCCACCTGCCGAACCGGGGCGCCGTGGTCGCCGAGATTTCCGCCGCCGACGCCGCCGACGTCACGGCGATCCGCGCGGCGCTCGAACCGGCGGCCCTGCGGCTCTCTGTGCCGCGGCTGCGCCAGGCCGATCTCGACACCGCCGCGGCGGTCATCGAGGAGATCGACCGGGAGACGGATCCAGGCCGCATGGGCGAGCTCAACCGCCGCTTCCATATGGCGCTTTACGGCGCGGCCGGGCAGCCGCGGCTGCTCGCCCTCGTCGAACGTCATCTCGTCGCCGCCGACGCCCCGCTGCGCTTCCAACTCGCGGCCCTGGGCCGGGCCGCGATGTCCAACGAGGATCATTGGGCGATATGGGCAGCGGCGCGGGAGGGCCGCACCGACGAGGCGTGCGCGATCCTGGAGCGCCACATCCGCCACGGCGGCGAAGACCTCGCCGCCTTCCTCGCCGAACGGGTACGCGGCGCGAACGAGTCGAATGCGGCCTGAGCCGCGCGACACGTGGCCGGCGCGAGGAAGCGGACAGGACGGGGACAACCGGGGAAGACAATAGCTGCGGGCCGGCCCTGGGGGGAGGCCGGCCCGCGCGCGCTTCCGGCGGGGGATCCGAAGATCACCGAACACGCTCAACCCGGAGCCTCAGGGGGGCTGGGGGGCTGACATTTTCCGAAGCCCGGCAAAGCGTTCATCGGAAGCGACGACAAGGATCATTGCCCCCCAACGTGGCCCGTGGGGGGCGGTATTGGGGCAACATCGTGAAGCTTTGTGGCCTCGCGCATCCGTGACCCACGCGTGCACCGAATGCGCCCTCCCTCTTGCGCCCGATCGTGCGACACCCGATCATGAAGCGAGGATGACGAACGGGAGGCGCGTTTGAGCGACAGCGATACGCCGGAAAGCGTCCGCGGCGGGCCGGATCGAGACCTGATCGACCGGGACCTGCCCCATAAAGACCTGCCCCATAACGACCGGCCCGAGAGCCCCGCCTTCGAACCGCGCCGACTCTCCCTGCCACAGGCTCCGCGGGCCGGGTCGCCGAACAAGCCCCAGGGAGCCCCGTCGCCCTCCCGGCCCCACTTGGTCGCCGCCGGTGCCGATCCCGATCCCCGCGGCGACGGCCGCTCTCCGGAGGGCAAGGTGGGCGAGGTTCGCGCCATCGCCTTCGACCGCCGCGAACTCGACGCCATCCTGCGCCTCTACGGCCGCATGGTCGCCGCCGGCGAATGGCGCGACTACGCGATCGATTTCCGCCGCGAGGAAGCGGTGTTCTCTGTCTATCGCCGCACCAGCGAGATGCCGCTTTACCGCATCGTCAAGGCGCCGAAGCTCGCCCGCAAGCAGGGCGCCTATTCGGTCGTCGCGGCCGGCGGCATGATCCTGAAGCGCGGCCCAGACCTCGGGCGCGTGCTCGCCGTGCTCGAGCCGAAACGTGACCTCCGCGTCGTCATCTGAGCGTGCCGCCGGCGCCGGGGCGCCGAACCCGACCGCCGTCCCGCCGCGCCGTCCCGCCCTGCCGGCGGCGTTGACGCTGTTGTCGCTCTGCGCATAGCTGGCGAGCCGGCTGGTGCGGCGAACGGAGCGAACGTGCGTCATTCTCTGATTTGCGGCCTTCTCGCAGCCCTCCTCTCGGCGGGCGCAGCCCACGCCGGCGAAGATCCCGCCCCCCAGAATGCCAACCCCATAAGCCAGAGCCCCGCGCCCCCCATTTCCGCAAGCCCCATCCCCGCGGGTTTGCAGGAGCACGACGTCTCCCATTACGCGATCGCGGCGGATCTCACATACGTCCAGACGAGCACGATCGACTTCCTGGTGAAGCGCCCGCAGGACATCGATTATGCCGGGCAGAGCGATGTCACCTACGATCCTGCGACGAGTGCGGTGAAGCTCCTCGAAGCCTGGGTGGACGAGCCGGACGGGACGCGTCACGTCGCGCCCCGAACGCGGTGTTCGTGCGGCCGAGCGCAGCGAGCCGGGAGGCGCCGGGCTTCGTCTCCACCGACACCGCGACCGTGGAACTCCCCCAGGTCGGGATCGGCAGCCGGGTCCATATCAAATACGAAATGCGGGTGTCGAAGCCCCTGCCGATGGGCATCAACCTCGCCGAATATGCCGAGCTCTTCGTGCCGATGGCGATCGACGTCTCGATCGACGTGCCGCCGTCGGTGCCCCTCAAGGTCGGCCAGCAGGGCGGCGTCGCCATCACGGACACGACGCAGAACGGCCTGCGCCACATCACCGCCCATGCCGAGGTGCGCGGCGTCTCCTATGACGACGAGGAGCCCCACATGGTCTCCCCGGCACAGCTTCGCCCGACCTTCTTCGCCTCGACCTTCCCGAGCTACGAGGCGATCGGCGCCTGGTATCGCGACCGCAGCGCCGGCAAGGCCGCCGTGACGCCGGAGATCGCCGCGCTCGCCCACCGCATCGTCGGCGGAGCGACGGGGCGCGACGCCGCCCGGCTCATCTATGATTGGGTCGCCGGCAACGTGCGCTACCTCGCCGTCTATCTCGGCGCGACCGACGATTGGGTGCCTCACGACGCCGCGACGGTGCTCAAGAACGGCTACGGCGATTGCAAGGACCACGTCGTGCTGATGCAGGCGCTGCTCGCCGCGGTGGGCGTCCGCTCGGCGCCGGCCTTGGTCGATTGGGACAACCGCTTCGTGCCGCTGCCGATCGCGACGCCAGACAATTTCAACCACACGATCATCTATCTCCCGGATTTCGACCTGTTCGCCAATCCGACCAGCGAATACACGCCGTTCGGCGCGCTCGACGCCGATCTGAGCGGCAAGCTCGTCGTGGTCGCGGGCGATCCGGTCGCGGTGCGCCAGACGCCGGCCGCCGTGCCCTCCGACAACCGCTTCGCCTACACGGCCGAGATGAGCCTCGGCGCCGACGGATCGCTCGTCGGCACGTCCGAGGCGACGATGTCGCGCAATGTCGAGATCGCCGAGCGCAGCGAATTCGGCGAGCGCGATTCCCTCGACGTCATGATGCGGGCGGAACTCGGCTCGACCCGCGAAGGCGGCTTCGGCCATCTCTCGATCACCGATCCGCGCGACCTCGACCGCCCGTTCACGATTCGCACGCGGTGGCAGAGCCCCCGTGCCGTGCCGCGCGACGCCACGGCCTTCACCCTGCCGGTCGGCCCCTCGTTCGCCCCGATCGGCAATCTCTGGGGCTACCTCACCCCGAACGGCACGCGGCGCTTCCCGCTCGATCTCGGCGCCCGCGATCTCGTCAGCGACCTCGCAATCCGCTTACCGCCCGGCAAGAGCCTCACGGCCCTGCCTCCGGCGGTGTCCGTGACGAACCCGGTCGGCCGCTACGAGGCGCACTACCGGCTCGATGACCCGACCCTGATCGTGCACCGGGAACTCGTGTTCGCCCGCCAGGTCGTCGAGCCGGCGCATTTCGCCGACGTCGAAGCCCTGATCTACGCCGTCCTCGACGACCAGCGCGCCATTCTCACCACGACGTCCACGGCGGGGCAGTAGGGGAGGGCCTGAGTCTCCAGACTTAAGTCATTGAAAACAGGCGCCCTTTACCCCTCCCCTGCCAGGGGGAGGGGTGGCGCGCAGCGCCGGGTTGGGGTTCTGTTCCGGGCGAGACCCCGGAGATGCCGAGCCCGGACCGACGGCGCCTTGCGGCGCCGGACCCCACCCTGATCGCCTTCGGCGATCTATCCCTCCTCCTGAAAGGGGAGGGATTCAGGGTGGCGACGCCCGAGTATTCGATGCAGCAGAAATCTGAGGCGACGCTGACCGGACCGACCTAAGCCTTTGAAAACCGGCACCTTTCACCCCTCCCCCTGACAGCGAAGGGACTCAAGGCGGCGAGGCCGTGGATCACGGCTCCGGATCGTCGGCGTGGCCGACGCGGTCGATGCGCTTCCAATAGAAGACGGTGTCGCAGGGCGTGCCGTCGGGCCACAGGGCGTAGCCCGGGATGGTGCCGACCGCGGTGTAACCGAGATCCTCGTAGAGGTGCTCGGCACCGGCGCCGGCGGTGTCGAGGGTCAACAGCGTGCGGCCGTGCAAGGCCGCCTCCTGCTCGGCGCGGAGCATGAGAGCCCGGCCGAGGCCGCGGCGGCGCGCGGTGCGGCGGACCAGAAGCTTCGAGACCTCCGCCCGGTGCGGCTGGTTCGGCGGCAGGCCGACCACCAATTGGACGGTGCCGACCGCCACGTCGTCCTGAACCGCGGCGAGCACGATGCGGTCGCCCCGCTCGACATCGTCGGCGACCTTCCACCAGAACGGCCGGGCGTCCTCCGCCTCGAACGGCGCGAGGAAGTTCACCGAAGCACCGCCCGCGACGCAATCGGCGAGCACATCGGCGAGTTCGTGAACCCGGGCGCGGACCTCGTCCGCCGTCAACACGACGATGACGGCATCCGGGTTGATGACTTCGTCTTCCGACATCGCCGTCTCCTCTCATCACCCGTCGCGTCCGGCCGCTTCGAAACGGTCGGACTTAAGCCTCGGCGGCGGCCAAGGGCCGCCGGACGTCAGGCCGCCAGGTCCTGCTTGTCGGCGATCTCGCCGTCCTGGGTCAGACGGTAGACGATCGGCGACCCGGTCGCGAGCTCGCGCTGGATGATCTCCTCGCCGCTCAGGTGCTCGAGCGCCATGATGAGGGCGCGCAGCGAGTTGCCATGGGCGGCGACCAGAACCCGCTCGCCCTTGAGGACGCGGGGCAGGATCTCGGCGCGGAAATAGGGCAGCACGCGCTCGGCGGTGTCCTTGAGGCTCTCGCCGCCCGGGGGCGGAATGTCGAACGAGCGGCGCCAGATGTGCACCTGCTCCTCGCCGAAGCGGGCGCGGGCGTCGTCCTTGTTGAGGCCGGTCAGGTCGCCGTAATCGCGCTCGTTGAGGGCCTGATCGGCGATCACCGGCAGATCCGGCTGGCCGATCTCCTCGAGGATGAGGTGGCAGGTCTTCTGCGCCCGCGACAGGGCGGACGTGAAGGCGACGTCGAAGGTGAGCCCGAGCTCCTTCAGCTTGCGGCCGCCCTCACGCGCTTCGGAGACGCCGAGCGCGGTGAGATCCGGGTCCTTCCAGCCGGTGAAGAGGTTCTTGAGGTTCCATTCGCTCTGTCCGTGGCGGACGAGGACGAGCAGGCGATCCATCGGGCGGGTCCTTTGGGTTGGCGGCACGCGGCACGGCGTGGGTCGAGGCGCGGGGAAACGCGCGGGAGGTCTATTAAGCTTCAGAGAGGCCCAGAACATCGGCCATAGTGTGGAGCCCCGGCTTGCGGCCGCGCGCCCACAGCGCCGCCTTGAGCGCACCGCGGGCGAAGATGTCGCGATTTTCCGCCCGGTGGCCGAGTTCGATGCGCTCGCCCTCGCCGGCGAGGATGACGACGTGGTCGCCGACCACGGAGCCGCCGCGCAGGGTGGCGAAGCCGATGCTGCCGGGCTCGCGCGGGCCGGTATGGCCGTCGCGCACGCGCACCGAGACGTCGTCGAGGGCGACGCCGCGCCCTTCGGCCGCCGCGCGCCCGAGCATCAGGGCGGTGCCGGAGGGGGCGTCCACCTTGTGGCGGTGGTGCATCTCGACGATCTCGAGATCGTAGGAAAGGTCGAGCGCCTTGGCCGCCTGCCGCACCAGGGCGGCGAGCAGGTTGACGCCGAGGCTCATGTTGCCGGACTTCACGATCACCGCATGGCGGGCGGCGGCGGCGATCTTCTCGTCGTCGGCGGCGGACAAGCCCGTCGTGCCGATGACGTGGACGATGCGCGCCTGGGCCGCGAGTTCGGCGGCGGCGAGCGTCGTCGCCGGGTTCGTGAAATCGATGACGCCGTCGGCGCGCGCGAACAAGGGCAGCGGATCGTCGCCGACCGCGATGCCGAGCGTGCCCGTTCCGGCGAGGAGGCCGGCGTCGACGCCGATCGCGTCCGAGCCGGGCCGCTCCACGGCCCCGGCGAGAACGAGCCCCGGCGTCGCCTCGATCGCGCGGATCAGGGACCGGCCCATCCGGCCGGCCGCACCCATCACCACGAGCCGCATGTCACTCATCGCTTCGTCTCGGTCTTCAAGGCGGGGCGCGCAAGCACGCAGCCCCGAGGGCGGGAAGGGCGCGTGCGCGCCGGAAGGCGTTGGGGCTGAAGCCCCCGAACCAATCGGCGCGTAACCTCTCCCCACGCGGGGAGGACGTCAAGCGGCGAGCGGGATCGGGCCCTCTTGCGTACGGTGGGAAAGCTGCCCACCATGAGAGGCGGGAGACCGATCATGGCCAATGTCGAGAAAGTCAGCGTGGCGCTTACACCGGAAATGGCGACGACGATGCGTGAGGTCGTCGAATCCGGAGAGTACGCCTCCGTCAGCGAGGTGATGCGCGAGGCCCTGCGGGACTGGAAATTCCGCCGCTTTCAGCGCGAACAGGCCGTGCAGGGGCTCGGGCGGTTGTGGGACGACGGCGTCGCGAGCGGCCCCGCCACCGATGGCGAATCCGCCTTCGCCCGCATCCGGCGCGCCCTCGATGCCAAGCGGCTGGGCTCTCCGGTCATTTCCCTTCGCGCTTGAGACGGACACGCCCTCTCCGTCGTCATCCCCGCCCTTGTGGCGGGGATGACGACGGAGAGGGCGATTGCGATGAGTGCCGTTAAATTATTGAATTGGCGAACTATATCGAAGACTGGAACACTAGTATTTACCACTCTCCTAACGGGCGCGCTAACGGCATGCAGTGGCTTGTGCGGCTGGCCAAACCAATTACATTGACATGATCTGACTCATCGCATCGATGATATTTTGAATGCGGCTGCGCATAATCAGAGCATATCTGCTACGCAATACATCGTGCTAGGGCTGAGCGCCAAGCTTTTTAGCCAACTCTGAAAGAGCTTCAAGTTCTTCAATATGCATATTTATATTGACGCCAGGTGACTGATTTCTGGCAATCCCGTGGAGATCCCACCGAACGGGAATTGTACCGCCGGCACTATTGATGCTCCCATGCAAGCAATCGCTATTGGTGGGATCAATGCCATTCACCACCGCGGAATGGCCGCCCTGCGTCGTGACTTCGATCGGAAAAATCTTGAGCGTCGCCATTCTGCCCTCCTTACCACAAAGATATAGCTAGCTTTAGTGCTCAAACTCGAAATTGGAAACGAGCATTGAAGTTTCCGCAATCGCGAATGTGCATTCGATGCCTACCCTTTCGCCGCCCGGGCGCGTTCGGCTTTGAGGCGGTAGAGCGCGTCGAGCGCCTCGCGGGGGCTCATGGCGTCGGGATCGAGGCCGTCGAGCACCGTCAAGGCCGGGTCCGGCGCGGCCGGCGCGGCGGCGCGGGGCGCCACGGCCTGGAACAGCGGCAGATCGTCGACGACGGCGGCCCGCGGATTCTGCCGGTCGGCCGCCTCGAGCTTCGCCAGCACCGATTTCGCCCGGGTGATGACGGCCTCCGGCAGGCCCGCGAGACGGGCGACCTGGATTCCGTAGGAGCGATCGGCCGCGCCGGGCACGATCTCGTGGAGGAAGACGACGTCGCCCTTCCATTCGCGCACCCGCACCGTCGCGTTGACGACCCGGGGCAGCCGGTCGGCGAGGCCGGTCAGCTCGTGATAATGGGTCGCGAACAAGGTGCGGCAGCGGTTCACCGCGTGGAGATGCTCGATGGTACCCCAGGCGATCGAGAGGCCGTCATAGGTCGCGGTGCCGCGGCCGATCTCGTCGAGCACCACGAGGGCGCGCGGGCCGGCCTGGTTGAGGATCGCGGCGGTCTCGACCATCTCGACCATAAAGGTCGAGCGGCCGCGGGCGAGGTCGTCGGCGGCGCCGACGCGGCTGAAGAGGCGGTCGACGACGCCGATCTCCACCTCCGCCGCCGGCACGTAGGACCCCATCTGGGCGAGCACCGCGATCAGCGCGTTCTGGCGCAGGAAGGTCGACTTACCGCCCATGTTCGGGCCGGTGAGGACGACGAGCCGGCCTGCCTCGTCGCTGCCGACCGGGCCGAGATCGCAATCGTTGGCGACGAAAGGATCGCGCCCCTCGGCGCGCAGCGCCTGTTCCACCACCGGGTGACGGCCGCCGCGGACGCGGAAGGCGAGCGAGCGGTCGACCTTCGGCCGCACATAGGCCTCGCGCTCGGCGATCTCGGCAAGCGCGGCGGAAACGTCGATGATGGCGAGCGCCTCGGCCGCCGCCTTGAGCCGCGGCGCGGCCGCGAGAACGCGGGCGACGAGATCGTCGAAGGCCGCGATTTCGAGCCCCAGCGCGCGGTCGGCGGCGGAGGCGATGCGGGTTTCGAGGTCGGCGAGCTCGGTGGTGGTGAAGCGCACCGCACCGGCAAGCGTCTGGCGGTGGATGAAGCGGCGCGTCGCGGCATTCTCGGCGAGGATCTTCTCGCCGTGGGCCTGGGCCACCTCGATGAACCAGCCGAGCACCGCGTTGTGGCGGATCTTGAGGGATTTGACCCCCGTCTCGGCGGCATAATCGGCCTGCAGCGCGGCGACCACGCGCCGGCTCTCGTCGCGCAGGCCGCGGGCCTCGTCGAGATCGGGCAGGAAGCCCGGACGGATGAAGCCGCCGTCGCGGCGATGGAACGGCAGTTCGTCGGCGAGCGCGGCGGCGAGGGTTTCGGCGAGATCGGCCGGCAGCGCCGCAAGCGCGTGGGCCGCGAAGGCGATTTCGGCCGGCGCGTCGGCGCTCGCGAGCGAACCGGCGACGCCCGCGCTGGCGGCGAGCGCGGCGGCGATGTGGCCGAGATCGCGCGGGCCGCCGCGATCGAGGGCGAGGCGCGACAGGGACCGGCTGATGTCCGGGGCGGCGGCGAGGACGGCCCGGACGGCGCCGCGCCGTTCCGGCTCGTCGAGGAAGAAGCCGACCGCGTCGAGCCGGCGGCCGATCGCGTCCGGATCGGTGAGCGGGCTCGCCATGCGCTCGACGAGGAGGCGCGCGCCGGCGGCGGTGATGGTGCGGTCGATCGCGGCGGCGAGCGAGCCGCGCCGCTCCCCCGCGAGGGTGCGGGTCAGTTCCAGGTTCGCCCGGGTCGCGGCGTCGATCGCCATCGTCTCGGCCGCGCTCTCGCGGCGGGGCGGATCGAGCGGCGGTCGGCTGCCGACCTGGGTGCGCTCCACATAAGCGAGCGCGCCGGAGGCGGCGGCGAGTTCGGCGCGGCTGAAGGCACCGAAGCCGTCGAGGGTCGCGACCGCGAAATAGCGACCGATGCGCTCGGCCGCGGTCGCGCCGTCGAAGGTCGCGCGCGGAACCGGCGTCACCGAGGGGCCGAGGCCGCGCAGGAGATCGCGCAGGCTCTCGTCGGCGAGAAGCTGGTCGGAGACGAGGATTTCGCGCGGCTCGATGCGGGCGAGATCGCCGGCGAGCGTCGCCGCCTGGGTCTCGGCGACGCGAAAGACGCCGGTCGAGATGTCGATCCAGGCGAGGCCGAACGCGGCGTTCTCCGCCGCGCCGACGCGGGCGAGGGCGGCGAGGAAGTTCGAGCGCCGGCCGTCGAGAAGGGTCTCCTCGGTCAGCGTGCCGGGGGTGACGAGGCGCACCACGTCGCGCCGCACCACCGACTTCGAGCCGCGCTTCTTCGCCTCGGCCGGGTCCTCCATCTGCTCGCAGACGGCGACGCGGTGGCCGAGCGCGATGAGCTTCTGGAGATAATCGTCGGCGGCGTGGATCGGCACGCCGCACATCGGGATGTCCTGGCCGAGATGCTTACCCCGCTTCGTCAGCGCGATGCCGAGCGCGCGGCTCGCCACTTCCGCGTCGTCGAAGAACATCTCGTAGAAATCGCCCATGCGATAGAACAGGAGACAGTCGGGATTGGCCGACTTGATCTCGATATATTGTTCCATCATCGGGGTGGGGCGACCCGCGAGGGAAGCGTCTGCGGCGATGTCGTGCATGGACGGACGTTAGCAGAATGAAGAAGCACTTTCACCGCTGAGCGGTGCTTGTGGCCTCCCCCGGCCGTGGATAAGGTCCCCTTCCGGCCCCTATCAAACAAAATGAAGTCTCGGCGCCGGGCGAGGGCGTTGGAGGAAAAGGGCCGATGGCGAGGGATGCGTCCGCGAGCGAGAACAAGCAGCTCGCGATCACCGATCGGGAAGCGCTGGAATTCCACCAGCAGGGTCGTCCCGGCAAGCTCGAAATCGTGCCCACCAAGCCGATGGCGACCCAGCGCGACCTCTCGCTCGCCTATTCGCCGGGCGTCGCCGTGCCGGTGCGCGCCATCGCCGAGGACCCGAGCCGCGCCTTCGATTATACGAGCCGCGGCAACCTCGTCGCGGTCATCTCCAACGGCACCGCCATCCTCGGCCTCGGCAATCTCGGCGCGCTCGCCTCGAAGCCGGTGATGGAGGGCAAGGCCGTCCTCTTCAAGCGCTTCGCCGACGTCGATTCCATCGACCTAGAGGTCTCGACCGAGGACGTCGACGAGTTCGTCAATTGCGTGCGCTATCTCGGCCCCTCGTTCGGCGGCATCAACCTCGAGGACATCAAGGCGCCGGACTGCTTCGTCATCGAGAGCCGGCTGCGCGAACTGCTCGACATCCCGGTCTTCCACGACGACCAGCACGGCACGGCGATCAT
This sequence comes from Segnochrobactrum spirostomi, assembly GCF_009600605.1. Classification (GTDB taxonomy): domain Bacteria; phylum Pseudomonadota; class Alphaproteobacteria; order Rhizobiales; family Segnochrobactraceae; genus Segnochrobactrum; species Segnochrobactrum spirostomi. Next base: position 2,392,572 of record NZ_VWNA01000001.1, on the reverse strand, counting down.
CTCAACCGCCGGCCTCATCAACGCCTTCCACCTGACCGGGCGCGATCTTAAGACGGCTAAGATCGTCTGCAACGGCGCCGGCGCCGCCGGCATCGCCTGCATCGAACTCATCAAGGCGCTCGGGGTGCCGCATCAGAACGTCACCCTCTGCGACACCAAGGGCGTGGTCTACAAGGGCCGCACCGAGGGCATGAACCAGTGGAAGTCGGCCCACGCCATCGAGACCGACGCGCGCACCCTCGCCGACGCCATGGTCGGCGCCGACGTGGTGCTGGGCCTCTCGGCCAAGGGCGCCTTCTCGGCCGACATGATCGCCTCGATGGCGAAGAACCCGATCATCTTCGCCATGGCGAACCCCGATCCTGAGATCACGCCGGAAGAGGCGGCGGCGATCCGCGACGACGCCATCGTGGCGACCGGGCGCTCGGACTATCCGAACCAGGTCAACAACGTCCTCGGCTTCCCTTACATCTTCCGCGGCGCGCTCGACGTGCGCGCGACGACAATCAACGAGGCCATGAAGATCGCCGCGGCCGAGGCGATCGCCGCGCTCGCCCGCGAGGACGTGCCGGACGACGTCATCGCCGCCTATCGCGGCCAGCGCCCGCGCTTCGGGCCGAACTACATCATCCCGGTGCCGTTCGATCCGCGGCTCATCTCGGTCGTGCCGGTGGCGGTCGCGACCGCCGCGATGGAGACCGGCGTCGCGCGCCGGCCGATCATCGACCTCAAGGCCTATGCGGCGCAGCTCTCCGCCCGGCGCGATCCCGTGGCGGGCTCGCTCCAGCGCATCTTCTCCAAGGTGCGCGAGGCGCCGAAGCGCGTCGTCTTCGCCGAGGGCGAGGAGGAGGCGGTGATCCGCGCCGCGGCGAGCTTCGTCTCCCAGGAGCTCGGCACCGCCGTCCTGGTCGGCCGCGAGGAGACGGTGAAGGCGACGGCGACCGCCGCCGGCATCGAATTCCGCCCCGGCATGGAGATCTCCAACGCCCGGCTTTCGAACCGCAACCGCGATTATGCCGAGACGCTCTATGCGAAGCTGCAGCGCCAGGGCTACCTGCTGCGTGACTGCCAGCGCCTCGTCAACAACGACCGCAACTTCTTCGCCGCCCTGATGGTCGCCCGCGGCGACGCCGACGCCATGGTGACCGGAGCGACGCGCAATTACGCGACCGCCCTCGACACCGTGCGCAAGGTGATCGACGCCAAGCCCGGCCACACCCTGATCGGCGTCTCGATGGTGCTGACGCGGGGCCGCACGGTGTTCGTCGCCGACACGGCGGTCCACGACACCCCGACGCCCGAAGAGCTCGCCGACATCGCCGAGGAGGCGGCGCACCTCGCCCGCCGGCTCGGCCACGAGCCGCGCGTGGCGCTGCTCGCCAACGGCAGCTTCGGCCAGCCGCCGAGTGACAGCGCGGTCCGGGTGCAGGAGGCGGTCGCGTTGCTCGGCCGCCGCCGGGTCGATTTCGAGGTGGATGGCGAGATGGCGGCGGACGTCGCGCTCAACGCCGAGCTGCTCGCGGCCTATCCGTTCACCCGCCTCTCCGGCCCGGCCAACGTGCTCGTCATGCCGTCCGCCGACGCCGCCTCGATCGCGACGCGGATGCTGCGCGAGCTCGGCGGCTCGACGGTGCTCGGCCCGCTCCTCGTCGGCCTCGACAAATCGGTCCAGCTCGTCTCGCTCGGCGCCAAGGACCGCGACCTCACCAACATGGCGGCGGTGGCGGCGTATAATGTGACGTGAGGGCGAGTGCCATCTTGCTGCCCTTGCCGCCGCGCAAGGATTGCCCCGGCCCGCCTCGCCCCGCAGACGGCCATCGGCCCCGCGCTCGGCCGACACGAGGTCTCCTTCGTCATCCCCGCCCTGAAAACACAGGGATACACCGTAACAGGCAACGGGCGCCGGGCCCGTAAGCGGACATGCCGATGGTCTGTCCGGGGTGGGAAGTGGTCCTAACTTGCGCCCGCGAATAGTATCAAGTTTCCATCCGGGTCGCTGACGATGAAGGTGCGTGCGCCCCAGGGCTCGCTGCGCAAGGTCTGGTGGAAGGTCACGCCAGCGGCTTGAAGCTCTAGGAATAGCGGCTTGGCGTCATCGAGCGTCAGGGTCGCGGACAGGGCGTCAGGTTCGTGAGCGCGAAAATGTTCGGAAAACACGGGCCCGTCGACGCGGCGCAGGTTCAGTTTCGCGCCATTGCGCCCGACCTGAGCATAGAAGGCGGGCTCGCCGGAGATGAACACACGGCGAAAGCCGAGCTTCTCCTCATAGAACGCAAGCGAAATCGCAATATCAGAGACGAAAAGCTGCGGTTCGGCGGCGATAGCGGCCGAGGAGGGCGACGGGTTTGCAAATGGCATGGATGAAAGGCCCTTGGTTAGCGCCAACCAGTTCTCGAATCCCGCTTTCCTCGCGACGAGGTCTTGGGCGTCGCTCAGCTTGAAGAGCGAGGCCAAGATCTCCTGGTCCGTCAGGCCGCTGTAGCGTGGCAGCAGCGACCTGATCTGGCCCGCGACGGGAAAATACCGTTCGCGATGCCAACGAAGGTGGAGCTTGGCCTGCTTGCGCAGATTTTCGAGATTCAGCATGGGCGCGTTACGATTGAGGTGTCGTAGGCGGGCTTAGCCCTTCCGGCGTTAGAACCGATGCGCCCTACAGCAACCCGAGAACTTTATGGATGCGGCTTTCGCAGGTCAATGTCCGCAATGGGTCGTGAGGAGCCATCAGCACAGGCGCAGAAACCAGACGTTCAGATCGTCACGACCAGGCATTGTCGGTCCCGGTGAACTCCCGCCCTTGTGGCGGGGACCCAGGGGCGGCACGGCCGGTGTTCGCGGCCCCTGGGTCCGCGGGTCAAGCCCGCGGATGACTTCGGAGAGGCCGATCGCGCCGAAGCGCGTCAAAGGCGCTGCTTATGCTATTCGGAGCGCATCTAAACAGCGCCTTTTAGCAGGCCGGTCCCGAGGGGGAAGCCATGGTGGTGCGGATCGAGGACGCGGAGATCGAGGCCTTGGCGGAGCGCTTCCGAGCGCACGTGGGGGCTGCCACGATTGTCGAGGCGATTGGATTGGCGCTGCGAACCGCCCTGCGCGGTGGCGAACAGCGGCCGCCTCTCGCACAGCGTCTCCGACGGGCAATCGCTTTGGCCGACGCAATGGGACCATCCGATCCCACGTTCGACGCCAAGCCTTTTATGGATGACATGTGGGGCGAACCCTAAGCCTCCGCCGTTGACACCTCCCCCGCGCACGATATCGTCCGGCCCCGATTTGCTACCCGTTTCGTATCCTGCCCACGCCCCGAGAGGACGACCCCGATGAGCGATTCCGATCTCGCCAAGCTCGCCGCCGCGATGGAGGCCGCCTGGGAGGATCGCGCGTCGATCGACGCCTCCACCTCGGGCCTCGTCCGCCGCGCCGTCGACCTCACCCTCGACATGCTCGACAAGGGCCAGATCCGCGTCGCCGAAAAGCGCGATGGGGAATGGGTCGTCAATCAGTGGGCCAAGAAGGCGGTGCTGCTGTCGTTCCGCCTCAACCCGATGGAAGTGATCCCGGGCGGCCCGGGCGGCGCGGTGTGGTGGGACAAGGTGCCTTCCAAGTTCGCCGGCTGGAGCTCCAACACCTTCACCGCCGCCGGCTTCCGCGCCGTGCCGGGCGCCATCGTGCGCCGCACGGCCTATATCGCGCCGGGCGTGGTGCTGATGCCCTCCTTCGTCAATCTCGGCGCCTACGTCGCCGAAGGCACCATGGTCGACACCTGGTCGACCATCGGCTCGTGCGCCCAGATCGGCCGCAACTGCCACATCTCGGGCGGCGTCGGCATCGGCGGCGTGCTCGAGCCGCTGCAGGCCGGCCCGGTCATCATCGAGGACGATTGCTTCATCGGCGCCCGCTCGGAAGTCGCCGAGGGCGTCGTCGTCGGCGAGGGTTCGGTGATCTCGATGGGCGTCTTCCTCGGCGCCTCGACCAAGATCATCGACCGCAACACCGGCGAGGTCTTCGTCGGCCGCGTGCCGCCCTATTCAGTGGTGATCCCGGGCACCCTGCCGGGCAAGCCGCTGCCGGACGGCAGCCCAGGCCCGAGCCTCGCCTGCGCCGTCATCGTCAAGCGCGTCGACGAGCGCACCCGCTCCAAGACCTCGATCAACGAGCTTCTGCGCGACTGACCCCGAGCCCTCGTGGGCCGCGACGGCGGCGCCGGTTCCGTCGCCGCGCGAAATCGGCTAAAGGGTGCGGCCCGCCCGCTCGGACGGGACCGCCGGAGGAGCCCATGCCCGTCAAGACCGATGCCCCGATCACCCACCACGACGCGCTGATCTACGCGATGGTGACGCTCGCGGCCGTGGACCGGGCCATGACGGACGCCGAGCTCGGCACCATCGGTGAGCTCGTCTCCAATCTCCCCGTATTCGCCGATTACGACCGCGAGCGGCTCGTAAAGTCGGCCTCGACCTGCGGCGAGATCCTGCGCGGCAAGGACGGCCTCGCGCTGGTGCTCGACATCATCAACGACGCGCTGCCGCCGAAGCTGCGCGAGACGGCCTATGCGCTGGCGGTCGAGATCGCGGCGTCCGACCTCCTCGTCGACGACGAGGAACTGCGCTTCCTCGAGATGCTGCGCGACCGGCTCGACCTCGATCCGCTCGTCGTCGCCGCGATCGAGCGCTCGGCCCGGGTGCGCTACCGCCGCGCCGACTGAGGTCGGAATCGCGCGCGGTCGTCGAAGAGAGCGCCGCCCCCCTTCTCCCCCTCGGGGAGAAGGTGCCCCGAAGGGGCGGATGAGGGGGATAAATCACTTACATTTCAATATATTAATAGCGTTCGGCGAGGGCGCGAAAACCCCTCATCCGGCGCTATCGCGCCACCTTCTCCCCGCAAGCGGGGCGAAGGAAGAGGCGGCGAGTCCGATCTTCGGGAAAGGCAAATCTCTCCGCCCTCCCCCAAGCCCACCTCACCCCTGCTTGGCCAAGGCCGCCTCGCGGATGGCGGTCAGCGTCGTCGCCGGGGTGATCGCCTCCGGGTCCATCACGCAGTGCAGGATCGCGGGCTTGCCGCTGGCGAGCGCCCGCTCGAAGGCCGGCGCGAACTCCGCCGTGGTCTCCACCCGCTCGCCGTGGCCGCCATAGGCGCGGGCGAGCGCGGCGAAGTCCGGGTTCGCGAGGCGCGTGCCCGAGACGCGGCCTGGATATTCCCGCTCCTGGTGCATGCGGATGGTGCCGTACATGCCGTTGTCGAGCACGATCACCACGACCGGCGCGCCATATTGCACGGCGGTCGAGAGCTCCTGGCCGTTCATCTGGAAGCAGCCGTCGCCGGCGAAGGCGACGACGGGCCGATCGGGGTGCATCAGCTTCGCCATGATCGCGGCCGGCACGCCGTAGCCCATCGAGCCGCAGGTCGGGGCGAGCTGGGTGCGGAAGCGGCGGAAGCGATAATGGCGGTGGACCCAGGTCGCGTAGTTGCCGGCGCCGTTCGCCACGATCGCCTCGGGCGGCAGCCGGTCGCGCAGCCAGGCGACCGCCTCGCCATATTGGAAGGCGCCGGGCAGCGTCTTCGGATGGTCGGTCCAGGCGTGGAACTCGGTGTTCGCCTCGGCGGTCTCCGCCGCCCAGACCGGGGCAGTCGGCGCCGCGAGGGTGTCGAGGGCGAGGTCGTCGAGGGCGAGCGCGAAGGCGGCGGGCGTCGCGTGGATGGCGAGCGTCGGGGCATAGACGCGGCCGAGCTCCTCGGCGCCCGGATGGACGTGGACGAGCGTCTGACGCGGCGCCGGCACGTCGATCAGCGTGTAGCCGCCGGTCGAGATTTCCGACAGGCGTGAGCCGACGAGCAGGATCAGATCGGCCTCGCGGATGCGGGCGGCGAGCTTCGGGTTCGGGCCGATGCCGACGTCGCCGGCATAATTCGGATGGTCCTGCGGGAAGAGATCCGAGCGGCGGAAGGTGGTGCCGACCGGCAGCGCGAAGCGCTCGGCGAAGCGCACCATCGCCGCGGTGCCGGCTTCGGACCAGCGCGTGCCACCGAGGATGAGGAACGGCCGCTCGGCCTCGGCGAGGAGGCGGGCGAGCGCCTTGAGCTCGGCCGGGCCGGGCGAGGTCTCGGCTGGCTCGATGCGGGGCAGGTCCGCGACCGCCGCGGTCTCGACCAGCATGTCCTCCGGCAGCGCGACGACGACCGGACCGGGCCGGCCCTGCATGGCGACGCGGAAGGCGCGGCCGACGAGTTCGGGGATGCGGGCGGCGCTGTCGATCTCGACGACCCACTTCGCCATGCCGCCGAAGAAGGCCTTGTAATCGATCTCCTGGAACGCCTCGCGCTCGCGCATGCCGCGCTCGACCTGGCCGATGAACAGGATCATCGGGGTCGAATCCTGGGCGGCGATGTGGATGCCGTGGCTCGCGTTGGTGGCGCCGGGGCCGCGGGTGACGAAGGCGATGCCGGGCCGCCCGGTGAGCTTGCCGGCGGCCTCCGCCATCATCGCCGCGCCGCCCTCGTTGCGGCACACCACGACCTCGATCGCCGCGTCGTGGAGCGCGTCGAGCACCGCGAGATAGCTTTCGCCCGGGATGCAGGTGACCCGCTCCACGCCCTGGGCGACGAGCTGATCGACCAGAATGCGGCCGCCGGTGCGGAGAGGAAGCTCGGTCGTCATGACGCTGGGGTCCTTCGAGATCAGCGATGGGGTGAGCGGTCGGGGCGGATCAGCGCGAGTCTTTGCTTGCCGAAGCGGCGCAAGCCCCACCCTGACCGCCTTCGGCGGTCTGTCCCTCCCCCTGGCAGGGGAGGGACGGAAGCGCGGCGATGCCGTCACGGGTCGGGCAATCGCCTCAAGGCACTCTATTTGGGCGCCGCTCGGCACCTCAACAAAAACGCCGCTTTACCCCTCCCCTGCCAGGGGGAGGGGTGGCGCGAAGCGCCGGGGTGGGGTGCGCGCCGCACGCACCCCACCCCCGTCGTGATCGTGGCCCTGACCCCACCCCGCCGCTGACGCGGCGACCCTCCCCCTGACAGGGGAGGGTGGGAGCCCGGGGGGAAAGGGTGTGGCAGGCGAGGCGCGCCGCGGGGCGCTCGCCGGCGCCCTCAATCCGCCTCGAGGCCTTCGAGAACCGCGGCCGTGTCGGCGCCCAAAGCCGGGCTCGGGGTCGCGGCCATCTGGCGGACGCCGTCGAGCACGATCGGGCTGCCGACGCTCGGGATCGACCCCGCCGCGGCGGTCGGCGCGGCGAGGTCGCGCTTCAGCCCGCGGTGCACCACCTGGGCGTCGGCGAACACGTCGGCGACGGTGTTGATCGGCCCGGCCGGCACGCCGACCGCCTCGAGCCGGGCGAGCAGGCCGTCGCGGGTGTGCTCGGCCGTCAAGGCGGCGAGGATCGGCACGAGCCGCGCGCGGTTCTTCACCCGGCCCTCGTTGGTCAGGAAATCCGCCTCGAGCGCGAGCTCGGCGCGCCCCAGCACCGTGCAGAAGCGGGCAAACTGGCCGTCGTTGCCGACCGCCACGACGAGATGACCGTCGCTCGCCGGGAAGACCTGATAGGGCACGATGTTCGGGTGAGCGTTGCCCATCCGCCGCGGCGCCTTGCCGGAGGCGAGATAGTTCATCGCCTGGTTGGCGAGCACCGAGACCTGGGTGTCCATCAGCGCAATGTCGACATGGCCGCCGCGCCCGGTCGTCTCGCGCCGGCGCAGAGCGGCGAGGATGCCCACCACCGCATAGACGCCGGTGAAGACATCGGCGAAGGCGACGCCGATCTTCTGCGGCTCGCCGTCGGGATCGCCGGTCAGGTCCATGATCCCGCCCATCGCCTGGATCATGAAATCGTAGCCGGCGCGGGCGGCATAAGGCCCGTCCTGGCCGAAGCCGGTGATCGAGCAGGTGATGAGCCGCGGATTGATCGCCGCGAGCGCGGCATGGTCGAGACCGTACTTCTTGAGCCCGCCGACCTTGAAGTTCTCGATGACGACGTCAGCGTCGCGCACCAGCGCCTTCACCGCCGCCTGTCCCTCGGCACTCTCGAAATCGATCGCGACCGACTTCTTGCCGCGGTTGCAGGAATGGAAATAGGCGGCGCCGAGATGGCCGCCGTCCGCCGCGGCGACGAAGGGCGGGCCCCAGGAGCGGGTGTCGTCGCCGGCACCGGGGCGCTCGATCTTGATCACCTCCGCACCGAGATCGGCGAGGAGCTGGCCGGCCCACGGACCGGCCAGGATGCGGGCGAGTTCGACGACGCGGATGCCGGCGAGCGGCGCCGGCGCGGCCGCGTCCCGATCCCCTTCCTGAGCCGCTTCCATCCGTACGATCCTCAGAAGAAGGCCTGGAGCCCGGTCTGGGCGCGGCCGAGGATCAGAGCATGGACGTCGTGGGTGCCCTCGTAGGTGTTGACCGTCTCGAGGTTCACCATGTGACGGATCACATGATATTCCTCGGAGATGCCGTTGCCGCCGTGCATGTCGCGGGCGACGCGGGCGATGTCGAGCGCCTTGCCGCAATTGTTGCGCTTGATGAGGGAGATCGCCTCGGGGGCGAGGCGGCCCTCGTCGAACAGGCGGCCCACCCGCAAAGCCGCCTGAAGGCCGAGGGCGATTTCGGTCTGCATGTCGGCGAGCTTCTTCTGGATGAGCTGGTTCTGGGCCAGCGGACGGCCGAACTGCTTGCGCTCCAGGACATAGGAGCGGGCGCGGTGCCAGCAATCCTCGGCCGCGCCCATGACGCCCCAGGCGATGCCGTAGCGGGCGCGGTTGAGGCAGCCGAACGGCCCCTTGAGGCCGGAGACGTTCGGCAAGAGCGCGTCTTCGCCGACCTCGACGCCGTCCATGACGATCTCGCCGGTGACCGAGGCGCGCAGTGAAATCTTGCCCTCGATCTTCGGCGCAGAGAGGCCCTTCGTTCCCTTGTCGAGCACGAAGCCGCGGATCGCCCCGTCATGGGCCTCCGACTTCGCCCACACGACGAAGACGTCGGCGACGGGGGAGTTCGAGATCCACATCTTGGTGCCGGTGAGGCGGTAGCCGCCGTCGATCTTGGTGGCGCGGGTGCGCATGCCGGCGGGATCGGAGCCGGCGTCGGGCTCGGTCAGGCCGAAGCAGCCGACCCATTCGCCGGTCGCGAGCTTCGGCAGATATTTGCGCCGCTGATCCTCGGACCCGTAGGCGTAGATCGGGTGCATGACGAGGGAGGACTGCACGCTCATCGCCGAGCGGTAACCGGAATCGACCCGCTCCACCTCGCGGGCGATCAGGCCGTAGGTGACGTAGCCGGCACCGGCGCCGCCATATTCCTCGGGAATGGTCGGTCCGAGCAGGCCGAGTTCGCCCATCTCCGACATGATCTCGCGATCGAAGCGCTCGTCGCGGAAGGCCGAGATGACGCGGGGCTGAAGCCGCTCCTGGGCATAGGCGCGGGCCGCATCGCGGATCATGCGCTCGTCTTCCGCGAGCTGATCCTCGAAGTGGAACGGGTCGGCCCAATCGAACGGATGGCGGTCGGAGGCGGCGGAGCTCATGGTCGAAAAGTCCCCGTGAAGGCCCGGCCTCGGCCGGGGATGGTGTTTGTCGTCGCTCGGTCTCGTCACGGCTTTTGCCGCCACGAGGTCCCTCCCCTGCCAGGGGGAGGGACAGGTCGCCGGAGGCGACCAGGGTGGGGTCGCCGCGGGCGAGGCGTCTCGTGTGTGGCGGACCCCACCCCGGCGCTTCGCGCCACCCCTCCCCCTGGCAGGGGAGGGGTAGGGCGGTGTTGCCGCCGCCGGCCTCAGCCGATGTCGAAGGTCACGCCCTGGGCGAGCGGCAGCGTGGTGCCGTAATTGATCGTGTTGGTGGCACGGCGCATGTAGGCTTTCCAGGAATCGGAGCCCGCCTCGCGGCCGCCGCCGGTTTCCTTCTCGCCGCCGAAGGCCCCGCCGATCTCCGCCCCCGAGGGGCCGATATTGACGTTGGCGATGCCGCAATCCGACCCTTCCGCCGACAGGAAGCGCTCGGCCTCCCGCATGTTCAGCGTGAAGACCGACGACGACAGGCCCTGGGGCACGCCGTTCTGAAGCGCGATCGCCTCGTCGAACTCGCGGTAGGACAGCACGTAGAGGATCGGGGCGAAGGTTTCCTCTATCACCGGGCCGACCTGGGCCGGCATCTCGACGAGAGCCGGACGGACATAATGGCCGCCCGCGGCACCCTCGACCGCGACCTGCTCGCCACCCGTCACGACGCCACCCGCCGCCCGCGCGGCGGCAAGCGCCTCCTCGTGGCGCGCGGCGGCCCCGGCGTCGATCAGCGGGCCGACGAGCGTGCCGGCCGCGCGCGGATCGCCGACGCGCACCGAGAGGTACGCCTTCTTCAGCCGCTCGATCAGCGCCTCGCGCACGCTCTCGTGGACGATCAGGCGGCGCAGGCTGGTGCAGCGCTGGCCGGCGGTGCCCATCGCCGCGAAGGCGACGGCGCGCACGGTGATGTCGAGGTCCGCGGACGGGGTCACGATCGCCGCGTTGTTGCCGCCGAGCTCGAGGAGCGCGCGGGCGAAGCGGACGGCGAGCCGCGGGCCGACGGCACGGCCCATGGCGGTCGAACCCGTCGCCGAGACGAGCGGCACGCGGGGATCGTCGGTGAGCACCTCGCCGACCGCGCGGCCGCCGATGACGACCTCCAGGAGCCCCTCCGGCACACCGCCGAAGCGGACGGCGGCGCGGGCGAACAAGGCTTCCACGGCGAGCGCCGTCAGCGGCGTCTTCTCCGACGGCTTCCACACTACCGAATTGCCGCACACGAAGGCGAGCGCGGCATTCCACGACCACACCGCGACGGGGAAATTGAAGGCGGTGATGACGCCCGTCACCCCGAGCGGGTGCCACGTCTCCATCATGCGATGGTCGGCGCGCTCGGTCGCGATGGTGAGGCCGAAGATCTGCCGCGACAGGCCGACCGCATAATCGCAGATGTCGATCATCTCCTGGACCTCGCCGAGGCCCTCCGAGGTGATCTTGCCGACCTCGATCGTCACCAGCCGGCCGAGATCGGCCTTGGCGGCGCGCAATTCCTCGCCCAGCAGGCGCACGAGCTCGCCGCGGCGCGGCGCCGGCACCTTGCGCCAGGCGCGGAAGGCGGCCTCGGCGCGGCCGATCGCGGCCGCGGTCTCGTCGGCGCCGGCTTCCGCGAGGCGGGCGATGGGCTCACCGGTGATCGGCGAGGCGACGGCGAGGGTGCCGCCGGACAGCCGGGCCGGGTCGACGCCGAGGCGGGCGAGGAGATCGGCGGTCTCGGCCGCGAGGCTCGCGGCAACGGGGGCGTTCATGACGTCTGCTCCTTCTGCGGCCGCCGCGCGGGAGGCGCCCCCATGGGCTGCCACCCGAAGCATGCCCTTCGGATTTGGGGCGATCTATGAGAACGGACGGGCCGCGGGTAAAACGATATCTTCTCAAGGGATCATGAGAGAACGGAATGAAGTCGGTGCCAGCGACGACAATCGGCCGGCTCCCTCTCCCCGCCGAGGAGAAGGTTGGGGTGAGGGGTTGCGGTGACGAGGCGCCGGCCCCCTTGCCCGGCACCGCGCGTTCCCTTGCCCCAGAGGGGGCGCGGAAACAAAGGCACGTCGTGTCGGCGGTGCGGCCGTGAACCGCGCCCATCTCCCCTCGATCGGCGCGCTGGCGGCGTTCGAAAGCGCGGCGCGGCACGGCTCGTTCACCCGCGCCGCCGACGAACTCCACCTGACGCAAGGCGCGGTCAGCCGGCAGATCCGTCAGCTCGAAGCCCAGCTCGGCATCGCCCTGTTCGAGCGGGTGCGCCAGCGCGTCTTCCTGACCGATGTCGGCCGCCTCTATCTCGGGGACGTGACGCGGCTTCTCAAGGACCTGACCGACGCGACCCAGCGCGCGATGGCGTTCGCCGGCGGCCAGGGCACCCTCAACATCGCCGTGCTGCCGACGCTCGCGACCCGCTGGCTGATGCCGCGGCTGCCGGGCTTCCTCGCCGAGCATCCCGACACCCTCGTCAATTTCGCGGTCAGGCTGGTGCCGTTCGATTTCTCCGCCGAGCCGTTCGACGCCGCGATCCATTATGGCGAGCCGACGTGGCCCGGCGCGGTCTGCGAGCCCTTGATGCCGGAGGAAATGGTGCCGGTCGCGGCGAAGGGGCTGAAGGCGGCGCGGGGCATCGCCACCCCGGCGGACCTGCTCGGCCTCCCCCTGCTGCACCAGGTGACGCGGCCGGCCGCCTGGCCCGATTGGTTCGCCGCCGCCGGGCTCGACGACCCGCGCGTGCACCGCGGGCCGCGCTTCGAGCAATTCTCGATGATCGCCCAGGCCGCGGTCGCCGGCATCGGCATCGCGCTGGTGCCGCGCTTCCTCATCGAGGAGGAGCTCGGCTCGGGCACGCTCGAGATCCTGTTCGAGCGGCCGCTGCGCTCCACCGGCGCCTACTATGTCGTCTATCCGGAGGCGAAGGCGGGCTTCTCGCTGGTGCGCGCCTTCACCCGGTGGCTACGGGACCGGGCGGCCGAGGCTTAACCCGGCATCGCCGTGCCTCAGCCGGCGGCGCGCCGATAGAGGGCACGGCCGATGATCAGGTCGAGATGACCGCCGCCGCCGTTCTTGAAGAGGGTGATCTGATCGTCCCCGGTGCGGCCGGGCGCCTCGCCGGTGCAGAGATCGAACAGGTCCGCCGAGAGGTCGGCTTCGCGCATCGCCCCGCGGGCCATCGCCTGGGTGAAGTCGCCGCAATCGCCGAGGGTGAAGCGGCGGGTGTCGGCAAACAGGGTCGCCCGGCGGATCGCCTCGTCGTCCGCCTCGCGCATGTCGGGCTTGAAGCCGCCGACGAGATCGAGGTGGGTGCCGGGCTTCAGCCAGACCCCCTGGATCAGCGGCTCGCGGGTGGCGGTGAGCGAGGTCACGATGTCCGCCTCGGCGACCGCCGCGGCGAGATCGTCGGCGACCGCGACCGGCCGGCCGAGATCGGCAAGCCGGGCGGCGAGCGCCTCGGCCTTCGCCCGGGTGCGGTTCCAGATCAGGATGCGGTCGATCGACGGCCGCACCGCGCAATGAAAGCGGACGTGGGTCTCGGCCTGGGCGCCGGCGCCGACGACGACGAGCACCCGCGACTCCTCGCGCGACAGGAAGGTGGAGGCGAGGGCCGAATCGGCCGCCGTCCGGCAGCGGGTGAACTGATCGCCGGTGATGACGCAGCGCGGCGCCCCATCGTCGCCGTCGAACAGCACGAAGACGGTGCGGACCGTCGGGCCGCGACCGCGCCGCTCGTTGTCGGGGAACACAGCGGCGAGCTTGGCACTGACGCCGCGGCCATAGGCCCACGAGCTCCAGATCAGAAGATGGTTCGCCGCCTCCGGACCGCGCTCCTCCGTGAGGAGCAGCCGCTCGATGACGTCGATGCCTTCGCGATGGCCGGCGGCGAGATCGGCGACGAGCTCGGCCGGAGGAATGGTGGCGGTCAGCGAATCGGCGTCGATGTGCAGCATGAAATCCCCGGAGAACAAGCAAACGGCGGATAGGTCGCGCGGAGCATAATCGATCGGCGCGCCGGGGGAAGGTGGGGGAGTAGCGCCGTGCTTTCGAGCCGCATGGAGCATTGGGCGGCCGTAAATTCGATCCCGGTGCAACAAACACGACGCCCACCCTCCCCTGCCAGGGGGAGGGTCGGCGCGAAGCGCCGGGGTGGGGTGGTCCGATCGGCTTCGTCGTTGCGTGGACAGGGCTCGCGCGCGGCCATCACCCCACCCCGTCACGCCTTCGGCGTGCCGACCCTCCCCCTGGCAGGGGAGGGTTAAGACGTCGTGCTGCGCGGGCTGTAATCTACGGCTGGACGAGGCGGTTTGGCATGACGCTCCCGCCCCTCCCCCGTCATCCGCGCAGGGCGGCGGCGGGGGATTCGCGGTAGGCGAGGAAGGCGGGGATCGCGGCGACGAGGGCGGCGACGGCGAGCAGCAGGCCGGCGAAGCCCAAATCGGCGCCGGTGAGGTCCACCGGCAGCGCGATGCCGCTCGCTTGCGTGAACAGCCCCGCCATCATTTTGGCCGCCGCGAAACCGATTCCGACGCCGGCGGCGACGCCGATCCCGATCAGCACCATGATCTCGATCCAGACGATGGCGAAGATCGCGGCACGCGGCGCGCCCAGAGCCCGCAGCGCGCCGATCTGCCGGCGCCGCTGGGAGAGGTGGACCGCCGTCACCAGCATCACCGCGGCGGCGACCAGGGCCTCGGTGCCGATCGCGATGGCGGAGAGCACGAGGCGTGCGTCGCCGAGCGTGCCGTAGAGCCGGGTCAGTACCTCGGCCGGGAAGACGCCGACGGTCGCCCCCTGACGGTAGGCGTTGCGCAGCCGGTAGGCGTCGGCGATCGTCTTGCCCTTGACGATGATCGCGGGAAGGCCCGGCCCGCCCTCGGCCCAGGGTGGGCCGATATGGTCCGGCGGCACGATGGGCTTCAGGTCGATGCGCTCGCCCGGGCTGCCCGTGAAGGGCATCGTCGGGGCCGGCGCGTCGTGATCGTCGTGGCTGGCCGCTGCGCCGTCTCCGTGCGGCTTGAGGCCGTGGATCAGCCAGACCGCCTCGATCGGCACCAGGATGGCGCGGTCCCAGGGCGTGCCGGTCGCCGGCATGCGGCCGACGACCCGATAGCTGAGCTCGGTGTGGGTGTGGCCGCTCATGCCGGCGAGGCCGTGCATCGGCTTCACCACGTCGCCCATCGAGAGTCGGACCCGGGCGCCGATCACCGCCTCGTCGAACGCCGTGAAGGCGCGGCCTTCGCTCGGCTTCAGCCGGCCGCCGTCGGTGACGAACTCGGCCGTCGTGCCGACGATCGGCATCCCCTCGAAATTGTCGCCGAAGCCGACCGGCGCGGCCCAGGCGACGCGGGGGTCCTCGCTGAGGCCCTTGAGGACGCTGCCGGGCATCAGGGGGAGCGGCGAGGCCTGCAGAAAGACGGCGGAGAGCACGAGCTGGGTCTCGCTGCCGGCGGCACCGACGACGAGGTCGAACCGGTCGGCGGCCCGTGCGGAGCCGAGCCTGAGCGCCCGCTCCTGGAGATTGACGGCGATGCCGAGCGCGGTCGCGAGCGCGATGAGGAGAACGATCATCAGGCCGCCGAGCCAGAGGCGGCGCAGATCGGCAAGGATGAAGCGCACCGGGATCACGCCGTCGCCTCCATTCGCGGGGCCGGCGACGGGGCAAGGCTGTCGGCGACGATGCGGCCGGCGGCGAGGGCGAGGCGGCGGTCGAGACGATCGGCGAGCGCCGCATCGTGGGTGACGGCGATCAAGGTCGCGCCCGCCTCGGCGGCGAGGTCGACGAGGAGGTCGGCGACGACCGCGCCCGCGGCGGCGTCGAGGCTCGCGGTCGGCTCGTCGGCGACCAGGACGGACGGCGCCATGACGAGAGCGCGGGCGACGGCGACGCGCTGCATCTCGCCGCGCGACATGGTCTCGATGCGCTGGGCGGGCCGTTTCAGGCCGACGCGGGCGATGAGCGCCTCGGCCCGCCCGCGGATCGCGCGATCGAGGGCGAGGCGGCGGAAGCGGGCGGGCAGCAGCACGTTCTCGAGCGCCGAAAGGCCGGGGAACAGGTGGAAATCCTGCATGACGAGGCCGATGTTGGCGGCGCGGAAGGCGTCGCGGCGGGCCTCCGACAGGGTCGCGAGGTCGGTGTCGCCCCAGCGCACGCTGCCGCGGGCGGGGCGCTCCAGGCCGACCAGAAGATTGATGAGGGTGGACTTGCCGGACCCAGACGGCCCCGTCACCGCGACGCGGGCGCCGGCGGCGATGTCGAGGGCGGCGATATCGATGACCGGCGCGCCGAGGCCGGGAAACGAGATCGCGAGATCGCGGACGGCGAGATCGGGCATCGCGATCAGCCGAGCGAGCGGAACGACGACTCGACCAAGCGGAGCTGGCTGACGAAGCCGGTCTCCGGATCGGTCCACGAGCCGACCTCGAGGCGGCCCTCGACCGCGATGGTGGCGTTGTATTGCACGAAGGTCTGCCGTTCACGAAGATAGACGACGACGATGTCGTCGGGCCAATCGGCGTCGGAGGAGCAGAACGGGCAGATCGACATCGGCGTCTTGGTGAGGACGAAGAACTTCGCTTCCGCCTTGAGCGGTGGCGCCATGAAGCCCTCCATGCCGACGCGCGCGCCGTTGAGGCTCTTCACCTTGTCGGAGAAGGTGAGGCCGAGCACGCTCACCTTGGAATAGAGCTCGTCGAAATCGAGCGTCGCCCCGGCCCGCGCCGGGCGGGCGGCAAGCGCCGGCAGGATCGTCATGGCGAGCCCGAGGATGCCGCGGCGGGTCCAGGCGGGTTCGGTCATCGCGGGTCTCCCTCGTCGCGGCGGTCGGGGTGTCATCGGGGTCTCGCCCGCGGCGTCATGGGGGGCTCGCCCGCGGCGTCATGGGGGGCTCGCCCGCGGCGTCATGGGGGTCTCGCCCGCGGCGTCATGGGGGTCTCGCCCGCGGCGTCACCCCACCCCGTCACGCCTTCGGCGTGCCGACCCTCCCCCTCCAGGGGAGGGTCAAGACGTCGTGTTCCATCGTCAGATCAAGAGCTTGCCGGATCGCGACCACCCTCCCCTGTCAGGGGGAGGGTCGCCGCGAAGCGGCGGGGTGGGGTCATGCCCACGGTTCATGCCCGGACGACCCGACGCCGAGGCGCCGGGTCGCTTGCGGGCACGCCTCACTGCGCCGTGGTCGGCGCCGGCTCGACGCCGAGGGCGAGGCTCTCGGTCATGACGCGGAACACGTCGGTGTTCTCCATGTAGCCGTGGAACTTCTCCGAGCCCGGGCCCTGGGCCTGGAGCACGACGTCGTCCACGGCATGGACGGCGGTGTCCTCGCTCTTCGGCAGGTTGCCGATGCGCAGGACCGCGCCGGGCACGTCCTTGTAGGCCTCGTTGGCGACGTACTCGCCCTTCTCGTTCTTCACGGCCGGGACATTCTGGCCCTCGAGATGCGGGCGGAAGGTCTCGTAATAATCCGGGAAGTTGTTGGCGAACACGGCGAGGCGGCGGGACACGTCCACGCTGTCGGGATAGCCGTCGCCGTTGGCGTCGACATAGGTCGGGAAGCCGGCGTCCTGGTAGGTGCCGACCTTCTCGCGCATCTCGGTGCCGGGCTTGTCGTAATCGATGGTGCCGATCAGCGAGGCGCCATGGGTGTGGTCGGCGGTCACGATGATCAGCGTGTCCGGATGGGTCTCGGCAAACTTCTTGGCGATGCCGACGGCCTTGTCGAAGGTGATGGTCTCGAACAGCGCGCGGTCCCAGTCCATCGGGTGCTCGTTCTTGTCGATCTCGGCGCCCTCGACCATCAGGAAGAAGCCGTCCGGATCCTTCGACAGCACGTCGAGCGCGGCCTGCATCATGTCCGGCACGTCCGGCTGGTCGGGGAACTTCGCGACCGTGCCCTTGTGCAGGACCTTCTGGTCGAGCGTGCCGTCCATGTTGCCGGTGTGGAACAGTCCGAGCAGCTTGCCGTCCTTCGGCGCCGCCTCGAGCTCGGTCTTGGTGGTCACGAGCTGATAGCCGGCGTCCTTGAACTGGGCGACGTAGTCGGTGTCGTCCTTGCGCTTCGAACCCGGCACGCTCTTCGGCAGGAAATAAGCCGAGCCGCCGCCGAGGATGACCTCGGGCTTCACCGCGTAGAACATGCCGACGATCTCGGGCTTGTCGGCGCGGCGGCGGGTGTGGGAGACGACGGCGGCCGGGGTCGCGTCCTCGATCTCGGCGTTGGAGACGACGCCGATCGACTTCTGCGGCGCGACGCGGCGCAGCACCTCGGCGATGGTCTCCTGGTGCGGCTGGTCGAGCGAGCCCTTGGCGCGGCTCGCATAGACGCCGAGCGCGTTCACGGCCGACTTCTGGCCGGTCATGTAGGCCGACATGGTGTTGGCGCTGTCGGCGGCGATCGAATCGGTCGAGGACGTGCCGATGAAGGCCATCGCCGGCAGAGTGTCCATGTTGAGCAGGCCGTTGGCCTTACCCTGGGTGTTGCCCTTGGACATGATGCGGGCGCCGGTGCGCATGGAGACGGTCATGCCGTCGCCGAGCAGGAAGATGACGTTCTTCACCGCCGGCTGCTTCGGCGTGCCGAACACGTCCCACTTGACGGTCTCTTCGGCACCGCCGGCCTTGGCCTCGATGGTGTAGGTGCCGGGCTTGGCGATCGCGACGTCCTTGACGACGATCGAAGAGGCGTCGGCGCCGTTTTCCTTCTCGATGAAGGTCGGCTCCTTGCCGAACACGGTCTTGTAGTCCTGGCCGTTGATGAGGATTTGCACCTCTTCCGGCTTCACCACGGTCGGGAACTCGACCTTGAAGTCGAACTTGCCGCCGGAGAGCAGGGTGGCGCGGTCGATCGGATAGATCTGCGCCTGATGGTCGTCCGCCGTCTTGTAGCGCGTCTCTCCGCTCTGCGCGAAGGCGACGCCCGGAATGAGCGCGACGGCCGCCAGAGCCAGCCAGTTCTGTCGCATGTGAGACCTCGTTCGATGAAAATCGATGCGCACCGCGGTCCGGACAGAAGCCGGCATCCCCCGATGGATGTTGCGGGCGTGGCGAAACGCGGCGGAGTGTCCGGGCTGCACATGTCAGTCGTGTGAAAAGCCGTGCAACAGCCTTCACGACTGCTCGATCGATTGGGAGAGGTCGGCGATCGGCGGGGAATATTGGGAAGGTTTTATGTTTTGTTATAACATTACATTATCTATTTGGCCGCCGTCCCCTCACACCTTCCCCGTCATCGCCCGGCCTGTCCGGGCGATCTCCACCCGGCGCGCCACAGGCGGCGAGATGCCCCGGACTTCGCCGGGGCATGACGCGGAGAGAGCACCGCGTGACCGCGAGCGGAGAGCGGAGCGAGCCCCCTGCTCGACTAGCGCGGAGCGTGACACCGGGCATGACGCGGAGAGGCCCGCCTCTCACCAGCCCCTCTTGCCGGCGCCTCTTGCCAGCGGCGCCGCTTCGATCGAGGCTCGCGCGTCATGAACATCACGCTGCGTCAGGTCGCCTATTTCATCGCGGTCGCCGAGGCGGGCTCCGTGTCCGGCGGGGCCGCGGCGGTCGGCATTTCCCAATCGGCCATCACCGACGCCCTCAAGGCGCTCGAAGAGCAGACGGGCACCCGCCTGTTCGAGCGCCACGCCCGCGGCATGGTGCTGACCTATCCGGGCCACCAATTCCTGCGCCACGCCCGCACCATCATCGCCGCCGTCACCGACGCGCAGACCGCGCTGAAGACGCGGCCCGAGGCCGTGCAGGGCAGTCTCACCCTCGGCGTGACGAGCCTCGTCTCGGGCTATTTCCTCGCCGACCTCCTCGCCCGCTTCCGGCGCAATTTCCCCAACGTCTCGGTGCGTGTCGCCGAGGAGGAGCGGACCTATGTCGAGCACCTGATCGGCAACGGCGAGCTCGCCGTCGCCCTGATGCTCGTCTCCAACATCGCCGACCGCTCGGCGATCGAGAGCGAGATCCTGCTGCGTTCCGAAAGCCGGGTCTGGCTGCCGCCCGGCCATCCCTTCCTCGCCCGCGAGAGCGTCACCCTCGCCGAGATCGCCCCCGAGCCGCTGATCGCGCTCGCCATCGACGAGATCGACGAGGCGGCCACCGCGATGTGGCGCGGCGCCGGGCTGCGGCCGAACCGGGTGCTGCGCACCGCCTCGGTGGAGGCCGTCCGCAGCCTCGTGGCGACGGGGGCCGGCATCGCGGTGCTTCCCGACATGGCCTATCGCCCGTGGTCGCTCGAAGGCGACCGCATCGAGGCGCTGGCGATCGCCGACCGCCCGCCGACCCTCGATGTCGGGCTCGTCTGGCGGCGCGGTTCGCGGCTCAGCACGCCGGCCGAGACCTTCATCCAACTCGCCCGCACCTATCAGCCGGCGCGCGGGCGGCTGGGCTAGACGAGCGTTCGGAAATTCCGAATGCTCGTCGGGTGATTTCAGATTTCACTTTGGGGGCTGCTTGCGCCAAGCTTCGACGAGAGCCCGCGAGAGGCCCGCTTCCAGACGCTGTTCGAGGCACCTGAAGACCGGAGGGGTAAATGACAGACCGCGTGGAAATCCGTACTGCGTTGCGTGCGATCCCGGCCGTGGCCGGCCGCATCGCCGCGCTCGCCGCCGTTGCCGTTCTCGCCGCCCAACCCGTGCTCGCCGCCGGCCCGATCCAGTCGATCGGCCCCGGAGAAGGCGAAGTCGCGATCATCGGCTGGCCGGGCTACGTCGAGCGCGGCGCGACCGACAAGGCCTACGACTGGGTCACCGATTTTGAGAAGGAGACCGGCTGCAAGGTCACCTTCAAGCCGGCCGGCACCTCCGACGAGATGGTCGCGCTGATGAATCAGGGCGGCTTCGACCTCGTCACCGCCTCCGGCGACGCCAGCCTGCGCCTGATCTACGGCGGCCGCGTCCAGGAGCTCAATCCGAGCCTGATCCCGAGTTGGAACACCGTCGACGAGCGGCTGCGCAATGCGCCCTGGCACACGGTCGACGGCAAGCATTACGGCGTGCCCTATCAGTGGGGCCCCAACGTGCTCGCCTACAACACGGACGTCTTCAAGGGCGAGGCGCCGAAGTCCTGGTCGGTGGTGTTCGAGGAGCAGACGCTGCCCGACGGCAAGACCAACAAGGGCCGCGTCCAGGCCTATGACGGCCCGATCTACATCGCCGACGCCGCGCTCTATCTTTCCAAGCACAAGCCCGAACTCGGCATCAAGGACCCGTACCAGCTCGACGAGAAGCAGTACGCGGCCGCGATCGACCTCCTCAAGGCCCAGCGCAAGCTCGTCTCGCGCTATTGGCACGACGCCAACGTCCAGGTCGACGACTTCACCAACGAGGGCACCGCGGCCTCGTCGTCGTGGCCGTTCCAGGTCAACCTGCTGATCGCCAACAAGCGCCCGATCGCCTCCACGATCCCCGAGGAAGGCGCCACCGGCTGGGCCGACACGACGATGATGCACGTCGACGCGCCGCACCCGAACTGCGCCTACAAGTGGCTCGAGCACTCGATCTCGAAGAAGCTCCAGGGCGATCTCGCCGCCTGGTTCGGCTCGGTGCCGGTCGTTCTCGCCGCCTGCGACGGCAACCCGCTGCTCGGCGCCGAGGGCTGCAAGGCGAACGGCGTCGACAATCTCGGCAAGCTGCACTTCTGGACCACGCCGCGCGCCCAGTGCGCCGACCACCCGGACACCGGCTGCGTGCCCTATTCGAAGTGGGTGAGCGACTACCTCGCCGTCCAGAGCGGCAACTGAGGCGGGCCGCGGCGTTCCGCGGGGCGTTTGCCCGGCGGGACCCCACCCCGCCGGCCTTCGGCCGTCGACCCTCCCCCTGACAGGGGAGGGTGAAGGGGCGCCGTGGAATGAGCCGATCTCAATGGAACACCCCACCCTCCCCTGCCAGGGGGAGGGTCGCCGCGCAGCGGCGGGGTGGGGTCCTTCGCCCGTCCCACCGCCCGCGACCTGACCTGAACGAACCCGGAAGATCCGACGAATGCCCGTTCCGCCCGATGCCCTCTCCGCCGTCCGCTTCGAGGACGTCACCCGCCACTTCGCGGCGGTGAAGGCGGTCGACGGCGTCTCCTTCGAGATCGCGAACGGCGAGTTCTTCTCCATGCTCGGCCCCTCGGGCTCGGGCAAGACGACGTGCCTGCGCCTCATCGCCGGCTTCGAGCAGCCGACCGGCGGGCGCATTCTGCTCGAGGGCCGCGACGTCACCGGCGTGCCGCCCTACGACCGCGACATCAACACCGTGTTCCAGGATTATGCGCTGTTCCCGCACATGCGCATCTGGGAGAACGTCGCCTACGGCCTGATGGTGCGCGGGGTGCCGAAGGCCGAGCGGCGGCGCCAGGCCGGCGAGATGCTCGAGATGGTGCGCCTGAGCGGTCTCGGCGAGCGGCGCCCGAGCGAACTCTCCGGTGGCCAGCGCCAGCGTGTGGCGCTCGCCCGCGCCCTCGTCAACCGCCCGGCCGTCCTCCTCCTCGACGAACCCCTCGGCGCGCTCGATCTCAAGCTGCGCGAGGCGATGCAGGAGGAGTTGAAGGCGCTCCAGCGCCAGGTCGGCATCACCTTCATCTACGTCACCCACGACCAGGGCGAGGCGCTCTCGATGAGCGACCGCGTCGCCGTGTTCAACCAGGGCCGCATCGAGCAGATCGGCACGCCGGCCGAGATCTACGACCGCCCGCGCACCGCCTTCGTCGCCGGCTTCGTCGGCGCCTCGAACATGATCGACGAGACGCTCGCCGCGCGTCTGGTCGGCTCCGCCCGCCCCTTCGCGCTGCGCCCCGAGCGCATCCGCATGATCTCGCTCGCGCCCGACGCCGATCACGACCATGCCGCCGGGATCGTCGCCACGGTGAGCTTCCTCGGCGCGGCGACGCGCTACCGCGTCGCGCTCGAGGGCGGCGGCCACATCGAGGTCAGCGTGCCCTATGGCGGCGGCGCTTCGGCCAAGGTGGGCGATGCCGTCGTGGTCGCCTGGCCGACCGCCGCACGGCTCTATCTCGACGGCGCGGAGGTCGGCTGATGAGCGCCGCCGCCCGCGCGCCCTCGCTGCCCGCCGACACCGCCCTGCGGCGGCTGTCGACGCTGCTCTATCGCAAGAGCTGGCTGTTCCTCACGCTGCTGCTGGTGCCGCCGGTGCTCTGGCTCGGCATCGTCTATCTCGGCTCGCTCATCGCGCTGCTCGCCCAGAGCATCTTCGCGATCGACGATTTCACGGGGATGGTCGTCTACAAGCCGACCTTCGCGACCTACGCCCAGCTCTTCACGCCCGCCAATCTCGGCATCATCCTGCGCACGGTGACGATGGCCGCGGTCGTCACCGTGATCTGCGCCGGGCTCGCCTTCCCGATCGCCTATTATGCCGCGCGCTATGCGCGGGGGCGGGCCAAGGCCGCCTTCTACATCCTCGTCATGCTGCCGCTGTGGTCGAGCTACCTCGTCCGCGTCTACGCCTGGAAGCTCCTGCTCGCCCGCGAAGGCGTGGTGACCTGGCTCGCCGGCGAGCTGCATCTCGGCTGGCTGCTCGACGCCGTGCTCGCCTTGCCGGTGGTCGGCGGGCCCTCGCTGTCGACGGCCTATCTCGGCACCGCGATCGTCTTCACCTATGTCTGGCTGCCCTACATGATCCTGCCGGTGCAGGCGGCGCTCGAACGGGTGCCCCGATCGCTCATCGAGGCCTCGGCCGATCTCGGCGGCCGCCCGTCGCGCACCTTCCGCTCGGTGATCCTGCCGCTCGCCTTCCCGGGCATCGTCGCGGGCTCGATCTTCACCTTCTCGCTGACGCTCGGCGACTACATCATCCCGGGCATCGTCGGCTCGTCGCGCCCCTTCATCGGCCAGGTCGTGCTGCAGCAGCAGGGCACCGCCGGCAACATTCCGCTCGCCGCCGCCTTCGCGGTGGTGCCGATCGTCATCATGGGGATCTATCTCACGATCGCCAAACGGCTCGGAGCGTTCGATGCCCTCTGAGCAGCCCCCGAAGAAAGCGGCCGGCGGCCGGGCCGAGGCGGGCGAGCGGGCCTCGCTGACCCTCAAGGCGGCGGCGTTCGGCGGCCTTCTGTTCCTGCACCTGCCGCTGCTCTTCATCATCCTCTACGCCTTCACGACCGAGGACCGCTCGTTCGCCTTCCCGCCGCCGGGGCTGACGCTCAAGTGGTTTTCGACCGCGTGGTTCGACCGGCCCGACATCTGGCCGGCGTTCGGCCTGTCGCTCAGGGTCGCCGCGGTCTCGACCCTGATCGCCCTGGTGCTCGGCACCTTGGCCTCGGCCGCGGTGTGGCGGCACCGCTTCTTCGGCCGCGAGACGCTGTCGCTCCTCGTCATCCTGCCGATCGCGCTGCCGGGCATCATCACCGGCATCGCGCTGCGCTCGGCCTATGCGCTGGCCGACATCCCGTTCAGCTTTTGGACCATCGTGATCGGCCACGCGACGTTCTGCATCGTCGTCGTCTACAACAACGCCCTCGCCCGCTTCCGCCGCTCGGCCCCCTCGCTGATCGAGGCCTCGATGGATCTCGGCGCCGACGGCTTCCAGACCTTCCGTCACGTCGTGCTGCCGAACGTCGCGACCGCGCTCCTCGCCGGCGGCATGCTCGCCTTCGCTTTGTCGTTCGACGAGGTGATCGTGACGACCTTCACCGCCGGCCAGCAGACCACCCTGCCGATCTGGATGCTCGGCGAGTTGGTGCGGCCGCGCCAGCGCCCGGTCACCAACGTCGTCGCGGTGTTCGTGATGGCGGTGACCTTCGTGCCGATCCTCGCCGCCTATTACCTGACCCGCGACACCCACGACTTCTCGGGCGGCGGCAAGTAAGCCGATCCCCGGTCCGGCCGGGGGGGTGGCGAGGCGATTGCTCTTTTCCGGCGGCGCACCGTCCGCCTCCCGACGGCCGCAGCGACGGCCGCGGCAGGCGCCGGCCGCCGCCCTTCGGGAGGACTTGAGATGCAGACCGACCTTCTCATCGACGGAAAGCTCGTGAAGGGCGAGGGCCCGAACGAGGAAATCCTCAATGCCGGCACCGGCGGGCGCATCGCCGACGTCGCCGAGGCGAGCCCGGCCCAGCTCGACGCGGCGGTGGACACCGCCGCCAGGGCCTTCGAGACCTGGTCGGTGACGCCGCCGAGCGCCCGCGCTGGCCGCCTGCTCGCCATCGCCGACGCCATCGAGGCCGACGCCGAGGCCTTCGCCCGGCTCGAATCCCTGAATTGCGGCAAGCCGTACGAGCGCGTCCTCAACGACGAGATCCCGGCCATCGTCGACACCTTCCGCTTCTTCGCCGGCGCCACGCGCTGCCTGACCGGCTCGGCCGCGGGCGAATATGTGGCGAACCACACCTCGATGATCCGCCGCGATCCGGTCGGCGTGGTGGGCTCGATCGCGCCCTGGAACTATCCCTTGATGATGCTCGCCTGGAAGGTCGCCCCGGCGATCGCGGCCGGCAACACGGTGGTGATGAAGCCGTCCGAGCAGACCCCGCTCACCGCCCTCAAGCTCGCCACCACCCTCGCCGACCTGTTGCCGGCCGGCGTCGTCAACGTCGTCGCTGGGCGTGGCGAATCGGTCGGCGCGCCGCTCACCTCGCACCAGAAGGTGCGGATGGTCTCGCTCACAGGCGACATCGCGACGGGCCAGAAGGTGCTCCAGGCCGCGGTGCGCAGCCTGAAGCGCACCCATCTCGAACTCGGCGGCAAGGCCCCGGTCATCGTCATGGACGACGCCGACATCGAGGCCGTGGTCGCCGGCATCCGTGCCGGCGGCTTCTACAATGCGGGCCAGGACTGCACCGCCGCCTGCCGCATCTATGCCGGCCCGAAGATCCACGACAAACTCGTCGCCGAGCTCCAGGGCGCCATCGCGAGCCTCAAATACGGCCCCGCCGAGGACGCCGCGACCGAGCTCGGCCCGCTCATCAGCGAGCGCCAGCGCGAGCGCGTCGCCGCCTTCGTCGAGCGTGCCGACGCCCTGCCGCACACCGAGATCCTGACCGGCGGCGCCAAGGTCGCGGGCGGCGGCTTCTTCTACGAGCCGACGCTCATCGTCGGCGCCCGCCAGGAAGACGAGATCGTCCGCAAGGAGGTGTTCGGCCCGGTCGTCTCGGTGACCCGCTTCGCCGATGCCGACGAGGCGGTGCGCTGGGCCAACGACAGCGATTACGGCCTCGCCTCGTCGGTCTGGACCACCAACGTCTCGACCGCGATGAAGGTGGCCTCCCGCCTGCAATATGGCTGCGTCTGGGTGAACACCCATTTCACCCTGACGACCGAGATGCCCCACGGCGGGCTCAAGATGTCCGGCTACGGCAAGGACATGTCGATGTACGGCCTCGAGGACTACACCGTGGTCCGCCATGTCATGGTGAACTTCGGCTGATCCCGCCCGTGCCGCGGGGCCGTTGAAAGCGGCCCCGCCGCCGTGGCACTCATGCCACCGGTGTTAGGGGGGTGGAATCATGACTGAAGCGATCGATTGGCGCGCGATCAACCGCGCGAACTGGGACGAGCGGGTCGCGATCCACCTGAAGAGCCCGATGTACGATCTCGGGCCCTTGCGGGCAGGCCGAGCCCGGTTGCAGCCGATCGAGGCGGCCGAGCTCGGCCCCGTCGCGGGGCTGCGCATCCTGCACCTGCAATGCCATTTCGGCCGCGATAGCCTCGTGCTCGCCCAGCAGGGCGCCGAGGTCGTCGGCCTCGACTTCTCCGGGCCGGCGATTGCGGCGGCGCGTTCCCTCGCCGTCGAGCTCGGTCTCGAGTCCCACGCCCGCTTCGTCGAGGCGGACGTTTACGACGCCCGAGCGGCGGTGGGCGAGCCGGCCGCGTTCGACCGGGTCTTCGTCACCTGGGGCACCATCGGCTGGCTGCCCGACATCGCCGAATGGGCACGCATCGTGGCCCATTTCCTCAAGCCGGGCGGTTCGCTCTATTTCGCCGAGGGTCACCCGGCGGCCCTCGTCTTCGACGACGCCGCCGCGGTCGACGGCGTGCCGGGCCGCTACATGCCCTATTTCCTCGACGGCCCCTTGGTCGAGACCAACCCGACGGATTATGCCGATCCCGACGCGCGGCTGGCCAATGCCAAGCAATGCTGGTTCTCCCACCCGCTCGGCGCCGTCGTCACCGCCCTCATCGCAGCCGGCCTTCGGATCGAATTCCTCCACGAACACCCGAAGGTGACATGGCAGATGTTCGCCGAACTGGTGGAGGATGCCGACGGCCTGTTCGGCTGGCCGGACGCGCCGTGGCTGCCGCTCGCCTATTCCCTCTCGGCGCGCAAGCCGGCCGCCTGAGGCGGCGGCATCGCTGCGGCGTGGGTTCGGGCGTCGGCCCTCCACGGCGATCTTGCCTCTGGCGCGGCGGCGCGAAGTCCTGTCCTATGGGGCCTTCCGTCTCGTCGAACGCAGGGCCGCAGCGGCCCCGTTCGCGCCCGCTGCCGCCGGATCACGCCATGAACGCCGCCATTCTCTCGAGCGCCGCCCTCGCCGGCTTCGCCTACGGCATCACCCCCGGCCCCGGCGTCCTCGCCGTGTTCGGCATCGGGGCCGATCGCGGCCGCGGCGCCGGCGCGCGCTTCCTCCTCGGCCACTTCGCCGGCGACCTCGTCTGGTACACCCTCTCCCTCGTCTCGATCATCGGCGTCACCGAGATCGGCACGCGGGTGTTCCAGGTGCTCGGCATCGCGAGCGGGCTCTACCTCGCCTTTCTCGGCCTCCAGGCGATCCGCAATGCCGGCCGCAGCGGCGCGGGCGCCATTCCGGCCGACCACAATCCGCTGATGCACGGCCTCGCCTTCGGCCTGACCAACCCGAAGGCCTATCCCGTGGCGGCGGCGATGTTCACCGCGCTCCTCGCCGGGCAGGCCGCGAGCCTCGGCTGGGGCTCGCTGCCCGGCCTCGTCGCGGCAGCCTCGGTCGGGTCGTTCCTCGCCTACGGCATTCTGGTGTTCGCCGTCGGCCTGCCGGTGTGCCGGCGCTTCTATCGCCGCTACGAACCGTGGATCGCGCGGATCTGCGGCGTGATCTTCATCGCCTTCGGGGCGAAGTCGATCGCCGACAGCCTGCGCCGCTGATCATGGTGGAGCGCATCGCCGACCCGGACGATCCCCGGGTCGAGCCCTACCGCTTCGTCCGCGAGCGCGATCTCGTCGGCCGCGACGGCCGCTTCGTCGCCGAGGGGCAGGTGGTGATCGAGGTGGCGCTCGCCCGCGGCCGCTTCCCGCTCGAATCGCTCCTCATCGCCGACGATCGCCTCGCCGCCCAGCAGGCGTTGATCGCCCGCGCCGAGGAGAAGGGCGTGCCGGTCTACGCCGCGGCGCCGGTGGTGATGGATGCGATCGCCGGCTTCCCGATCCACCGCGGCCTCGTCGCGATCGGCCGCCGCACGGCCGAGCCGGAGGCGCGCACCCTGCTCGCCGGCCTCGACGGCCCGGCGATCGTGGTCGGCCTCGTCGGCATCGCCAACCACGACAATATGGGTGGCATCTTCCGCAACGCCGCCGCCTTCGGCGCGGCGGCGGTGCTGATCGACGGCGGCTCCTGCGATCCGCTTTATCGCAAGGCGATCCGCGTCTCGGTCGGCGGCGCGCTCGTCGTGCCGTTCACCCGCGTCGGCGCCGCCGCCGATCTGCCGGCGCTCGCCGCCGCGGCCGGGTTCGAGACCTTGGCGCTGACGCCGGCAGGCGACGACGTCCTCGCCCGGCTCGACCCGCCGGCCCGCAGCCTCGTCCTCCTCGGCGCCGAGGGGCCGGGCCTGCCCGCCGACCTCATCGCGACCGCCCGCGGCGTGCGCATTCCGATGGCCGATTTCGATTCCCTGAACGTCGCGACGACGAGCGGGATCGTGCTCCACCATCTGGCATCGCGACGGGACGCGGGGCGGGGCTGATCGGCGGCGCGCCGAGACGGCTCGGTCGGCCGTTTCAGGCGGCCAAGCCGGCCGCCGCACGGAACGCCGCGACGAAGGCCGGGGCGGCCTCGGCGATGGCGGCGAGCGAATAGCCGCCCTCCTGCACGATCAAGGTCGGCAGGCCGGTCGCGCCCCACAGGCGGCCGAGCCGCTCATAGGCCGCGCTCGTCACCGCGAGGCGGGACAGCGGATCGTCGCGGTGGGCATCCCAGCCGGCGGAGAGGATCAGGACGTCCGCGCCGAACGCCGCGACGGCCTGCGCGAGCCGTTCGTTGGCGGCGAGGAAGGCCGCGTCGTCGGCGCCGAAGGGCAGCGGCAGGTTGAGGTTCGCCCCCTCGCCCGCGCCATGACCGATCTCATCTGCATAGCCGGCAAAGTGTGGATAATAGGCGCTCGGATCGGTGTGCACCGAGCCGTAGAAGACGTCGTCCCGGGTGTAGAAGATCGCCTGGGTGCCGTCGCCGTGGTGGGTGTCGAAATCGGCGATGGCGACCCGGCCGAAGCGTGCGCGCAGCCGCTCCGCCGCGATCGCCGCGTTGTTGAAGAAGCAGAAGCCCGAGGCGCGGTCGACATAAGCGTGGTGGCCGGGCGGGCGGCACAGCGCATAAGCGGCGCGTTCGCCGGCCAGCAGCGCGTCCGCCCCGGCGATCGCCGTCTGCGCCGAGGCGTAGGCGGCCTCGAAGGTACCGGCCATCATCGCGCACGACAGGTCGCCGAGATAGAAGCCGGCGCGCCCGAGGATGCCGGTCGGCCGCGGCCGACCCCGGGCGCCGAGATCGGGGCCGGCGCCGCGATAGGGATGGACGTTCGGCCACACCTCCGGCCCGGCGTTCGGCAGCGCCTGGAAGCGCGCATAGGCCTCGGCGAGGAAGGCGACGTAGTCGGGCGCGTGGACCGCCTCGATCGGGCCGCGGCCGGCATCCGCCAGGGCCTCGCGGACGAGGCCGAGCGGTTCGAGGGCGGCGGCCAGCGTCGCCGCCCGGTCGGGATTTTCGAGCGGGGCGACGACGCGCCCGTGCACCATGTACTGGGTCGGCCGGTGGGCGAGCTGCGCGGGATCGAAGATCAGCTTCATCGTGCAGCGCTCCCTCAGCGGCCCCCTCGTCGGAGGCCGCGCCCTCGGCCCGACCCCGCCTCACATATGGATGGCGCGCTTCTCGACGGCGAACGCCGCCTCCTTGACCGCCTCCGACAAAGTCGGGTGGGCGTGGCAGGTGCGGGCGATGTCCTCGGAGGCCGCGCCGAACTCCATGGCGACGGCGGCTTCCGCGATCAGCGTGCCGGCATCCGGCCCGATGATGTGGACACCGAGCACGCGGTCGGTCTTGGCATCGGCGAGGATCTTCACGAAGCCCTCGGTGGTGCGGTTCACCTTGGCGCGGCCGTTCGCCGTGAAGGGGAACTTGCCGACATTGTAGGCGACGCCGGCCGCCTTGAGCTCCTCCTCGGTCTTGCCGACCGAGGCGACTTCCGGCGCGGTGTAGACGACGCCCGGGATCACGTCGTAGTTCACGTGACCCGCCTGACCGGCGAGGATCTCGGCGATCGCGACGCCCTCGTCCTCGGCCTTGTGGGCGAGCATCGGGCCGGCGATGGCGTCGCCGATGGCGTAGATGCCCGGCACATTTGTCTCGAAATGGCCGCCCGTCACGATGCGGCCGCGCGGATCGAGGGCGACGCCGACGGTCTCGAGGCCGAGGCCTTCGGTGTAGGCACGCCGGCCGATGGCGACCAGCACGACGTCGGCCTCGATGGTCTTCGCCGCGCCGCCCGCGGCGGGCTCGACGGTGACGGCGAGGGCCTCGCCCGCCGGCACGACGCCGGTGACCTTGCTCGACAATTCGAACTTGAAGCCCTGCTTGGCGAGGATGCGCTGGAAGCTCTTCGCCACCTCGGCGTCCATGCCCGGCAGCAGGCGGTCGAGATATTCGATCACGGTGACGTCGGCACCGAGGCGGCGCCACACCGAGCCGAGCTCGAGGCCGATGACGCCGCCGCCGATCACCGCGAGGCGCTTCGGCACCTGCTTCAGCGACAGGGCTCCGGTCGAGGAGACGATGCGCTCCTCGTCGATGGTGACGCCGGGGAGCGGGGTGACTTCCGAGCCGGTCGCGATCACGATCGCCTTGGTCTCGATCTCGCTCGCCTCGCCCGCCTCGGGCGTGACCTTCACCTTGCCGGCGGCGACGATGGTCGCGCGGCCGTGGAAGGTGTCGATCTTGTTCTTCTTCAGGAGGTAGTCGACGCCCTTGACGTTGCCGTCGACGCCTTCGTCCTTGAAGCGCATCATCTGGTCGAGGTCGAGCTCGGGCGCCGGCACCTTGATGCCGAGGTGGGCGAACTCGCGCGAGGCCTCGTCGAACAGTTCGGAGGCGTGGAGCAGGGCCTTCGAGGGGATGCAGCCGATGTTGAGGCAGGTGCCGCCGTGCGTGGCGCGCTTCTCCACCACGGCCACCTTGAGGCCGAGCTGGGCGGCGCGGATGGCGCAGACATAACCGCCCGGGCCGGTGCCGATCACGACGAGATCATAGGAAGCCATTGAGCATCACCTTCGCGGGTCGCGGCAGGGGGAGCGCGAACGCCGGGCGCTCGCGGCGGGTCCATAAAGAGGGGCCCCGTCCGGGGCCGGCCGACGAGACGCATAGCGCAAGGCGGCGGCGCCCGGAAGCCCCGCCGAAAGTATGGCTGCCCTGCCCGAACTTCCAGGGTCGGAATGCGCGGCGCCGCGGCCCGCGTCGCCACCCTTGCGAGAATTTAACCCATCGGCCCGCTTGGCTTCCGAGCGGGGCGGGACTAGTCCGAGAGGGAAGCCGGCGCGGCTGGGGCGCCGCCGAATGGGGAGATTTGCGATGAAGCGTTTCTTGGTTGCGGCGATGCTCGCGGCGTCGATGGTCGCGGGGCCGGCTTTGAGCGGCGCGGTGCTCGCCGCGGAGCCCTCGGCGGCCTCCGGCACCTTCCCCGCACCGGCGGCGGACTGGCTGTTCGTGCAGAACGCCCGCGCCATGAGCTTCGACGGCCACGCGCTGCGCCTCGAAGGCATCGCGCCCCACACCATCATGTTCACCGACCGCCCCCAGCGCATGTCGGGCGACATGTCGACCAAGCGCTTCCTCGGCGTTTGGGACGCCGGCAAGGACAGCTTCGACAAGGACCCGCCGAACGCCAGCGTCTCCGTCGTCGTCGACGGCAAGGAGCACACGGCGATCGTCGAGATCAGCAATCCGAAGCTCGAGGGCGACACCCTGACCTACACGGCGCGGGTGCTCGACGGCGAGGTGCCGAGCACAGGCCAGGCGACGGCGATCTTCATCGATTGGTGGTACGGCCCGAACGGCGGCGAGTGCCGCTACACCAGCTTCGGCCACGTCCACTGCACCTACCCGTTCTGACGGGGGACGGCGGGGACCGGTTCTTGGATCGTCGGATGCCACCCCTTCCTTCTCCCCGCTCGGGGAGAAGGTGCCCCGAAGGGGCGGATGAGGGGGCCATTTCCTTGAACTTAAATCGATATTCGGAGCGATGAGGGCATCTAGAAGGTCCCCTCATCCGGCGCTCCGCGCGACCTTCTCCCCGCCAGCGGGGAGAAGGGAGAGGGTGTGCGCCTTCTGACGGCGGTTATTGGAACCCTGCCGGCGAGGCCCGCGTGGCGCGGGACCGGCCTCAGTGCGGGTCTTCGAGGCTCAGTTCGCCGCTCTGCTCGTTGAAGGCGTAGAGCTCGGCATAGCGGCCCCAATCGATCGCCGCCTCGAGGGTGCGCTCGGCGAAGTCGGCCGACATGTGATCCTCGAGCTCTTCCTGGAAACGGGCGGCCGGGGCACGGTGGGTCGGGCGCTCGTCGAGCACGCGCTTGATGAGCGCGGTGATCGGCACGCGGGAGACGAGCTGCGTGCGGAACAGGGCCTTGCGCTGATCGAGCTCGGATTCGACGAAGTGGCGGCCGGCCTCGAGCAGCGTCACGTCGCCGTCGGCGATGTCGGCGAAGCCGAGCAGTTGAAGCGCCTCGATGATGGGGAACAGCTCGTCGGCTTCGAGCTGGAGGCCGGCGGCGAGGTGGGGCAGGTCGGCCCGACCGTCATAGGGCGGCGCGGCGAGCGTCTCGAGGAAGCCGGCGAGCAGGTTGCTCGAAATCGGCTGGAGCGAGGTGCCGATGGTGGCGCCCTGCGGCCCGTGGGCATCGTGCGCGGCGTGGCCGTGGCCGGCGAGGCGGCGGTCGGCCACCTCGGACGCGCGGTTGGTCATGCGGGCATAGATGTCGTCCACCATCTGGCGGAAATCCGGGTCGAGCCGGTTGCGCGGGTGGGGGAACTCGACCTTGATCTCCGAGGCGACGCGGCCCGGATTGACCGAGAAGATCAGGATGCGGTCGCACATCAGCACCGCTTCCTCGATGTTGTGGGTCACCATGAGCATCGACTTGATGGGAAGCCGGCCTTCGGTCCACAGCTCGATGATGTCGGTACGCAGCGTCTCGGCGGTCAGCACGTCGAGCGCCGAGAACGGCTCGTCGAGCAGCATCAGGCGCGGATGGATGACGAGCGCGCGGGCGAAGCCGACGCGCTGGCGCATGCCGCCCGAGAGCTCCTTCGGATAGGCCGATTCGAAGCCGTCGAGGCCGATCAGGTCGATCGCCTCGAGCGAGCGGCGGCGGCGCTCGGCCGAGTCGATGCCGATCGCCTCGAGCCCGAGCTCGACGTTCTCGAGCACGGTGAGCCAGGGGAACAAGGCGAAGGTCTGGAACACCATCGACAGGCCCTCGCAGGGGCCGGTGACGGGCTTGCCGCACCATTTCACCGTGCCGCCGGTCGGCGGCACGAGGCCGGAGACGATGCGCAGCAGCGAGGACTTGCCCGAGCCGGAGCGGCCGAGCAGGCCGACGATCTCGCCCTCGCGGATGGTGAGGGCGACGTCGTCGAGCACCAGATGCTCGCCCTTGTCGGACTGCTTGAAGGCCTGCCGGACGTTCTTCAGTTCGACCAGCGGGACGGCGGAGGAGGAGGGCGTGTCGAGCATGGAGGCGTCCTCAGTCGAAGCGCAGGCGGCGGGCGGCGAAGGTGAACATCGGGTGCCAGAGCGCCCGATTGAAGAGGATCACGTAGAGCGACATCACGGCGATACCGAGCACGATCCGCGGATAATCGCCGGCGCTCGTCGCATCGGCGATGTAGGCGCCGAGGCCGTGGGCCTGAAGCTGGTCCTTACCCCAGCTCGCGACCTCGGCCACGATCGCCGCGTTCCAGGAACCACCCGTCGCGGTGAGCGCACCGGTCACGTAATAGGGGAACACGCCCGGCAGAATGACCTTGCGCCACCAACTCCAGCCGCCGACGTGGAAGCTCGACGCCGCCTCCTTGAGGTCGGTCGGATAGGCGCTCGCCCCGGCGATCACGTTGAACAGGATGTACCACTGCGTCCCCAGGATCATCAGCGGGCTCAGCCAGATGTCCGGGTTGAGGTCGAAGTGCACGATGGCGACGACGAAGAACGGGAAGGCGATGTTGGCCGGGAAGGCGGCGAGGAACTGCGCGAGCGGCTGAATGCGCTCGGCGACCTTCGGCCGGAGCCCGATCCACACCCCGATCGGCACCCAGATCACCGAGGCGATGGCGACGAGGACGGCGACGCGGATGAGCGTCAACAGGCCGTAGAACAGGGCGAGCCAGACATCGCTCCAATGGAGCTCCGTCGCGACAAAGGAGACGATCTGCCACGCCGCGTAGACGCAGCCGGCGGCGATGAGGACCAGCCAGACACCGTCCACCGCCTTGCTGTTCCACAGCTTCGGCAGCGTCGGGACCTGGGGCGTCGGCACCGAGAAGCGGCGGCTCGCCAGCCAGCGGATGCCGAGGCCGAGCGGACGCAGCGCGATCTGGAAGATCCGGGTGCGCTGGACGACGTCGAGCAGCCAGGAATGGGGAACGTTCCCGCTCGGCGACTGCTCGAAGCGGAACTTCTCGCTCCACGCCACCAGCGGGCGGAACAGGATCTGGTCATAGAGCAGGATGATCACGGTCATCGCGCCGAGAGCCCACACCACCGCCGGCAGGTTGCTCTGGGCGATGGCGAGCGACACGTAGGAGCCGATGCCGGGCAGCGTGTAGGTGTCGTTTCCGACCGAGATGGCCTCGGAGGCGACAACGAAGAACCAGCCGCCGGACATCGACATCATCGTGTTCCAGATGAGGCCGGGCATCGAGAACGGCACCTCGAGGCGCCAGAATTTCTGCCAGGACGATAGGCGGAAGGCGCGCGAGGCCTCGTCGAGATCGCGCGGCACCGTCTTCAGCGACTGGTAGAACGAGAACGTCATGTTCCACGCCTGGCTCGTGAAGATCGCGAACACCGAGGCGAGCTCGACGCCGATCACCTTGCCGGGGAACATGTTCATGAAGCCGACCACGGTGAACGACAGGAAGCCGAGCACGGGGACGGATTGCAGGATGTCGAGGAACGGGATCAGCACCATTTCGGCGCGCCGGCTCTTCGCCGCGATCGTTGCGTAGATCAGCGTGAAGACGAGCGAGGCGACGATCGCCACGACCATGCGCAGCACGGTGCGCAGCGCATATTCCGGCAGGTGCGACGGATCGAGCGACAGCGGCATGCGCTCGATCGCAGACAGCGGCACGAAGGTCTGCTCCGCGCCGTGCGAGAACAGGATCAGGGTGCCGAAGACGAGGAGAAACGCGACGGCATCCCAGAGATTCGGGATGTAGCGCGGCCGAAAGAGCGACGGCGACGAATAACTTTCGGCCATGACGCGACCTGATGTCGGAGAGCGATCCGGATGGCTGCACGCAAATCGAGCGTACCGCGCATCCGGGCTGGAGGCTCCCGAATGCACGTCTGCTTCATGATTTGGCGTCCGTCGATGACATTATGACGACGGACGTGTCGAGGGGAAGACGCGTTCGCCCGGCGCTTCGCTCCGACAGGGTTCACGGCGCGAGGGGTGGCCGGCGAGAGGCAGCGGCTCCCGGTCGTTGTTTCCCCGCGCAGTGGGGGGCCTGGGGCGTAGGAGGCGGCGTGGGGGCGGTCACTCCGCACCCCGTCGTCATCCCCGCCCTTGTGGCGGGGATCCCTGGGCGGCTGGCGCTGCGCCCGAGGCCCTGGATCCCCGGGTCAAGCCCGGGGAGCACTACTGATAGGCAGCGGGAGAGAGACTCTTCACGTAAAGCCGTAGGGTTTTCCGCAAGCGTCCGCGGGCGTGGTCTCAGGCCCGATGGTCTCGATCGGCGAGCATGGCGCGCCGCAGGATCGCGTTGATGCGCTCTTCGGTGCCTCCACCCTTCCCTTCGAGCCAATCGAGGACATCGCTGTCCAAAAGGAGCGTGGCCGCAATCTGAGCGGGCTTGTGGAACGGGTTGCGGACGGCGTTCTTCCAAAAGGCGTCGTCCAGCGCCGGAATGTCGCTGCGGTCGATGTCAGCGTCGGGCAGACGGGAGAGCGCATCGATCTCCGCCCGCTGTTCGCCGGTCAGCGGCGGCAGAGCGTTGAGGTCGACCTCATATCTGACGGTTCTGCGCATAGCGCCTCCGCTCCCTCGGCTCCGCGCGGATATGATGCGCACGATTTCGACGCCGTCCTCGTCATCCCGAACCGTGTGCGCCACCAGCAAAAGCAGGCGGCCGTCAACGAGCCCCAAGGTCCGCCAGCGATATTCGCCGTTCTCGATGAGATCCTGCTCTACCAATGCGAACGGCGATCTCGAAGCTTACGCGGTGCTTCCTGAGATTGATCTCCGCTTTGGCCGCGTCCCATTCGAATTTCATCCACATACAATATCAGGATGAAACCGAGCGAGAGCAAGGGCAGCAGTGCGCCCCCACTCCTCACATGAACAGCCGCTCGTTCTGAAGGCCCTTGTAGAGGTCGGCGACCTCGGGCTCGTAGCCGTTATAGAGCAGCGTCGGCTTGCGCTCGCCGGTGCCGAGCACCTCCTCGGTCGCCTGGCTCCAGCGCGGATGCGGCACGTCCGGGTTCACGTTCGCCCAGAACCCGTATTCCGACGATTGCAGGCTTTCCCAGAAGGTTTTCGGCTGGGTGTCGGTGAACGAGACCCGCACGATCGACTTGACCGACTTGAAACCGTATTTCCACGGCACCGCTAGGCGGAGCGGCGCGCCGAACTGCTTCAGAAGCGGCTTGCCGTAGATGCCGGTGACCATGAAGGCGAGTTCGTTGTTCGCCTCGGCCATCGTCAGGCCCTCGACATAGGGCCAGGGATACCAGGCCTCGTTCTGACCGGGCGCGACGTTCGGGTCCATGAAGGTCTCGAAGCGCACATATTTCGCACCCGACAGCGGCTTCCCATAGGCGACGAGGGCAGCGAGCGGAAAACCGGTCCACGGCACGGCCATCGACCACGCCTCGACGCAGCGGTGCCGGTAGAGCCGCTCCTCGAGCGGCATCGCCCGGATCAGGGTGTCGATGTCGACGGTCCGCTCGCTCTCCACCATGCCGTCGAACTTGATTGTCCACGGCCGGATCGGCAGCGCCTGCGCTTCGTCGAACACCCGCTTCGAGGTGCCGAACTCGTAGAAATTGTTGTAGGTCGAGGTGACGTCTTCGGGCGTGATCGCGCGGTCGAGCTTGTAGGCGTCGTCGCGCTTGGCCGGATAGAGGTCGGCGGTCGGGTCCGGGGCGGCCGGCGTCTGATCCTTCTTGCCGCCGAACAATCCGAAGAACCCTTCCGCCGCGGCCGGACGGACACCCCCGCGATGCTGCCGACGGAGGCCGCCCCGAGGGCCGCCGCGCCGGCGAGAAACCGCCGCCGCCCGAGAAAGATGTGCTCCGGGGTCGCCTCGCTCTCGGCGATCTCCCAGCGCCTGCGCTGCCTGATCAACATCGTTCACGCTCCACCGGCCGGCGCCTGTCGAATGACGCCCTCGGCCGATCGACGCACGCACCGCCCAGGTCTCCTTTCGGTCGCCCGTCGTTACGCCGCCTCAAAAGCCCCCGGCTCTGCTTGTTCTACGTAGGCCGCAGTGCCTGGATTACACGCAAATCACGAAATATTTCGGAGCGGAGAGGGTCGGTCGAGGCGCTGGGCTCCCCTCACGCGGCGTCCCGTCGGCGGCGATCCACGACCTCCTCGGCGAGGCGGCCTTCGAGCGGGGCGAGATGGTCGAACTTGACGCGGAAATCGCCGACGCCGGCGGTCGCGGAGCGGATCTCGACGATCAGGTCGCGGATCTCCGCCTCGGGCATCAGGGCGGTGATGCAATCCCAGCCGGGCCAGCCGGCGCGTGGCTCGAAGCCGGTGATCTGGCCGCGCCGCGCGGCGAGCACCGCGTTGATGCGCGCCGTCGCCTCGCTCGGGCAATGGAGCGTCATCGCGAGCATCGGCTCGAGCAGGAGCGGCCCCGCCGCCACGAGGCCCTCCCGCATCGCGAGATGGGCGGCGGCGCGGAAGGCCTGTTCGGACGAGTCGACCGCATGGGCGGCGCCGTCGACGAGGGTGACGGCGAGATCGGTCACGGGGAAGCCGAGCGGTCCCTCGCCGAGGCTGTCGCGCACCCCTGCCTCGATGGCCGGGATGAACGCCTTCGGCACGACCCCGCCGGCGATCCGGCTCGCGAAGCGGAAGCCCTCGCCGCGCGGCAAGGGGGTGAACTCCAAGGTCACGTCGCCGAACTGGCCGTGGCCGCCGGACTGCTTCTTGTGGCGGCCGTGGGCCCGCGCGGAAGACCGGATCGTCTCGCGATAGGGCACCCGGGGCGGGCGCTGGCTGACCGCGAGGCCGAACTTGACGGCGAGCCGCTCCAGGGCGGTGCGCAGGTGGATCTCACCCTGGCCGCACAGGCGCGTTTCGCCGGTCACGGCGTCCGCCTCGACGGAGAGGCCGT
The DNA here is from genome assembly GCF_009600605.1 of Segnochrobactrum spirostomi. GTDB lineage: Bacteria > Pseudomonadota > Alphaproteobacteria > Rhizobiales > Segnochrobactraceae > Segnochrobactrum > Segnochrobactrum spirostomi. Next base: position 2,354,349 of record NZ_VWNA01000001.1, on the reverse strand, counting down.
GGTCCTCCTCGGCGAGCTTGCCGAGCGCGGCCGTCAGCTTGACCTCGTCCTTGCGCTCGGCCGGCGCCACCGCGAACGCCAGCACCGGCGGCGGGACGGCGAGATCGACGAGGCTGAAGACGCGGCCACCGCGGCTGCCCAGGGTGGTGCCGGTCGCGACCCCGTCGAGCTTGGCGAGCGCCACCACCTCGCCCGGCCCCGCCGGCCCGCGCTTCACCGCCTCCTCACCGACGAGATCGTAGAGCCCCGCGGGTTTCACGGCGCGGCCGTCGCAGGTCTGGAGCGGCTGCGTCTCGGTCACCCCGCCGCTGAGCACCCGGGCGAGGGAGAGCTTGCCGATATGGGACGAGTGCAGCGTCTTCATCACCTGCACGACCGTCTTCTGGTCGCTGCCGAGCCCGAGCCGGGTCCGCGTCTCGGCGACCCCGGGGCTTTCGTGGCGCAGCGCCTTCAAGAGACGGAACACGCCGTTGCCGCGCTGGGCCGCGCCGAGGAACACCGGGCAGATGAGGCCCTCGCGCATTTCCCGGGCGAGATCGTCGAACACCCGATCGCGCGGCGGCTCGATATCGGACAGCAGCTCCTCCATCAGCGCGTCGTCATAATCGGCGACCCGCTCCAGCATCTCGAAGCGCGCCTCGACCTCGCGGGCGCGGGCCTCGTCGGGGATCGACATCACCCGGCTCGCCGCGTGCTCGCGGTAGATGAACGCCCGTTCGAGGGCGAGATCGATGAAGCCGGTCGCGATGCCGTCGCGCCAGATCGGGATCTGCCGCAGCACGAGCGGCGTCCGGCTCGCGCTCTGGAGCGTCTCGAGCGTCTCGCGGACGCGGGCCTCCAGGCGATCGATCTTGTTGAGGAAGAGGACACGGGGAATGCCGCGCTCTTCGAGGTCCTTGAGGATGATCTGCAACGCCGGCAGCTTGCGCGGATCGGCCTCGCACACGACGACCGCGAGGTCCGCCGCGGCGAGCACCCCGTCCGCCTCGCAGCGGAACTCGACCGAGCCCGGGCAATCGACGAAGACGTAGCGGTCGCGCATGAAGGTTGCCGGCACGAAGCGCGCGGCGACACTCATGGTGGGCGCTTTGCCCGGCGTTGCCTCGGCCTCCCGCGCCGCGTCGGTGCGCGCCAGGATCGCCTCGACCAAGGTGGACTTGCCGCTGCCGTACGGCCCCACGATCGCGATCAGCCGGGGCTCGGCGAAGCGCGGGGTCGGGGCGCTAACGTCTTGGTCTTCCCCGTATAGACGATCCTCGATCGCCATCTCGGACCTCCGTGCGTTGCCCTTGATGGCGCATCGTCGCAGCGCCGGCGCACGGGCGCAAGCGCCCATGCGCAAGATTCGGAAAGGGTACGCAGGTCGCCGTAACATACCATTGCGCGAGAGCGTCAAATGACCGAGCGCAGCGACGCTGCCGACCGATCGGCCAGCCGCCGCGGACGGTTACGCGGGACGGCCGCGAGGTCTTGCGCCGGCCCGCCCGATCGGCGATGTAGGCGCCCCTGCGGCCCGCGTCGGGCCCCGCGAAAGAAGACGTCGTCCGTGAAGTTCTTCCGCACTGCCGAGGGGCGCGAACGCCACCGCGACCGGCTGCGCCACAGGAGCGCGCGGCCGATCGACGGGTTGCCGCGCCGGCTCGCCGCATGGTGGCACCTCTACGTGACGGATGTAGGCCTCGCCCGGCTGTTCTACCGCAACCGCCACCAGGTCGACGCGCGGCTGTGGCGGTCGTCGCAGCCCTCCCCCGCCGACATCGCCTGGGCGGCCCGGCAGGGCATCCGCACCGTGGTGTGGCTGCGGGGCGACCGCGAGCTCGGCGGCTTCGCCCTCGAGCGCGAGGCGTGCGAGCGTCATGGACTGACGCTGGTGACCCTGCCGCTGTGGTCGCGCAGCCCACCGACGGCGGAGATGGTGCGCGCCGCCGCCCGTCTCTTCGAGACGATCGAGTACCCGGCTTTGGTCCATTGCAAGTCCGGCTCGGATCGGGCGGGGCTCGCCTCCGCGCTCTATCTGATCCTCGCCGCGGGACGCCCGGTCGAGGAGGCGCTCGGCCAGCTCTCGCTGCGCTACGGCCACGTGCCGAGCTCGAAGACCGGCGTGCTCGACGCCTTCCTCGAAGCCTACCGGGACGACGGCGCCGCAAAGGGCCAATCGCTGATCGAATGGGTGGAGGGCGGCGGCTACGATCCGGCCGCGCTCAAGGGGTCCTACCGCTCGACGCTGTGGAGCGACCTTCTCGTCGACCGCATCCTGCGGCGGGAATAGAGCCCAGGAAACCAGGCGACGCGGAACCGCGGAGGGCGGTCAGTCGCCCTTGCCGGGCTCGGGCGACAGCAGGGCGAGCTTGCCCGCCTTACCGTCCCAATCCTTGGCGTCGGTCGGAGCCTCGCGCTTCACCGTGATGTTCGGCCACACGGCGGCATATTCGGCGTTGAGCTGGAGCCAGCTCTCAAGGCCGCTCTCGGTGTCCGGCTTGATCGCCTCCGCCGGGCATTCGGGCTCGCACACGCCGCAATCGATGCACTCGTCGGGATGAATGACGAGCATGTTCTCGCCTTCATAGAAGCAATCGACGGGGCACACCTCGACGCAATCCGTGTACTTGCACTTGATGCAGTTCTCGGTGACGACGTAGGGCATTCCGGTTCCTTCCGCGGCGGAGGCCGCGCAGGCGTCTTGCGCCATGAGGACGGCACGGGAGGGTGCCGCCGCGTCCAACGGTTCGGCCGTGGGAGTTAACGCGGAACCGGGCGTCGTGCAAGGGCGACGACCCGCGAAAATCCGCCCGGCGCCTCGTCTCGTCGCGCGCCGCGGTGCCCACGCGACGCGGCGATGTTCTTACAATGTTCTTGCCTGCACGCCCGCCGTGCGCTAGCGTCTCGGTGCGACTTTGGAGATTCCTTGATGGGTGCTCCCAGAAGGTCGCAGCCTGTTCGCCGTCGGGGGAAGCGCGGATGGTCAGCCACGTCACCACGGTCGCCTTTCAGGGCATCGAATGCGTGCCGGTGGACGTGCAGGTGCAGGTCGCCTCGGGCACCGTCGCCTTCACCATCGTCGGCCTCGCCGACAAGGCGGTCGGCGAGAGCCGCGAGCGGGTCCGCGCCGCCCTCGTCGCTTCGGGCCTGTCGCTGCCGGCGAAGCGCATCACCGTCAATCTTGCCCCCGCCGACCTGCCCAAGGAAGGCAGCCACTACGACCTGCCGATCGCCCTCGGGCTGATGGCCGCGATGGGGGTCGTTCCCGCGGCCGCCCTCGCCGACTGGGTCGTGGTGGGGGAACTCGCGCTCGACGGCACGATCGCTCCGGTCGCCGGCGCCCTGCCCGCGGCGATGGGCGCGAACGCACTCGGCAAGGGGCTGATCTGCCCGGCCGCGAGCGGCCCCGAGGCGGCGTGGGCGGGGCGGGACGTGCCGATCCTCGCGCCGGTGAGCCTCATCGGCCTCGTCAATCACTTCCGCGGCACCCAAGTGCTGTCGCGGCCCGAACCGCGATTGCGCGAGCCCGGTGCCGCGCTCCCCGACCTCCGCGACGTCAAAGGCCAGGAGACCGCAAAGCGCGGCCTCGAGATCGCGGCAGCGGGCGGCCACCACCTCCTCTTCGTCGGCCCGCCCGGGTCCGGCAAGTCGATGCTCGCCCAAAGGCTCCCCTCGATCCTGCCGCCGCTCGCGCCGCGCGAACTCCTCGAAGTCTCGATGATCCACTCGGTCGCGGGCGAGCTCGCCGACGGCCGGCTGACCAGCCGCCGCCCGTTCCGCGCGCCGCACCATTCCGCCTCGATGGCAGCCCTCGTCGGCTGTGAACTCTCATAGATAACGAGATTTATCGAAGAAAATGCGACACTTTGCGAAGTGCTCCGCCCAGAGATTTTCTCCGTGCGACACTACGTCCCTCCGTGAGAGGGGACATGGGGGCAGCAAGATTGTCCGAAAGGCAGATGCTCGGGATCCTGGTAGAGGCTGGAGAAAGGAGGTGAGTAGGCTCGCAAGGGCGTGTTTATCCGCGGAACACCCTAGTGCTGAGCCAACAGCAGAAATTCGCCCATCCTCCCGGCTAATCGCAAGATAATTCGCTGCCGGTTAGGACGCGCACCGAACACGGCGTTGGGTGAACGCATCGCTTTCCGCGGAACGGCGACGGGTCGGCTATCGGCGACTGCTCATTTGGCGCGCCGGAAACGCGAGATCTCGGTGAGGAACCGCATCTGACGGCGCTATCGGAAAGAAAGCGCGACGGTGAGCGGCACTTTCACTTCATGGACATGGTCCACGCCGTTCCGCACTAATGCCTTGCCGGGTGAGCCGATACCTAAGTCCTGTTGACGAATAGGGTTTCCCCCTCGGGGGGTTGATCCAACGTCACTTTCGGAGGGCGGCGACGTTGATTCGAGACCTGTTGAGCGACGAGGAATGCGCGTTCTTGGCGCTTTTCGCGACGAGACGGAGGCCCCGCAGCGGCAGGCGGCGCGAGGATTACCGGCGCGTCCTCGACGGCGTGTTCTGGATTGCCCCAACCGGTGCCCAACGGCGCGCCCTGCCCGAGTGCTTCGCGAAATGGTCTTCGGTGTCTACCGCCATTTCCGCCGCTGGACGCTCTCCGGGCTCCGGGATCTCCTGCTTGAAGTGGTGAATGACACCGAAGGGGTCGGCGAGACCGTGCAGATGATCGACAGCACCGTCATCCGGGCGGAGCACTGCGCCGCAGGCGCAAGGAGTCTGCGAGACAGGGTCTCGGGCGCTGGCGAGGTGGGTTCTCGACCAAAATTCATCTCCGCACCAACGGCTCGGGCCTCACCGTAGCCGTCAACATCGCGCCAGGTGAGTCCTCGGACTAACACTGGTGCGCTACATCTCCTCGACGCTGGCGGCCGCAACCGAAGGTTCTGCTCGCCGATCGCGCCTACGATGCCGAAGATAGCCGCTTGGCGAAGGAAGCGCGAGGCGTCGCGCCGATCATTCCGATGCAACGAAGCCGGACGGTCCAGATGCCCGTAGACGAACACATCTACGCCCTGAGACACGGGATCTCGCTCTACTTCAAAAGACTGAAGAGCTCGCGCCGCCTCCCGATCCGCTCCGACAAGACCGCCGACAGCCACCTCGACTTCGTTCTCACCGCCGCCGTCCGTCTATGGACCCGTATATTCGTCCACATCACCTAGGACTTCGCGTCATCCCCCAACCTCCGCAAGGCGGCACTCGCCGCAGGGATACCATTAAGATCGGGTCCCGCTCTAATCTCACAGCCTGATTACGTTATCCGCATCCGTTATCATAGATTGCCGATGCGTAATCGCGAGCACAGTAACATCCTGCGCCAATACCCGAATATGCTCCATTATATCTCGCTCCGTCACCTCGTCGAGCGCCGAGCTTGCCTCATCAAGCAACAGGATCTTCGGATTTCCATATAGAGCGCGCGCAACAGCGATCCGCTGACGTTCCCCGCCAGATAGCCTTAAGCCGCGCTCTCCTACCATCGTCTCTAGTCCGTCCGGCAGCGCGCTCATCAGTGAAGCAAACGAAGCTCCTTGAAGGGCACCACGCAAACGACTCTCATCATATAGCCGACCGAGTAGGATATTGTCCTTAACGCTAGCATTCAGGAGAACGATCTCCTGCGGCACAATTGACACCGCATTCAACCACGAAGATCGATCAATTAAATTAATATCCACACCGTCAACAAGCACGCGCCCGTGATCCGGCTCGATAGATTTCAATATTATCTTGAATATGGTTGTCTTTCCAGAGCCCGTCTTCCCGGTCAGAAATGTCATGCGGCCCGGCCCTGCGAGAAAATTTATACATTCTACACCCCGGCCATTTCCATAGCGAAAGCTCACGTTTTCGAACGAAATTCGAGCATGCTGCGGCACAAACTCCAACGTCTCCGCTTTTGCCCTCTCCTCGGGTTCGGCCCACATAGTGGCCAGAGGTGCGAGCTCGTTGCGGGACCGAGTCAATGCTTCGATCGCATGGGCCATCATCTCGAAGGGCTGATTAAGCTGCACAAGCAGTGCATTGAAAAGGACAATATTCCCGATTGAAATGCCGCCTCGGTAATACATCGGGATAATGAATGTCAACGAGATGAAAAACTGGATAGTCAGGAGAATACCCATTAGCGCGCTCACGAAGACGCGTTGCATTGCGTATGCCCGCAAATTATCGCGCGACGCTACCGCGTTATCATTAAATATTCCGTATATCCATCGATGAGCACGGAAATAACGAATGGCCTCAATAACATCTATAACATTTCCAAAAAAACGCGCATTCGCCTGACTCGCCTCGACTGCTCTCTCCAGGAAAGGACGAACACGTCGAACGGACACAATGGTTAGCACAATTGAAATTAATCCATAGATGGCAATAACTCCACCTATGAGAGCATTAATTAACGCACTAAGAGTCCATATCGTGATTAGAATCTGGATTATTCCGGGCAAAATAACACCCAGAGCGAGCTGCACCAGCGCCGTGAGACCTTGACGTCCGCGCAAGCTCGCCGCTTGTATTTCGGCGGGATTGAACGTCGCGAAAAACGAGCTCGTCTTACTGATAATTCTCCTGAAAAACTCGCTATCAGTCATGTACGCTAGGCGCTCAGCGCTTATGAATACTGCATACTGTGTAGCTTGCTGAGCTGTCAGCGAAACACCTACGAGTACCGAATAGAGAAGGTACGTAACCGCCCGGATCGAATCTGGACCGTCATCAGCTAAGCGATCGATTGCACGTGACAGTACGTAGGGTGCGCAGATCGCACTTGCGCTGGAGAGCATTGCTGCACCGATCGCTATGGCAATCATGACTCTATCCGCCCTCCAATATGTAGCTAGTTGTGAAAGCGCCAACGCCGCAATTTTGGAATTATTCATGGTATAGAAGCCGTTTTGTGAGCGAGATAGGTGTGTTTGTATTTGCTTCTAGCTGAACGCGCGCGCTATGCTTCAAGGAAGCGCAGGTCTTAGACGTTTGCCGATTCTTGATGCGAGTAAGAACGAGGGCATGCTATGAAAATTTCGATTTGTGGAGCGATCGATTCCACGTGGAAGGACATGCTTTGCGATGAAGGCCATACAGTGCACAGCATATGGATGCAACGTTCTCCATACCTGTCGAGCGAAGTGTTGTCGTTGGCTGAGCATCACGGAGCCGCTCTGTACTTCCGGCGCGTCAACCGCACTGACATGCTAGAGATGTTAAATGACGGAGTCCGCTTACTAATTAGTATAGGATATCCATTCCTAATTCCCTCCGATACACCTCTTTGGGGGGTCAATATTCATCCGAGCCTCCTTCCAGATGGGCGTGGTCCATACCCAATACCTCTAATTATTCAGTCCCATGGTGAATGTGCAGGATTTACGATCCATAAATTATCTCCGTTGTTTGACCAAGGAGATGTTATATATCGGGAGCGGTTCGCAATCTCAGAGCATGATACATGTGACACGCTACTATTTCGCATGTACATGCACTCGTCGAATGCGATGCGTAACATAATTCCAAATATTGAATGTTACTGGGCCGCTGCCACGGCACAGGTTGGCAGGCCAGCTTGGGAAGCCCGCCGATTTGATCAGCCATTTTTTAATCCGAATCTCTTGTTGGAAGACTGTATCGGAATGTGTCGTAGGTATGGTGAAGACAGTACAATTCTAAAAGTGAGTGATTTAACAGCGACAGTGAGCAGCATCCAAGGATGGAAGGAAGCTCATTCGCGGAAGCCCGGTACTGTGATTTCGAAAGACGAGTATCGGATAGTGATTGCAGTTATGGACGGATTTGTGATTATCCGCTATAAACTAATTTAATACCACTGCTCTCGCACACCCTTAGGAACAGTTCCGCCTGAAGAAAGAATAATATATGAGCAAAATACGCAAGTTCCTCGTCACTCGAACCGTCCTCTGATATCAACTCGTCATATATTTTACGCATACACGATGTGTTTATTAAACCGCGCTGTGCGCAAATGGAGTTTTTCCATACGCTGGACAGTATACCTTCGACCTCTCTAGCCACGACCTTTAACGTCGGCTCGAACGAGGTCGGTTTGTGATCTAGGAATTCGGGCATATTGTTGCCAGATAGAATATCGCTCAGGATCGACCGCCGGCTTCTTTGCGCGTAGGGCAGTGAAGATCCGAACTGGATCATCGCCGGCTCCGCAAATGGGTTAACTGACCAGATCCCCTGATTCATAAACCGCTCCGCCCTGTTTGTGACGCTATGAGCGCAGGAGCCATGGTAGCTCGATATGAAGCTCCGCGTCACGTAAGGTAGCGCGGCCAGTAAATAGGCCTTTGGTTCAATGAACGAAGGACGGACAATTGGCTTTACTCCGCTGCTGGTGTCGGCCTCACCGGCAAACAAGGGGAAGGCCTCATCACCACCCATCCCCGTCAGAATCGTATCGACTCCTCGTCGCCTCAAGATCGCTGTTAGATGATAAAACGCTTCGAAGAACGACTCAGCAAGATAACTCGTGTCCTGTGTACAGAAGCGTGCCCCAGATCGCGCAAACGGAAGGTGATCCCATATACTAACATTTACATGGTTAAGCGCAAGAGTATCTGCAACCAAGCGCTGTCGCGACGTCTGATTATTTTTATCTGTTGTAATATTTACGCTCGCGGCGATAGTGCTTGTCAACACAGCGGAAGCCGCAAGGGCTACGACCGAAGAGTCGAGACCGCCACTAACCTCAGCCGCAGTCTTTCCCTCAGCTAACGGTCGCTGCGTCAGGCATTCTGTAAGAATTTCGAATAGTATCTCTTTGGCGCGATCTTCCCTCTGGAGCCGGCGCGGATAGGTGGAGTCGCGACAGTCCAACTCCGCGATTCGCACTCTGTCTGCAGTGATAAGAGTATCTGTGTTGATCGTCGTTCTATAAATGTTTTTGAACATCGTTGTGTTATTGTATTGTTGAGGCTGAAGGGTAATCCACTTCGATAAAAACTCATCACAAACGATGTTTCTGTTTACTCTCCGTGCGATCTTCATTAAATTCCACGATCCGTTTATTTCTCTATCCTGCACGCAGAAATATAGAAATGACTGTGGATTATGATTGTTATATATATTGACATGAGGATATCGATAATCTCTATTAATTTCAATAACCAACGCCGCCAGGGCCGTGCGTCTGGAATTATTATTCAGCTCATCCATAGCCTTGTCGCTTATATTATTATGAACGGTTATTGGTAATCCGTCGTAACCGTCGGCTATTGCGAGCTCTCGCGCTATCACGAGAATTCGCCTGTCATTGAAGTACACTGCGCCTACGATCATTCGATGAATATAAAAATCCACGTACGATGCACCAATACGTATTCCAGTATCAGTCGGAACGATCGGAGATCCAATATCGGAGAGCTTTATATTCAAGTCTATCATGGCCGCACCGAGAAAAATGGCCCCTTTTTTGGGAGGGGCCATAGCATTATATTGTTATCAGTAGAATTTCTTCATCGTCGGGTCAAGCCAATGCGACGGTTTCAGAAACGCAGTTGTTTCAGGTCTCAGCTTATCGATCTCTCCCACATAGATGCGTTCGGCAACCGAATGCTTGTCTTTTGTATGCAGCTCACGTCGAGTCTTGATCTGAACATTCAGATTCGCACTCATTTGCAACACCTTTCCTAATGTCAGCCGAGTCCGTCTGCACTGTTATTGTCATCACATTCACCGGGGAGAGTCAATAATATACGTTATCTAGAATTGTAATAAGAGACCGCTTCTACTGACTACGGATTCGAGTTATTATAGTTATCGATCGTTCTGCCATGTAACGTACTACTGACGTGCATCTGTAGCGATTTTGCATGTTCATCCTGTCGGTTGATGGATGGTAGGGGCTGCGCCCGGGTCCGAACCCAACCACCGCGGCCGCGATAGCGGCGATCGCAATCTCCGTGTTCAGTCCCGGCATTTGATGGTGCAGTCTTTTCGCAGGAGTGGAAGGAGGCACTACGGGCCAGGTTCTTCACGGGAGCGCCACGACGACAGAGGCGGTCCGTCGAGCGATACAGCATAGTCAAGAGAGCCTGAGGGCACTGGCCAAGCGTTACGGGATCAACCAAAGACGGTTGCGAAGTGGAAGAGGCGGACCTCGGTTGCCGATCTGCCGACTGGCCCGAGGGAGCCCACATCGACGGTTCTGTCGGTTGAGGAAGAGGCCATCATCATCGCCTTCCCCCGGCATACGCTGCTGCCGCTCGACGACTGCCTCTATGCCTTGCAGGCGACGCTCCCGCACCTGACACGGTCATCCCTGCATCGTTGCCTTCAGTGCCATGGTTTCAGCCGGCTGCCGGAGGTGAAGGGCGACAAGGAGCTGAAGAGGCGCTTCAAGTCCTATCCGATAGCCTCTTTCATATCGATATCGCCGAGGTGCAGACGGCCGAGGGCAAGCTGTACCTCTATGTCGCCATTGATCGGACGAGCAAATTCGCCTTCGTGCAGGTCGTCAGGAAGACAGGCCGCACCTCAGCCTCGGCCTTTCTCATGGCCCTGATCGACACGGTGCCGTACCGGATCCACACCGTTCTCACCGACAACGGCATCCAGTTCACCTTTCCGCCGCGCTATGCCGACGGGCCGACCGCGCGCTACACGACCCACATGTTCGACATGCGTTGCCGCGAGAATGGCATCGAGCACCGTCTGACCAAGGTGAAGCATCCCTGGACCAATGGCCAGGTCGAACGAACGAACCGCACGATTAAGGAGGCGACCGTCAAACGCCTCCACTACGATGATCACCGCCAGTTCGAGACGCATCTCGCCGACTTCGTCTCCGCCTACAATTTCGGCCGGCGCCTGAAGACCCTCAGGGGCCTCACGCCCTACGAGTTCATCTGCAAATGCTGGACTTCAGAGCCGGAGAGATTCATCCTCGATCCAAACCATCAAATGCCGGGACTGAAAACCTAGCAGGCTGTTGAAGAAGTTGCTCGCCTGCTCGTCGCTGTCATGATTCACTCTGGTTATCGGCGCTGGAGGGGATTTCGGTGCGCGGATCGGACAGGACGACCCGAGCTCTGTTGGCGATCGACGGCCGCACGACGCGGCATGCCGGCTATGCCGCCAGTCAGCGGATCCGCAAGCGCATCGAGGAGAGCTTCGGCTGGATCAAGACCATCGCCGGATTGGAGCTGCCGATGGTCCGCGGCGTCGATCGGGCCGGATGGGCTTTCACCTTCGCCGCCGCGGCCTACAACCTCGTCCGGTTGCCCAAGCTCATGGCGCAAACGCCATGACCAAATCCAGCAACCACCCGGCCGCTACCGCAGCCACCTGCCAGAGCCATAAAGCTCTCTGGTTCGAGGCAAAGCTCACGCCCTTGAACCCGGAACTCGCCCATCCCAGGACTTCTTCAACAGCCTGCTAGGCTAGATGATTACACCGCGCACGAGCCAGCGGAAGAGCGGCGGCGACTCTCATATCGCAAAATCGTTCGGTTCGGCCGAACCGCCATGGTTTTTTGGTGGATTACGATTGGCGATCGCCTGCGCCTAAGTTCACATGGAATAAAGATTCGAAACACATCGGCGATGTGCGCGGGCGGGAGGAGGACATGTTTCTTCAAAATCTAAATTTAAATAATTTTCGCTCATTCCGCCAGTCAGATATTCCGCTCTCTAAGGATCTGACGATCCTGGTCGGAGAAAACAACGGTGGCAAAAGCAACGCCATCGACGCGATACGGCTCTTGACCGCACCGCTCGGCGGACGACGCGAGCTCTACTGCGAGGCGACGGACATCCGATTTGGAAGCGCGGACAGAAAATTCGAGCTGACCGGCACGTTCACAGAGCTGAATCCGGCACAGCAGGGCAGGATGATTTCGGCCGCCACGGATGCTCAGATTTCGGGCTGTATCTTCGGCCTCAAATATGACGAGAGAACGGGTCATTTCCCGGTTCGGCCGGTATTGTGGGCGGGGCATCAGCGCGGCAGCCCAGAGCCAGGTTGCCACGAGATGGTTCGGCACGTCTATTTACCGCCGCTGCGTGACGCGAAGCGCGCGCTGGCGTCGGGCAACCCGACCCGAATCTACGCGTTACTGAATCACTTCCTCGAAGGAGGGGATCCGGAGGCGCTGGCCAAGGCGCTTCGGCGCGGCGTGGAATCGGAGATCCTCGGCAAAGTCGGCGGCGCCGTGGAGGTGGGACTGAGCGCGTTGACGGCGGGCGTCCGCCGCCAAGTCGCCTCTCTCGGCTTCGCAAATGACGAGAAGCTCATCGACATCGCGCGCGATCTCCGCTTCAAGCTCGCCGATCACGGCGTCGAACCTGAAGACCTCCGCTATTCCGGGCACGGCTACGCGAACCTTCTCTACATGGCGACGATCGCGGTCGAGCTCGAGAAGGTCAATGACGCCGACCTGACGATCTTCCTTGTGGAGGAGCCAGAAGCGCACCTCCACCCCCAGCTTCAGGCTGCGGTGCTCAGCTTTCTCGATGAGCAGGCTGAGAAATCGCGAAAGCCACGCACCGCCCACCAGGGACCAGCGGGCGAGCTGCAGGTAATCGTCGCGACTCATTCGCCGAATCTGTCGGCGTGGGTGGAGAGCAAGAAGCTCGTGTTCTTCCGCTCCTTCCTTCCCGCGCCGGCGGTGGCCGCGCCCGCTCCGGCGCGAGAGGAGCCGCACGCGCTCGCTGGCGTCCCTGCCGAGATCGTGCCGGAAATCGAGCCGAACCCGGTGATACCTTTGGGCGGGTCGCGACGAGAAACGCGCTGCATCCCGCTCGCGGCGCTGGCGCTCGACCCCGTCGAGCGACGCAAGGTCGATCGCTATCTGGACGTGACCAAATCAGCCCTCCTCTTCGGAGGGCGCGTACTTCTTGTGGAGGGTATCGCTGAAGCACTTCTGCTTCCCGTCATAGCAAAGAAGATCGTGCTGAAGGATGAGGCGGATAAGCTTCGCCTGTTTCGCTCCGCGGTTTTCGTTCCGATCGACGGTGTCGATTTTCAGCCCTACGCCAAGCTGCTTCTCTCGCCATTCAACGAGGTCCGGATCGCCGACCGGCTCGTCGTTCTGACCGATGGCGACGGCGGGGAGGTGGCAGAAGACGCGATGACACCCGGCGCCGGACGCAAGCGCGACCTGGAGGCGACGGCCGCGGGGCTCGGCGCAGGCGATCTCCTTGACGTCGTCATCAACGACTACTCGCTGGAGACAGAATTAGTCCGCGAGGGCAACGCGGCGCTGCTCAAGGAGGTCTACGTCAAGCTTCACCCGCGGTCAGCCGACATATGGGATGCAGCAATCGCTCAGGCCGGCGCGGCCCAGGCGAAGGCGATCCAGAAGCTCTTCGAGACCACCCGCAAGGGCGATTTTGCGCAGCTCATCGCCGAGGAAATCAACAACGGCAAGGCTTTCGCGGTGCCGGCCTATCTGAAAGCGGCGATCGAGGCGCTCGTGAAATGATCGCTGCGCCGTTCAAGCCGACGGATGAGCAGCGGCGCGTGATCGATCATCCGGGCTCGGCGTTCATCGCGGCGTGCCCGGGCGCAGGGAAGACCCGCGTCATGGTCGAGCGCGCACGTAAGCTTCTAAGCGGACGGCCGACCGGTCGTGGCATCGCCTTTCTGTCCTTCACCATCGCCGCTGTTTCAGAGCTGGAGGATCGGTTGCGTCGAGAGGGCATCGTCGAGACGCCAGCGTTCCCGCACTTCATCGGGACGTTCGACGCGTTCCTTTGGCAATTCCTCATCGCACCGTTCGGCGTCGATGGCTGCGCTGCAAAACCGAGACTCATCCCAGATAAGGACGAGCGCACGATACAGCCGTTCGCCGGTGCGCAGGCCTTGCCGCTGGAGTGCTTTGACCGTGAGACAGGCGATGCGATCCCTACGATGATCCAGCGTCACGGTTTTCGTGGGAAGATCAAGGCGCACGAGACGGCGGCACGAAACACGCGTGCACGCTTTCTTCAGCGCGGCGAACTCGATTTCGCCGATGCGCGTTCCGTGGCGCTCGCCCGGTTGCGCGATCCGGCATGCGGCGCGGTTCTCGCGCCAGCTTTTGCGGCGCGGTTTCTGGAACTGATCGTCGACGAGGCGCAGGACTGCAATCCGGTCGACCTCGAGATCATCGCATGGTTCCGCGCAGCGGGTGTGCCGGTGAAGGTGATCTGCGACCCGAACCAGGCGATCTACGGTTTTCGAGGCGGCGTCACACGCGAGCTTGGGCAATTCGCAGAGACGTTCGGGGCGGACGAGCGTCTGCCCATGAGCGGAAACTTCCGCTCCAGCGGGCACATCACGAAAGGAGTGGTTGCCTTGCGCGCGCCCGATATGCGCGTCGGGATCGACGAAGCACTGGGAGACTATCGCGAAGAATCGACCGCAATTCAGATCCTGTCCTATTCGGGGAGAGGCGTTCCTTCCACGATCGGTACGAAATTTCAGGAACTCGTAACGGCAATGGGGCTGAAGGCGCGAGATTGTCCGGTCGTTTCGGCGACGCGCCGGACGGGCGCAAACGCGCTTGGACACCCCCAGGATTCCGGCGTGCGCGACCTCAGCTATAGGCTTGCCGTCGCGGTGAGCGATTTTCATTTCTCGTTCGAACTTGGCGGTCGAAAGGAGGCGTTGGTCGCTATACACCGGATCATGCTTGAGCTGGGTGGCCAGATGGGCGGCAGGACCTACCATCAGCATCTCGCGGACGCGGATGTGAGCCCAGATGCGTGGCGGCCCGGAGCACTGGCCCTGGCGCAGGCGCTCCGATTCAGCCCAGAGAGGTTCGCGACGGTTGAGGCGTGGCACGACGAGGCGCGTCGGTTGCTCGCGCCACTTCTGCCGGCTGGTGGCCAGTCCATCAATCAGCGGCTTCGTCGCAATGGCGACCTCGATGAGGCTTTGTCGGTCGCGCCCGCATCGGGCCATACCGCGCGGACGATCCATAGCGTGAAAGGCATGGAGTTTCCCGCGATCTGCGTGGTGATGTCGCCGAGCACCGCCAAGGGCATCGTCGATTTTCTGACGGGGGATGCTGCGGTCGATAACGAGGAAGCGCGCAAGATCTATGTCGGCGCGTCGCGGGCGCAGCGCCTCTTGGTTATTGCCCTGCCGCGGACGCAGGCCCCGCGGCTCAGGGATTTGATGGCGGGGATGGGCGGCGCGGTTGAACTCATCGCGCTCTGACGCCGGGGATTGCTCGGCTACCGGTATGCCTGCGGTCGAGCATTCTTGGGCCATGGCCGTACTGACGCAGGTCGGCTCGCCACTGACCTAAACGACACCTTGACTTTGCGTCCGATCCGGTCGCGCTAAATGGGTGTGAACGAGCAAAGGGCGGAGTGTCCGGTTCGCGATCGATATCTCTAGAAGGTGTACATGGAGCGGCTTACCCTCAATTACGTCTGGAAGCAGAAGCCAATTCCAGTCGTTCTGCGTCGAACGGGACTTGGTGAGAAGCTCCGAGTGCGACTACCGTTTGGCGATGACAATCGGCAATGGCTTCAGAACGGCCGGCGGACGGCACCGGAATGGGTGGGCGGGGCAGACGCCTATTGGGAGTTACCAAAATCCTGGTTCAATGACTTTGTCGATCGGGCGCTGCAGCGCTACGGCAAGGTCTACATCATTCAGCCTTATCGCGAGCAGGAGATCTGCGCACGGGCCTGTCAGGAAGCACAGGGGCACGAATGCCAGTGCTCGTGCATGGGCGCCAATCACGGCATGGGAAATGACGGAAGCTGGTTCGAGGTCTCTGATACCTTCTCGACCCGCTGGGGCGAGCGCGAGCTCGCCTGTCGGTTGCTGACGGCACGGTAGGGGCAAGCGCCCGATAGACGCTTACGTCATCGGGCAACGAATGAACTGCTCGACCGCGCCGTCGAAAAACACCCGCTCGATGTGATGCCCGGCGCCTTCGACGAGACTGCGTGCCACCAGCGGCAGTTCCCGCACCGAGCGCTGCACGTCGTCCATCGCGATTGGCGCATCGCCTTCCCGCACATCGATCCGTGTAACGTTGTTCTTGCCGACCAGAAGATAGGCTTGACCGAGGGCATTACGTGACTGCGCGCGGACGGCGGCATTGAACGAGCGCAGGAACGCCCAATCCGTGATGCCGCCGTTGCGCGTCCGCTCATCGACGGAAAACGTGGACTCCCCCCGTTCCCAGGCTCAGGATGCGCACGCCCTCGCGCGCAATGTCGAAGCAGGCAAGGGCGTCGACCAGGGCATTCATGACCGGATTGTTGGCCCAGATCCCACCATCGATCATGATGTATCCGTCGTCCTCGACACCGGGGTAATAGGACGGGGCCGCCGTCGTGTGGAGGGCCACATGCGCGAGTTTCTTGTGGCGGTCCTTCTGGTAGTCCGTAAGACCGTATGTCCGTTTGGCTGGGCGGCTTGCCCTACACTGTCTGTCGAGGGTTGCTCGGATGGGCCGAGCCGATCTTCCTGGCAGGAGGGCAAGCCGTGGAGCATTCTACAGAAGTTTTTGTCGGCATCGACGTATCCAAGCTGCGCAATGCCATTGCGGTGGCGGATGGGGAGCGTGGAGGCGAGGTTCGGTATCTGGGTGAGGTCGATGCGTCCGAAGAGAGCATGCTGCGTTTCATCAAAAAGCTGGCCACGCGGCATGGGCGCCTTCATTTTTGCTATGAGTGTCGCCACCGGATCAATCCTCCGCAGAAGTGCCGTTTGAATCTTCCCCAGTGTGAGGCTCCGCGCCGGTCTTCCGGGGCGCGCCCCGGAAGACCGGCGGCGCGCTGTCGCTGATGCTACCCGCGATGGTCGCGGGGAGGTGTCGGTGATCAAACTCGGGGAGCTCATGATGATCCTGGATTTGCACCGGCAGGGCTTGTCGGTGTCGGCGATTGCCCGGCAGACCGGCACCGACCGCAAGTACATCGAGCGGGGCCTGGAGGCGCCCGCCTACGGGCCGCGCAAGCCGCGACAGACCGTGCTTGATCCCTTCACCGCCTATCTCAGGGAACGGGTGGCCGCCTATCCGGGCCTGACGGGACAACGTCTCTTCCGGGAGATCAAGGAGCGCGGCTACGACGGTGGCTACACCGCCGTCACCGACTTCCTGCGTGACGTCCGGCCGCCCGTGTCTCCGGGCTACGAGGTCCGTTTCGAGACTGCGCCTGGCGAGCAGGCGCAGGTCGACTTCGCCCAGTTCCACGTCGTCTTCGAAGACGAGCCGGAGACACCCCGCGTCGTCTGGCTGTTCTCCCTGGTCCTCGGCTTCAGCCGACTGATCTTCGCCCGCTTCGTCCATCGCCAGGACCTGCCGACCGTCCTGCGTTGCCACATCGCCGCTTTCGAGGCGATCGGCGGCGTGCCGCAGGAGATCCTCTATGATCGGATGAAGACGGCAGTGACCGGGGCGGATGAGGCCGAGGGCATCGTCTACAACCGGAGCCTCGTCGATCTCGCCCGTCACTACGGCTTCCACCCGCGAGCTTGCAGACCCTACCGGGCGAAGACCAAGGGCAAGGTGGAGAGGCCGTTCCGATACATCCGGGAGGACTTCTTCCTCGCCAGGTCCTTCCGCAACCTCGACGACCTCAACGGCCAGCTCCGGCACTGGCTCGACACCGTCGCCAATCCCCGCCGCCATGCCACCACCCAGCGCGTCGTCAACGAGGCGTTTGCCGAGGAACGCCCGCAACTCCAGCCGCTGCCGCTCGCCCCCTTCCGCTCCGTTCTCCGCCTGGAGCGCCGCATCTCCCGGGAGGGCATGATCAATGTCGCCGGCAACGCCTACAGCGTGCCGGACGCCACCCGCCGCCGCGCCGTCGAGGTCCACGCCCTCGCCGACGAGATCCGCATCTTCGAGGACGGTACGCTGATCGCCGTCCACCCGGTTCTGGAGGGCCGCACCCAGCGGCGTGTCGAGCCCGGTCATCGCCGCACGCCGGAACGGTCGCGGCCGCGAGGCGGCGCCCCTTCGACGCCTGTGCCGTCGGCGCGGGGAGACCGCGTCGCCCAGCGGCCGCTCGCCTTCTACGATGCCGTCGGCCGCGCACTCGCCCGGGAGGGACGCTCGTGAGTGCATCCTCCGCTGCCACGCCTGCCACAGCGCACGACCGGATCCGACACGAGCTCGTCGGCCTCCGGATGCCACGCGCCCTCGAGGCTCTCGATCATGTCGTCCGCCGGCTCGAACAGGGAGAGCTCTCCGCCCTCGAGGCCATCGACATCCTGCTCTGCGAAGAGCTTACGCTGCGCGAGAACAGCCGCATCAAGACCGCCCTCCGGATGGGGCGCCTCGCCACCATCAAGACGATCGCGGGTTTCGACTTCTCTTCCAGCCCTCGCTAGACCGCGATCGTATCCTCGCGCTCGCCGGGCTCGGCTTCATCCAGCGGGCCGAGGTGGTCCACTTCCTCGGACCGCCCGGCACCGGCAAGAGCCACCTCGCCACCGCCCTCGGCGTCGAGGCCATCAAGGCCGGCGTCTACTTCACAGCGCTCGCCGATCTCATCGCCGCGCTCGCCCGCGCCGAGCGGGAGGGGCGGCTTGCTGAGCGCATCCGCTTCTACTGCCGGCCGAGCCTCCTGGTCGTCGACGAGATCGGCTACCTCCCCGTCGTGCCCGGCGGCGACAATCTCCTCTTCCAACTCGTCAACGCCCGATACGAGCGCGGCGCGATGATCCTCACCTCCAACCGCGGCTTCGCAGAATGGGGCGAGGTCTTCGGAGACCCCGTCGTCACCACCGCACTCCCCGACCGCCTTCTCCACCACGCCGTCGTCATTCAGATCGAAGGATCCAGCTACAGGCTCCGCCAGCACGCCGAACTCATGCCCGAACACGTCCGCTCGAAGGCCACCATCTCACCGCCGGGCATCCAGCCGCTGTCGCCCCGGCGCGATCGGTCGCCGAAAAACCCTCATCTCACCGCGGCGTCCTGAGCGGCCGAAATGGGGAATTTTACTTCGGCGCTTCTGGGAAGATTTCAGGCGGCATTGACACCACGTTCTGCCGCGGCAGGAGGGCTACGTCGTGAACCACAAGCGGACCCAGCGATTGTACCGGGAGGAAGGCCTGTCGGTTGGCCGTCGCCGCTGTCGCAAGCGTGCCGTCGGAACTCGTGCGCCGATGGTCGTCGAGGCGCGGCCGGATGCTCGTTGGTCGCTCGACTTCGTGCACGATCAGATGGCATCCGGTCAGCGGTTCTGCGTGCTCAACGTCATCGACGACGTGACCAAGCAGTGCCTCGCGGCCATCCCCGACACATCGATCTCGGGCAAGCGGGCCGCTCGCGAACTGTCGACGCTCATCGCCAAGCACCGCAGGCCGAAGCTCATCGTCAGCGACAACGGGACCGAGTTCACCTCAAACGCCATCCTGTTGTGTGCGAAGCAGATCGGCGTCGAGTCGCACTACATCGCGCCGGGGCGCCCCATGCAGAACGGCATCTGCGAGGCGTTCAACGGCCGCATGCGGGACGAACTCCTAAACGAGACCCTGTTCCGCGACCTCGACCACGCTCGTTCGACGGTCGCCCGTTGGATCGTGGACTACAACGATCACCGCACACATTCCGCCCTCGGCTACCTGACGCCGAGGGCGTTCGCATCGACCTTCACCGCAACGGACGATCGGCTGCGCAATCCCGACCAGCTCCGCCGATCGACCGTTGCTCACCCCGCGCATCAGCGGCAAACTCACCCGAGGATTCTGCCTCAGCTCGATGAGAGAAGGCGCTCACAGCAGAAGCGCGCGGACTGGATCATTACTTCATCTCAGTGCCTCGGAATAATTACAAGATGGTTCTTAAGAGTTGAGGCCGGACGCTAACGAACGCGGCCACGGCTCGCCGCAGTGACAGTTGATATCCAACAGCTCGCTTCCGTCGCACACCCGATCCTATGCTTACAGATATGGAAATTATAGCTAAGCCCGATCATGCTTTATAGTATCCTGCCGCGCTGAAATAGTTGGCGCACTTGGCAGGTGGGAAGAGGTCGAGGATGCGGCCTATGGCATCCTAGAGGCCGTTGACGGTTCGCTCGGACGCCCTTCCCAGGAGCGCCTTAAGCTTGGTGAAGGCGTTCTCGATCGGGTTGAAGTCGGGGCTGTAGAGCGGGAGGTAGCGCAACTCGGCGCCGACTGCCTCGATCATCGCGCCGACCCGTGCGCGTTTTTGGCTGGACAGATTGTCCATGACGACGACATCGCCCGGCCGCAGTTCAGGGGCCAAGACATTGGCGATGTAGGTCTCGAAGGCGTCCCGGCGGCGTTGTCGATCGCGTCATCGGCCGCCAAGCTCCCGGCGACGTCGCCCAGCGGCACGGCGCTCGGACGCTTAGAGACGACGAGATCGAGCTGATCTCGTCCGTTCTGCCGCCCGATGCCTTGACCTTTCGCCGTATCGGACGGCTCTGCGCCTCCGAAGGAGGCCATCGTAGTAACAAAATGCGTTCTGCGCAGGTCACAGGGATAAAAAATGGCCGCCCAACTGAGCCAAAAGTTGGACGGCCACAAGTACGCTAAAATTGAGTAGCTGCAACTCGGCTGATGCCCTTAGCCAGCCCTTAGGTTGCCCACGAAGGCACTCACCGCGCGTTGAAGTTCGTCAGCCTGTTCCGCAAGGGAGCTAGACAGCGTCATGAGCTGGGTCGAAGCTGAGCCAGTCATCTCGGCCGCGCGGCCGACGCCAGCGATGTTGTCGTTGACGGCGCCGGTGCCGTTCGCAGCAAGTTGCGTGTTGGCGGCGATCTCCTGGGTCGCGGTGCCCTGCTCCTCCACCGCCGAAGCGATGGTCGCGGTGGCCGCGCGGATCTGGTTGATGGTGCCGACGATCTTCTCGATCGAGCCTACGGTGCGGCCGGTCGCTTGCTGGATGTCCTCGACCTTGCGAGCGATCTCCTGGGTCGCCCGCGCCGTTTGCTCGGCGAGAGCCTTCACCTCCTGCGCGACGACGGCGAAGCCCTTGCCGGCCTCGCCAGCGCGCGCAGCCTCGATGGTGGCGTTGAGGGCCAGCAGATTCGTCTGCGAGGCAATGTCGGTGATGAGATTGACTACCTCGCCGATCTTCATCGCGGCACCGGAGAGCTCTCGGATTTCGCCCGAAGCGCGTTGGACCTCCTCAGTGGCGTTGACAGCGACATTAGCGGCATGGGTGACCTGGACGCCGATCTCACGGATCGAAGAGGTCATCTCTTCGGTCGAGGCCGCAACGGTCTGGACGTTCGAGGACGCCTCTTCAGCGGCACCAGAGACGGCAATCGCTTGGCGGGAGGTCTCCTCGGCGCTCTGCGAGAGACCGCGGGCGGCGGACGAGACCTCGCCGGACGAGCTGGCAAATGCACGGGCGAGCGCGCCCATCTGCGCCTCGAAATCGTCGGCAATGGCGTTCCGCTCGGCCTTAAGGCGCTCTGCCGCGCGGATTTCCGCCAGGCGCGCTTCCTCGCGCTGACGTTCGGACTCTTCGAGACCCTGGCGGAGGAGCTCGGCGGCTTCGGCCATACGGCCGATTTCGTCCTTGCGGTCTGTGTCGGCGACGGCGATATGGAAGTTGCCTGTCGCGAGAATCCGGAGCGTCTCGCGAATGCGATCGACGGGCCGCACGATACCGAAACGTGTGACGACGACGGCGATACCGAGCACGACGATCAAGCCGCCGATCACGATCGCATAGACCAAATGCACGGCTTGCGCCGCTTCGTCCATCAGATGGGCTGAAAGATCGTCGAGATCCTTCATGCGAACGTTAACTATCTTCGCGACATCAGCGTTGAGAGCTGCCAAGGTCGGCATGCATTGCGTATTCCAATCTTTCGCTATTCGAACACTCTCCTGCGCGTCTGAAGACCGATTGGCTCGATCGATGACTGACTTGCAGGTTCCGCCGACGAAATCATCGAAGCGCTTTAGCATGCCTGTAATTTCGTCCGCGCTACGCGGATCGAGCTGCACAACTTCGCCCAAGCGCTGATGAAACTTGTCCGTCGCTGTCTTTTGCATTGCAACCGCGGCACCGTTGTCAACATCCGACGTTGCGGAAAGTGACTGATATACTGCCAGATTGAACTCCACCACGTAGCGGTTGGCACGGGCCATAGCGACGAGCGCACGCGCCTCACCTGAAAGCGCGCCATTGTACTCCCCATCGATTGTTTTCATCTTCGTTGTGCTGAGCATCGTCCCGGCAACAGAGAAGATTGCAAGAAGCAGCAAAAGCAACACAATCTTAGCGATGAGCGGCAGATTTTTGAACGACATATGTACCCCCAAGCTCGGCCCGATGACGAAAATACACGGGCTGTACACGTTTTCGTTATTGGTTCTAGCTTGTCTGGGGCTTGTGAGAGGCCTTGCGAAATCGCGCATAAGTTGTATAATTAGTTAGTTCGCGCGTATTAGCGTCAATCGGCGTCCACTTTGGCTCTGACTCACTTTTGACGGAATTGAGCATCTGGCTGGTATTGGTTCACCTAGAGAATCAATGCCATGGGTCAAAATTTACGTGTCTAGCAGGCTGTTGAAGAAGTCCTGGGATGGGCGAGTTCCGGGTTCAAGGGCGTGAGCTTTGCCTCGAACCAGAGAGCTTTATGGCTCTGGCAGGTGGCTGCGGTAGCGGCCGGGTGGTTGCTGGATTTGGTCATGGCGTTTGCGCCATGAGCTTGGGCAACCGGACGAGGTTGTAGGCCGCGGCGGCGAAGGTGAAAGCCCATCCGGCCCGATCGACGCCGCGGACCATCGGCAGCTCCAATCCGGCGATGGTCTTGATCCAGCCGAAGCTCTCCTCGATGCGCTTGCGGATCCGCTGACTGGCGGCATAGCCGGCATGCCGCGTCGTGCGGCCGTCGATCGCCAAGCGACCTTTGGTCCGGGTGAGGTTCTGGGCGACGTGCGGTCGCACGTTCATGGAGCGGAGTTCGTTCACGAAGTCGGCTGCGTCGTAGCCTTTGTCGGCGCCGAGGGTAATCGAGCGCGGCCGGTCGGCGTGGGCCTCGATCATGGCCAGTGCGGCGACGCGCTCGGCGTGACCTGACACCCGGGTCACGCAGGCACCGAGCAGAAGCCCGCAACGGTTCGTCCTGTCCGATCCGCGCACCGAAATCCCCTCCAGCGCCGATAACCAGAGTGAATCATGACAACGACGAGCAGGCGAGCAACTTCTTCAACAGCCTGCTAGGCGTGGTCGACACGCCTCAGCCATGATATTCGTTAAGGTCTACGCGTCGGTCGATGCGCGGTTCGTACGTAGGCGCGAACTTGCCGACGTGGATTGGTCGCCGACGGCATCCAAAAACATGCACTCGATGGCGTTTCGGTCTCGGTAGAGCAGGGGCGAGAAGCAGTTTTTCCAGCGCCGGTTGGCCTTGGGCGGGATGTTGGGCGTCGTGCCGTTTTCCTCGACCTGCCGGCGGATGGCGTTGCTATCGTAGCCCTTGTCACCGTGGAGGATGCGGGTGGCCGGCATCTGCTTCAGCAGGATCGACCCGGCCGTGCAATCGGCGACTTGGCCTCTGGTGAGCAGCAAGGCGATGGGCAGGCAGTCGCGAGCCGTCAGCGCGTGGATCTTGGTCGTGCGCCCTCTGCGCGAGCGACCGATGGCTTGGTTGCGCTCCCCCCTTTTCCGCCCGAGGCCGAGCGGTGCGCCTTCACGGCGGAGCTGTCGATAAGTGCCTGGGCCGGAGGGCCGCCAGCGCTCGCCAGGGCATGGAAGAGATCGACCCAAACGCCTTTGGCAGCCCGGCGAACATAACGGTTGCAGAGAGTCTTGCGTGTCCCGTACTCGGGCGGCGCGTCGATCCAGCGCCGGCCCGACTTGAGAACATGGACGATGCCGCTGATCACCCGGCGGTCGTCAACGCGCGGCTTACCACGCGTGTCCGTCGGCGGATGCGGTGCGATCCGCGCGAATTGCGCATCCGTCAGCCAGCAACGATCCCGATTCATCCCCGCTTCCTCCCGGAAGCCGTGAATCACACCGTGCCGCCAATGCCAACCATTTTATGGGTCTAAGCCCTAGCACGCCCGATAAACTCGGGCGACATCCCTTCTATTAGGATTATTGATCCCCCATACCTACCATCGATTTTCGCACCACCCGGGCCCACAGAGGAAGGCACGCACTTGCGGTTCGATTTGCATCGCTATCCTCTGAACACCTGTCGCTCTACGTCGGAGAGAGCGTGACCAGTTACGCCGATCGAGTTACGGTCACCTGACGGATCAGTGCGTAAGCCACCTGAAGACTATGGCTTCGGCTGAATGAGGAAGGTGGCTCACGGCATAGGCGTCAGTCGAGTAGCCTTACGGGCTCAAGCGGTGGCCGCCGATCGATTGGCGTTAGGCCGAGACGATAATGCCAGAAGGACCAGGACTTGGGACGGAGCCCGCCGGCGGGCGCCGACTGTAGGATACGGGCGAGTTCGGGGGTGGGGATGATCGACTCGAGCTCGAGTATGTCGTCCCAAGTAGCGTAATCCATTATGCGCCGTACTACAGAGTCGTAGCGTAGGCCGAAATCTTCCACGACGATATCCCAGCAATATCGAATTGCGAGAGCATGCAAGCGGTCGCAGAGGACTCGCTGCGACACGCCGGAAGTCGGCTCACTAGGCATGTTTACCGTCCTCATTCTGCTCATAGGCGCACTTACGGGCATCCACGCGCGGTCTGAAAAGCGTCCAAGCTCTATTGTATTTCACTAGGCTCGTGCCGAAGAGCACTCGATGGCCAGACTTATTTGTCCGTGAATCGAATTCGAGCCCGTCAACATCACCAGCGTTGACCCACAAGGTTAGGCGAAACTACAGACCCTCCTTGCCTTCGGCACAACCGAAGCTGATTGCATGGTGCAGGTTTTCTGGAGTGATACGATCGAGAAGCTGGTCGATATCGTAGTCGGGTTCACGGATGAGCTCCATGACGACCCGACCGCCCTCGGCGCGGATGTCAACCGTGTCGTCAACACGGAAGTCAGCTGCGCTCATTAACGCCGCAGGTATCCGCACGGCGGCGCTTTTACCCCATTTCTTCACGTCGACGCGCATTGAGGGTCTCCGAGAGCAACAAACAGCAACTCCTTTTATCCTAATCGCTCAATACCTCCAGCACAATATCCCAATGCCCAGCGAGGAATCCGTTACAAACGATAAGCGGTATCGAGAGAAATTTCGTGCGAATAATTTTAAGGCCACTCCATAACCGAAAGGTCTCCTGCATTTTGATTGGAGATTCCTATAATGAGGCCCAGACGGTAGGCAATATTTTGTATCGCCGCGCTCGAGCACACCATTTTCAGAATTCCGCTACTCGGCGCCTCTAACGGTGAGATATAGACATAGTCAGACGTCACATACTCAAGTAGCGAATCCAATGAAAGCCGCAGCCTCGACACTGTCGCTATCCGCCTTCCCGCAGGACGAGCATCGCTGGGAAGTTGTGGGATACGGCAAGATTCGAGCACCCACAGAGGCCGATGAGGCGGCGTGCGAGATTCTCATCGCGAAGTCCGGCTGGGATAAGTTGTCTTGGACCGAACCCGCACTGGTCGAGACCCGGTCGATCTGGCTCGGGCTCGGCCAGTTGCCGCTCGTCCCCATAGGGAGCACTTGGCAAAAGGGGGTCTGTATCGCGGACTCCAAGCGCCAGCGAAAGCGCATCGTCATCACCGGAGTGACCAAGAAGTGGCCGTCCGATCAGTTGGGGAGGATGGTTGCCTATCAGGCAGTTCCAAGGGCGCCGTGGACGCCAGCCTATCCAATCGGAACCGGAAGCGACATGCCGCTTTTTCGGGTCACCGCCGCAGACGGCGGGGCGCTTTGGGTACCCCCCTAGAACTAGCGCGGGCCTTTTTCGGGGTTTCGAGCCAATGGTTACGCGTGATGATCGAGGGCCGCATGCGCATCTGGCCCGAACTCAAAGGGCGGATCATCGATCCCGACCGGTGCGGTCGCACTAAGGATAATAGTTCGCTTCAGCTGTGGGCCTACCGCCGGCTTGACGAGGTGGACGTTCTAGCAGCCGCACGTGTCTGCGCAGATACCGATATCCGCCTGAGCTTCGAAGAAGTCGCTCAAGGATTGCGACGCAATGGGATAGGCCGGGCTCCCACCCATGTCCGGATGCCATTTCCCTTCTGTCGGCCGAGCACCTGGACAATCGAAGAATGCTGGACTGGCACTGAGTACGCTGGCGGGCACGTGAAGAAGCGGCGCCTAATCACACGTATCCTCGACATCGAATATGACCTCGGCGTTGATCACATCCGTGTATTGTATCCAGGCAGCACCGAAGCAGGAGAAGAGGACACCAAGCCAGGTCGAGTACGATTGCGAGCGACGAGTGACGTTAGTGAGCACCTGCATGTGCTCACTGGTCAAGCCAGCTGGTCGGCGCTAGGTGTATTAAGAAGACCCTCTGCAAATCGCCGAACATCTCAGGCCTGGACAATTGAGCACGTGGCCGTCGAACCTGCAGAGCGCGATACCTACTCAAATCAATCAGTCGCTTTGGACGACATGATCAGCCTCGCGACTACTGCTGGCCACGGCACAAGCGCTGAGCGCGGTAGCAGTCTAGCGGTTAAGTTGAATATCATAGACAAATCTCAGGCAAAGATGGACGCTGCTAGACCACCACTGACGCGCATATCTTCTACGATATCGGCGCTGCAAATACTTTCGGTTGAACTCGGACATCAACTAGAAATTGTACGTCCGAGTGAGCAGCCCGGGTGCAACCTTATAGATGGGTTATGGCGTTACCCTACTGGCAGCGGCACAAGCGGTCTGAAATGGACAACAACCAACGAGGGACGTCAGAGGCGAGCACTCGTGGCTCGCCTCCAGCGTGACAGAGGCTGGGTCTATTTCTTTGAATCAGAGCACCTCGAGGTTGGGATCGAAGATACTTATAAGAATAAGCCTCATGCATTTGCGCAGGATGGGTATACTTCTCTTTGTCTTCTCTTACCGTCAGGGGGTGATCTACTATCCGCCGACATGATCAGCGACATCCTGCGGGCCAACGCCGCCGCCCGCGGTGTGTGGCAGCGCGCGTTGGCAATCCCCATGACAACAGTACGACGCAATAACGCTTGGCTGGAGAATCATGGCGCTTACGCCAAAGCCATCGGTCGAGCACTTACGCGTCTGGAGTTAGGCCCTGAAAAGATTTCCCGTTAGTTCCGGCGTACTATGCTTATCTTCCATAGCATCCAAGGTAAGCAGGTGTCCTGCCCACACCTTTCGCCTGCGCAACTGAGGGGGGATGCTCCGAGCCTGGAGGGCTTGGACACATGACGATTTCAGAGCTTACGCTTAAATCGAGCGCCGATGAGCCGGTGCGGCGGTTCGAGGTTTTCACCGGCGCGGGGCACCGCCGGGAGTGGGCTCCCGAGGAGAAGGCGCGGATCGTCCCCGAGAGCTTCCAGGCTATAGCGACGGTGAGTGAGGTGGCCCGGCGCCATGCCTTGTCGCCGCAGCAGTTGTTCACCTGGCGCCCGGAGACGCGTAAGGCGAGCGAGACGGTTCCGGCGTTCGCGCCGGCGGTGGTCGCGCCGGCGGTGGTCGCGCCGGAGATTGCTCCCGCATCGAAGCCTTCGGCTACATGCTGACGGCCGAAGCGGCGTGGCCAGCACCGTCGCGCGCCGGCGATCGAGGTCGACGTCGCCGGCGTCAAGGTGACAATCGAGGACGGGGCTTCGCCGTCCACGATCGCAGCGGCTATCGGCTTTGAAGGCTGGATCATGATCGGCCCGAGCGGCGCGGTCCGCGTCATGGTGGCGACGCGGCCGGTTGGCCCCTTCTATGTGCTGTCCCCTTCCCGCGTGGGATCGTCACCGGATGGCCGAGACGCCGGGGGCTCGGGCGGCCCGCGGGCTGCGTAGCGCCCAGTTCCGCCAGGGGCGCGGCTGATCTGCTATTCTGACTTCAGTCAACAAGTATACTGTCTGCCGGAGCAGACTGCGGCCTGCGGGCAGCGCAATCGGCTGATACAAGAAACACGATGGCGTCGAAGGCGGCGAGCTGAGCGGTGCGTTCGCTGGCATAGACCCGCCGGGAGGATCGTTTGTAGCCGGTGGCCGGCCTTTGGATGAGACCATGCCATCCGCCGTCACGCTCGAAGATGGTGACGTGGAATCCGCGATCACTGATGACCAGATTGCCCTGGAGCGACCGGCGCCACGCTTTGCGGTCGGGCCAAGCGGCACGCCGCCGGGCCGCATTCTTCAGCGCCGCCTCGCGCCGCCGCGCGTTCCACGTTTGCTTCCATGTGGCCGGCGCAGATGCAGCCGCAGTGCAGAATCTCGGGGTAGTCCGCGTGCTGCATGGCAGGGACATAGCGGATGTCCTGCCGCTCGCACATCTCGCAAACGGCATCCGGGGCGCCCAGGTCTTCGATGTCGATGCAGGTCCAACCTTTGTGGGGAACGCCGGGCATCGACCATTTGCCAAAGTGGCAGAAATCCAGTGTGTCGTCGTGTTCGGTCATGGGCGAAAGCGCGGCGTCCAGCGCGCCTCCATGGCTTCGTCGGACTCGTCGAAATCGTCTTCGTCGCGATAGGTGTCGTCGACAAGCTGTGCGCAAGAGAGAACGGTCAGCACACGATCGTAGCGGCCGAGATCGACGACCTGTTCGACCGTGCGCACGGCGCGCTCCCCGCCGAACCAGTCGAGTATATCGGTCTCGGTTTCATCGCGGTGGCCACGCCGTTCCGCGGCCGGCCGAGCGGCGATCGAAGCCGTGAGCGTTCCGGTCGGCAGGGGCGCGCCCTTGCGGAGCCAGCTCTGTCCTTTCAACCGCTTCAGTGCCTCGGACTTGAAACAGTAGTCGACCTGGCCCTGCCGGCTGACGACGATGGCGGCGGCATCGTCGGTCTCATTGATATACCGGATGGCGGATGCGGTCAGCGAGGCTTTTGCCTCGCCGCAGATGGCCTCGATGCTCGGCAACCCTTCCTGCGCTCGCCGCAGGATAGGCCCGATGAGCGAGGAGGGCATCAGCAGACCGGCCGAAAAGTAGTCTGCCTCGCGTTCGTAAGGATCATCGGAGACGAATCCGGCCCTCGAGCGATGCGCCCCGTCGTCGAAGGGGATATGGTCTAGATGGCCATCCACGAAATAGTGACCGAACTCATGACCGATGCTGAACCGCTCGAAACCTTCATTGTCAACATGGGTGGCGTACATGATACCGAACTGGTCGCCGTAGCGTAGCAGCATGCCGGACACGCCCTCGGTCTTGCTTTCCATCTCGCGGAGGTGGATGCCCACGGCCTGAGCCAGCGCTTCCAGGTCGACCGGAAGCGTCAGCAGCGTGTGCTCCTTGAGCACAAGTTCGGCGCGCCGCATGAGCTGCTTCTGTTTCAGGTCGGGGTTGCCAGTCATTTTTTCCCAGCCTCCTTGTCATGCTTCTCGGCGAGGAAGCGCATGAAGTCGGCGGCCTGCCGCCGGTTTTCATCATTCAGCTTCTGCATGTCGCGGTAGAGCGGATCGGCCTCGGCCGCGCCCTCGGGATTGTCCGTGCGTCCGAGCAGGAAATCCGTGGTCACGCTGAGCGCGTTGGCCAGTTTGCGCAGGCTGTCGAAAGACGGCTTGCGGGTGCCGGCCTCGAAATGGGCGATGGAGCTGGGCGGCAGGCCGCTCTCCTTGGCCAGGGCGGCCTGGCTCATCTGCCGCAGGCTTTCACGCGCAGCCCGCAGTCGTTCCTTGAAGATGTCCGATGGCTTCTCGTGCTCTATGGTCATGGCGATTTCGACATGGTGATCTTGACGCTTTGCGAGCGCCCTCCTATATTCTCGACATACATTGCATGTCGAGGTCGCCAATGGCAAGGACCTCGCCGCTTGACAGGCACAGGAGGCCATCATGGCTGCAGAGCAGAACGGACACGACTACGGCGCCTTCCACATCAGCGTGGGCGATGCCGACCTGAATTTCCGGCCGGTGCGGATCGACGATCCTGTTCCGACCGGCCGGCAGATCCTCGAAGCCGCCGGCGTGCGCATCCCCGAGGAACATCTGGTGTTCCAGATCCTGCGGGACGGCGAGCTCGAAGAGCTGCGCCAGGACGAGACGACCGACCTGCGTGGCGGTCGGGTCGAACGCTTCCTGATCTTTCCGGGGGCCGAGTCCTTTCGGATCGAGCTGGACGGTCACGTGCTGGAATGGGGCGCCTGCGCGATCAGCGGGCGGGTGTTGAAGACGCTCGCAAAGGTCGATCCGAAGACCTACGGCGTCTGGCTGGAAGTGCGTGGCGCCGAGGATCGGCCGATCGGCGACACCGAGCTGGTGCGGCTCGACGGCAAGGGGCTGGAACGCTTCTTCACCGGCATCAGCCAGACGACGGAGGGCGGGGCATGAGCTTCCTCCCGACCGCCGACCGGCGCTATCTTGAGGAGCGGGGCCTGGCCTTCCGGGAAGTGGAGGATGGCGGCCGCAAGGGCGTCATCCTGTCCGGCTTCGCCCTGCCGGCGGCGAAATTTCAGGTCGTCGCGGCCGATATCCTGATCCTCCTTCCGCGCGGCTATCCCGATGCGCCTCCGGATATGTTCTACGCGCTGCCCTGGCTGAGCCTCGTGCAATCCAGCCGCTATCCCAACTGCGCGGATCAGCCCCAGCAGTTCGAGAGTCAAAAGTGGCAGCGATGGTCCCGGCACAACAATAACTGGCGGCCGGGCGTCGACGGCATCTGGACCATGCTCAAGCGGGTCGAACAGGCGCTGCAGGAGGCCGCGTGATGCATCTCGATGTGACCCTGCAGGCGCGTCATGCCGAGGCGCTGCGCGACCTACTCCAGCGCCCGGACGGGATCGAGGCCTCGGCCTATGTCCTGTTCGGGCGCAACGTCGTTGGGATGGACCCCTGGTCCCGTCGCCGGCGGCTTCGGCTGGTTTCCCATGAGGTCGTTCCGGTGCCGGCGGGCGACGAGATTTCGGCGAGCGCCCGGCATATCACCTGGTCGACGGCCTCCTTCGTCAGTCTGTGCCGGCAGGCGGCCGAACGGGGTCTGCTGCCGGCGATCGTGCATAGCCATCCGGCCGGCATGCGGGCATTTTCGCGGCAGGACGACACGAACGAGCGCGATCTCTACCGGTTGCTGCGCAACCGCAACGGCGCTGACGCGATCATGGCGAGTGTGCTGCTCGCCGGCGGCGATCATTTCTTGGCGCGTGCCTGGTTCGATGACAAGGAACCCGTCGCGGCCGACATCGTTCGAAGCGTCGGCTCCCGGCTGCTCTATTTCGGCGGCGAGCCCGGCGACTCGAACCCGGCGCTGGTGCGTCAGGCGCTGTTGTTCGGCGATGCCGTCAACGGCCGTCTGGCGGCGATGCGCGTGGGCGTCGTCGGCTGCGGCGGCACGGGCAGCGCCACGGCGATGCTGTTGGCCCGGCTCGGCATCGGTCAGCTCGCCTTGTTCGACGACGATATCGTCGAGACCTCCAACCTGAACCGCCTCCATGGCGCACGCCGGGCGGATGCCGACGCCATGCGGCCGAAGGTCGAGGTGCTCGCGCGGGAGATCACGGAATTAGGCCTGGGTGTGCGTGTCCACACCCATCGCGGCTGGATCGAGGATGAAGCCGCACGGGATGCGCTGAAAGCCTGCGACGTGATTTTCGGCTGCACGGATGACCATGCGGGCAGGATGTTTCTAAATCGCCTTTCGCATTTCTATCTGATCCCGGTGATCGACATGGGGCTCGCGATCGAGCCGGCGTCGGCGGGCATGCGTGACATGTCGGCGCGGGTCACGGTGCTGACCCCGGGCGCGCCATGCATCTCCTGCCGAGGCATCGTTGACCCGAAGGTGGCCGGTGAGGAGGCGCTGCGTCGGGAAGCGCCGGAAGACTACGAGCGGCAGAAGCGTGAGGCCTATGTCCGCGGCGGTCAGAATCCGGCGCCGGCCGTGGTGACCTTCACGACCGAAACGGCGGCGCTTGCCGTCAATGAGCTGCTGCAGGGCCTGACCGACTATCGCGCGGAAGGGGGTTGGGCCTGGGAGCGGGTTCGGCGGCTGGACCGCGGCATCGAGCGGAAGCGCGGCGCTATCCAGTCGCCGCACTGTCCGATTTGCGCGCGCGAAGACTATTGGGGCCGGGGCGACATGGACCCCTTCATGGATCGGATCAGCTGATGCGCGTCTTTAGCCACCTTTGCCGCTGGATTGCCGAGCAGTGTCGGTTGATCGGCCGCACTGATCTGGTCACGCGGGTCAGCCCCCGGCATCCGACGCCGGACCAGCTCCAGACGGGGTCGCTGGTCGTCGTGCGTGACGGCGCCCTTGATAAATGGGCCTGCTTCCGCTGTCCGGGCGGATGCGGCGAGAAGATTCAGCTCTCGCTGAGCCAGGCGCGGCGCCCCCGTTGGTCGGTGCGCTTCGACTGGCTGCTGCGGCCGACGATCGAACCCTCCGTGCGCCAGCTTAACGCCTGCGGCTGCCACTTCTGGGTCAAGCAGGGTCAGGTCCAATGGTGTCGCGATAGCGGTCACCTTCAGGTGCCGAACCGGACCAATGGCGCGTAGGGACGTTGATAGACCCCGAGGGTGAGCGTCTGGTACCTGTTGCTGAAGCTCTCGAACCGGAAGACATGGGCATCGCCATTGTCGTCGGTGAGCACAATTTCGGCTTCGCCGAGCGGCCCGGCTCGCTGGGGCTGGCAATAGCTGGCGACGAGCTTGAAGACTTCGACTTCGCCCACCCCACCGAATCCGGCGGCAAAGGCCGACGAGCGCACCAGATGTTCGCAGGGCGTGGCCGGATCGAACTCAGCCGACCGGCGCGCCGGGTGCGGATGGCCGGAAATCATGCCGACAATCGGCAGAGATACGCCCCAGGTCTCGATAGAGCGCCAGAAGGTCGTGGTGTAGGTGTTGCCGAAGACCGGCTTGAGCGCGCGCACGGCTTCGATGGAGGGCGCGTGGTCGCGGGCTTCGGCAGTGAAGCGGTCTCGGAGGAAAAGCAGGCGGCCGGCTGCGAAATTCGCTTCGGCCTCGATCTGGTCATGACAGTTCTGGTTCAGGGTGAAACGATCGTCGCCAAGCATGGCTCCATCGTGCCAGGGGATGATGCTGTGGCCGATCTCATGCGCTTCATGCCAACGGTGCTTCAGCTCGGGTTGCGATTGATCGAGCAGGATGCGCTTGTTGTCCGGAAGATAGAGCGCACGCAAATCGAATTTGGCGACGGCCTCGAAGAAGAGCATGGGACGCCGGATGATCTGCTTGCTCGCCATGCGCATGCGGCTGATGACCTCATCGGCAAGAGACGGATCATCTTTCCGGAAATAGGCTAGATCGAGCGAGAGCAGATCGCGAACGACCCGGAGGTCGAGCGGTGGTTCGGGATTCCCGAGACGCGCCAGGACACGCTCGACGCGCTCGTCGATTTCATGCTGGGTTTTGCGTCTCAGGATGTAGTTCCGAGCCATCGTGAACTCCCCGGGCTGCCGGCCGCCCGTTACTTCGCCTTGTCGCGCAGCACGGAAACGAGGCCGTCAAAGGCGGCCTGCTCCTCGGCTGTCAGGGCTGTGATGGCCGTAGACCGTGCCGCATAGCGGACAGCTTCCTCGATAGCCTGTGTGTCCTTCGGGGAAGCCAGTCCCGCCAGCTCCATCAGTCGAGCCTGCGATACATCGAAGACCTCGGACAGCCGCCAGATCGTGCGCAGCTCAGGCTCGTGACCGCCGTCCTGCTCGATGCTCATCAGCTCGCCGACCTCGATGTCGGCGTCATCGGCGAGCTTTTCGATCGACCAGCCGCGCTGGCGGCGCGCCATGTTGACAAAGCGGGCGAAGGCCAGACGGGTTTCTTCGCCGCGGAGCCAAAAGGCTTCGCCCGGCACATGGGGACGGGCGGAAAGGGGGCCTGCGCTGGGGGTCGACGTCTCATCGAGCGCCGCCCTGGCGAGGGCCCAATCAGCTGTGATGCTGTAGGTCATTGCGCTTCTCCTCATAAGAACGTCCTGGCTTGCTCCGTCGTGATCTCGAAGTAGGGTAGCAGTCCACGATACTGGTTCGGATCGGTGCCAAGATTGGTGAAGCCGCAGCGTTCGTAGAACGCGACCGCCTGCGGCAGGGAATGAAGGGCGACACGACCGTGGAAGCCTTCGTCGAAGCTCCTCTGGATCGCGGTCCGGATCAGCACCTGACCGATACCGCGATAAAGCGGCGGATCGGCATAGGGTTCGTTCCAGTTCCAGGGCGCGATTTCGAGGTAGTCGATATAAACGAGCGGCTTGCCCACCTGCCCGTCAAGACGCGCCAGGCGGCTCGCCAGATCGAGCCGCATCATGCCCTGGGTCACATCCCTACAGATAACGCTGTATCCCGTGTGGCCGAGCAGACCGCGCACTTCGTCGATCTTTGCGCGCCAGTCCCAATGCCAGCTCTGCGGCCAGTCGAGACCCTGCCGGGTCACCCCGTTGTCGGCAAGACGCCGCAGATAGGTCTCCAGAGTCCGGCGCCACTGGAATTGCCAGTCCAGCAGCTGTCGCTCGCCGATCGTATCGAGCAGTTCGGCCTCGACAGGCTGGCGCGAGGACGCGTCGATGATGAAGACGGAATACGATGTCATAGCATCATGATTTCCGACTTTTCTCTCGTCTGGTCGTCCTCGAAATACAGCTTGCCGCCGCGCTCCACCCGGGTATCGATCATCTGGTAGAGCCGCAGGGCTTGCCGCATCAGGCCGGTCTTGCTGAGGTCCTTCTTGGCGCACAGCGCCTCAAGGGCACTCATCTCCGCCTCGGTGAGGTTGAGTGTCATGGTCTTCTTGCTCATGGCGATCCCCGTGGAGGTCGCTATGATGTAGCTATTTTATGCGCATTTGTCAATCATAAGATAGCTCTAAATTAGCTACATTATGATTGACGTCGCCCGGCAGCATGAGAGGCGGCGGGCCGTCGTCTTCGTCGATGAGCGCTGGCAGCCATGGAGGAAGCCGACGGCGCACTGCGCGTGGCTCGCGGCCTGGAAGATGAAGCGCTTGTCGTCTTTCGGCGCCTTGAGCAAGCTCGCGATATAGGCGGCGTGCTCGTCGCATGGCTCCGAAGCAATCGACGCCGCAGCTTCACGCCTCAATGACGCTGCTGCTGCCTATAGCGCTGAAATTTGGTCAGTCCGTCATCGGCCCGCTTGGTGCGCGGCGCAGCACGGCTCCTCTAAAGGTTGCGGGCTACTTAGGTGAGCGCGATCACAGACGATTATTAGCCTCCACCTGCATGATTGCATCTACGGCCTCGCAGTCGCCGATCAACCGCACGAGCTTGGCCTTCGAGATCGGACCGCCGATGCGGTCAAGATAGGCAAGTGCTGCTCGAATCTCCACTTCGGATGGCTTATAGGAACCTAGGGAAAGATGCTCATTTACAATGCTTGCAAGGGCGTAGGGGGGGCAGGGGTCATCGTGGATGATCCAGCTTCGCCACATCCTTGCCTCGCGACAGGCCTCGACCAAACGAGTTGGCCACTCTTTCAGAAGTGGCGCTACAAGATCGACGAGTCGGTAGCGATCATGAACGCTGAAATGCTCCAAACTGCGCCCGCTGCTCCAAGGAAACGGGGAAGGATCGCCTCCGTACCGCCGAGCTACAACACGACGGAGAGCTTCTGAGCGCGGACCATGCGCCAAAGCCTTGGCAATGATGCGCAAGGTCTCGAAATAAAGATGGCTCCAGCTGAAGATATTCTCTCCGAGATAACCCCAGCCACGTGCCAGAATGGCTGACGCATGTGCCTGGAGCTTAACAACGCGCCGGCCGGCTCTGACGCGCGCGCCCTCGCGGAGGTCGGCGCCGCACCGTGAACAACTGCATATAGCCAGAGATCTATGTGGCTCTACCGTACCGCCACACTCACCGCACCGATCTAGAAGCTTCACACCATGCACCGCGCAGCATGTGACGAACCCTATGCGCCAGGCGCGCTTGAAATAGGCCGTCTCGGCTAAGCATGCTGGGCAAAACTGCAGACCGGCTAAGTTGCGGATGCGGTGCCACACTCCGAGTTGCAGGACCCAAGCGTTCCTACCTCCAGGGACATAGCTTTCCACGAGCGAACCGTCGAACGCAGCGAGCGTAGTTCCCCAGGCTCGATCGATGGGAGTGTCGGTCTTGGCGGCCATTCCGCCAACCACCCGCGGGTCGGCCAAGTTATCGATATCGCGAGTCAAGACAGGAGGGGTTGATTGCCACGTCATGTGAGCCAGCGTGTAGGGCTTCAGCTCGAGTCCTTGTGCGGCGCGCAAAAACCACGACGACAGCAGCTCATCGTGACGAGGCTGAGGTCGAAACGGCCAGGGGCGCGCCTTCGTAGGGTCGGAGCTCTCCTTCCACCTACGGAAGATGGCCTCGACTTCTGTGATCATCTAATGAGCCGGATTAGCTTATCCGTAATGCATTCTTCCCCGCTGTCGACCGCAGCCAATGCTGCGTCATAGAGGATGTTGGAAAGTTCGCCGATTACGCCTTTGGACAGTGCATACAGCCGCTCAGACAGACCCGCCTCAGACAGGTCACTAGGCCGACGAAGGGGTATGAGTTTACCGTAGGCGCGAAGAATCCGACGCCATTCGCCATCCATCTTCATGCGTTCCAGCTTTAACCGATTGAATCGCCGGTTGAGCTGATCCTCCTTCTGAAAGACTTGGTCCACACTCTCGGTGCCGGCAGCGACGATCGGCACGCCGGTCTCGTTGGTCAGGTTCTTGATTAGAACGTTAAAGTGCAGGCGCTTGTCGAACCGACCTGACAACGCGTTGTGAAACTCGTCCATCAGCATGACTCTCACGCCGCACTGGGCGATAAGTCGGCGGACCATCAGCTCCTTTTGTGCTAGCGCCATGGAGGGCGAAAGCCGCATACCAAACTCAAGCAGGATGTTGTTGTAGAGCTTTGCCTCATCTCCCGCAGGTGGCGTCTGAAATCGGATGGCCGGCAAGACCACCCATTCACCGGCACCGTCATGATCCTCGCTCTCCACGCGTTTCGCATTGTCGGCGCGGACGCGGCTTTCCCAGCGATTTAGGATCGTTGATTTTCCAACGCCGGACTCGCCAAAGATCAGAAGATTGCGCGGACGGATCGAGGGCGGCGTAAGGAGGTAGCGATCAAGCGTCTTGAAGACATCATCAGCCGCCCGATGCCCAATCCAAAGGCTTGGCCACCGAGCGATGATCCGCTCCTCTAACGGGAGATGAGCAAGAGCCTGAGCCTTTGGATGCAAGTGCCCCAGGTCGGCCTCCGTCGCGATTTTGGCAGGGATCGGAGGGCGTTCCATTAGATGTCCAAATCGTCATAGTCGTCCCCAGCCTCGTCTGGTGCAGCCGTGGGCGTTATTACATAGGTCGTGCTACTCGGATCATGAGGCGACGGCCCGCTGCGGGCTATCGGGATGACCTGCTCGGCGCGCGCAGCAGTCGCCGCAATGATGATCTGCTCGCGCGCGATCGCCGCCCCCTGGCTGCGCCGGCGTTGGTTCTCGCGTTGCGCTTTGCGGGTCAGCTTGCCTGCCTCTTCAAGCAGCGCCTGCCGTTGGCGCCGTTCTTTGCAAGCGTCGAATATCTCAAGCTCTGTGAACGCACGCCGGCCTTTCTCTTTGAACTCTGCCCTCAACGCACGGAGCTCCCATACACTCATCGGCGGTCCTTCCGGGTGCCTATAGGGAACCGTCAGATAGCGTTTGTTATCCGGGTCCCAGACATAGGCGCGGCTCACGTCTCGCGAATCCCGCCGCACAGTAAAAGTCTTGCCCTTATGGCGGGAGTACCGGTGGCGCATCGCGACCAGTTCGTCGGAATCGTAACTAATTTTGTCCCAGCGGATCCCATAAGTCTGCAGTGTGAGCATCTTAAACGGCAGGAGCTCAACACGTATTTGCTCGAGATTAGCGGGCTCCTCTGGTAATTCCCGCACCTGCACTCCATCCTCGAAGAAGCACGAACGCCATTTCTGAAGTGGCGTCAGCCCTCCAAGCGAGGCATGCACGGTATTCATGTATTCTTTCAGAACGCTCAGAAGGTGTAGCTCGAGCTCTTGCAACGTAAGGCTCGCCGTCTTGGCACTGTCGCGCGTCTTACGCTCAACGACATTGGAGCCAGTTGCGCCTGGCGCTGATTTCACTTTCCTGGCGAGCGTGCCGAAGAATCGCTCGATGTGCGCGCCAAACTGGGGACGTTTGACGGGCCTATTCAGGAGCTCCCGATCCTCCTGAGAGAGGAACCGGCGAAGCATTGTGCCGCGGAACTCCTTGGCGTTGTCCGCCATCACGATCAGTGGAAGTCCCCATACCGGCCAAGTCATATCCACGCCTATCGCGCGAAGCCAAGGCTCCTTACGGGTGATGGAGTGGAAGACTGCCGCCCCGGCAACGCTGGCTGAAGGATCATCCAGGGTGAGTACGTAGCCCGTAGGCATACAAGTGTGGGTGTCGATGGCCATCGCAAGCCATGGACGGCCGATCGGGATGCGGTAGTTATCGTCCACGATCTCAACGTCGTAAGGCCAGTAGTCTATCTGAACGCAGGAAAGGGGCGCCGTGCCAAATGGGAATTTTCCCATCATTTTGGATTTCGCATCTCGCGCCGCCCGCTTGCCGATACGGCGCTCAATCACCAAGACCGGATCGAGAGCTTCAATGTGACGATAGACTGTGGGTAAGCTTGGAGACGGGAGCTTTGCGTCAGCAAACGCCGGCAGTAGGAAATCGTCGTAAAACTCTTTGACGTTCCGTTGCTTGCGATTGAGGTACTCTTTATCGATTAGGAACGAAAGCAAAGCATCCCTTTCGTCTCCTAATCGACTGCGCCCTCGGCCGCCTGATCTCCTTCCCGGCAGGAGGCTCACTGGATCCCCGTTCCACTGATCCAACCGTCGGTATACGGTCGCGCGGCTGACCCCGAGCATTTCAGCAGCCGAGGCGACGACCGCATCGCGCCCACCTCGCTCGGTGCTTTGGTCCAGGAGTGGGCGCAGCGCGTCGCGCCATCGGTAGGCCAGTTCAATTTCGGCCGGGGTGCAATCGTCGAAGTGACGCTTGACGTCTAGGGTATTTCCATCGCGATCAACGTCACCCGGCGCAACGAGGCGGACGTCGCCGCTCTCGAAGCGGACAAGGAAGCGATTGAAATCCAGGATCCTCACAAAGCGGCCAACTCGACCACCGATTGAAACCTGCTCTCCAACGCTGAAATTAATCCGTTTCAAGCGCGGCCTCCTCGGCAATCACGTCGGCCCACCATCTCACCCTCGTCTCGTCACCGATCGGCGCAGCGAGATCTGCGACCAAATATCGCATGCCAAGCATATGTAGCAGAGCCTGCTGTGCGGTGTCGCGTAGGAGCCCGTCCGCGACGAGAAGCTTCCTAACCTCACTTAGGGAGCGACTGGCCACTCCGGGATAGGTGAGGATTGCGCGAACGGTTGATATGATGTCTTGGGAAAGCGGGCGCCGCATGGCCGGGCCGATCAGCGCGGCATTCGCCTGCCTAGGGCAATAAATGCTGCGGTCGGTGATCACGCGGAAGCCGACTCCCCTTGCCTCAAAGTACGCCTTCGCGGCACGGTACTTGGGAGCAAGCTTTTCATAATCTTTTTTAAGCACAGAACGCGGCTTTACTTCAAAAATCACCCTGCGCTTCCCATACGGGAAATACACGTCATCCCACCAGATAGCAAGTACATCAGGCGTGTATCGACGTCGACGCCCATCGACAAAAATATCAATTGTGATTGGCTGAGTTACAACCGCCTCAATCTCGTGATCTATCTCCAGAAAAATGAGAAAATCGCGCTCAAGCTTCGACTCATAGTGAAGCTGTCGTTCCGGAAATCGCGTCGGCAACGATCCGGTAATTGAACGATGGCTGGGCGGGATAATTCGGGTCACCGGCGACCTCCAATCGTGTCGCATTCGCTGCGAAAAAAGGCGATCCCGTCTCGCCTGATTTGAGAACTATGGTCCGCCATTTCGGGGCCAACGAGGAGAACGAATCGGCACTTCATCTCATTATCTCCGAAAAATCACATCGGCGGCGGCCTCCGGGCCCGGCCCGGCGAGGTCTCGCTCGCCCACCACGGCGTGCTGTTCCTCGACGAGTTGCCCGAATTCCACCCCCAGGTGCTCGACGCGCTCCGCCAGCCCCTGGAGAACCGCGAGGCGGTGATTGCCCGGGCGAACCATCGCGTCGCCTACCCGGCCTCGATCCAGCTCGTCGCCGCCATGAACCCCTGCCGCTGCGGGCTCGCCGGCGAACCCGGCCACACTTGCCGGCGCGGGCCGCGCTGCGCCGCAGATTATCAGGCCCGCCTCTCCGGCCCGTTCCTCGACCGCGTCGACCTGCGGATCGAGGTGCCGGCGGTCTCCGCCGCCGATCTCACGTTGCCGCCGCCGGCAGAGGGTTCGGCCGAGGTC
Organism: Segnochrobactrum spirostomi; assembly: GCF_009600605.1. Classification (GTDB taxonomy): domain Bacteria; phylum Pseudomonadota; class Alphaproteobacteria; order Rhizobiales; family Segnochrobactraceae; genus Segnochrobactrum; species Segnochrobactrum spirostomi. The sequence goes on along the minus strand of NZ_VWNA01000001.1, from coordinate 2,313,983 downwards.
GCCGCCCGGGTCGCGGCGGCGCGGGCGCGGCAGACGGCGCGGTTCGAGGCGCTCGGTGTGCCGGCGCGTCTCAACGCCGAGTGCGGGCCGAACCTCATCGAGACGGTCGCCGAGTCCGACGCGGCGGGCCGTGCGCTGATCGCCGGCGCGGCCGAGAGCCTCCGTCTGTCCGCCCGGGGCTATCACCGCGTGCTCAAGGTCGCCCGCACCCTCGCCGATCTCGACGGCGAGGATCGCGTCGGCCGCCATCACCTCGCGGAGGCGCTCGCCCTGCGCTCCGCCGGCCCGAGCCTCGCCGCGGTGGCGGCTTAGGGTTGCGAACCACGCCGAAGGCGCGTCCGCATACCCCCCGCGCACGGGCGGGCGCACGAGATGCTGCGCCGTCGCAGTTGTCATAGAAGTGTCGGCAAACTATGTTTTCTCGGTGAGTCATGCGCGGAGGCTGATGAGGCGCCGCGCCGCTGCGCGGGTCGAGATCCGGCCGACCCGACGTGAACGCGCTCACCGACGGGCTGGGCGTAGACGGGCTTTCCGCACCGACCGGGCTGCGGCGAATCGCCCGCGAGATCGGCCCGCGGGAGGGAACGCATGAGACGATCGGAAAAGTCCGAGCCCCAAATGCCGCCGTTCCTGCCCCAGGCTCTCGCCGAGCATGTGTTCCCGCCGGCTGCGACCAACGCCGCGGCCAAGACCGGGACCGATCCGGCGCCCGGGCCGCTGCCCTTCCTGAAGGGCTTCCCCGCCGGCTTCCCGATGCCGCGCCGGGCCGACCACGGGACCGGAGCGGGCCTGCGCCGCTTCAACGCTCTTCCTGGCCTCCGCCTCCCCGGCACCCGCCTGCTGCCGCTCGATCCCGAGGCGCCGACGCTCGGCCGACTGGGCGATCTGGAAGTGCGCCTTGCCCGTACGAAGGGGGAGATCCGCCGCTCCCAGAGCGTTCGCTACCACGTCTTCTACGATGAGATGTCGGCCATCGCCGATGCCGTCACCAAGACGACGCGGCGCGATTCCGATGCCTTCGACGCCATCTGCGACCACATGCTGGTGCTCGACCATGCGGCCGCGCCGAAGCCGTTCCGGCGCAAGAAGCCGCAGGTCGTCGGCACCTACCGGCTGCTCCGCCAAGAGATCGCCGAGCGCCACGGCGGTTTCTACACCGCCTCCGAATACGATATCGCGCCGATCATCCAATCCCATCCCGGCCACTCCTTCCTGGAGCTCGGCCGCTCCTGCGTGCTCGCGCCCTATCGCAGCAAGCGGACGGTGGAGCTGCTTTGGCACGGGGTCTGGGCCTACACCCTGCAACACAGGGTCGATGCCCTGATCGGCGTCGCTTCCCTCGAAGGGACCGATCCCGACGCCCTCGCGACCCCGCTGTCCTTCCTGCACCACCATTGCCGCGCGCCGGATGAGTGGCGGGTGCGGGCGCTTGAGAGCCGCTATGTCGAGATGAATCGGATGGCGAAGGACACGATCGACACCCGCGCCGCGCTCCATGCCCTGCCGCCGTTGATCAAGGGCTATCTCCGCATCGGCGCCTACATCGGCGACGGCGCGGTGGTCGATCGTCAGTTCGGCACCACCGACGTCTTCATCGTGCTGCCGGTCGATCGCATCAACACGCGTTACATCAACTATTACGGCGCCGACGCGAGCCGCTACGCGAGCTGATCCCGCCGCCCCTCCCCGCCCCCGCCCTGCCCGCGATCCCGGGCGGTACGACGGCGAATCGGGTAGAAGGGGGCAATGCAGGACATCGTCTTCTCGATCGCCGAAACGAGCGTCTCGGGGTGGCCTCTGGTCGCCGCCGCGGCGCTCGCATTGCTCGTCGCCGGTCTCGTGGGCGCCGCGCTCGCCCGGGCCGGCGGCCACGGCGAGAGCGACGAAGCCCATGAGCGGCTCGAGGCCCTGCAACGCGCCCAGGAGGAGACCGCGGTCCGCCTCAAGACGATGGCGGAAATCTTCGGCTCCCGGCAATCCGACCTCGCCCGCGCCCTCACCGACCGCCTCGACGGCCTCGGTCACCGCCTCGGTCAAACCATGACCGAGGGCACCCAGGCGACCCACGAGAACCTGCGCCGCCTCGCCGAGCGCCTCGCGGTGATCGACAAGGCGGAGCGCACCATCGGCGATCTGACCGGCCACGTCCGGCAGCTCGAGAGAATCTTTGCCGACAAACAATCGCGCGGCGCCTTCGGCCAGGGCCGCATGGAGGCGATCGTCCGCGACGGCCTACCCGAGGGCACCTTCGCCTTCCAGGCCACGCTGTCGAACGGCACGCGGCCCGATTGCGTGGTGCGGCTGCCGAACGGCCAGCCGGTCCTCGTCATCGACGCGAAGTTCCCGCTCGAGGCCTGGAGCCGCGTGCGCGCGGCGGAAACGCCGGATGCCACGAAGGCGGCCGAGGCGCAGTTCCGCCGCGACGTGATGAAACATGTCGAGGATCTGCGCGCCCGCTACCAGATCCCCGGCGAGACCCAGGACACGACGCTCCTCTTCATCCCCTCGGAATCCCTGTTCGCCGAACTCCACGAACGCTACGAGGACGTCGTCGCCAAGGCGCTCGCGGGCCGCGTGGTGTTCGTCTCGCCCTCGCTCCTCATGCTGTCGATCCAGCTCGTCCAATCGATCCTGCGCGACGAGCGGATGCGCGAGCAGGCCCACCTGATCCAGTCCGAGGTGCGCAAGCTCGTCGAGGACATCGTGCGGCTCGACGAGCGGGTGCGCGCCCTCGGCAAGCATTTCGGTCAGGTCACCAACGACATCGACCAGATCGTCATCTCGACCGACAAGATCGCCCGCCGCGGCAACCGGCTCGAAAGCCTCGAGGTCGACGACGGCCGCACCGAACGCGCTGCCTCGCCCGCCGAGCCCGCCGCCCGCCGCGCGGTCTGAGACACCGCGCCTCCTCGGAGCCCCCGATGACAATCCTGCTCGCCATCACCGGATGGGACCTTGCGCCCTGGGAGGCCGAGGCCCGCGCCGCCCTGACCAACCGGACGATCGCCGTCCACGGCCGCGACGCCTACGATCCCGCCGCAATCGAGTACGCCCTCCTCTGGAAGCAGCCCCATGGCGCCCTCGCGGGGCTGCCGAACCTCAAGGCCGCGCTCTGCCTCGGCGCGGGCGTCGACCACGTCCTGGCCGATCCGCTCCTCCCCGCGGTGCCGATCGCCCGCACGGTCGATCCCGACCTCACCATGCGGATGACCGAATGGGTGGTGCTGCAGGTGCTGTCGCACCATCGCCGGCAGCGCCTCTATCTCGACCAGCAGGCGCGGCGGGTGTGGGCGAGCCCGCCGCAGGAGGCGGCCTCCGCCGTCCGGGTCGGCCTGCTCGGCCTCGGCGAGCTCGGCCGCGACGCTGCGGAGGTGCTGGCGCGACTCGGCTTCCGCGTCGCCGGCTGGGCGCGAACGGCACGGACGGTCGCAGGTGTCGAGGTGTTCCACGGCGTGGAGGGGCTCGCCCCCTTCCTCGCCCGCACCGACATTCTCGTCACGCTCCTGCCGCTCACGGCGGAGACGCGCGGCATTCTGAATTATCGGCTGTTCTCGGGGCTCGCCCGCGACGGCGTCCTCGGCCCGCCGATCCTCGTCAATGCGGGGCGCGGCGGGCTCCAGATCGAGGCGGACATCCTCGCCGCCCTCGACGACGGCACCCTCGGCGCGGCGACCCTCGACGTCTTCGAGACCGAGCCGCTGCCCGCGGCGAGCCCGCTCTGGGGCCATCCGAAGGTGACGATCACGCCCCATGTGGCGGCCGATTCCGGCCCCCGCGAGATCATGGCCCTCGTCGTCCGCCAGATCGCGCGCCTCGAACGCGGTCTGCCGCCGGAGCATCTCGTCGATCCCAAGCGGGGCTATTGAGCGCCTGATACCTTGCCTGAAATGCAGAAAGGGCGGCCACGGGGCCGCCCTTTCCTTTTGTCTTCTGCGAAGCCGGGCGGGCGCCCGGCCGCGGGATGGATCAGAAGTCCATGCCGCCCATGCCGCCCATGCCGCCGCCGCCCGGCATCGCCGGAGCGTCCTTCTTCGGCTTCTCGGCGACGAGAGCCTCGGTGGTGATGAGCAGCGCGGAGACCGACGCGGCGTCCTGAAGGGCCGTACGCACGACCTTGGTCGGGTCGATGATGCCGGCCTTGATCATGTCGACATAGGTCTCGGTCTGGGCGTCGAAGCCGAAGGTGGCCTCGGACGATTCCAGGATCTTGCCGACCACGATCGAGCCTTCGACGCCGGAGTTCTCGGCGATCTGGCGGATCGGCGCCTCGAGGGCACGCAGCACGATCTTGATACCGGCGCGGATGTCGGCGTTGTCGGTGGTGAGGCCTTCGACCGCCTTCTTGGCGCGGAGCAGGGCGACGCCGCCGCCCGGCACGATGCCTTCCTCGACCGCAGCGCGGGTCGCGTTCAGGGCGTCGTCAACGCGGTCCTTCTTCTCCTTCACCTCGACCTCGGTCGCGCCGCCGACGCGGATCACCGCGACGCCGCCCGCGAGCTTGGCCAGACGCTCCTGGAGCTTCTCACGGTCGTAGTCCGAGGTGGTCTCCTCGATCTGCGCCTTGATCTGCGCCACGCGCGCCTCGATGTCGGACTTCTCGCCCGCGCCGTCGATGATCGTGGTGTTTTCCTTGGAGATCGAGACCTTCTTGGCCCGGCCGAGCATGTCGAGCGTGACGCTCTCGAGCTTGATGCCGAGGTCTTCGGAGATCACGGTGCCGCCGGTGAGGATCGCGATGTCCTCGAGCATCGCCTTGCGGCGATCACCGAAGCCAGGCGCCTTCACGGCCGCGATCTTGAGGCCGCCGCGCAGCTTGTTGACGACGAGCGTGGCGAGCGCCTCGCCCTCGACGTCCTCGGCCACGATGATGAGCGGGCGGGACGACTGCACCACGGCCTCGAGCACCGGCAGCAGCGGCTGCAGGGAGGAGAGCTTCTTCTCGTGGATGAGGATGTAGACGTCCTCGAGGTCCGCCAGCATCTTCTCCGCGTTGGTCACGAAGTAGGGCGACAGGTAGCCGCGGTCGAACTGCATGCCCTCGACGACTTCGAGTTCGGTGTCGAGCGACTTCGCCTCTTCGACGGTGATGACGCCCTCGTTGCCGACCTTCTGCATCGCGCTGGCGATCATCTCGCCGATCTCGCGGGCGCCGTTCGCCGAAATGGTGCCGACCTGGGCAACTTCCTCGGAGGTCTTGATCTTGGTCGAGCGGCCTTCGAGGTCCTTCACCGCCGCAGCGACCGCGAGGTCGACGCCGCGCTTCAGGTCCATCGGGTTCATGCCGGCGGCAACCGCCTTGGCGCCTTCCTTCACGATCGCCTGGGCGAGAACCGTGGCGGTCGTGGTGCCGTCGCCGGCGAGGTCGTTGGTCTTGGAGGCGACCTCACGGACGAGCTGGGCGCCGAGATTCTCGAACCGGTCCTCGAGTTCGATCTCCTTGGCGACGGTGACGCCGTCCTTGGTGATGCGCGGGGCGCCGAACGACTTTTCGATGACGACGTTGCGACCCTTCGGGCCGAGCGTCACCTTCACGGCGTTGGCGAGGATATCGACGCCGCGCAGCATGCGGTCGCGGGCGTCGGAGCCGAACTTTACGTCTTTGGCGGCCATGGATCAGATCCTTCCTGGCTCGAGGTCTCGTTGAATGAAGAAGCGGACGCGGGAGATCAGACGATCACGCCGAGGATGTCGCTTTCCTTCATGATGAGGAGGTCCTCACCGTCGATCTTCACTTCGGTGCCGGACCACTTGCCGAACAGCACGCGGTCGCCGGCCTTCACGTCGAGCGGAACGAGCTTGCCGGCCTCGTCGCGGGCACCCGGGCCAGCGGCGATGATCTCGCCCTCCTGCGGCTTCTCCTTGGCGGTATCCGGAATGATGATGCCGCCCTTGGTCTTCTCCTCCGCAGTGATGCGGCGGACGACGACGCGGTCGTGCAACGGACGGAAAGCCATGTTTCGTCTTCCTTCGTGGGTACCGATCGGGCGCGGATTCCGCCGGCGCACTCTGCTGCCGGGCGCGGACCGCCGATGAAATGCCGGGTTAGCACTCGACATTTCTGAGTGCTAGCCCGCTCGCCATGTAGGCGTCGCACCCCCGCGAGTCAACAGCGCAACGGCGCCCCTTTTCGATCGGAGTTTCGAAGAACGGCTTTCTCCGCCCCGCCGGCCAGCGTAGGCGCGGGTTCCCGTCGTTCGCCGTCAGGCCGCGATGTGCATCTCGACGTGGAGACCCGCCGCCGTCGCCATGTCGACCAGCGTGTCCAGGCTGAAGAGGTCGATCTTGCCGCGAGAGGGATCGGACACGCGGGGCTGGGTCACGCCGGGATGAAGCGCCGCCTCGACCGGCGTCCAGCCTTGCGCCTTGATGCGCCGATCGAGCGCCATCATCAGCGCCGAACGCAGCGTCATAGTCTCGGCCGCGGCCTTCGTGTCCTCGACGGCGTCGCAGACACTGGCGAAGCGCTCGTTCGTCATGATCGTGCTCCTTCGCGCAGACCGTTTCAGTGTGCTCTCGCTATCGCGAGTGAGGTGCGCCGCTGCCTCATCTCGTCGGACAATCTTTGGGCGACGGTCCGCCTCCCTCCGATTGCACCGCTCTCGCGAACGCAGTGTTCACTCTCGTGTGCGTGGCCCCGGTGCGTCCTTGAGACTAGGTCTGTTGCGCGGGGCTCGGGGGGCTGCCGCCCGGCCATCCGGCCCGGAGAGAATTCATCAGACGTGGCACGCCGGCCGCTCGGGCCGCCTTCGGCGCCACACCACAAGGAGCGACGGAAATGGCTAAGGTTCTCGTCCTTTATTATTCGAGCTGGGGTCACGTTGAGCAGCTCGCGAAGGCCGCCGCGGAAGGCGCCGCCTCGGCCGGCGCCGAGGTCACCATCAAGCGCGTGCCGGAGCTCGTTCCGGAAGCGGTCGCCAAGCAGTTCTATTACAAGCTCGACCAGGAGGCGCCGATCGCCGACCCGAACGAGCTCGCCGACTACGACGCGATCATCTTCGGCACGCCGACCCGCTTCGGCAACATGGCCGCCCAGATGAAGCAGTTCCTCGACCAGACCGGCGGTCTGTGGGCGCAGGGCAAGCTGATCGGCAAGGTCGGCTCGGTGTTCGCCTCGACGGCGAGCCAGCACGGCGGCCAGGAGACCACCATCACCTCGTTCCACACCGTGCTCCTGCACCACGGCATGGTCGTCGTCGGCCTGCCTTACGCGTTCCAGGGCATGGTGGGCGTCGACGCCGTGAAGGGCGGCACGCCCTACGGCGCGACCACCCTGTCGGACAGCGACGGCTCCCGCCAGCCGAGCGCGGTCGAGCTCGACGGCGCCCGCTTCCAGGGCAAGCACGTCGCCGAGATCGCGGCGAAGCTCGCCGGCTGATCCGGCTCGTCCCGAACCGATGCGAGGCCGCGGGGCGACAAGCTCCGCGGCCTTTCTTGTTTCAGGCCGGCTGGCGCCGCGCGCCGGGACGGCGCAGCGCGACGAGGCAGGCGACAACAATGATCGCCGCGCCGAACACCGTGTCGACGTTCGGCACCTCGCGGAACACCGCGAAGCCGAACAGGCTCGCCCACAGGAAGCCGGTATATTCGAGGATCGCGAGCCGCGAGGCCGGCGCCCGGGCATAGGCCCAGGTCAGCGTCAATTGCCCGATGGTGCCGAGGCAGGCGCCGAACACGAAGAGCCCGATCTGGGCCGAACCGATCGGGTGCCAGGCGATCGCGCCCGCCGGCAAAAGAAAGACCGCCGCCGCGCTGGTCTGGAGCAAGACCATCAGCCCGACGCCGTCGCGCGCCGATTGCCGGCGCAAGAGCACGTTGCTCAGCGCATAGCAGAACGCGGCACAGACGGCGGAGGCGAAGCCCCACAACATGCGCACGTCGTGATGGCCGCCGATCTGGGCGCGCACGATGACGACCACCCCGACGAAGCCCGCCGCGATGCCAATGAGGATGCGCGGGTGCAGCGGCTCGCGCAGGATGAAGCGGCCGAGCACAGCGATGAAGAGGGGCGCGAGGAACTGCACCGCGATCGCCTCGGCGAGCGGCAGGATCGTCACGCCGTAGAAGAAGGTGACGGCGGTCGCGACGATGAGCGCCCCGCGCAGGCCGTTGGCGCGGATCGCGCGCACGGTGATCGGCTCGGGCCGCTTCAGGAAGGCGGCGATGCAGAACGGGATCGCGAAGGCGTAGCGCAGGAAGGTTACCTGGGCGACCGGCAGGTCGGTCAGGAGGAACTTCATCGTGGTGTCGAGGCCGACGAACACGGCGATCGCCGCGGCGCCGACGAGCACCGGAATGGGGCCGAGATCGCTCCTCATCGACCGTCCCCCGCCGCGCGAGGCTGCACGGCGATCCGGCACGCGGAACCGGCCAAGCCGGCGCGCGCGGCGGATCGAACGACGGAGAGAGCGGACACGACACACCTCGAGGCACGGAGCGTCGAGCCATAGCCGATTGCCCCGAGTCTCGCCAGAGCGCCTAAAGCTTGGGCACCATCACAAGACCGAAGCGAAGAAGCGGAACGGCTGGATGCGCGCGAGGTGGGACCGGCTTCGCCGGCGTAAGGAGGCGCAGCCTCCTGCCATCACGCTGGCAGGAGGGCGGCATCGTCTGATCGGACTGGGCCGATCGCCCGCCCGCCGCTCACCCCTTCGGCGGCGTCACGGAGACCACCGTCGGCGCGCCGTGGTCGAGCAGGCGCTTGGCGACGCGCTTCACGTCGTCGAGCGTCACCGCCTCGATGAGGCCGTTGCGCTTGTTGACGTAGTCGATCCCGAGGCCGTCGAGCTGGATGCCGAGGAGCTGGCCGGCGATCGCCGACGAGCTATCGAAGCGCAGCGGATAGGAGCCGATCAGGAAGCGCTTCGCCGCGGCGAGCTCCTCCGCGCTCGGCCCGTCCGTCGCCATGCGGTGGAGCTCGCCGTCGATCACCTTCATCGCCTCCGCGGCCTTGTCGGGGCGAGTGGCGAGACCGCCGGCGAGGACGCCGGCGTGGTCGTAGGCGAGGAGATAGGTCTCGACGCCATAGGTCAGGCCGCGCTTCTCCCGCACCTCGCGGAACAGCCACGAGGTGAAGGTGCCGCCGCCGAGGATGTGGTTCATCACATAGGCCGGGATGAAATCCGGGTCGGCCCGCTTGAGGCCCGGCAGGCCGAAGCGCAGGATCGCCTGGGCCGTCGGCATGGCGCGGGTGGCCTCCGCCCCGGTCACGGGCACGACGTCCGGTACCGGCGTCAGATCGGCCTTGGCGGGCAAGCCGCCGAAGGTCTTGTCGAGCAGAGCCCCGAGCGTCTTCGCATCGATCGCACCGACCACGCCGACATAGAGATTGTCGCGGGCGAAGATGCGCGCCTTGAACGCCTTGAGATCGTCGGCCTTGATCGCCTCGACGCTCTCGACCGTGCCGTCGCCGGGTCGCCCGTAGGGGTGCTCCGGAAACAGGGTCTTGGCGAACAGCCGGTTCGAGACGGCGCCCGGGTTCTGGGCGTCGTCGCGCAGGCCGGAGACGATCTGCGCCTTCATGCGGCTGATCGGCTCGGCGTCGAAGCGGGTCTCGGTCAAGGCGAGGCGCAAAAGGTCGAACGCTGCGGGCGTGTTCGCCGCCAGCGTCTGCATCGAGCCCGAGAAGGAATCCCGCCCGGCATCGAAGCCGAGCTTGATCGCGAGGTCGGCGAGCTTCTTCTGGTAGGCCTCGGAATCGAGGTCGGCCGCGCCTTCGTCGAGCAGGGTCGAGAGGAGGTTCGCGAGCCCCTCCTTGCCGACCGGATCCTGCGCCGAACCGCCGCCCTTGAAGGCGAAGTTGACGGCGACGATCGGCACGCTGTCGTCGTGGACGAGCCAGGCGTGGATGCCGCCGGGACTGACGACGGGCTCGATGTCCATCGCCTCGGCGGCGACGGCCCCGGCGAGCGAGCCGCCCGCGACGAGGCCGGCGACGGCGCCGGCGCGCAGAAGAATCCCGACCCGCTCGAAGGGACGGCGGAGAACGCGAACGAACGACATCGTCATCAGCCTTCCTGGTTCGAGAGACGCGGCACCACGGCGCCGCCGTTCTGCGGCTTGGTGCCCGGCGGGGGCAGCAGCAGCCCGGTCACCTGTTCGCCCGGCACGAGATATTTGCGCGCCACCGCCTGCACGTCCGCCGGCGACACCGCCGCGATGCGCGACGGCCAACTGCGGATCTGGTCGATCGTCAGCCCGGTCGCGAGCCCCGCCCCAAAGATGCGCGCGAGCGTGCCCTGGTTGTCTTGGGCATAGATCGAATCGGCGACGATGGAGCGCTTCGCCCGGTTGACCTCGTCGGCGGTCACGCCCTTGTCGGCGACTGCCGTGATCACCGCGTCGAGCGCGGTTTCGGCCGCCTCCGTCGTCACGCCGTCGCGCGGCGCGGCATAGATCACGAAGCGGCCCGCATCGCGCGGTCCGCCCTGATAGAAGGCACCGGCGCTGGTGGCCGGACCGTCGTTGCGGACAAGCTTGTCGTAGAGCCGGCTGGTCGACCCGCCGCCGACGAGCTCGGCGAGCACGGTGAGCGCGGCCGCCTCGTTGTCGGTCGCGGTGCGACGGCTCGGCACCAGCCATTGCTGCTGCACGGTCGGCTGGGACACCCGCTCGTCGACGAGCTTGACGATGCGCTCGGGCACGAGATGCGGCACCGACGGACGGACCCGGTCGCCGGGATCGGCCCGGCGCGCGACCTTGCCGTAGGTCTCCTCGGCGAGCGTCTTGACCTCTTCCGGCGTGACGTCGCCGGCGACGACGACCACCGCATTGTTCGGCGTGTAGAAGCGATCGTAGAAGGCGAGCGCGTCCTTCGCCTGCAGATTCTCGATTTCGGGCCGCCAGCCGATCACCGGGATGGCGTAAGGATGGGTGACGTAGAGGGCGGCGTCGAGCGCCTCGCCGAGCTGCGCACCCGGATCGTTCTCCGTCCGCATCGCGCGCTCCTGGAGCACGACCTGCTTCTCGGGCTTCAGCACCTCGTCGGTGAGGACGAGGTTCGCCATGCGGTCGGCCTCGAAGCCCATCATGAGCTTGAGATCGTCCTTGGCGACCTGCTGGAAATAGGCGGTGTAATCGTTCGAGGTGAAAGCGTTCTCCTCGCCGCCGATGCTCGCCACCGTGTCCGAGAAGGCACCGGCCGGATGATCCTTGGTGCCCTTGAACATCAGGTGTTCGAGGAAATGGGCGATGCCCGACTTGCCCGACGGCTCGTCGGCGGCGCCCGCCTTGTACCAGATCATGTGGGTGACGACGGGGGCGCGGTGATCCGGAATCACCACGACCTGGAGGCCGTTCGCCAGAGTGAAGGTCGCCATGTCGGGGGCGATCACCGGGGCCGGCAGGGTCGTCTCGGGCGCGGCGTCGTCGGCGAAAGCGAGAGGGGCGGCGAGCGGGGCGAAGGCCGTGCCGGCGACGAGCAGGACGGCGAGACGGCGGGCGATACCGGATCGCATCAGGCGTTCGACCTTTCGTTCGGAGCGGACGCGGGCTCATCCCGCGGTCGGACAACGGGTTCGTTACAGGACCCGCGGCGCTCGGCGCTACTGAACTCTTGGTAATGTTGCCGGCGCGAAACAAAGCGCCGGGCGCGCAGGGCCGCGGCGACCGGATCGTTCATGATCCGGCTGCGCGTCGACCCGAGGCCGGAGAGAGGCCGTCGCGGGCGGCCGCCTCAGCAGCCGGGCGACTTCGGATCGCAGGTATATTCGGAATTGTTCGACGTGCCGGTGCCGCCGTTGACGGTCGGGTTGCGGCTCTGCGGGCTGTTGTCCTGCTGCAGGTTCCAGACCTGGAAGACGTTCTTCTTGTAGGTCGGCATCGGCGCGGTCGAGGCCGGCACGCGGTAGGACGGCGGCGGCTCGATCAGATAATTGCGCGACGGGTTGTCGCCGACGTCGACGGTCTTGCTGCCCTTGTCGGGGTCGTTGATGTTCAGCTTGACCGACTTCAGCTGATCCGGCGACAGCGGCTTGTCGTTCTGCGTCGTCTGGTAGGGGTTGCCGTTGAGCCCGCCGCCCGGAATGCGGGCCGCCTGAACCTGATCGGGCGTGGCGCGCTGGCCGGACTTCATCGCGGCGGTGAGCTGCTGGGTCGGGTCGGCGACCGCGGCCTCCTGCTCGAGCTGCGCCTTCTTTTCCGGATCGGTCGGCCACGGCTTGGCGGCCGCCTGTTCGAGCGACGCCTTGCTCTCCGGCGTCGGCAGGGTCGAGGTATTGGCCGGCAGCACCAGCGGCGAGCGCGGCGTGTAATCGATCGGCGGCTTGGTCGGCTCCAGGATGCCGACGCCCGTCAGCATGCGCTTGGCGAGCATGCCGCTGTTGTCCTTGCCGAAGCTCGTCCCGGCCGGATTGGTGTTGTTGAGGCCGTCGGGGGCCTCGTCCTGATAATAGTTGCCGTTCACCGCGGAATTGCAGCCGGCGAGCGCGAAGGCGCCGGCGAGCGCCCCCGCAGCGGCGATCGCTTTCGCGGCGGAGAGGAAACCGACGGTCCGCGGCGTGGGCGCGCCCCGCTGGGCGACGCCACTCGATATGCGCAGGCTCAACACGCAGGCTCCGTATCGCTCGTCCGCTCGGCGCGGCGCTTTCATGCCTCGGAAGGCGAAATCTCTCGGGCGGCCGAACCCGAACATCCTCAGCCGCCGAACCGAATCCGGCCCTCGACCCCAATGAAACACAATGACGCCGTTTGCGGCATCAATGCGACCGGGACCGACCACCGGTTTCGGCACATCCGTCTAACGCTTCACGTCGCCGTCGGCAGGACGGGTGCGGCGCCCGCCGATGACGGATTCGATCACCAGCGCGGCGGCACCCACGACGATGGCGACGTCGGCGACGTTGAACACGTACCACGAAAAGGTACCGATGTGGAAATGAACGAAATCCACGACGGCACCGTACGCGATCCGGTCGATTCCGTTACCGACCGCGCCGCCGATGATGAGGCCGAGCGCGAGCGCCGTGAAGCGGCTCGCGGTGCGGCCGAGCCACCAGCCGAGGGCGACCGCCGCGACGAGGCTGATCGCGACGAGGAACCAGCGGCCGTACGCGGCGTCCTGCTGGAGCATCCCGTAGGAGATGCCGCGATTCCACACGAGCACGATGTCGAGGAACGGCGCGAGGCGGAACGCCCCCGCCGTCTCGAGGCCGTAGACGCGCAGAAGCGCGAGCTTGGTCGCCTGATCGACGACCAGCACGAGGAGGGCGACGCTCCAGCCGAGCGTCGCTCCGAAACGGACGGCGGCCCGCGACGGCCCGCCGCCCTTCGGCGTCGGCTGGGCGCTCACGCCGCCGTCTTCCGCGCGTCGTATTCGCGCATGGCGGCGGCGTCGCGCAGCGACAGGTCCGGATAATCCGGGTCGCTGCCGACCTCCGGCAGGATGCGCCAGGAGCGGGCGCACTTGGTCCCTTCCGCGAGGCCCGGCACCACCGCGACACCGGCGACATCGTCGAGACGGAACGCGCCGTCCGGACCTTCGCCCGCGACGAGGGTCGCCGCACTGGTGATGGCGATCTCGGCGAGGTCGGCCCCTTCGAGCGCGGCGAGGAGATCGGCGTTCGCGACGTAGATGGTCGGATGGGCCTCGAGCGAGGAGCCGATCCGCTTCTCGCGCCGCTCGATCTCGAGCGCGCCCGTCACCACGCGGCGGACGAGGCGGATCTTGCGCCACTTCTCGGCGAGACCCGCATCGAGCCAACCCGCCGGGATCTCGGGGAACTGACCGAAATGAACCGAGCCGTCCTCGGACGGATGGCGGGCGAGCCACGCCTCTTCCGCCGTGAAGGGCAGCAGCGGCGCGAGCCAGGCGACCAGCGTCTCGAACAGCCGCGAGCACACGGTGAGCGCCGCCTTGCGCCGGGTCGACGACCACGGATCGCAATAGAGGACGTCCTTGCGCACGTCGAAATAGAAGGCCGAGAGGTCGACCACCATGAACGAAATCAGGCCCGAGACGACGCTGCGATAATCGAAGTCGCGATAGCCCTGCCGGACCTCGGCATCGAGTTCGGCGAGGCGGTGCAGCATCAGCCGCTCGAGCTCGGGCATCTCGGCGACGTCGACGTCGGTGCCGTCGTGGTGGGCGAGCGTGCCGAGCAGCCAGCGCAGGGTGTTGCGCAGCTTGCGATAGGTGTCGACGTTGGTCTTGAGGATCTCCGGCCCGATGCGGCTGTCCTCGGTATAGTCCGTCGAGGCGACCCATAGGCGCAGGATGTCGGCGCCGTATTGCTTGGTGACCTCCTGCGGGAAGGTCTGATTGCCGAGCGACTTCGACATCTTGCGGCCCTGCTCGTCCATGGTGAAGCCATGGGTCACGACCGCGTTGTAGGGCGCGCGGCCGCGGGTGCCGCAGGATTCGAGCAGCGAGGAATGGAACCAGCCGCGATGCTGGTCGGACCCTTCCAGATAGACGTCGGCCGGCCATTTCAGGTCGTCGCGGCCTTCGAGCACGAAGGCGTGGGTCGAGCCCGAATCGAACCAGACGTCGAGGATGTCGTCGACCTTCTCGTAGAGCGTCCAATCGTGCTCGGCGCCGAGGAAGCGGGCGGCCGCGCCCTCCGCGAACCACGCATCGGCCCCCTCCGCCGCGAAGGCGGCGACGATGCGGGCGTTGACGGCGTCGTCACGGAGCACCGCGCCGGTCTCGCGGTTGACGAACACGGCGATCGGCACGCCCCAGGCGCGCTGGCGCGAGACGACCCAATCCGGCCGGTTCTCGATCATGCCGCGCAGGCGGTTGCGGCCGGCGGCCGGCACGAAGCGGGTGGCGTCGATGGCCGCGAGCGCGCGGGCGCGTAGGGTGTCTTCCGCGCCGCCCTCGAGCGGCTTGTCCATGGCGATGAACCATTGGGGCGTGTTGCGGAAGATGATCGGCTTCTTGGAGCGCCAGGAATGCGGGTATTGGTGCTTCAGCCGGGCGCGGGCGAGCAGCGCGCCGGCCTCTCGCAGAGCGGTGATGACCGCCTCGTTGGCGTCGCCCTTCTCGCCCTTGTCGTTGAGAACGCGGCGGCCGGTGAAGCCGGGAGCGTCCTTCGTCAGGTAGCCGTCGGCATCGACGGTGTAGGGGATCGTGGTGTCGATGCCGCGCGTCTCGAGCTGACCCTTGTGGGCCATCCAGACCTCGAAGTCGTCGGTGCCGTGGCCGGGCGCGGTGTGGACGAAGCCGGTGCCGGCATCGTCGGTGACGTGATCGCCGGCGAGCAGCGGCACGTCGAAGCCATAGCCGAGCGCCGCAAGCGGATGGGCGCAATTAACTGGGAAAAGCACATCGGGCTCGATGGAGCGAATGCGACGAAACGCGTCAACTCGTCCCGCCTTCATTACCTCACTCGCCAACTTCTCAGCGAGAATTAATCGCTCCCCGACTTTCACCCAATTGTCCGAAGGAGCCGCTGTAACTTCATACAGAGCGTAATCTATCTTCGGGGAATAGGATATCGCCCTGTTTCCCGGTATGGTCCATGGCGTAGTCGTCCAGATAACAACCGAAGCATTCTCGACGTCCTCGCGCGCGTCCTTGTCAAACAAGGACCGCCCCATGTTCATCGTGACCGGGAACTTCACGAAGATCGCGTCGGACTGGTAGTCGTGATACTCGACCTCGGCCTCGGCGAGCGCGGTCTTTTCGACGACCGACCACATCACCGGCTTCGAGCCGCGATAGAGCTGGCCCGAGGTCGCGAACTTCAGGAGCTCGGCCGCGATCACCGCCTCGGACTTGAAGGCCATGGTCGTGTAGGGCGTCTTGAAGTCGCCCTCGACGCCGAGGCGCTGGAACTCCTCGGACTGCACGCCCACCCAATGCTGGGCGAACTGGCGGCATTCCTGGCGGAATTCGACGATCGGCACGTCGTCCTTGTTCTTGCCCTTGGCGCGGTACTGCTCCTCGATCTTCCACTCGATGGGCAGGCCGTGGCAGTCCCAGCCCGGGACATAATTGGAATCGTAGCCCTGCATCTGGTGCGAGCGGGTCACGATGTCCTTGAGGATCTTGTTGAGGGCGTGGCCGATGTGGAGGTTGCCGTTGGCGTAGGGCGGGCCGTCGTGGAGCACGAACTGCTCGCGCCCCTTGGACTGCTCGCGCAGGCGCCGGTAGAGATCGAGCCGCCGCCAGCGGGCGATCAGCTCGGGCTCGCGCTGGGGCAGGCCCCCGCGCATCGGAAAGGGCGTCTCGGGCAGGAAAAGCGTCTCGGAATAATCGCGGGCGGACGCTTCGCTGGTCTCGGGGCTCGTCATCGGATCGGCCATCGGTCCTGGACACCGGTTCGGAACGCCGCGCCGGGCGGCGGGGACCGGCATCTCTAGCAGAAAATCAGGAAATCGGGAGAAGCGCCGAATTGTCCGCGCCGGCGCCCTCGGCGCGGCCTCGGCCGGTCCGGCTCCGGAACCCGGACCCCCGCGCGGCGCCTCCCGCGGACGATATGTCCGGCCGGGAGCGCGGCTTCAGGCGGAGGCCGGGCGGATAATTCGCGAAAGGCTCATGACGCGCGCGTTCATGGCCGCCCTTCTAGCAGCGCCCCGGCGGGAACGGAAGGGGCGGAAGGCACCGCTCCCCCGCAGCCGTCGTGATCCAGGGCACCGCCCTTTGGATATGCTTCCCTTCCCCCCGCCGGCAGGGCAATCGCATAGGGCGCGATCCGGGCGGCCGTGCCCTTCTCCCCGCCGGGGAGAAGGTGCCCCGAAGGGGCGGATGAGGGGGATAAAACCCATATTTTTCAGAACGTTATGACGAAAGTGAGGAGGTGTGGAGACCCCTCATCCGGCCCTACCGGGCCACCTTCTCCCCGCGTGCGGGGAGAAGGGAGCGAAGACGCCCATTATACAGCATAGCCCTTCCCAGGCGGGGGAAGGGAGGCGGCAGCGCCCCCGCCGGCCTCAGGCCGAGAGGCGCTCCAGGGCTGCGAGGATGGCGTCGGTCATCACTTCGGTGCCGACCGAGGCTTCGCCGCCGCCGATGTCGCGGGTGCGCACGCCGGTGGCGAGCGCGGCGGCGATCGCCGCCTCCAGCAGGTCCGCCTCGGCGACCTGACCCAGCGAATAGCGCAGCGCCATCGCGAACGAGGCGATCATGGCGATCGGGTTCGCGGCGCCCGTGCCGGCGATGTCCGGGGCCGAGCCGTGCACCGGCTCGTACATCGACTTGCGGCGGCCGGTCATCGGGTCGGCGGCGCCGAGCGCGGCCGAGGGCAGCATGCCGAGCGAGCCGGTCAGCATCGCCGCCACGTCGGACAGGATGTCGCCGAACAGGTTGTCGCAGACGATGACGTCGAACTGCTTCGGCGCGCGCACGAGCTGCATCGCGCAATTGTCGGCGAGGATGTGCTCGAGCTTGACGTCGGTGTAGTCGCGGCCGTGGAGGGCGGTGACGACCTCCTTCCAGAGCACGCCGGACTTCATCACGTTGTGCTTCTCGGCCGAGGCGACCTTGTTCGAGCGGGTGCGCGCCAGATCGAAGGCGACGCGGGCGATGCGCTCGATCTCGTAGGTGTCGTAGATCTGGGTGTCGATGCCGCGCTTCTGGCCGTTGCCGAGGTCGATGATCTCCTTCGGCTCGCCGAAATAGACGCCGCCGGTGAGCTCGCGCACGATCAGGATGTCGAGCCCCTCGACGATCTCGCGCTTCAGGGACGACGACTCGGCAAGCGCCGGATAGCAAATCGCCGGCCGCAGGTTGGCGAACAGGCCGAGATCCTTGCGCAGCCGCAGAAGGCCGGCCTCGGGGCGGACCTCATAGGGCACCGAGGCCCACTTGGGGCCGCCGACGGCGCCGAACAAGACCGCGTCGGACTCCTGGGCGAGCGCCATCGCGGCGTCGGAGATCGCGACGCCGTGGCGGTCGTAGGCGGCACCACCGACGACGTCCTCTTCGATCGAATAGACCCCGCCGCCGCCGCGCGCGTCGAACCACGCGATCACCTTCTTCAGGGCGCCCGCGATCTCGGGGCCGATGCCGTCGCCGGGCAGGAGAAGAAGCTTGTGGGTCGCCATGGGAGGGGTCCTCGGGATCGTGCGGTCGCCGCCTTGTCGGGCCGGCGGTTGGTGGAGCATGCGGTAGCCCGGCGAGGCGACCCGTGCAAGAGGGCGACCCGTGCAAGCGGGCGCGCCGACGGCGGGGCGCTCCGGCCGGCCACCACGGCGGGGGGCTTGCCCGAAACCGCGCCGCGCGCCATCTAGAGGCCGTTCCGCCGCGAGAGCCTCCGCCCTATTGAGCCGGTCCCCGCGGAGCCACGCCTACCCCCGCCCGCGCGCCGCACTCCGGTGGCGCGGCGCGTCCCCTCAAGGGCCTCGCCGCACGCGGGACCCCGCCAAACCGTGTCAAGCGAGACCTGTGCTTGTTCGCCCCCGCCGGGCGAACCATAATGTTCCGACCATGAAGCTCGACTCGAAATTCTTCGATCGGATTCGCATCCGCCCGACGGACAGCGCCCCTCGCGAGCGCTTTCCGAAGTGTGGGTGGGAAGGTTGCGATCAGCCGGGCACTCACCGGGCGCCGATGGGGCGGCACCGCGAGGGTCAATACCACCATTTCTGCCTCGACCACGTACGGTTGTACAATAAGTCGTACAACTACTTCTCCGGCATGACGGACGAGGCCATCGAGGCTTACCAGAAGGACGCGCTGACCGGTCACCGGCCGACCTGGGACATCGGCGTCAATTCCTGGAGCGACGGCCCCGGCCACGGCGGCACGGCGCGGCGCCAGGCGCCGAACTGGACCCACGGGCCGCAGCAGGACCCGTTCGGCCTGTTCCGCGGCGGCGCCCAGGGCCGCGCCCGCGCCGAGGCCGAGGGCGTGCGCCCTCTCACCGTCATCGAGCAGCGCTCCTTCGAGGTGCTCGACCTCGAGCGCACCGCCTCCAAAGAGCAGATCAAGGCGCGCTACAAGCTCTTGGTGAAGCGCCATCATCCCGACGCGAACGGGGGCGATCGTTCGACCGAGGAGCAGTTGCGACAGGTGATCCAGGCCTACGGCGTTCTCAAAAACAGCGGTTTCTGCTGAACGCCCGGCGCTTTCCTGCTAAGGAGGGCGCGACGCGCCGGTTCGCCGGCTCACCACCATCGTGCCGGTCCGGCCGGCGCCATCGACGTTAGGAGACGGGGCGGCCGTTCCCAAGCCGTTCGTCCCGCCTCTCAGAAGAACCGAGGACCGCGCCACCCCTGAGACGATAAGCCCGAGAACGATCCGGCCGCCGGGGCGATAGTCTTGTGCCGACGCGCCCGGATCGGCCGTCTCGAGAGCGACCTCGGGGCCATCCGGCCGAACCGCATTCCGCACCGGGCCCCCCGGTGCCGCGACGTGACCAAGAGCGAAGAGGAGGGCGTCCGCTGGCGAAGCGGGCGCGACGGAGGACCGATGACCGCAATCGCAACCAAGGCCCAGCCGAGCGAAATCCAGGGCCTGCCCGACATGCGGATCTCCGTCCGCCAGGTGTTCGGCCTCGATACCGACCTCGAGGTGCCGGCCTTCGCCGAGCCGAACGAGTACGTGCCGGACACCGACCCGGATTATCTGTTCGACCACGACACGACGCTCGCGATCCTCGCCGGCTTCGCCCGCAATCGCCGCGTGATGGTGACGGGCTACCACGGCACCGGCAAGTCGACCCACATCGAGCAGGTCGCCGCCCGCCTCAACTGGCCGTGCGTGCGCGTCAACCTCGACAGCCACATCAGCCGCATCGATCTCGTTGGCAAGGACGCGATCGTGGTGCGCGACGGCCAGCAGATCACCGAGTTCCGCGACGGCATCCTGCCGTGGGCGCTGCAGACCAACACCGCGCTGGTGTTCGACGAATACGACGCCGGCCGCGCCGACGTGATGTTCGTGATCCAGCGCGTGCTCGAGGTTTCGGGCCGCCTGACCCTGCTCGACCAGAACCGCGTGATCCGCCCCCACCCGGCCTTCCGCCTGTTCGCCACCGCGAACACCGTCGGCCTCGGTGACACCTCCGGCCTCTATCACGGCACCCAGCAGATCAACCAGGGCCAGATGGACCGCTGGTCGATCGTCGTCACGCTGAACTACCTGCCGCACGACAAGGAAGTGGACATCGTCCTCGCCAAGGCGCCGTTCTTCCGCAACGAGAAGGGCCGCGAGACGGTGTCGCGCATGGTCCGCCTCGCCGACATGACGCGCAGCGCCTTCATGAACGGCGATCTCTCGACCGTCATGAGCCCGCGCACGGTCATCACCTGGGCCGAGAACGCGGACATCTTCGGCGATGTCGGCTTCGCCTTCCGCCTCACCTTCCTCAACAAGTGCGACGAGACCGAGCGCGGCCTGGTGGCGGAGTTCTATCAGCGCTGCTTCGGCGCCGAGCTGCCGGAATCCGCCATGAACGTGGTGATGAGCTGAGAATATGGTGATGAGCCGAGGCCCGCGGGCCTCGGCGCCTCATCCCTCGCGCCCCCCTTCAAGACTCGAACGCCTTTGAGACCATGACGAGCCGCGCCACCAAGGAGCAGACGCCGACCGAGCCGTTGAAGCGGGCGATCACCGGCGCCATGCGCGCGATCGCCAGCGACGGCGAGCTCGAGGTGACGTTCGCGAGCGACAAGCCGGGCCTGGCGGGCCACGCCGCCCGCCTGCCCGAGCCGCCCCGCCGGGCGACCCGCCAGGACATCGCGATCATCCGCGGCCTCGGCGACGCCATGGCGCTCCGCCTCGCCTGCCACGACGTCAAGGTCCACCGCACGCTCTCGCCGGAAGGCCGCGAGGCCCGCGCGGTGTTCGATGCGGTCGAGCAGGCGCGCTGCGAGGCGATCGGCGCGCGCCGCATGGCGGGCGTCGCCGCCAACCTGACGGCGATGCTCAAGGACCGCTATCACCGCGGCAATTACGAGGACGTCAGCGACAAGGCGGACGCTCCGCTCGAAGAGGCGCTGGCGCTCCTGGTCCGTGAGCGCCTGACCGGCGCCGCCCCGCCGCCCTCCGCCCAGAAGATCGTCGACGTGTGGCGGCCGTGGATCGAGGACAAGGCGGGCAGCGATCTCGACCGCCTGACCCAGTCGATCGACGACCAGCGCGCCTTCGCCAACGCCGTCCGCGAGCTCCTGACCGCGCTCGACATGGGAGAGGACTTCGGCGAAGAGGAGCAGGAATCGGGCGAGGATTCCGACGAATCCGATCGCAGCGAGACCAATTCCGAGGACACCACGGCCGAGACCGGCGAGACGGAATCGAGCGAGCAGGAGACGGCGGAGGACGCCGAATCCGGGTCCGTCGACGAGGAGGCGGGCGAATCCGAGGCCGCCGAATCCATGGAGCGCGACCTCGCCGACGACGACGGCGCCGAGGCGACCGACGCCGGCGAGACCCCGCGCAACGACTTCCCCTTCTCGAACCGCCGCCCCGAGATCGACTACAAGGTCTACACGACGAAGTTCGACGAGGTGGTGCGCGCGGAAGACCTCTGCGACAGCGCCGAGCTCGAGCGACTGCGCGGCTTCCTCGACAAGCAGATCGCCCATCTCCAGGGCGTCGTCGCACGGCTCGCGAACCGCCTTCAGCGCCGCCTGATGGCCCAGCAGAACCGCTCCTGGGAGTTCGACCAGGAGGAGGGCTGGCTCGACACCGCGCGCCTGACCCGCGTCGTCATCGACCCGATGCAGCCGCTCGCCTTCAAGCGCGAGCGCGACACCGATTTCCGCGACACCGTCGTCACGCTGCTCCTCGACAATTCGGGCTCGATGCGCGGCCGGCCGATCACGGTCGCCGCGACCTGCGCCGACATCCTCGCCCGCACGCTGGAGCGCTGCGGCGTCAAGGTCGAGATCCTGGGCTTCACCACCCGGGCCTGGAAGGGTGGCCAGTCCCGCGAGGCGTGGCTCCAGAGCGGCAAGCCGGCCGCGCCGGGCCGCCTCAACGACCTGCGCCACATCATCTACAAGGCGGCCGACGCCCCGTGGCGGCGCGCGCGGCGCAATCTCGGCCTGATGATGCGCGAGGGGCTCCTCAAGGAGAATATCGACGGCGAGGCGCTGGCCTGGGCGCACGCCCGCCTGCTCGCCCGCCCGGAAGCGCGGCGCATCCTGATGATGATTTCGGACGGCGCCCCGGTCGACGATTCGACCCTCTCGGTCAATGCCGGCAACTATCTCGAAAAGCATCTGCGGGCGGTGATCGAGGAGATCGAGACCCGCTCGCCGGTGGAGCTGATCGCGATCGGCATCGGCCACGACGTGACGCGCTATTATCGCCGCGCGGTGACGATCGTGGACGCCGACGAACTCGCCGGCGCCATGACCGAGCAACTCGCCTCGCTGTTCGACGAGAAGCCGGCCGGCCAGGGCCGCGGCGCCACCCGCGGCGCCCGCAAGCGGGCGTGAGGACGGGGCGCACCGTGCCCCGGGCGGGGCTCCTCGGTCTCGCCGTCCTCGCACTTGTCGGAGGCGCGGTGCCTGCCGTCGCCGAGCCCGTTCCCGTCACCGTTTCCGCCACGCCGATCGATCATTTCGCCCTCTCGGACCCGAGCCGGACGCGCTTCGGCGTGCTCGATTTCCGTGGCGGCTTGGTCCTCACGCCGTCGGACAGCCGGTTTTCGAGCCTCTCCGGCCTAGTGCTGGGTAGCGACGGCCGCGCGATGCTCGCCGTGTCCGATTTCGGCCTCTGGGTGGCGGGCACGATCACCGAGGATGCCCGCGGCCGGCCGACCGGCCTCGACGACGTCGTCGTCGCGGCGATGCTCGGCCCGGACGGCAAGCCGCTCGGCAAGCGCCGGGGCGACGCCGAGGCGATCGTCCGCCTGTCCCGCGACGCCGTCCTCGTTTCGCTCGAAGGGACGAGCCTCGCCCGCTTCGCGGGCGATCCGCCGTTCGATGCCCGCGCCGCCTTCGTGCCGCGACCGCCGAACCTCGTCCGCCTGCCGCGCAATCTCGGCATCGAGGCGCTCGCCGCGGCCCCCGCGGGATCGCCGCTCGCCGGGCGGATCGTCGCGTTCGGCGAGCGGGCGGGTGCGGACGGCCTCCATCCGGGGGCGATGCTCGACGACGGGCGCTGGCGCCCGATCGCCCTCGTCGGCCACGACAATTTCGCGGTCACCGACGCCGCCTTCCTGCCGGGCGGCGACCTCCTCGTCCTGGAGCGGCGCTATGACCGACCGCTCGGGCTCTATATGCGGCTGCGCCGGATCGGCGTCGACGACCTGCGCGGCAGCGCACCCGTCGACGGGCCGATCCTGACGGAGGCCGATTTCGGCGACGAGATCGACAACATGGAGGGGCTCGCGGTGCACGTCACGCCGGCGGGCGAGACGCTTCTCACCTTCGTCTCCGACGACAACCGCTCGATCTTCCAGCGCACCCTGATCCTGCGCTTCGCCCTCTCCACCCCGATGCCGCGGGCGCGCCCGCAGACCGGCGGCTGAGGGCCTCACCGGGCGGTGGCGAATTGATCGTTGAAGGCGTAGCCGGCGCCGCGGACGGTGCGGATCGGGTCCTTCACCTTGCCGCGGTTGAGGGCCTTGCGGAGGCGCCCGATGTGGACGTCAACGGTGCGCTCGTCGACATAGACGTCGTGGCCCCACACGCCGTCGAGAAGCTGTTCGCGGCTGAACACCCGGCCGGGCGACTGCATCAGGAACTCGAGCAGGCGGAATTCGGTCGGGCCGAGGTGGATCTCCCGGCCGCCCCGGCGCACCCGGTGGGTTTCGCGGTCGAGCTCGATGTCGCCGGCCTTGAGCAGCGAGGAGACGACCTCCGGCTTCGCCCGGCGCAGGATCGCGCGGACCCGCGCCATCAGTTCGGGGATCGAGAACGGCTTGACGACATAATCGTCGGCGCCGGTCGAGAGGCCGCGGATGCGCTCGCCCTCTTCGCCGCGGGCGGTGAGCATGATGACCGGCAGCCGCTCGGTCTCCGGCCGGGCGCGAATGCGCCGGCAAAGTTCGATGCCGGAAAGCCCGGGCAGCATCCAATCGAGCAGCAGAAGGTCTGGCTGGGTCTCGCGCAGCCGGACCTCGGCCTCGTCGCCGCGGATGCAGGAATCGACCGAGAAGCCTTCCGCTTCAAGGTTGTAGCGCAGGAGAAGGCTCAGCGGCTCCTCATCCTCGACGATCAGTACGGAGGGCATCAATGTCGTCCTCATTCATCCTGGTCTTCGGGCGTGGGCATCGGACGAGTGTCCGCCGGTCCCCATCGCGGTCGGGAGGGGCGAGAAAACTGGAGCCCGCGCCGCCTCAAGGCGACGTCGCTTCGAACTCGTCGTGCTTGGGCCGGTCGGGTCCGAGCTGCTCGCCGGTCGCGAGATAGTGGATGCTCTCGGCGATGTTGGTGGCGTGGTCCCCGATCCGCTCGATATTCTTCGCGCAGAACAGGAGGTGCGTGCAGAAGGTGATGTTGCGCGGATCTTCCATCATGTAGGTGAGGAGTTCGCGGAACAGCGAGGTATAGAGCGCATCGATCTCGCCGTCGCGTTCGCGCACCACCCGGGCGGCGACCTCGTCGCGCGCCGTGTAGGCATCGAGCACGAACTTGAGCTGTTCGAGGGCGATTTCAGAGATGTGCTCGACGCCGAGCACCAGCCGCTGCGACTGATATTGGCCGTTGATGGCGATGACGCGCTTGGCGATGTTCTTGGCGAGATCGCCGACGCGCTCGAGATCACTCGAAATGCGCATCGCAGCGACGATCTCGCGCAGATCGCGCGCCATCGGCTGACGGCGGGCGATGATCGCGACGCCGTTCTCCTCGATCCGCCGCTGGGCGGCGTCGAGGCGGTAATCATCGGCGATCACGGTCTGCGCCAGATCCGTGTCGATGCGGGCCAGCGCCGTGACGGCACTCACCAGCATACGCTCGGCGAGGCCGCCCATTTCGGCGATCCAACCGGCGAGCTCGGTGAGCTCCTCGTCGAACGCGGCGACGGTGTGTTGCGACATCGCGGAACTCCGGCCCCTCCGCACCAAAAGCGTGGCGCAGCGGGTCCGCGGGAGGGACTGAGGTGTGTCGCGGACACCGCTGCCGAAGCCGGCGCATGACTTTTTGCCGGCTGCGGCCGCCGATCCGCGACCGCATCCCTTTTATGACCCGGGCATGGTGGTTTTATGAAGATCTAAGTCTTTGATCTTCTTCTCATCCCCAGCGTCGTTCCGCGTCACGCTAGGGACATCCGCCGCATCGAGGCGGACGGTGAAGGCTGCGCCCTCGCCGGGGCGGCTGTCGATCCCGAGCCGCGCGGCATGGCGGCCGAGGATGTGCTTGACGATGGCGAGCCCAAGACCGGTTCCACGGCGGGCCCGGCTCGCATCGTTGTCGATGCGGTAGAAGCGCTCGGTGAGGCGCGGCAGATGCTCGGCTGCGATGCCCACGCCGAAGTCGCGCACCGTCACGAAGACCTGACCGCGCCCATCCGGTCCCGGCTCACGGCCGCCGGCAATCACCACGCGCTTGCCCTCGGTGCCGTATTTCAGCGCGTTCTCGATCAGGTTCTCGAACACTTGCCCGAGCTCGTCACGGTCGCCTCGGACGACGAGCGGACCGCATTCGAGCGCGCGTTCGATCTCGACGTCGAGTTCGGCGGCGAGCGGCTCCAGGCTGTCCGCGGCCTGATGGGCGATCTCGACGAGATCGACCGGCACGGTCGGACGGATGTGCGAGCGCATCTCGATGCGGGAGAGGTTCAGGAGATCGTCGATCAGGCGCTTCATGCGCCGGGCCTGCTCGGCCATGATGGCGAGGAAGCGCTCCCGCGCCGCGGCGTCGTTGCGCGCCGGGCCCTGCAACGTCTCGATGAAGCCCGTCAGCGAGGCGAGCGGGGTCCGAAGTTCGTGGCTCGCGTTGGCCACGAAATCGACCCGCAATTTCTCGACACGGCGCTGCTCGGTCAGATCGCGCACCATGACGAGGACGAAATCCGGCCCGCCGGAGGCCTCCGGCGCGCGGCCGGGAATGCGGATCGGCGCGATGTGCGCTTCGTACCACAGATCGGTCGGCACCTTCTCCGCCCAGGCGATGCGCTCCGTCGCGCCACCGGTCGCGACGCGATCGAGCGCTTCGAGGAAGCTCGGGGTGCGCAGGCGGAACGACAACGGATCGCCCGGCTGGATCGCGCCGAGCGACGCGGCGGCGCGGTTGGCATAGCGCAGCCGCCCGCGGGCATCGGTGATGAAGCAGGGATCGGGAAGCGCGTCGACGGCGAGCTTCATGCCGGCATCCGGCCATTGCGTCCGCTCGAGCCCGGCCCGACGCCGGGGACGGGGCCGCGTCCCGGCCCGAGAGACGATCGTGGCGACGCCGACGACCAGCACCGTGCCGACCGCGGTCGCCTGCCAGGGGAGACCGGTGAAAAGCATCGCCCACGCCAGAAACGCGACCGCAGCGCCGGCCACGAAGATGGCGGCTCCACGGATCGGGCGGCGCTCCGGGCGAGCACTCGGGAAGGATTCGGCGTCCGGATCGCCGGCCTCGTCACTCATCATCCATCACCGCGGCGCGGCGCCTCCACTGATCCCGGACGGATGTCCACCCGGGCATAAACGCTCCCGTTCCCCTTCGGACCGCGCTGCGGTCCGTCGTGCCCGATCACGCCGGTTTTCTCGTTTGGGGCCCTGCCACGCCATCCGGCGAACGGGCGCCGCCAAGGTTGCAATGCCGTGCAAGGCACACCGCAATCGGTCGGCCCGTAGCCTTCGATACTCAGGTGACGAGCGTAAGACACCCTGTGCAGACACGGCGGCCGAAACGCGAAAAGTGTCTCTACAGCCCGCCACAACCTACAGAACAGTCCCTCAGGGTGCCGGCTTCTGATAGCCCGGGCCCACCACCAGCGGCTTGTCCGGCATGATTGTGTCGTCGAGGTCGGACTTGAAGCTCGTGGCGAGATGGCCGATCTCGCGGCCGTCGGCGGGATCGATCAGGCTTACATCCACCGCATAGGGCCGGTTCGCCTTGACCCCATGCACCGGCGGGGATTGCAGCGTCAGCTTGGCGAGCCCCTCCCGCGCGGTCTTCTCGACCACGAGCGGCGCGCCGCCGGCCGGATTCTCGAGGGTGGCGCGGATCAGCGTTCCCGCCGGGATCGGGCGTTCCACCTTGGTGGTGAGGCCGTAGGTCACCTCGGCGATGCGGTAATTGTAGAGGAAGCCGCCGCCTTCGAGGGCGAGATAGGGCGTCTTGTCGGCGAACAGGCCGCCGCCGGTCGACAGCGCGACGAGGAGGCCGAAGCCGAGCAGGCAGGCCGCGCCGAGCGCGAGCCCGATGGTCTTGAGGCCGCCGAAGGCGTCCCGATAGGCGGTGGCGTGATCGGCCGTCGTCGCTGCGTTCATGCTGTTCCCCACTCCTGCTGTCCGAGAGCAACGTCCGCGGGCGGCACGCATTCGACCGCAGAACCGCCTCTCCGGACGGCTTGGCTTTCGGCACGGAAACTCTAGCATCGCTCTGACGGGATCGCCACGACGGCGACCCGCCTCGCGGGAACCGGCCGAGGCCGGAGCCGAGCGCGCGCATCACTGCGACGGTGGGATATCGGGCCTTGGAGCATCACATCTCGCTCACCTACGCGCTCCAGCAGGCGCTGAACGCGCTCCAGACCGGCGCCTTCTACGGCCTGCTCGCGACCGCCTATGCCCTCGTCTACGGCATTTCCCGGCGCATCAACTTCGCCTTCGGCGCGGTCGCGACCTTCTCGGCCGCCACCACCTTCAACCTGATGACGCTGATCGGGGCCTCGACGGGGCTCGGGCTCGTCCCGGCGGCCCTGTTCGGCGGTCTCTATGCCGTCGTCGCCGCCGGCATGCTCGGCTTTGCGAGCGAACGCCTCGTCATCGCCCCGGTGATCGGGCGCGCCAACCTCGCCATGCTGGTGACGACGATCGCGCTTGCGATCGCCCTCGAGGAGGCGATCCGGATCGTCAACGGCAGCACCGAACATTGGCTGCCGCCGCTCGTCGATCATCAGATCGTGCTCGTGCCCTCGGTGGCGTTCCCCGTCGCCATGAGCCCGGTGCAGCTCTTCGGCGGCGCGCTCGCCCTCGCGGTGTCGGGCGGCCTTGTGCTCTTCATCCGCCGCCATCCGTTCGGCCGGCTGTGGCGGGCGGTCGCCGACGATCCGCTCGCCGCCGCCTTGATGGGGGTCGACGCGGCGGAGGTGCGCTCGGTCACCTTCATCCTGTCGTCCGGGGCCGCGGGCGTCGCCGGAGCGCTGATGCTCGCGCTCTACGGCAACGTCAATTTCCACACGAGCCTGATCGTCGCCTTGAAGGCGCTGCTCGCGGCGATCGTCGGCGGCATCGGCTCGGTTGGCTGGGCCCTCGTCGGGGGCTGGTGCTCGGCCTGATCGAGACGGGATGGGCTGCCGCCTTCGGCGGCGAATGGCGCGATGTCGGCGTCTTCGGCCTCCTCGTCGCGCTCTTCGTGCTGCGCCCGTCCGGGCTCGCACCCTCTCGCGGCGAGCCGGACCGCATGCCGTGAAGGGGACATCCCAGTCTCCTGACAGTGGGCTGTCAGGAGGGGTGCGCTATCGAAAGGGTGCGACACGGCGGGCGGCGGGGAGCCCGAAAACCGTGGCATCGGCACTCATTCCGCGAGGTCTACCCATGTTTCGAGGACGGACCATCGACCAACCGAGACCCCGAGAGGCCCGCGCGCCGGTGAGCGAACGGCGCACGCCGGACCTGCGGCGGCCCCGGCCGACCGTCGCGCTCTGGCTCGAGATCCCGCGCGCCGATCTCGAGCAGGCGATCGACACCTACGAGACCGTGTTCGGCGTCACCGTGCGCCGCGACGTCTCGGGCGGACTTCAGCTCGCCATCTACCCGACCGAAACCTCAGAGCCGGGTCCCGTCGCCGGTGACGCGGACACGCGCCGCGCGGCGGCGCAGCCGGCCGCGGCGACGGGCGGCACGGATAACCCGCTCGCCGCAGCCCTTTCGCGGTTCGCCCGGATCGGCGAAACTTCTCCCACGCCGGCGGCGGAGCGCGGCCGCGCCGTCGCGCTGGTGCGCGACAGCGCCGGCAACCGGATCGGTCTCGGCCCGGCCCGCTAAAGGGCTCGAGCCGGCTGCCAGGGGCGACGACGACACGAGGGAGGTTCGCGGCCGTGCGACGCGCCGACCGGCTTTTTCGGCTGATCCAGGAATTGCGCGACGGTCGCCTCGTCACCGCCCGCACCCTCGCAGGCCGGCTCGAGGTCTCCGAGCGGACGATCTATCGCGACGTCGCCGATCTGGTCGCCTCGGGCGTGCCGATCGACGGGGCGGCGGGCGCCGGCTATGTGCTGCGCGCCGGCTTCCTGCTGCCGCCCTTGATGTTCGACCGCGCCGAGATCGAGGCGCTCGCCGTCGGGGCGCGGATGGTGGAGGCCTGGGCCGGCGGACGGCATGCGGCGGGGGCCGCGTCGGCGCTCGCCAAGATCGCCGCCGTGCTGCCGCCGGACCTCTCCGCCCGGCTCGCCGCGACGCCGATGTTCGCCCCCTCGACCGATGCCGCGGCGGCGATCCGCGCCCGGCTCGACATGCTCGACGCGGCGCTCAAGACACGGCGGATCGTCGTCATCGTCTATCGCAAGGAGACCGGCGAGGAGAGCGAGCGGCGGGTGCGCCCGCTCGGCCTGTTCTTCTGGGGCGGCAAGTGGACGCTCGGGGCGTGGTGCGAATTGCGCGCCGACTTCCGCACCTTCCGCCTCGACCGCATCAGCGAAGGCCGGGCGACGACGGAGACCTTCTCCCCGGAGCCCGACAAGAGCCTCGCCCGCTTCCTCCGCCTCGTGCGCGGCCTGACGCCCGGCGGCCGGCCCGAACGCGACCTCGACGCCGGCGCGGCGTGAAGGCTGCTAAACCTGATGACCCGTCACGAAGCGGCGGAAGCGGTCGGAGGCGCTGTCTTCGAACAATTCCTTCGGCGTGCCTTCGGCGGCGATGATGCCGCGCTCCATGAAGATCACGCGGTTCGACACGTTGCGGGCGAAGGCCATCTCGTGGGTGACGACGAGCATGGTGCGGCCCTCCTCGGCGAGCGCCCGCATCACCTTCAGCACTTCGCCGACGAGTTCCGGATCGAGCGCCGAGGTCGGCTCGTCGAACAGCATCGCCTTCGGGCGCATGGCGAGCGCGCGGGCAATCGCCGCGCGCTGCTGCTGTCCGCCGGACAGGTGCGCCGGGTAGAAATTGCGCTTGTCGGCGATGCCGACCTTCTCGAGCAGCGTCTCGGCCTCTGCGACGCAGTCGGCGCGCGGCCGCTTCTGCACGTGGACGGGCCCCTCGATGACGTTCTCGAGGATCGTCATGTGGGACCAGAGATTGAAGCTCTGGAACACCATGCCGAGTTCGGAGCGGATGCGGTCGACCTGACGGCGGCTCGCCGGCACCAGCTTGCCGTCGCGGCGCGGCTTCATCTCGATCGCCTCGCCGGCGACGACGATCTCGCCGGAATCCGGCGTCTCCAGAAGGTTGATGCAGCGCAGAAGCGTGCTCTTGCCGGAGCCACTCGACCCGAGGATCGAGATCACGTCGCCTTCGTTCGCGGTGAGCGAGATGCCCTTCAGAACCTCGAGCGCGCCGAACGACTTGTGCAGATTGTGAACCACGAGCGCCGGCGTGGATGGGGCGGCCATGCTCAGGATCTCCGAAAGGGCTTCAGGCGGCATTCGCCGTCCGGGCCGCCGTCGTGTCGGGGCGCGGGCGCAGATGCGGCGACAGGCGATATTCGATCAAGGCGACGATGCGCGCGATGATGAAATTGAGGACGAGGTAGATCAGCGCGGCGCAGAGGAAGACCTCCATGCTGCGATAGGTCTGGGCGATGATGCGCTGGGCGACGCCGGTCACCTCCCAGACGGTGACGAGGCTCGCGAGCGCCGTCGATTTCACCATCAGGATGATTTCGGTCGAATAGGCCGGCAGCGCCTGGCGCAGCGCGATCGGGGCGATGATGCGCCGCCACAAGAGCACGCCCGACATGCCGATCGAGCGCGCCGCCTCCACCTCTCGGGCCGGCACCGAGAGGATGCCGCCGCGGAAGATCTCCGCCGCATAGCCGCCGGTGCAGAGCGCGAGCGAGATCGTGGCGCAGGCGAACGGATCGCGCAGCACCGGCCACGCGAACGAGTGCCGCACCGCCGGGAACTGGCTCAGGCCGTAATAGAGCAGGAACATCTGGATCAGCAGCGGCGAGCCGCGGAAGACGTAGATGTAGGCCCGCGCCGGGCGGTCGAGGAACGGGTTGCCGCTGACACGCATCATCGCGAGGCCGATCGCGAGCACGGCGCCGCCGCTGACCGAGAGGCCGAACAGCGCGAGCGTGGTCGGCACCGCCGCCAGCAGCTTGGTCATCGTGTCGGCGAGGAAGGGAAGATCGAGCATCGCGCCTCTCAGCTCCGGCCGATGCCGCGGGGGAAGGTCTTCGCCATGCGCGCCTCGGCGCTGTCGAAGACGCGGCCCGACAGGCTCGTCAGCACGAGATAGAGCGCCCCGCCGACGACGTAGAACAGGAAGTAGCGGTGGGTGGAGCCGGCCGCCATCTGGCTGGTGCGCATCAATTCGGCGAGGCCGGTGACGGACACGAGCGCGGAATCCTTGAGGTTGAGCTGCCAGACATAGCCGAGGCCGGGGAGCGCGAAGCGCATCACCTGCGGCGCGACGATGCGGCGGAAGCGCAGCCAGACCGGCATGCCGATCGCGCGGGCCGCCTCGAGCTCGCCCTTGCCGACGGCGAGGAAGGAGCCGCGATAGACCTCCGCCTGATAGGCGCCGGAGATGACGCCGACGGCGAGCGCGCCGGAGACGAAGGCCGGCATGCCCCAGAAGCCCTCCTGCCCGAACAGCCGGGCGAGCGCGGTCAAGCCGGTCGAGCCGCCGAAATAGATGAGATAGATGACGAGGAGTTCCGGCACGCCGCGGAACACCGTGGTGTAGGCGTCGCCGAGAATGCGGGCGAGCCGGCTCTTCGACAGCTTGGCGGTGGCGACGAGGGTGCCGAGCACCGCGCCGACGGCGAGCGCGCCGAGCGTGACCGCGAAGGTCATCGCGGCGCCGGCGACGAGCAGGGCGCCCCAACCGCCGGTGCCGAACCCGATGAGCCCGAGTGTTTCCATCATTCCGGATCGTTCCCGCCCGAACCGCACCGCGTCGGGGCCAGCGTCCCGCTCAAGCCGCGCCGCCGCCCGCCCCGTCGGGCGGGCCGCAGTCCCGGCGTCTGCCCGGCAAGTTCCGGGCCAATCCTATCCGGCTCGCGCCGCCGCAAATGCGCCGCCCGGGGGGAACCGGGCGGCGGCAGGGTCTGCGGCGACCGCCGCTCGAGGCGACCGATCAGGGCGTGACGTCGATCTTGAACCACTTCTCGCTGAGGGTCTTCACCGTGCCGTCGGCGATGGCCTCGGCGATCGCCTTGTCGAACAGCGCCTTGAGCTCGGTGTCTTCCTTGCGCAGACCGAAGCCTTCGCCCTTGCCCCAGATGGTGCCGCCGATTTCCGGCCCGGCGATCATCAGGTTGGCGTTCTCCGGCTTGGAGAAGGCGGCGGCGAAATAGGTGTCGTCGTCGAAGGCGGCGTCGATGCGGCCGGCGGCGAGGTCGAGATCGTGCTCCGGCGCGGTCTTGTACTCGCGGATCGTCGCGATGTCCTTGAAGTTGTCGTAGACGAACTTCGTGTAGATGGTCGCGGTCTGGATCCCGATGGTCTTGCCCTTGAGCGCGGTGCGCAGGGCGTCGACGGTCGCCTTGTCATGGGCGGCGTCGCCGGTGAGCTTCACCGTGGTGCCGGTGCCGGGCAGGGTCAGGCCGCTATCCTTGGCGACGGCGAACGAGGCCGGGGTCGCGGCATAGGGCGAGGTGAAGGCGATCACCTCTTCACGCTCCGGGGTGATGGAGACGGCGTCCATCATCATGTCGAACTTGCCGGCCTTGAGCGCCGGGATCATGCCGTCCCAATCGGACGTGATGAACTTGCACTCGATCTTGAGGCGCTCGCAGAGATTCTTGGTGAGCTCCACCTCGAAGCCGCCGAGCGTGCCGTCCGGATTGGTCAGGTTCCAGGGCGCGTAGGCGCCCTCGGTCGCGATGGTGACCGACTTCCATTCCTTGGCGGAAGCCGGGGCCACGAAGGCGGCCGCGGTGGCGAGCGTCAGCGCGCCGGCGGCAAAGAGGGCACGAAGCGTCATCTCATGTTCCTTCTGGATCGGTTGGCGGATCTTGATTCCCGCGCCGCGGCGCGGGCGAGCGTCCCTTGTATAGGGAACCATAGATAGATTTTGCTGGTGCGCAAGCCGAAAATATCCCAAGCTTTGGGCACACTGGCAACCTGCCGAAGGAATGGGCGCGTGCTGAAATCCGGAGCCCCTGAGACGAAGCCTGGCGCGAGCGGCCGCGGCCGCTCCAGCCTGCGCGCGCTCGGCGGCGAGCCGGGGCCGCTTTATGCCGGCGTCAAGCAGATGATCCTCGCCCGCATCCAGAGCGGCGAATGGCCGCCGAACGCCCGGGTGCCGTCGGAAAACGAACTCGTCTCGGAGCTCGGGGTCAGCCGGATGACGGCGAACCGCGCCTTGCGCGAGCTCGCGACCGAGGGCGTGCTGGTGCGCATCCAGGGCGTCGGCTCGTTCGTCGCCGAGCGCAAGGGCCATTCCGCCCTCGTCGAAGTGCGCAACATCGCCGAGGAGATCAAGGCGCGCGGACACGCTCATACCGCCGAAGTGATCGTGCTCCAGGCGGAGACCGCCTCCCCGGAAGTGGCGGACGCCCTGGAAATTCCCATCGGCGCATCGGTCTTCCACTCGGTCATCGTCCACCACGAGAACGACGTGCCGGTGCAACTCGAGGACCGCTTCGTCAACCCGGCCGCGGCGCCCGATTATCTCGTCCAGAACTTCCAGGCGACGACGCCGAACGCCTACCTCACCCGCGTCGCGCCCCTCGCCGAGGCGGAGCACGTGGTCGAGGCGACCCTGCCCGCCCCGTGGGAGTGCAAGCTCCTCGCCGTCGCCCGCGGCGAGCCGTGCCTGACGATCCGCCGCCGCACCTGGTCGGAGGCGACGAGCGTCACCGCCGTCCGCCTTGTCTATCCCGGCGGCCGCTACCGCCTGGAAGGCCGCTTCAGCGCCCGCGCCGACGGCTGAGCCCGGGCCGCGGCCCTTTCCGCCGCGACCGCAAGCCCGCCGAGCCCATTGCCAGCCGACGCAAGGCTGCTATAGTCATCTATACTTGTATATATAACTTCCGAGGCCGATCATGCTGAGCAACAGCCGCTATCGCGACGTCGAGATCCGCGCGCCGCGCGGCACCGCGCTCTCCGCCAAATCCTGGCTGACCGAAGCGCCCTTGCGCATGCTGATGAACAATCTCGACCCCGACGTCGCCGAGAACCCCAAGGAGCTCGTCGTCTATGGTGGCATCGGCCGCGCCGCCCGGGATTGGGACGCCTTCGACCGCATCACCACGACCCTGAAGCGCCTCGAGGGCGACGAGACCCTGCTCGTCCAGTCCGGCAAGCCGGTCGGCGTGTTCCGCACCCACGGCGACGCGCCCCGCGTCCTCATCGCGAACTCGAACCTGGTGCCGCACTGGGCGAACTGGGACGTCTTCAACGAGCTCGATCGCGCCGGCCTCATGATGTACGGCCAGATGACCGCCGGCTCGTGGATCTATATCGGCAGCCAGGGCATCGTTCAGGGCACCTACGAGACCTTCGTCGAGGCGGGCCGCCAGCATTATGGCGGTGAGCTCGGCGGCCGCTGGGTGCTGACCGCCGGCCTCGGCGGCATGGGCGGCGCCCAGCCGCTCGCCGCCACCATGGCCGGCGCCGCCTGCCTCGCCATCGAATGCCAGCAATCGCGCATCGATTTCCGCCTGCGCACCCGCTATGTCGACGTCCAGGCGAAGGATCTCGACGACGCCCTCGCCCGTATCGCCGAGGCGACCGCCGCCAAGAAGGCGATCTCGATCGCGCTCCTCGGCAACGCGGCGGACGTGCTGCCGGAGCTGGTGCGCCGCGGCGTCCGCCCGGACATGGTGACCGACCAGACCTCCGCCCACGATCCCCTGAACGGCTACCTGCCGATCGGGTGGACCTGGGAGGAGTACCGGGCCCGCGCGGCCGTCGAGCCCGCGGCGGTGACAAAGGCCGCCAAGGAATCCATGGCCGTCCATGTCCGCGCCATGCTCGCCTTCCACGCCGCGGGCGTGCCGACCTTCGATTACGGCAACAACATCCGCCAGATGGCGAAGGAAGAGGGCGTCACCGACGCGTTCGCCTTCCCGGGCTTCGTGCCGGCCTACGTGCGCCCGCTGTTCTGCCGCGGCATCGGACCGTTCCGCTGGGCGGCGCTCTCCGGCAACCCGGAGGACATCGCCAAGACCGACGCCAAGGTGAAGGAGCTGATCCCCGACGATCCGCACCTGCACCGCTGGCTCGACATGGCATCCTCGCGCATCGCCTTCCAGGGCCTGCCGGCGCGCATCTGCTGGGTCGGCCTCGGCGACCGCCACCGGCTCGGCCTCGCCTTCAACGAGATGGTGGCGAACGGCGAGCTCGAAGCGCCGATCGTGATCGGCCGCGACCACCTCGATTCCGGCTCGGTCGCCTCTCCGAACCGCGAGACCGAGGCGATGCGCGACGGCTCGGACGCCGTGTCCGATTGGCCGCTCCTCAACGCGCTCCTCAATTGCGCAAGCGGCGCGACCTGGGTTTCGCTGCACCATGGCGGCGGCGTCGGCATGGGCTTCTCCCAGCATTCCGGCATGGTGATCTGCTGCGACGGCAGCGAGGCGGCGTCGCGCCGTATCGCCCGGGTGCTGTGGAACGATCCGGCGACCGGCGTGATGCGCCACGCCGACGCCGGCTACGAGCGGGCGATCGACTGGGCCCGCGAAAAGGGCCTCGACCTGCCGAGCCTCGGAGCGGCGCGGTCGTGATCCTGCGTCGCATCCCGGCGGCGGAGCACAAGGTGATGCCGTGGCGGAACGGCCGCGGCACCACCATCGAGTTCGCCCGCAAGGACGCCGACGACGGGACGCTCCTGTGGCGGCTGTCCCAGGCCGACGTGACCGAAGACGGCCCGTTCTCCGCCTTCCCCGGCATCGACCGCACCATCCTCCTGACCGACGGGCCGGGCTTCCAGCTCGTCTTCGCGGGCCACGGCGAGGCCGACCTGACCGAACCTTTTCGTCCGGTCGCCTTCTCGGGCGATTGGGAGACGGCAGCCGTCGGCGTCGCCGGCCCGTGCCGCGACCTCAACCTGATGATCGCCCGCGGCCGCATCGCCGGCGCGCTCGCGGTCCATCGCACGGCGGCGGCGGAAACCGTGACGATCGCCCTCCCGCGCGCGGAAACGAGCCTGTTCCTGGCGCTCGCCGGCACGTGGCGCCTCGACGGGGCGGCCGGTTCGACCGTCCTCGCGCCCCGCGACCTCGCGATCGTCGAGGACGGCCCCCTCCAGCGAGCCCCGCGACGATCGAGGCGACAGGAACGGGCGTCCTCGTCGCGGTCGGCCTCGGACCGGCGTCAGCCCTCTGAGAGAAGGCCGGGATCGGATCCCCGCGGCCCGCGGGCCACCCCACGACGCTGCGCGACGTTGTGGAGGCGCCCTCCGAAGTCCGCCGCGGACGCTTGCAACGGCGAGCGAATGCGGGTATCTGACGCGCGGGTTCGCGGGACCTGGTCCCGCTCCCTTCGGCATGGCCATGTGCCCTGCCATCCGCCCGGATGTTTCATCCGGCGTGGGCCGCAGTAGCTCAGCTGGTAGAGCAACGCATTCGTAATGCGTGGGTCGGGGGTTCGAGTCCCTTCTGCGGCACCACTTCTGTGATTTTTTGCTAAGTTCCCAACTCGCCTTTTGGTCACGCTCGCTGAGCCCCGCCAGCGCAGTTTGGCTGATTGTATCCCCCGTGCTCCACCCCTACCGCTGCCAAATAGATGAACGATCTAGAGCGTGCACTCAGAGAGAGCGTTCTTTCCTCTCATATCGCAGACAGCAAAGCTGCTATCGGCATAAATGTTAATGGCAGCGCTATTCCTCTAAATATACTGATATCTAAAATTCACGCGTTTGGTCACTGTCTTACATATTATACGGGAGATCCTGTTTACGAGATTCAATTGATAGGATCCGCAACGGGCATCAGCTATCAGAAAAATCAGTTTATTATAGCTACAAAACACCAGATTAAAGGGTTTCCTCCGTCAGACGTTGGCATTGTTCTGCCAGAGGGGCAAGTACATGTTAGCTCGTCCGGATATACCATGTTCTCTGACAATTTACATCCAAGCGGAAGCGATGCATGCGACTTGATATCTTTTGATTTTAACGTTCAATCTTCGATTTATTCAGGTCTACTGAATCGATTTTTTCAATTAAATCAAAAAAATTCGCTTGATGACGAAGAAAATGTTCTCTTGTATATCGTCTACGGGTGCGCTTTTGTCGATCAGAATTACGATGTATGCGATGGCCGGCGCGTTGACACGGTCATTAGATCAATGATCTGTCAGCCCTCAGCAAATGTCAGTGATATTGCTCTGGGTACATGCAGGACGCGCGCCCCTATGAATTTCGACCCCAACGGCCTATCGGGTGGCCCGGTCTTTGCCGCAGTCCTGGATGATGGTGGAGTGGCGCTAAAATTCGCCGGTGTTGTTAATCGGGCCGGAAACGGTATTATACACTTTATAAGATCCAGATTTATTATTAATCTACTGAAAACATCTCAGATATAAATATTACAATAAAACTATTGAAATTACCAATCAAAATACCTATCAGATATACATAATATTCGCTTTCGAAATCGCAATCAAAGATCAATCTGCTGCTCGGTGGATGTAACATAGACCCATTGCGCCGACGGTTCGATCGGGGCGAGTGGGGTGCGGGCAGGCGCCGGCGGCGCGGTCTCGATGCCGCTGCGACCGAGGAAGCCGCCCGCATGGGCCAAGACGCCGAGCAGAACGACCACCAGCGCGACGATCATCCAGGCTCGCGAGCCGATGTGTCGACAGTTCATGACGGGGACCCTATGGCGCGCCGCCATTCGCGTCGTGCTTCCGAACCGCAAAGCCGGCTCGTCCACGATGTCCCGGCCGGCTCATGAAACCGCGCGCGCCTCAAGCCGGCCCGCCGGCGCGGGCGGTCGCCAGCGCATCGCCGAACGCGGCAGCGAAGCTCTCGCGTTCGACCGGGGCCAGGAAGTGGCCGATCTCGACCGCCCGCCCGTGGGAGGCGAGCGCGAGGCGGGTCACCCCCTCGTCCTCGGTGCGCTCGACGACGAGACGGGCCCACACCGGATTGAGCCGCACCTCCTCCGCCCGTCCCTTCGGTGAGACGCGGCGGATGCGGATTTCGGCGGTCGAAACGGCGATCTCCTCGCGCGCCCGCGCCGCCCGATAATTGGCGCGGAAGGCGAGCCAGACGAGCAGCACGTCGAGGCCGCAGAAGCCGAAGATCGGCCACGCGCCGATCGCCCAGAACAGGATGCCGACCGTGAACGAGACGGCGCAGATCGCGCCCATCACAACGAGAAAGCCGCGCGGCCCGAGCGAGCGGTGCGGCGTCAGCACGGCGTTGAAGAAGGGCGCGTCTTCCGGCGCGACCTCGGCGCGGTCGTCGAACGGCATGGTGTCAAGGCTCCTTCCCGTCGAGTATAGAGGGGCCATGGACGAAGCAAAGAGCACCAAAGGCGGCAAACCGTCTCCGCGCGGGGTCGGCAGGGCGGCGAAACCGCGCGGCGCAGGGGCCGGAGCGACGGCAGCGGCGACGCCTAAGGTCAAGACGGGCGCGGCCAAATCGGCCGCAGCCAAAGCGCCCGCAGCCGAGGTGCCGGCAGGTGCGGCCGCGAAGCCGGCGCGCGGGAAGCGCCCCCCGACGCCACAGGCGCGCGCCGCTGCGGCGAAGGCGAAGCCCCTGCCCGGCGCCTTCCACGGCGGCGGCGCCTATTCGGCGGACGAGGTCGAGACGATCTTCGCCCGCTTCGCCGCCGCCGCGCCGGCGCCGAAGAGCGACCTCGAATATGTCAACCCGTTCACCCTGCTCGTCGCCGTGGTGCTGTCGGCCCAGGCGACGGACGCCGGCGTGAACAAGGCGACGCGTGGCCTGTTCGCTCAGGCAGACACCGCCGAGAAGATGGCCGCGCTCGGCGAGGACGCGGTGCGCGAGGCGATCAAGACCATCGGCCTCTTCCGCACCAAGGCGAAGAACGTCGTCACGCTCTCGGAAATCCTCGTCTCGCGCTATGGCGGCGAGGTGCCGCACGACCGCGAGGCCCTGGAGGCCTTGCCCGGCGTCGGCCGCAAGACGGCGAACGTCGTCCTCAACGTCGCCTTCGGCGAGCCGACGCTGGCCGTCGACACCCACATCTTCCGCGTCGCGAACCGCATCCTGCTCGCCCCGGGCAAGACGCCGGACGCGGTCGAGGCCGGACTGATGAAGATCATTCCGCCGGCTTATCTCCACAACGCCCACCATTGGCTCATCCTGCACGGACGCTATACCTGCGTGGCGCGCCGGCCCCGCTGCGAGGTCTGCCTGATCGCCGATCTCTGCAAAAGCCCGGAGAAGACGGTGCCGGCATGAGCGCAGGTGCCGACGCCGGCCGCGTCGCGCGCCCCTCCTACGATCACCGCCGTTCGAGACGCGGAGCCCCCATGACGACCGAGCCGATCCCTTCGCCCCCCACGCCGGCGCGCAGCGCGATCCGGCTCGAGCGCTTCGCGCCCGTCCATTTCGACATCGTCGCGACGTGGTTTCCCGATGCCGCGGCGCTCGCCCAATGGGGCGGCTCCGGCCTCGCCTTTCCGCTCGACCGGGTGCAGCTCGCGCTGATGGCGGCGGAAGAGACGACGATCCCGCCACGCCGCCTGTGCCGGGTCGGCGTCCTCGACGGCGCCGTGATCGGCCACGCCCAGCTCGCCCTCGACCACGACAACGGCATCGCCCGACTCGGCCGGGTCGCCATCGCCCCCAGCGCCGCGGCGAGGGCCTCGCGGTGCCCTTCCTCGACGCGATGATCGACCTCGCCTTCTCGATGCCCCACATCGAGCGCCTCGAACTCCGCGTCTACACGTTCAACGCGCCGGCCCTCAGGACCTATGCCCGCCTCGGCTTCGTGCCCGAAGGCGTCTGGCGCTCCTCGATCAAGGTCGGCGCCGAGCGCTGGGACACCGCCATCCAATCGATCCTGCGCGACGAATATCGGCGGATGCGAGAAGCGCCCCGTCCCTAGGCCTCACCGACTGGGACGCCCCGTTCCCACCCGCTATAAGGCCGTCGGGGCTGGGATTGGCTCGGGTTCAGGTCGGACTTTGGGGCGGGGGCTGCATGTCGTCGAAGCGGAGCCGGGCAACGCCGACTGGGATGGCGCGTCGATCAGATCGACCGGGGCCGCACGCCCCGACGCCGGCGACGGCCGGTACGATCATCGCCTCGGTGGTCGGCAACGGCCTCGAATGGTTCGACTTCATCGGCTACACGCTCCTCGCGGGCTCCGTGGCGCGGGCCTTCTTTCCCGCGAGCGGGCCGAACACCGCCCTCATCCTCACCTTCGCCGCCTTTGCCGTCGGCTTCGCCGCGCGGCCGGTCGGCGGCGTGCTGCTCGGGCTCTACGCGGATCGCCGCGGGCGACGGCGCGCCCTCGCCCTGATGATGGGCATGATGGCGCTCGGCAGCCTCCTGGTGGCGCTCACGCCCGGCTACGACCGTCTCGGGCTCGCCGCACCGATCCTCGTCGTCGTCGCACGCATTCTGCAAGGCCTGTCGGTCGGCGCCGAGTTCGCGGGGTCCGCGACCTATCTCGTCGAGTTCGCGCCGCCCGGCCGCCGCATGCTCTACGGCAGCCTTCAGATGTGCGCCCAGGGGGTCGGCATCCTCGCGGCCTCGCTCGTCATCCTCGCGCTCGAAACCGCTCTGCCTGCCGACACGATGGCCGCGTGGGGATGGCGCCTACCCTTCGCGGCCGGCGCGGTGATCGGCCCGGTCGGGCTCTACATGCGGCGGCATCTCGCGGATTCGCCGGAATTCGCAGCCGCGCGGCGAGACGGAAGGGCCGAGCGCTTCGGTCTGAAGCGCCTCGCGACGGCACTGCGCGCGGAGTTCCCCGCCCTCCTCTGCGGCCTCGGCCTCGTCGCGGTCGGCGCCTCGATCAGCTATCTGTGGCAGGGTTATCTCGCCGTCTACGTGGTCCGCGAGCTGCATCTGCCGCACCGGGACGCGCTGGTGGTGGCGGCATCCGCGGGCATCCTGGCGATCTGCCTTTATCCCGTCGCCGGCTGGCTCGGCGATCGCATCGGCGCGTTCCGCCTCTCGATCTCGGCCATCGCAGCCTTCGCCGTCGTCACGTGGCCGCTTTATGCGTGGCTGACGACCGCCCCCACCTTCGGCCGTCTGATGATGGCGGAACTGACTGCGACGTTCTTTCTGGTCTTCATCGCCGGCTGCCATCCGGGACAGCTTGCGATGCTCTTTCCGGTTTCGCTGCGGACGACCGGGGTAGCGCTCGCCTACAACACCGCCGTGCTCCTGTTCGGCGGTCTGGCACCGATGACGGTATCCTGGCTCCTCGCGACCACCGGCGCGCCGATGGTCCCGG
This sequence comes from Segnochrobactrum spirostomi, assembly GCF_009600605.1. Lineage (GTDB taxonomy): Bacteria > Pseudomonadota > Alphaproteobacteria > Rhizobiales > Segnochrobactraceae > Segnochrobactrum > Segnochrobactrum spirostomi. The sequence goes on along the minus strand of NZ_VWNA01000001.1, from coordinate 2,272,487 downwards.
CCTTCTACCAGATCGCCGTCGCCCTGCTGTCGCTGGGGCTGCTCGCCCTCTCCGGCGGCGCAATCCGGGCCGCCAATGCGCGCACCGCGGCCGGGTCGGTCGCCGCGCACCGACCCGTGGGGCGCTGAAAAGCCGATTCAGACGGCGTGAGCGAGCGAGAGGCCGGCGAAGTGGGCCTCGGCGACGGCGCGGTCGATGCGCTCGCGCAGCGCCGCGAAGGCTTCCGAGAACACCGAGACGGAAACCGGGCCGGGGCGCGACGCCGGATCGCCGATCAGCCAGCCGAGGCGGCGCGGCGGCCGCAGCCAGCGCGGCTCCCGCCCGCCGAGCGGCTCCGACCCGAGCGCCACGACGACGTCGGGCTGGGGCGCCTGGGGCAGCGCGAACAGTTCCATCGCCTTCGGGGCGAGCGCCTCGAGCGCCAGGCCGGCCTGGGCCAGCGCCCGAAGCGCGCCGGGATGCACCGTCTCGGCCGGCTCCAGGCCGGCGCTGAAGGCCCGAAGATCCGGCAGCGCGAGGTGGTTGAGATAGGCCTCGGCCATGATGCTGAGACCGGCATTGCGCGCGCAGACGAACAGAACGGTGGTCGGTGTCATCGCGCTTTTCTCCATGGCCTTCTCCTCTCGGCGCGGGTGACGGTTGATCCGTCCTTGTTCGCGATCGGCGCTCCCGCAACGCCCCAAGGGCCCGATGGGTCCCGATGGGTCCCATGAAATCCGAGGCCTTCGCCGGTCGTCCGGGGCCTTCTCGTCCTCCACCCGGGCGCCGCATGACGCTCGGGTGGCGAATCGCGCCCTCGTGGCGAGCGATCCTTTAGGCCCCATCTCGACGCTGCTATGACGTGGCGCAAATCGCGAGGGGATCACGTCGGCGTGTGGCAGACGGCCTCGATGTTGTTGCCGTCGGCATCGAGCACGAAGGCTCCGTAATAGTTCGGATGATAATGCGGCCTGAGCCCCGGCGCGCCGTTGTCGCGCCCGCCGGCTGCGAGCGCCGCCGCGTGGAACGCATCGACGAGCCGCCGCTCCGGGACCGCGAAGGCGACGTGGAGCCCGCCGTTCTGGCCGGCCCGCTCGCCGATCCAGAAGAACGGCTTGCCGTCCGCGCCGAAGCCGGTGAAAGCCGTCGAGCCGGTCTCCTCGGCGGAGACCTCCATCACCACGCCGATGCCGATCGGGGCGAGGGCGGCGAGATAGAAAGCCCGCGCGCGGGCGAAATCCGACACTGAAATTCCGAGATGGTCGATCATGCGATTCTCACGGCCCATGATTGGAACAAAGAGCGAACATAATAGCGCTTTCCGCGTCCACGGGCCAGCCGGATATCGCCCCCCGCGTGCCGACGGACCGCACCCGCGCCGCCTCTCCCGGGACCGCGGAAGGCCGCACCGCGCCCCACGGCGGGGCCCAGAATCGACCCTCCGGATGCCCAGGTTCCCTTGCAAAAGCAAAAGGCTAGCGCACAGGCCGGGGAAGGATTGCCGGGCTTAACATTGATCCCGTCACAATCCGGGTCCAAGATCGGCGGGCGTCGAGAGCCGCTTCGCTCGGCTCGCGGCGCAGCACGGGCGACGCGACGAGACTGGGCGGCGCGACAAAACAAAGAAGAGGATATCATGGCCCACCAGATCGACGCGGCGAACCACGGACGCAGCCCCGAAGCCGACGACGCGGCCCGCGCCGCGTTCGCGGAGGCGATGTTTTCGAGGGCGAGCGCGGAGGATCTCGGAACCTATTCCCCGGTGCAGATCCGGCGGCTCGCCGACGAGGCGTTCGACGCCTTCGCCGCCCGCGAGCCCGGCCGCCACCGCATCCGCCTCGCCGATCACAGCTTCCGCCTCGAAGGGTCCCACGAGAGCCGTGCCATCACCGTCGTCGAGGTTCTGAACGACGACATGCCCTTCCTGTTCGATTCGGTGATGGGCGAGATCCAGGAGGAAGGGCTCGAAGTCCTCCTCGTCTCCCACCCGATCCTCTCCGTCGAGCGCGACCAGGACGGCCGGCTCGTCCGCTTCGCCGGCCTCGCCGATCCCGACGGCGACGACGGCTATGCCCACGAGAGCCTGATCACCCTCCACGTCGCCGGCCTCGGCGAGAGCCAGCGCAAGCGGCTGATGACCGGGCTCGACCGCACCCTGACCGAGGTCGCCTGGGCGGTCGGCGACGAGCAGCCCATGCGCAAGCGCGTCAAGAAGGCGCTGAAATCCTGGGCAACCAACCCGCCGCCGGGTTCCGACGGGGCGGTCACCGAGGCCAAGGCCTTCGTCGAGTGGCTGCTCGAGGGCAACTTCATCTTCCTCGGCGTGCGCGAGTACGGCTACGAGGGCGCCGCCGGCGAGGAGCAGCTCCTGCGCCGCGAGGACGAGGGCCGCGGCATCCTGCGCGATCCCGATGTCGGCGTGCTGCGCCGCGCCGGCAACTCGGTGATGCTGACGCCGGAAATGCGCGCCTTCCTGACGAGCCCGGAGCCGGTCGTCGTCACCAAGGCGAACCTGCATTGCCGCGTCCATCGCCGCACCCAGATGGATTATGTCGGCATCAAGCTGTTCGATGCGAAGGGCAACCTTTCCGGCGAACTGCGCATCGTCGGCCTCTTCACGAGCTCGGCCTATTCGATGTCGCCGCGTGCGATCCCCGGCATCCGCCGCAAGATCGCCCGGGTGCTGGAGCGCGCCGATCTCGATCCCAAGAGCCATTCCGGCAAGGCGCTGATCGCGCTCCTCGACCATTATCCGCGCGACGAGCTGTTCCAGATCGACACCGAGACGCTCTACGAGTTCTCGCTGCGCCTCCTTGAACTCGGCGAGCGGCCGCGCATCCGCGTGCTCGCCCGGCGCGACGAGTTCGACCGCTTCGTCTCGGTGCTCGTCTATGTGCCCCGCGAGCGCTACACGACCTCGAACGGCCGCCGCATCGGCGCGCTCCTCGCCGCCCGGTTCGAAGGCGAGGTCGCGAGCTCGAGCCTCGATTTCCCCGAAGGCCCGCTCGCCCGCCTGCTCTTCACCATCGGCCGCACCGGCGGCGACACGCCCAATCCGCCGCGCGAGGAGCTCGAAACCGCGGTCGCCTCGATCGTGCGGACCTGGGAGGACGAGCTGCGCCGCGTCGCCGCCGCCCGCCTGTCGAGCACCAAGGCGAATGCGCTGATCGACCGCTTCGGCGGCGCCTTCTCCGGCGCCTACCGCGAGACCTACGGCGCCGAACTCGCCTTGAACGACCTGATGCTGATCGAGCGGCTCAATCCGGAGCGTCGGGCGGCGATCGATTTCCTGCGCCGGCCCGGCGATCCCGCGAGCCGCGTCTCCTTGCGCCTGTTCCAGATCGGGGCGCCGGTGGCGCTCAGCGAGCGGGTGCCGATCCTCGAGGCGATGGGGCTTCGCGTCATCAACGAGCGCACCTTCCGCATCGGCGCGGAAGCGGCGGCCGAAGGCACGGTCGTCTATCTCCACGACATGACGCTCGAACGCCTCGACGGCGCGCCGCTCGAAACCGGCCTTCTCGCCGACCCGCTCGAAGCGCTGTTCATGGCGGTCTGGAGTGGCCGGGCGGAAAGCGACGGCTTCAATGCGCTCCTCATCGCCGCCGGCATCGCCTGGCGCGACATCGCCATGGTGCGCGCCCTGTCGCGCTATCTGCGCCAGATCCGCATTCCCTATTCGCAGGATTATATGTGGGGCGCGCTGCTGCGCAGCCCGACGATCGCCCGCAGCCTGGTCGATCTGTTCCACACCCGCTTCCGCCCCGATCTCGCCGACGCCGACCGTGCGACGACGGCCGCCGGCCACGTCGCGGCGATCGAGACCGCCCTCGACGCGGTGACGAGCCTCGACGACGACCGCATCCTGCGGCGCTTCCTCAACGTCGTTCAGGCGATCGTCCGCACCAACTTCTTCACCCTCGAAGCCGACGGTGCGCCGCCGCTCACCTTCTCCTTCAAGATCGATTCCCACGCCGTCGACGACCTGCCGGCGCCGCGCCCGTTCCGCGAAATCTGGGTCTATTCGCCCCGCGTCGAGGGCATCCACCTGCGCTTCGGCAAGGTCGCCCGCGGCGGCCTGCGCTGGTCCGACCGGCCGCAGGATTTCCGCACCGAAGTCCTCGGTCTCGTGAAGGCCCAGCAGGTCAAGAACGCCGTCATCGTGCCGGTCGGCGCCAAGGGCGGCTTCGTGCCGAAGCTCTTGCCGCCGGCGAGCGCCGGCCGCGACGCCGTCTTCAAGGAAGGCACCGAGGCCTACAAGATCTTCGTGTCGGCCCTGATCGCCCTCACCGACAACATCGTCGGCGAGGCGATCGTGCCGCCGGAGCGGGTGGTGCGCTACGACGAAGACGATCCCTATCTCGTCGTGGCCGCCGACAAGGGCACCGCGACCTTCTCCGACACCGCCAACGCTATCGCCCAGGCCCACGGCTTCTGGCTCGACGACGCCTTCGCCTCGGGCGGCTCGGCCGGCTACGACCACAAGAAGATGGGCATCACGGCCCGCGGCGCCTGGGAAGCGGTGAAGCGCCACTTCCGCGAGATCGACACCGACATCCAGACGACCCCGTTCACCGTCGCGGGCGTCGGCGACATGTCGGGCGACGTGTTCGGCAACGGCATGCTGCTCTCCGAGCAGATCCGCCTCGTCGCGGCGTTCGATCACCGCGACATCTTCCTCGATCCCGATCCGGACCCGGCGGCGAGTTTCGCGGAGCGGCGCCGCCTGTTCGACCTGCCGCGGTCGAGCTGGGCCGACTACGACCGCAGCCTGATCTCGACCGGCGGCGGCCTCTATTCCCGTTCGCTGAAATCGATCCCGCTGTCGGCGGAGGTGAAGGCGCGGCTCGGTCTCACGGCCGACCACGCCACCCCGGCCGAGGTGATGTCGGCGATCCTGCGCGCCGAGGTCGATCTCCTGTGGTTCGGCGGCATCGGCACCTATGTGCGCGCCTCGACGGAAACCGACGCCGACGCGGGCGACCGCGCCAACGACGCGATCCGCGTCGCGGCGGCGACGCTCAGGGCCAAGGTGGTCGGCGAGGGCGCCAATCTCGGCATGACCCAGCGCGCCCGCATCGAGGCCGGGCGCCACGGCATCCGCCTCAACACCGACGCCATCGACAATTCGGCCGGCGTCAACACCTCCGACGTCGAGGTCAACATCAAGATCGCGCTCGCGACGCCGATGCGCGACGGCCGCCTCGCCCGCGAGGACCGCGACGTCCTGCTCTCGGGCATGACCGACGACGTGGCGAAGCTCGTCCTCGCCAACAATTATCGCCAGCCCTTGGCGCTCTCGCTGGCGCAGCGGCGCGGCCTCGCCGATCTCGGCTTCCAGCAGCGGCTGATGCAGAGCCTCGAACAGCGCGGCCTGCTCGACCGCGCGGTCGAGTTCCTGCCGGACGATCCGACGCTGGCCGAGCGTGCCCGCACCGGCGATCCGCTGACCCGGGCCGAGCTCGCGGTGCTGCTCGCCTACGCGAAGCTCACCCTCTACGACGATCTCCTGAAATCGAGCGTGCCGGACGATTCCTACCTCGCCCGCGATCTCTACGCCTATTTCCCCCACGCCATCCGCGACGCCTATCCGGATGCCATCGAGAGCCACCGGCTGCGCCGCGAGATCATCGCGACCGCCGTCGCCAACGCCATCATCAATTTCGGCGGCCCGGCCTTCGCGGTCAGGCTCGCCGACGAGACCGGCGCCGACGCCCCGACCATTGCGGCCGGCTTCGCCGCCGCCTCGGACGCGTTCCGCCTCGGCGAGATCTACGGCGCCATCGACGCCCTCGACAACCGCGTCGCCGGCGACCTGCAACTCGAGCTCTACGGCAAGATCGGCGAGCTCCTGTTGTCCCGCACCATCTGGTTCATCCGCAACGTCGACCTCAATGCCGGCCTCGACGGCATCGTCGGGCGCTACCGCGACGGCATCGACGCGCTCGCCGCCGATCTCGACGCGGTGCTGCCGGAGGATCTGGTGCGGCAGAAATCGGCCGCCGCGATGGAGCTCGTCCGCCGCGAGGTGCCGGGCGACGTGGCGATCCGGCTGACCGCGATCCGTGCCCTCGCCCTCGGCCCCGATGCTGTGCTCGTCGCCGAGCGCACCGGCCGGCCGGTGACGGAGGTCGGGGCGACCCTGTTCGCCTTGGTCCACCGCCTCCAGATCGAGGCGCTGGCGGCGAACGCCGCCGCGATCTCCGTGGCCGATTATTACGAGCGCCTCGCCCTCGACCGTGCCCTCGACCGCATCGGCTCGGCGATCCGCGCGATCGCCGGGGCCGTGGCGGCGGACGGCACCGGCGTCGAGGCGGTCGATCGCTGGCTCGAGGCCAATCCGAGCGCCGCCCGCATCCGCCGCGCCGTCCAGGAGATCGCCGCCTCGGGCCTCACCCTCGCCAAGCTCACGGTGGCCGCCGGCCTCCTCGGAGACCTGGCGCCGGCGTGAGGGCTTGATGTCGCGTTCCTGCACGTCCCTCTCCGCCGTCATCCCCGCCCTTGTGGCGGGGACCCAGGGGCGGAGACCACGGCGTTTGCGGCCCCTGGGTCCCCGGGACGAGCCCGGGGATGACTTCGGAGAGGGCGCGCCCGGCCCTAGTGATGCCCGAGCGCGCGCCACGGGCCGATCTCTCCGCGGGCCGAGAGCCGTACGCTGGGACACCGAACCGGAGCTGGACGCCGCGGGCGATCCCCCGCCCGCCTGCCTTTTCCTTGACTCCCCGGCCCGCCGGGCCTAAACACCGCGGACTTCGGTCGTGAGAACGATTGCCGATCCGCCGACCGGACCTTGTGTCCGGAGGTCAACGCCCGCCAGCGATATTCGCCCGCGGGCGTGTTTTGCGTTGGCTTGTCGCATCCGGACGAAGCGTAAGGAACGGAACGCATGTTCGAGAGTCTGTCCGACCGCCTGAGCGGCATCTTCGATGCGCTGACGCGCCGCGGCGCCCTGACCGAGGGCGACGTGGATGCGGCGCTGCGCGAGGTGCGCCGCGCTCTGCTCGAGGCCGACGTCGCCCTCGAGGTGGTGCGTTCGTTCACGGACAAGGTGCGCTCGCGCGCCATCGGCGCCGAGGTGGTGAAGTCCGTCACCCCCGGCCAGATGGTGGTCAAGATCGTCCACGATCAGCTCGTGGAGATGCTCGGCTCCGACGCCCAGCCGATCGACCTCAACGCCGCCCCGCCCTTCGCCATCATGATGGTCGGCCTCCAGGGTTCGGGTAAGACGACCTCGACCGCCAAGATCGCCCGCCGCCTCACCCTGCGCGACAAGCGCAAGGTGCTGATGGCCTCGCTCGACACCCGCCGCCCGGCGGCCCAGGAGCAGCTTCGCGTCCTCGGCGAGCAGAACGCCATCGACACCCTGCCGATCGTGGCCGGCCAGTCGCCGACCCAGATCGCCGAGCGGGCGATGACCGCGGCCCGCCTCGGCGGCTACGACATCGTGATGCTCGACACCGCCGGCCGCCTCCACATCGACGAGCCGTTGATGCTCGAGATGGCGGAGATCCGTCGGCTCACCAATCCCCACGAGATCCTGCTCGTCGCCGACAGCCTGACCGGTCAGGACGCGGTGACGGTGGCGCGCACCTTCGACGAGCGCGTCGGCGTCACCGGCATCGTGCTGACCCGTGTCGACGGCGACGGCCGCGGCGGCGCGGCGCTGTCGATGCGCGCCGTCACCGGCAAGCCGATCAAGCTCATCGGCACCGGCGAAAAGGCCGATGCGCTCGAGGACTTCGACCCCTCGCGCATCGCCGGCCGCATCCTCGGCATGGGCGACATCGTCAGCCTCGTCGAGAAGGCGGCGCAGAATGTCGACGCCGAGAAGGCGGCGAAGATCGCCAAGAAGATGCAGAAGGGCGAGTTCGATCTCGACGATCTCGCCGATCAGCTCAAGCAGATGCAGAACATGGGCGGCCTCTCCGGCATCATGGGATTGATGCCGGGCGTCGCCAAGATGAAGAACCAGATGGCCTCGGCCGGTCTCGACGACCGCATGCTGAAGCGTCAGGTCGCCATCATCCAGTCGATGACGAAGGACGAGCGGCGCAAGCCCGACATCCTCAAGGCGAGCCGCAAGAAGCGCATCGCCGCCGGCTCCGGCACCCGCGTCGAGGACGTCAACAAGCTCCTCAAGATGCACCGCCAGATGGCGGACATGATGAAGATGATGGGCAAGCGCAAGGGCGGCCTGCTCGGCGCGCTGACCGGCGGCGGCGGCATGCCGAACATCGACCCGGCCGCGCTGGAAGAAATGGCGCGCAGCGGCAAGCTGCCCGAGGGTCTCGGCGGTCCCGCCGGCATGCCGCAATTGCCGAAGGGTCTCGGCGGCCTCGCCGGCGGTCTGCCGGGTGGCCTCGGCGGCCTGCCCGGGCTCGGGCCCAAGCTTCCCGGCCTCGGCAATCTGCCGGGCCTCGGCCGCAAGAAGTGATGGGGCGCGCGAGCATGAACGAGCGTATCGAGACGACCCTGGCCGGCGGCGCGACGGTCGATCCGGAGCTGAAGCGGCTCCGGGACTCGATCGACAACATCGACGCCGCCTTGGTTCACCTTCTGGCCGAGCGCTTCAAGTGCACCCAGAAGGTCGGCGAGCTCAAGGCCCGCACTGCGCTGCCGCCGGCCGATCCGGCGCGGGAAGCGGCGCAGATCGCGCGGCTCCGGACGCTCGCCGAGAACGCCCAGCTCGACCCCGACTTCGCGGAAACCTTCCTCAACTTCATCGTCAAGGAAGTGATCCGCCACCACGAGAAGATCCGCGCGGACGTCCGCGCGGTGGGCGGCCAGACCGCCTGACCGATCAAGCCCGAATTTCGAGACCGAATTCGAACGACCCGAAGGAGAAGACCATGTCCCTGAAGATCCGCCTCGCCCGCGGCGGCGCCAAGAAGCGCCCCTATTACCGCATCGTGATCGCCGACGCCCGCGCCCCGCGCGACGGCCGTTTCATCGAGAAGGTGGGCACCTTCAACCCGCTGCTCGGCAAGGACGATCCGGCCCGCGTGACGCTCGTTACCGAGCGCGTCCAGCATTGGCTGAACGTCGGCGCCCAGCCGACCGACCGCGTGCTGCGCTTCCTCGACGCCGCCGGCCTCGCCAAGCGCGCCACCCGCTCGAACCCGACGAAGGGCGAGCCCGGCGCCAAGGCGAAGGAGCGTGCCGAAGCCCGCGCCGCCGCCGCTGCGGCCGCTGCCGAGGCTCCCGCCTCGGAGTGATATCGGGCGGGGGGCTTCGGCCCCCTTCCTTTGAGAGATCCTCTGCCTTTGAGCGACCATCCGCGCCGCCGTTCCCTTCTCCCCTTGGGGGAGAAGGGAATGGCGCCGTGATTTTTCGCGCCGCCCGGATTCAATGCCATGCCCGACGACGGCCGCGTCCTGATCGCCCGCATCGGCGCCCCGCACGGGGTGCGCGGCGAGGTGCGCCTCATTGCGTTCGGCGACGATCCCTTCGCGCTCGAGGATTACGGTCCCCTGGAGACCAGGGACGGCCGCACCTTCGAGATCCTCGGCCTCAAGCTCGTCGCCGAGAAGCTGATCGCACGCCTCGCGGGCGTCACCGACCGCACCGCCGCGGAAGCGCTCACCAATCTCGACCTCTTCGTCGCCCGCGACCGGCTGCCGCCGCCCGAGGACGAGGACACCTTCTATCATGCCGACCTGATCGGCCTCGCCGCGGTGCTGCCGGACGGCGCGCCCCTCGGCACAGTGATCGCCGTGCCGAATTTCGGCGCCGGCGACCTCGTCGAGATCGCGCCCGTGCGCGGGCCGACGCTGCTCGTGCCGTTCACCCGCGCCGTTGTGCCGGAGATCGACCTTCCCGGCCGCCGCATCGTCGTCGATCCGCCGGCGGGTCTCCTCGGCGGCGACAAGGAGGCGAAAGGCGAGGACGGCGAGCCGGACGAGGCCGCGGCGGAGCCGGAGCGGTGACCTTCGCCGCGACCGTCCTCACCCTCTATCCCGAGATGTTCCCGGGGCCGCTCGGCCTCAGCCTCGCCGGACGCGCCCTCGAGCGCGGGGCGTGGTCGTTCGCGGCCCGCAACATCCGCGATCACGCGACCGACCGCCACCGCACCGTGGACGACACGCCCGCCGGCGGCGGCGTCGGCATGGTGCTCAAGGCCGACATCCTGGCGGCGGCGATCGATGCCGCGGCGCCACCGGACGATCCGCGGCCGCGCCTCTTGATGAGCCCGCGCGGTCGCCCGCTCACCCAGGCGCGCGTGCGCGCCCTCGCCGAAGGTCCCGGCGCGGTGATCGTGTGCGGACGGTTCGAAGGGGTGGATCAGCGCGTCATCGAGGGACGCGGCCTCGAGGAGGTGTCGATCGGCGACTACATCCTCTCCGGCGGCGAACTCGCCGCCATGGTGCTCCTCGATGCCTGCGTGCGGCTTCTGCCCGGGGTGATGGGCAAGGAAGCCTCCGGCGAGGACGAGAGCTTTTCGGACGGCCTGCTCGAATATCCCCACTACACCCGGCCGCCGATGTGGGAGGAGCGCGCGATCCCCGAGATCCTCGTCTCCGGCGACCACGGTCGCATCGCGCGCTGGCGGCGGGCCGAGGCCGAGGCCCTGACCGCCGAACGCCGCCCCGATCTGTGGGCGGCGTACCAGGAGCGCCGCGGCCGCAAGGACTGACCGCACCGCCGCGTCCGGCCGCCTCAGCAGGGGTGGCGCAGGCCGTCGTAGCCGAGATAAGTGCCGCTCGCCGGGTCGTAGCTGCGATAGCGCGCCGCGCAGGATTGCCGATAGGCGGACTGGCTCATGGCGACGTCGCCAGGCGTCGTCGCGCGCGTTTCGACCCGCCCGCCGGCCCCCGTATAATAAGTGACGGGGCCCTGGCCAGGGCTGCCGTACGGGCCGGTATAGGGCCCGGTATAGGCCGGCGGCGGGGCATAAGCGGGCCTCTGCGAATTCGCGACCACCGCGCCGATCGCCACGCCCGCAATGAGCCCCGCCGCCCGGCTGCGACGGCGGCGCCGTTGCCGTTATTGTTGTTGTAGTGCGGGCGCGGTCCCCATGCCGGATTGCGCTGGCCCGGCTGGTAGCCAGGCCTGTAACCCGGCTGATAGCCGGGCTGATATCCCGGCTGGGAGCCGGGCTGATAGGATCCCGGCCCGTTCGGCCCCTGGGTCCACCAGGGCGGTTGCGCGGCAGCCGGCGAGGCCGACACGGCGACGCCCAGCGCCAGCGCCGCGAGCGCTGCGATCGATCTGCCCATCATGATCTCCATCGGATGTTGGACGCGGACCGCCTTGGACCGTCGCGCGTCGGTCGAGACGCCGCGAAGCGGCGCCTTCGTCGCGACGGGAGGGAGCGACCTCTCGGTCGATCCGGTGCGTCGCATCCGGCCCGGCATCTGCGGGGGGCGGCTCGATGCCGGGCCGGGCGTGGTCGCGGACAGAGCCCTCGACCTCCAAGGAAACGACCTCGGGCCCCATCCGTTCCCGATCGCAGATCGGGCATGGGGGCGGGCGAACGCGGGCGCGCCGCGTGCGAGGCGGCACAAACGCGAAGGCGGGCGGAAGCCGAAGCCGCCGCCCGCCCCAATCAGGGATCAAGCCGTTGCAGGAGAGGTCGGCGCCGCTCCGGCGCGCGGCCTTACCAGCGCACGATCACGTTGCGGAACGCCCACGGCTCGTTCGGGTCGATGTCTTCCGGGAACAGGCCCGGACGACCCTCGAGCGGGGTCCAGTCGGTGTAGGCGCCGACAAGCGGCCCGAGATAGGGCTTCTGCACCTCGAGGCAGCGGCGATAGTCCATCTCGTCCGCCTCGACGATGCCCTCTTCCGGGTTCTCGATCGCCCACACCATGCCGGCGAGGACGGCCGAGGTGACCTGGAGGCCGGTCGCGTTCTGATAGGGGGCGAGCAGGCGCGCCTCCTCGATCGAGAGCTGCGAGCCGTACCAATAGGCATTGCGGCCGTGGCCATAGAGCAGGACGCCGAGTTCGTCGCGACCGTCGACGATCTCCTCCTCCTCGAGGATGTGCCAGCGCGGCTGCATCACGCCGCCGGCGCCGAACATCTCGTGAAGCGACAGCACCGCATCGCCCGCCGGGTGATAGGCATAATGGCAGGTCGGCCGGTAGGCGACGGCGTCGCCCTCGCGCACCGTGTAATAATCGGCGATCGAGATCGCCTCGTTGTGGGTGACCAGGAAGCCGTAATGGGCACCGGTCGAGGGCGTCCAGGTGCGCACCCGGGTGTTGGCGCCGGGCTGCATCAGGTAGATCGCCGCGCCGCAGCCGCCTTCGTGGGTGCGGCCGGTTTCCGGCATCCAGGGCTCGAAGGTGCCCCAGCCGAGCTCGGCCGGCTGGAGGCCTTCCGAGACGAAGCCTTCGACCGACCAGGTGTTGATGAACACGCCGTCCGGCTTCGGGGTGAGGGCGCGCTGGGTGTCGCGCTCGGCGATGTGGATGCCCTTCACGCTGAGGTCGTGGGCGAGCTTGGCCCAGCCTTCGCGGCTCTCCGGGATGGCGACCTCGCGGCCGAGATCGTGGGCGAGGTCCACGAGCGCCTGCTTGACGAACCACGACACCATGCCGGGATTGGCGCCGCAGCAGGACACCGCGGTCGGGCCGCCCGGCTTGCGGGCACGGGCCGCGAGCACCGCCTCGCGCAGGGCATAGTTCGAGCGCTCGCCCGGGCCTTTGGAATCGTCGAAATAGAAGCCCTTCCAGGGCTCGGCGACGGTGTCGATATAAAGCGTGCCGAGCTCGCGGCAGAGCTCCATCACCGCGACCGACGAGACGTCGACCGAGAGGTTGACGCAGAAGCCGCGGCCGCCGCCCTCGGTGAGGAGGGGCGTCAGCAGCTCGCGATAGTTCGCGACCGTCACCTCGGCCTGAACGAAGCGGACGCCGTGCTTCTCGGCGAGCTCGCGATTGTCGGCCTCGGGCGTGACGACGATCAGGCGCGACCGGTCAAACTCGAAATGGCGCTCGATCAGCGGCAGCGTGCCCCGCCCGATCGACCCGAAGCCGATCATCACGATGGGGCCGTCGATCCGGGCGTAAATCGGCCAATCGGTCATTTTATCGTCGTCTCCTGTCTTCCTCGAAGATCCGCCTTCCGGCGTGATGATGAAGGCCCGCCCCTCTCCGGGCTCGGCCGCCTGTTTCCATAGCAGGCCGAACGCCGGACGGCGACGAAAAGCATCACCGGCCATCTGAGACGGATTGGGCGACGGGAGGATGACGGAGGGCTCGCGCCTGTCCGGATGCGCACCTGCACATCCCAGCTTATACATCTAAGATTGCAGCAAAAACCTCCGCGTGCATTAGTGGAGCGTCGGAAGACGATCCCTGAGGGTTATCGATCTGGCCGCTGGCGCCAAGGCGGCGCGATCCTCTTCCGACCTTCGCGTGTCGTCGCGTCCGTTTCCATTCAATGGGGGAGAAATCATGCGCGTGCAGTCAATTCCCGCTCTCACAGCGTTAGCCGTGGCACTGTCGTTATGCTTGGCGGGTTGCAGAGATGCTACGACCGAGGCCACCCAATCTCTTTATCAAATACCTCCAAAGGGAGGCTATTTGGTCGTCCCCCAGAAAGTTGACGATTTCGATCGCGACGGCATGCGCCAAATTGGCGCGCTTTACTACATCGAAGAAGGAAAGACACTGCCCGCAACAGAGCCGGTTTCGATCAAGCCTGCATGCGCGGTTATCAAGGAATACGACCTTCAACCCGTAACCGTTACCCATCCCATGTCATTGAAGAAAATAGAGCGTACGATTGGGGCAGGCGCCGGGATCCCACCGTTCATTTCAATCCTTATTGAGGGATTAACTCTTGATGCGAACGCTGATCATAGTATTATTTTAAATATATCAAATCTTGTCGTCGAAGATAGAAATGATTTTGATTTGCTAAAATTGCGCGAGCGCTTCAGTTCAAAAGGGCCCTGCCAGTCTATTCTTCGTCGCCTTAAGGCTTCGGCACCAAGATCTGCGGAGACAGTTTTTCAGCTTGTGAAAATCGTCTACGCGGATATCGACGGAAAGATTACGAACATCATAGGCGCCAATGCCGGCATCGGCAATATCAAGATTATACACATAGGAAATCAAAAAGACGCTGAAATCGAATGGAAAGGCGCCGTCTTCAAGGTATTCAAAAACGTTGATTGGAGAATCGAAAATTAATACGTGTATAAAAAAGAGAGATGCCGAATAAATCGGACAACGATATCGATAATTATGCAAGCCTTCGCCTTTCGCGCATGAAAGACGCCTGGTTCTCCTCCCGAAAAGATGCCGCTCAATTTTCGGGAGGAGTCATTTCCGATATGTCCTACCGCCTACTCACACGTCCAGATTCGCCACCGTCAACGCGTTGTCCTGGATGAACTCGCGGCGCGGTTCGACTTCGTCGCCCATCAGCTTGGCGAAGATGTCGTCGGCGTCGTCGGCCTCGCGCACCTTGACCTGGAGCAGGGAGCGGACGTTGGGGTCGAGCGTCGTTTCCCAGAGCTGCTCGGCGTTCATCTCGCCGAGGCCTTTGTAGCGCTGCAGGCTGATGCCCTTGCGGCCCGAGGCGAACACCGCTTCCACGAGGGCGACGGGCCCGCGGATCGGCGTCTCGGTGTCCTTGCGCTTCAGGGTCGCGGCCTTGCCGTAGACGTCCTGGAGGTGGGTCGCGAAGGCGTCGAGCTTGCGGGCGTCGGCGGAGGCGATCAGAGCCGCGTCGATCACCGCGACCTCCTTCACGCCGCGCACGGTGCGTTCGAAGCGCAGCGAGCCGTCGTCCTCGGCGAGGCCCGACCAGCCCTTCTCGTATTCCTCGGCGAGGATGTCGAGCCGCCGCGCGATATAGGCGGCGGCGCCCTCCGCCTTCGCGCGATCGGCCACGATCTCGGGATTGAGCGCGCCGGCGATCGCCGCCTGCTCGACCACATCGCGGCGATAGCGCGAATGCAGGCCGTCGAGCAGCGCACGAACCTTGCGCGCCTCGTCGACGACCTGACGGAGGTCCGCCCCGCCGCGCACTTCGCCCGAGGCGAGGGTGAGCAGCGTATCCTCGAGGCCGGTATCGATCAGATAATCTTCGAGCGCCGCCTCGTTCTTCAAATATTGCTCGGAGGAGCCGCGGCGCACTTTGTAGAGCGGCGGCTGGGCGATGTAGAGGTGCCCCTTCTCGAACAATTGCGGCATCTGCCGATAGAAGAAGGTCAGCAGGAGCGTGCGGATATGGGCGCCGTCGACGTCGGCGTCCGTCATGATGATGATCTTGTGGTAGCGCAGCTTACCGACGTCGAACTCTTCCTGACCGATGCCGGTGCCGAGCGCGGTGATGAGCGTGCCGATCTGTTCGGACGAGAGCATCTTGTCGAAGCGCGCCCGCTCGACATTGAGGATCTTGCCGCGCAGGGGCAGGATCGCCTGGTTGGCGCGGTTGCGCCCGCTCTTGGCCGAGCCGCCGGCCGAATCGCCCTCGACGATGAAGATCTCGGACTTCGACGGGTCGCGCTCCTGGCAATCGGCCAGCTTGCCGGGCAGGGAGGCGATGTCGAGCGCACCCTTGCGACGGGTCAGTTCGCGGGCCTTGCGCGCCGCCTCGCGGGCGGCGGCCGCCTCGACGACCTTGGCGACGATCGTCTTGGCGTCGCCGGGATGTTCCTCGAGCCAGGCGCCGAGGGTGTCATTGACGATCGATTCGACCACCGGGCGGACTTCGGACGAAACGAGCTTGTCCTTGGTCTGGGACGAGAATTTCGGGTCCGGCACCTTCACCGAGAGGACGCAGGTCAGGCCTTCGCGGCAATCGTCGCCGGTGAGCTGGACCTTCTCCTTCTTGGAGACGCCACTCGAATCCGCATAGCCGGTGATCTGGCGGGTTAGCGCACCGCGGAATCCGGCGAGATGGGTGCCGCCGTCGCGCTGCGGGATGTTGTTGGTGAAGCAGAGCGTGTGCTCGTGGTAGCTGTCGTTCCACCACATCGCGACCTCGACGGTGATGCCGTCGCGCTCGCCGCGCGTCGTCACCGGGCTCGTGATGAGCGGGTGCTTGGTGCGGTCGAGCCAGCGCACGAAGGCCTCGAGGCCGCCCTCGTAGTGCATTTCCTCGCTCTTCGGCTCCACCCCGCGCCGGTCCTCGAGCAGGATGCGAACGCCGGAATTGAGGAAGGCGAGTTCGCGCAGGCGCCGCTCCAGCGTCGCATAATCGAAATCGGTGACGCCCTTGAAGGTCTCCAGGCTTGGCAGGAAGGTCACCTCGGTGCCGCTGCGGCCTTCCGCCGGGCTGACGACCGCGAGCGGAGCGACGGCGTCCCCGTGCTCGAAGCGCATCGCATAGAGCTGGCCGTGACGGCGGATCTTGAGCTCCAGCCACTGCGACAGGGCGTTGACGACAGACACGCCCACGCCGTGCAGGCCGCCGGAAACCTTATAGGAATTCTGGTCGAACTTACCGCCGGCGTGGAGCTGGGTCATGATGACCTCGGCCGCCGAGACGCCTTCGCCTTCGTGGATGTCGGTCGGAATGCCGCGGCCGTTGTCGGTCACGGTGCAGGAGCCATCGGCGTTCAGCGTGACCGTCACCCGGTCGGCATAGCCGGCGAGCGCCTCGTCGATGGCGTTGTCGACGACCTCGTAGACCATGTGGTGCAGGCCGGAGCCGTCGTCGGTGTCGCCGATGTACATGCCCGGCCGCTTGCGCACGGCGTCGAGGCCCTTGAGCACCTTGATCGACTGGGCGCCGTATTCCTCGGCGCCGTTCGGCTGGATGTCCGTCATGCGAATCGCTTGGGTCCGTCGGTCCGGTTCATAAGGACCGTCATAAGGATGTCGCGGCGGAGGTTCAACGCCGCGTCGCGAATGGCTGAAGTAGCCTTATAAATAGGGTGCGAGCGCGGCATTCCCAAGCGAATCTTGGGCGAGCGCCGCGTTGGCGACAATCGGCCCGGACCACCGGCTCAGCGCCAGGCGATGGCCGCCGCCGCGCCGGCGAGCGCCGTGCCGGCGACCCGGTTGAGGATGGTCCGCGCCCGGGTGCTCGCCAGCGCGTCGCGGGCCTTCAGCGTCAGGGCGATGTAGCCGGCCGAGATCAGCATCAGCACGACGACGACGGCCACCGCGATCTCGGCGAAGATCGCAAGCCCGACATGGTCGAGATCGACGACGGTCGGCAGGATCGCGAGATAGAACACCATCGTCTTCGGGTTGCCGAGGGTGAGGGCGAGGCCGGACATCGTGAGACGGCGGGCGCTCTCGACCCTACCGGCCTCGATGTGCTCGGCCTTGACCGGCGTCGTCCAGAGCTTCCAGGCAATGTAGAGCAGATAGGCCATGCCGAGATAGCGGATGGCGAGGAAGAGCCAATAGAAGGTGTGGGCGATCGCGCTGAGGCCCGCGACCGCCGCGGTGAGCCAGACGAGATCGCCGAAGATCACCCCGAGCGCGAACCACGCCCCGCCACGGAAGCCGCCACCCAGCGTGCGGGCGACGATCGCCGTCATGCCGGGACCGGGCGAACCGGCGGCGAGCGCATAGACGAAGACGAAGGTGAGAAAGCTCGTGAGGGTCATCGCAGGTCGAACCTCGGCACCGCCCGATTGGGCCGAACGCGGGGCCTTCTTTCGCACGACCGCCCGCGGCTGTCACGGGGATGGTCAGCCGACCTGACGTGCGGCCGGCGCGGGGCTGGAACCGTCAGGCGCCGGCGAGCGCGGCGGCGTCCTTCACCTCGATCTCGACGAAGGCGATCGGATGGGGCGAGCCGTTCATCACATCGTGGCGGATGCCGGCGGGCCGGCGATAGGACTGGCCCGCGACGAGCGGCACGTCCTTCACGGCCTCGCCGTCGTGCACCCGCAGCACGCCGTCGGTCAGCATCACGACGACATAGGGCCAGCCGTGCTCGTGCCATCCGGTCACCGCGCCGGGCGCGAAGTCCCAGCGGGTGATGCGCACCGCCGCATCGTCGAGCTGAAGGGTCGGAACAGCGGGCAGATCGCACTGGAAAGCCATCGCATCCTCGCGGCAATTCTCTCGTCGGGCGGGGCGAGCATCGCTCGGTGGCCGGCCGGGGGCAAGCCGGGCGTCACACCGGCATCACTCCGCCGTCGGCGACGGTGAAGCGCTGGGCTCGGTCGCCCAACGCCTCGAACAAAGCGGTGTCGGTGCCGGTCATGAAGGCCTGGGTGCCGAGCCGCTCCAGGCGGGCGAACAGGCCGGCGCGGCGGTGCGAATCGAGGTGGGCGGCGACCTCGTCGAGGAGCAGGACCGGCACCTGCCGAGTCAGCCGGGCGACCAGCCGGGCATGGGCGAGGACGAGGCCGATCAGCAGCGCCTTCTGTTCGCCGGTCGAGGCGAGCGCCGCCGGCATCGCCTTCGCCCGGTGAACGACCACGAGGTCGCTGCGGTGGGGACCGGTCAGCGTCCGCCCGGCGGCGCGGTCGAGCCCGCGGCCCGCGGCGAGGCCGGCGCGAAAGGCCTCTTCCACCGCGGAGGCCGGCGCGCCGGCGGCGATGCGCGCCTCGATCTCGCCTTCGAGGGCGAGATCGGCGGCGGGAAAGGTGTCGTCCGGCTCGGGCGCGAGTTCGGCCAAACAGGCGACGAGCTCGCGGCGGGCGGCGGCGACGGCGGTGCCGAGTTCGGCGATCTGCAATTCCACCGCATCGAGCCAGGCCGGATCGGGGACATGGGATTCGAGCAGGCGGTTGCGCTGGGCGAGCGCCCGCTCATAGGCCGAGACGCGCGAGGCGTGGGCCGCATCGATGGCGAGCACCAGCCGGTCGAGAAAACGGCGGCGATCGCCGGCCGGGCCGGTGAAGAGGCCGTCCATCGCCGGCGTGAGCCAGAGCACGCGGATGTGGTCGAGCAGGGCCTCGGCCGAGCGGGCATCGGCGCCGTCGATGCGGATGCGCCGGGAGCGGCCTCCCTCGCCGCCCGGATCGAGCCCGGTGCCGATCCGCACGCGGCCTTCCGGTCCCTCGATCGCGGCGGCGACCGACCAGCCGCCGCTGCCGCCACGGCGGGCGAGCGCCTCGTAGGTGGCGCGGCGCAGGCCGCGCCCCGGCGAGAGCAGCGAGACGGCTTCGAGGAGGTTGGTCTTGCCGGCGCCGTTGTCGCCGGTGAGCACGACGGGCCGCCCGTCAAGCGGCAGCATCAGCGCGGCATAATTGCGGAAGTCGGCGAGTTGCAGCGCCAGGAGCCGCACCGGCGCGGCGCCGTCCCCCGCCGCGCGGGCGCCCGTGTCGGGATCGCCCGGATCGGCGGGGGGCTCGGTCATGTTCGTCCTTGGCCGCGTCGAGCCGCCCTTAGACGCGCATCGGCATCAGCACGAACAGCGCGCTGTCGTCGCTGCCGTCCTGGATGAGCGTCGGGGAGCCGGGATCGGCGAGACGGAACACCGCCTCGCCGCTCTCGATCTGCGAGGCGATGTCGAGGAGATATTTCGCGTTGAAGCCGATATCGAGCGGCTCCGCCGTATATTCGACGGCGAGTTCCTCGGTCGCGGACCCGGAATCCGGGTTGTTGACCGCGAGCACCAGACGGCCGTCGCCGATGGTGAGCTTCACCGCCCGGCCACGCTCGCTCGATATGGTCGAGACGCGATCGACGGCGGTCGCGAAATCGTCGCGATAGACCCGGAGCTCCTTGTCGTTCCCCTGGGGAATGACGCGGGCATAATCCGGGAAGGTTCCGTCGATCAGCTTCGAGGTCAGCACCACGGGGCCGAGGGTGAGGCGGATCTTGGCGTCCGAGAGCTCGACGCCGACCGCGGCATTCGGGTCGTCGATCAGGCGCTGGATCTCGCCGACCGTCTTGCGCGGCACGATGACGCCCGGCATGCCGGCCGCGCCCGGAGGGGCCGGCCGCTGGGCCTGGGCCAGACGGTGGCCGTCGGTTGCGACCGCCCGCAGCATCGTGCCGGCCGGTGTCTCCACGCTGTGGAGATAGATGCCGTTCAGATAATAGCGCGTCTCTTCCGTCGAAATAGCGAACTGGGTGCGGTCGATGAGCCGCTTAAGGTCCGCCGCCGGCAGGGCGAAGGAATGGGTGAAGCCGCCCGTGGTGATGTCGGGGAAATCCGATTCCGGCAGCATCTGGAGCGAGAAGCGCGAACGGCCGGAGCGCACCGTGAGCGTCGAGCCGTCGCCGCCGGTCTCGAGCGAGACCTCGGCGCCGTCGGGCAGCTTACGCACGATGTCGTGCAGGATGTGGGCCGGCACCGTGGTGGCGCCCGCCGATTCGACGACCGCGGGCACGCTCTCCGTCACCTCGAGATCGAGGTCGGTCGCCTTGAGCCGCAATTCGCCGTCGGCCGCGCGCAACAGCACGTTCGACAGGATCGGAATGGTGTTGCGCCGCTCCACCACGCGGTGGACGTGGGAGAGCGATTTGAGGAGGTGCGCTCGCTCGAGGGTCGCTCGCATGGCTGTCGGGATCTCGTCGCGTGGCTGCCTGGCGGCAGGTGGGAAGGTCGCGATCCCGAAGGATCGCGGTGGAATCCCGGCGCATGCCCTGGCGCCGGGTCCCGAAAACTGCCCGCAAAGGCCCTAAAGTTCAAGTCCGGCTGTGCATGGAGGAGCCGGCTCGGCCGCTCACTCGTCGAGCAGACGCTTCAGCGTCTCGATCTCGTCGGCGGTGCGCGCATCGGTGCGCGACAATTCTTCGATCTTGCGCACCGCATGGAGCACGGTGGTGTGATCGCGGCCACCGAACTGGCGCCCGATCTCCGGCAGCGAGCGCGGCGTCAGCACCTTGGCGAGGTACATGGCGATCTGGCGGGGCCGTACGATCGCCTGGGTGCGGCGGGCCGAGACGAGGTCGGCCTTCGAAACGTTGTAGTGACGCGAGACGATGCGCTGGATGTCCTCGATGCGAACGCGGCGCGCCTCGCGGGCCTTGACGAGGTCACGCAGGGCGGTCTCGGCCATCTCCACCGTGATCGGCGCGCCGGTCAGCTGGTTGTGGGCGACGAGGCGGTTCACGGCGCCGTCGAGGTCGCGGCCGTTGGTGCACACCGAATGGGCGACGAAATCGATCACCGCCTCGGGAACCGAGAGGTTCGGATAGGTCTGGCGCTGGGCGGCGAAACGCTGGGCGACGACGGCGCGGCGCAGCTCCGGATCGGCCGCGCCGATCTCAATGGTGAGCCCGCCGCCGAGGCGCGAACGGACGCGCTGGTCGAGGGTGCTGAGTTCGACCGCGGGGCGGTCGGCGGCGATCACGACTTGGCGCGCGCCGTCGATCAGCACGTTGAGGATGTGGCAGAACTCTTCCTGCGTGCGGTCGCCGTGCAGGAACTGCAGGTCGTCGATGAGGAGGAGGTCGATGTCGCGCAGGCTCTCTTTGAAGGCGATCGCGGCTTGGGCCTGGAGCGCCGCGACGAAGCGGAACACGAAGTGCTCGGCGGTGAGATAAAGGACCCGACGACCGCCGACCCGGCCCGCCTCGGCCGCGATGGCGTGCAAGAGGTGGGTTTTCCCGAAGCCGACCGGCGCATGGATGTAGAGCGGATTGAACGCGGCGACCTCGCCGGGCTTCGCCGTCGCGACCTGACGCGCGGCGGCGAGAGCGAGCGCGTTGGCGCGGCCTTCGACGAAGGTCGAAAGCGTAAAGCGCGGGTCGAGCGGCGAGCCGACGAAGGCTCCGGCCTCACCGTCGGACCGGGCGGCCGGCGCGGCGTGGCGGGGGCGCGACGTCTGCGGAGCGGACGGACGGGTCACCGGCGCCTGGGTCGCCGTCGCCCGAGCGGGAGAGGCTGCGGCCCGCGGGGTGGTCGCAGCCTGGGCGACGACCGCCCCGGCAACCGCCACATGCGGACCGGCGACCTGCACCGGCGCGGCGGCCTCGCAGACGGCGCGCGGACGGGCCGCGGTGCGGACCGAGAGGTCGAGACGACGGACGGCGGGAACCTCGTCCTGCCAGAGCGCGACCAAACGGTCCCCGTAATGCGACTGAATCCAGGTCTTCAGGAAACGGGTCGGCACCGACATCCGCAGCACACCGTTCTCGAATCCCTCGAGATCGACGCGGGCGAACCAGCTCGAAAAGACGTCCTCGCCATATTCGGACTTCAGACGGCCGCGGACTCGAGCCCAGTCGCCATCGGTCGGCACGTCGATCGAGGAACCCTCGTTGTGCTGAGCCGCCTGAGCCACACCTTGAGCCGTCATCATCCTGGTCTCCTGTCGTCTCGATCCGACCGTGCCCGCGAGGGCGCCGTCCGGCATATGGTTTCGTGGGTGGGCCGGCACCGTCTTCAGCGCGCAGAACCCGTTTGCGCCGGCCACTCCGCCGGCACATCAATCTCGTCGGCTCCCAGGATCATGGCAGGAAGGTCCGGCGCACCGCGCGCTCGCCTTCGCCCCGACCCGCGGAGCTCCTGTTCGGAAAGCTATCCCTGAGCCCAGGGCAGATCCGCGGCCTTCCAGCCGTCGACCGTGCCGCGGTGTCCCTCGCCATCCTGCGGGCCTTCGAACCCACCCGCGATGTTGAAGGCACTGGTGAAGCCGGACGCGGTCAACGCGACGGCCGCAGAACGGCTACGCGCACCCGAGCGACACAACAACAAGACAGGCGCCGAGCGGCCGAGACCACGCTGCGCGAGCAGCGCCTCGACGGCCGCGACGAAATCCGGACGCACGGACATGTCCGGATAAACCTGCCACTCGACAAACAGTGGCTCCTTGGCGACGGCCTGGAGAAACGGCGCCCCGACGAACGTCCACTCCGGGCGGGTGCGGACATCGACAAGAACCGCGTCAGGATTTCCGGCGAGGAGATCCCAAGCCTCGCGGGCCGTGATGTCTCCCGCATATCCGGAGCCGCTCTGAGCAACCATCAATTTCTCCCGGCGTACCTTACGCCAGCTCCCGATACTAATTTCGAGCCAAAGATTTTGCAGAAAGCCTCAGACATCTTCAAATGATGGGACAATCTTCCACCGTAAGCCTGCGGCAATGGCGATCCATGTTCGTTCCGATCATCTCAAAACCGTACCCGTCGAGTCTAGGCGACGAACATCGCCCAATCCCGATTGGTTGTAACCGCTTGGCTTTTACACGAAGAACCGAGGCGACGGCCTCGATGGGGTGAAAATACACAGCCCCCCCTCCCCTGCAACAGCCCCTCACGCACCTGGGATATCGCAGCACGCTGACACCGGATCGCCGGTTTCCGCGCGCCTACGGCAAGGCGTTTAGACTCAACGATTTCCCGGACGGGAAGCTGCGGTTAAGCCTGCGACGCGAAGGCGGCAAAAAAGATTCATCACAGACTACTTGACTCCGTTTTTGCTGGCCCCGGCCTGCGAGCGGCCAAGGCACCATCCGTTAACATATTGTTAATGAACCCATTTCTGAGTCAGGGCGAGGGCCGCTGGTGATCCTTTCGGCATGCCGTTTCTTTAGCCGCCTTGCCCCACAGAACAACGTGGAAAGAGCCCCGCGCGGCCTTGACGAGCGCCCACGCATGGCGCAGGCGCCCCTTCAGAATCGGTTGTCGCAGGGATGGGAGCGAAGCGTTCACAAGGGCGTGTCGGCTCGCCCGCGAACGCCGGCGAGCGACGGGCGCCCGACGCAAAAAAGCCGGCGCCCGAAGAGGACGCCGGCTTCGAGAAGGACGGCTATCGATGCGGTCGAACCGCGTCGATCAGGCGCCGATGGCCTTCACGCGGGCCGCGAGACGCGACACCTTACGCGAGGCCGTGTTCTCATGGAGCACGCCCTTGTTGGCCGCACGCATGATCTCGGGCTGAGCCGCGACGAGCGCCGCGGCAGCGGCCGCCTTGTCGCCGGAGGCGATCGCCTCCTCAACCTTGCGCAGGAACGTGCGCACGCGGCTACGCCGCGACTTGTTGATCGCCGTGCGGGCGGTGATCTTGCGGGCCATCTTCTTGGCCGAAGGGGTATTGGCCATTTTGTTTCCGGTCGGTCGTACGTCGAAAGGGGAACACGCGTCATGCGCGCGCCGGCGAATCGGTTCGGGCGGGGCGGGGCCGGCACCGCGGGCGCCTGATGGAGGACCAATCGGTCCGCATCATGCGTCGCTCAGGCAAAGCCATTCCCGTCCGCCAGCCCTCGGGCCGCCGGAGAAGGCCGCTCTATAGCCGCCCTAACCGAGAGCGTCAACAGAAATGGGCCCGTGCCCAAGACCGGCCGCCTGCTCCAAAGACCGGCCGTCCGCTCGGGGCCGATCGGAGCGGGCACGGTCAAGAGAAACGGAAAGTGGCGGCGCCTCCGCCGCGGATCCGCGCCCCGACCGACAGCCACGGCGCCGTGCTCGCTGCCGCTTCGATGAAAAAGCCGCGCCGCCCGCCGTTCGGGCATCGACAAGCCGTTCGCCTTCGTATAATGGCTGTCGCCTGTTTTCCCGATGACCCCTCCGATCGAGGACCGCGGGCGGCGCAAGCCCTCGCCAGCGGCATCGACGTTCCGGGTGCGATCGTGGCCCTTCCAGGACATCTGCCTGCGGGGCGTGGCCTCAAGCGGGGCCGGAGCGATCGGTTTGGCGCGGTTTGCAATGGTGCGGTCGTGGTCGGGGCGTGACTGAGAGAAGAGCCATGAACATCATCGACGAGATCAACCGCGAGCAGATGGACGCCATCGAAGCGAAGCGCAAGCTTCCGGCGTTCGAGCCCGGCGACACCGTGAAGGTGAACGTCCGCGTCACCGAAGGCACCCGTACCCGCGTGCAGGCCTATGAAGGCGTCTGCATCGCCCGGTCCGGCGGCGGCCTCAACGAGAGCTTCACCGTCCGTAAGATTTCCTACGGCGAGGGTGTGGAGCGCGTGTTCCCGATCTACTCGCCGATGATCGAGTCGGTCGACGTGGTCCGCCGCGGTAAGGTCCGCCGCGCGAAGCTCTATTATCTGCGCGGCCTGACCGGCAAGGCGGCCCGTATCGCCGAGAAGAAGGACGTTCGTCGCGAGGCTCCGGCCGCCGCGGCCGAGTGAACCGTGCCCGCGCCGCCTGACGCGCGGTCCGGGTGGAAGCCCGGGCACCGCGGATCTTCGGCGAACGCCCGCGTCGCGTAGGGCACACGTCGCTTGCGCGATCATGAGATCTGACGGCCGGTCGGGCGACGACCGGCCGTCCGCTTTTCGGGGGTGCCTGCACGCCGGCGTGTCCGCGTCCCGACTTCGCGCCGGCATTCGGAGTGCCTTCCCGTGCTGAGGCCGGATACCCTCGCGTTCACGGCGATCCTCGCCTTTCTCGCCGGCATGAGCCCGATCGCGACCGACATCTATCTGCCGTCGCTGCCGGCGATCGGCCGTGCCTATGCGGCGAGCGACGCCGAGGTTCAGCTCACCCTCTCCGTCTTTCTCACCGGTTACGCCTTCGGCATGCCGATCTACGGTCCGTTCTCGGACCGGTTCGGCCGCAAGCCTGTGCTCGCGGTCGCCCTCGTCATCTTTCTTTTCGCGACCGTCGCGGCGGTGTTCGCCCCCTCGATCGAAGCCCTCATCGCGATCCGCTTCGTGCAGGCGCTGGGCGCCGCCGGCCCCGTCGTGCTGTCGCGCTCCGTCGTCCGCGACGTCTTCTCTGGCCAGCGGGCGGTGCGCGAACTCTCCCGCATGGGCTCGATCGCCGGCATCGTGCCGGCCTTCGCCCCGACGCTAGGCGGCGTGATGGAAGGGCTGTTCGGCTGGCGCTCGTCGTTCTGGCTGATGGGCATCGCCGCGGCGATGATCCTCGCCGCCGTGGTGCTCAAGCTGCCCGAGACGCTGGCGATCCGCGCCGAGCGCATCTCGCCGCGCTCGATCCTGCGCTCCTACGGCGTGTGCCTGCGCAGCAAGGCGTTCCTGGTCCACACCGGGATCTGCTGCGTCTGCTTCTCCGGCCTGTTCGGCTACGTGTCCGGCTCGTCCTTCGTGCTGCAGGGCTATTATCACCTCAACGAGATCGCGTTCGGCGCGGCCTTCGGCGCGATCGCCCTCGCTTATGTCGGCGGGACCTTTCTCGGCGCCCGCCTCTCCGTGCGGCTCGGCATGATCCGCGCGCTCGGCGTCGGCACCGCGCTCAATGCGATCGGCGGCGTCGCCATGGTCGTCGCGGTGCTCGCCGGGCCGGGCAGCCCGTTCGAGGTGATCCTCACCATGATGATCTACATGGTCGGCGTCGGCCTCGCGATGCCGCAGGGCACCGCCGGGGCGATCATGCCGTTCCCGGAGCGGGCCGGCGCCGCCTCCTCGCTGCTCGGCGTGCTCCAGATGGGATCGGCCGCGGTGACCGGCGTTCTCGTCGGCCACCTGGTCGGCTTCGGCGCGTGGCCGTTCGCGGTGGTGATCGCCATCGGCGGGGTCGCCGCCTACCTGATCGACGTCACCACGCGCCGCTCCCGCATTCTCGCCTTGTCCAAGGCTGCGGGAGAGGGCTGAAGGCCAAGCGAGACGCCGCTCCCGGCTTGACGCACGGACGGCGCCCTCTTATACGTGCGCGACCTCCGATCAGACTCCGACGGTGATCGCGGCCGATCCGGCCGACCCGAACGGCGTTTGTCGGCGACGACGAACCGATCGGAATTGATGAATTTCCGGGCTGTGACGCTCCTTCGAGGGTGCGCGCGTCCGCCAGAGAACGAAGAGGGTTGAACGATGGCTCGACGCTGCGAATTGACCGGCAAGGGCGTCATGACCGGCAACAAGATCAGCCATGCGAACAACAAGAGCCGTCGGCGCTTCCTGCCGAACCTTGTTAACGTGACGCTGATCTCCGACTCGCTCGAGCAGAAGGTCCGCCTGCGCATCAGCGCGGCCGCCCTGCGCTCGGTCGAGCACCGCGGCGGCCTCGACGCCTTCCTCCTGAAGTCCCGCGACAGCGAGCTCGGCGACCGCGCCCTGCTCGTAAAGCGCGAGATCGAGCGCAAGCTCGCCGCCTCGGCCTGATCTTCCGGGCTTCCGGCCTGCGGGGCTCCCCGTTGAGAGCCCCGATCTCTCGATCGAAGGCGGACGGACCATGGCGAACGCGCGCGCCGACAAAGCCGGCCTCGGCCGGTACATCGTGCCGGCTCTGGCGATGGTGGCCGTCGTGGTCGCCTCGAACGTGCTGGTGCAATATCCCGTGCAGGGGCAGATCGGCCGCGTCTCGCTCGCCGATCTCCTGACCTGGGGTGCGTTCACCTATCCGGTCGCCTTCCTCGTCACCGATCTGACGAACCGCTGCTACGGCGTCACCACGGCTCGCATCGTGGTGGCGATCGGCTTCCTCGTCGCTGTCGCGCTGTCGGTGGCGCTCGCGACCCCGCGCATCGCCGTCGCCTCGGGCACCGCCTTCCTGTTCGGTCAGCTTCTCGACGTCACGGTGTTCAACCGGCTGCGTCGACTCGCCTGGTGGTGGGCGCCGCTCACCGCCTCGATCGTCGGCTCGATCCTCGATACCTCGATCTTCTTCTCGCTCGCCTTCGCGCCGTTCGCGAGCGGGCTCGGGCCGAACGATCCGTTCGCGCTCGAATGGGCGCCGCTGCTCGGCGCCTTCTCGCCCGACATCCCGCGCTTCATGTCGTGGGCGATGGGCGATCTCAGCGTGAAGCTGACCGCGGCGCTCATCCTGCTCGCGCCCTACCGCGTCGTGCTCGGCTACGTGCTGCCGAGCGCCGTCGCCCGTCCCGCCGCGACCTGAGCGTCTAAGCCGGGCGACGGTCCGCACCGTGCGGCCGGGCGTCATCGGCCCCGATATCCTCCATCACCGATTTCCGCGTCCGCGCAGCCTGCCCGCCGCGGCGACGCAGGATCTGGCCGACGGCGGCCGGACGCCTTATGTGCTCGATGAACGAGGGCGCTGTCCGCCCGCGGGAGCCGAGGCATCGATGACCGACCAAACCGCCGATCCGAAGGTCCACCCCAGCCCGCTCAAGCCCGGCGGCCTCGGCGACATCCTGACCCTCATTGGCTGCCTCGCCCTGACCCTGGCCATCGGAGCGGTGGCGAGCGCGGCGACGCTTCCGGCGATTCCGACCTGGTACGCGACCCTCCAGAAGCCGTTCTTCACCCCGCCGAACGCGGTGTTCGGCCCGGTCTGGACGGTGCTCTACATCATGATCGCCGTGTCGCTGTGGCGCACCATCCGTGCGCCGGCCGCGGCCGCCGACCGGCGCCGGGCCCTCACCTTCCAGGCCGCCCAGCTCGTCGCCAACTTCGCCTGGTCGTTCGCCTTCTTCGGCGCCCACAACCCCATTCTCGGGCTCGTCGTCATCGTGGCGCTCGATCTCAGCCTGATCGCGACGATCGCCGCCACGCGGCGCGTCGACCGGCCCGCCGCCCTCCTCCTCGTCCCCTATCTCCTCTGGGTGCTCTATGCGACGGCGCTGAACGGCGCCATTGTCGCCCTCAACGGCTGATGCCGAAAGCGGGCCCGTCGAGAAGGCCCGCCGCAGAGACATTCGGGAGGTCCGCTTGGCCGGCGTGTTCTATCATCTGGTGCCCGTCGCGATCTTCGCGGTGGCCGTCGTCCTGGTGCTCGGCCTCTGGAACATGATCCGGGGCGGGCATCCGAACCTGTCGCAGCGCCTGATGCGGCTGCGCATTCTGCTGCAGGCGGTCGCGATCGTCATCATCCTGCTCGCGCTGCTGCTCGCCGGACGCTAGACACGTCGCACCGGCCGGCGATCCGCCGCGGCCGCCCGGCCGTAGAACGGGTTCCTTCATCACGGAGTGCGTCCTTGGTCGTTCTGAACCGCATCTACACCCGCACCGGCGACGACGGCTCGACGGCCCTCGGCACCGGCGAGCGCCGCTCCAAGGCGGATCTGCGCGTCTCCGCCTACGGCACGGTGGACGAACTCAACGCGACGATCGGCCTCGCCCGGCTCCACACCCGGGACCACGCGGATCTCGACGCCGTGCTCGGCCGCATCCAGAACGAATTGTTCGATCTCGGCGCCGACCTCGCCACTCCCGAGGGGCCGGCCGACACCTCACCCCGCGGGGCGCTTCGGATCGTCGCCTCCCAGGTCGACCGGCTCGAGGCCGACATCGACCGCTTCAACGCACGCCTCACGCCGCTGCGCTCCTTCGTGCTGCCGGGCGGCTCGGCGCTCGCTGCCAATCTTCACCTCGCCCGCACGATCTGCCGCCGCGCCGAGCGCGAGATCGTCGCCCTCGCCGACCGCGAGCCGGTCAACGGCGCCGCCCTGCATTATGTGAACCGTCTCTCGGATTTCCTGTTCGTCGCCGGGCGCATCGCGAACGAGGACGGTGCCGGCGACGTCTTGTGGGTGCCGGGCGCGACGCGCTGACGACCGGCCTCACGGCGGCCGCGGAGGGCGAACGGCTTTGCATCACGGGGTGGCGCGGCCGCTTCGCGCGTTGACCGTCTCGCCGCCCGCCTTTAGAGCATATCTCGCCCCGTCGGCGGCGAGCGAAGCGGAGGGGCTCCGCGTCGTTCGAATCCGCCCGGCGGTTCGACCCTTCATCCTGCGCGGGAGCGAGCGATGGCCCTCAAGACGATCGGAATCATCGGTGCCGGCCAGATGGGTAGCGGCATCGTCCACGTCTGCGCCCTCGCAGGCTACGACGTGCTGATCCACGACGTATCGACGGAGCGGATCCAGTCGGGCCTCGCCACCATCACCGGCAATCTGGCTCGCCAGCAATCGAAGGGTCACATCACCGAAGAGGCTCGCAAGGCCGCCCTCGGCCACATCCGCGCGGCGGAAAATCTCGACAACCTCGCCGATGCCGATCTCGTCATCGAATCCGCGACCGAGAACGAGCAGGTCAAGCGCAAGATCTTCGCCCAGGTCTCGCCGCTGCTGAAGCCGGAGGCGATGCTCGCCACCAACACCTCGTCGATCTCGATCACCCGGCTCGCCGCCTCGACCGACCGGCCGGAGCGCTTCATCGGCATCCACTTCATGAACCCGGTGCCGGTGATGGAGCTCGTCGAGCTCGTGCGCGGCATCGCGACCGGCGACGAGACGTTCGAGGCCGCCAAGACCTTTGTCGCCAAGCTCGGCAAGACCATCGCCGTCGCCGAGGATTTCCCCGGCTTCATGGTCAACCGCATCCTGCTGCCGATGATCAACGAGGCGATCTACACGCTCTACGAGGGCGTCGGCACGGTGGTCGCCATCGACACCGCGATGCGGCTCGGCGCCAACCATCCGATGGGACCGCTCCAGCTCGCCGACTTCATCGGCCTCGATACCTGCCTGTCGATCATGCAGGTGCTCTACGAGGGGCTCGCGGATTCGAAGTACCGCCCCTGCCCGCTGCTCGTGAAATATGTCGAGGCCGGCTGGCTCGGCCGCAAGACGCAGCGCGGCTTCTACGATTATCGCGGCGAGAAGCCCGTCCCGACCCGCTGAGGGTGGCCGTCCTCCCTTCGCCCCGCTTGCGGGGAGACAGTGGCGCGCAGCGGCCTTCACCCTCCCCTGGAGGGGGAGGGTCGGCGCGTAGCGCCGGGGTGGGGTGAACGCCCCGGACGAGACGACATCACCTCCCCGCACGACGAGATCGCCCGGACAAGCCGGGCGATGACGGCGTCGGCGGGACCGACGGAACAGACCTCAATCGCTGAGCTGCGGCAGGTCGCGGAAGAGCGCCAGCGATTCCGGGTTGGCGAGCGCTTCGCTGTTCTTGACTTCGCGTCCGTGCACCACGTCGCGCACGGCGAGTTCGGTGATCTTGCCGGACTTGGTGCGCGGGATGTCCGCGACCTGGACGATCTTCGCCGGCACGTGGCGCGGCGAGGCGCCGGTGCGGACCTGGGTCCGGATGCGCTTCTCGAGGTCCTCGTCGAGGGTGACGCCCTCGCGCAGCCGCACGAACAGGACGACGCGGACGTCGTTGTCCCAGGTCTGCCCGATCGCGAGCGATTCGATCACTTCCGGCACGAGCTGCACCTGCTCGTAGATCTCCGCGGTGCCGATCCGGACCCCGCCCGGGTTCAGGGTGGCGTCCGAGCGGCCGTAGATGATGACGCCGCCGTGCTCGGTGATCTCGGCGAAGTCGCCATGGCACCACACGTTCGGAAAGCGCTCGAAATAGGCCGCGTGATATTTCTTGCCCTCCGGATCGTTCCAGAAGGCGATCGGCATCGAGGGCGCCGGCTTCACGCAGACGAGCTCGCCCTTTTCCTGGCGGACCGGACGGCCCTCGTCGTTCCAAACCTCGATCGCCATGCCGAGACCGGGGCGCTGGATCTCGCCGCGCCAGACCGGCAGCGTCGGCACGCCGAGCACGAAGCAGGAGCAGATGTCGGTGCCGCCGGAGATCGAGGCGAGCTGAATGTCGCGGGCGATGTCGCGGTAGACGTAGTCGAAGCTCTCCGGCGCGAGCGGCGACCCGGTCGAGGCCATCAGGCGCAGCGTCGAGAGATCGTGGGTGGTCGCCGGCGTCAGCCCCGCCTTCTGGCAGGCATCGATATATTTCGCCGAGGTGCCGAACAGCGTCATGCGCTCGGCGTCGGCATAATCGAACAGCACTTCCGGATGGGGGTGGAACGGCGAGCCGTCGTAGAGGAGCAGCGTCGCCTCCGCCGCGAGGCCGGCGACGAGCCAGTTCCACATCATCCAGCCGCACGTGGTGAAGTAGAAGATGCGGTCGCCGGAGCGCACGTCGCTCTGCAGGATGTGCTCCTTGAGGAGCTGGAGCAGCACCCCGCCAACGCAATGGACGATGCACTTCGGCACGCCCGTCGTGCCGGACGAGAACATGATGTAGAGCGGCTGGCCGAAGCCGACCCGCACATAATCGAGCGGCCGGTGGTGATAGGGCTTGATGAAGAGATCGAGGCTCTTCGCCTTCGGTAGCCGCTGGGCGACCTGATCCGCCGTCTCGAGATAGGGCACGACGACGACCTGGGTCACGGTCGGCAATTGCGCGATGATAGGCCCGAGCTTCGGCTCCACCTCGATGCGCTTGCCGGCATACCAATAGCCGTCCACGACGAAGAGAACCTTCGGCTCGATCTGGCCGAACCGGTCGAGGACGCCGCGCTCGCCGAAATCGGGCGAGCACGACGACCACGTCGCGCCGAGCGAGGCGGTGGCGAGCATCGCGGCGATCGTCTCGGGCAGGTTCGGCAGCATGCCGGCGACGCGGTCGCCGACGCCAACACCGACGGTGCGCAGCGCCTGCTGTAGGCGCGACACCAGTTCGGCAAGGTCACGCCAGCTCACCCGGCGCTCGACCTTGTCCTCGCCGCGGAAGACGATCGCGTCGCCGTCGTCGGAGCGGCGCAGCAGGTTCTCCGCGAAATTGAGCTTTGCGTCGGGAAAGAAGCGGGCACCGGGCATCTTGTCGCCGTCGACGAGCCGCTGCGCGCCCTTGTCGCCCACGACCCCGCAATAATCCCAGACGAGATCCCAGAACGCGCCCGGGTCCTCGACGGACCAGGCGTGCAGCGCGTCATAATCGGGGAAGAGGCGGCCGGTCCGCTCTTGCGCCAACGCGGTGAAGGCGGTGAGCGCCGCCTCCTCGACACGCTCCCGCGACGGCGTCCAAAGCGGCATGTCCTCGGTCATCCGGCGTCGCTCCCCAGCCTTGATGAATCACGCGCAGCGCGCGCTTTCGGCATCGAATACCATCGAGCCCGCAATCGCCTCAAGGACGCCGAGGGCGCAACCGACAAATGTGAGCCACCGCTCGCGATTCGGCGATGCACGGCGTAGGGCCGGCCGCGGGCCCGCGTTACAGCGGCAAGTGGACCGCGTGCGCCGAGACACGCGGATCGGATGCCGAACCGGGGGGAGCGTGCGGACGATCGGGCAGGCGCGGCCGCGACAGGAGATAGCTACGGGCCGATCGACCCAGTTTTCGGCTCGTGCGGCGTCTTGCGGAGCATGCCATGGTGGTTCCGGCGATCCTCGTCCTCGACGAGCCGACCGATTTCCTAGCCGTCCCGGGCAAGGGGCGGACGACGACGGCGATCAAGTCTGGAGAACGGCGTAGCGTGGCGTTGGCGGACGAGGATCCGGACCTCATCCTGGTGCGCGACATCGCTGCCGGCCATGAGCGGGCGCTGACCGAGCTTCTGCGCCGCCACGGGCCGCGCATCCGCGCGCTCGCGTCCGGTTACAGCGCCGCCCAAGCGGACGTCGACGACGTCGTGCAGGACACCTTCTGGACCATCTGGCGGGTCGCCGGCCGATTCGAGGCGCGCGGCGTCAAAGTCTCGAGCTGGATCACCCGCATCGCCGTCAACCGCTGCATCGATCTCGACCGCCGCCGCAAGCTGCGGCGTTTCGTCGGGCTGGAAGATGCCGCCGAAGCCGTCGATATCTCGGCCGCCGCGGACGACGAACTCGGCGCGCGGGCGACGCTCGCCTCTGTGCTCGCCGACATCAAGGACTTGCCGCCGCGCCAGCGGGCGGCGATCCTGATCGCTGCGGAAGGTGACCGCTCCA
Organism: Segnochrobactrum spirostomi; assembly: GCF_009600605.1. Classification (GTDB taxonomy): domain Bacteria; phylum Pseudomonadota; class Alphaproteobacteria; order Rhizobiales; family Segnochrobactraceae; genus Segnochrobactrum; species Segnochrobactrum spirostomi. The sequence goes on along the minus strand of NZ_VWNA01000001.1, from coordinate 2,239,218 downwards.
CCGCCGACATCGCCGAGAGCCTCGGCGTCAGCGTCGGCGGCGCGGAACAATTGCTGGTCCGGGCCCGCCGCACCTTGCGGGCGCGCCTCGCCGAACGCGAGGCGGGATCGCCCGCCACGACGTCGAAGGGGAAATGATCATGCACAACGGATCGTCCTCTGATCGGATGACCGACCGCCCCGCGGGCGGCTTCGACTGCGCGACCCTGGCGGCGGCCCTCGACCGCAATGGCGGCGACCTCGCCCGGTGGCCGGCGGCGCTCGCCGCCCAAGCGGAGGCACTCGCCGCCCGCGATCCCGCAGCGCGTCAGGACATCGAACGGGCCGCCCGGCTCGAAGGCCTCATCGGAACCCTGGCGCGTCCCCAGCCGCTCGACGCCGCCACCATCGGGCTGGTGGTGAGCGGACTTCACGATCGCCACCGCCGGCGCGAGCGTGCCCGCGAGCACATTTGGCGGGCGACCCCGCGCTTTGCGCTCGCGAGCATCGCCGGGCTCACGCTTTGCGCCATGGTCGGGCTCGGCCTCGGCTATGTCGCCCCGGTGCCGGGCGAAACGGGCACGTCGGTCGCGGCGAACACCTCGAACCAGGACATCGCCACCGCCTTGCTCGGGTTCGACCCCGGAGAATCTTTATGATCCTCAAGGGGCGCACCGCGCTCGCCGTCCTCGTCGCGCTCGCCGCCTCCCTGGCCCTCAACTTCGTCGGGATCGGCTATCTGAGCGCCCTGATGACGCGCGAACATCGGCCGCCGCCCCCGCCGATGGCGTTCGGCCTGAAGCCGTTCCCGCCCGAGATCCGCGAGCGGCTCTTGGTCGAGATGCGCGCGCCCGATTCGGGCATTCACGCGGCCTTCGCCGCGGCGAAAGCGGCGCGGGAGAAGACCTTCGCCATCATGCGGGCAGACCCTCTCGACGAAGCAGCCCTTGCGGCGGCGTTCGCGGGCGAACGCGCGGCGGTGTCGGCGATGATCGCCGAAGGACAGCGCAATCTCACCGACATCGTCAAGACGATGCCGGCCTCCGTCCGCGCCAAGATCGGCATCGGCGGCAACCGCATGCCGGACGAGCTTCCCGACGGCCCCCCGGATGGTGGTCCGGGCGGCCCGCCGCCGGGCGAGGCGCCTCCGCCCTGACCACGGCCGCGGCCCGCTCGCCGCTGCGAGCACAGCCTCTTCGTCCGGCCCTTGCCCGGCCCCCTCGTGCCCGATAGGGAGGACATTCGCGGGCAGGCTCGACGGTGAGCGAGCGGCCCCGCAGGGAGGCCGGACTTGAGCGATTTCGACGACGCGTTCACACCCGTTCCCGACGAGGCGCCCCGCCCGAACATCGGCGAATACACCGTCTCCGAAATCGCCTTCTCGGTGAAGCGGACGATCGAGGACGCCTTCGGCCACGTCCGGGTGCGCGGCGAGATCTCCGGCTATCGCGGGCCGCATTCCTCCGGCCACGCCTATTTCTCGCTCAAGGACGACAAGTCGCGCATCGAGGCGGTGATCTGGCGCGGCCAGTTCCAGCGCCTCCGCTTCCGCCCCGAGGAGGGCATGGAGGTGGTCGCGGTCGGCCGCCTGACGACGTTCCCGGGCGGTTCCAAATACCAGATCGTCATCGACAGCCTGGAGCCGGCAGGCGTCGGCGCCCTGATGGCACTCCTGGAAAAGCGCCGCCGCGAGCTCGCCGCCGAAGGCCTGTTCGACGAGGGGCGCAAGCGGCCGCTGCCCTTTCTGCCGACGGTGATCGGCGTCGTCACCTCGCCGACCGGCGCGGTGATCCGCGACATCCTGCACCGCCTCGCCGACCGTTTCCCCGTTCACGTCCTGGTCTGGCCCGTGCGCGTCCAAGGCGACACTTCGGCCCGTGAGGTCGAGGCGGCGATCCGCGGCTTCAATGCGCTCGCCCCGGGCGGACCGATTCCGCGGCCGGACCTCCTCATCGTCGCGCGCGGCGGCGGCTCGCTCGAAGATCTCTGGAGCTTCAACGAGGAGATCGTGGTGCGGGCCGCGGCGGCGTCCGAGATCCCGCTGATCTCCGCCGTCGGCCACGAGACCGACTGGACGCTGATCGACCACGCCGCCGACCGCCGCGCGCCGACCCCGACGGGCGCCGCCGAAATGGCCGTGCCGGTGCGGGCGGACCTCATCGCGGCCGTCGATTCGGGCGCACGCCGCCTCGCCGCCGCCCTCGCGCGCTATCTCGACGGCCGGCGCACCCAATTGCGCGCCTCGGCCCGCGCGCTGCCGCAGCCGCGCGATCTCGTCGCCCCGGCCCGCCAGCGGCTCGACCTCGCCTCGGCGCGCCTCGCCCATGCGCTGGCCGCCGCCGGCCACCAGCACCGCGCCCGCTACGAGCGCGCCGCCGCCCGCCTGTCGCTGCGCAGCCTCATCCGCGCCCTCGAAGACAAGCGCACCCGGCTCGACGGCGCGGGGCGCCGCACCGAGGCGGCGCTCGAGCGGGCGGTCGGCCGCAAGCGGGCGGATTTCGAGGCGCTCGCCCGCCGCCTGTCGCCGGAACGCCTCGCCCGCGGCCAAGAGGACGGCCGGCGCCGGCTCGAGGTTGCCGCCGGACGCCTCGGCCGCGCCTTCGCCGAGACGACGCGCCGCCGTCGCCACGGCCTCGACCTCGCCGCCAAATTGTTCGACGGCCTCAATTATCGCAGCGTGCTCCGGCGCGGTTACGCGATCGTCCGCGACGGGGCCGATCAGCCGCTCCACAGCGCCGCAGCGATCAGCCCCGGGATGCGGCTCGCGATCGAGTTCGCTGACGGTCGCATCGCCGCGACGGCGGGCGACGGTGCCCCGCTGCCGCCGGAACCGACGGCCCCTGCCGCCCCCCGCAAGCCCCGTGGCCCCGCCCGCAGCGGGAGCGGCCAGGGCGATCTGTTCTGAGGGGGCGAGACGGATAGGTCTCGCCCGGACGCGCGGCGCCTCACGGCGCCGGCCCCACCCTGGTCGCCTTCGGCGACCTGTCCCTCCCCCAACTGGGGAGGGACCGAGCGGCGACCTCCCCGCTAAGACACTGTAATAGACGCACTTTTCTCGCCGTTCTTAACCCCTCCCTGCCAGGGGGAGGGGTGGCGCGGAGCGCCGGGGTGGGGCCACGGCTGAGCGACCCGCCCGCATCGACATTCGCCCCCGCGTCCCCATTGACGCCTCCGGACGCGGCTGCGAGAAACGCGGGCGCCGGATTGGGGCCGGTATCACGCGCGATCGAGGAGACGTTGCGATGCAGATCAAGGACATCCTGACCATCGTCGATCTCGAGGGCGCCCGAAACGCGGTGCGCGTCGCGCTCGAACTCGGGGAGCGCTGCGGTGCCCATGTGACCGGGCTCGCGCCGGTCAGCGACTACATCGCCCCCGCTTATGTCGGTGGCCCGATCCCCGTCGAACTCGTCGAAGATGCCCGCATCGACGCCGAGGACCGGGCGCGGGATGCCCTCGCCGCCTTCGACGGGCTCTCGACCGGTCTGCGTGTGCGCACCGAGGGTGCCACCTTCTCGCTGATCGAGGGCGAAGGGTCGGGGCTGGTCGCCCACGGCCGCCTCACCGACCTCGCCATCGTCGGCCAGGACGATCCGGCGGCCTTGGAGCCGTCGCGCGAGGCCGTCATCGAGACCTTGATGATGGAAGCCGGCGCGCCGGTCCTCATCGTGCCGCGCCACTTCGACAAGGGCTTCCACCTGAAGCGGGTGGTGATCGCTTGGGACGGTGGCCTGCCCGCCGCCCGCGCGGTGCGCGCCGCCCTGCCGGTGCTCACCTTCGCCGAGGAAATCCACGTCGCGGTGATCGACGGCGAGCGCTATCTGCCGGGCGATCCCGGCTCCGACATCGCGCTCCACCTCGCCCGCCACGGTTTCGAGGTGGTGGTGCAGCGCCTCAGCCGCGGCGACCGCTCGATCCCCGCAACAGTTCTCGATCATGTGTCGACGTGCGGCGCCGATCTCGTCGTGATGGGCGCCTATGCTCACAGTCCGCTGCGCGAGTTCATCCTCGGTGGACCGACCCGTGGCATGATGAAGGCGATGACCGTTCCGGTCCTCATGGCGCACTGAGCCGGCCCCCGGTTCGACCCGGGCGGCGCGGTTCGCCGGAGGTCCGTGCGGTCGCCCTTGAGGGGGAGACCGGACGCCGATGACGATCCGCAATCTCGATGCCCTGCTGCGGCCCCGCCGGATCGCCCTCATCGGGCCGTCCGCCCTGCCGCCGGGCGTCGCCGGCAAGCTCGCCGAGAAGATCGCTCACGGCGCCTTCGCCGGCCGCGCGGTCACGGTCGACCTGCCCCCCGAGGACTCCGGCGGTCTGCCCGCCGTCCCCTTCGAAAACCTCGCCGGCGTCGATCTCGTCGTTGCACTGGGCGACACCATGGGCCTGCCGCAACTCGTGCGCCGGGTCTGCCCTCTCGGCGTGCGCGCGGTCGTGGTGATGCCGCCGGCGCCGCCCGTCTACGAGGCGGCCGTGCGCGCCGCGACGCTGGTCGCCTCGCGCAGCCACCGCCTGCGCCTGCTCGGCCCCGGCAGCCGCGGGCTCGCGCTGCCCGCGCTCGGGCTCGACGTCTCGCTCGCCGCCCATCCCGTGCCGCCGGGCGACCTCGCGGTGGTGTCCCGCTCCGGCTCGATTCTCAACGCCACCATCGCGCTCGCGGTGCGCCGCGGCGGCATCGGCTTCTCGGCCGCCGTCTCGCTCGGCGAAAAGATGGACGTCGACGTCAGCGACCTGCTCGACTGGTTCGCCGCGGACCTGCGCACCCGCGCCATTCTGGTCCACCTCGAAGCGGTGTCGTCGCCGCGCAAATTCCTCTCCGCCGCCCGCGCCGCGGCGCGCTCGAAGCCCGTCATCATGCTGCGCTCGGGCGAGAGCCGGGCGCGGCGGCGCACCGGGATCACCTATTCGGCGCGCCTCGCCCATGCGGACGCCGTCTACGAGGCCGCCTTGATGCGCGCCGGCTGCCTCACCGTGCGCGATCTCGACGAGATGTTCGACGCCGCCGAGAGCGTCAGCCGGCTGCGCTCGGTGCCCGGCGGCCGGCTCGCTGTGGTCGCCAACGGCCGCAGCCTCGCCGCGCTCGCGACGGACCGCTACGACCTCCTCGGCGGCAATCTCGCGGTGCTCGGCGATCCGACGCGGGCGGCGCTCGCCGCCTGCGCCGAGAGCGATGCGAACCCCGTCGTGCTGCCGGACGAGGCGGACGGCGCGGCGTTCGGCGCGGCGATCTCCGCCGTGCTCGCCGACCCGCACGTCGACGGCCTGCTTGCCGTCGCGGCGCCCTCGATCATGACCGGCCCCGACGAGATCGCCGGGGCGGTCGCCACGGCCGCCGACGCCCAGGGCCGCACGTTCGGCCGCAAGCCGGTGCTCGCGGCGATCGCCGGCCTCGACACCGCGACCCGCGATCGGCTCGGCACCGCCCGCGTGCTCGTCCGCGATGCGCCCGGCGAGGCGGCCCGGAGCTTCTTCAACGTGGTGCGCTACGCCGAGGCGCAGCAGCACATGACGGAGACGCCGCCGAGCCTGCCGTCGGACTTCACCACCGACCCCGAGCGCGCCCGCGCGGCGATCGCGGCGGAGCTCGCGGAAGGACGCGGCTGGTTGTCGCCCGACGGCATCGGCCATCTCCTCTCGGCCTACGGCATTCCCCACGTCCATTCCGTGCTGGCGTCCGATGCCGACGGCGCGGTGAGGGCGGCGCGGCCGATCCTCGCCGCGGGTGGCCGCGTGGTGCTCAAGGTCGAGGCGCCGTCGCTCCCCTCCAAGGATGCCGCCGGCGGCGTGCGCCTCGCGCTCGCGAGCGAGGAGACGGTGCTCGCCGCCGCTACGGAGATGCTCGCCCAATCGAAGGGCCCGGCGGTGGACGGGCTCCTGGTTCAGCCCCTCATCGAGCGGCGGCATGCGGTGCCGCTCCTCGCCGGCATCGCCGACGATCCGGTGTTCGGCCCCTCGGTGGTGATCGGCCGCGGGGGAACGGCGGTCGAGGTGATCGCCGACGCCGCGGTGGAACTCGTCCCGCTCGACCGCGCCTTGGCCCGCCGTCTCGTTGGGCGCACGAGGGTGGCGCGACGGCTCGGCACCGGAAGCGGTTCCGGGGGTGGCACGGTCGGCGCGAGCCCGGACGACGTCGCCCTCCTCCTCGTGCGGCTGTCGCAGATGGCGGTCGACCTGCCGGCGGTGCGCGACGTCGATCTCAATCCGGTGCTCGCCGACGCCGACGGCCTGATTGCGCTCGGCGCCCGGGTGCGCATCGCTCCGGCGGGACCGCGCGCCGGTCGCCTCGGCCATCCGCGGCTCGCCATCCGCCCCTATCCCGGCGAATGGGAGCGCCGTCTGTCGCTCAAGGACGGCGAAGTGGTGCTGGCCCGGCCGGTCCGCCCCGACGATGAGCCGGCTTATCGCCGCTTCGTCGAATCCATCACGGCGGAAGACCTGCGGCTGCGCTTCTTCGCACCGGTCAAGGAATTCAGCCACGCCTTCCTCGCCCGCCTGACCCAGCTCGATTATGCCCGGGCGATGGCCTTCGCGGCGATCGACGCGGCGACCGGGGAGATTCTCGGCGTCGTCCACCTCCATGCCGATCCCGACCATCGCTCGGCGGAATACGGCGTGCTGGTGCGCTCGGAGCTCAAGGGCCACGGCATCGGTTGGGCGCTGATGCGGCTGATGATCGATTATGCCAAGGCGGACGGGCTCGATTTCATCGAGGGCGAGGTGCTGCGCGAGAACCGCACCATGCTCGCGATGTGCGAGAGCCTGGGCTTCGAGATCCACGCCTCCGCGGACGATCCCGCGATCGCCGCCGTGAAGCTGCCGCTCGACCGCGCGCCGGGCTGATCCGGCAGCCGTCCGTCCGCCTCGTCCTTTTCGGCCCTCGCGCGTTGCCCTTCGGTGCGCCACGCCGCCACGCGGGGCTGCGGTGCGTGGAAAGCGCTTGGCCGCGGCGCATCGCGGCGGCTATTCTTTCGCGACGCAGCCGGCCTGCCGGCTCCTTCACCCCACAACCCAGGCGGTTCGGAACGATGGCGAGCATCGGCTTCGTCGATACCGTGCTCATGTTCGGCGCGCTGCTGATCGCGATCGGCATCCTGTCGAGCCTGGTCGCGACGCGGTTCGGCGCCCCCCTGCTGCTCGTCTTCCTCGTCATCGGGATGCTCGTCGGCGAGGACGGACCGGGCGGCCTCGCCTTCGGGGATTATCAGCTCACCTATCTGATCGGCTCGGTCTCGCTCGCCATCATCCTGTTCGACGGCGGCCTGCGGACACGGGTGCGCGCGGCGCGCGGCGCCTTCCGTCCGGCGGTGTTGCTCGCGACGGTAGGCGTGCTGGTGACCACAGGTCTCACCGGCCTCGTCGCCGTCTACCTTCTGAAATTGTCGCTGCTCCAGGGGCTCCTCGTCGGCGCCACCATCGCCTCGACGGATGCCGCCGCGGTGTTCTTCCTGCTCCGCGCCGGCGGCATGCAGCTCAAGCGACGGGTCGGCGCCACGCTCGAAATCGAATCCGGCACCAACGATCCGATCGCCCTCTTCCTCGTCCTCTTCCTCACCCAGGCCGTGCTGTCGGGCGACTCGCCGCTCAGTTGGACGCTGCTGGGCGACCTCGCCACTCAGGCCGCGATCGGCGGCGCGATCGGCGTCGGCGGCGGCCTCACCATCGCCTGGTGCCTCAACAAGCTCGACCTGCCGTCGGGCCTCCATCCGCCGTTCGTCGTCACCATGGCGGTGCTGATCTACGGCGTGTCGGCGAACCTCCACGGCAGCGGTTTCCTCGCCGTCTATCTCGCCGGCCTCGTGGTCGGGAACCGGCCGGTGCGCGCCTTCCCGGCGGTCTTGAGCTTCCACGACGCCGCGACCTGGCTGTGCCAGATCGTGATGTTCCTCGTGCTCGGCCTGCTCGTCTCACCGGGGCGACTGATCGAGGTGCTCGTGCCGGCGCTCGGCGTCGCGGCGTTCCTCATCGTGTTCGGCCGGCCGCTCGCGGTGTGGCTCTGCCTCACCCCGTTCGGCTTCTCGCGACGGGAGAAGCTGTTCGTCTCGTGGGTCGGCCTGCGCGGCGCGGTGTCGATCTTCCTCGCGGCGGTGCCGACGCTCGCCGGGGTGCCCAACGCCGCCGTCTATTTCAACATCGCCTTCGTCGTCGTGCTCGTCTCGCTCATCGTCCAGGGCTGGACCATCACCACCGCGGCGCGCCGGCTCGACATCGCCCTGAAGCGGCCGACCCGGCCGGTCTCGCGGGTCGAACTCGACCTGCCGGGGCAGAGCGAACAGGAAATGGTGGGTTATCCGCTCCTCGCCGAAAGCCCGGCCGCCCACGCCGCCGTGCTGCCGGCCTGGGCGAAGCTCATCCTCGTCATCCGCGGCAGCGAAATCCTCAATCCGGTCGAGGCCGTTCGGATCGAGCCGAGCGATTATCTCTATTTCATCGCGCCGACCGCCCGGGTCCCCGAGCTCGACCGGCTGTTCCGCCCGCTCGGCGAGACCTCGCTGCGCGAGGCGGCGACGGTGAGCGAGTTCCAATTGCGGGGGGACGTCATGCTCGGCGCCCTCGGCGCGCTCTACGACCTGCCGATCGCCGGCGAGGACGCCGAGACCACCGTGACGCAAGTGTTCGCCCGCCGCTTCGACGACAGTCCGGAACAGGGCGACGAGATCGCCATCGGCGAGGCGCGTCTGGTGGCCCGCAAGGTGGTGGAGTCCGAAGTCCGGGTCGCCGGCCTGCGCCTGCCGCCCGACGAGACCGGGCCGGTGCGGCCCGGCACGGTGCTGAGCCGGGTCCGCTCGCGGCTCGGCGCCTACCGCCGGGTCGCCAGTTCGAGATCCTGAGCCGCCTCGCCCCCCTCCGCCGCCACCGCCTTCTTGCGCCGCACCCGGTCGCCGATCCGCTCGAACAGGAGATAGACGACCGGCGTCGTGTAGAGCGTGATGATCTGCGACAGGAGCAGGCCGCCGACCACCGCGATGCCGAGCGGCTGGCGCAGCGACGCGCCGGCGCCGATGCCGAGGGCGATCGGCAGCGTGCCGAACAAGGCCGCGAACGTCGTCATGATGATCGGGCGGAACCGCATCAGGCACGCCTCGCGGATGGCCTCCATCGCGGTCGCCCCCTCCCGCCGTCGCTGAAGCGCGAAATCGACGATCAGGATCGCGTTCTTCTTCACGATGCCGATCAGCATGACGATGCCGATGATCGCGATCACCGACAGGTCCATGTGGAACAGCATCAAGGCGAGGAGCGCGCCGACGGCGGCCGACGGCAGGCCGACGAGGATCGTGATCGGATGCACGAAGCTCTCGTAGAGCACGCCGAGCACGACATAGATCGTCAGCATCGCGGCGGCGATCAGCATGCCCTGATTGCCGAGGGATTCCTGGAACACCTGCGCGGTGCCCGAGAAGCCGGCGCTGATGGTGGCCGGCCGGCGCAGGTCGTGCTCGGCCTTCTCGATGGCATCCACCGCGTCGCCGAGCGAGGCGCCCGGCTGGACGTTGAAGAACAGCGTCACGCTCGGCTGTTCGTTCTGGTGGTTGACGCTCTGCGGGCCGACGATGCGCTCGGCGGTCGCAACCGAGGAGAGCGGCACGAGGGCGCCGGTGGTCGAGCGCACGAAGATGGAATCGAGGCCGCTCGCGTCCTTCTGCACGCCCGGCGCCGTCTCCATCATGATCCAGAAATCGTCGGTCGCGGTGTAGAGCGTCGAGATCTGGGATTCGCCGAACAGATCGTAGAGCGTGTTGCGGATCGCCGAATCCGTGACGCCCATGCGTCCGGCGAGCTCGCCGTCGACATGGAGGCGGATCTGTGGCTGGCTGATCTGGAGGTCCGTGGTGACGTCGGACAGGATCGGGATCTGCCGCATCGCCGCCTGGAGCCTCGGCGCGTAATCGTAGAGCGTGTCGGTATCGGCGCTGCGCAGGGTATATTGATAGGACGCCTTCGGGGTGCGGCCGGCGACGTTGAGCGTCTGCACCGGCTGGAAGGTCGCGATGATGCCGGGCACCTTGTTCTGCAGGCGGCGCAGCCGGGCCGAGATGTCGTTCGAGCTCGGCCGGCCCGTCTCCAGCGGCTTCAGGGCGATGAACATCCGCCCTTGGGTCGAGTCGCTGGTGGCACCGCCGCCGACCGTCGAGGTGACGTAGGCGACGTCGGGATCCTTCTGCACCAGGGCGGCGAGCTTGCCCTGGATCGCGGCAGTCGCCTCGAAGGACGAGCCCTGGGCGGTCTGGGTGTTCGCCGAGATGAGGCCGGTATCCTCGATCGGGAAGAAACCCTTCGGCACGATGACGAACAGCCACGCCGTCACCGCGAACGTCGCGACGGTGCCGATGAGGGCGATGGTCTGGTGGGCGAGAACCCAGTCGAGGGTGCGGCGGTAACCGGCGAGCATCCCGTCGAAGGCGCCCTCGCTGATGCGGAAGAGGAGCGAACGCGGCTTCGCGTCGTGCCCCTCGCCCTCGCGGTGCGGCTTCAGGAGCCGCGCACACAGCATCGGCGACAAGGTGAGCGACACGAAGCCCGAGGCCAGGATGGCGATCGAGATCGTCACCGCGAACTCGTGGAACAGCCGCCCGACGATGCCGCCCATGAACAGCACGGGGATGAACACCGCGACGAGCGACATGGTGATCGACAGGATGGTGAAGCCGATCTCCTTCGAGCCGTCGATCGCGGCCTGGTGCGGCGTCTTCCCCATCTCGACGTGGCGCACGATGTTCTCGAGCATCACGATGGCGTCGTCGACGACGAAGCCGACCGAGAGGGTCAGCGCCATCAGCGACAGGTTGTCGAGGGAATAGCCGAGCACGTACATGCCGGCGAAGGTGCCGACGATCGAGGCCGGCAGCGCGAGGGTCGGGATCAGGGTGGCGCGGAACGAGCGCAGGAAGATGAAGATCACCATCACCACGAGCGCGACCGCGAGGCCGAGCGAGAACTGCACGTCGGCGACCGACTGGCGGATCGAGACCGAGGCGTCGTTGACGACCGAGACGTTGACCGAGGGCGGCAGTTCGGCGCGGAAGATCGGCAGCATCGACTTCACGGCGTCGACCACCGCGACGGTGTTGGCGCCGGGCTCGCGCTGGATCGCCACCACGATGGCCGGCTTGCCGTTGAACCAGCTTCCGGTCTGATCGTTCTCGACGCCATTCTCGACCTTGGCGATGTCGTCGAGGCGGATCGGAACGCCCTGGCGCTCGGCGATCACCATGCGGCGGAACGCGGTCGCGTCGGGCTTCAGCCCGTCGATGACGAGGGTCTGCTGGCTCTTGCCGCTGATCAGGCTGCCGAGGGGCGTCGGCGTGGTCTGGTTCGCGACCGCGTTCGCGACGTCGGTGGCGGCGAGGCCGGTGGCGGCGAGGTCGCCCGGATCGACGACGATGCGCACCGCATATTTCTTGGCGCCGTAGACGGTGACCTGGGCGACGCCCGGCAGCGAGGAGAGCTGCTGGCCGATCAGCACCTCGCCATATTCGTCGAGGGCCTGGGGGGTGATGAGGTCGGACGTGAGCGCGAGGAGCACCACCGGCTGCGCCGATGGATCGACCTTCCGGAACGACGGCGGCGTCGTCATCTGCTTCGGCAGCGAGCGCTGCGCGACCGAGATCGCCGATTGCACGTCGAGCGCGGCGGCGTCGATCGAGCGGTCGAGCTCGAATTGCAGCACGATCTGGCTGGAGCCGAGCGTCGAGGACGAGGTGATCGAGGTGACGCCCGGGATCGCCGAGAGCTGCTGCTCGAGCGGCGTGGCGACCGAGGCGGCCATCACGTCCGGGCTCGCGCCGGGCAGCGAGGCGGTGACCTGGATGGTCGGGAAATCGATCGCCGGCAGGGCGGCGACCGGCAGCATGCGGTAGCCGGCGATGCCGACGAGCACCACCGCGAGCATCAGGAGCGTGGTCGCGATCGGCTGGCGGATGCAGAGTTCGGAGAGCCTCATGTGGCGGGCCCCGAGCGTGTGGCGTCGCCGGCGACCGGCGTCGACGGGTGGACTTCGACGGGCATACCGTCGTTGAGGCGGAGCTGGCCGACGGTGACCACCGTCTCGCCGCCGGCAAGGCCGTCGCCGATGACGGCGAGGCCGTTGACCTCGCGGGCGACGGTGACCGGCTGGACCTTCGCCTTGCCCTCGGAGACGACGAAGACATACGGCCCGGTGCGGCCGGTCTGGACCGCCTCGGCGGGCACCGTCACCGCGTCGTTCTGCACCTCGAGCGCGATCTTCACGCCGACGGTGCGACCCGGCCAGAGCTTCTCGTCCGGATTGTCGAACCGCGCCCGCACGCCGATCGTGCCGGTCGCCGTGTCGACGGTGTTGTCGAGGGTCGAGACCTTGCCCGTTTCGGCTGCGGTCTCGCCGACCGGCTGGGCGGAGACGGCGACCGGGCCCGCCAGCACGGCGGCGCGCAGCGCCTGCAGATGGCGCTGCGGGATCGGCACGGAGACGTCGATCGGGCGCATCTGGTTGAGGGTGACGAGGGGAGACGACGTATCGTCCGCCTTCACCACGGTGCCGACATGGGCGTTGGAGATGCCGATCCGCCCGGAGAACGGCGCCCGAATGGTATGATGGTCGAGATCGACCTGAAGAATTTGGATGGCGGCCTTCGCCGCCGCGACCTGGGCGCCGGCGACCGCGGCCTGGGAGACATATTGATCGAGGCTCGCCTCGCTCGAGAATTTCTGCTCGGCGAGGTTCTTGAAGCGCTCCTCTTCCTTCGACGCGTAGGTCTCCTGCGCCTGATATTGCCGAAGATTGGCTTCAGCCTGGGCGATCTGGCCGCGCACCGTCTGATCGTCGAGGGAATAGAGGATGTCGCCCTCCTTCACCTCGGTGCCGTCCTGGAAATGGACGGCCGTGATGATGCCGTCGACCTGGGAATAGATCGAGACCGTGGAGATCGGGACGACGGTGCCGACGGCGTCGAGATTGACCGGCATCGGCTGGCGGGTGGCCTTCGCGACCTCGACCGCGACCGCGCGTTCCTTGTGCGCGGCAGGCGCCTTGCCGGCGTCGGCCGCCGTCTGGTGGGTGTAATAATAATAGCCGCCACCCGCGGCGATCACGACAAGGGCTGTCGCGACAAGCGTCCCCAAACGGCTCATCGGGTCTCCGAAGCTTTGAGCGGGCAGATCACGAGCGCAAGGCTCCCGGACCTCGCGCGGTCCGGGCGACCAGAATAGGCTCGCAGGGTCGAATCTCGCAGCGAATTCTCGGAGACCGCAGGTCTTCCCGCGGCCGGAATTCGCTCGAATGCCTCGCCGTGCCGTTTTCCCCCGGCGGCGCTGCCGTAGGCGTGCGGAGAGGACGCCCGCCTGACAAATGTTGCTGTAGGATACACTTCCGGCTTTTGCATGACGCGGACCCGCGAATCTGTTCACGAGTTCGTCAAGTGCCGTGAACGCAACAGGGCAGGCGTGCGGCCCCGATGCGGCGCCGGTCAGGCGAGGTGCGGCAGCAGCGAGGCCGAGAGCAGGATCGCGCCGAAGGCGAGCACGACAAGCGCACCGCCCGCTTCGACGGCCCGGTTGAGCACGAGTCCGGCGCGGCTGTCGAAGGCGGCGATGCGCATGGCGAGGCCGCGTGCGCCGACCGCGAGGAGGGCGAGCGCGCTGACCGTGGCGCCGGTGCCGACCCCCATCGCATAGGTCGCGGCGACGCCGGCGCTGTAGACGCCCTGCGCCAGGGTGAACACGAGCACGATGAGGGCGCCCGTGCAGGGCCGGAGGCCCGCCGACAGCACTGCGCCCGCGGCCGAGCGCCAGCCCGGCGCGAGGTCGGCCGGATTGACCACGCCGCCGCAGCCGCAATCGGCGCCGTGGACATGATCTTCGGGAAGCGCATCGCCGTGCAGGCGCAATTTCATCGAGCCAGACGGGCCCGACAGGGCGCTGCCGGCCGCACGCGGCGCCGGGGCCGCGCTCTGGAACTTCAGCCCGCCGGTCGGCCCCGCCGCCGCGAGCGGAGCGAAGCGGGCCGCACCGAAGCCGAGCGTCGCAGGACGGGGCCGGCGCAGGCGGCCGATCGAGCTCGCCGCGAGCGGGCGGACGATCTTGCGCCAGACGAGGGTGACGCCGAGCAGGGTCACCGCCGCATAGGACGCGATCTCGACCCATTCCGCCGCCGCCGTCATGCCGAAGCTCGTCACCCGCAGGATCACCGCGCCGATCGTGACGATGAGGATCGCGACCGTCGACTGGACGAGCGCGGAGAGAAACGACAGCACGATCGCCTTGCGGGCGGTGCCGCGGTTCGAGACCAGATAGGCCGAGATCACCGCCTTGCCGTGGCCCGGGCCGGCGGCGTGAAAGATGCCGTAGGCGACGGAGACCGCCATCAGGACCCAGATCGCGGTGCCGTCGGTCTTCATCGCGCGCACGGCCGCGGTGAGCTGGTGGTAGAAGGATTGCTGCCAGGCGGCGATCACGGCGAGGAAGCCGATCGGCGGCCCGCCGGATTCCATCAGGCCGACCCCGAACGGGCTCGCGCCGACGCTGCGCGGCGCCGGGTCCGAGGCGGCGGCGACCGGCGCGACCACGGCCGGCTTCTCCGGACACTTCACCGTCATGATGTTGGCGAGCTGCTCGGTCACCGCGCGCAGGTTCGGCGGCAGCTCCCGCTGATCGGCCGGGATCAGGGAGAGGGTCGTCGCGGTCATCGGATCGAGCTGATCCGGCCGCTTCACCGACGTGGTGCACCCCTTCGGCACCACGCCCGCCGGCGTGCCGGCCCCGGCCCGCGCCGGCACCAGCGCGAACGGGTCTTTGTCGGTCAGGGTGAAGTCGACGAAATATTCCGGATCGTAGACGTCGAGGCGGATCGTCTTGCCGGCCGGATCGATCGGCTCGCGCAGCGGCAGCGTATAGAACAGCGTCAGGATGCCGTTGGTGCCGTCGAGCCAATATTCCGTCGGCGCAGCGAACTTGACCGGCTTGCCGTTGCCGATGCTGAGGAAGGTGAAATAGCGATATTCGCCCAGGGAATCGACGTTGACCTTGGCGAGCGGGGCGAGCTCTTCGGTCGAGAGAATGCCATCGCCGTTCTTGTCGAGCCCTTGGGTGGCGAAGGCTGAGAAGCTGTCGTCGAACCGCCAGACGTGCCGGATCGCGGTGATGTTGCCGTGGGAATCGAACACCATCTCCTCGCGCGCCTCGACGAAGACGTGCGGATGGGCGGCGGCGGGTCGTGGGCTGACGACGAGGGCGACAAGGGCGACGGCGAGGACGCCGAACACCGCGTTCGCCGGCACGCGCAGGGCGCTCGAGACAGCGCTCCAAAGCGCAGACAGGTGCCGAATTGCAGGCATTCGGGCTCCGCGGCTCGGGTCGGCGCGACCGCTCAAAGGGTCAGGGTCGCGCCGCTTGTCGCTTCGTAGCGTGGCGAAAGCAAGGCCCGGGGCGCGTGCGCCGTCACTCCGGATCGCACTCGCTGTGGGCGAACCATTCGACCAGAAAATCGACGAAGGCGCGCACCTTGCCGGAGAGATGCCGGCGGTGCGGATAGACGGCGTAGATGCCCGATTCCGTCGTCTCGAAGCTCTCGAGCACCGAGACGAGCCGGCCGACCTCCAGATCCTCGCTCACCAAGGGATAAGGTACGCGCGCGAAGCCGAGGCCGCGCAGGGCCGCGAGCCGGCACACGTTCGGACTGTTGACCTCGAGGCGGCCACGCACGGTGACCGAGCGGCGTTCGCCGTCGATGCGGTAGACCCAGTTCGAACGCTGGCGGGCGTTGGTGTCGACGATGCAGGCGCGCTCGGTGAGCTCATCGGGATGGGTCGGTGCGCCGTGGGCGGCGATGACATCGGGCCGCGCCACCGTGGTGATGCGGAAGCCCGAGAGCTTGCGGGCGATCAGGCTCGAATCGGTCATCGCCGTCACCCGGACGGCCACGTCGATGCCTTCCTCGACGAGATCGACGAAGCGGTCCTCGAGGCGCAGATCGAGGGAGATCAGCGGTTCGCGCAGCACGAACTCGGCGAAGGCCTCGCCGAGCGGGCCGTCCGACAGGGTGCGCGGCGCCGCGACCCGGAGCAAGCCGCGCGGCTCGTGATGGGTGTCGTGGATCAGCGCCTCGAGATCGTCGATGCGCTGGAGGATCTCGCCCGCCTCGCGCAGATAGACCTTGCCGGCCTCGGTCAACGAGAGCTGTCGGGTGGTGCGGTTGAGGAGGCGCACCCCGAGCTCGTCCTCGAGCTCGCGGACATATTTCGACAGAAGCGCCTTGGAGCGGCCGAGCTTGCGCGCGGCGGCGGAATAGCCGCCGGCCTCCGCCACGTTCACGAAAGCCTGCATGCGGGTCAGAGTGTCCATGCGCGATGTTTGGGTGAACGCCGCAGCCAAGGCAAGGCTGATTGTTCACCGGGAGGCATCGTTCGATTTGGGGCCATGCCGCGCGACGGGAGGCGGAGCGCGGCGGCACACCGGAGCCGCCTCGAATCAGCGTCCGCCGGCGCCGCGGCGCTGGGTTCACTCCCCGCGGATCACCGAATGCCCTCCTGCCGCCCACCCCTATCTTGAGGCTTGTGCATGGCTGCCCTCCCCGCGGGACATGGCGGAACGCGCTGCCGGCGCGACCCGGCGGCAGCGGACGAGAAAAAGCGCCGCCATTCCGGTCCTTTGCCGAATTGGGGCGACGCAACGGGACGTTAAGCCGGCATAAGAAGCCGTTGGCGGAGCCATAGAATTTCGCGGAGGCCCGCAATTTTCGTCTTGTGCGGGGGGGCCAATGGCCCTACATCCGCCTTGCCCAATTTCGCACGTGCCTGTGGTCGCGTGCCGGTCAGGTCGGAAACCCCGGCCTGGGCAGACCGGTGACCGGAATAAACCGGGTCTAAGCCGACGCTCGGTCGGCGGACGCGACTTGAAGCAACGACGTAGCGGGCTTTTTTGGTCTCTGTCGGCCCCTCCAAAGGTCGGCGTTACTGAAGAGGCGACTACTTCCTTGCCGCGTGCGGACCGGGACCTTCCCAGTCCAATCGTATGCATCCCATGAATCTCGCCGCGTTCGCGTGGGCGGGTTCACTGGCGACGCTTCGGCGCTTTTCGCGCGTCGGTCTCCCAAGGAGGCCGGCGATCGGTCGATCATCTGAACGGGCTCCGTCTCCACCGCGGCGCCCGCAGGGGAACGTATCGACCGAATCCGGTTCAACCGTCTTGTTTGGGAGATGCCCCCGATGACGGACCGCATTGCCGACTTCCTCCGCACCCGACGTCCCGAGGGCCCCTGCCTCGTGGTCGATCTCGACGTCGTGCGCGACAATTTCCTCGCCTTCCGCCGCGCCATGCCCGACACCCGCGTCTTCTATGCGGTGAAGGCCAATCCGGCGCCGGAGGTGCTGAAGGCGCTCGCCGAGCTCGGCTCGTGCTTCGATTGCGCCTCGGTCCAGGAGATCGAGATGGCGCTCGAGGCCGGTGCAACGCCGGACCGCATCTCGTTCGGCAACACCATCAAGAAGGAACGCGACGTCGCGCGCGCCTTCGCCCTCGGCATCAACATGTTCTCGGTCGATTGCGAGGCGGAGGTCGAGAAGATCGCGCGCGCCGCGCCGGGCACCCGCGTGTTCTGCCGCATCCTGTGCGACGGCGCCGGCGCCGAGTGGCCGCTTTCCCGCAAGTTCGGCTGCGAGCCGGAGATGGCGGTCGACGTGCTCGAGCACGCCCACCGTGTCGGCCTCGACGCCTATGGCGTATCGTTCCACGTCGGTTCCCAGCAGGGCAACACCGGCGCCTGGGACGGCGCGCTCGCCTCGGCCGCCAAGCTGTTCCGCGAACTGGCCGAGCGCGGCGTCACGCTGCGCATGGTCAATCTCGGCGGCGGCTTCCCGGCCAAATATCTCAAGGACGTGCCGGGCGTGCCCTCCTACGGCCGCGCGATCCTCGATTCGGTGCACCGCCATTTCGGCAACCGCCTGCCCGAGACGATCATCGAGCCGGGCCGCGGCATGGTCGGCAGCGCCGGCGTGATCAAGGCCGAAGTGGTCCTCATCTCGCGCAAGCAGGCCGGCGACGACGTGCGCTGGGTCTATCTCGACATCGGCAAGTTCGGCGGCCTCGCCGAGACCATGGACGAGGCGATCCGCTATCCGATCCGCACCCTGCGCGGCGACGACGAGACCGCGCCCTGCATCATCGCCGGCCCGACCTGCGATTCCGCCGACGTGCTCTACGAGAAGACCCCCTACGCGCTGCCGCTCTCGCTGGAGATCGGCGACGAGGTCCTGATCGAAGGCACCGGGGCCTACACCACGACCTATTCGGCGGTCGCCTTCAACGGCTTCCCGCCGCTCAAGGCCTACGTGATCTGACGCCGAACCGCCTGGCTTCTTCCCTGTTGCCGGCCGGTTCTGGTCCCAGATTCGCCTCGCTCATCCGCCATTGGTGACATGCGCGTGATCGCGAAGGGTTCGCCCGCCGCGGAGTTCACGCGCTCCACGCCGAAAGGCTCGCCTCCATGATCACCCTTCGCGAGGAGGCGCCGACCGACGTCGGCGCCCGGGAAGCCCTGCTCGACCGCGTTTTCGGTCCGACCCGCTTCCTGAAATCGTCCGAGCGCATCCGCGCCGGCCGCCTGGCGGCCGATGGGCTGTCCCTGATCGCCGAAGATGCCGCGACCGGCGCCCTCGTGGGCACTGTGCGGCTGTGGCACGTCTCCGCCGGCGGCCGTCCCGCCCTGCTGCTCGGCCCGCTCGCGGTGGCGCCGGAACTGCAAGGCGCCGGGCTCGGCTCCGTCCTGATGCGGCGCGCCCTCAACCGGGCGGCGATCGCCGGCCACGGCGCCGTGCTCCTCGTCGGCGATCCCGAATATTATGTGCGCTTCGGCTTCTCGGGCGAGAAGACCGAGATCCTTTCCATGCCCGGCCCGACCGAGCGGCGGCGCTTCCTCGCGCTGGAACTCCAGCCGGGTGCACTCGACCGCGCCGCCGGCCGCGTGGTCCCGACCGGCCGCCGCCTCGACGCCGACGTCGAGACGCTCATCCCGGTCGGCCCGCTGGCCGCCGGCGAAGGCCTGCGCGCGGCCTGACGACGACCTTGGCGCGCGCCCTGCATCCGCCACTCTCATAACGATTGCGATATCGGTCCGCCGAAAAAGCGCATTGGACGGTTATTCCCGCCCGTTCTAGCTTCCCTCGGCGGCGCGAAAGTGCCGCGATCGAGACGGCCGAAGGCCGCACGGCTCCGCAAAGTGGGCGAGGGAGGAAGGGCGGACCGGCACGCGCCGGGGCCGTCCGCAGGGGAGGGCGCGCGCGATGACCGCGACCCAGGCGACCGCGCGGGCGCGCGAGCCTGCCGGCGAGTTCCGGCATATCGTCCGGCTCGAGGGCGTTCAGAAATATTTCGGCCCGATCCAGGGCCTCAAGGACATCGACCTCGCGATCGGCCGCAATGAGATCGTCGGGCTGATCGGCGACAACGGCGCCGGCAAATCGACCCTCATCAAGGTCATGACCGGCGTCCTGAAGCCGACCGCCGGCCGCATCTTCGTGCGCGACCGCGAGATTTCGCTCGGCGACTACTCGGTCCGCATGGCCCACGAACTCGCCATCGAGACCGTCTATCAGGACAAGTCGCTTGCCGAGAAGCAGCCGCTCTGGCGCAATTTCTTCGTCGGCCGGCAGATCACCAACCGCTTCGGCTTCATCGATATCAAGCGGGAACGGCAGATCGCCGAGGATATGCTGCTCGGCTCGATCGGCTTCCGCGGCGTCGGCATCTCGGTCGATTCGACGGTGTCGCAATTGTCGGGCGGCGAGCGCCAGGGCATCGCCATCGGCCGCGCGATGCACTTCAACGCCGACTTGATCGTGCTCGACGAGCCAACCGTGGCGCTCGCGGTCTCCGAGGTGCGCAAGGTTCTCGACTTCGTCCGCCTCATCAAGAGCTCGGGCCGCGCCTGCGTCTACATCGAGCACAACCTCGCCCACGTGCACGAGGTCGCCGACCGGCTGGTGGTGCTCGACCGCGGCGCCGTCGTCGCCGAGATCGATCCACGCACCATGACGGTGCCGGAACTCACCGAATTCCTCGTCGCCCTGCAGCACAAGAAGTGAGGCCGCGCGACGATGCGCAAGCTCCGTGCCCCGTTCCTCGCCCGCGTCGAAGGCCTGCCGATCATTGTCGTGTTCGTGCTGCTGCTCGCCCTCTTCATGTACACGGCGCCGCAGGTCTTCCTCGCCCCCTATATCTACACCACCTTCCTCTCCACCCTGCCGCCGCTGGTGCTCCTCGCGATCGGCCTCACCTTCGTGATCGGCGCCGGTGAGATCGACCTCTGCTTCCCCTCGATCATCGCCTTCTCGGGCTTCGTCTTCGCCATCCTGTTCAAGGATTACGGTCTCGGCTGGATCGCCGTCGCCGCGGCGCTCGGAAGTGGGCTCGTGGTCGGCCTCGTCAACGGTCTCCTCGTCGCCCGCGTCGGCATCCCCTCCTTCATCGCCACGCTCGCCACCCAGTTCTTCTGGTCGGGCATGGCGACCGTGCTGTCGGGCGGCAAGTCCTACGCCCTGCGCGGCGCCGAGGAGACAAGCGTCTGGCACGTCCTCGTCGGCCGCCTCTCGGGCGCGCCCGACGCGGTCGGCTGGATCAACGAGGTCTCGGTCCAGGCGCTGTGGACGGCGGCGATCGGCGTCATCCTCTGGTTCATCCTGAACCGCCACCGCTTCGGCGAGCACGTTCTCTTCATCGGCGATTCGAATGCGGTGTCGCGGGTCGTCGGCATCGACGTCGCCAAGGAGAAGATCCGCATCTTCACCCTGATGGGCGGGCTCGCGGCGGTCGCGGCGATCTTCCTCACCCTCGAGAACAAGAACTATTTCGGCAATCAGGGGCAGGGTTATCTGCTCACCGCCATCGCCTCCGTGCTCATCGGCGGCACCTCGATCTTCGGCGGGCGGGCGACCATCGTCGGCACCGTGTTCGGCTGCTTCATCATCGGGATGATCGAGGCGGGGCTCGTCGCCACGGGCCTCACCGGCGCCTGGGTGCGCACCATCCAGGGCCTCGTCTTCCTCGCGGCCATCGTCTTCTACCTCTACGTCGACGAGCCGCACCGGCGGGCGGCCGTCGCCGCCCGCTTCAGAGCCATGACGGGATTCGGCCGCGGCGCGGCCGGATGAGACCGGCGACGCGCCCGGCACGAGGCGCGCGGCGGAACCATTATTCGGGAGGAAACACCATGTCGCGTTCGAAGCTTCCGCTTTCGAAGCTGTTCATGGCGGGCGTCGCCACGCTCGCCCTCGCCGGCACCGCGCAGGCCGCCGACGAGGCGCCCGGCAAGGGCGTCACCATCTATATGCAGATGGGCGGCAATGCCGGCGACGGCGCCACCCTCGCCCGCCAGACCGGCGCTTCGGCCGCCGCCAAGGCGCTCGGCGTCGATCAGCTCAATGCCCAGTTCTCGGCCTGGGCGCCCGAGACGATGATCTCCCAGTTCAAGGAAGCGCTCGCCGCGCGGCCGAGCTGTATCGTCATCATGGGACACCCGGGCGCCGACGCCTTCGCCGACCTCGTCAAGCAGGCGGTCGATCAGGGCATCGTGGTGACCGACGGCAACTCGCCGCTGACCTCGCTACAACAGACCTACGGCCCGAAGGGCTTCGGCTATGCGGGCGTCGAACTCTATCAGGGCGGCGTGCTGACCGCGGAGAACATGATCTCGGCCGGCGGTCTCAAATCCGGCGACGAGGCGATGGTCTACGGCGTGTTCTCCCAGGCCGAGCGCGGCCAATCGGAGAAGGGCCTTGCCGATACGTTGGAGAAGGCGGGCCTCAAGGTCGATCGGCTCGAAATCACCCAAGAGGCCAATTCCGATCCCTCCCTCGCGGTGCCGGTGCTCGCCGCCTATGTGCAGAGCCATCCGAACCTGAAGGCGATCGGCACCCAGCACGGCGGCGTGACGGGCATCCTGCAGGACGTGCTCAAGAAGGCCGGCAAGAAGCCCGGCGAGGTCACCGTCGGCGGCATCGACCTCGCGCCCGCCACCATCGACGGCCTCAAGTCCGGCTATGTTTCGGTGACGCTCGACCAGCTTCTCTACCTGCAGGGCTTCGTGCCGGTCCTGCAATGCGTGCTGACGGCGAAGTACAAGATGCCCGGCCTCAGCCTCAACACCGGCGCCGGCGTCGTGACGCCGAAGACGATCGAGCCGCTGATCCCGCTGATCGACGCCGGCATCCGCTGAGCCCACCGCCGCACGAAACGAAAAGGCCGGCCCGCGCGAGACGCGGAGCCGGCCTTTTTAATCAGTCCTCGAGTCCTGCCAGACCCCGAGAGGGACACAAGGCCGCTCGGCGGCTCAGGCCGCCTTGCGGAAGGCGCCGGCGGAGGGCACGTCGACCTCGACCTCGAGGGTCGAGACCGGGTCGCCCCGGCGCATCGAGATGCGCACTTTGTCCGGCGCGATGTCGACGTGCTTGCCGATCGCCCGCAGGATCTCCTCGCGCAGCGCGAGGATCAGGTTCGGGTCGCCGTCGATGCCGCGCTCGTGGGAGAGCAGGATCTGCAGGCGATCACGCGCGACGGCGGACGCGGTCTCCCGCTTGCGAAGGAAACCGAAGATCGTCATGCCGCCCTCCGGCCGAACAGCTTGGTCATCAGGCCACGGCGCTCGGCCGGGATGGTCATCGGCACCACGTCGCCGATCAGGCGGCGGGCGGCGTCGGTATAGGCACGGCCCGGCGCGCTGAGCGGGCTCAGGATCGTCACCGGCGTGCCGAGGTTGGAGGCCTTGAGGACCTCTTCGCTCTCCGGGATGACGCCGAGCAGCGGCACCGAGAGGATCTCGATGACGTCGTCGGTCTTCAGCATCTCGCCGCGCTCGGCGCGGGCACGGTCGTAGCGGGTGACGAGGAGGTGCTTTTCGACGCGGCCACCGTCCTCGGCCTTCTTCGTCTTGGCGTCGAGCAGGCCGATGATGCGGTCCGAATCGCGCACCGAGGAGACCTCGGGATTGGTCACGATCACCGCGACGTCGGCGAAGCGCATGGCGAGCGTGGCGCCGCGCTCGATGCCGGCCGGGCTGTCGCAGACGATCCAGTCGAACTCGGCCTTGAGCTCGCCGATGACGCGCTCGACACCCTCTTCGGTCAGGGCGTCCTTGTCGCGGGTCTGCGACGCCGGCAGCAGGTGAAGGTTTTCGAGCCGCTTGTCGCGGATCAACGCCTGGCTGAGCTTGGCGTCGCCTTGCACCACGTTGATGAGGTCGTAAACGACCCGCCGCTCGGCGCCCATGATGAGATCGAGATTGCGCAGGCCGACGTCGAAATCGACGACGGCGACCTTCTTGCCCGTCTGGGCGAGCGCCGCGCCGAGCGCTGCCGTCGAGGTTGTCTTCCCGACACCGCCCTTGCCCGACGTGACCACGAGAACCTTGGCCATTTCCATGCCTCCTTTGCTGGTCAGCCGAGCGCTGCCACTTTCATTGCGTCGCCCTCGAGCCAAGCCTGGATGGGCTTGCCGACGAGATCGGGCGCCAAATCTTCGGTCGTGCGGTAGAGCCCGTCGATCGCGAGCAGTTCCGCGTCCATCTTGCGGCAGAAAATCCGTGCCGCCTTGTTGCCGGCGCAGCCCGCGATCGCACGGCCGCGCAGCGCGCCGTAGATGTGGATCGAGCCGCCGGCGATGATTTCGGCCCCGGAGGCGACCGACTCGGTCACCGTCACGTCGCCGTCGGGAAAGAAGATCGATTGGCCCGAGCGCACCGGCTCGGTGATGAGGAGCGAACTCGGCTCCTTGCGGGCCTCGCGAGCCGGCGTCGGCGCCGGCGCCGGCTGCGCGGCCTTGGCGGCCGCTTCGGGCGCCGGGCGGCGGCGCGGATTGGCGGGCGCCGGATCGGGCTTCGGCGCGGGAGCGTCGGCGAGCACCGGGGGCTCTACCTCGCGACCGCTGGTGAACAGCGGCGGCAGGTGCGGGCCGACCCAGGACGGCATCGCCCCTTCGATGCCGACGAGGCGGATGCCGCGCTCACCGAAAGCGGCGACCAGCGCCTCGACGTCGGCCTTGCCGGTCGCGACGTTGGAGACGTCCACCACCACGGGCCGGGTGCGGAAGAAGCCCGGCGACTGGACGGACCAGGCGTCGAGACCGGCGAACCAGTCCTCGATCGGCGCTTCCGGCGTGAGCACCAGCGCCAGATAGGAGCGGCCGCGGAATCGGATCGGCAATCGGGTGCGGAGCGGGATGGTCACGGGCGGTCATCTCGGTTGATGTCCGCCATGTGAGCGCGTGTATGGTTAATGCCCGGTTAATGCGGGTTAACAAGGTCTTGATGATCTGTGGAGAGCGGACCGACGGGCGCGCGAGGCGCAGGCCGGGCGGACAAAAAATGAAGGGGAGCGCCCGCGAAGGCGCTCCCCTTGATGTCGGTCGCTCGGCCCGCCGCGTGCGGGTATCGGCTCACGCCTTCTCGGCGGCCTTGCGGCGCGGGGCGGCGCGCTTCTTCGCCGGAGCCGGGGCCGGCTTCTCGGCGGCCTTGCGGCGCTGCTGGCCGAGACCCATCGTCTTGGCGAGCTGCGAGCGGGCCGCGGCGTAGTTCGGGGCGACCATCGGATAATCGCGCGGAAGGTTCCACTTCTCGCGATATTGTTCCGGGGTCATGTCGTAGCGCGTGCGCAGGTGGCGCTTCAGCGACTTGAACTTCTTCCCGTCTTCCAGGCAGATGATGTAGTCGGGAGTGATCGACTTCTTCACCGGGACCGCGGGGGTCTTCTCCTCGACGGGGGCCGGGAGCGGGCTCGTGACCTGCCGCAGAGCCGCGTGCACGGCCCCGATCAGGCTCGGCAGATCCGACGTGGGCAGCGAGTTGTTGCTGACATAGGCCGACACGATGTCGGCGGCGAGCTCGACATAGTTGACGCCTTCGATAGCGGTTGCATCATCCGTCACGATTTTTCCTTTTCTCGTTCCTTAGGGGATTTATCGGTCCTGAACATGCCTGCATGTTCATGTCGGATATATCGAATCCTATCGCGCATACACGAAATGCAGCATCTCGACAAAATTGTGGCGGTTCGAGATGCTTCCGAACCGGCACGAAATCGGCTGGCACGCGTCGAGGACGAGAATCATCCGCGAGCGTCACGGGCAACAATAATCCTCTATCATAGAAAATGGTGCCATACTCAAGAAAAATATCGAACCCTTGATGTATGATTACCGCCGTTTCGGGATGAATCGACACCGAAAACTGGTGATGCCGAACCATGCGAGATGGACGCCGACGGACTTATTTCAATGCACGGCTCGGGAGCGTGTTCGCGCTCCACCCCAAGGAAAGGCGCGGAAAAAGCGAAGGATTTTCGGAGGCGGTGCGAAGGTTCATGCCAGCCGATGCCGTATTACGGTCCCACCACGAGGCGTTGTTTCACGCCAAGACCGATCACGGGAAGGCGAGAGCGGCGGTAGCGGCCGATAGCTCTTTCGTGAACGGCCGTGCAGGCGGCGCGCTCGCGATTCACGACGTGAGGTAGCGACGGCCAAGAGTTTTCCCGACAGGTTGCCGTGGCATTCCTGTGGATAATTCGCTCGATTTCCACTGAAGATGCCGAGGGCCCGGGACGGAGGCCGCCGAAGACTGCGCCGTGTGCAGGTCTGCATCGGGCAAAGATCTACAAGCTTTCGACGAGCGCCCGGGCAATGGCGGCCCATTCGTCCCTCAGCGCACCGGTGGCGGGCGGCCGCCCGGCGCGACGATACCAATAGCCGGCATTCCAGAGATCGCCTTCCTCGCGATGGAGGAAGGCGTGGGCCCAGGCGGAACGTGTGTCTTCTTCCTGATCGACCTCGCCGTGGGCGCGGGTCCAGTCGCCCTTGGCATGCCACCAGAGCGCCCGCAGCGCAGGGTCGAGCCCGGTGGGCGGGGCGGCCTCACCGAGCGAGGTGCAAAAGGCGTCGAAGTCGAGCGGCATGGAGAGCCTCCCGAGAGAGGCCGCGGCGCGGCCCTCAGAACCCGGCGTCGAGTACGATCTTGGAGCCGTCGCGGAACCGGTTGAAGCGGAACGGTGCCGGATCGACCACCGGATCGTCGCCGGCGACGAGGTCGGCCATCAGCTTGCCGGCGCCCGGCCCGATGCCGAAGCCGTGGCCCGAGAAGCCCGTCGCGATGAAGAAGCCAGGCGTCGTGTCGATCTCGGAGATCACCGGAACCGCGTCCGGCGTGACGTCGATCATGCCGGCCCAGCTCTCCGCGACCTCTGCGTTGGCGAACGCCGGGTGGGACGCGCGGAAGCGCCCCATCGCCTCGTCGAGCACGCGCGGGCTCGGTGCCGGGTCGAGCACGCGGGTGCGCTCGAACGGCGTCACTTCGTCCGAGCGCCAGCGCTTCGGCGTCCGCAGCGCCTCGAAGAAGGGCTTTCCAAAGGACAGACGCAGGCTCTTGCGCTCCTTCCACGCCGCCGGAAGAAAAGCGCCGAACAGTGTGAAATGCTCCGGCGTGAGTTCGCTGATCGAAACGCCGCCGTGGGCGACGCTATAGCCGCCGTCCATGCGCCGGCGGAAGGCGAAGTCACCATAGACCGAGGTCTCCGGTCCGCCCTCGACCGGCGTCGTCCTGAGCACCGACGAGCGGACGCGCAATTGCGGCAGGTCGATGCCGAGATTGCCGGCGAAGAGGCGCGACCAGGCCCCGCCCGCGAGCACCGCCGCCCGGCAGCGCACCGTGCCCCGTTCGGTGACGACGCCGGAGACGCGGCCGCCGGAGCGCTCGATGGTGCGCACGGCGCAATCGGTAACGACGGCGCCGCCGAGCGCCTGCACCGCGCGGGCGATCCCGGGCGCCGCGCGAGAGGGCTCGGCGCGCCCGTCGCTCGCCGTGTAGAGCGCGCCTTCGATCTTGCGCGCGAAGCCCGGGATGAGCTCCTGCACCTGCGCGGGTGAGATCAGCCGCGAGCCGATCTGATAGCGCTCGGAGTGTTCGAGCCACGGACCGTAGGCGTCCATCTCCGCCTTGGTCTCGCACATATAGAGAATGCCACACTGGCGATAGCCGAGGTCGTGGCCGACCATGTCTCCGAGCCCGCGCCAGATCCTGAGACTTTCGAGGATCAGCGGGATCTCGCGGAAATCGCGGCCCATCGCCCGGCACCAGCCCCAGTTCCGGCTCGATTGCTCGCCGCCGACCCGGCCCTTCTCGCAGACGAGCACCGTGAGGCCCTTGCGGGCGAGGAACAAGGCGGTGCTCACGCCGATGATGCCGCCGCCGATGACGACGACGTCCACCTCGGACGGCAGCTTCTCGGACGGAACGATGGAATCGACGGGAGGGGACACGGCAGGCGAGACCTCGATGGGGGGAGACGGCCGGTACTCTCGCGCCGTCGCCCCAGCAACGCAATGGCTTGCGGGCCTCCTGAGCCCCCTAAGGATGGCTCAAGCGATCTCGGTCTCGAGGGTTCCGACCCGCTCGATGAAGCCGGAGAGCCGGTCGCCGCGCAGCACCGGACCGACGCCCGCCGGGGTGCCGGTGAAGATGAGGTCGCCCGGCGCGAGGCGCACCAGGGTCGAGAGGAAGGCGATCGTTTCCGGCACGCTCCAGATCATGTCGGAAAGGTCGCCCTCCTGCCGGGGCACGCCGTTGACGGTGAGCGTGATCGCGCCCCGTGAGGGATGGCCGATCTCGGTCTTCGGCGCGATGGCCCCGATCGGGGCGGACTCGTCGAAGCCCTTCGCCATGTCCCACGGCCGGCCGGCCTTCTTCGCCGCCGCCTGGAGGTCGCGCCGCGTCATGTCGAGCCCGACCGCATAGCCGAACACCAGATCGAGCGCCTCCCCGAGCGGCACGTCCGCGCCGCCGCCGTCGAGGGCGACGACGAGCTCGATCTCGTGGTGGAAGTCGGACGTCTTGGAGGGGTAGGGCGTCGGCGCGCCGTCGGTCACCACCGCATCGGCGGGCTTCGTGAAGAAGAAGGGCTCCTCGCGGGTCGGGTCTCCGCCCATTTCGCGGGCGTGTTCCGCATAATTGCGGCCGACGCAGAAGATGCGGCGGACGGGGAAGAGCCCGCCGCCCACGACGGGAACCGTGACGGGGGCCGGCGGCGGCACGACGAACGACGACATGAGCCCATCCTGAGAAGCGCCCGGAAGGCGTTGGGGCGGCGCCATCTTCCCCTTTGCACGCGGCGATCTTATCTGAGCCGCGGGCCGGCGAAGACGGCGGCATCCTATCGCCACCGGTTGCTCGCCGGAATCCTTTGATTCGCCTCCTTGGAGGCGCTAAAGAACCTGCCTCGCCGCGCAAGGATTCCGCCGACGGCGCCGGACGATCCGGCGGTCGCGAGCCCTCACGACGACGGCGGTCTATATCGGAGACGCATCATGGCCAAGGCCCGTACCCTCTACGACAAGATCTGGGACGATCACGTCGTCGACATTCAGCCCGATGGCACCGCGCTCCTTTATATCGACCGCCACCTCGTGCACGAAGTGACGAGCCCGCAGGCCTTCGAAGGCCTGCGCATGACGCATCGTCCCGTGCGCGCGCCCCAGCGGACGCTGGCCGTGGTCGATCACAACGTTCCGACCACCGACCGCTCCCAGGGCATCGCCGATCCCGAAGCCGCGTTGCAGATCGCCACGCTCGGCAAGAACGCGGCCGAGTTCGGCATCGAATATTTCGATCCGTTCGACCGTCGTCAGGGCATCGTCCACATCGTCGGGCCGGAGCAGGGCTTCACCCTGCCGGGCATGACGATCGTGTGCGGCGACAGCCACACCTCGACCCACGGCGCGTTCGGGGCCCTCGCCCACGGTATCGGCACCAGCGAGGTCGAGCACGTGCTCGCCACGCAGACGCTGATCCAGAAGAAGGCGAAGAACATGCGCGTCACCGTCGACGGCAAGCTGCCGGACGGCGTGACCGCGAAGGACATCGTGCTCGCGATCATCGGCACCATCGGCACCGCCGGCGGCACCGGCTACGTGATCGAATATGCCGGCGAGGCGATCCGCGCCCTCTCGATGGAAGGGCGGATGACGATCTGCAACATGTCGATCGAGGGCGGTGCCCGCGCCGGCATGATCGCGCCGGACGAGACCACCTTCGCCTACATCAAGGACCGTCCGCGCGCGCCGAAGGGCGAGGCGTGGGAGAACGCGCTGAAATATTGGCAGGGCCTCGTCACCGACGAGGGCGCTCACTTCGACCACGAAGTGCGCCTCGATGCCGCCAACCTGCCGCCGATCGTCACCTGGGGCACCAGCCCGGAGGACGTGGTGGCGGTCGACGGCATCGTGCCGAACCCGGACGACCTCGCCGACGAGGGCCGCCGCGGGGCCAAGAAGCGCGCGCTCGATTACATGGGCCTCACCGCGGGCACCAAGATCACCGACATCGCGATCGATCGCGTGTTCATCGGCTCGTGCACCAACGGCCGCATCGAAGATCTGCGCGCCGCCGCCAAGGTCGTCGAGGGCAGGCAGGTTTCCGCGCGCGTCAACGCCATCGTGGTGCCCGGCTCGGGCCTCGTGAAGGCGCAGGCCGAGGCGGAAGGTCTCGACAAGATCTTCACCGCGGCGGGCTTCGAATGGCGCGAGCCGGGCTGCTCGATGTGCCTCGCCATGAACCCGGACCGTCTCGCCCCCGAGGAGCGCTGCGCCTCGACCTCGAACCGCAATTTCGAGGGCCGCCAGGGTTACAAGGGTCGCACGCACCTGGTGTCCCCCGCGATGGCCGCCGCCGCCGCCATCGCCGGCCACTTCGTCGACATCCGCACCTGGAAGTGACACGACGCCCACCCTCCCCTGCCAGGGGGAGGGTCGACGGCGAAGCCGGCGGGGTGGGGTCCGGCGCGTGCAGCGCGCCGGGCCGCGCGAGCGCCATCGATAACGTCTCGCCCGCGACGTCACCCCACCCCGTCACGCCGTCGGCGTGCCGACCCTCCCCCTCCAGGGGAGGGTGATGGACCGTGTTTGCCGCGCCCACACCCACCGACCAAAGCACGACGCACCACCCTCCCCTGCCAGGGGGAGGGTCGACGGCGAAGCCGGCGGGGTGGGGTCCGGCGCGTGCAGCGCGCCGGGCGGCGTAAGAGCCCTCTGATCGTCGGATAACGTCCCGCCCGCGGCGTCACCCCACCCCGTCACGCCTTCGGCGTGCCGACCC
This sequence comes from Segnochrobactrum spirostomi, assembly GCF_009600605.1. GTDB lineage: Bacteria > Pseudomonadota > Alphaproteobacteria > Rhizobiales > Segnochrobactraceae > Segnochrobactrum > Segnochrobactrum spirostomi. Next base: position 2,209,146 of record NZ_VWNA01000001.1, on the reverse strand, counting down.
TCCCCCTCCAGGGGAGGGTGATGCCCGTGTTCGTGGCGACGCGCACCCACAAATAATGACCCTCACCTAATGACCCTCACCCCACCCGGCCGTGCTCGGCGAGGAAGTCGAGGAGGGCGCGGATGCGGGCGGGGAGCGGACCGCTGCCGCCGACGTGGACGGCGTGGAACGCCTCCCGGTCGCCCGGATTGAGCGCCTCCAACACCGGCACCAGGCGCCCGGCGGCGATGTCGTCGCGCACCATGAAGGTGGCGAGCCGGGCGAGGCCGATGCCGGCAATGGCGAGCCGCCGCAGCGCCTCGCCCTCGCTCGCCTGTACCCGCCCCGTCGCCGGCACAACGACGGTCTCGCCGCCGTCGCGCAGCGGCCACCCCTCGATCGCCCGGACATAGCCGAAGCCGAGGCGCTCGTGGCCTTCGATATCCGCGAGGGTCCGCGGCATGCCGGTGCGCGCCAGATAATCGGGTGCCCCCACGATCATCATCGCGGTGTCGCCGAGCTTGCGGGCGACGAGGCTCGAGCTCTTCATCGGGCCGGCGCGCACCGCGATGTCGGTACGGTCCGCCATCAGGTCGACCACCAGATCCGTCTGCACGATGTCGAGCGACACCGCCGGATGAAGCCGCAGGAAGTCCGGCAGAATCGGTGCCAGAATGTGGGTCGCGTAGGCCGAACTGGTGTTGAGGCGGATGCGGCCGGAGGGCGCTTCGCCGGTGCCGGCGCTGCGCTCGGCGTCCTCGATATCGGCGAGGATGCGTGCCGCCCGCTCGTAGAAGGCGCAGCCTTCCGCGGTGAGCAGGAAGCGGCGCGTCGAGCGGTTGACGAGCCGCGCCCCGAGCCGGGCCTCCAAGCGAGCGACGAGCTTGCTCACCGCCGACGGCGTCATCCGGCAGGCTCGTGCCGCCGCCGAGAAGCCACCCTGCTCGACGACGCGGACGAACACCTCCATCTCGCCGGAGCGGTTGATCTCGCCGCGCGCCATTGGTCTTTCAACTCACAAATGATGTGCCGGACGGCACTCTATATCACCGAACCGAGCCGATCTATCTGCGGGACCGGTCGCGCTCGTTCCCGAGCGCGCAATCAACGGACCCCGCCATGCCGCTCGCGCTCTATGCCCTGACCGCCGGTGCCTTCGGCATCGGCGTCACCGAATTCGTCATCATGGGCCTGCTCCTCGAGGTGAGCGCGAGTGTCTCCGTCTCGATCGCCGACGCCGGCCTCTTGATCTCGGGCTACGCCCTCGGCGTGGTCGTCGGCGCGCCGCTCCTCACGGTTCTGACGGCGCGGCTGCCCCGCAAGGCCGTTCTCCTCGGCCTGATGGCGATCTTCACGATCGGCAACGCCGCCTGCGCGCTGGCCCCGAGCTACGGCCTCCTGATGGCCGCCCGTGTGCTCACCGCGCTCGCCCACGGCACCTTCTTCGGCGTCGGCTCGGTCGTCGCGACCGGTCTGGTGCCGGAGGCGCGCAAGGCGTCGGCGATCGCCGTCATGTTCACGGGCCTCACCGTCGCCAACATCGTCGGGGTGCCGTTCGGCACCTGGCTCGGCCAGCATTTCGGCTGGCGGGCGACGTTCTGGGCGGTCGCCGCGATCGGCGTCGTCGCCTTCGCCATCATCGCCGCCCTGGTGCCGCGCAGCGAGGCCGCCCCGGAAGAAGCCGATTGGAAGGCGGACCTGCAGGCGATCGGCCGCAAGCCGGTCCTGCTCGGCCTCGCGATGACGGTGCTCGGCTATGCCGGCGTCTTCGCGGTGTTCACCTACATCGCCCCGATGCTGACGCGGATCAGCGGCTTCTCGGAAGCCGCCGTCTCGCCGATCCTGCTCGTGTTCGGCGGTGGTCTCGTCGTCGGCAACCTCGTCGGCGGGCGGCTCGCCGACCGCAATCTCGGCCGCGCCGTATACGCGACGCTCGCGAGCCTCGCCGCCGTTCTGGCGCTGATGGCGGCCGGGTTCGCCTCGCCCATCCTCGCCGTCGTGCTGACCGGCCTCCTCGGGGCCGCCGGCTTCGCCACCGTGGCGCCGCTCCAGATGTGGGTGCTGGCGCGGGCCGAGGGCGCGGGAAAGAACCTCGCCTCGAGCTTCAACATCGCCGCCTTCAATCTCGGCAACGCCATCGGCGCCTGGGCGGGCGGCGTCGCGATCGCTCACGGCCTCGGCCTCGCGCGGCTGCCGGCGCTAGCCGCTCTGTTTCCGGTCGCGGCGATCGCGGTCGCCGTTGCCGCCATGAATAGCCGGCGCCCCGCACTCTCCTGACCTCGTCCCCCTCCGTCCCCGAAAGGCTACCGTCATGGAACATCGTCCGCTCGGCCGATCCGGCCTCAAGGTCCCCGTGCTCAGCTTCGGTGCCGGCACGTTCGGCGGCTCCGGCCCGCTGTTCGGCGCCTGGGGCACCAGCGACGCGACCGAGGCGCGCCGCCTCGTCGACATCTGCCTGGACGCCGGCATCAGCCTGTTCGACACTGCCGACGTCTATTCGGGCGGCGCGTCCGAGGAGGTGCTCGGCGCCGCCATCAAGGGCCGGCGCGACGCCGTCCTCATCTCGACCAAGGCGAGCCTGCCGATGGGCGACGGCCCGAACGAGGCCGGTTCGTCGCGGCAGCGCCTCGTCCGCGCCATCGAGGATGCCCTGCGCCGCCTCGGCACCGATTATATCGACCTGTTCCAGCTCCACGCCTTCGATGCCGGCACGCCCGTCGAGGAGGTGCTAGCGACCCTCGACGCGCTCGTGCGCGCCGGTAAGGTCCGCTATGTCGGCGTGTCGAACTTCTCCGGCTGGCAGATCATGAAGTCGCTCGCCGCGGCCGAGCGGCACGGCTGGCCGCGTTATGTCGCGAACCAAGTCTATTATTCGCTGATCGGCCGCGATTACGAATGGGATCTGATGCCGCTCGACGCCGACCAGGGGCTCGGCGCGCTGGTGTGGAGCCCGCTCGGCTGGGGCCGGCTCACCGGCAAAATCCGCCGCGGGGCGCCGGTGCCCGAAGGGAGCCGCCTGCACGCCACCGCCTCCTTCGGGCCGCCGGTCGACGACGAACTCCTCTACCGCGTCGTCGATGCCCTCGACGAGGTCGCCGCCGAGACCGGGCGGACCGTGCCGCAGACTGCGCTCAACTGGCTCCTCGGCCGGCCGACCGTCTCCTCGATCATCATCGGCGCGCGCAACGAGGAGCAGCTTCGCCAGAATCTCGGCGCGGTGGGCTGGGCGCTGACGGCCGAGCAGATTGCCAGGCTCGATGCGGCGAGCGCGGTCACCGCGCCCTATCCGCATTTCCCCTATCACCGGCAGGAGGGCTTCGCCCGGCTCAACCCGCCGATGGTCTGAGCGGCGGAGCGGCGGGCCTCGAGCGAAGCGCAGCCGGCGCATCGCCCGCGGCCGCGCCGCCTCCCCTCATTTCCGCCCATATCGGACGTGCAAGAAGCGCCGTTCCCTGATAACGGGACGGCGCGCCGGCTTGAGGCCCGCGCCCGCACCAACGCGAGGCCCGATGAGCCTTCTGAAGAACTTCGCGACCGTCGGCGGCGCGACCCTGTCGAGCCGCGTGCTCGGCTTCATCCGCGATTCGTTCATCGCCGCCGCCGTCGGCACCGGCTACGTCGCCGATGCCTACGTGGTCGCGTTCCGGCTGCCAAACCTGTTCCGGCGGCTGTTCGCCGAAGGGGCCTTCGCCTCCGCCTTCGTGCCGTTGTTCGCCGGCAAGCTCGAGACCGACGGCGTGGACGCCGCCCGCGCCTTCGCCCGGGAATCCCTCGCCGCTCTCGGCCTCGTCCTGCTCCTCGTCACCATCGCCGCCGAAATCTTCATGCCGGCCTTGATGATGGTGCTCGCGCCCGGCTTCGCGAGCGACCCGGCGAAGTTCGCCCTCGCGGTCGAGCTGAGCCGCATCGCCTTCCCCTATCTGGCGCTCATCTCCCTCGTCTCGCTCTATTCCGGTGTGCTCAACGGGCTCGACCGCTTCGCCGCCGCGGCCTTCGCGCCGAGCCTGCTCAACACGGTGCTGATCGCCGCCCTGATCTTCGTGTTCTGGCGCCGGGAGGAAGGCACCGAGGACGCCGGCCGCTGGCTGTCGTGGGCGGTGACGGTCGGCGGCGTGTTCCAGTTGATCGTGCTCGTCATCGCCTCGGCGCGGGCGGACATGCACCTTTCCCTCGCCTGGCCGCGGCTCACCGCCGGCGTCAAGCGGCTCTGCGCCCTCGCCGGCCCGAGCGTGATCGCCGGCGGCGTGGTGCAGATAAACGTCGTCGTCGGCACCATGATCGCCTCGACGCAGCCCGGCGCGGTGTCGTGGCTCTATTATGCCGACCGCGTCTATCAATTGCCGCTCGGCGTCGTCGGCATCGCGATCGGCACCGTGCTCCTGCCGGACATCGCCCGCCGCGTCCGCGCCGGCGACATCGAGACGGTCAATTACAGCCAGAACCGCTCGCTCGAATTCGCGATGGCGCTGACCCTGCCGGCGGCGCTGGCGCTCACCGTCTCGGCCCTGCCGCTCACCATCGGCCTGTTCCAGCGCGGCGCCTTCTCGGCCGCGGATTCGGTCGCGACCGCCGCGGCGCTGGCCGCCTACGGCGTCGGCCTGCCGGCCTTCGTGCTCATCAAGGTGTTCCAGCCGGCTTATTTCGCCCGCGAGGACACCCGCACCCCGATGTGGTTCTCGGCGGTCAACGTGGCGATCAACGTCGCCCTCTCGCTCGCCCTGTTCCCGTTCATCGGCTATGTCGGCTGCGCGGTGGCGACGAGCGCCGCGAGCTGGGTCAACACGGGTCTCCTTTATGTCGGCCTGCGCAAGGCGGGGCTGTTCAAGGCCGACGCGCGGCTCGTCAAAGGGCTCGTCCGCATCGCGCTCGCGACCGCACTGATGTCGGTCGCCCTCGTCGTCTCCGCCCACGAACTCAAGCCCTGGTTCGGCGCCGGCGGCTGGAGCCGCATCGGCGCGCTGTGCGCCCTCGTCGGCATCGGCTGCGTCGTCTATGCGGTCGCCGCGGTGCTGCTCGGGGCGGTGCGGCGCAGCGAGATCAAGCGCGTCCTCAAGCGGCGCTGACGCGGGGGCGGCGGCCTCTCCTCGCGGCGGCGGGTACCGCGCCTCCCGCGCACGAGGCCGGATGCACAAATTTTGCGGTCTTGGGCCCGATGCCGCGCCCCTTGCGCCGGCAGGCCCCGTTCGCCATAACGCGCCGGACCTTTTCGTCCCGCCTTCGGGCAGTCCGCGAGCCTCGCCATGACCAGCTTCGCCCCCCGCGTGTTCTCCGGCGTCCAGCCGACGGGGAACCTCCATCTCGGCAACTATCTCGGCGCCCTGAAGCGGTTCGTCGCCCTTCAGGACACCCACGACTGCATCTATTGCGTGGTCGATCTCCACGCCATCACCGTCTGGCAGGAGCCCGAGGAGCTGACGAAGGCGATCCGCGAGGTCACCGCCGCCTTCCTCGCCGCCGGCATCGATCCGAAGGCCCACATCGTCTTCAACCAGAGCCAGGTTTCGGCCCACGCCGAGCTCGCCTGGGTGTTCAATTGCGTCGCCCGCATGGGCTGGCTCAACCGGATGACCCAGTTCAAGGAGAAGGCCGGCAAGGACAAGGAGAACGCCTCCGTCGGCCTGTTCGCCTATCCGAACCTGATGGCGGCCGACATCCTGGTCTACCGCGCGACCCACGTGCCGGTCGGCGACGACCAGAAGCAGCACCTCGAGCTGACCCGCGACATCGCGCAGAAGTTCAACAACGACTTCGCCGAGCGCATCGCCGCGCTCGGCCACGGCGAGGCGTATTTCCCGCTCACCGAGCCGCTGATCCAGGGCCCGGCGACGCGGGTGATGTCGCTGCGCGAGGGCGCCAAGAAGATGTCGAAGTCGGACCCGTCCGATTATTCGCGCATCAACCTGATCGACGACGCCGAGACGATCGCGCTCAAGATCCGCAAGGCGAAGACCGATCCCGAGGCGCTGCCGAGCGAACTCAAGGGCCTCGAAGGCCGCCCGGAGGCCGACAACCTCGTCGGCATCTATGCCGCGCTCGCCGACATCACCAAGGAAGACGTGCTGCGCGATCACGGCGGCTCGCAATTCTCCGCCTTCAAGCCGGCGCTCGCCGAGCTCGCGGTCGAGAAGCTCGCTCCGATCGCCGGCGAGATGCGCCGTCTCAACGCCGATCCCGGCTACATCGATTCGGTGCTCGCCGACGGCGCGGAGCGCGCCGAAGCGATCGCCGCGCCGGTGATCGCGCAAGTGAAGGAGATCGTCGGGCTCCTCGCGACGCGGCGGAAAGGCTGATCGCGCGACCCTCGGAACCAGGGGTTCCGGGGGTGTGCCGCCTCGTCGCGGCATGGCCCCCGTGCAACAGCCTGGAATTTCCGCACGGCGACGCTCGTTTTTCGTTCATCTATTTTGCTATAAGCTGTGCCCCGGGGCTGGTGCCGTGTCCGTCGCCCGGATGCGCGAGCCGGCGATTGACGGAGGTGATCAATGCGTACCGCTCTTTCCCGCGCCCTCGCGCCGCGCCACGCCCTTTTGACGGGCGCGCTCGCGACCGCGATCGTGGCCCTGAATGCGGCGGGAGCATCGGCGCAGCAGGCGAAATCCGGCTCGCCGGAAGTGACGATCACGAAGCCGACGGGTCCCTACAACGGCCCCTACAACGGCCTGCCGGGCGTCTACATGCAGGAAGGCAGCCCGATGACCTCGGCGCCGGCGAACGAGATGCTCGGCTCGCCCTATTCCTGGGTCGCCCCGCTGCCGATGGTCGACAACAGCACCGCGCCGACCGGCTGGATCGACGAAGAGCACGCCAACGTGGCGCCGGGCCAGATCCAGTTCTGATCGCGCCTGCGCGTCCCGCCTGACGGGCGCGCGATCGAGGCGATCTCGCCAACGATTCGAAAGTCGCCTGACGGCGGCGCTTTCGCCCTGCGGACGGTTTCGCCCGCGGGGGAAATGTTCTAGTGACAGCAGCCGAGCGGCAAGCGCGGCGCCCCTTCCTCCGAACGGACGAAATTCGGCGCGGTCGACAGGCCGGCTCGCACCATGACGTGAAAGCCCGCGGCCGAACGAGAGGCGCGGGCCGCGTGTCCGCGGACCGCACGGCGCGGTTCCGCGTCCTGAGGAGAGACCGATGGCCTTCATCGCCGACGCTTTGTCCCGCATCAAGCCGTCCGCCACCCTGGCGGTCACGAACAAGGCCGCCGAACTCAAGCGCGCCGGGCGCGACGTGATCGGCCTCGGCGCGGGCGAGCCGGATTTCGACACGCCGGAGAACATCAAGGAAGCCGGCATCCGCGCAATCCGCGAGGGCCGGACCAAGTACACCGCCGTAGACGGCATTCCCGAGCTCAAGGCCGCGATCGTCGAGAAATTCCGCCGCGAGAACAACCTCGACTACAAGCCGAGCGAGATCACCGTCTCGAACGGCGGCAAGCAGGTGCTCTACAACGCCCTGATGGCGACGCTGAACCCCGGCGACGAGGTCATCGTGCTCGCGCCCTATTGGGTGAGCTATCCGGAGATGGTGCTGCTCGCGGGCGGCACCCCGGTGATCGTCACCGCCGACGCCTCGACCGGCTTCAAGGTCAGCGCCGCCGCCCTCGAGGCCGCGATCACGCCGAAGACCAAGTGGGTGGTGTTCAACTCGCCGTCGAACCCGACCGGCGCCGCCTACACCCGCGAAGAGGTCAAGGCGCTGACCGACGTTCTGGTGCGCCACCCCCACGTCTGGGTGATGACCGACGACATGTACGAGCACTTGGTGTTCGACGGCTTCGTCTTCACCACCCCGGCCGAGGTGGAGCCGGCACTGAAGGAGCGCACGCTGACCGTCAACGGCGTCTCCAAGGCCTATGCCATGACCGGCTGGCGCATCGGCTACGCGGCGGGCCCGGAAATCCTCATCAAGGCGATGGGCAAGATCCAGGGCCAGTCGACCACCAACCCGTCGTCGATCTCGCAATGGGCGGCGGTGGAGGCCCTGAACGGGCCGCAGGACTTCATCCCGAAGAATGCCGAGCTGTTCGCCAAGCGCCGCGACCTCGTCGTCTCGATGCTGAACCAGGCCTCCGGCATCGTCTGCCCGAAGCCCGAAGGCGCGTTCTACGTGTTCCCGTCGTGCGCCGGCACCATCGGAAAGACCGCACCGTCGGGCCGCACGATCGGCTCCGACGACGATTTCGTCGCCGAACTCCTAGAGACCGAGGGCGTGGCGGTGGTGCAGGGCTCGGCCTTCGGCCTCGGCCCGCATTTCCGCATCTCCTACGCGACCGCCACGGAAGCGCTGGAGGAAGCCGGCCGGCGCATCCAGCGCTTCTGCGGCAACCTGCGCTGAGACGATCGGCGGCCGGGCGACCGGCCGCCGCCTTCCCCATGAAGCTCCTCGCCCTCGATTCCGCCCTCGACGCCGTGTCCGCCGCCGCCCTAGTGACGGCTGACGGCAGCGCCGAGCGCCTCGCGGTCGCGACCGAACCCGGCGCGACGGGCCACGCCGAGCGGCTGATGGATCTCGTCGCCGCCGTGCTCGGCGAGGCGGAGATCGACGTCTCGGCGCTCGACCGCATCGCCGTCACCATCGGGCCGGGCAGCTTCACCGGCGTGCGCATCGCGCTCTCGACCGCCCGCGGCCTCGGCCTCGCCCTCGGCATTCCCGTGGTCGGCATCACCACGCTGGCCGTGCTCGCCGCGAGCGCGCGGGGAGCGATTCCCTGCCCCGTCACCGCCGCCATCGATGCCCGCCGCGGCCTCGTCTACGCCCAGAGCTTCAACGAAGCCGGCCTTCCTATCGACGCGCCGGCGCTGCTCCCGGTCGACGTGGTGGCGACGCGGCTCGCGCCGGGCGCGATCCTCGCCGGCTCCGGTGCGCCCCTGATCGCCGGCTACTGCACCGCGCAGGCCCATGCCGATCATCCCACCCCGACCGTCTCGCCGCTCGATGTCGGCGTGCTCGGCCGGCTCGGCGCCGCCGCCGATCCCGCGAGCCACCCGCCCGAGCCGCTTTATCTGCGCCCGCCCGACGCCAAGCCGGCGGCGCCGAACACGCTGCGCGCCCGCCCCGCCTGAGGGGCCGATCCCTGCCGGTGACGCCGTGCGCGCGGCCGTGTAGCGTGCCGATCCCTGTCCCTCGGAGCGCCGCGATGAGCCACGACGCCCCCGGTCCGGCGCTTCCGCGCCTCTCCGTCCTCGCGCTGTTCCTCGTCTTCACCCGGCTCGGCCTCACCGCCTTCGGCGGGCCGAACGCCCATCTCGGTTATTTCCGCGACGCCTTCGTGGTGCGGCGGCGCTGGCTCGACGAGACGGCCTTCGCCGACCTGCTCGGCCTCTGCCAGTTCCTGCCCGGCCCGGCGTCGAGCCAGCTCGGCTTCGCCATCGGCCTGTCGCAACGCGGGACGCTGGGCGGCCTCGCCGCCTGGCTCGGCTTCACCTGGCCGTCGGCGGTCTTGATGCTCGCGGCCGCCGGCTTCGCCACCCGCTTCGAGGGACCGCTCGCGACCGGCCTTCTCCACGGCTTGAAGCTCGTCGCGGTCGCGGTGGTGGGGCAGGCGGTGCTCGGCATGGCGCGGGCGCTCGCACCCGACGCGGCGCGCGGCACCATCGCGATCGCCGCGGCCGTCCTCGTGCTGACCGCCGGCCCGTTCGCCCAGATCGGCGCGATCGCCCTCGCCGCCCTGATCGCCCTCGGCCTCCGCGCCGCCGGCCGCACCGCGGGTTGGACCAAGGCGGCCGAGAGCATCGCGGCGGAAAGCGGCTTTCCCCACCTGCCGCGGCGCATCGGCCTGATCGCCCTTCTGCTGTTCGCGGCCGTCTTCGCGCTGCCGGCGCTGCTGCGGGGAAGCCTCGGCCATGGGGCGGATCTTTTCGCCGCCTTCTATCACGCCGGCGCCCTCGTGTTCGGCGGCGGCCACGTCATCCTGCCGCTGCTCCAGGCGTCCGTCGTCGACAGAGGCTGGGTCGCGCCGGGGACCTTCCTCGCCGGCTACGGCATCGCCCAGGCGTTGCCGGGGCCGCTCTTCACCTTCGCGGCCTTCCTCGGCGCCGCCGAAGGCCCGCTGCCGAACGGAATCACTGGCGGCCTGATCGCCCTCGTCGCAATCTCACTGCCCGGCCTCCTCCTGGTCACCGCGGCGCTGCCGTTCTGGCACGGCCTGCGGCAGAACACGGCCGCCCGCACGGCACTCTCGGGCGTCAACGCGGCCGTCGTGGGGCTGCTCGCCGCCGCCCTCTACGACCCGTTGTGGACGAGCGCCGTCCACGGCCCGCGCGACGCCGCCGTGGCGCTCGCCGGGTTCGGGCTCCTGGTTTTGTGGAAGGCGCCGCCCTGGCTCGTCGTCGTGCTCGCCGCCGCCGCGGGTATCCTCGGCGCGGCGTGAACGAACGATCAGACGTCTCATCGAGGAGTGTGGAGATGCCGACGGGTCCAGTGCGAGCATTGCTCAGCCCATCGGACCATGGGGCGATCGCCCTTGCGCTTGCCCTCGGCGATGAGAAGCGCCTGCCGCCTCAGGATCGCCGGAACCAAGCGCTCCTGATCCACCGGACCATAGGCACCCACGAAGAGCGCTAGCCGGCGCCGCTGTTCCGCAGGGGAAATATCGTTCGAACCCAGGTCGAGCCAAAGCCACGCCGCATAGGCGAGGTCATCTACCCTAGCCCCCGGCGCTGCCACGTCGAAATCGATCAGCGCAATCGGTCTGCCCTCTCTGAACACGAAGTTGCAGGGCGAAAGATCATTGTGGCAGACGGTCTCCGCATTCCCGGACGGAGCCGCGTCGGCCGGGATGAAGCCCTCGCCGATATCGTGAAAATTCCGGATGAGAACGGCCGCGTCGGCGAGCGCTTCGTCGTCATGCCACCCGAGCTCAGCGGGAACGTCACCCTCGATGAAGGAGAGGACATCCCGTCCTTTTTCATCCGTTCCCAAGAAGGACGGGGCTGCGTTGAAGCCTCGGCGCTCCAGATACAGCAACAGCCGGCTGACGAAGTCGGAGTTGGCAGATTTCGGCCTGCGCACCGTGCCTCCGACCCGCACGACACCCGCCGTGACGCGGCCGCCCAACAACGGTGTTTCAGGCGCAGACTCCATCATATCGTTCCGGTGGGGCCGACGCCGGAAGAGCCGCGGCGTGTCTTCGGCCGTCAGATGTCGTGCTTGCGGATGTTGCGCAGAAGCTTGTGCAGGGTGCCGGCGAAGGCCTGGAACTCGTCCTCGTCGACGTCGTCGAACAGCCGGTCGAACATGTCGTAGAGCATCGGCCAGATCGCCGCGAAGGCGTCGCGGCCGGCTTCGGTCAGGCTGACCTCGCGCACCCGCATGTCGTCCGGGCGCTGGCGGCGGCGCACATAGCCCTGCTCCTCGAGCGAATCGAGGGTGCGGCTCATGGTCGATTGCTCGGTGACGGCGAAGACCGAGAGCTCGTTGATGGTGAGCCCGGACGACACCGAGAGCACGGTGAGCGCCCGCATCTTGGCCGTCGTCAGGTCGTGGGCCTTGAGCGCCTCGGCCATGTTGAGGTTCCAGCGCGCCATGATGCGGTTCATCAGGTAGGGCGCGAACTGGTTGAGGCCGATCTCGCCCATGCTGGGCCGCTCGCCGCCGGCCCGGTGCAGCACGCCGGTGCGGAAGCGGTCGCCGAGGCGTGCTTCGGCCGCCTCGGCGTCGGACAGTCCGGCGTCTCCGTTCGGGATCTCGTCGTCGTTCGCCATGCCGGACCTCTACGCGAGCGACTGGGCGAGCAGGAAGCCCGATCCGCCGCCGAGGCCCGGACCCGGGTGGGTCGACGCGCCGATATGATAGAGGCCGGGCACGAAGGTGCGGTGGTTCACCGAGCCCTTGAGCGGCCGCCACAGGAAGAATTGGTCGAGCCCGCAGGCCCCGCCATAGGGATCGCCGCCGACGAGATTGACGTTGAGGGCTTCGAGATCGGCCGGGGAGAACACGCGCCGGGCGATCTTGGTCGCGGCGAAATCCTCGATGTGGCGGGCGAGGATCGCCTCGATGCGGTCGGCATAGGCCTCGCGCACCGCCTCGGTCCAGCCGGCGGCGGGATCGACGGCGATCTCGCCGGCCGCGTCGCCCTTGAGCACCCGCGGCGCCTCGGGCAATTGCAGCCACAGGATCGCCTGACCCTCCGGCGCCCGGCTCGGATCGAGCGCGGTCGGCTGGCCGACGCAGATGGTCGGAACCGCCGGCAGGAGGCCGCGTTCGGCCTCGTTCGCGGCCCGCGACACGCCGTCGAGACCGGGCGTCAGATGGAGCAGGGCGACGCCGCCGAGATCGCCGTCACGCCAGCGCGGCGGCCGCGACAGGGCATAATGGACCTGGAGGTTGCCCTTGCCGTGGCGGAAGCCCTGGAGGTCGTCGCGCACCGTCTCGGGGAGGTCTGCGCCGCCGAGCAGGCCTTGGTAAAGCTGCTTCGGCGCGGTCGAGGCGATCACGCCCCGGCTCGCCGCGAACCGGCGGCCGTCGGCGGTGCGCACGCCGGTCGCCCGGCCGCCGGCGCCGCGCTCGATCGCGACGACGTCGGCCCCGGTGAGGATGGTGCCGCCCTGGTCGATGATGAGGCGCTCGAAGGCGGCGAGGAAGGTCTTCGCTCCGCCCTTCACGATCGGGCAGCCGGCCGCCTCGACGGCGAAGCCGATCACCTTGACCATCTCGGCCGAATAGGCGCTTTCGGGTCCGAGGCCGCAATGCAGCACCCACGGCGCCCACAGCGCCCGCGTGACCTCGGAGCCGTAGGTGCTTTCGAGATGGCCGCGGGCGGGCTCCAGCGCCTCGCCGAAGAAGCGCGCGAGGGCGCGGGGACCGCGGCGCCAGGCTTCCTTGAGGACCGTCTTGACCATCGCGCCCGACCAGAGCGACCCGCCGAGCAGGGCGAACAGGAACGGCGCATCGGCGCCGAGCCGCTGCATGGTGCGGTCGAAGGCCTTGCCGTCGCCGACCGCCAGCGCCTCGAAAGCGGCGACGTTGCGGGCGCGGTCCATCGCCAGCACGGCATGGCGGCCATCGGGCAGGAGCACGCCGGTCGGGGTCGGGGAGTGGCAGAAGGCGAGGCCGCGGGCCTCCAGGTCCTTGCCGAGCGCCGCATAAGCCGGCGAGGTGATGAAGAGCACGAAGGTGGTCGCCATCACGTCGTGGACGAAGCCCGGCGCCGTCACCTCCTCGGTGCGGAGGCAGCCGCCGATGCGGTCGTTGCGCTCGAGCAGGACGACCTTGCGGCCCTTGCGGCCGAGCATCGCGGCGGCGACGAGGGCGTTGATGCCGCTGCCGACGATCACGTAATCGGCGCCGGAGGAAGAGGCGGTGTGTCCGCTCATCGAAGCGTCTCCCGTTCGGGCTCAAAGGCGGCGGGCGGTACGGGCACGGCAGGCGGACGGCGCCACCGCACGGGACGGAATGGAACGAGGTCCGCCGCCACTCGGTCCCCGCTTCATCTGTCGGCGTTCAGGGCCCCGTCGCCGCGGCGGGTGCCGACGGAGGATGTCCCTCTCCGTCGTCAACTCCTGCCGGGTCGCCGCAATCCGGGATATCGAACCTCGGCCATCACCGTCGGCGAACGCCTCGCTGACGCGGCAGAGAACACCCTCACCGTGGTCATCCCCGGGCTTGTCCCGGGACCCAGGAGCCGCGAACGCGATGCTCGCCGCCCTAGATTCCCGGGACAAGCCCGGGAATGACGACGGAGAGAGGAGTAATTGCGGCGTACGTCGGAGCGCGCGGCGTCAGCCGGCGACGAGGGCCAACACGCGCACCGGGCTGCCGGTGCCCTGCACGAACTTCAGCGGCGCGGCGATCAGGATCGCGCCCTTCGGCGGCAGCTTGTCGAGATTGACGAGGCTCGCGAGGCCGTAGCGGTTCGCCTTGTGCATCAGGTTGTGGGCCGGGAACGGCGGGTTGAAACCCGCGGCCGCACCGGCATCGGTGCCGACCGTCTCGACGCCCCAGCCGATCACGCCCTTCGAGAGGATGTACTCGATGACCTCCGGCGTCGGGCCGGGGGAGTGCGGGCCGTTGGCGTCGGCGTTGAGGAAGGCGGCCGCGTCGGTGTTGCGGTGGTACCAGTCGGTGCGCATCAGCACCCAGGAGCCGGGCTCGATGGCGCCGTGCTTGGCTTCCCACGCCTTCACCGCGTCGACGGTGAGCAGGAAGTCCGGATTCGCCGCGACCTCGGCGCTGCAATCGATGACGTTCGCCGGGGCGACGAAGTTCTGCGGCGGGATCGTATCGGTGGTGTTGTCCGTGTTGTCCTTGCCGGTGATCCAGTGCGCCGGGGCGTCGAAGTGGGTGCCGGTGTGCTCGCCGAGCACCATCCAGTTCCACGCCCAATAGGGGCCGTCCTGGTCGTAATGGGAGATCGTGTGGACCTCGACCTTCGGGGTGTTCTTGCCGATCTCCGGGGGCAGATAGAGGATCGGGGTGTCGGGGCCGAGCGGGGCGGCGAGGTCGACGACCTTGATGCCGCCGCCGGCGAGGGCGGTGGCGACGTTCGAAAGGATTTCCTGAGCGGACATGCGAGACGTTCCCCTGTGCGGACGGATGCCGCCGGGCCCGGGCGGTCTCCTGCCGCCCTCGTCGCCCGCCGGCGCGGTGCGCTCATCCTAGGACGGAAATATGAGAACGCAAGCATCTGCCGCACCGCCCCGCCGCGGCGCGGGCTCCGCGGTGAGACGCGGGCGGTCGTCCGGATGCGCGCGCCGGCCGCGATCCTTGCCCGGCAAACGGCAGATTTCTTCGGAAACGGAGGCGACCGGCACCCGGCGATATCGATCGCGCCGCCGCCTTCGCGACCGACGCGAACCGCCTCGAAGCGATGGACAAGGTCCATGCATTCGAGACTATGATGGGCGAGACGCCGAACGGCGCAGGGGAACGGAGAGAGCGATGGTCGATGCGGTCGTGATCGGTGCGGGCGTCAACGGGCTCGCGGCGGCGGTGCATCTCGCGGCCAAGGGCTGGAGCGTCACCGTCGTCGAGGGCAACGCCGAGCCCGGCGGCGCGGTGAAGACGCGCGAGGTGACGCTGCCCGGCTTCCGGCACGACCTCGCGGCGATGAATCTCGGCATGTTCGCCGGCTCCCCGTTCCACGCGGTCTACAAGGACCGCCTCGCCGCCCACGGCCTCGCCTTCGCCCACACCACGGACGCCTTCGCGAGCCCGTTCCCCGACGGCACCTTCCTCGGCGTGAGCCAATCGCTCGACATGACGACCGCGCGGTTCGCCGGCGTGTCGGCGGCGGACGCCGAGGCGTGGAAGGCGCTGTTCGCCGAATTCGGCGGCGACGCGCCGCACATCTTCGCCCTGCTCGGCGCGCCGATGCCGTCGTGGCAGACCGCCAAGATCGCCTGGAAGGCGTGGCGCGCGAAGGGCCTGCCGTGGCTGCTCGAAACCGGGCGGATGCTGACCGCCTCGCCGCGCGACTGGCTCGACGCCCGCTTCGAGAGCGAGAAGGTCAAGGCGATGATGGCCTCCTGGGGCCTCCACCTCGACTTCTCGCCGGACGTCGCCGGCGGCGCGCTCTTCCCCTATCTCGAATCGATGGTGAACCAAGCCTTCGGCATGACCATCGGCGCCGGCGGCGCGGACGTCATTATCCGGGCGATGGTGAACCTCCTGAAAGCCTCGGGCGGCGAGGTGCTGACCGGCACGGCCGTCGAGCGCATCGAGGTCTCGGGCGGCCGCGCCGCAGGGGTCGTGCTCGCCGACGGCCGCCGCATCGCCGCGACCCGGGCCGTCGTCGCCAACGTTCATCCGAAGCTGGTGTTCGGCCGTCTCCTCGCCGCCGATCCCGCCCGCGCCGCGTTCGACCGCAAGATCGCCGCCTTCCGCGCCGGTCCGGGCACGATGATGATCCACCTCGCCCTGGACGGCCTGCCGGATTGGCGCGCGGGCGAGGAGCTGAAGCGCTTCGCCTACGTCCATCTCGCCCCGGATTTCGCGACGATGGGCCGGGTCTATACCGAGGCGATGGCGGGGCTTTTGCCGGCCGAACCGGTCGTCGTGGTCGGCCAGCCGACGGCGCTCGATCCGTCCCGCGCCCCCGCCGGCCAGCACGTGCTGTGGCTCCAGGTCCGGGTGCTGCCGGCGGAGATCCGTGGCGACGCGCTCAAGGCGATCGCCGGCACCGATTGGGACGCGGTCAAGGACGCCTATGCCGACCGCGTCCTCGACCTCGTCGAGCGCTACGCGCCCGGCCTGCGCGGCAAGATCCTCGGCAGGGCGGTCTTCTCCCCACGCGATCTCGAGCGGGAGAACCCCAACCTCATCGGCGGCGACAACCTGTCGGGCAGCCACCACCTCGACCAGAACTTCCTGTTCCGCCCCCTGCCGGGCTGGTCGCGCTACCGGACGCCGGTCGAGGGGCTCCACCTCTGCGGCGCCTCGACCTGGCCCGGCGCCGGCACGGGCGCCGGCTCCGGCTTCCTCCTCGCCCAAGCCCTCGCCGGCCCGGCGAAGGGATAGCCGCGGACGCTTGCGGCTTCCGGAGACCTACGCTCCATTCAACGATGATCCGTATAGCGTAGCGTTATGCTATACAGAGAACAATCACGCGCCATGAAGGTCCGGAGCGTGGTCCATAAGGCAATGGTGGAGAGGCCTACATGGGTTCGACCCAAGGGATCCGCATCAAAAGCCCCGCCCATCCCGGCGGGTTCGTGAAGAGCGAGATCGTCGAGGCGCTGGGGCTCACGGTGACGCGCGCGGCCGAGGTGCTCGGCGTCACCCGGGCCGCCTTGTCGGCGCTCCTGAACGAGCGCGCCAACCTCTCCCCCGAGATGGC
Source organism: Segnochrobactrum spirostomi (assembly GCF_009600605.1). Taxonomy (GTDB): domain Bacteria; phylum Pseudomonadota; class Alphaproteobacteria; order Rhizobiales; family Segnochrobactraceae; genus Segnochrobactrum; species Segnochrobactrum spirostomi. The sequence continues at coordinate 2,192,396 of NZ_VWNA01000001.1, read as the reverse complement.
GCTGCGTCTCGAAAAGGCGTTCGGCGTCTCGATGGAGACCCTGATGCGGATGCAGAACAGCTACGACATCGCCGAGACGCGCAAACGGGCGGGCGACATCGACGTGGCGCCGTACGCCGATCGGCGCCTCGATCCAAACGGCGCGGCGCCCTGAGCAAGTGCGACGGAACGGCCGGGCGGATCGACGCATCATCGGCGATGCATCGGATGAATGCCGACCTTCCGCCGCCGATGCGCTCCGCCACTTAACGCTTCGTGAAAGAATTCCTGCTAAATCTAAGTATATCCCCAAAAATAACGTGCATGACGCTGCCTGATCTGTGGATAATTTCCAGGATCAAAATGAGAACTTTTCGATTCTCCCGATTCGTACCCGCACTGTTCGCGATTTCTTCCCCGGCGCGAAGGCGCGCCTCTCGCCCCGTTCGAATCGCTTGACTCGAAGTCGTTGATGCGACTCGTGTTCTCCAGCGCCGACTCCGGCCGTCCCGGCCTTCCGCTGGTCCCGCGATTCAGGATTTCGTGGCACTCCGCCCTGCCGACACAAGATGTCGAGAGAACATACCGTGATTCTGTCCGAGTCATCGATTCGGGCCCGATTCGTTCGAGACTCGTTCCCCTGCGTTCTCCACAACCATCGCGAAGCCGCGAGCGGTGGTTGCGAGGCGCGATTCGGTGGCGCGCCGCCGCGCGAGCTGTGCTAAGCCTCTCCGCGCTTGCTCCCGGGTGCCGCCGGCGCCCCTGACGAAGAGTGCAATGGCTGTTTCTCCCAGGCTGCCGCTGCCGCCCCAGATCCGCGCCCGCACGGTCACCGCCGTCCTCGGTCCGACCAATACGGGCAAGACGCATCTGGCGATCGAGCGGATGCTCGCCCACCCGAGCGGGTTGATCGGCCTGCCGCTGCGCCTCCTCGCGCGCGAGGTCTATACGCGGGTCGCCGAGCGGGTCGGCGCCAACGCCGTCGCCCTCATCACCGGCGAAGAGAAAGTGCTGCCGCCGTCGCCGCGCTTCTTCGTCTGCACCGTGGAGGCGATGCCGGACACGACCGACGTCTCGTTCGTCGCCATCGACGAGGTGCAGCTCGCCGGCGACCTTGAACGCGGCCGGGTCTTCACCGACCGCATCCTGTCGCTGCGCGGCCGCGACGAGACGCTGCTGCTCGGCGCCACCACCGTCCGTCCGCTGCTCGAAAAGCTCATCCCCGGCATCAACGTGGTCACCCGGCCGCGGATGTCGGTGCTCACCTATTCGGGGCAGAAGAAGATCACCCGTCTGCCGCTGCGCTCAGCGATCGTCGCCTTCTCGGCCGGCGAGGTCTACGCCATCGCCGAGCTGATCCGCCGCCAGCGCGGCGGCGCGGCCGTGGTGCTCGGCTCGCTCAGCCCGCGCACCCGCAACGCCCAGGTCGATTTGTTCCAGGCGGGCGACGTCGACTTCCTGGTCGCCACCGACGCCATCGGCATGGGGCTCAATCTCGACGTCGATCACGTCGCGTTCGCCTCCAACCGGAAGTTCGACGGATATCAGTACCGCCTGCTCAATCCGGCCGAGATCGGCCAGATCGCCGGGCGCGCCGGGCGCCACACCCGCGACGGCACCTTCGGCGTCACCGGCCGGGCCGATCCGTTCGACGACGAGCTCGTCAAGGAGCTCGAATCCCACCGGTTCGCGCCGGTCAGGGTGCTGCAATGGCGCAGTTCGGCGCTCGATTTCGCCTCGCTCACCGCGTTGCGCCAATCGCTCGACGAGCCGCCACGGGAAGAGGGGCTGACGCGGGCGCCGCCGGGCGACGACGTCGTGTCGCTCGATTTCGCCATGCGCGACCCCGAAATCCGCGACCTCGCCGGCTCGCCCGCCCGGGTCGAACGGCTGTGGGAAGTCTGTCAGGTACCCGATTATCGCAAGATCGCGCCGGCCAACCACGCCGACCTGATTCTGGCGCTCTACGGCTACCTGATCCGCGACGGCTGGGTCTCCGACGACTGGTTTTCGCGGCAAGTCGCCTTCGCCGACCGCACCGACGGTGACATCGACACCCTATCGAACCGGATCGCCCACATTAGAACCTGGACTTATGTCGCAAACCGTGGAGATTGGCTCTCCGATCCGGACCACTGGCGCGGCATCACCCGCGATGTGGAGGATCGGCTGTCCGACGCCTTGCACGAGCGGCTTACCCAGCGCTTCGTCGATCGGCGGACCAGCGTGCTGATGCGACGCTTGAGAGAGAATGCGATGCTCGATGCGGAAATCACCGCGACCGGCGACGTGACGGTTGAAGGCCAGCACGTCGGCCATCTCCACGGCTTCCGCTTCGTGCCGGCGGCCGGCGGGGAGGGACCCGACGGCAAGGCCCTGCGCGCCGCCGCCGCCAAGGCGCTGGCCGGCGAAATCGAGCGGCGGGCGGAGCGCGTCGGCCGCGCCGGCGACGGCGACTTCGTGCTCGCCGCCGATGGCGCCGTGCGCTGGCAGGGCGAGGCCATCGCCAAGCTCATCGCCTCCGAGGACGCGCTGAAGCCGGGCTTCGTGCTGCTCGCCGATGAGCACCTCACCGGCCCCGGCCGCGAATTGGTCGATGTCAGGGTACGCACCTGGATCGCGAGCCACCTCGGCACCATTCTGAAGCCGCTGTTCGATCTGCTCGAGGCCCCCGATCTCACCGGCCTCGCCCGCGGCATCGCCTATCGCATCGTCGAGCATCTCGGCGTCCTGGAGCGCCCGCTCGTCAGCGAGGACGCCAAGGCGCTCGACCAGAACGACCGCGCCGTGCTGCGCAAATACGGCGTCCGCTTCGGCGCCTATCATCTGTTCGTGCCGGCGCTCCTGAAGCCGGCGCCGGGCCGCCTGCTCGCGACCCTGTGGGCGCTCAAGAACGCCGATTTCGACGTGCCGGGCCTCATCGAGGTGCCGCAGCTCTCGGCGTCGGGGCGCACGTCCATTCCGGTCGATCCGGCGGTGCCGGTCGATCTCTACCGCGTCTGCGGCTTCAAGGCCTGCGGCGGCCGCGCCGTGCGCATCGACATCCTGGAGCGGCTCGCCGACATCATCCGCCCGATCCTCGCCTGGCGGCCGGGTCCCGAAAGCGGCACGCCGCCCGAGGGCGCCTATCCGACCGGCGGCGGCTTCATGCCCACCGTGCGGATGACGTCGCTCGTCGGCTGCTCGGGCGAAGATTTCGCCTCGATCCTAAAGGGCCTCGGCTATCGTATGGAGCGCCGCCCGGCGCCGGCGAAGCCGGTTGAGGCGCTCGTGGCGGAGACGCCGAGCGCCGAAGCGGCCCCGGCACCTGCGGAGGCCGCCGAGGACGCGGCGAGCGAGACCGACGTTGCGACCGTCGACGCGACCGAATCGGTTGCGTCGGTGAGCGATGCCGACGCGGTGGCGGCGGACGAGGCCGCACCCGAGGGCGTGGCGGCCGAAGAGACGGCCGCGACCGAGACCGCGGCCCCGGAGGCCGCGCCCGCGGCCGACGCCGAAGCGCCGACGGCGGCCGAAGAGCCCTCCGAGATCGAGGCGGCGCAGGCGGATGTGGCAGACGCCGCAGCCGAACCGGCTTCCGACGATGGCGCCGCGGCGCCGGCGGAACCGGAACTCGTCGAAGTGTGGCGTCCCGGCGGACGGGGCGACCGGCGCCAGGGCGAAGGCGGACGCCGTCATCCGCCGCGCCGTGCCGAAGGCGAGCGCGGACGGGATGGTCAAGCCCGCCGCTACGACCGGCCGCGCCCAGAGGGTGGTCGGCAGGAGGGCGGCCGGCAAGACGGTGGTCGTCCGGACCAAGCCCGCGCCGACGGCCCGCGGCAGGACCGGCGTGCCGGCGGCGAAGGCGGTCAGGGCGCGCCCCACGGCCAGCGCCGCGAACGCCCGGCAAACCAGGAGTCGCGCGGCGAGGGCGGACGTCCGCCGCGCCGGGACGATCGGCGCGACCGCAACGCCGAACGCGGCGACCGCCCTCAGGGGGACCGTCCGCAGGGCGGCCGGGACGAGCGTCAGAACCGTTCGAACCAGGATCGGTCTTTCCAGGATCGCAACCGCCAGGACCGGCCGCGCGCCGACAAGCCGATCGATCCCAACTCGCCGTTCGCGGCGCTCGCCGCCCTCAAGGCGGATCTCGAGCGGCGCGGCCGCTGATTTCGCGATTTTATTGAGTAGATAAGAGAAAAGACGATGTCGTTTCCCGGCGTGATTGTTCCCGTCATCCTGGCCGGTGGATCCGGCACGCGGCTCTGGCCGATCTCGCGCGACACGCTGCCGAAGCAGTTCATCGCGCTCGCCTCGGACCGCAGCCTCTATCAGGACACGCTGACGCGGGTGAAGCAGGGCGACCAGTTCGCGGCGCCCATCGTGGTGACGAGCGACGATCTGCGCTTCTTCGCGCTGCGCCAGGCGACCGATATCGGCATTCGTCCGCGCGTCATCCTGGAGCCGGCGCGACGTGATTCCGCCGCCGCGCTGCTCGCCGCCACCCTCGTCGCGCAGGCAGAATATGGCGAGGATTGCCTGATCCTGGCGCTCGCCGCCGATCATGTCATCGGCGACGAGCCGGCCTTCCACGAGGCCTGCCGCGTCGCCGCCGCGGCGGCGGAAAAGGGCGCGATCGTCACGTTCGGCATCGAGCCGACGGGACCGCGCACCAGCTACGGCTACATCCGCCGCGGCGCGGCGCTCGGCACCGGCGCCTGGAAGGTCGAGGCCTTCGTCGAGAAGCCGAACGAGGAGACCGCCGAGCGTTATCTCAGCGAAGGCTATCTCTGGAACTCGGGGAACTTCCTGTTCCCGGCCGCACTGCTCGCCGCCGAGGTGGAGCGGTTCCAGCCGACCATCGCGAGCGCGGTGCGCGAGGCCGTCGAGGGCCGCAAGGTCGACCACGACTTCATCCGCCTCGAAAAGGCGGCGTTCGAGCGCACGCCGGCGCTCTCGATCGATTATGCGGTGATGGAGCACACCCACGCCGCGGCCGTCGTCGAGGGCCGCTTCCCGTGGTCCGACGTCGGCTCCTGGAAGGCTCTGAAAGAGATCGGCACGGCGAACGAGGACGGCAACGTCATCCGCGGCCCGGCGAAATTGGTCGACAGCCGCAACTCCTACATCCACTCGGAAGGTCCGCTCGTCACCGCTCTCGGGCTCGACGACATCGCGGTCATCGCCACCGAGGACGCCGTGCTGGTGATGCCGTCCGCGCGCAGCGAGGACGTCAAGGCGCTCGTCGCCACGCTCAAGGCCGAGCAGCGAAGCGAAGCGGCCGAGCACATCAAGAACTATCGCCCGTGGGGCACCTACCAGACCGCGCTGCTCGGCAGCCGCTTCCGGGTCAAGAAGATCGTGGTCGATCCGGGGGCGCGGCTGTCGCTGCAGAAGCATCACCACCGCGCCGAGCACTGGATCGTCGTTCACGGCACCGCCGAGGTGACGGTCGGCGAGCGTGTGTTCGAGCTCCACGAGAACCAGTCGACCTATATTCCCCTCGGCGAGCTCCATCGGCTCGCCAATCCGGGCCGCATCCCGCTCGAGCTCATCGAGGTCCAGACCGGCTCCTATCTCGGCGAGGATGACATCGTCCGCCTCGAGGACATCTACAACCGCTCCTGAGCCCGGAGAAAAAGACGCGCGCCGCCCCTTGTCGCCGGCGCGCGGCGCCCCATATAGCTCTTCATGGTCGTTGCTGGCCACGGCGGTTGCGCGAACGTCACGCTTGCGACCGAACCGGGACGGACGGATGTACTCCGCTTGGGCCGATAGGCCGATCGCCAGACGAGCGATCTCAAGGCAACACCAGACCGCCCGAGGAGGAGACCGCATATGATGACGGTCTTCTCTTCGGGATAACGGCCCTTTCCCTTCCAAAATTTACGAACAACCTGATCGCCGCGAGACTCGGTCTCGGCGAAATTTGGCAGCCGCCTGTATTTCCGGGCGGCTTTCGCGCGTCTTCATCCGATCGCGGAATCCCAGACGAGCTTCGCGGACACCAGAAACAGTGCCAGTTCGACCAGGCGGAAGAAAGTCGCCTGGGGCAGCACCCGCACCAGCTTGGCCCCGGCGAACGTGCCGACGATGCCGAACGGAACCAGCACGGCCGCGACTTCCAAGTTGGCGAAGGAAAGCTGGCCGAGGACCCAATAGGGCACCAGCTTCACCGCGTTGACGATCGCGAACAGGATCGTCGCGGTGCCGGCGAAGGCGAGCTTGTCGAGCTTCTGCGGCAGCACGTAGATCTGGAACGGCGGCCCGCCGGAATGGGAGACGAAGCTCGTGAACCCGGTGACGAGCCCCCAGAAGATACCGCGCGGCACGTCGGCCGGACGCGGCGGGGTCTCGCGGCCGCGCCGCCGCCCGATCTCCTTGCGCCACGCGTCCGCACAATATGCGAGGCCCAAGAGGCCGATCGCGAGGGTGACCCAGCGTTCCGACACCATCGAAGCGGTCGCCCAGCCGACCCCGACGCCGGCGATCGAGGCCGGGATCAGGATGGCGAGATTGCGCCGGTCGAACCGGTGCCGGTAGATCCACAGCCCGAACCAGTCGGTGAGCACATAGATCGGCAGCAGCAGGGCCGCCGCGGTGAAGGGCGGCATCGTCAGCGCCAGCACCGGCACGCCGAGCATGCCGACCACGGGCAACCCGCCCTTCGAAAGGCCGACGGCGATCGCCGCGACGGCCGCGGCGATCAGGATCGCCGGCGCGGCCGGCAGGCTCAGAAGAAAATGGGACATGGAAAGCCGGCGGCGAGACGCGAGCCGCCACCATAGGCACGCCGAGGGCGGGCGGCAACCGCGGCCCCTTCGCCCGATCGCGCGGCGCGCCCTTCCCATTTTTGTGCTGGCGCGCGGTCGCGCGCCGACTCATTCTGCGCCGCGAATCGGTCCGTACGAGACCGAAAAGGGCCTGTCTGGGAAGGAGACCATCTTGGGTGACAAGAAGCGCATCGGCATCGGCCTGATCGGCTCGGGCTTCATGGGCAAGGCACACGCGCTCGGCTTCGCGACCGCCGCGCGGGTGTTCGATCTGCCGTTCGAGGTCGATCTCGCGGTGATGGCCGACATCGACGAGGCCGCCGCCGAGCGGGCGCGCCGGTCCCTCGGCTTCCGCCGCGCCACGGGTGATTGGCGGACGCTGCTCACCGATCCCGAGATCGACGTGATCGACATCACGACGCCGAACGTGCTGCACCGGGAGATGGCGATCGCCGCGATCGCCGCCGGCAAGCACGTCTATTGCGAGAAGCCGCTCGCCCCCCGTGCGCCCGAGGCGCTGGAGATGACCGAGGCCGCCCGCGCCGCCGGCACGATCACCCAAGTCGGCTTCAATTATCTCAAGAACCCGATGATGGCGCTCGCCAAGGAGATCATCGCAAGCGGCGAGATCGGCGAGATCCGCTCGTTCCGCGGCATCCACGCCGAGGACTACATGGCGGACGCCGCCGCGCCCTGGACCTGGCGGCTCGATCCGGCCGGCGGCGGCGGTGCCCTCGCCGACATCGGCAGCCACATCTTCGCGACCGCCCGCCATCTGGTCGGCCCGATCGAATCGCTCATCGCCGATTCGGTGATCGCGGTGCACGAGCGTCCCCTGCTCGGCGGCGGCGGCAGCCGCGCGGTGGAGGTCGACGACGCGACCCGCGTTCTCGTCCGCTTCGCCAACGGCGCGACAGGCTCCCTCGAAGCGAACTGGATCGCCACGGGCCGCAAGATGCAGCACGATTTCGAGATCTACGGCTCGAAGGGCGGCCTCGTCTTCACCCAGGAGCGCTTCAACGAGCTGAAGCTCTACCGCGCCGACGACCCGAAGGGCCTGCGCGGCTTCCGCACCATCATGGCGGGGCCGGAACATCCCGATTACGGCGCCTTCTGCGTCGCGCCGGGCCACCAGATCGGCTTCAACGACTTGAAGGCGATCGAGGTGCGCGACTTCCTCGCGGCCGTGGCCGGTGGCCCGATGATCGGGCCGGATTTCGCCGAGGGCTTCGAGATCCAGAAGCTCGTCGATCTCGCCTACGAATCGTCGCGCGCCCAGGCGTGGCTCAAAGTCCCGGCCTGACGGGCGGGCGTGGGGCGGCGCGACCGCCCCGCCTCAGCGCAGATAGGGGTTCGATACGCGCTCGCGGCCGATGGTGGTCGCCGAGCCGTGGCCCGGCAGTACGGTGAAATCGTCGCCGAGGCTCATCAGCACCCGCTTGATGCCGGCGACGAGAAGCGGCCCGTCGCCATAGGAGAAGTCGGTGCGGCCCACGGTCCCGGCAAACAGCGTGTCGCCGGCGAGCACGAACTTCGCCCCGTGCTCGACATAGACGAGATGGCCCGGGGTGTGGCCGGGGCAGGCATAGACGTCGAAGACGAGCTCGCCGATCGCGATCCGGTCGCCCTCGGCAAGGTAGAGGTCCGGCTTGACCGGTCGCAGACCCGCAATGCCGTAGGACCCGCCGGCGGTGTCGAGCTTGTCGAGCAGGAACTGGTCCTTCTCCGTCGGCCCCTCGATCGGCACGCCGCCGAGCCGCTCGGCGAGTTCCGCGGCGCCGCCAGCATGGTCGAAATGGCCGTGGGTCAGCAGAATTTTCTCGACCGTCGCACCGGCCCGCTCGATCGCCTGAAGGAGCACGTCGACGTCGCCGCCCGGGTCGACGACCGCGGCGCGTCCGGTGGCGCGACAGGCCACGATCGAGGCGTTCTGCTCGATCGGCGTCACCGGAATGACCATCACCTGAAGCGGAGAGGCGAGGGCGTCGTTTCGTTCAGCCACGGTTCATTCCCAAAATAGGATTATCCCATCAACAAGGAACCGCTGCTCGAGGGCTGCGGTTCGAGGACGGGCCTCCTTATAGGCCCAAGGAACGGCCCGTCGAAGCCTCGATTTCGGCGCGACGGGTGACAAGGCGGACGGGGATGTCCGCGAGGAGCGAGAGAATGATCAGGGTTGCGAAAATGGCCATGCTGACGGCGGCGCTGGCCACCGCCGTTGCCGTCGCCGCGCCCACCACCGAGGCGCAGGCCGGCCAATGGCACAACAATGGCGGCGTCGCCGTCGCGGCCGGCGTCGCGGGTCTCGCCGCGGGCGTTCTGCTCGGCTCCGCCCTCAACGCCCCGCCGAACGGCCCCTACGGCCCGGTGGTCGGTCCGGCCCCGCCGCCGGCGGTCGTCTACGCCCCGGCTTATGCTCCGGTCTACGCCCCGCCGCCCCCGCCGGCTCCGGTCTATGCCCCGGTCTACGCCGAAGCCGCCGCGCCGGCGCCGTGGTCGCCCGCCTGGTACAATTATTGTTCGGCGCGCTACCGCTCGTTCAATCCGAACGACGGCACCTATATCGGCTTCGACGGCTATCAACATTTCTGCGAGTAAGGTTCGTCCTTGCAATCATGTGGCCGCCCGGTGTGTCCCTCACGCCCCGGGCGGCAAAAAATGCGACGAAGCGGGAACGCTCACCGAAGCGGGTCGTTGACGAAGCGGTCCGGCTTCTGCCCAATGCCGCCGGATTCGGGCCGTATCGTTCGGCCATATCGATCGGCGGCTGCGCTTGCGGCCTCGCAAGGAGTGATGAGGGATGGAGGGGCGTCGCGCGTTCCACGTCGGGGCCGTTTCGGCCCGCACGGTTTCGAAGGCTTCGGTCCTGAAGGCGCCGGCGATCGCGTGCCTCGCGCTCGCCATGGCCACGGCCGGCTGCACCACCTTCGGCACCTCGCGCCCCGCCGCCCCCGAGCCGCTCCAGCCGGTGCCGACCGCGCCGGTCGCCACGACCCAGCTTCCGCCCCCCGAGCCGACCCCCGAGGCCCAGCAGCCGGCGCAGCCCGCCGCCCTGCCGAGCGCCGACGCCGCCCTGTCGGTGCAGCGCTCCGACATGATCGGTGGCTGGACCGTCGAGTCCGGCGGCGCGCGCTGCCAGCTCTTCATGGTGCTCACCGGGTGGAGCGGTGGCTATCGCGCCTCGACGCGCGGCTGCTCGTCGGACGTTCTCAAGACCATCTCGGCCTGGGACCTGAACGGCAAGGAAATCACCCTGAAGGATTCCTCGGCCGCTCCGGTCGCCACGCTCTATTCGACGGCGGCGAACCGCTTCGAGGGCCGTCTGGCGAGCGGCCAGGCGATCAGCGTCAGCCGCTGAGCGCGGCGCGCCGACCGCAATCCTCGCGTGTCATCGCTGGCAGACCGGGCAGAAGAACGTCGACCGCCCGTTCTGCACGATGCGCTGCACCGTTCCCCGGCAATTCGGCGTCCGGCACGGCTCGTGCTCGCGGTCGTAGACCGCGAAGGTGTGCTGGAAATAGCCGAGCTCGCCGTTCGGCTGCGCATGATCCCGCAACGTCGACCCGCCCGCCGCGATGGCGTCGGCGATGACGGCCCGGATCGCCTCGGCGAGCCGCGTCGCCCGCGCCGTCGGCCCGCCTGCCGCGGTCGCGAGCGTACCGGCCTGCCGGCGCGGCGACAGGTGGGCGCGCCACAACGCCTCGCAGACATAGATGTTGCCGAGCCCGGCGATCAGCGTCTGATCGAGCAGCGCCGCCTTGAGGGAGGTCGCCTTGCCCCGGAAAGCCGCGGCGATGAGGTCTCCCGAGAGCGCGTTGCCGGTCGGCTCCACCCCCAGATTTTTCAGCAGCGGCTGCTCCTCGAGCCGGGCCGCGTCGGCGAGGATCATGAACCCGAAGCGGCGCGGGTCGTTGTAGGTGATGCGCGCGCCGCCCTCCATGTCGAACACCACGTGGTCGTGGGCGGCCGCCTTGGAGCGCGGGATGTGGAAGGCGCCGGGGCTCGCCGTCTCCCCCCTCTGATCGACGCGGAACGAGCCGGACATGCCGAGATGCATGAGGAGCGCGTCCGGACCGTCGGTGCGCACGAGCAGATATTTGGCCCGCCGGTCGAGCGAGACGACGCGCCGGCCTTCGAGGCGCTCGCGAAAGCGCTCGGGGAACGGAAAGCGCAGATCCGGCCGGCGCGCCTCCACGGAGAGGAAGCGGCGTCCCTCCATCGCCGGCGCGAGGCCGCGCCGCACGGTTTCGACTTCGGGAAGCTCGGGCATCTCGGGAACCGGATCAGGCGTAAAAGGACCGGCCGCGCCGCAGGGTCGCGGTCCGGCCCGGACGATAGCGTGCACGGGACCCTTCGGCTATGGTCGCCGCGCATCGGGATTTCGAGGCAACGGGGTTTCGACCCGGGAGATATGGATACGATGACGGACGGCGCGAACGGCCAACGACTTGATGCCGAATACGGCTTCCGGCGGGTGGCGCTCGATGAGAAGCAGACCCTCGTCGATTCGGTGTTCCATCGCGTGGCGCGCCGCTACGACATCATGAACGACCTGATGTCGGGTGGCCTGCACCGGCTGTGGAAGGACGCCATGGTGTCGTGGCTCGCCCCGCCGCAGCGCGGGCCCGGCCGCTTCGAGGCGCTCGACGTCGCCGGCGGCACCGGCGACATCGCGTTCCGCATCGTCGAGCGTGCGCGCGGCCACGCCCATGCGACCGTGCTCGACATCAATGCCGAGATGCTCGCCGTCGGCCGCGAGCGCGCCGAGACGCGGCGGCTCTCCGGCGATGTCGACTTCATCGAGGGCAATGCCGAGACGTTGCCGTTCGAAAGCGGCACCTTCGACAGCTATACGATCGCCTTCGGCCTGCGCAACGTGCCGCGCCGCGAGGCCGCCATCGCCGAGGCCTACCGGGTGCTGAAGCCGGGCGGGCGCTATCTGTGCCTGGAATTCTCGGCCGTCGACGTGCCCGGCCTCGACAAGCTCTACGACTTCTTCTCGTTCCGCGTGATTCCGGAAATCGGCCGCGTCGTCGCCGGAGATGCCGAACCTTACCGTTATCTCGTCGAATCGATCCGCACCTTCCCCAATCCCGAACGCTTCGGCGGCATGCTGCGCCGCGCCGGCTTCGAGCGGGTGACCTGGCGGCTCCTGTCCGGCGGCATCGCGGCCATTCATTCGGGCTACCGTCTCTAATGGGCTTCGCGATCGCCCCGCTCTACCGCCTCGCCCGCGCCGGTTACGTGATGGCGCGGGAAGGGGTTTTTTCCCTCGTCCCGCCGATCGACCTGCCGCCGGCGGCGCGTTTCGCGCTCCGGGTCGGGCGCGCCTTCGAGCGCGCCGGTGCCCGTAGTGCCGAGGACGACGCGCGGCTCACCGAGGCCTTCAACCGGCTCGGGCCGTCCTATGTGAAGCTCGGCCAGTTTCTCGCGACCCGGCCCGACGTGGTCGGCCAGGACGCGGCGAACGAGCTCGCCAAGCTCCAGGATCGCGTGCCGCCGGTGGACGACGCGATGATCCGCGCCGCCGTCGAAGAGGGGCTCGGCGCCCCGATCGACAGCCTGTTCGTCAAATTCGGCCCGGCGGTGGCCGCCGCCTCGATCGCCCAGGTCCACCGCGCGACGGTGCGCGACGCCGACGGCACCGAGCGCGAGGTCGCGGTCAAGGTGTTGAAGCCCGGCGTCGCCGTGCGCTTCGCCCGCGATCTCGAAAGCTATTATGTCGCCGCCCGCATGGTGGAGCGCTTCCTGCCGGTGACGCGGCGGCTGCGCCCGCTCGCCATCGTCGATACGCTCGCCCGCTCGGTCACCCTCGAGATGGACCTCCGCCTCGAGGCCGCCGCGCTCTCCGAGATGGCGGAGAACACGGACGAAGACGAGGGCTTCCGGGTCCCTTCGGTCGACTGGCGGCGCACCGCCAAGACCGTGCTGACGATGGAATGGATCGACGGCATCAAGCTCTCCGACGCGGAGCGCATCGATGCCGCCGGCATCGACCGGGTGAAGCTCGCCAACACCATCATGCAATCGTTCCTGCGCCATGCGGTGCGGGACGGCTTCTTCCACGCCGACATGCACCAGGGCAACCTCCTGGTGGAGCCGAACGGCACGCTGGTCGCCCTCGATCTCGGCATCATGGGCCGTCTCAACGACGCCGAGCGGCGCTTCCTCGCCGAGATCCTCTACGGCTTCATCCGCCGCGATTACCACCGGGTGGCCGAGGTCCATTTCGAGGCGGGCTACGTGCCGCGCGGACAGGACGTCGACGTGTTCGCCCAGGCGCTGCGGGCCATCGGCGAGCCGATCCGCGGCCACACCGCCCAGGAAATCTCCATGGCGCGGCTCCTCACCCAGCTCTTCGAGGTGACCGAGCTGTTCGCCATGTACACCCAGCCGCGGCTCATCATGCTGCAGAAGACCATGGTGGTGGTGGAGGGTGTCGCGCGGTCGGTCGATCCGGATCTCGACATGTGGCGAACCGCCGAACCCGTCGTCGGCGACTGGATCGCCCGCCGCCTCGGCCCCGCCGGCCGGCTCGAAAGCGCCGGCAGCGGCTTCGGGGCGCTCATCAAGCTCGTCTCGGACCTGCCGACCCTCGCCGAGCGGGCCGAGCGGATCTCCGCCTCGCTCGCCGACATGAGCGAGAAGGGAATCGTGCTCGAAGAGCGCAGCCTCGAGGCGCTCGCCGCCGCCGAATCGCGCCGCGGCCGCTCGGGCCGGCTCGCCTTGTGGGTCGGGGCGCTCTCGCTCCTCGCCATCGCGCTCAAGGTGGTGTTCGGGACCTGATCCGCCGGCCGAACAGTCGCGGCGAGCTTAACCCGCGCTTCACCCTGCCCCGACCGCCGTCGGCTCTGCCGCCGGAACCCTGCCGGGGCCGTCGCATTCCTTCTTCGAACGGTCGTGCCGGACACCGGCACCGCCGAGGTTTCGAGGAGAGGAGGCGACGATGCCGATCCGGTCCGCCATGTTCCGCACAATCGTGCTCGCGATCCTGATCGCGGGCCTTCTGCCGCACGCCGCGGCGGCCCAGAACGCCACCGGCGAGGAGGCCGTCCCGCTCGACCCTCCCGTCAGCGGCAATGCCGCCGCGGCGGCGGCCGGGCCGGCGGCCCCCAAGGCACAGCCGCCCTCCGGCGCCTTCACCACGCCGACCCACAGCGCCGCCGAGCGCGATGCCCTGAAGCCGGGCGAACCGGCGGCCCAGCACGAACTCGCCGACAATGCCGAGATGCTGATCGGCAAGCCGCTCGTCACCCGCGACGGCGAGGAGGTCGGGAGGGTCGTCGACATTTCCCGCGATGCGACGGGACAGGTGACGGCGATCCACGTCGAGATGGGCGGCGTGATGGGATTCTTGGGCGACCGCGTGGCGCTGAAGCCGACCGAGATCGCCCCCGGCCGCGATAAGGCGGTCGCCGCCCTGACCCGCGACGAGCTCGACCGCAAGCAGAGCAACCCCGACTGAGCGGCTTACCGCTCCGCCTCGTAGGCGGCGCGCTCGATGCCGTAACGGGCGAGCTTGTCGTAGAAGGTCTTGCGGGGGATGCCGAGCGCCTCCAGCGTCGCCCGCACGTCTCCGCGATGGGCCTCCAGGGCCTCGCGGATCATGTTGGCCTCGATGATTCCGAGCCGCTCCGGCAGGCTCTGGGGCTCGGCACCGCCCGCCGGACGCGCCGCGGGCCGGGTCTCGGGCAGCCCCAGCGCGACCCGCTCCGCGAAGTGGACGAGTTCGCGGACATTGCCCGCCCACGTGTTCTCGACGAGATGGCGCTCGATCGCACGGTCGAGCTTCGGCGGCTGCCGGCCATATTTGCGCGCCGCCCGGGCGAGGAAGTGGGCGAACAGCAAGGGCACGTCGCGCCGCCGCTCCCGCAAGGGCGGGATGCGCAGGGTCACCACGTTGAGGCGATAGAAAAGGTCGGTGCGGAAATCGCCCCGCGCCGCCGGATCGGCGAGATCGACCTTTGTGGCCGCGACGACGCGCAGATCGACCGGCCGCAGCTCGTTGGAGCCGAGCGGGGCGATCTCGCGGGCCTCCAACACCCTGAGAAGCTTCACCTGCGCGCTCGCCGGCATGCTTTCGAGCTCGTCGAGGAAGAGCGTGCCGCCGCTCGAATGCTCGATGCGGCCGATGCGCTTCTTCTGCGCGCCGGTGAAGGCGCCGGCCTCATAGCCGAACAATTCGCTCTCGATCACCGTCTCCGGCAGCGCCCCACAATTGAGCGCGACGAAGGGATGCCGCCGCCGCCGGCCGAGGCGATGGAGCAGGTTCGCCACGACCTCCTTGCCGGTCCCGGTCTCGCCCAGCACCAGGACGTCGACATCGACGTCGGCGAGGTCCTGGATCATCTGGCGCAGCCGCACCATGGCCGGCGCCTCGCCGATCAGGGCGCTCTCGCTCTCCGCCGCCCCTTCCGCCGCCGCGAGCTCGCGCAGGCGGCGGTTCTCAATGACGAGGGCCCGCTTCTCGAGCGCGCGCCGCAGCGTCTCGACGAGCCGGTCGCCCGCATAGGGCTTGGCGATGAAGTCGTAGGCGCCCTCGCTCATCGCCTCCACCGCCATCGCGATATCGGCATGGCCGGAAATCAGCACCACCGGAAGGTCGGCATCGAGGGCGCGGATACGGCGAAAAAGCTCGATGCCGTCGATGCCGGGCAGTCGCACATCGGTGACGACGACACCGGGAAAATCCACGCTCAGGCTCTCCGCCACGCCTGCGGCGGACGAGAAGGGGCGCGGCCGGAAGCCGGCGAGCTCCAAGGCCTGCACGTTGGCGTCGCGCAGGTCGTCGTCGTCGTCGACGAACACGACATCGAGGCCGGCCGGATCCTGCCCGCTCATGGTTGAGACGCCCTCTGGAGAACGATGGTGAAGACGCAGCCCTCCCCCGGCCGGCACGCCGCGGTGAGCGTGCCGCCGAAGCGGGCGACGATGTCGTGGCAGATAACGAGACCGAGGCCGAGGCCCTTCGGCTTCGAGGTGCGGAACGGGGTGAACAACGCCGCCACCTCCGGTTCCGTCAGGCCCGGTCCGCGGTCGGCGATGGCGACGACGACACGCTCGCCCTCGACCCGCACCCCGACCGCGAGCGGCGCCGCCGGGTTGTCCCCGCCCGCCGGCGCGGCGGAGGCGGACAGCGCCTCGATGGCGTTGCGCATCAGGTTGACCAGCACCTGCTCGAGCTCGACGCGGCGCGCCATCACCTTGAGATCCGGTGGGACGGCGGTGAGCGAGGGGCGGATGCCGGCCTGACGCAGCGGCGCGTCGAGGATCATCAAGGCGCCGACGATGGCATCGGCGAGTGCGGTGGGCTCGGTCGTTCCGTCGCCGCGCCGCGCGAAGCCGCGGAGCGTGTCGGTGATGGCGCCGATCCGCTCGGTGAGCGCGACGATCTTGCCGAGCGCGCCGTCGGCCGGCGTGGGGTCGTCGCGCTTCAGGAAGGCGCGGGCATTCTCGGCATAGGTGCGGATGGCGGCGAGCGGCTGGTTGATCTCGTGGGCGACGCCGGCGGTGACCTGCCCGAGGGTCGCGAGCCGGTTCGCCTTGGCGAGCTCCTCACGCGCGTCGGAGAGCCGCTCCTGGGCGCGGCCGCGCTCGGCGATCTCCTCCATGAGCCGGGCATTGGCGCCGGCGAGTTCGGCCGTCCGCTCGGCGACCCGCTGCTCGAGTTCCGCCTTGATGCGGGCCGCGGCGACGAGCCGGGCCTGGGCGCGGCGCCGGCGGCGCATCACCAGGGCGGCCGCGCCGAGGCCGGGCATCAGGACCAAAGCGGCGGCGATCTGGAGGCTCGTCTGGGCCGAGCGAATGGCACGGTCGGCCGGCAGCAGGACGTCGAGCGTCCAGTCGGTGGTCGGAACCACCTCGGTCGCCTCCACGAAGCGCCCCCGCAGGCCGGCGGCGCTGACGAGACCGCCGTCATGGCTGATCCTGAGCGGCTCGAGCGGCGCCGCTCCGAATTGCAGCGAGCGGCGGATGTCGGCGGCGGCCTCCGGCGCGAGCGGCCGCTCGACGTCGAACCGCCAGCTCTCCACCGTGGACAGCAGGACCACGCCACGGGCGTCGGTGACGTAAGCCTGCCCGCCGAGCGCCGTCCAGTCCGCCTCGACCCGGTTGAACTCCACCTTGACGACGATGACGCCGAGCGGACCGTCCGCGCCGTCGATCCGGCGGGAGATATAGAGGCCGGGCCGCCTGCTCACCGTGCCGAGGGCGAATTGCTCGGCGGTGCCGTGGACCATCGCCTGGCGGTAATAATCGCGGAAAGCATAATCCGACCCGACGAAACTCTGCGGCTCGTCCCAGTTCGACGCGGCGATGGCGACGCCGTCGCGGTCGAGCAGGTAGATCACCGAGGACCGGGTCTCCGCGGCGATGGCGTCGAATTTCTCGTCGAGCGCGCGGCGGTCGCTTCCCACCAAAGCCCGGCGCACATCCGGGTCGCGGGCGAGGATGAGCGGCACCGCACGCTGCTTTTCGAGCTCGCCGCGCAGCACCGCGAGGGCGAGGGTCGCGGCGTTCTCCGACCGGCTCCGCACGTCGGCTAGCGCCCGGGAGCGGCCGACATCGGCGGCACCCGTCATCGCCCCGGCGGTGAGGCCGAGCGCGACCAGCGCGAACACCACCCAAGGCCACTTCGCCGGGCGCGGCGCACGGACTTCTGGTTGGTCGGACGGGGACGGATCGGGCGACGACGTCATCCCCCATCTTGCGCGATTTTCCGCATGAGGCAAGCGAATGCGTGCGGATTTTCGCACATAGGGCGTCGGGCCCCCGATCGGACTCCTCTATAAAACATTGATTTTAAACATGATTTCTGAACGCCGCCGGCTGGCACGCCGGTTGCTCAAGCGGAATCGCTGTTTCGCCAAGAACCAACAAACCATCGTCGGAGGAAATCATGGCGCTCATCGCCCCCGCTGCGGCAGGCCATTCGCCGTCCGCCCGCCCGAAGAAGTTCTACCAGCAGCTCTACGTCCAGGTGCTGTTCGCCATCGCGGTCGGCATCACGGTCGGCCATTTCTGGCCGGAGACCGGGGCCGCCCTGAAGCCGCTCGGCGACGCCTTCATCAAGCTCGTGAAGATGATCATCGCGCCGGTGATCTTCCTGACCGTCGCGACCGGCATCGCCGGCATGACCGACATGCAGAAGGTCGGGCGCGTCGCCGGCAAGGCGATGCTCTATTTCCTCTGCTTCTCGACGCTGGCGCTCGTCATCGGCCTCATCATCGGCAACGTGATCCAGCCCGGCACCGGCCTACACATCGATCCGAACAGCCTCGACGCCAAGGCGGTGCAGACCTACGCCACCAAGGCTCATGACGCGAGCGTGGTCGGTTTCCTCCAGAACATCATTCCGGACACCGTCACCGGCGCCTTCGCCTCGGGCGACATCCTCCAGGTTCTGTTCTTC
This sequence comes from Segnochrobactrum spirostomi, assembly GCF_009600605.1. Taxonomy (GTDB): domain Bacteria; phylum Pseudomonadota; class Alphaproteobacteria; order Rhizobiales; family Segnochrobactraceae; genus Segnochrobactrum; species Segnochrobactrum spirostomi. The sequence continues at coordinate 2,174,255 of NZ_VWNA01000001.1, read as the reverse complement.
TCCGTGCTGTTCGGCACGGCCCTCGCCCTCGTCGGCGAGCGCGGCAAGCCAATCACCGACTTCCTCCAGAACCTGACCGTGCCGGTCTTCAAGCTGGTCGCGATCCTGATGAAGGCCGCGCCGATCGGGGCGTTCGGCGCCATGTCGTTCACCATCGGCAAGTACGGCATCGGTTCGGTCGCAAACTTGGCGATGCTGATCGGCACCTTCTACCTGACCGCCGCGGTGTTCATCGTCCTCGTGCTCGGCGCCGTGTGCCGCTACAACGGCATCTCGATCTTCGCCCTCATCCGCTACATCAAGGAAGAGATCCTGCTCGTCATCGGCACCTCCTCGTCGGAGGCCGCGCTGCCGAGCCTGATGGAAAAGTTGGAGGCCGCCGGCTGCAAGCGGTCGGTGGTCGGCCTCGTGGTGCCGACCGGCTATTCCTTCAACCTCGACGGCACCAATATCTACATGACGCTGGCGGCGCTGTTCATCGCCCAGGCGATGGACATCCACCTGTCGCTGCAGGATCAGGTCCTCCTGCTGCTCGTCGCGATGCTGTCCTCGAAGGGGGCCGCGGGCATCACCGGCGCCGGCTTCATCACCCTCGCCGCCACGCTGTCGGTGGTGCCGGCCGTGCCGGTCGCCGGCCTCGCCTTGATCCTCGGCATCGACCGCTTCATGTCCGAATGCCGCGCCGTGACGAACTTCATCGGCAACGCGGTCGCGACCATCGTCGTCGCCCGCTGGGAGGGCGAGCTCGACACCGCCCGCCTCAAGGCCGCCCTCGCCGGCCGCCTGCCCGAAGACGTCTCCGATCTCGCCTCGGAGGACGAGCGCATGCCCCTTCCGCACCTCCCGCCCGTTCCGGCGGAGTGAGCGGCGTCGCGACCCGCGCACGGATCGACCAAGGGCCCGGCCGTACGCCGGGCCTTTTCGTTCGAACTGCCTCCCCGGCCCGCCCCCTGCAGGTTCCCCGGCACGCGCGGCCGGTCGATGATCGCGACCGTCCCACCGCATGAATTCGGCCGCGGGCGAGATCGACCCAAACTTCATCATTCCCCGCGCCCCATCGGCGTTCTAGTGTCCCGCCGCATGAGGTGCCGTATTGAGCCGTTGACCGCCTAAGTCGAAGCGCGTCGTCTCTTCGTGCGCCTCGAAATTCGGTGTGCTCGCGCGCCTCCGCGGAGATCTGGGGGCAGACGATGCTGAATATCCAAGCGGCTCTTGCGGAGCCGGTCGATCGCATCGCCCCGTTCACGGGCGCGGGCTATCTCGAGAGCCTGCGAGACGATCGCAATGTCTTCATCTATGGGCAGCGGGTCGGCGACGTAACAGAACACCCGGGTTTCCGAAACTCGGCCCGTTCTCTCGCCCGGCTCTATGATGCGCTTCACGCGCCGGAGACGGCCGGCGATCTCACCTGCCCGACCGATACCCCCAATGGGGGATTTACCCATCGCTCGTTCCGCTCCGCGTCCTCGGTCGCCGATCTCGAAGGACAGCAGCGCGCGATCGGCGGCTGGGCGCGCATGACCTACGGCTGGATGGGGCGCACGCCGGACTACAAGGCCTCGATCATCAACACACTCGGCCCAAACGCCGATTATTACGGCCCGTTCGCCGAGAACGCCCGGGCTTGGTACCAGCGGGTCCAGGACGAGGTCCTGTTCGTCAGCCATGCGCTCGTCAATCCGCCGGTGGACCGGGCGCGGCCGCCGAGCGAGACGCGCGAGGTCTATCTCCACGTCGATGAAGAGACGGACGCGGGCATCCGCGTCTCCGGCGCCAAGGTGGTGGCGACGTCCGCCGCCACCTCGCACTATGCCTTCCTGCAGCACCACGGCCCGGTCGACAACGGGGTGGCGAGCCTGACGATGATGTTCTTCGCCGCCATCGACGCGCCAGGGTTGAAGCTGTTCTGCCGCAATTCCTACGAACAGCAGGCGAAGGCCACCGGCACGCCGTTCGATTTCCCGCTCGCCTCTCGGTTCGACGAGAACGATGCGATCATCGTGTTCGACCGCGTCTTCATCCCGTGGGAGAACGTCCTCGTCTACCGCACCGAGAGCCTGCCGCCGGACTTTCCGCTCGCCGCCGGCTTCATGCAGGGCATGGCCTTCCATGGCTGCACGCGGCTCGCGGTGAAGCTCGATTTCATGGCCGGCCTGATCTCGAAGGCCTTGCACGCCACAAGCGGCGACGAGTTCCGCGGCAACCAGGTGATGCTCGGCGAGGTCATCGCCTACCGCCATCTGTTCTGGTCGCTGAGCAATGCCATGGCAGCCTGTCCGACCCAGTTTGCGGGCGGCGCCATGCTGCCGAATCTCCAAGCCGCCCTCGCCTACCGGGCGCTCGCCCCCGACGCCTACGGACGGGTGAAGGAGATCGTGCACAAGATCGTCGCCTCGGCTCTGATCTACATGCCCTCGACCTCGCGCGATTTCGACAATTCCGAGATCGAGCCCTACCTCGCCCGCTATGTCCGCGGCTCGAACGGCATCGATCACCGTCAGCGGATCAAGATCATGAAGCTGCTCTGGGACGCAGTCGGCAGCGAGTTCGGCGGTCGGCACGAGCTCTACGAGCGCAATTATCTCGGCAACCACGAGGAGGTGAAGTTGCGCCTCCAGTCGATCGCACGTTTCGACGGCTCGTTCGCCGAGATGGACGGTCTCGTCGACCGCTGCCTCGCCGATTATGACGAGAACGGCTGGGTTGATCCGGCCTGGGCCTGAGCACGGGGATCCGTCGCCGCCTGTTCGGCTCGTCGGGCGACGAGGTCGGCGATGGTGCGCGCGTCCGTCTCGGAGAGCGGCGAGAATACCATCATCGAGAGGCCGGGGCCGCCGTCGACGGCGAAGGTCGCGTAATCGAAGGTGACGAGCCCGCCCCCCGGGAGCAGCATGCGCTTGAGGCCGCTGCCCTGGGTCCGCACCTCGCCTGCCGCCCAGACGCGGCGGAACTCCGCGCTCGTTTCCAGCAGTTCGGCGGCGAGGGCGATGGCGTCGGGGAACCCCCGCGTCACGTCGAGCCGCAGCACGCCCGCGGCGAAGCGGGCGATCTCCTCCCAGTCGGGCAGGCGGGCGCGGTGCGCGGGGTCGCCGAACAGACGGCGCAGGCCGTTGCGCTCGGCCGGGGGAATCGCGTCGTAATCGCCGAACACCACGCAGGCGGCCGCATTCCAGGCGACGACGTCCCAGGCCGCGGTCTTGACGAAGGCCGGGCTGGTGGCGAGGCCGTCGAGAACCCGCTGAACCGCGGGAGTGACGGGTGAGGACGGCGCCGGCTCGATCGGCGGCGGCCGTTGGCGGGCGAGCAGAAAGAGCGCCTCACGCCCCGCCGCATCAAGTTCGAGGGCCCGGGCGAGCCGCTCCAGCACTTCGTCGGACGGAGGACCGCCACGGCCCTGCTCGAGCCACGTGTACCAGGTGACGCTGACCCCGGCCCGCGCCGCCACTTCCTCGCGCCGCAGACCCGGCGTGCGCCGGCGTCCGGCGAGACCCGCATCGGGGACGAGACGGGCACGCCGATCGCGCAGAAAACCGCCGAGGCCGGCGACATCCGGCTTCATGGTGATGTTCATACCGGTATGATCTCCCGGTTATTCGGACCCCAGAGTGGGGACCATGAATCCAATTCTAGCCCAAAAGGCCGGCGGGCATGCGCCTCTTCGTCAGGACCGGCAAGACCTTCCGCCTGGCCTTCGGACCCGGCGCTCGTCGCGTCCGGGCGCCGTTCGCCGTCTCATCCGCGCCGCGGCTCTGCGCCTGAGGTCGCCCACCCTGCGCGCGGGGCGACAATCGTCTAAGTTCGGCGCGAACCGGAGGAGATTTCGATGCCGCTCGTCGCACCCGCTCGCCCCTTCATTGACTGGACGGTCGACACCGACCCGGCGCGATGGACACCGGTGCCCGCCGCCATCCTCGGCGTCACCGCCAGCGAGCCCTATTCCGGCGAGCCGCAGCCGAACGATCAGGCCTCCGGGCCGGACGCCATCCGCGGCCAATCGCACCAGTTCTGGGACGGCGCGGATCATTGGGACTTCCACCTCGGCGGGCCCTTGCGCGCCGTTCTCCCGAACGGCGGCCGCGACGGCGGCAATCTGGTGCTTGGGGACGACGGTTTCCGCCCCTATTTCGACACTTGCGTCGCGACCCTCGCCCGGCAATTCCGCACCGCGACGCTCAGCGTCATTCTCGGCGGCGATCACGGCGTGACGATTCCCGCCGTTCATGCCCTCGAGGCGGTCGGCCGACCCGTCCATGTGGTGCAGATCGACGCCCACCTCGACTGGCGCGACGAGGTGCGCGGCGCGCGGCTCGGCTATAGCAGCCCGATGCGGCGCGCCTCCGAACTGCCCTGGATCAGCGGCATGACCCAGATCGGCCTGCGGGGAACCGGCAGCGCACGCGCCGGCGAAGTCGAGGCCGCGACCCGCTGGGGCGCTCAGCTCTTCACCGCCGACGCGGTGCACGAACACGGGCTCGGCCCCGTCCTCGCCACGCTCGAGGGCAAGGGGCCGTTCTATCTCACGGTCGATTTGGACGGCTTCGATCCGTCGGTGATCCCGGGCGTGGCGGGGCCGGCGCCGGGCGGCCTGCGCTTGGAGCAGGTTGTTCCAATCCTGAAGACCCTCGCCCGCAGCGGCCCGCTCGTGGGGCTCGACATCGTCGAACTCGCGCCGTCGTTCGACCTCGCCAACCGGATCTCGGCGATTACGGCGGGCCGTCTCGCCCTCATCGCGATCGGCGCGGCACTGAGTGCGTCTTAGGATTTCGGGGGCAGCCTTTGCCGCCGGCATCGCGACGCAAGGCAGGACGGCACGGGGGCGAGCGCAGTCAAAAAGAAGCGCTCGCGAGCCCAAGCGAGGCTTGCCAATGGCGGAGCGATGCGCGAAGTCTGGTTGGACCGTACGCGCCTCCCGGCTTACCGACCGATTCGTGCCACCGAACCGTCCAGTACGACAATGCAAGTTTTTGGTCAGAACCGGACTATCGTCGAGTCAACCGGCGATGGCATCGAGCCTGAACGCGGGATCGAGGATTTTCCCGGCAGCTCGACCGTGTTCGAACTGCTCGGTCGCGAGCGAGTGCTCGCGGTCGCAAATCATCCCAAGCTGCCGCTCGCGGTCGACGCCGCCTCCGCCCAGGCGGTGCGCAATTTCCAAGGAAGCTGGATCCGCAACCGGGTGCTGAACGACCGCGGTCGTCAGATGATCTCGATGATGATCCTCGATCTGCATTTCAACGAGAATGCCGGGCGAGGCTTCACCGCGGCGCAGCTTCGCCGCGACGCGGTCGCCTGCGACCTGTGCAGCCCCGGCCGCGCGACTGCCGTTCTCGCCGCGATGCGCTTCGGCAAGCTCGTCGAACCGGTGGCAGGGGGCGATCGCCGCGAGCGCCCGCTCGCGCCGACGGAGACGCTGCTCTCGCTCCATCGGGAGCGCTGGGAGACGCTTTTCGGGGCGATCCGCCACATCATGCCGGAGACCGCGGCGGCGGCCGTCGATGTCCCCGACGCGGTGCTGTTCGGCCCCTGCACGCGGGCCATCATGCTCCGCTTTCGCGCGGGCATGCGGGCGCTGCATCTCGCCCCCGAGATCGCCCCGGTCATCGAGCGCGATGCCGGGTTCGCCATTCTCGCCTCGCTGTTGACGAACTCCGACGGGCCGGTCTCGATCCAGGCTCTCGCGGCCCAGTTCGTGGTTTCCCGGCCCCATGTCTCGGACATCCTGCGTCAGGCCGAGAGCCTCGGGCTCGCCACACTGTCGCGCGCCCGGGGCGGCTACCTCCCCGGCCCGGCGCTGCGCTCCGTCGTGACCCGCGCCTATATCGTGCTGTTCGCCGCCTTCATCGCCGCCTTCGAAGACGGCGTGCAGGGGTAATCGCGACGAAGGGAGGGACTCAGACCTCCTCGTAGAGGGCATAGACCCGCAGCCGATGGCCGTCGGGATCGAGCGCCACGAAGCTGCGGCCAAAATCGAGATCGGTCGGCGCGAGAGCGATCATGCAGCCCTTCGCCCGCCAATCCGCGTGGGCGGCGTCGACGCCCGCGCCGTTCGCCACCTTGAAGCCGATCTCGAGGCACCCGGCGGCGGCAGTGGGCGCCGGGACGACGCCCGCCTTGTCCCAAAGCCCGAGCGCGAGGCCCGAGGGAAGCACGAACAGCACGAAGGTCGGGCTCGCCTCCACGGGGGCGAGGCCGAGAATCTCGGCATAGAATCGGGCGCTGGCCGACGGGTCGGCGACGGGAAGAAGAAGGGCGCTGGGGGCGAACATCGAAGGCTCCTGCCGTGTCTTGGGGCGGGGAGACCTTACGAGCCGATGCTGCCAATTTCCGTCAGCATCATCGCTTCATCCCATCCGGCGGCGTATCTCCTGCTGCTCGCGCCACGCCTTGAAGAGAGCCTGCCGGCGCCGCGGATAGCGGGCTTCGAGCACCACGGCTTCGCCGACGCGGTCGGTGCGGAAGGCGCGGAAATCCTGGCGCAGCTCGCACCAGGCGAGGAGGACGCGGACCTGCTCGAAGAAGGCGAGGGCGAAGGGCCAGACGACGCGCTCGGTGTGCGCCCCCGCGCCGTCGCAATAAGCGAGTGAGACCTTGCGCTCGATGCGGATCGCCTTGCGCAGGAGCGCCGGATCGACCGCATGCACGGGGCGTTCGCCGCCCGAGGCGACGAGCAGGGTGGAGGCGTCGAGCTCGTCGCGGAGATCCGCGGGCAGGATCGCCGCGATCCGGGCGAGCGCGCTGCGCGCCGCCTCGCCGAGCCGATCGTCCGCGCGCTCCGCCACCCAGCGCGACCCGAGCACCAGCGCCTCGATCTCCTCCGGCGGAAACATCAGCGGCGGCAGCAGAAAGCCCGGCTTCAGCACGTAGCCGACGCCGGGCTCCCCTTCGATCGTCGCCCCCTGGGCCTGGAGGCTCGAGATGTCGCGATAGAGGGTGCGCAGGCTCACGCCCATCTCGTCCGCGAGCTGCCGCCCGCTGACCGGCCGCCGGTGGCGCCGCAGCGCCTGGAGGAGATCGAAGAGCCGCTCGGACCGCGACATGAGCCTGACGGGAGCGCCCGCCTCAGGCGAGCGCGACGGGGTTGAGAACCAGAAGGCCGAGCTCGGCGAGGTCTCCGATCTTCGGCCCGTAGGTCTGGAAGTGCGGGCTCGCCCGGTGCGCCGCGACGGCCGCGTCGTCCCGATAGAGCTCGTCGACCACGAAGCGGTTCGGATCCGCCGAATCCTGCCACAGATCGTAGCGCAGATTGCCCGGCTCGGTGCGGCTCGCGGCGACGAGGTCGTCGAGGAGCGCCCGCAGGGCGTCGGCGTTGCCGGGCTTGGCCACCAGCGTCGCGATGATCTTCACGGGGTTCGACATGGTGATGTCTCCTGTCGGGGAATGGGCCGCGACGACGGTCGGTCCGGCACCGCTCGGTCGCGCGGCCGCGGGAGCATAGCGCCGATCGTCCGCGATCTCACGCAAAGGCACGACCGATCGTGCCACCCTCGGGGCAGCGATGGTCGCGGTCTCCGTTCGTGCGGCGCCCGGCGTGCCTTGACCTCGATCAGGGACGGCTCCAAGCGCCCGTCTATCGTCGTGGCAAAGGAGATGGGCAATGACCAGACGCGAGGTACTCCTTGCGGCAGCCGGCGGGGTCGTGGCGATCGGGGCCGGCGGAGCCTGGGGTTGGCGCGCCTCGGTCGGGTCGCAGGAGGCCTATCGGCTTTATCAGGCGGCGCTGCGGGCGCCGCTGCCGCAGGACCCGGCCGCCGCCGATCTGATCCGCGCCGCGACGCTCGCCGCGAACGGACACAACACCCAGCCGTGGCGCTTCCGCGTCGGGCCGGGGACGATCGACATCCTGCCCGATATGACCCGCGCGACGCCGGTGGTCGATCCCGACGATCACCACCTCTTCGTCAGCCTCGGCTGCGCCGCGGAAAATCTCGCCCGCGCCGGCACGGCCGCGGGCCGCCCGGGGGTGCTGGAGACCGGGGCGGACGGCATGATCCGCTACACCTTCACAGTGGGGGAGCCGAGGCCCGACGCCCTCTCCGCTGCCATCCCGGCCCGACAATCGTGCCGGGCGGTCTATGACGGGCGCCCCGTCGCTCCCGACGCGATCGAGGCGCTCCAGCGGGCGGCGCTGGGAGACGGCGTCCGCTGCGTCATCCTGACGGAGCGGTCCGCCATGGCGCGGCTCGGCGACCTCGTCGTCGCCGGGAACGACGCGCAGATGGGCGATCCGGCCTTCTCGAGCGAACTGAAGCATTGGCTGCGCTTCAACCCGGCGAGCGCGATGCGCCACGGCGACGGGCTCTACGGCGCGGCGGCCGGCAGCCCGGTTCTGCCCGACCCGCTCGGCCACCTCGCCTTCGATCTGTTCGTGACGGCGGCCGGCGAGGCGGACAAATATGCCGCGCAGATGCGCTCCTCCGCCGGCGCCGCGATCTTCTTCGGCGCGGCCGCCGACCGCGCGTCTTGGATCGCCGTCGGCCGCGCCTGCCAACGCTTCGCCCTCACCGCGACGGCACTCGGACTCAAGCTCGCCTTCGTCAACCAGCCGGTGGAGGTGGCGCGGCTGCGGCCGGACCTCGCCGCGCTCGCCGGGGAGCCGGGGCTTCGCCCCGACGCCGTGCTGCGCTTCGGCTACGGTCCGGCGCGTCCATTCTCACCCCGGCGCCCGGTCGGGGCGGTTCTCGCGTAAACGGGCGACCAGTGCCGGTGCAGACCTCAGGCCGGCTGGTCCACCCGAACCGTCTTCGCCAGCGCATCCTTGAGCGCGGCGGCCGTCAGCGGCACGCAATAGACGGGCCGGCCGCGCTCGAACCGCCAGCCTTCGCCGAGCGGCCCGACATCGACCGCGTCGAAGCCGAATTCGTCGTAGAGCGCCGCGGCGATCGCCTTGCCTTCGGGATCGTCGCCTGCGAGCGGCAAGGCGCGGCGATCCGGCGATCCGGCCGGCCGCCCGTCCTTTTCGAGGTCGTTCATGGTGACGGCGTTGAAGGCTTTGACGATGCGCGATTGCGGCAGGTGCTCGGCCAGCAGCTCGCTCGTGGTCGTCGTCCCGGCATCGAGCTCCGGGATGCGGCCGTCGCGTTGGGGATAATAATTGTCCGTGTCGATCACGACCTTGCCCGCGAGCGGGGTGGGCGGAACCGAGCGGAAGGCCGCGAGCGGGATCGCCACCACGACGATATCGCCGAACGCCGCCGCCTCCTCGACGGTGCCGACCTCGCAGCCGATCCCGTAGCGCAGGCTGAACAGCGTCTGCGGCCCGCGCGAATTGCTCAACATCACCTGGTGGCCCGCGCGAACGGCGAGCTTGCCGACGGCACGGCCCACGAAGCCTGCGCCGATGATCCCGATTTTCATGATGATCGCTCCGAGATGGATGGTCCCGGCGATGCTATTCATCGCTGCATGGCGATAAATCTCTATCTTGAAATGGCATTCCCAACTGAACGGGTTGAATCATGGACCGGCTCACCAGCATGGCGGTGTTCGTCAAGGCGGCGGATCTCGGCTCCTTCGCGGCCGCCGCCGAGGCGACGGGGATGTCGGCGCAGATGGTGGCGAAGCACGTCGTCTTCCTCGAGGACCGGCTCGGCACCACCCTCCTCCACCGCACCACACGGCGGCAGAGCCTGACCGATGTCGGCCGCGCCTTCTACGAGCGCTGCAAGCTGGTGCTGGCGGAGGCCGAGGCGGCGGAGGCGCTCGCCCATGACATGCGCTCCCAGCCGAACGGTGTGCTCAGGGTCAACGCACCCGTGACCTTCGGCGCCTTCAGCCTCGCCCCGTTCGTGACGCGCTACCTGGCGCGCTTTCCCGAGATGAGCATCGACCTGACCTTGAGCGACCGGTTCGTCGATCCGCTGGAGGAGGGCTTCGAGGTGCTCGTGCGCATCGGCGTCTTCGAGGATGCCTCGCTCATCGCCCACCCGCTCGCGTCATACCGGCTGATCGCCTGCGCCGCGCCGGCTTATCTCGCCCGGCGCGGCACGCCTGCGACCCCGGCCGAGCTCGAGGCGCACGAATGTCTCGTCTACGCCTATTGGTCGCCGTCGGTCCCGAGCCAATGGCGGTTCGCCCGCGACGGCCGGACCGAGGCGGTGCGGGCGCACGGGCGCATCCGCAGCAACGATTGGAAGATCCTGCTCCATGCGGCGATCGAGGGCTACGGCGTCACCCTCGGGCCGGAGAGCGTGCTGCAAGGGGAGATCGATGCCGGTCGGCTTGTCCGCGTCCTGCCGGATTATCAAGGGCCGGTCCGCCCGATGCACGTTCTCTACCCGGCCGGGCGGCGCCCGACGGTCAAGGTGAAGTCCTTCGTCGACGCCCTCCTCACCGAGTTCGGACCGGCGTGAGGCAACGGCGCGGCCGGGTCTTGCGACGTGGTCAGGGCTTGCCGTCGGCCGCGCCGACCGGCCACGTCGCTAGCGCCTGTTCGGCCACGGCTTCGAGGGCGGCGCGGCAGAAGCCGGCTTTCGCCTGCACCGCCATGCCGTGGACGACCGCCATGACGAAGGCGGCGAGGGCGTCCGGCTTCGCCGTCTCCGGCAGGTCGCGCTCGGCTTTCGCCCGTTCGAGCCGCGCCTGCAACTGCGCGCCCGCTGCGGCGCGCGCCTCGACCAAGGCTTGGCGGATCGGCTCCGCCTCGTCCGAGCCGGCCACCGCCCCGTTGATGCCGAGGCAGCCGAGGTGGTTTTCGTAGCGGGTGTTGAGCTCGGCCGCGCCGTACAGGATGTGGGCGACGACCTCGCGGGCGGTCGGCAGCGCCAGGGCAGCCGGCAGATAATCGAGATAGGTGTCGTAATAGCGGGCGAGCGCGCGGCGGAAGAGCGCCTCCTTGTTGCCGAACGCCGAATAGAGCGCCGGCCGCTCGACGCCGGTCGCCTGCGTCAGATCGGAATACGACGCGCCCTCGTAGCCCTTGCGCCAGAACACGCACAGGGCCGCGTCGAGCGCCTTATCGACGTCGAATTCGCGATGGCGACCCATCAGCGGGCCTCGGGCTTTTTCATAACGGCAATTATTAAACCGCTTGACGGCCGCCGTCCACATTTCATACCAATCGTTATTGTAATGGCCATTACAAATTGAAACCGAACCCGCGGGGCGCGGCGCCTGCCCGTCTCCGCACGCAAAGGATTTCCCATGGCCGATCCCTCGAACGCGTCGCCCTCGCTCGCCGGCAAGGTCGCCCTCGTCACCGGCGGCTCACGCGGTCTCGGTGCCGCCATCGCCGCCGCCCTGGCCGACCGCGGTGCGGATGTCGCCATCACCTACGCTGCCTCCGCGGAAAAGGCCGAGGCGGTCGTCGCGGGTCTGCGGGCAAAGGGCGTCCGCGCTCTCGCGGTCAAGGCCGACCAGTCCGACCTCGATGTCGCCAAACCTCTGATCGACCGCGTGATCGACGAATTCGGCCGGCTCGACATCCTGGTCAACAATGCCGGGATCGCGATCCAAGGCCAGAGTGTCGACGACCCCACCTTGGACGGCGCCCATTATAACCGCCAATGGCAGGTCAACGTGCTCGGGACGATCGCCGTCACCCGCGCCGCCGCGCCGAAGCTGACCGACGGCGGGCGGATCGTCTTCATCGGCTCGCGGCTCGGCTCCGTCGTCCCCTTCCCGGGCGTCGCCGATTATGCCGGCACCAAGTGGGCGCTCGCCGGCTACGCCAAGGGCATCGCCCGCGAGCTCGGCCGCCGCGACATCACGGTGAACGTCGTGCAGCCGGGCATCATGCCGACCGACATGGCCGCCGAGGTCGCGGGCGAGCTGCCGAACCGTGAGGGCATTCTCGACATGCACCCGATCCGCCGCATCGCGACCTTGGAGGAGGTGGCCGACACCGTCTGCTTCCTCGCCGGCCCCTCGGCCGGCTACATCAGTGGCGAGCAGATCAACATGGCCGGCGGCCTCGGCATCTGAGGCCGGCCGGAGACAGGCGCCCCCGGCGGCGGCCCAGGCCGTCGCCGGGAGCACGCCGGAGGCAGATCCCTCGCCCCGACGCCCAAGTGCCGCGACCCCCACGTGCCGCGACGCCGAAGCGCCGCCGCGGCCGCGGGCGCCGGGGATCATTCAGGGACGGCAAGGCCCCGATGGGTGATGTCAATCGCACCGCCATCGGGGCATAAAGCGTCGGATCCGCATCCCGCGAGACGCCGGACCCGCCGGCGCCCGCGCCGCGCATCATCGCGCTGCCTCCCTGGAGACCGAAATCGCATGACGCCGCACCGATCGAGACTGAAGGCCCGCGGCATCGGCAACATCATCGCGCCGCCGCGCTTCATCGCCTTCGGGCTCGTGCTGATTGCGGTCGCGAGCGTGGCGATCTCGTTTCTCGGCTGGCGTCTCGGCTTCATGATCGGGTTCGACGTCGCCGCGGTCACCTTCCTGGTCTCGTGCTACGGATTGTTGGACGACAGGCCCAACGATCTGCGCGCGAACGCCAAGCACAACGACGCCAACCAGCCGGTTCTGCTGGGGCTCACGTTCCTCATGATTCTGCTGATCCTGACCGTGGTGGTCAGCGAGGGGCTGGAAGAGGGCCGCGCCAGTTCGGCAACCATCGCGCTGATCTCGGTGACGCTGGTGCTCGCCTGGTTCTTCAGCAACACCGTCTACACCATCCACTATGCCCATCTCTATTATTTCCGTCCCGACGGCCGCGAGGACGCCGGTGGCCTGCGCTTTCCAGAGACCGAAGAGCCCAAATATTGGGACTTCATCTATTTCGCGTTCTGCCTCGGGATGACGTTCCAGACCGCCGACGTCGACGTGACCACGACGGCGATGCGCCGCGCCGTGACCTTCCACTGCCTCGCCGCCTTCATCTTCAACATCGGCATCCTGGCCTTCAGCATCAACACGCTGAGCGGCTGAGGGTATTCGGATCAAGCGCACACCAGGACGGCGGGGCTAGCATTTATTTCGTATTTCTTTATGCTTTCAGGGTCGCGCTGCGTCTGATCTCGGTGCGGAACAACGCGCTCTACGTATATACGTCGAACTCATGGACCTATTGCGCGCGTCCATGCGCTTCCTAAACTGCAGCTAGGCGCGGCGTCTCAGAGACCTCCGACCTGCATCTCGCCACCATCGCTAAGGCGTGGAGTGGCGGAGCTGCGACAGCATGTGATGAATAAAACGCATCACAAAAAACTTTACATAACTCCCAATGCAGTCGGTTGATAGGTTTGGAATCGACGATGAATGATCAAAGAGCCCAAGAAAGCCGAGAGCATCATTTTTACGTCTCGATCGCCAAGTTCCTTTTCCATCATCCGCGTTATGGCATCGTCGCTGTGCGCGATCCGATAAGACTGGCGGATGCAAGGCAACGCGAGCTGGCGCCTATCCTTCTCTACGGCGTCACCGTCGCCGGCCTGCCGATCCGATGGCTGACATTTTCGCCGGTCGATGAACCGAAATCTCTCCGTGAAGTGCTGCTGACAGCCTGGGGAGACGCAGAAGGGCTGCGTGGCACGCCAGATGTTCTTCGTGTCAACGGCTCTCTGGCGCTGTCTGATCCCGGATTGGCGGACTATCTAGCTGGGATCGGTATCCGCCTTGAGATTGCTGGCGCCAAGGATAAGACCGTTCCCGCATCGCTTCGTTGGGCTCACGACTGCTCCCGCTGGCTTTCGCAACGACATAAGCCGATCGATCTTTCGTTGAACGCATGCATCGAGGCGCTTTGTCAGGATGCGCGAGACGACCATGCCTGGAATGCACGTCGCACGGATGATGGATTAAGCAAAACAAAACTGGAGATGCGTATCGAGAAGTGGTTAAATTTACCAATGCGCGTTCCGCCATCCCTCCCTCTCGAAGGTGGTTGCTGGAAAGCAGGCACATGGCTGTCATCTTGGGAGATGTCGCTCCCGCCAGATCAGCCGCGTTATTTCCACAACGATGGGTTTAGCGGCCGAAGTTGGTTACTTAAGGGGCCGGCGCCCTACGATGACGCCGACGAAGATGATTACGAAATGCCGGCCTCCCAGGAGCGCGACAACACGCCTGAAATCGCGAAGTACCTGATAGCGTGCTGGCCCAACCCGCCGAAAGAGGTGGCAGCGACAGTCGGTATCACATTGCGCCAACTTCAATGGTTTACGTCGGAACGGACGGGCCTGGATGAAACCGCTCGAGACGACCTATCACGCTTGCTGGGTATAGAATACGACGAACGTATGCAGAGCTATACGCCTGCGGGACCTTACGTTCTGATCGCTAGGAAAGCTCAGGCGATTCAAGCGCTCTATGAGGAGATTTCGGGAGGCGGCGATGCCTGCCCTTGTGAACTCGTTCCGGCGCAGGGGGAGGCCGATCCCAGTTGGCGGTACGTCTTGATCAATGCTTATGGCACTCCCCCGACCATTGTCATGACGCCCCGCGGCGAGGCTATTACGGAACACCTCCACCGCCTAATGATGAATTACCACGGCATCCGGCCGGTTTCGCTTGCCTTATACCGGGATGTCGTCGCCACCTGCGCTCGGGCGTGCCTGACACCTCAGGCCAATGTTCGGGAAATGAGAGAGTTCGCGAGCCGATATGCGCAGCATTGGGGCCATTGCGCATGGCTCCCAGATTGAGCTTCGAAACCGTAGGATAGAGGAGTGGGTGCTGACGGCCATCGTTCAGGAGGCCTCCGTCCTATTGGCGGCACGCCGAACGCTTCTGCGCTCCCGCTTCCCCCTCTCGCCCCCCTTGCCACCGCCCCGCCCCCCTTGCCACCGCCCCGCCCCTGACGTAAAAAGTGAGCAGGCACTCATTATAGGTCGGGTCGTGGCGCGGGCGCTCAGCAAGGACAAGCGGACGGCGATCCTGGAGGCGGCGGCGCATTGGGTCGCGGCCGACGGGCTCGCGGCGCGCTCGGCGAAGATCGCCCAGGCCGCGTCCGTCGCCGACGGCACCGTCTTCAAATATTTCCCGACCAAGGACGCTCTCCTCAACGCGCTCTATGTCTGGCTCAAGCAGGACCTCGTCGACGCCGTGATGGCGGCGTTTCAGGCGCGCGACGACCGGCCCGGCCGGTGGGAGGCGGTGTGGTCCGCCTATGTCGATTGGGGCGTGGCGCACGCGGACAAAAGGCGCGCGCTCAAGCAATTGCGGGTGTCCGAGACGATCACCGCCGAGAGCCGCAACGCCACCCTGCCGGCGATGACGACCATGGCCGGCGCCCTGTTCGAGGGCGCCGGCGCCGACCCGGCGCACGCGACCTCTCCGGACTTCACGTCCGCCGTGTTCGAGGCGTTGGCCGAAATGACCATCGATCGGATCGAGGCAGACCGCGGCGCCCACCCGGCCCATCGCCGCCGCGGCTTCGAAGCGTTCTGGCGGGCTATCGGCGGCGCGTGATCTCGATTTGCCTAATGATTGAGTGAGCAATCACTCATAATCTGTCGAAGAAGGGACTGCACATGACCCGACCCAGCGCCACCACCGCGCCCGCCCCCAAATCTTCCCCCTCTCCCTCGGCATCGGCCTCGACCGGCCGGTCGTGGACGGCGGATCAGATGCCGCCACAGCACGGGCGCCGCGTCGTCATCACCGGCGCCAATTCCGGCATCGGCTTCGAAGCGGCGCTGGAGCTCGCCCGCCACGGCGCGGCGATCATCCTGCCCGCCCGCTCGGAGGCGAAGGCCGCGGACGCCATCCGCCGCATCCGCGCCGCGGTGCCCGCCGCCGATCTCACGCCCGCCCTCCTCGACCTCGCCTCGCTCGACAGCGTGCGCGCCTTCGCGGCGATGGTGGAAGAGCGCTTCCCCGGCCCTTCACTCGATCTCCTCATCAACAATGCGGGGGTGATGGCGCTGCCGAGGCGGGAGATCACGGAAGACGGCTACGAGCGCCAATTCGCGACGAACGTCCTCGGACCGTTCGCCCTGACGGCTCTGCTGTTTCCCCGCCTGAAGCCGATCGCCGGCACCCGCATCGTCACGCTTTCGAGCATCGCGGCCCACGGCGGCAAGATCGCCTTCGACAATCTGCAAGGCGAACGCGCTTATTCGCCGCTCAACGGTGCCTATACACAATCGAAGCTCGCCGATCTCATCTTCGCGCTGGAGCTCCAGCGGCGGCTCGGCGCTGCGGGATCGCCGATCGCGAGCCTCGCGGCCCATCCCGGCATCGCCGTGACGAACCTGCAGGCGAACCTCAAGGGCATCTACAAGCTCCTAGGACCCCTTCTCATGCCGCTGATCGGCCACAGCGCTCGCCAAGGAGCGCTGCCCGAGCTCTTCGCCGCGACCGCACCCGAGGCCCTGGCCGGCGGCTATTACGGGCCGAACGGGATCCGCGAGATCAAAGGCGATCCGGCCCCGGCGAAACTGCCGCCGGCCTCGACCGACTGCGCGCTCGCGAGCCGCCTCTGGACCACCGCCGAACAGTTGACCGGTATCCGCTTCGACGTCGGAGGGTGAGGGGGGCGGCGCACTTTGATCGGACGCCGCGAGACCTCGCGTGGGGAGGGGGCACGACGCTCGCGCGTCAGGGACTCTTCCGTCCGCCCGAGCGTCGGTTCGACCTCGGATATTCTGAACGCATATCGCTTGAAATGGCGGAGAGGGTGGGATTCGAACCCACGGTACGCTTGCACGCACAACGGTTTTCGAGACCGTCCCAATCGACCACTCTGGCACCTCTCCGCAGCCGCTCTGGGCAGCGTCGGCACCCGAAATTCGGGCGCCGATGGGTCGATAAGCGGCGCGGACCATACACAGCGCATCCCGCCGCCGCAAGCGGTGTTCGTCACCGAGCGGGGGATGGGGAAAAGCTCCCGACAATCTCCGCCGCAGCGGCCCCCGTCCACCGGCCCCGCCGGTCGGATCCTGCGGGGGTCCCGCCTACCCGATCCGGCAATGGCGCCAAAGGATCGGGACCTCGGCGCCGGCGCGATCCAACTCCGACATTCAAGCCCCTGAGTGGGCTCTGCGTTTACGCCATCAGCCAAATCGCGCTTTGCGTCCCCGCTCAGGCCGTCTCAGGCGCACAACACGCTGCAGCCGGCCTCATGGAGGGCGCGGCGCGGCCGGGGCGGCGGTGATCGGGATGGCGGAAGGAAAGGCCGGGGTCTTGCCGAGGTTCGGACGCGCGCGTCAGCCGGCAGTCCGTTCTGGGCCGCCGACATCGCGCAATGACCCGCGGCTCTTCGTCTGATCCCAGCCCGATCAGGGCCGGATCGGCGCACATCCGTCGCCCGCCCTCTGCTGAGGGGATCGCTCTCCGCCCGCTCGGCCTCAGTCGCCGAACGGCAGGGCGCTGCGGGGGATGAAGCCGGTGGCCTCGTCGGCGCTTTCGAGGCGGTCGCCCTCGGCGGCTTCGTCGGCATCGAACGGGCAGGCGATCGCCGTCCCGCCGATGAAGGCGAAGGCCCCTGCGAAGGCGGCGAGCCGGTTCGAGATGCGGCGGGCGCGGTCGGCGGTGGCAGACAAAGCCGGCGCGCCGGGCTCGTCGATGCGGCACGGCGTGTCGGCGAAGCCGGCGCCGAGCGCGACGGCCCCGGTGCCGGCCGACACGTCCCGCAGTGCCATCGCCCGAAGCGACAGGAAACGCTCTTTGAGCGAGCGCTCGGCGGGTCGGCCCTCGGATCGTTCGGTCCCCATCACGGCACTCCTCCGCTGCGGAGCCTTTCGGCCCCTGTTCGAACCGCGTCCAGCCGGCGGCGGCTTTGCCGTCTCGCCCTTCGAACGCGGCCCTCGCGTTCACCCTCTGTTTGGAACAGGTTAACACGGTGGGCGCGGACGACAAGCGCATCCGTTGCACCAGCCTTAACATTCACCCTCCCGAAAGGCGCGCCGGGGCAGGATCGGAGCGCGGCGGGCCGGTCCGCCGCGGCGGCGGAGACGAACCATGCGCGGCGGGCGCCATCTCGAAGCGTTCCTGGAAATGATGACGGCCGAGCGTGGTGCCGCCGAGAACACGCTGGCCGCCTATCGCCGCGACCTCGAGGATTTCGGCGGCTTTCTGGATCGCCGCGGCCGGGCGCTGCACGAGGCGGCCCGCGCCGACGTGACGGATTATCTGAAGAGCCTCGCCGACAGCGGCTTCGCCTCGACCACCCAGGCCCGGCGTCTCTCGGCGCTGCGGCGGTTTCACCGCTTCCTCCACGCGGAAGGGGTGCGGACGGACGACCCGACCGCGATCGTCGATTCCCCGAAGAAGCGGCGGCCGCTGCCGAAGGTGGTCGGCGCGGAGGAGATGATCGCCCTCCTCGACCGCGCCGGCGAGGAGGCGCGGCGGGACGATCTGCCCCCCGCCCGCCGGCTCGCGGCGGCGCGGCTCGTCGCCCTCGTCGAACTCGCCTATGCGACGGGCATGCGCGTGTCCGAGCTCGTCGGCCTGCCGGCCTCTGCGGCGCGGCCCGATCTCGCCGTCATCATCGTGCGCGGCAAGGGCGGCAAGGAGCGGCTGGTGCCCTTGAGCGAGCGGGCGAAGGCGGCAGTCGCCGACTATGTCGCGTTGCGCAAGGCGGTGGCGCCGGGGGCGAGCCCGTGGCTGTTCCCCGCCGCATCCGAGAGCGGGCATCTCTCCCGCCAGAGCTTCGGCCGCGATCTCAAGACGGTCGCCGCCGCGGCCGGCATCGCGGCGGCGCGCATCTCGCCCCACGTGCTGCGCCACGCCTTCGCGAGCCACCTGCTCGCCGGCGGGGCGGACCTGCGCGTGGTCCAGGCGCTGCTCGGCCACGCCGACATCTCGACGACCGAGATCTACACCCACGTGCTCGACGAGCGGCTGACGAAGCTCGTCACCGATCACCACCCGCTCGCGACGCGCGGCGCCCGGGGCTGAAGGGCGGGGTGAAGGGAGGTCCCGGCGGCTGCGCCTCAGACCGCCGAGATCGCCTCGACCGCGCCGATCATGCGCTCGAGGTCTTCCGGGCGCGCCAGCCGGTGGCCGGCATTCTTGACGAGCGAGAGCACCACGTCGTCGGTCGCGAGGCGATCGACGAGGCGCAGCGCATGGCTCCACGGCACGTCCTCGTCGGCGAGGCCCTGGAGAATCTCGACATGGCAGCCGGTCTCGATCGGACCGCCGAGGAGGAGATGATTGCGGCCGTCCTCGATGAGGGCGCGGGTGATCGGATAGGGCTCGGGCGCATAAGGGGTCGGCTGGAGATAGACACCCTCGGTCATCAGCGTTGCGCGCACGTCGTCGGGCATGCGCGCCCACATCAGGTCCTCGGTGAAATCGGGGGCCGGGGCGATCAGCACGAGCCCGGCGAGCGGGCGGCCCGCCTTGAGCCGGGCGCGGGCGAGCAGGAGGGCGAGCCAGCCGCCCATGGACGAGCCGACGACGATGGTCGGCCCCGAGGCATAGGTCGAGAAGACGGCCTGTGCCTCCTCGAACCAGCGGCCGATGGTGCCTTCCTCGAAGCGCCCGCCCGCCTCGCCGTGGCCGGAATAATCGAACCGGGTGAAGGCGCGGCCGCTGCGCGCCGCCCAGGCGTCGAGCGCCTCGGCCTTGGAACCGCGCATGTCGGAGCGATAGCCGCTGAGAAAGAGAACCCCCGGTCCGGACCCCGGCCGGTGCAGCACCGCGATGCGGCGCGCGGCCTTGCCCGTTCCGACGGTGAGGAATTGCGGCGCCGCCTGAGCCATCCTAAACCTCGTCCTCCACGGCCCGGGTCGGAGATCGCCCACGGCCGGCGCCGCCGTGATGGCACGTCCGGCGCGATCGGAAAAGCCCAAGCGCGCCGCCTTTCGGCGGGCCGCAACGACGAGGCGAAGCGATGCGCCGACCGACCATCCTGCAGATCGTGCCGACGCTCGAAACCGGCGGCGCCGAGCGCACGGCGATCGACGTCGCGGCGGCCGTCGTCGCGAAGGGCGGGCGGGCGCTGGTCGCGAGCCAGGGCGGGCGCATGGTGCCGGAGCTCGTCGCCGCCGGCGGCGAGCCGATCGACTTTCCGGCCGCGACCAAGAACCCGCTCGCGATGATCGCCAATATCGGCCGCCTCGCGGCGCTGGCGAAGGCCGAGGGCGTCGATCTCATCCATGCCCGCAGCCGCGCCCCGGCTTGGGTGGCGCTCGGCGCGGCGCGGCGGCTCGGCGTTCCCTTCGTCACCACCTACCACGGCGCCTACAAGGAGCGCTCGCGCTTCAAGAACCTTTACAATTCGGTGATGGCGCGCGGCGACGTGGTGATCGCCAATTCGGAATGGACCGGCCGCCTCGTCGCCGAGCGCCATCCGTTCGCGAAAGGCCGCATCGTGGCGATCGCCCGCGGCTCGGACCTGACCGGGCTGCGTCCCGAATCGGTCGGGCCGGAGCGAATCGCCGCCCTGCGCGCCGCCTGGGCGCTGCCCGCGGGCGCGCGGGTCGTGCTCCAGGTCGCCCGGCTCACCGGGTGGAAGGGCCAGCGGGTGCTGATCGAGGCGCTTGCCCGGCTCGACCGCGCCGGCCACAAGGACCTCGTCGCCGTGCTTGCGGGCGACGCCCAGGGGCGCGACGATTATGCCGCGGCGCTCAAGGCCCAGGCCGCGGCGGCGGGGCTGGGCGACCGCGTCCTCCTCGTCGGCCATTGTTCGGACGTGCCGGCGGCGCTCAGGCTCGCCGACGTGGTGGCGGTCGCCTCGACCGAGCCGGAGGCCTTCGGCCGCGCGGCGGTGGAGGCGCAGGCCGCCGGGGTGCCCCTCGTCGCCACCGATCTCGGCGCCGTCTCGGAAACCGTGCTCGCCCCGCCGGAGGTGGCGGAGGACGCCCGCACCGGCTGGCGGGTGCCGCCGAACGACGCCGACGCCCTCGCGGGCGCGATCGCGGCGGCCCTCGCCCTCAGCGCGGAGGCCCGCGCGGCGCTCGCGGCACGGGCCTGGACGCACGTCGCATCCCGCTTCTCGCTCGCTCAGATGACGGACGCGACCCTGCACATCTACGACACCTTGCTCAAATCACGCGGCGCGGGCTTCTGAACCGTCGGCGCGGTGTTGACTTCGCCCGAAAATCCCCAACATGATCGCCGAGCCGGAAAGAGCCTCCACGCTATGCGTGCGGAGGCTTTGTGTGTTGCGGCGCCGGTCTGTGCCCGGCGACCCGCCCCGCCCGCCCGGCCATCGTCCACGTTCAGGAGAGCACGACCATTCGCCGTCCGTTCCGCGCACCGCCGCCCACCAAAGAAGGGCCGCGCATCAATCATGAGATCCGCATTCCTCAGGTCCAGCTGATCGACGCCGAGGGCAACAACCACGGTT
Organism: Segnochrobactrum spirostomi; assembly: GCF_009600605.1. Classification (GTDB taxonomy): domain Bacteria; phylum Pseudomonadota; class Alphaproteobacteria; order Rhizobiales; family Segnochrobactraceae; genus Segnochrobactrum; species Segnochrobactrum spirostomi. Next base: position 2,153,071 of record NZ_VWNA01000001.1, on the reverse strand, counting down.
CGATCGCGACCTCCGAGGCGATCGCGATGGCCGAGGCGGCCGGGCTCGACCTCGTCGAGATCGCCCCGAACTCGATTCCGCCGGTCTGCAAGATCCTCGATTACGGCCGCTTCAAGTACCAGTCGCAGAAGAAGGCGGCCGAGGCGCGCAAGAAGCAGAAGACCGTCGAGGTCAAAGAGATCAAGATGCGTCCGAACATCGACACGCACGATTACGACGTGAAGATGCGGGCCATCCAGCGCTTCTTCGAGGAAGGCGACAAGGTGAAGGTCACGCTCCGCTTCCGCGGACGCGAGATGGCGCACCAGGAAATCGGCATGAAGCTGCTCGAGCGCGTGCGCGACGAGACGCTGGAGATCGCCAAGGTCGAAGCCGAGCCGAAGCTCGAAGGCCGCCAGATGATCATGGTGCTCGCCCCGCGCTGAGCGGTGTCGGGCGCCCGGTCGGCGGAAAGCCGATCGAAGGCGATCCCTCTCCGTAACGACCGGCCCGCGAGGGCCGAAGCAAGGCGTGCACCGCGGGGTGTGCGCCTTTTGCTTTTTCAGGCGGAGGATGATGAACCCTCGGCGGACGTGCGCCCTGCCGAGCGGACGATATGGGGAGCGTCAGCCCAGGGCCCCGGCGATTTCGTCGACGATGCGGCGGGCGGCCTCGCGACGGTCGGGGGCTCCCACGATCGGACGGCCGACGACGAGGAGGTCGGCGCCGGCGCGGATCGCCTCAGCCGGCGTCGCGATGCGCTTCTGGTCGCCGGCGGCGCTGCCGGCGGGCCGCACGCCGGGCGTGACGATGAGGAGATCGGGGCCGGCGGCGGCGCGCACCGCGGCGATCTCCCGGGGCGAGCAGACGATGCCGTCGAGGCCGGCCGCCGCAGCCTGCGCCGCGCGGGCGCGAACCCGCTCCTCCACCGTGCCGCGATAGCCGGCGTCGGCGAAGTCGGCTTCGTCCATCGAGGTGAGTACCGTGACGCCGAGGAGCGCGAGCGGCGCCGCGCCGCGGGCGGCGGCGGCGGCGGCCATCGCCTTCGGATAGGCGTGCAGCGTCACCATGTCGACGCCGAGCGTCACGATCGAGCGGATCGCGCCGGCGACCGTGTTGTCGATGTCGAGGAGTTTCGCGTCGAGGAAGACCCGCTCGCCGCCCGCCACCAGGTCGCGGACGAGATCGAGCCCGCCGGCATAGATGAGCTCGAGCCCGATCTTGTAGACGCCGATCGTGCCGGCCGTCTCGTCGACCACCGCCCGCGCGGCGGCGACGTCGGCCGTGTCGACGGCGAGCACGAGCCGGTCGCGGGGCGTCTGCGGTCGGAAGCGGGCGGTCATCGTCGGGGCCTCACAATTTGCGCAGGGCGACCGTCTCGATCGCGTGGTCGGCGCCTTTGCGCAAGATGAGGTCGGCGCGCGGGCGGGTCGGCAGGATGTTGTCGCGCAGGTTGACCCGGTTGATCCGGTCCCACAGCCGCTCGGCAAGCGCCAGCGCCTCGGCCTCCGAGATGTGCGCGAAGGGATGGAAATAGGAACGCGGATCGCGGAACCGCGTCTCCTTGAGCTTCATGAAGCGCGCCACGTACCAATCGTGGATCACCTCTTCGTCGGCATCGATATAGATCGAGAAGTCGAAGAAGTCGGAGACGAAGGGGATCGCCTTGCCGTCGCGCGGGGGGCGGTTAGTCTGGAGCACGTTGAGCCCCTCGACGATGAGAATGTCGGGCGCCTCGATCGTCACATATTCGCCGGGCACGACGTCGTAGACCAAGTGCGAATAGACCGGCGCGGTGACGACCTTCTTGCCGCCCTTCACGTCGGTCAGGAAGGCGAGCAGCGCCTGGCGGTCGTAGCTCTGCGGGAAGCCCTTGCGCTCCATCAGCCCCTCGGCCTCGAGCACCCCGTTCGGCAGCAGGAAGCCGTCGGTGGTGACGAGGGCGACGCGGGGGCTGCGCGGCCAGCGGGCGAGCAGCGCCTGGAGCACGCGGGCGGTGGTCGATTTGCCCACCGCGACCGAGCCGGCGATGCCGATGACGAACGGGATCTTGCCGTCGTCACGGCCGAGGAAGCGGTTGGTCGCGGTGTGAAGACGCTGGGCACCCTCGACGTAGAAGGCGAGCAGACGGGAGAGCGGCAGATAGACCGTCTCGACCTGCTCGAGCGAGATCGGGTCGTGCAGGCCCTGGAGCCGCTCGACGTCCGCCGCGGTGAGCGTCATCGGCGTGTCGGCACGCAGGTGCGACCATTCCTCGACCGTGAACAGACGGTAGGGCGACAGACCCCTGGGGGTGAGAAAATCCATCTCGAGACTCACGGCCTTCCGCACCCGCCGCCCTTGCCCGTGTGCGACGAGCCGGCCCGCTGACGAACGATCGAAACGAAGATTGAACCGGCCGAGGCCGCCGACATGCGGCGCCGCAGCCTCACTCGGGAGGCCGCGCCGCCTTCTCGGCGAGCCCGCTTTGGGCGGTCCGGCGCTCGAGTTCGGCCATCACCTCGGCGATCGGCACGCCCGAGGCATGGAGCAGCACGACCAAGTGATAGAGAACATCGGCCGCTTCCGCGCGCAAGTCGTCCCTTTGGCCGAGCGCGCCGGCGATGGCCGCCTCGACGCCCTCCTCGCCGAGCTTCTTGGCGATGCGCGGCAGGCCTTTGGCGACGAGCTTCGCCGTGTAGGACTGCGCCGGATCGGCGGCGGCGCGCTCCGCCACGATGCGGGCGAGATCATCGAGGGTGAAGGCTGTCATCGACGCATCCGGACGAGGCCGGCCTCCAGACAGGGGACGTTCTGCGGCGAAGCGATCCGCCGGCTCATCGGTCGAGCCGCACCGGAAGGCCGGCGGCGGCGAGCCGCTCCTTCGCCTCGTGGACGGTGTGGGTGCCGAAATGGAAGATCGAGGCGGCGAGCACGGCCGACGCGTGGCCGTCGCGGACGCCCTCGACCAGGTGATCGAGATCGCCGACGCCGCCCGAGGCGACCACCGGCACGGAGACGGCGTCGGCGACCGCACGGGTGAGCGCCACGTCGTAGCCGGCCTTGGTGCCGTCGCGGTCCATCGAGGTGAGCAGGATCTCGCCCGCCCCGCTCTCCGCCATCCGGCAGGCGAATTCGACCGCATCGATGCCGGTCGGCGTGCGGCCGCCGTGGGTGAAGATCTCCCAGCGGTCCGTCTCGCCGGGCGCCGAGACGCGCTTGGCGTCGATCGCGACCACGATGCACTGATCGCCGAACTTCTCCGCGGCACGCGCCACGAAGGCCGGGTCCTTCACCGCCGCGGTGTTGATCGAGACCTTGTCGGCGCCGGCGAGGAGCAGCGCGCGGATGTCCTCCACCGCACGCACCCCGCCGCCGACGGTGAGCGGCATGAAGCATTGCTCCGCCGTCCGCGAGACGACGTCGAGCAGGATGCCGCGCCCCTCGTGGCTCGCGGCGATGTCGAGGAAGGTGAGCTCGTCGGCGCCGGCCGCGTCATAGGCCTTGGCGGCCTCGACGGGGTCGCCGGCATCGATGAGATCGACGAACTGCACGCCCTTGACGACGCGCCCGGCCTTGACGTCCAGGCAGGGAATGACGCGGACCTTGAGCATCAGACCGCCACTCCCGTGTCCGCGGCCGTGGTTCGCGCCGCGATGAGCGCCAGCGCGGCGGCCGGGTCGAGGCGGCCGTCATAGAGGGCGCGGCCGGCGATGGCGCCTTCGAGGATCGCCGCCTCCGGCGCGAGCAGGCGCTCGACGTCGCCGAGACCGGCGAGACCGCCCGAGGCGATCACCGGGATCGAGACGGCGCGGGCGAGCTCCAGGGTCGCCGGGAGATTGAGGCCCTTGAGGAGGCCGTCCCGGTTGATGTCGGTGTAGACGATCGCGGCGACCCCTGCGTCCTCGAAGGCGCGGGCGAGATCGACGGCGGCCATCTCGGAGGTCTCGGCCCACCCCTCGACGGCGACGCGGCCGCCGCGGGCATCGATGCCGACGACGACACGGCCCGGATGAGCCTTCGCCGCCGCGCGCACCAGATCGGGATCGCGCACCGCGACGGTGCCGAGGATGACGCGGCGGACGCCCTTTTCGAGCCAGCCCTCGATCGCCGCCCGGTCGCGGATGCCGCCGCCGAGCTGCACCGGCAGGTCGATGCGGGCGAGGATCGCCTCGACGGCGGCGGCGTTGCGGCTCGCGCCGGCGAACGCACCGTCGAGATCGACCACGTGCAGCCAGGAGAACCCGGCGCGGGCGAAGCTTTCGGCCTGGGCGGCGGGATCGTCGTTGAAGACGGTCGCCTGGTCCATCTCGCCGCGGACGAGGCGGACGCAGCGCCCCTCCTTCAGATCGATGGCGGGAAACAGGATCATGGACGCCACGCAAGGAAGTTCTTGAGGAAGGCGAGACCGAGGGTCTGGCTCTTCTCGGGGTGGAACTGGGTGCCGATCAGGGTGTCGCGGGCGACGATCGCCGTGACGGGGCCGCCATAATCGGCGGTCGCGAGCACGGTCTCGGGCGCGCGCGCCTTGAGATGGTAGGAATGGACGAAATAGGCGTGGAGCCCGTCGGGCCCGGTCGGGATGCCGTCGAGCACCGGATGGGCGCGGCTCGCCGTCAGCGTGTTCCAGCCCATGTGCGGCACCTTGAGGTGCTCGGCGCCGGGCTCGATGCGCACCACGTCGCCGGGGATCCAGCCGAAGCCGTCGGTGGTCTCGTATTCGAGGCCGCGCTCGGCCATCAATTGCATGCCGACGCAGATGCCGAGGAAGGGTCGGCCCTTCTCCTCAACCGCCTCGACCAGCGCCTCCGCGAGACCCGGCACCGCGGCGAGCCCGCGGCGGCAATCGGCGAACGCGCCGACGCCGGGCAGCACGATCCGGTCGGCGGTGCGCACGACATCCGGATCGGCGGTGACGAGGATCGCCGCGCCGCCGCCCGCCTCGCGGGCCGCCCGCTCGAGGGCCTTCGCGGCCGAGCGCAGATTGCCCGATCCATAATCGAGGACGGCGACGTTCATTGCGGACGCTCCGAAGACGGGAACAGACCGATCACCGGATCGGAGGCCGGTGCGGCGACGGGGGCCTGGCCGGGCGCGCCGCGGCCAAAGCGGACCGGTCGCGCTCCAGGGCATGGCCGACGAGCCAGGTCGCGAAGAAGCGGCGCTCGCATTCGTCGCGGTTGGCGCCGGCGACCACGGCGGTGAAGCGCAGGCCCCGGCGCGTCAGGGTCCAGCGGCGGATGGCGTTCGCCTCGAAGCCGAAGATCAGGCAGAGGCCGAGTTCGCCCAGCGCCGCCGCCGGACCGCCGATCGCTGAGCCCGCCGCCTGCACCGCGAAGGAGGCCGCGAGGAAGAGGACGAGCGCGAGCCAGAGCCGATGGACCAGAAGCCAGACGAGGGGCACGAGGAAGGCGAGCCAGGAGAAGCCCTCGCGCACGAGCACGACGCGCTCCGCGTCATGGCGCAGATCACCGGTCGGGATCGGTTCGAGCACGCTGAAGACGGCCATGGTCCTTCTCCCCTGTCGCAGCCCGCGGACCCGGACGTGCCGGCTCCGCCCTCGCCGCTTCGGGCCCCCGCTCGCTCAGAGGCTGCCCTTAGTCGAGGGCACCGCGTCGCCGAGACGGGGGTCGCGGGCGAACGCCGCCTTCAGCGCCCGGGCCACGCCCTTGAAGCAGCTCTCCGCTATATGGTGGCTGTTGCCACCGTAGAGCGTCTCGACATGCAGTGTCAGCCCCGCATTGAAGGCGAGGGCGCGGAAGAATTCCTCGACGAGCTCGGTGTCGAAGGTGCCGATCTTGGGCGAGGGGAACGCGGCGCGGAACACCAGGAAGGGTCGGCCGGACACGTCGACCGCGACGCGGGTCAGCGCCTCGTCCATCGGCAGGTGCACGTCGGCGTAGCGGGTGATGCCGCGGCGGTCGCCGAGCGCCTGGCGGATCGCCTGGCCGAGCGCGATGCCGACGTCCTCGACGGTGTGGTGATCGTCGACGTGGAGGTCGCCCTTCGCCGCCACGGTGAGGTCGATCATGGCGTGGCGCGCAATCTGATCGAGCATATGGTCGAAGAAGCCGACGCCGGTCGCGATCGCGGCCTTGCCGCTCCCGTCGAGATCGACGGAAACCTTGATCTCGGTCTCGTTGGTCTTGCGCTCGATCGTGGCGCTGCGCATCGCTCAGGAAACTCCGGCAGAAAGTTCAGGCCCGCCGCGCGAGGCCCCGCGCGGCTTCTAACAGAGCGGCCGCGCCGGCAAAAGAAAAAGTCGGCCTCGGGCGCGGGGCTTCAGCGCGGAGCGCCGAGGCTGTCGGCGACGCGGTCGAGGAAGCCGGCGAGATCGTCGGTGACGTGGCCGACATGGGGCGCGTCGTGATCTTCGAGCTCCCAGGCCTCGCGGAACACCTCGCGGGTGCCGGTCGGCACCACCAGGACGGTGCGCATGCCGTGGGCGTGCGGCACCGCGAGATTGCGGGCGAGGTCCTCGAACATCGCCGCCTTCGGCGGCACGATGCCGTGGCGGCGCCAGAAGGTCTCGTAGGCGGCGGCCTCCGGCTTCGGCACGTGATCGGCATCGACGATGTCGAAGACATCCTCGAAATGGTCGCCGATGCCGAGCTTGGCGGCGACCGCATGGGCGTGGCCGCGCGAGCCGTTCGTCATGATGAAGCGCTTGCCCGGCAGGCGGGCGAGCGCGGCGGCGAGCTGGGGCGCCGGCGACAGCGGCGAATGGTCGATGTCGTGGACGTAGGAGAGGAACTCGTCCGGCGAGATGCCGTGCTCGATCATCAGGCCGCGCAGCGTCGTGCCGTAGCGGCGATAATAATCCTTCTGCACCACCCGCGCCTCTTCGGCGGAGACGGCGAGAAGGCGCCCGACATAGGCGCCGATGCGGTCGTCGATCTGCGCGAACAGCCGGCTCTCCGCCGGATAGAGCGTGTTGTCGAGGTCGAAGATCCAGGCTTCGACCCCGACGAAGGCGGAAAGATCGGGCGCGCCGGACACGGCGGCGATCACGGCGTGATGAGCGTGCCGGCGCCGCGCTCGGTGAAGAGCTCGAGCAGCACCGCGTGGGGCACCTTGCCGTCGAGGATGACGACGCCTTCGACGCCGCGCTCGATCGCCTCGATGCAGGTCTCGACCTTGGGGATCATGCCGCCCGACACGGTGCCGTCCTCGATGAGCCGGCGCGCCTCGGCGACCGAGAGCTCCTTGATGAGCTGCTTGTTCTTGTCGAGCACGCCCGGCACGTCGGTGAGGAACAGGAGGCGGCGGGCGTTGAGCGCACCCGCGATCGCCCCGGCGAAGGTGTCGGCGTTGATGTTGTAGGTCTCGCCGTCCGCGCCCGGCGCCACAGGAGCGATGACCGGGATGATCTCGCTCTTCGCCATGATGTCGAGGACCTCGCGGCGCACGGTGGTCGGCTCGCCGACGAAGCCGAGATCGACCACCTTCTCGATGTTCGAATCGGGATCGACGATCGTGCGGCTCACCCGCGTCGCGGTGACCATGCGGCCGTCCTTGCCGGAGAGCCCGACCGCGCGGCCGCCGGCGGCGTTGATCGCCGCCACGATCTCCTTGTTGATCGAGCCGGCGAGAACCATCTCGACGATCTCGACGGTCGCCTTGTCGGTGACGCGCAGGCCGCCCTGGAACTCGCTCTTGATGCCGAGCCGGTCGAGCATCGCCGCGATCTGCGGGCCGCCGCCGTGGACGACGACCGGGTTCAAGCCGGCGAGCTTCAGGAGCGTCACGTCCTCGGCGAAAGCCTTGGCGAGCGCCGGAGACCCCATCGCGTGGCCGCCGTACTTCACGACGATGGTCTCATCGTCGTAGCGCAGCATGAAGGGCAGCGCCTCGGCGATGATGCGGGCGCGGGAGCGGAAATCCTCGTCGGTCTCGACGTGTTGCTCGGCCATGAAAGTCCCGGCTTGTCCTACAAGGTGGGCGCGAAGGCGTGCGGCGTAACGCTCCGACGGCGTGGCCGGAGACCGGCCGCCCGCCGGCTCTATAAAGCATGTGCCGGCGATCTCGAAAGGCCTCGCGGCCCGCCGGGCGCCGCGATCTAATCGCGGCGATCTTGTCGGAGAGATGACAGCTCAGCGACCGGACAGCGCGAGCGCGATCTCGCCGCGCAGCAGATCGACGCCGCTGCCCTTTTCGGACGAGGTCACGACGATGCGCGGGAACGCTGCCGGGCGCTTGGCGATCGCCTCGCGCGTCGCGGCGATGGCAGCCTCGAGCGCCTTCGGGCCGATCTTGTCGGCCTTCGTCATCACGACCTGATAGGACACCGCCGCCTTGTCGAGGAGCCCCATCACCTCGAGGTCGTTCGCCTTCGGGCCGTGGCGCGAATCGATCAAGAGATAGACCCGCTTCAGGTTCTGCCGGCCGCGCAGATAGCCGAACACCAGCCGGGTCCAGGCGTCGACCTTGTCCTTCGGCGCCTGGGCATAGCCGTAGCCCGGCATGTCGACCAGGACGGGGCCCTCGCCGGCGTTGAAATAGTTCAGCTCCTGGGTGCGGCCCGGCGTGTTGGAGGTGCGGGCGAGCGCCTTCTGGCCGACCAGCGCGTTGATCAGGCTCGACTTGCCGACGTTCGAACGGCCGGCGAAGGCGATCTCGGGTCCTTCCATCGCCGGCAAGAGGCCGAGCGACGGCGCGCCGAGGCGGAACACCCAGGGCTTGGTGAACAGGAGCCGCCCGGCCTCGAGCGCCTCCGCCCCCGGGGCCTCGTCGGCCGCGGCGCCGGCATCCGGCAGGGATCGATCGTCGGCGGGCATCGCAACCGCTCCGTCAGCTTGAGGGTTTGCTCGCCTTCTTGCGGAACATGCCCTTGATGTTGTCGAACAGCTCCACCTTCACGCCCTGACGGCGCATGATGATGGCCTGCTGGGTGACGGACAGGGTGTTGTTCCACGCCCAGTAGATCACCAGACCCGCCGGGAAATTCGCCAGCATGAAGGTGAACACCACCGGCATCCAGTTGAAGATCATGGCCTGCGCCGGGTCGGGCGGCGTCGGGTTGAGCTTCATCTGGCAGAACATGGTGATGCCCATGATGATCGGCCACACGCCGATCATCAGGAAATGCGGCGGCGTCCACGGGATCAGCCCGAACAGGTTGAACAGCGTGGTCGGATCCGGCGCCGAAAGGTCGTGGATCCAGCCGAAGAACGGCGCGTGCCGCATTTCGATCGTGACGAACAGCACCTTGTAGAGCGAGAAGAAGACGGGGATCTGGATCACGATCGGCAGGCAGCCTGCGAGCGGATTGATCTTCTCCTTCTTGTAGAGCTCCATCATGCCTTGCTGCTGCTTGACGCGGTCGTCCTTGTAGCGCTCGCGCAGCTCGGTCAGCGCCGGCTGAATCTTCTTCATCCGGCTCATCGAGACATAGGACTTGTTGGCGAGCGGGAAGAAGATCGCCTTCACGCACACCGTCACGAGCAGGATCGCCACGCCGAAATTGCCGACGAGCTTGTAGAAGAAGTCGATCACGAAGAACATCGGCTTCGTGATGAAATAGAACCAGCCCCAATCGATCAACAGATCGAAGTGGTCGAGCTTGAGGGCGTTCTGGTAGCCGTCGATGATCGAGACGACCTTGGCGCCGGCGAAGAGGCGGATCTGGCTGTCGGTGGTGGCGCCCGGCGCAACGGTGACCGCATCGCCGAGCACGTTCGCCTGATAGCTCTCGTTGCCGTTGTTGGCATGATAGGTGAAGCTCGGCGTATAGGGCTTGCCGCCCTGCGCGATCAGCGTCGCCGCCCAATATTTGTCGGTGATGCCGAGCCAGCCGCGGTCGACGGCGCTGTCCTTGACGGTGCCCTCTTCCTTCAGCTTGGCGTACTTGATCTCCTGCAGGCCGCCGTCGCCGAGAACGCCGAGCAGACCTTCGTGGAGGATGTAGTAGCCCGCGGTGTGCGGCGTGCCGTGGCGGGCGATGAGGCTGTAGGGATAGACGACGACCGGCGCCGCGCCCTTGTTCTCGACCGACTGGTCGACCGTGAACATGTAGTTCGGGTCGATCGAATAGGTGCGGTGGAAGACGACGCCTTCGCCGTTGTCCCACGACAGCTTGACCGGGGTGGTCGGGGTCAGCTTCGCGTCCGCGCCGCCGTCGACCGTCCAGAGGGTGTCGTTGTCCGGCAGCTTCAGCTTGGCGCCGGCGTCGCCGACGAAGCCGAACTCCGCATAATAGGCGTCCGGCGCGCCCGAGGGCGAGAACAGGGTGATGATCGGGCTCTTGGGGTCGACGGTGTCGTGATAGTCCTTGAGCTGGACGTCGTCGACGCGGCCACCCTTCAGATTGATCGAACCGGCGAGCTTCGGCGTGTCGATCACCACGCGCGGCGTCTCGGCGAGGACCGTGGGCCGCGGCCGAACCCCGCCGCCCGTATCGGTCGGCGTGCCGGCCGGATTGCCGGGCGCGGGTGGCGTCGCGCTGGTCGACTTCGCGGCCTGCTGCTGTTGCTGCTGCGCTTCGGCAACCTTGCGCGCCGCCTCGTTCTTCGGTCCGGCGTAGAAATATTGCCAGCCGAAGAGAATCGCGATCGACAGGGCGATGGCAATGAAGACGTTCTTGTTTTCGGTCATCGACGGGTCTCTGGCGGCGGGCCCGCGGGGCCGCCCGGTCGTTCGGAACGCTTGGCCGTCGAACGGCCGGCTTTGCCCCCGCGGCTCGGATCGAGCGCCCGATCGAGACGCTCGAGGGCGCCGGCGAGATCGCCGACGAGATCCGCGAAGGCGATCGTGAGCGCCTCGGGGCGCCCGATCAGGACATAATCACAGCCCAGCCGCGCCTTCGGGGCGCAGGCGGAGGCCGCCGCGCGCAGCCGGCGGCGGATGCGGTTGCGCTCCACCGCCTTCGCGACGGTGCGCTTCGTCACGGTGAAGCCGAACCGCGCCGGTTCGACGTCGTCCGTGGTCGTGCCCGCCCCGCGGGGGCGCGCCTGAACGACGAAGGCGCGCCGTTCCGTGCGGGAGCCTTTGGCTGCCGCTACGAACTCGGCGCGCTTCTTCAGGCGCGTCACGGGGCGTCCCGGCGACGGGACCTGATCCAGTCCCATCCCGGTGGCCAAAATCAGGCCGAAAGGCGCTTGCGACCGCGCGCCCGGCGCCGGTTGATCACAAGGCGACCGTTCTTGGTGGCCATGCGCGCACGGAAGCCGTGGCGGCGTTTGCGCACGAGCTTGCTCGGCTGATAGGTACGCTTGGTCATGAAAGTGCTCCGCTCCCGCGGGGGATGTCTCGTTCGCCAGAACGTCTGATTGAAGAATCGCCACGGATTTCGAACGGTCCCCGACGGCGCGCAAGCGCGCTCCAGCGGAGCCTCGGGAACCGTGACCCGGCCGTGGGGGCTTATAAGGGCGAGCGGTGCGGCGAGTCAACGCGCGGGCGCACCCTGCGCGGTCAAATAAGGCCGCCGGTTTGACGCAGCGCATGGCGGAGCGCAAAATTTGCCCTGAACTCCGATCTCGGCCGTCTCGAAACCGCAATGCGGCCCAAAAGACCCAGAACAGAAATCCCCCGCCGGTCCTTCCGACCGGCGGTCAGGGGGCGGAAGACGATGAACGGGGACGGCGGCGACCTTCGGGGCGGCGGTTCGGAGGGCGGCAAGGCCCGTCCGGCAGCGCCCGGTCTGCCCAACGCGCCGCCCCGGCGCCGCGCGCGGATCGGGCTTTCGGGCAAGCTCCTTCTCCTGACGCTCGGCTTCATGCTGGCCGCCGAGACGCTGACCTTCGTTCCCGCCGTCACCTGCTTCGAGCAGCGTTGGCTCCAGAATAGGCTCGACAATGTCGGGCTCGCCGCCGGCCTGCTCGCCGCGGACGCACCGGGGCGGGACGCGGCGCTGCTGTCGGCCACCGGCGCCACCTGGGCCCGAATCACACCGCCCGGTGGGCCGGGCTGGAGCACCGGCGCGCGCCCCGCCGATCTCGCCCCCGCGCGGGTCGGCGACGGCGGCGTGCTGTCCGGGAATCCGATCGAGACCCTCAGCGCACTGTTCGCAACGCCCGAGCGGGTCGAGATCGCCGGACGCCTGTCCGACGGCACGGCCATTGAGACCGTCATCGACGGCGATCGGCTGCGCGAGGCTCTGCGGGATTATGCGGCGCGCTTCGCGAGCTTCGCCGCCGTCGTCTCTCTCATCACGGTCGCGCTCGTCTATGGCTGCCTCAGGCAGATCGTGGTGCAGCCGCTCCGGCGCATGGCGCGCTCGATGGAATCCTTCGCCGCCCATCCCGAGCGCCCCGACGCCCGTATCCAGAGGCCGCGGCGCCGCGACGAGATCGGCGACGCGGAGGCCCGCCTCGCCGCGTTGCAGAACGAACTCGCCCGGATGCTGACCGAGCAGCGCCGGCTCGCCGAACTCGGGCTCGCGGTGTCGAAGATCAACCACGACCTGCGCAACCTGCTCGCTTCGGCGCAGCTCCTGTCGGACCGCCTGCGCACCGTCGCCGACCCCGCCGTCCAGCGCATCGCGCCGAAGATCATGGCGACGCTCGACCGCGCCGTGTTCTACACCCAGACGGTGCTTGAATATGGAGCCGCGCGGGAGGCGCCGCCGGAGCGCCGCGTCGTCTCGCTCGCCCGCCTTCTCGACGAGGTGATGGACGTCGCCGGCCTCACCGACCACGCCACGATCGAACTCGTGCGCGCCGTGCCCCGCGGCCTCGAGATCGATGCCGATCCCGAGCAATTGTTCCGCGTGCTGCTCAATCTCGTGCGAAATGCGCGGCAGGCGCTCGAATCGGGGCGGGAGACCTGCGTGGTCCGCCGCCTCACCATTTCCGCCGAGCGGCAGGGCGGCGTGGTGCGCATCCGCGTCGGCGACACCGGGCCGGGCGTGCCCGACCGAGCCCGCGAAAACCTGTTCCGCGCCTTCCACGGCTCGGTCAGGGCGGGCGGCGCGGGTCTCGGCCTCGCCATCGCCGACGAGATCGTGCGGGCCCATGGCGGACGGATCGCCCTGGTCGGGGGCCACCCGGCGCCGTGTTCGAGATCGTGCTGCCCGACCGGCCGGTCGATCTCGCCGCCGTGCGGCGGAGCGCCCGACGCTGAGTGAACGGGCTCGACGGGCCGGATCCCGTGGCGATGGCGGGCCGAAAGGCTCGACGCGCGGTGCCGCAACCCTTAGGAAGAAGCGTCCGCGCGCCACCGCAACGGAGCCGCGGCCGAAGAGGAACCATTCATGACAGAGCGTTTTTCCCCGCCCGCCTTTGACGAGGCTCTCGCCGCCCTGAGCGCCGACGCGCGCGCCTGGCCGTTCGAAGAGGCCCGCAAACTGGTGGCTCGGGTCGAGAAACGCGGTGGCGAGGGCACCGTCCTGTTCGAGACGGGCTACGGCCCCTCGGGGCTGCCTCACATCGGCACGTTCGGCGAGGTCGCCCGCACCACGATGGTGCGGCAGGCCTTCCGCGCGCTCACCAAGGACGCGATCCCGACCCGCCTGCTCTGCTTCTCGGACGACATGGACGGCCTGCGCAAGGTGCCGGACAATGTGCCGAACAAGGAGATGCTGCGCGAGAACCTCGGCAAGCCGCTTACCGTGGTGCCCGACCCGTTCGGCCAATATCCGAGCTTCGGTCAGCACAACAACGCCCGGCTGCGCCACTTCCTCGACACCTTCGGCTTCGAATACGAGTTCGCCAGCGCGACCGATTATTACAAGAGCGGCCGGTTCGACCGGGCGCTCCTGCGCATGCTGGAGGTCTACGACGAGGTCATGGCGATCATGCTGCCGACCCTCGGCGAGGAGCGGCAGCAATCCTACTCGCCCTTCATGCCGATCAGCCCGCGCACCGGCGAAGTGCTCCAGGTGCCGATCGTCGAGCGCAAGCTCGACGCCGGCTCGGTCGTCTATCGCGATCCGGAAACCGGGGACTTCGTCGAAGTGCCGGTGACCGGCGGCCATTGCAAGCTGCAATGGAAGCCCGATTGGGGCATGCGCTGGTACGCCCTCGGCGTCGATTACGAGATGGCCGGCAAGGACCTCATCCCCTCGGTCAAGCTGTCGGCCGAGATCGCCCGCGTGCTCGGCGGCAACCCGCCGGACGGCTTCAACTACGAGCTCTTCCTCGACGAAAACGGACAGAAGATCTCGAAGTCGAAGGGCAACGGCCTCACCATCGAGGATTGGTTGAACTATGCCTCGCCGGAGAGCCTGTCGCTGTTCATGTTCAACAAGCCGCGGGCGGCCAAGAAGCTCTATTTCGAGGTGATCCCGCGGACGGTGGACGATTATTACACCTTCCTCGGCAAGTACCCCGCGGAGAGCGAGGCGCAGCGGCTGGAAAACCCGGTCTGGCACATCCATTCGGGTGCGCCGCCGAAGGACGGGCTGCCGATCTCGTTCTCGATGCTGCTGAACCTCGTCAGCGCCTCGAACGCCGAGGACCGCGCCGTGCTGTGGGGCTTCATCAGCCGCTATGCCAAGGGCGCCACGCCGGCGACCGAGCCGGAGCTCGACCGCCTGGTCGGCTACGCGATCCGCTACTTCGCGGACTTCGTGAAGCCGAACAAGAAGTTCCGCGCGCCCGACGAGGCCGAGCGCAACGCGCTCGCGGCGCTCGACGCGGCGCTGGCGGCGCTCGCCCCCGAGGCGACCGCCGACGCCATCCAGGACGAGGTCTACGAGGTCGGGCGGACCTTCTTCCCCGATGCGTCGAAGACCTCGCCGGACGGGCGGCCCGGCGTCGCGCTCACGTGGTTCTCGACGCTTTACCAGCTCCTGCTCGGTCAGGAGCGCGGGCCGCGCTTCGGCTCCTTCGTGGCGATCTACGGCATCCCGGAGACCCGGGCGCTGATCGCCGCGGCGCTCGCCCGCACCGCCTCGCCCGAGGCGGTCGGCTGAGCCGGCCGACGGCGTGGACGAACGGGCCCGGCGGCTACGGCCCCGGGCCTTTTTGTCACGCGGCGTCGGCCCAGACGATCGGGGGGTTGTCGCGGAAAGCGAAGCGCTCCAAATGACGGGCGAGGACGTCCTCCAGGCGGCGGAGGTCGTCCTCGGTCTCGGCCACCGCCCGCATCGTCAGGATCTCGTCCTCGCCGACGAGGTCGCAAGACCCGAACTCGAACGTGATGTGTCCGGTCGCCGTCGGCGTGCCGGCCCGATACTCGACCGGGAGCTTGTGCTGGAAATGCTTGCAGAGCTGACCGACATATCGCTGTGCGTATTCGCTCTGGATACGCGCTTCCGAAACGGGCATTTGGAAAGACTCCACAAGGCGTTACGCATCGAAACCTGAAATCGGAACAAGACGAATTCCGATATTCTCGTCCGATCCGCCTCGATTTTATAGAAGGCGTCGACGCAAGGCGAGGACGATCGGGGGCACGCTCGCGTGAGCCGCCGACACCGAGCGGACGGAGCGGCGGCGAACGGACGACGGACGGCTGGCGAACTTCCCATGGCGGACAGACCCACGGCGCTCACGATCAAGATCTGCGGTCTCTCGACCGCGGCGACGCTCGAGGCGGCGCTCGCCGCCGGCGCCGACATGGTCGGCTTGGTGTTCTTTCCGAAGAGCCCCCGCAACGTGACGCCCGACGCCGCGGCCCCCCTCGCCGCCCGGGCCTGCAGCCGGGCCGAGACGGTCGCGCTGGTGGTCGACGCCGACGACGCCCTCCTCGCCGCGATCGCCGAGACCGTCGCGCCGGACTGGTTCCAGCTTCACGGCCGCGAGACGCCGGAGCGGGTGGCCGAAGTCCGCGCCCGGTTCGGCCGGCCCGTCATGAAGGCGGTCGGCATCGCGACGGCCGACGATCTCGATCGAGCCCGTGCCTTCGCCGGGGTCGCCGACCGGCTCCTGTTCGATGCGAAGCCGCCGCCAGCGGCCGACCGTCCCGGCGGCAACGGGGTCAGCTTCGACTGGGACATGCTCGCCCGCGAGCTGCCGCGCCGCCTTGACCCGGTCCCGTCCTTCATGCTTTCCGGAGGGCTTGGCATCGCCAATGTGGGCGACGCGGTCGCGCGGACACGGCCGTTCGGCATCGATGTCTCGAGCGGCGTCGAGCGGGCACCAGGCGAGAAGGACGAGGACATGATCGCCGCCTTCGTGGCGGCGGCCCGCGCGGCGGAAGCCGGCGCATTCTGATTGAGCGGCCGCCGATCGGCGGCGCATCCTGACCGCGAGCCCATGACGGGCGGCGGCGTGCGAGGAGACGAGGACGTGACGGAACCGGTGAAGGTCCAGGCGGGCAGGGTGGCGGCCGCAGCGGCGGGGCTCAACTCCTGGCGTGTCGGGCCGGACGAGCGCGGCTTCTTCGGCCAGTTCGGCGGGCGTTTCGTGGCCGAGACGCTGATGCCGCTGATCCTCGACCTCGAAGCGGCCTACGAATCGTCCCGCAACGACCCGGTGTTCCAGGCGGAGCATGCCGCGCTGCGGGCGACCTATGTCGGCCGGCCGAGCCCGCTCACCTTCGCGCCGCGCCTCACCGAGCATCTCGGCGGCGCCAAGATCTATCTGAAGCGCGAGGAGCTGAACCACACCGGCTCCCACAAGATCAACAATTGCCTGGGCCAGATCCTGCTCGCGCTCAGGATGGGCAAGACGCGCATCATCGCCGAGACCGGCGCCGGCCAGCACGGCGTCGCGACCGCGACGGTGTGCGCCCGCTTCGGCCTGCCCTGCATCATCTACATGGGCGCGACCGACATCGAGCGGCAAAAGCCGAACGTGTTCCGCATGCGTCTGCTCGGTGCCGAGGTGCGGCCGGTGACCTCCGGCGCCGGCACCTTGAAGGACGCCATGAACGAGGCGCTGCGCGACTGGGTCGCCAACGTCGACTCGACCTATTACCTGATCGGCACCGTCGCCGGTCCGCACCCCTATCCGGCGATGGTCCGCGACTTCCAGTCGGTCATCGGCGAGGAGGTGCGCACCCAGATCCTCGAGGCCGAGGGCCGGCTTCCCGATGCCCTCGTCGCCTGCGTCGGCGGCGGCTCCAACGCCATCGGCCTGTTCCATCCCTTCCTCGACGACCCCGACGTGGAGATCGTCGGCGTGGAGGCGGGCGGCCACGGCCTCGAAGGGGACGAGCACTGCGCCTCGCTGACCAAGGGCCGGCCGGGCGTGCTGCACGGCAACCGCACCTATCTCCTGCAGGATTCCGACGGCCAGATCCTCGAAGGCCACTCGATCTCGGCCGGCCTCGATTATCCCGGCGTCGGCCCGGAGCATTCCTACCTGCACGCCTCGGGCCGGGTGCGCTACGTGCCGATCACCGACGGCGAGACGGTCGAGGCGTTCCAGCTCCTGAGCCGGCTCGAGGGCATCCTGCCGGCGCTCGAGACCGCCCACGCCATCGCCCAGGTCACCAAGATGGCCCCGGCGATGAGCCCCGACCAGATCATCGTCGTCAACCTCTCCGGCCGCGGCGACAAGGACGTCTTCACCATGGGCCGCATCCTGGGATTTGACCTGTGACGAACCCTTCCCGCATCGACGCCCGTTTCGCCGCGCTCGCCGCCGAGGGTCGCCCCGGCCTCGTGACCTTCATCACGGCGGGTGATCCGGACCTCGCGACGTCGGCCGAGATTCTCGCGGCCCTGCCGGCCGCCGGGGCCGACGTCATCGAACTCGGCATGCCGTTCACCGATCCGATGGCCGACGGCCCGGCGATCCAGGCCTCTTCGCTGCGCGCGCTGAACCACGGCATGACGCTCGCGAAGACCCTCGAGCTCGTCCGCGGCTTCCGCGCCAAGGACAGCGCGACGCCGCTCATCCTGATGGGCTATTACAACCCGATCTTCTCGTTCGGTTGCGAGCGCTTCCTCGAAGCCGCCGCCGCCGCGGGCGTGGACGGGCTCATCGTCGTCGATCTGCCGCCGGAGGCCGACGACGAACTCTGCGTTCCGGCGAAGGCGCACGGCATCTCCTTCATCCGCCTCGCGACGCCCACCACCGACGAGCGCCGGCTCCCCTCGGTCCTCGCCAACACCGCCGGCTTCGTCTACTACGTGTCGATCGCCGGCATCACCGGCACCGCCGCGCCGGACGTCGCTTCGGTCGGCCGCGCGGTCGCCCGGATCAAGGCGCATACCGATCTCCCGGTGGCCGTCGGCTTCGGCGTCAAGTCGCCCGAGCAGGCCGCCGCGATCGGCGGCACCGCGGACGCCGTGGTCGTCGGCTCGGCCATCGTCCAGGCGCTCACCGATAGCCTCGATGCCGACCTGCGCCCGACCGCCGCGACGCTCGGCGCCGTGACCGACCTCGTCTCCCGGCTCGCCGCCGGCGTCCGCCGCGCCCGCGCCGCCTGACGCGGCAGCAAGCCAAGGAACCGCTCATGAACTGGATCAACAGCGTCGTCCGACCGAAGATCCGCTCCCTGCTCACCAAGCGGGAGATGCCCGAGAACCTCTGGATCAAGTGCCCTGAGACCGGCGAGATGGTGTTCCATCGCGATCTCGAGGCGAACCAGTGGGTGGTGCCGGGCTCCGGCCACCACATGAAGATCCCCGGCAAGCGCCGCTTGGAGCTCCTGTTCGACAACGGCTCCTACGTGCTGCCCGGCCTGCCGACGGTTGCGACCGATCCGCTGAAGTTCCGCGACGAGCGCCGCTATATCGACCGCCTCAAGGACGCCCGCACCAAGACCGGGCTCGACGACGCGGTCCTCGTGGCCCGCGGCACCCTCGACGGGCTCGACCTCACCGTCGCCGTTCAGGACTTCGCCTTCATGGGCGGATCGCTCGGCATGGCGGCCGGCGAGGCGATCATCTCCGGCCTCAATGCGGCGCGCTCCGCCAAGACCCCCTTCGTGCTGTTCGCCGCCTCCGGCGGCGCGCGCATGCAGGAGGGCATCCTCTCGCTGATGCAGATGCCGCGCACAACGGTCGCGATCTCGGCGCTCAAGGAAGAGGGGCTGCCCTACGTCGTGGTGCTGACCAACCCGACCACCGGCGGCGTCACCGCGTCCTATGCGATGCTCGGCGACGTGCATCTCGCCGAGCCCGGCGCCCTGATCGGCTTCGCCGGCCCCGCGTGATCGAGCAGACCATCCGCGAGAAGCTCCCCGAGGGCTTCCAGCGCGCCGAATATCTGCTCGAGCACGGCATGGTGGACATGGTCGTGCACCGCCACGAGATGCGGGCGACGCTGTCGCGGCTCCTGCGCATCCTGATGGGCCTGCCGGCGGTGGGCACCGTCGTCGTCGAGCCCGCGGCCGAGCCGGCCCCCGCCGCCCTGCCGAAAGCCGCCGAATAGGCGGCTTCCCCCGGCCCGCGCCGCCGACCGACCGGCGCGGCCGATCGGCCCTTTCGTCGAAGCCGGTCGTCACCCGTCTCCGAGGGCGGTCCGCGCCCGACCGAGCCACCGTCAGGTCCGCCATCCGGCCATGGATCACGCCTCCGCCATCCTCGAGCGGCTGATCAAGCTCCACCCGAAGGAGATCGATCTTTCGCTCGACCGCATCGACCGGCTCGACGCCGCGCTCGGCCATCCCGAGCGCCGCCTGCCGCCGGTGATCCACGTCGCCGGTACCAACGGCAAGGGCTCGGTGACCGCGACCATGCGCGCGATCTTGGAAGCCGCCGGCCGCTCGGTGCACGTCTACACATCCCCCCACCTGGTGCGCTTCCACGAACGCATTCGGCTCGGCCGCACCGACGGACCCGGCCGCTTCGTCGACGACGCGACGTTGGTCGATGCGCTCAACCGCGCCGAGGCCGCCAACGACGGCCACCCGATCACCCTGTTCGAGATCACCACGGCGGCTGCCTTCCTCCTGTTCGCCGAGCATCCCGCCGACGTGCTCCTGCTCGAGGTCGGCCTCGGGGGCCGGCTCGACGCAACCAACGTCGTCGAGAAGCCGCTCGCGAGCGTCATCACCTCGATCTCGCTCGATCACGAGAAATTCCTCGGCGCGAGCCTGAAGGAGATCGCCGGGGAGAAGGCGGGCATCATCAAGCACGGCGTGCCGGTGATCGCCTCACCGCAGGACGACGTCGCCGTCCAGGTGATCGAACGCGCCGTGGCCCGGGTGGGTGCGCCGCTCCATCTCGGCGGCCAGGACTGGACGGTCTCCGAAGAGCGGCGCCGGCTCGTCTATCAGGACGAGGACGGCCTCCTCGACCTGCCGCCGCCCCGCCTCATCGGCCGCCATCAATACGAGAACGCCGGCACCGCGATCGCCGCCCTGCGCTTCGCCGGCCTGTGGCCCGGTTCGCCGGCGGCCGAAGCCGGCATCGGCGCGGTCGATTGGCCGGCGCGGATGCAGCGTCTGACCACCGGCAAGCTGATCGCTGAAGCCCCGGCCGGCTCGGAAATCTGGCTCGACGGCGGTCACAATCCGGGCGCCGGCAGCGCCATCTCGAACGTGATGGCCGACCTCGAGGACCGCGTCTCGCGGCCGCTCTTCCTCATCACCGGCATGCTGACGACGAAGGATCCGGCCGGCTTCTTCCGCCCCTTCGCCGGCCTCGCCCGCCATGTCTTCACGGTACCGATCTTCGGTTCGGACTCCGGCCGCGACCCGGCGGAACTCGCCGAACTCGCACGCCGCGCCGGCCTCTCCGCGGAGCCCGTCGGCGGCGTGCGCACGGCGCTCAGGCTCCTCGCCGAGAATTGGCGCTTCGAGCCGCCGCCGCGCATCCTGATCTGCGGCTCGCTCTATCTCGCCGGCGACGTGCTCTCCCAGAACGGCACCCCGCCGGCCTGAGCGCGTCAGCCGAGCGTCGGCCGCACGGGTTCATCCGGGGCCTTCGCCTCGATGGCGAGGGCGTGGACCCCGCCCGCGAGTTCCTCGGCGAGCGTCGCGTTGACCATGCGATGGCGGTCGAGACGGCTGCGGCCGGCGAACGCCGCGGCGACGATCGAGACCCGGAAATGGGTCTCTCCGCCCGGCCGGCTGCCGGCGTGCCCGGCATGGCGATGGGACTCGTCCACGACCGTGAGCGCGGTCGGGGCGAAAGCTTCCGACAGCTTTCGTTCGATAAGGGCTTTGACGGTGCCCGATGTCGACGCCTGCGAGGCGGTCATTAACCTCTCCGATCGATCGTCGCGAGATCGCCTTCGGCGGCCCGGCACGGCCGGACGGCAGGAAGGTAATCGATTGAGACTCTTCACATTTCCGGCACGTGGCGGCAGTCCACCCCGCGCCTCCGCCCCTTCAGTGCGCGAATTCGCCGGCGCTGCCAAGCCCTTGGCCGACAGTTGCGATGCGGTAGGCTTTTGCCAAGCGCGTCTCGATCGGCTATTCGTGTCGCGTTTCCACTGCGCCGTTGGCGGTATGGCCGTTCGAGCCGGAGGAAGAGGCGTGCTCCGTTTTTGGTCTCACCTGTCGGGTGCCGTCGTGCGCCGCCTCTCCCGTCGCGCAGCGCCGCTGGCGCTCGCGGCGACGCTTTCGGCATCGTTGGTGGCGGCATCGCCCGCCCGCGCCGACATCGGCGCCTATATCGTGGTCGACGTGAACACCGGCATGGTGCTCGACCAGCGCAACGCCTTCCAGAGCTGGTACCCCGCCTCGGTCAGCAAGCTGATGACCGCCTACGTGACGTTCCGCCTGATCCAGAGCGGCCGCATAACGCTGAATTCGCCGGTGACGGTGAGCCAAAACGCGCTCTCCCAGTCGCCGAGCAAGATGGGCTTCAAGGTCGGCACGGTGCTCACCGTCGACAACGCCCTCAAGATGATGATCGTGAAGTCGGCGAACGACATCGCCGTCGCCATCGCGGAATCGACCGCCGGGTCCGAGCCGGCCTTCGTCGCGATGATGAATTCCGAGGCCCACCGCCTCGGCATGACGCGCAGCCATTTCGACAATCCGAACGGCCTGCCGGACGACGGGCAGCTCTCCAACGCCCGCGACCTCGCCGTGCTCGCCACCGCGATCCTGCGCGATTATCCGCAATACAAGGCGCTGTTCGGCATCACCGGCCTCAAGTTCGGCAAGCAGATCATCCGCACCCACAACCGCCTGCTCGAGCGCTATGTCGGTGCCGACGGCATGAAGACCGGCTTCATCTGCAATTCCGGCTTCAACGTGGTGGCGACGGCGACCCGCAACGGCCGCACCCTGCTCACCGTCGTGCTCGGCGCCTACAACACCCGTGAGCGCGACGAATTCGCCGCCCGCGCCCTCGAAATGGCCTTCGAGCAGCCCGGCCGCCGCGGCCCGACGCTCGCCGCCCTGCGCAATCCGCCCGGCATGGGCACCCCGGCGAACCGCAAGGCCTTCGTCTGCGGCCCGAACCGCGCCAAGGCCGGGACGGTCGTCGCCTCGGCCGACCAGGGCGACGACGACGCACCGGGCGAGCTCGGCTACATCGCCAACGGCGACCGCCTGATCCCGACCCGCACCGACGACGGCAAGAGCTATCTGAGCGCGACCCGCATCGTGAAGCCGCCGGTTCCCGTGTTCATCGGCGGGGCGGCCGGCACCGCCGTCGCGTCCGCGACGCCGTTCGACACGACCGGTCCGGCCGCCGGCGCGCGGAAGAAGCAGCCGGCGAAGAGCATCGCGGACCTTACCGCCGCGTCTGCGACCGATGCCTCCTATTCCGGCAGCACCGCAGGGCTGCCCGGTGTCGCGGGCGCCCAGACCGAGGCGATCGCCTCGGCCGCCAAGCCCGGAGTCAGCGTCCCGCTGTCGCTGCTGCCGCCCGCGCTGCTCAATCCCGGCGCCGCCCAATGAGCTCCGAGCCAGACGTCGCCGCCGGTGCCCCGCGCGCCGGCCGAACCCCGATTCCGGTGACAGTGCTGACCGGCTTCCTCGGCGCCGGCAAGACGACCCTGCTCAACCGCCTGCTCGGTGATCCCGCGCTCGCCCACGCCGCGGTGATCGTGAACGAATTCGGCGAGGTCGGGGTCGATCATCTCCTCGTCTCCGCCGCCTCCGACGGCATCATCGAGCTCTCCAACGGCTGCCTCTGCTGCACCGTGCGCGGCGAGCTCGTCAGCACGCTGGAGGACCTGCTGCGCGGCCTCGACAACGGGCGGATCGCCCGCCTCGACCGCGTGGTGATCGAGACCACCGGCCTCGCCGATCCGGCGCCGGTGCTCCACGCCATCATGCTGCATCCCTATCTGGTGATGCGCTTCCGCCTCGACGGCGTCGTCACCGTCGTCGATGCCGTGAACGGCGCCGAGACCCTGGACACCCATATCGAGGCGGTGAAGCAGGTCGCGATGGCCGACCGCATCGTCGTCACCAAGACCGATCTCGCGGCCGAGCGCGGCCTCGACGTGGCGGCACTCCACGCCCGTCTCGCCGCCCTCAATCCCGCCGCGCCGCGCCTCGATGCCGTCCGTGGCGAGGCGACCCTGCCGGCGCTGATCGATTGCGGCCTCTACGACCCCAAGACCAAGATCCCCGATGTCGCCCGCTGGCTCGCCTCGGAACACTACGGGCCTCAGGGTCAGGGCCATCACCACGACCACCATCACGACCACGACCACGGGCACCATCACCACGACCACGATCATGACGACCATCACGGTCACGACGATCACGCTCACGGGCACCACGACCATCACCACGACGTGAACCGCCACGATTCCCGCATCCGGGCGTTCGCGCTGACCACCGAGCGGCCTGTGCCGATGGCCGCCCTCGACATGTTCCTGGAGCTCCTGCGCGCCGGCCACGGCCCGAAGCTCCTGCGCATGAAGGGCATCGTCTGCGTCGCCGAAACGCCGGAGCGGCCCCTGGTGCTGCACGCCGTGCAGCATGTGCTCCATCCGCCGGTGCAGCTCGAGGCGTGGCCCGAAGGCAACCGGACGACGCGGCTCGTGTTTATCACCTGCGATCTGCCGGAGGGCTTCGTCCGCGGCCTGTTCGACGCCTTCACCGGCGTGGTCGCGCCCGATCGGCCCGACGCGGCGGCGCTGATCGACAATCCGCTCGCGGTGCCGGGTCACCGCTTCGGCTGAACCGCCGCTCCCTTCCGCCTCGTGCCGGACCCGAGCGGCCGGCCGAGCGTGTCCGGTTGCCGAGCCATCCGGGGAGGAGAGTGCGATGATCACCATGACGACCATCATCCGCGTCAAGGCCGGCCATGAAGGCGTGCTCGAGCAGGCCTTGGTGGAGACGGCCCGGCGGAGGGAGACGACGGACGCGGTCGTTTCGGTGTCCGTGTCACGCGATTCCGGCGAGCCCACGCTCTTCACGAGCCACCTGCGCGCCAAGGACCGCGCGACGCTCGACCGCTACCTGACATCGCCCGTCGTCACCGACCTGTTCGACCGCATCCAGCCGCTGCTCGAAGGCGACGTCCTGGTGAAGATCGGCGACGAGATCCATGCCACACCGTGACGCGACTTCGTTGCGGCGCAGCACCGGCTTGACCGAAGCGCCCCGGAGGGGCTAGCTCGGCGGCCATGAACACCTCCGCGTCCTTCCCCGCGCCGGTCGCCGTCATCGAAGGCCTGTCCGCGCTGAGCGAGCGTTACGACGCGCTCGTCTGCGATGTCTGGGGCGTCGTGCACAACGGCGTCGAGGCCTACCCGGCCGCCGTCGAAGCCCTGACCCGCTTCCGCAAGGAGCGCGGCGGCATCGTCGTGCTCGTCACCAATTCGCCGCGGCCGCACGGGCCCGTGCTGACCCAGCTCGAGGGCTTCGGCGTCACCGAGGGAGCCTTCGACGCCGTCGTGACCTCGGGCGACGTGACCCACGCGCACCTCGCCCGGATGACGGAGACGCGCGTCTACCACATCGGTCCGGAGCGCGACCTGTCGCTCTACGAGGGGACCAGCTTCACCCTCGCCGACGCCGATGACGCCGAGGTCGTCTGCGTGACCGGGCTCGTCAACGACGAGGTCGAGACGCCGGACGATTATCGCACCCTCCTTGAAGGCTTCGCCGCCCGCCGGCTGCCCCTCGTCTCGGCCAATCCCGACATCGTCGTCGAGCGCGGCTTCAAGATGATCTGGTGCGGCGGCGCTCTCGCCCGCCTCTACGCCGAACTCGGCGGGCCGATCGTGCAGCTCGGCAAGCCCCATGCGCCGATCTACCGGGCCGCGTTCGCCCGCATCAAGGGGATCGCCGGCGCGCCGGTCGCGCCCGAGCGCATCCTCGCGGTCGGCGACGGCCTCCACACCGACATGCGCGGCGCGACCGACCAGGGCATCGACGCCCTGTTCGTCACCGCCGGTATTCATGGCGCCGATTTCGGGGCCATCGAAGCGCCCGACGCCGCCCTCGTGACGCAACGGCTTGCGACCGAGAAGGTCCGGGCCGTCGCCGCGATTCCCTATCTCGCCTGGTGATCGAAGGGCGGCCCGGGTGAGCGCGACAGCGGACGAGCCTCGCGATTTTCATGTGCCGCTGGGCGCGCTGCCGGAGCGGCTCCGTGGCGGCGTCGTCGCCATCGGCAATTTCGACGGCGTCCACCGCGGCCATCAGGCGGTGCTCTCGCTCGCCCGCGACATCGCCCACGCCCACGGACAGCCGACCGCGGCCCTCACCTTCGAGCCGCATCCGCGCTCGCTGTTCCGGCCCGATCAGCCGATCTTCCGCCTCACGCCCCCCCACCTCAAGGGCCGCGTGATCGCCGCGCTCGGCATCGACGGCCTCGTCGTCGCGCCGTTCGACCGCGTGTTCGCCGCGCTGACGGCGGAGGAGTTCGTCGACGAGGTGCTGGTCGGGCGGCTCGGCGTCCGCCACGTGCTGATCGGCTACGATTTCCATTTCGGCAAGGCCCGCGCCGGGTCCCCGGCCTTCCTCGTCGAGGCCGGCGCGCGGCGCGGCTTCGGCGTCTCGATCGCCGAGCCGATGAAGGACGAGAGCGGCGGCCCGATCTCCTCGACGCGGGTGCGCGACGCCCTCTCGACCGGCGATGCGGCGGCGGCGAACGCGCTGCTCGGCTGGCGCTGGCAGACCGAGGCGGAGGTGCGCCACGGCGACAAGCGCGGCCGCGAACTCGGCTATCCGACCGCCAACCTGCGTCTGGCCGACGATTGCGCCCTCGCACTCGGCATCTACACGGTCCGGGTCCGGCTCGACGGCCGCCTTTACGACGGCGTCGCGAGCTTCGGGCGCCGCCCGACCTTCGACAACGGCGCGCCGCTCCTCGAAGTCCATCTGTTCGACTTCAAGGGCGACCTCTACGGCCGGCTGCTCTCGGTCTCGCTGTTCGAATATCAGCGCCCCGAATTGAAGTTCGACAGCCTCGACGCCCTCGTCGCCCAGATGGACCGCGACAGCGCCCGCGCCCGCGCGACCCTCGCGAGCGCCGTCCCGCTCTCCCCCTTGGACGAGACGCTCACCTTCGGGTGAGCGTCGCGAGACGCCGGCGTTGCGCTTTGCGCCGGCCCCCGCTATAAGGCCGGTCTTCGTGGATCGCCCGGCTAAAGGGCATGCCGTGGCGATCCTGAATGCTCAGCGCATCCGACGGATGGACCGCGAGCGGCTCCCGCAAGGGGGGCGTGAGTGTTGTCCTGTGTCCGTCACCATCATTGGAGAGCCAAAGTGCCCAAGCTGAAGACGAAGTCCGGCGCCAAGAAGCGCTTCAAGGTCACCGCCACCGGCAAGGTGAAGGTCCAGCAGGCCGGCAAGCGCCACGGGATGATCAAGCGGACGAAGAAGTTCATCCGCAACGCCCGCGGCACGACCGTGCTCGCCGACGCCGATGCCCGCATCATCAAGAAGAACTTCCTGCCGAACGCCTGAAGTTTTTCCGCGGGTTATCCCTTCACCGAATAACGAGGAGTTATCGCCATGGCGCGCGTGAAGCGGGGCGTTGCTGCCCATGCCAAGCACAAGAAGGTCCTGAAGGCCGCTAAGGGCTTTTATGGCCGTCGCAAGAATACGATCCGGGCCGCGAAGGCTGCGGTCGACAAGAGCATGCAATATGCCTTCCGCGACCGGAAGGCGAAGAAGCGCAATTTCCGGGCCCTCTGGGTTCAGCGCATCAACGCGGCGGTGCGCGAGCACGGCCTGACCTATTCGCGCTTCATCGACGGCCTCAACAAGGCCGGCGTCGAGGTCGACCGGAAGGTTCTGTCGGATCTCGCGATCCGCGAGCCGGCGGCGTTCGCCGCGCTGGTCGAAACCGCGAAGGCCAATATCGTCGCCGCCTGATTTCGATCGGCGCTGCGAGATTGACGGAACGGGCCGCCTTCGGGCGGCTCTTTTCGTTTCGGGGGTGCGGGAGAGACGTCCGGCGCGGCGGGCCGGCTCGCGTCAGCGGCCCGTCTTGGGGCGGCGGATGCGAACATAGAGCGCGCCGGATCCGCCGTGGGCGGCGTGCGCCTCCGAGAAGCCGACGACGAGACCGCGGGCGCCGGGCATCCGCAGCCATTCCGGCACGACCCGCCGCAGCACGCCGCGCTCGGCGGTGAAATCGCCGGCCTCGAAGCGATCCGTCCCGAGCGCGCCCTTCCCCGTGATGACGAGCACCGTCTTGAGCCCGTCCGCCTGGGCGCGGTGCAGGAAATCCATCAGCCGGCGTTTCGCCGCCTCCTGGGTGAGGCCGTGCAGGTCGAGGCGATCGTCGATCGCATGGGTGCCGCGCACAAGGCGCTGCACGGTGCGCCGCTCCAGAGGCGCCAGCGGCGGATGATTGGGAGCGGGCGACTTCGCGGCGGGCTTCCCCGGCGGCGCTGCGGAGATCCGCGGCGGAACAGGTGCCGGCGGCGCGGCAGGACCGGGCACCGGCGCGCGTGCCGGCGATCCTCCGCTCGCATCCCCGGCATCTCCCGACGTGGCGTCCTGGCTCGCAGCATTCTTCGCCGCTCTGCCCCGGCGGGTACTGCGGCGCGGCTTGAGGCGATCGACGCTCTCGGCGACGCGGCGCCAGAGTTCCTCTTCTTCCGGCCGCAGGGTGCGGCGACCGCGCCGGCTCACGGCGCGCACTCCGCAACGCTGCCTTTCGGCACGAGGCGGTAGAGGGTCATCGGGTTCTTGAGGCGGCCGGCGATCCGGCCGGCCTTGTCGCCGGTGCCGACGAAGAGGTCGCCGCGCGCCGCGCCCTTGATGGCCCCGCCGGTGTCCTGGGCGATCACCAGCCGGCGCAGCGGACGGTCGGCGCCGATCGCCGACGGGCGCGTTCCGTCGATCCACAGCGGCGTGCCGAGCGCGGTGAAGGCGGGATCGACGGCGAGGCTGCGCCCGACGGTCAGCGGCACGCCTTCGGTGCCGATCGGCCCTTCGGCGGGCTTCGCTCCCGCGACGATGCGGAAGAAGACGTAGGACGGGTTGGCGTTCATCAAGGCCGGCGCCGCGTCCGGGTGGGCGGCGAGCCAGCCGCGGAGGCGGTCGGCGGTCATGTCCGCCCGCGCGATCTCGCCCCGTTCGATCAGGAGCCGAGCGATCGGCACATAGGGGTGGCCGTTCTTGCCGGCATAGCCGAGCCTGAGCACGGTGCCATCGGCGAGACGGACGCGAACGGACCCCTGCACCTGGGCGAAGAAAGCCTCGATCGGATCGACATAGACGATCTCGAGGCCCTCGCCCCTCAGGGCGCCGGCCTCGATGGCGGCCCGGTCCGGATAGGGCACAAGGGTCCCATCCGCCAGCCGCTGCGCCGCCTTGAGCGCCGGGTCGAACCCGGCCGGGCGCGGCACCGCGGAGCCGAGCGGCACGAGGTCCGGCGGCAGCCGATAGAGCGGGGTCGGGAAGCGCGCTTCTGCCGCGCGCGCGCCGCGAATCTCGGGCTCGTAATATCCGGTGAGGAAGCCCGAGCCCGGCGCGCCGATCCGCGCCGCCGCGAAATGGCGGGCAAAGAAGGCCCGCGCCGCCCGGTTGGTATAGCCGTAGCGCGCCACGGCGATACAGGCGGGGAGTAGGCTGACGCTTCCGACCGCCTTGGCACAGGAGCGGCGGAACGCTTCGAGGGCGAACGCCGGTTCGTCCTGGCGCCAGCCAGGGAGCGAGGCGAGGCGCACAGCACAGTCCGGCCCAGCGCCGGGCGGCGGCCGAGACGCCTCGGCCGCGAACGCGGACGCACCGGCGATGAGCGCCATGCCGCCCGCGAAAGCGGCGACCGCACGGCGCCGGCCTGCGGGGATCATTCCAGGGATTCGGTCGCGACGAGCTTCCAGTTCGGATCGCGCTGGCTGACGTCGCGGGCGAAGGTCCAGCGGTCCGCGATGTCGTTGACGCTCGCCGGGTCGCCGGCGACGATGGTGTCGTCCTTGGCGCGTGTCACGGAGATGAGCTGGCTCTTGAAGAGCACCGTGACGTGGGCAGTGCCGTCCTTCAGGGCGGCGTCCACGATCTCCGCCTTCCCGATGCCGACGAAGGTCTGCTCGACCTTTTCGCCGCGCGATTCGCGGTCGGCGATCACCCCGGCGAAGCCGTCGAACACCTCTCGGGCGAGGAGTGGTTTGAGCGCCTTGCGGTCGCCTGCGGCGAAGGCGGTCACGATCATCTCGTAGGCCATCTTCGCACCGGTGACGAAGCGATCGGGATCGAATGCGGGATCGGAGGCGAGGATCGCCTCGAGACCTGTGCGCAGCGGCGTGCCCTCCGATGCCATGCGCGCGATCTTCTCGCCCGCCTCGCGGCCGGAAACTTCCGGGGCCTCGGGCTGACGGGCCGTCGGGAACTGCGTGACGACGCCATCGCGCGGCGCTGGCGCCGCATCGTTCGCCGGCGCCTGGTTCGGAGACTGGCCCGGCGCTGGCCCGGTCTGGCGGCGCGCGAAGGGATCGACAGGCGGCCGCTCGTTCCCGGTCCGACGGCCGAGTACGCTCCGGAGCCTGAGCAGGATCACGACCGCCAGCACCAGGAAGATGATGTTGTAGATGTCGAAGATCTCACCCATCGTGCCTCACCGGTTCGCCGGACGGGGCCGATGCCTGGCCCGCTCGCAAATCCGCCCGAGTCCCGCCCTCGGCCGGACCCTTCTCATGTAGGCCTCCTTCAAGCAGCATAAAGGCATGGAGACAAGCCGTCTCGCCCGATCCGCCCCGTTCCGCCGCTCCGCTGCGCGAAAAAGCCCGAATCCGGTGGCGAATTTCGGTTGTGCACCCAAATAGGGTAACGGCCGCACCTATTCGAAGGACCTCAGACGCGCGATGCGCCCGATCCCTTTCCTGCCCGTTGTTCTGTTCGGGTTGCCGATCCTCGAGATCGCCGTGTTCATCCTGGTCGGGCGGGAGATCGGCGTTCTGCCGACGCTCGCGCTCGTCATCCTGTCGGGCTTCGTCGGCCTCAGCCTCCTGAGGTCCCAGGGGCTCGATATCCTGCGGCAGATCCAGGCCGAACTCGACGCGGGACGGATGCCCGGCGAGGCCGTGTTCCACGGAGCGCTGGTGGTCGCCGCCGGTCTTCTCCTCATCCTCCCCGGCTTCGTCAGCGACATCGTCGGCATCGCCCTGTTTCTGCCGCCGGTTCGCGCCGCGATCTGGCGGATGCTGCGCCGGCGCGTCGAGGTCGTCGTCATGGAAACGAGGGCGCCACGCCAGGATGGCTACGACCGCCCGGTGGTCGATCTCGATGCGGAGGATTATGGGCGGCGCGACGGCGGCGCGCCCGGCACGCCCTGGCGGCGCCTGCCGCCGAACTGAGCCGCGGTCGATTGGACGGGGACAGGCGGACGTGCTAGCGAGCGGTGCGGCCGGACCGACACGTTCGACCGAACCTCTTCAACGCGGCTGAGCCGATCTCCGGCCCGGCGCCGAACCGACCCGAGCGGACCCGATGAGCGACACCGAGAACGGCGGCGTGACCGCCCCGCCCTCCATCAACGTGCTGGCGCAGTACCTCAAGGATTTCTCGTTCGAGAATCCGAAGGCGCCGCTCTCGCTGCAGCCGCGCCAGCAAGCCCCCGCGATCACGGTCAACGTCAACGTCAATGCCCGCGCCCTCTCCGAGGCGGACATCGAGGTGACGCTGCTGCTCGACGCTCGCGCCGGCTCGGAAGACGACGTCGTGTTCCACACCGAGATCGCCTATGCCGGCATCTTCCGCATCCAGAACGTGCCGGGGGAACACCTCCAGCCGCTCGTCATGATCGAGTGCCCGCGTCTTCTGTTCCCGTTCGCGCGTCAGATCGTCGCGGACGCGACCCGCAACGGCGGTTTCCCCCCGCTCCTGATCGATCCGATCGATTTCGTCGCGCTCTATCAGCAGAACATCCAGCGCGCCCAGGCGGCCGCCGTCGCCGCCGGCGCCCCGAACTGATCCGCCGCGGCGCCTCGCGGCCCGCGCGCACGACGACCCCGCACCATCATCGAGCCGGCCCGAGCCTTCAGGCCGGCTCGTATTTTTTCCAGAGGGCGGCCTCGCCCAGCGTCGCGACGAAGGCGGCGTGGGCGATCTCCTCCTGGGGCGTGACGAAGGAGGGCAGCGGCGCCGGGCGCTGGCGGGCGTGAGCCGGCTTGAGCGGGCCCGTCGCGCGGCCGCCGCCGGGCGCACCGCTCTCGCCGGCGAGGCCGAGCGCCGCCTGCCGGCCGCCGAGCAGTTCGAGATAGACCTCGGCAAGGAGTTCGGCGTCGAGCAAGGCGCCGTGCTTGGTGCGCGACGAATTGTCGATCTTGTAGCGCGAGCAGAGCGCATCGAGGGAGTTCGGCCCCGCCGGGTGCTTGCGTCGCGCGATCTGGAGCGTGTCGATCACTCGGTCCGCGCCGATGGCCGGCCGGCCGAGCCGCCCGAGCTCCATGTTGATGAAGCCCATATCGAAATCGGCATTGTGGATGACGAGGGTCGCCTCGCCGAGGAAGGTCAGGAAATCGTCTGCGACCTCGGCGAAACGCGGCTTGTCGGCGAGAAATTCGCCCGACAGTCCGTGCACCGCGAAGGCCTCGGCCGGCATGTCGCGCTCGGGATTGATGTAGGCGTGATAGGAGCGGCCGGTCGGGAAGCCGTTGACGAGTTCGACGCCGCCGAGTTCGACGAGGCGATCACCGCCGCGGGCATTGAGCCCCGTCGTTTCCGTGTCGAACACGATCTCGCGCATCAGCCCGCCCTCGCTTCGAGACAATCACCGGCCCGGTGCGGCCGTTGTCGGCGCAGGCGCCACGCCCGGCAAGGCGTCGCGGCGCCTTTTCCCCTGCATTCCGGCGAGCGTGCGCAACAAGGCCGCGACCTGACGCCGGGTCGCCTCCAGCGGCCCGCTGGTGTCGACGACGAAATGGCTGCGTCGGCGCTTCTCGTCGTCCGGCATCTGGCGGGCGAGCACGGCGGCGAGGCGCTCCGCGGTCATGCCCGGACGGCGCAGCACACGGTCGCGCTGCACCGCTGCCGGGGCGGAGACGGTGGCGATCGCATCGACGCGGCCCTCGGCCCGGATCTCGAACAGAAGCGGAATGTCGAGCACGACGACGCGATGGCCGGTGGCGCGGGCAGCGGCGAGAAAATCGATCTCGGCCCTCGCGACCAGCGGGTGGACGAGCGCCTCGAGCCGTTTCATCGCCGCGTCGTCGCCGAACACGAGCCGGCCGAGCGTCCCCCGATCGACGACACCGTCGACCACCGTCCCGGGAAAGGCGGCCTCGATCAGCGGCACGGCGGCGCCTGCATAGAGCCGATGCACCACCGCATCGGCGTCGTTCACCGGGACGCCGCGGGCACGGATCATGCCGGCGACCGTAGACTTGCCCATGCCGACCGAACCGGTGAGGCCGAGAACGATCATCCGCGCGGCCCTTTCCTGGCGCCGAGAGGCCGGTCGCTCCTCGCCGAAGCCCGGCCTCGTCCCTTCGTTTCGTCCGTCGTACGTCTTCCCCGGCCGTGTCAGGCGAAGGTCGCGAGAACCTCGGCCCGCAAGGCGGCGTCGACGGTCGGCCGTACCCCGAACCAGCGCTCGAAGCCCGGCACCGCCTGATGCAGCAGCATGCCGAGCCCATCCACCACTGGGTTTCCCCGCGCCCGAGCCAGGGCGAGCAGCGGCGTCTCGAGCGGCACATAGACGATATCGGTGACGAGCGCCGCCGGATCGAGGGGCGTGAGGTCGATGTCGAGCGGCGGCGAGCCGTTCATGCCGAGGGACGTCGTGTTGACGACGAACCGCGCCGTCTCGAGGAGCTTCGGCAGGTCTTCGTAACCATGGGCGGAGGCGACCGGCGCCAAGCCGGTCAGGAGCGCTGCGCGGTCGAGCGTGCGGTTGACGATCGCGATCGGCGCAAAGCCTCGCGAGGCGAGGCCGTGGATCACCGCCCGCGCCGCGCCGCCGGCGCCGAGCACAATGGCCGGGCCGGGATCGGCATCCCACCCGGGCGCGCCCTCGTCGAGATTGGCGAGGAAGCCTTCCACGTCGGTGTTGGTGCCGTAGAGCCGGCCGTTCTCCACCCAGAGCGTATTCGCCGCGCCGAGCGCGGCGGCGACGGGTTCGAGCGCGTCGCAGGCGCGGGCGGCGAGCTCCTTGTGGGGCACCGTGACGTTGAGCCCGGCGAAGTCGCCCCGCGCGAGGGTCGCGAAGAAGGCCTCCGCCCCGTCGGGGGCGACTGGCACCCGCTCATACGATCCGGCGATTCCGTGCTTCGCGAGCCAACGGCCGTGGATGATGGGCGAACGCGAATGGGCGACCGGCCATCCGGCGACGCCGGCGCGCGGTCCGCTCCGGATGGCATCGGTCCCGCTCATGCGCGCAGATTTCCGGTGGCGCGCAGCCGCTCGGCGAGCGGCAGCATCGGCAAGCCGAGAATGGTGAAGAAGTCGCCATCGATCGCGCTGAAGAGCTGCACGCCGAACCCCTCGAGCTGATAGGCGCCGACACTGCCGAGCACGCTGTCGCCGACCCGGTCGAGATAATCGGCGAGGAAGTCCTCGCTGAAGGGGCGCATGGTGAGTTTCGCCGTCGAGACGTGGCTCCACGTCACGGCCCCGTCTTCGACGATGACGACCGCCGAATGGAGCGCGTGGGTCTTGCCGCGCAACGCCCGGAGCTGGTCGGCGGCCGCCTCGCGGCTCTCCGCCTTGTTGAAGCGGTGGCCTTCGAGATCGAGGGTCTGATCGCAGCCGATCACGAGCGCATCGGATCGGCGGCGGGCGACGGCGAGGGCCTTCTCCTCGGCGAGACGCAGGGCGATGGTGTCGGGCGCCGATCCAGACGCCAGGAGCGGCAGTTCGAGCACGCGTTCATCGAGGTCGGCGGGCTCCGCCTCGAAGGCGATGCCGGCTTCGGCAAGGAGACGGCCTCGGGCGCTCGACCGCGAGGCGAGAACGATCGGACGGATCACGCGGGGTCCTTCCTGGGAGGGGTCCGGGCCCACCGTATCCGAACTGCGGGAGACGACGAGGCGGAGTGGCCGGCGATACCACCGACGACCCTTCGAATGTGTGTTTTCCATGAAGGCGTTTATCGCCCGGTCTCGGCCAGGGCGGCAAGACGGACGCGATGTTCCTTGAGCAGGGCGATGATGGCGGCCGCCGTCTCCTCGATCGAGCGGCGGGTGACGTCGATGATCGGCCAGCCGTGTTCGCTACACAGCCGGCGGGTCAGGGCAACCTCCTCGGCGATGGCGTGGCGATCGACATAACTCGTTGAACGCGGGTCGGCGTTCAGAGTCAAAAGCCGGTGTTCGCGGATCTGCGCGATGCGCTCCGGGCTCGCGATGAGGCCGACGACGAGCGGCCGCTTGGCGCGGAAGAGCTTGGGCGGCAACGGGATCGCCGGCACGATCGGGATGTTGGTCGCCTTGACGCCGCGGTTCGCGAGATAGATCGACGTCGGCGTCTTCGATGTCCGGCTCACTCCGACGAGGACGACCTCCGCCTCCTCGAGATCCTCGGGAAGCGCCCCGTCATCGTGCATCAGCACGAAATTGAGGGCGTCGATTCGCTTGAAATAATCCGCGTCGAGCTGATGCTGGCCTCCGACCCGGGGCATCTGCGGCATATTCAGATAGGACTGAAACATGCGGATTACCGGATCGAGCACGTCGGCGCACGGCAGGCCGAGATCGCGGCAGGTCCGCACCAGCCGTTCCGTCATCTCCGGATTGATCATGGTATAAAGCACCATGCCGGGTGAGGCCTCGATATCGGCCAGCACGCGGTCGAGCTGCTTGTCGGAGCGCACCAGCGGATAGAAATGCTCGATCGCCTCGACGTCGTCGTAGCGGGCGACCGTCGCACGCGCCACCATGCTCAGCGTCTCGCCCGTCGAATCCGACACGAGATGCAGATGGAAGAAGGTCGGCACGGCGTTCTCCTCGTCATCATCCACAGCGCTGTGGACGCGCGTGGACATCTCGGGCAGCCGGACGGCGTCGGAGCGCCGTCCTGAGGATGACCCGCGATTTCTCAACAGAGCTTCCTTAACGGGTCCGGGTTATCCAGGACACGTGAATTTCGGGGAGAGAGCCCCATCCTCAGACTCTCTCCCCGTTCATAAGTTTGGGATAATCTGTCGGCAATGCAGACGGGTATTGGGTACAAGCCTTTGGCGAAACGAGCGAAATCGTCGAGAACGTGGCGCCTGGGTATAAGTCGGCCAGCCCTGTGGTCATTCTGCCGACGGGCCGGCGGAACGCGACGTCCAATTGTGAACGGCCGTTAATCCCCTTAATCAACCGTTAAGAAACATTAACAAACCCTTAAAGAAGGATTCCTTAAGATGGAGATGGGTGGAAAGTCCGCCGTCCCTGAGAGCCGGCCGACAGTCCCGCTCCTCGAGGCTCTGAAGGGGGGACATAGCCGTGTGCCGCCGATGTGGCTGATGCGCCAGGCGGGTCGTTATCTCCCGGAATATCGGGCGATCCGGGAAAAGGCGAAGAGCTTCCTCGATTTCTGCTACCAGCCTGAGCTCGCCACCGAGGCGACGCTCCAGCCGATCCGCCGTTTTGGTTTCGATGCGGCGATCATCTTCTCCGACATCCTGGTCATCCCGGATGCCCTCGGGCAGCCCGTCAAGTTCGTCGAGGGCGAAGGCCCCCGGCTCGAGCCGCTGCCGCTCGGGGCAGTGAGTGGGCTCGACCGCGGGCGGCTCACCCCGCATCTCGAACCGGTCTACACGGCGCTCCGGGAGGTCAGGAGCGCCCTGGCGCCCGAGACGGCTCTCATCGGCTTCGCCGGGGCGCCGTGGACGCTGGCGACTTACATGGTGGCCGGGAGAGGCACACCCGACCAGGCTTTCGTCCGCAAGGCGGCCTATGCCGAGCCGGAGCGCTTCCAGACCTTGATCGACGTCCTCGTCGAGGCGGTGTCCGAGCACCTCGTCAACCAGGCGAAGGCCGGGGCGGATGCTCTGCAGATCTTCGACAGTTGGGCGGGCAATCTCGACGGCGACGCGTTCATGCGCTGGACGGTTGCGCCGATCGCCGAAATCGTGCGCCGCGTGAAGGCGGCCGCGCCCGGGGTGCCGATCATCGGCTTTCCACGCGGCGGCGGCACCCGGCTGATGGCGTTCGCCCGGGAAACCGGCGTCGATGCCGTCGGGCTCGACTGGACGGTGTCCCTCAACACGGCCGCTGTGCTCCAGCACTCGGTGCCTGTGCAGGGCAATCTCGATCCGCTGCGGCTCGTCGTCGGCGGCCGCGCGCTCGACGAAGCGCTGGACGAGATCATGACGGCGCTTGCCGGAGGGTCCTTCGTGTTCAATCTCGGTCACGGCATCCTGCCGGAGACGCCGATCGCCCACGTCGAGCGGATGATCGCGCGGGTCCGGCGCGGTCAGCAATGAGCCGGGCGGGGCACGCCCTCTGAAACGGTCATCGGTGGCGCCGGGACGGAAACCGGTGCCGCGTACGGGAGACGGCAATGAGCGATCTCTACGGCTGGCTCAAGATCCTGCACATCCTCTCGCTGATCGCGTGGATGGCGGCGATGTTCTATCTCCCGCGCCTGATGGTCTACCACGCCGATGCCGCGCCGGGCTCGGACAAGGCCGAGACCTTCAAGGTGATGGAACGCCGCCTCCTCAAGGCGATCGCGACGCCGGCGATGATCGCGACCTGGGTCTTCGGTCTCCTCCTCGCTTGGCAGGGCGGCTGGTTCGTGTCCGGATGGCTCCACGCCAAGTTGCTCTTGGTGCTGATCCTGTCGGGTGTGCACGGCTATCTCGCCGGGGCGGTGCGCCGGTTCGCGGCCGACGCGAACACCAAATCCGCCCGATTCTATCGAATTCTCAACGAGGTTCCGACGGTCCTCCTGATCGGCATCGTGATCCTCGTCGTGCTGAAGCCGTTCTGAGGCGCGACCCCCGCGCCG
This sequence comes from Segnochrobactrum spirostomi, assembly GCF_009600605.1. Classification (GTDB taxonomy): domain Bacteria; phylum Pseudomonadota; class Alphaproteobacteria; order Rhizobiales; family Segnochrobactraceae; genus Segnochrobactrum; species Segnochrobactrum spirostomi. The sequence goes on along the minus strand of NZ_VWNA01000001.1, from coordinate 2,116,081 downwards.
CGAGGCGCTGGAATTTGTGTTCCGTTCTCGCCGATGTGGTCTTGCCGCGTCGGCACGAAGCGACTATGTTCCGGGCGTCCTCATTCGAGGCGGACAGGAGCCCGCGCGGACCAGTTGCTTGAGACTGGCTTTCGTCGCCTGAGGCGCCAGACCGGACTTTTCCGTTTCCGTTCGAGATCCGCCCCCATTCCCCCAATCCCCTCCGACCTGTGAAACGGGTCAGACCTGCCGCGCTTTCAAGGAACAATTCATGCGGGAGATGAAGCTTCAGGAGCTCAAGTCGAAGACTGCGACCGAACTGCTCGTCTTTGCCGAGGAGCTCGAGGTCGAAAACGCTTCGACCATGCGCAAACAGGAGCTGATGTTCGCGATCCTGAAGCAGCTCGCTGCCCGCGAAGTCGAGATCGTCGGCGAGGGCGTCGTCGAGGTGCTCCAGGACGGGTTCGGCTTCCTACGCTCGCCCGACGCGAACTATCTGCCCGGCCCGGACGACATCTACGTCTCGCCCTCGCAGATCCGCCGCTTCTCGCTGCGCACCGGTGACACCGTCGAGGGCATGATCCGTAGCCCCAAGGAAGGCGAGCGTTATTTCGCCCTCCTCAAGGTCAACACGATCAACTTCGAAGATCCCGACAAGGCGCGCCACAAGGTCCACTTCGACAATCTGACCCCGCTCTATCCCGACGAGCGGTTCAAGATGGAGATCGCGGACCCGACGAAAAAAGACATCTCGGCGCGCGTGATCGATCTCGTCGCGCCGCTCGGCAAGGGCCAGCGCGCCCTGATCGTGGCGCCGCCGCGCACCGGTAAGACGGTGCTCCTCCAGAACATCGCGCACTCGATCACCTCGAACCATCCCGAGTGCTACCTGATCGTGCTCCTCATCGACGAGCGTCCGGAAGAAGTGACGGACATGCAGCGCTCGGTGAAGGGCGAGGTCATCTCGTCGACCTTCGACGAGCCGGCCGCCCGTCACGTCCAGGTCGCCGAGATGGTGATCGAGAAGGCGAAGCGGCTCGTCGAGCACGGGCGCGACGTCGTCATCCTGCTTGATTCGATCACCCGCCTCGGCCGCGCCTACAACACGGTCGTGCCGTCGTCCGGCAAGGTGCTGACCGGCGGTGTCGACGCCAACGCCCTGCAGCGCCCGAAGCGCTTCTTCGGCGCGGCGCGCAACATCGAGGAAGGCGGCTCGCTGACGATCATCGCGACCGCACTCGTCGACACCGGCAGCCGCATGGACGAAGTGATCTTCGAAGAGTTCAAGGGCACCGGCAACTGCGAGCTCATCCTCGACCGCAAGGTCTCGGACAAGCGCGTGTTCCCGGCGATGGACATCCAGCGCTCGGGCACCCGCAAGGAAGAGCTCATCGTGCCGCCGGACCAGCTCAAGAAGACCTACGTCCTGCGCCGTATCCTCAATCCGATGGGCACGGTGGACGCGATCGAGTTCCTCCTCGACAAGCTGCGCCAGACGAAGTCGAACCAGGAATTCTTCGATTCGATGAACACCTGACGCGTTGGATCGCGTCGCGGTTTCACGTGGAACGGCCCGGGCCTCGCCCGGGCCGTTTGCGTTTGGCGACCCGCTCTCGGCGCGGAAGGAGCGTTTCGTGCGCCTTTGATTTCGCTCAAGGCGAGCGGTGCGCGGCGGTAGTCGAATGGAAGCCAGAAAAAGAAGGAGCGGCGCCGCCACCGTCCGGGTTCCGGCGCCCCCTCGGAAGGAGGAGCTTTCATCATGGCCATTCGTCCGACCACTTGGTTCGTCGTCGCCGACGAAGCGCATGCCCGCATTCTCGTTCTCCACCACGGCGTGTTTGCGCCGGTGGAGACCCTGACCCACGGGCACCACCACATGCCGAAGCAGCTCGCCGAGCAGATCAACACCGCCGATGCCGACGGCGCGTTCCAGTGCCTCGTGCTCGTCGCGCTGCCGAAGGCACTCGCCGAGATCAAGGAAGGCCTGCATCCCGGCACGAAGGCGAAGATCGTCGATGAACTCGCGAAAGATCTCACCCATATGGCGGAGGGCGAGTTGCGGGATCGGCTCGCGATGCTGGGGCTCGTGCCGCATCATGCCTGATGGGTCGCACCGCGATCGGCATTGATCCAGACGAAGCGCGACGTGCCTCGCGGGTGGGCCACATCTGTGGGCGAGGTGGCGACGCAGCCCCGGTCGGAGACGGCCGGGGCTTCGTCTTGAGAGACGGCGGACACAGGGAGCGAGGCTGCGTGTGGCTGGCAATCGCCGTCCCGGTCGGCGTCCAGGCTCTTCGCGGCGATCCAGAGCCAGAGCTTGCGGTCAATCGATAGCGCGACAATATATATATTAAAAGTTGTATATCGAGCGTACCATCCGCAATTCGGGAGCGATTTGGAGCCCCGTCAGCGGCAAAATCGGGAGCGGTCTGGGTGATCGGACGGCCGATCCGAAACGGCCGCCCTTGACTCTCTGAATCACGGCGAGCGGCGTCCACCTTTCAGCGACGGTCCCGATGTCTCCGAAATGCGGTCTCGACGCGTCTCGGGACGAATCTCACCCTCGAAGCGCCTCGGCGAGCGCGTCCGGCTCCGAGATCGGCAGTGAGCACGCCCCGTCGCGGCAGACATAGGCCGTCGCGCGGCCCGCGATCGCCGTCTTGCCAGCGGCCGGATGTCCCTCGGGCACTCCCTCGCGCACGATCGCGAACGAGCGGCCGAGACGAGGCGCGCGTTCGACCCGTGCGGCGAGGTGCCGTGCACCGGCCGCATCGTCGCCGGCGATAATGACGACCTGCTCCGCGGCGAGGCGTGTGTCGAGCGCATTGAGGAGGCCGGCGTGGCCGAACACGTTCGCGCGGATCTCGCCGGCGAAATGAGCGACCAGCGCGTCCGCCTTCGCCCGGTAATCGTCGTTGCCCGTCGTCAGCCAGAGACCGACCAGGGCATCGGCGACGAGGGCGTTGCCGCTCGGCGTCGCCTCGTCGATCGCTCCGGCGAGGCGGACGAGAAGGGTTTCCGCATCGTCGGCGACGAGGGCATAGGCGCCGCCCGGCAGGCGATGGTGGGCGTCGAGCACGGCGGCCCAGCGTTCCGCGCGGGCGATGAGGCCCGCCTCTGCGGTCGCCGCATGGAGCGAGAGGGCGGCACGGATCATCGCGCCATAATCGGTGGAGAGCCCGGGGAAGGTGCGCCGGCCGGCCCGCGCGGCGTGCCCCAGGCGGTCGCCGTCGCCGAGCAGGTTCACGATCCCGTCGAAGGCGCGGCGCGCCATCGCGATATAGTCGGGCCGCTCGAGGATGCGCCCGGCCTCCGAGAGGCCGAAGATGGTGAGGCCGTTCCAGTCGGCGAGCATCTTGTCGTCGCGGCCGGGCCAGGGCCGCGTCGCCCGGGTGGTGTAGAGGGCGGCGCGCATGGGGGCGAGGCGCTCCTCGTCCGTCGCGCTCGGGAAGCCTCCGGAGAGGCGGTTCGGGATCGAACGGCCCTCGAAATTGCCCTTCGGCGTAATGTCGTAGGCTTGGGCGAAGACGTCCGCCTCGGCCCCGAGGACGGCCTCGATCTCCGGCGGGGTCCAGAGATAGAAGCGCCCCTCCTCACCTTCCGAATCCGCGTCGTAGCTCGCGGCGAAGGCACCCTCCTCCGCGATCATCTCGCGGCCGAGCCACGTCACCGTTTCCTCGATGCGGCGGCGGAAGCCCTCCTCCCCCGTCGCGGCAAAGGCGTGGGCGAGGAGGCCGAGGAGCTGACCGTTGTCGTAGAGCATCTTCTCGAAGTGCGGCACGAGCCACTTCGCATCGACGGAATAGCGCGCATAGCCGCCGCCGATGTGATCGTAGATCCCGCCGTTCGAGAGGCGCTCGAGGGTGCGCACGACATGGTCGCGGAAGGCCGTATCGCCGGTCCGGCGGAACGCCCGCCAGTGCAGTTCGAGCAGGCTCGCCTGGGGGAATTTCGGCGCGCCGCGGGTGCCGCCGTTGACCGGATCGGCGATCGAAAGGAGTTCGCGGGCGGCTTGATCGAGGACGTTGCGGTCGATCGCGGCGCCGGGACGCGGCTCGGCCGACAGCGCCGCGCGCAGCGCCGTGGCGTTGTGGGAGACCGCCTCGCCCTTCGCCGCATAGGTCTTGGCGACCGCCTCGATCATCTCGACGAAGCCGGGCCGGCCATAACGCGGTTCGGGCGGGAAGTAGGTGCCGCCCCAGAACGGCTCGCCCTCGGCGGTGAGGAACATCGTGAGCGGCCAGCCGCCCTGCTCGCCGAGCGCATGGAGCGCATTCATGTAGATCTGGTCGATCTCCGGACGCTCCTCTCGGTCGACCTTGATGTTCACGAAGAGGCGGTTCATCACCGCCGCGACGGCTGGGTTCTCGAAGCTCTCGTGGGCCATCACATGGCACCAATGGCAGGCGGCGTAGCCGACCGAGAGCAGCACCGGCTTGCCGAGCGCCCGCGCTTCGGCAAACGCCGCCTCGCCCCAGGGACGCCAATGGACCGGGTTGTCGGCGTGCTGGATGAGATAGGGACTGACCTCGCCAGCGAGCAGGTTCGCAGCCGGCCAGCCGTTTTCGGCCTCACGCTCTCGGGTCGGATCGGTCATGGTCAACTCCGCTTGCCGCTCGGGGCATCGTCTTCAGGCGCGCAGTCTAGCCGCAGTGCGTGACCGCGCGTGCATCGATAGACGAAACGCCCGAACGACGGCGATGATCCGTGGCGCCCGGGAGACGGCGAAGGTCACGCGCCAATTCCGTTTCGCGCCGCCGCGGGGTAGGGATCGGCGGGTCCGTGTCGGTGCCGGACCAACGGGAATGAGAGGGGCGCCCATGAGCGGAGAGAGCACGATCGCAGCCTTGTCGAGTGGGGCGGTGCCGTCGGCGGTCGCCGTGGTCCGTCTCTCCGGACCGGCGAGCGGTCCGGTCCTGGCGGGCCTGATCGGCGGCCCGCTGCCGGCGCCGCGGCGGGCGAGCCTGAGGCGTCTGCGCCGCCCCGAGACGGGGGCGCTGATCGATCGCGCCGTGGTGCTCTGGCTGCCGGGGCCGGAGACGGCGACCGGCGAGGACATGGTCGAACTGCACCTCCACGGCGGTCGCGCGGTGGTGGCCGCTGCCCTCGATGCGGTGACCGCGCACCCGGACGTGCGGCTCGCCGAGGCGGGCGAGTTCACCCGCCGCGCCTTCCTCGCCGGCCGGATGGACCTCGCCGAGGTCGAGGGCCTCGCCGACCTTCTCGCCGCGGAAACGGAGGCGCAGCGCCGCCAGGCGGTGGCCCAGGCGGACGGCGCCCTCTCCCGCCGCATCGCCCATTGGCGCGCTCAGGCCCTGGAGGCCCGTGCGCTGATCGAAGCGGGCCTCGATTTCACCGACGAGGACGATGTGGACGAGCGGGCGGAGGCGGGGGCGCTGGCGATTGCGGCGGCGCTCGCCGGGGATCTGAAGCGGGCGCTCGACGACGGCCACCGGGCGGAGCGTCTGCGCGAGGGGTTTCGCGTGGCGCTGATGGGGCCGCCGAATGCGGGCAAATCGAGCCTGATGAACGCGCTGGCGCGCCGCGAGGTGGCGATCGTCACCGCCGAGGCGGGGACGACCCGGGACGTCATCGAGGTCCATCTCGATCTCGGCGGCTGGCCCGTCCTGATCCTCGACACCGCGGGCATCCGCGAAGCCGAGAGCCTCGCCGAGCGCGAGGGGGTCCGGCGGGCCATCGCTCACGGCGAGGTGGCCGATCTGGTGCTCTGGCTCGACCCGGCCGACGGCGGGGCGATCGAGCCTCCATCGGCTCTGGCGGCGCGGCCGGGCTTTCGGCGCGTGCTCAGCAAGACCGATCTCGCTCCGGCCGGCCGCCGGACCCGGGGCCATGCCTTTACCGTCTCGGCGGCGACCGGGGCCGGTGTCGGCGACCTCCTCGAGGGCCTCGCATTGGCGGCGGCGGAGGGGCTCGCCGGCGGCGAATCCGGGCTCGTCACCCGGGCGCGCCACCGCGCGGCGATTGCCGACGCGGTTGCCGCGATCGGCCTCGCCCACTCGGCGAAAGGCTCGGAACTGAAGGCCGAGCACCTCCGCCGGGCGGCGGACGCGCTCGGCGCGGTGATCGGCGCGATCGGCGTGGAGGACGTTCTCGGCGCCATCTTCTCGACCTTCTGCATCGGGAAGTGAGCTGGGGCCGCCCGCGGCTGCGGCCAGGGCCGCGCGATCCATCGAATTGCGCGGAGGCCGGCAAGGTCTCGTTAACGGACCGCGCAGGTTTGCCTGTTTCACGTGAAACAGGCGAGGCCGGATCATTGGATCCCAAGGCGCGACACACCGGATGGCGGGAAGGTTCGAGGGAAAGGCCACGCTTCGGACGTGGACCGCCGCGAGCCAAATCCGAATCCGTTGTGATTGGCTTTGGGAGCCGGGACGCGATCCGGGTCCGTCCGGGGTCGCAGCGGCGGTATTTGGGGCGCTGCACGGGCAATTCGGCTCACATCCCGTCCGCACTCCATCTCGCAACCCGCCCCTGTTTCACGTGAAACAGTCGGCGCTTTGACTCGGCCCCCGCCCTCGGCTACACCGTGCCATCATTTGCAGCGGAATCGCCGGGAGGTCGCCTTGTCGCGGCTCTATGACGTCGTCGTGGTCGGAGGGGGACATGCGGGCTGCGAAGCGGCCGCCGCCGCCGCGCGCGCCGGCGCCCGCACCGCGCTCCTCACCCAGAAGGCCGACTCGATCGGCGTGATGTCGTGCAATCCCGCGATCGGCGGGCTCGGCAAGGGTCATCTCGTCCGCGAGATCGACGCCCTCGACGGCCTGATGGGCCGAGTCGCCGATCAGGCCGGCATCCAGTTCCGCCTGCTCAACCGGCGCAAGGGTCCGGCGGTGCAAGGCCCCCGCGCCCAGGCCGACCGCAAGCTCTACCGCGCCGCCATGCAGCGGGCGATCGCCGAGACCGAGAACCTCACCGTCGTCGAGGCCGACGTCACCGGCCTCGTCGTCGCGGACGGCCGCGTCGTCGCCGTCACCGCGAGCGACGGCCGGCGCTTCGACACCGGCGCCGTCGTGCTCACCACCGGCACCTTCCTCAACGGCCTCATTCATATCGGCGAGCGCAAGATCGCGGCGGGCCGTATCGGCGAGCCGCCCTCGATCGGGCTGTCGGCGAGCCTCGCCGCGCTCGGGCTCCGGCTCGGTCGCCTGAAGACCGGCACGCCGCCGCGCCTTGACGGCCGCACCATCGATTGGGCCGGTCTCGACGTGCAGCCGGGCGACGATCCGCCGGTGCCGTTCTCGGCGCTGACGACGCGGATCACCACGCCTCAGGTGCCCTGCCACATCACCCGCACCACTGAGGCGACCCACGCCGCGATCCGCGCGAACCTGCATCGCTCGGCGATGTATTCCGGCGAGATCGCGAGCCGGGGCCCGCGTTATTGCCCGTCGATCGAGGACAAGATCGTCCGCTTCGGCGATCGCGACGGCCATCAGATCTTCCTCGAGCCGGAAGGCCTCGACGACCCGACTATCTATCCGAACGGCATTTCAACGTCGCTGCCGGAGGACGCCCAGCGCGCGCTGATCGCGACGATCCCCGGCCTCGAGCGCGCGGAGATCCTGCGCCCCGGCTACGCCATCGAATATGACCACGTCGATCCGACCGAGCTGAAGCCGACGCTCGAGACGAAGGCCTGCCGCGGCCTCTTCCTCGCCGGCCAGATCAACGGCACGACGGGCTACGAGGAGGCCGGCGCCCAGGGCCTCGTCGCCGGGCTCAATGCGGCGCGGGTCGCCGGCGGCGGCGAAGGCGTTACGATCGGGCGCGACGAAGCCTATCTCGGCGTCATGATCGACGATCTCGTCACCCGCGGCGTCACCGAGCCCTATCGGATGTTCACCTCGCGGGCCGAGTTCCGCCTCAAGCTCCGCGCCGACAACGCCGACGAGCGGCTGACGGCGCGCGGCGTCGCGCTCGGCCTCGTCAAGGCGGAGCGCGCGGCGGCGTTCGAAGCCCGCCTCGCCGCCCTCGCCGATGCCCGGCGTCTGCTCGGCGAGCTGAGCCTCACCCCGCAGGAGGCGGCCCGCCACGGCCTCGCCCTCAACCGCGACGGCGTGCGGCGCACCGCCTTCGATCTCCTGTCCTATCCGGACATCACCTGGGACCGGCTCGCCGCCGTGTGGCCGGCGCTCGGGGCCATCGCGCCCGGCATCGCCGAGATCGTCGAGACCGATGCCCGCTATGCGGTCTATCTCGATCGGCAGGCCGCGGACATCGCCGCTCTGAAGCGCGACGAGGGCGTGCGCCTGCCGGACGATCTCGATTATGTCGCCCTCCCCGGCCTCTCCAACGAACTGCGCCAGCGCCTCGCCGCCGTGAAGCCGGCGACCCTCGGGCAGGCCGGTCGCATCGAGGGCATGACGCCGGCGGCGCTGACCCTCCTCCTCGCCCATGCCCGCAAGCGTGCCGCGGACCGCGACCTTCATGCCGCGTGACGCCCGGCCGCCCCTCGACGACGTCTCGGTCGTCACCGAGACGGTCCCGCTGACGCCGGCGATCGCGGCGCGGCTCACGACCTATGTCGACCTGCTGCACCAATGGCAGCGGGCGAAGAACCTGGTCGGCCCGGGCACGCTCGACGAGGTGTGGCGCCGCCATGTCCTCGACAGCACCGGCGCGCTCGCCGCCCTGCCCACGGCGCGGCGCTGGGTCGATCTCGGCTCCGGTGCGGGCTTTCCGGGCATGGTGACGGCGATCCTGTTGTCGGAGACGGCGGGCGCCCAGGTCGACCTCGTCGAGTCGAACGCCCGCAAGGTCGCCTTCCTGAAGACGGTCGCGCGCACCACCGCCGCGCCCGCCCGCGCCCATGCCGCCCGCATCGAGGACGTCGTCGCCGGCCTCGCCGCGGACCGGACGGCACCGGTCGAGGCGGTGTCGGCGCGGGCTCTCGCGCCGCTCGACCGCCTCCTCGCGCTCGCGGCGCCCCTGATGCTCGCCGGGGCGGCGGGAATCTTCCACAAAGGCCGCGATCTCGCCCGCGAAGTCGAAGAGGCGCGTGCCCATTGGCGCTTCGATCTGGTAGAACATCCGAGCCGGTCCGATCCCGAGGGCCGCATCGTCGTCGTGCGAGATCTCGCACCGCTCGAACGGGGATGAAGCGATGATGGCCGATTCCGATACCGCCTTTGCGCCGGGTGCCGCTCACGACGCCCTGCCCCGCTCGCCCCGCGTCCTCGTCGTCGCCAACCAGAAGGGCGGCGTCGGCAAAACGACGACGGCGATCAATCTCGGCACGGCCCTCGCGGCGATCGGCGAGACCGTGCTGATCGTCGATCTCGATCCCCAGGGCAACGCCTCGACCGGTCTCGGCATCGAGCGCAAGGACCGCCGCGTCTCGACCTACGACGTGCTGATCGGCGATGCGCCGCTCGCCGGCGCGGTCTTGGAGACCGCGGTGCCGCGGCTCTATCTCGCCCCCTCCACGCTCGACCTGCTCGGGCTCGAGCTCGAAATCGCGAGCGAGCGCGACCGCGCCCATCGCCTGCGCAAGGCGATCGCCCAGCACGCGTCGCGCGGCGAAGGCCCGGCCTTCACCTATGTGCTGCTCGATTGCCCGCCGTCGCTCAATCTTCTGACCATCAATGCGATGAGTGCGTCCCACGGCGTTCTGGTGCCGCTGCAATGCGAGTTCTTCGCCCTCGAAGGCTTGAGCCAACTCCTCAAGACCGTCGATCAGGTGCGCCAGGCCTTCAATCCCGAGCTCGCGATCCACGGCGTGGTGCTGACCATGTACGACGCCCGCAACAACCTCGCCAATCAGGTCGTTGCCGACGTGCGCGACCATATGGGCGAGAAGGTCTACGAGACGGTGATCCCGCGGAACGTGCGCCTCAGCGAGGCGCCGTCCTATGGCAAGCCCGCCTTGCTCTACGATCTGCGCTGCGCCGGCAGCCAGGCCTATCTCCGTCTCGCGTCCGAGATCATTCAGCGCGAGAAGCGGCTCAAGGCGGTCGCCGCCTGATCGCGAGAAATTGCGATTTATTATTTTAAATCAAAGACTTGATTGATTTTACGGCCGTCGGCGGTGCCGACGGCGCGCCGGAAGGACAAGGCGGCCGAGGGCTGCGGAGGGCACGGGACGATGGCGGAGGAACAGGGACGCAAGCGGCTCGGCCGCGGACTCGCGGCTTTGATGGGCGACGTCTCGGCGGATGCCGGGTTCTCGGATCGTGACCGGGAACGGGCGCGCGGCCTCAAGCGGGTGCCGATCGCCTTCCTGCGGCCCAACCCGCGCAATCCGCGCCGCACCTTCGCGGAGGCCGATCTCGAGGATCTGGCGAACTCAATCCGCGAGCGCGGCGTGTTTCAGCCGATCCTGGTCCGCCCCGTCGCCGGCGAGACGGAAGCCTACGAGATCATTGCCGGTGAGCGGCGCTGGCGCGCCTCGCAGCGCGCCGGTCTCCACGAGGTGCCGATCCTGGTGCGCGAGGTCGACGACCGCGAAGCCCTCGAGATCGCGATCATCGAGAACGTGCAGCGCGCCGACCTCAATGCTCTCGAAGAGGGCGGCGGCTACCAGCAGCTCATGAACGAGTTCGCCTATTCCCAGAGCGAGCTCGCCCAGGTGATCGGCAAGAGCCGCAGCCATGTCGCCAACACGATGCGGCTTCTGAAATTGCCCGAGCGCGTCAAGGAGCACCTCGCCGAGGGCCGCCTGACCGCTGGTCACGCCCGCGCCCTCCTCACCGCGCCGGATCCGGAAGCCCTCGCCGAAACCATCGTGGCGAAGGGGCTGACGGTGCGCGACGCCGAGGCGCTCGCCCAGAAACCGCTCGGCGATGCGGTGAAGGCGGCGGCGAAGGCGCAGCCGAAGGATCCCGACACCCTCGCCTTGGAGCGCCGCCTCGCCGACGGCCTCGGCCTCACGGTGTCGCTGGCCCACCGCGCCACCGGCGCCGGCGAAGTCCGCATCCGCTATGCCTCGCTCGAGCAATTGGACGAAATCTGCCGTCGCCTCGAGCAAGGCTGAGCGGGGTCATTAGCCGGCGAATGATCCGGTAAGACGCCGCGCTTTTCACGTCCCCATGCCCCCGAGCGCCGCGCTCGCTGGCGGTCGCGTCCTACCGGCAGAAATAGGTCTTGCCGTCGTTCGTCGTATAATTTCCGGTCTGCGGGTTGAAGCTCGGATAGCGGCCGGCGCAATAGGAATACCAGCCGGCGCTCCACGGCGCCGGCGGGGTGGCGGCGACGTAGTTCTGCGGGGACGCCACAGCCGGGGCATTGGGATCGACGGCCTGTCCGCCGCCACCATAAGCCCCGTCGGCGCCCTGCGCGCCGTAGCCTTGGCCGTCGCCGTAGGCCTGTCCACCGTAGGCTTGCCCGCCATAAGAGGTCGCGCCGTAGGCCGGGGCGTAGCTCGGGGTCACGGCGCCGCCGTCGCTGCCGCTGCCATAATAGGCCGGCACCTGCACGACGGTCGGCGGCGTTACATAATTGACCGGTCCCTGCGCTGGCGGCGGCGGGCCGATGGCGTCGCTCGCCTTCGGTCCGATGTCGTCCGGATCGGGCCTCGGCTGACGGGTCGGCACCACGTAGACGACGCCCGGCGCGGCGGCCTGGGGGGCGAGCGCCATGCCGGCGACGACGCCGGCGGACATGCCGATGACGCTGTTGGTCACCGCTGCCCCGGCGCCCGTCGTCCACGGATTGGGCGTCGCCGGCGCCATCTGGGCGGCGGCGGGCATGAGGCTCGCGATCAGAATGCCGGGGGCGAGGATCAGCGCCAGGGGATGCGCCGACCGGGTGCATGTGCCGAGTGATGGGGCACCGCCTGTCCTTCTCCCCGCTCGCGGGGAGAAGGTGGCCCGTAGGGCCGGATGAGGGGTGGGCTTCGTCGCCTTAACCTTCCCACGCTCTCGAGGTGAAACGGCAGGACCCCTCATCCGCCCCTTCGGGGCACCTTCTCCCCCGGCGGGGGAGAAGGAAGGGGTGGCAGAGCAATCGTTCTTTATGAGCGAGAGCCCGGTGCGAGGGGCACCAGAAACGTTTCCCACCTGGAAGATGCCTCGGATGTCGATGGGCTTGCGCATGTCGCGTCCTCGCCTCGGGGCCGCGGGGCGGCCCTCGCCGTAGACGGCGCGGGCCGCGCGCCGGGGCACACGTCTCCATGTTCGGAGCGCAGGGTGGACGTCGAGGCTTGCAGGGGCCTTGCGCAGAACATTTCCCCGCCTCTGCCTCTGCACCCCCTCTCATCCGCCGCCTTCGCCCCTCCCCGCCGGCGGACGCAGCGTACACGGAGATCGCGTGTCGCACGGCGCGCCGCGATTGTTCGCGTCGGCGCCTTGCAATCGGGCCCGGTCCGGCTTTATATAGCCGTCATTCAATCATTCTCGTTCAGGTCTGGATGGATCGGGTGAGAGTGGGTTCCGCCCGGGACCCGCTCTTTTCGCTTTGGGCTCTCGGAAACGTCGCCCCGCGCTCTCGACAGACCATCCCAGCCCGGCGAGACGGAGGACCGGCGTGAGCGAAGAGGCGTTCCCGAACAGCGTGGACGGCGAGATCGAGCCCCGTATCGTGACCGAGACCGGTCTCGATGGCCGGGTGGCGGCGATCGTCGAACCCGTGATCGAGGATCTCGGCTATCGGCTGGTGCGGGTGCGGGTGTCGAGCCAGAACGGCTGCACGTTGCAGATCATGGCCGAGCGGCCGAATGGCACCATGACCGTCGACGATTGCGAGACCATCAGCCGGATGGTGTCGCCGGCGCTCGACGTCGACGATCCGATCGACAAGGCTTATTACCTGGAGGTCTCCTCCCCGGGCATCGATCGGCCGCTGGTGCGCCGCACCGATTTCGCGCGCTGGGCCGGCCATGTGGCAAAGGTCGAGCTGCGGATCGCCCACGAAGGCCGCAAGCGCTTCCGCGGCATCCTGGTCGGTGTCGAGGGCGATCATTTCGTGCTCCGCCTCGAGGATCCGCCGAAGGACGCGCCTGACACCGTGAAGCTCGCGCTCGACGATGTCGGCGAAGCCCGCCTGATCCTGACCGACGACCTCATCAAGGAAGCGCTGCGCCGCGACAAGAAGGCCGCCCAGGTGGCGGCGGACGACGCGGATGGCGAGGAACCGGGGCGCGACGCCCTCAACTGAAACCAGCCGCCGGGCGATATCCGGCCGGCGACGGGAGAGATGGAGCGGCTCCATGCCGCCGGCCCTCCCCGAAGAACGCAAAGAAGCTGAGAGCAGATCCATGGCAGTCAGCGCGAACAGGCTCGAACTTCTGCAGATCGCCGACGCGGTCGCCCGCGAGAAGGTGATCGACCGCGGCATCGTGATCGCGGCGATGGAAGATGCCATCCAGAAGGCGGCCCGCTCCCGTTACGGGTCCGAGACCGAAGTTCGTGCGGAGATCAATCCGCGCACCGGTGAGATCCGGCTCCAGCGCCTGCTCCAGGTCGTGGAAGCCGTCGAGAACCCGGCGACCGAGATCGACCTCGTCGACGCCAAGAGCCGCAACCCGGCCGCCCAGGTCGGCGACTTCATCGCCGAGCCGCTGCCGCCGATGGATTTCGGTCGCATCGCCGCCCAGTCGGCGAAGCAGGTCATCGTGCAGAAGGTCCGCGAGGCCGAGCGCGACCGTCAGTTCGATGAATACAAGAACCGCATCGGCGAGATCGTGAACGGCGTCGTCAAGCGCGTCGAATACGGTAACGTGATCGTCGATCTCGGCCGTGGCGAAGCCATCGTGCGCCGCGACGAACTCATCCCGCGTGAGGCGTTCCGCAACGGCGACCGCATCCGCGCCTATATCTACGACGTTCGCCGCGAGCAGCGTGGGCCGCAGATCTTCCTGTCGCGCACCCATCCGCAGTTTATGGCGAAGCTGTTCGCCCAGGAAGTGCCGGAGATCTACGACGCCATCATCGAGGTGAAGTCGGTCGCCCGTGATCCGGGCTCGCGCGCCAAGATCGCGGTCTATTCGCGGGATTCCTCGATCGACCCGGTCGGCGCCTGCGTCGGCATGCGCGGTTCGCGCGTCCAGGCGGTCGTGCAGGAGCTCCAGGGCGAGAAGATCGACATCATCCCGTGGTCGCCCGATGCCGCGACCTTCATCGTCAACGCGTTGCAGCCGGCGGAAGTCGCCAAGGTGGTGCTCGACGAGGATGCCGAGCGCATCGAGGTGGTGGTCCCCGACGATCAGCTCTCGCTTGCCATCGGCCGCCGTGGTCAGAACGTGCGCCTCGCCTCGCAGCTCACCGGGTGGGATATCGACATCCTCACCGAGCAGGAGGAATCCGAGCGCCGTCAGAAGGAATTCGCCGAGCGCACCCAGCTCTTCGTCGACGCGCTCAATGTCGACGAGGTCGTCGGCCAGCTCCTCGCCTCCGAAGGTTTCGCGTCCGTCGAGGAGGTCGCCTATGTCGATCTCGACGAAATCGCCTCGATCGAAGGCTTCGACGAGCAGACCGCCGAGGAGATCCAGGCGCGCGCGCGCGAGCACCTGGAAGAGATCGAGCGTCAGCTCGACGAGGAGCGCCGTGCGCTCGGTGTCGAGGACGAGCTGCGCGACGTCGCCGGCGTGACGACCCAGATGATGGTCGCCCTCGGCAAGGACGGTATCAAGACGGTCGAGGATCTCGCCGGCTGCGCCACGGACGATCTGATCGGCTGGACCGAGCGCAAGAACGGCGAGACCGTTCGTCATCCGGGCGCGCTCTCCGAGCTCGAGATTTCGCGCGCCGAGGCCGAGGAAATCGTGATGGCCGCGCGCATCGCCGCCGGCTGGATCGAGGCGCCGGTCGTAGAGGAAGAAGACGTGGACGCCGAGGAAGACGGCGTCGAGGGCGAGGCCGCGCGCTGATGGCGCGTCGGGCCGACCAGATTGAACGGGACACGGACGATGTCGCGACGGCACGACACGGCGACCGGAACGTTGGAGCGCGCACGCGCTTCCAGCGCCGGTGCGGTTGTGTCCGCCGCGACCGTGCCGGTGCCGTCCGCTGACGCGCCCCTAGACGTCTCGGTCAACGAACGCGGGGCCGAGGCCCCTTCGGGTGGCGCGCGCAAGGCGGCGCCCGAGCGAACCTGCATCGTGACGCGCACCGTCGCCGCGCCGGAACAGATGATCCGTTTCGTCGTTGCCCCCGACGGTACGGTGGTGCCGGATATCCGGCGCGAATTGCCGGGGCGTGGCGTCTGGGTCACGGCGACGCACGAGGCGGTCGCCACGGCCGAGCGCAAGCGTCTGTTCGCCCGCGCCTTCAAGGCTGAGGTGAAGGTCGCGCCCGGGCTCGCCGAGCGCGTCGATATGCTTCTGGTGAAGGCGGCCGTGCAGGCCGTATCGATGGCCCGCAAGGCGGGTGTCCTCGTGATCGGCTTCACCAAGGTCGAAAGTGCTCTCGGCAAGGACGATGTGGCGGCTCTGATCACCGCCTCCGATGCCGCTCCCGACGGCATCCGCAAGCTCAAGGCGGCGCTGATGCGCCGTTTCGGCAACGCCGACGCGATTCCGACGATCCGGATTTTCGCATCAGGCGAATTGGATTTGGCATTAGGCCTCTCAAATGTGATACATGCTGCCCTGCTCGCGGGCCGGGCCAGCGATGGGGTCCTCGAACGGGCGCGCCGACTGACGCGCTATCGTGGACTTGATGTCACGGACAGTTTGGACGGCATGGCAACGGCGGGCCCCGCGGCCCCGCAGGACTGAAGACGGTATGAGCGATACGAACAACCCCGGCGACAAAACCCTGAGCGTCGACCGCAAGACGACCACGCTGTCGTTGCGGCGGCCCTCGCTGGAGCAGGGGACCGTCCGGCAGAGCTTCAGCCACGGACGCACCAAAGCGGTCGTCGTGGAGAAGAAGAAGCGGCGCATCCTGATGCCGGGCGAAGCCGGGCAGCCGGAGGGGCGCGAGGAGGCTGTGTCTCCGGCGGCTCCTCAGCTCACGCCGCAGCAGCGCGCCGTGCTCGAAGCGCGTGCGGCCGAGATCCGCGCCGCCGAAGCGGCCGCGGCCGCTCAGCCGAAGCCGGCTCCCGCCGAGGCGGAAGCGCCTCAGCCCGTTGTGACCGAGGCGCCCGCCCCGGCACCGGTCGAGGCTGCGCCTCCGCCGGTGGTGGAAGCGCCCGCTCCGGTCGTGGCGGAAGCGCCGGCCCCGGCGGTTGTCGCTGAGCCCACCCCGGTGGTCGCCGAGCCGGCTCCGGCCGAGCCCGTCGTCGCTCCGAAGGCGGCCGCTCCGGCGCCCCAGGGACCGCGGCATGGTGCTGGTGCGCCGTCGCAGAACCGTTCGTCCGGCGGACCGTCGCAATCGCAGGGTCGCGGCGGCCCCGGCGCGCCGCAGCGCCCGGGTGCGCCCGGGCCGCAGGGCCAGCGTCCCGGCGGTCGGCAGGACGGCCGTCCCGGCGATCGTTCGGGCGGCCAGCGCGCCGATGCCTCGCCGCGCGCCCGCGTCGTGCACCGTCAGCTCACCCAGGAAGAAATCGGCGCCCGCGCCCAGGCGCTCGCCGAGGCCCGTCTCCGTGAGGCCGACGATCGCCGCCGTGCCGAGGAAGAGGTGGTCGCCGAGCGCGAGCTGATCGCCCGCATCCATCGCGAGCGGGAAGAGGCCGAGCGCCGCCGCGTCGAAGAGGAAGTTCGCAAGAAGGCGGACGAAGAGGTGCGCCGCCGCGCCGCCGAGGAGGCTGCCAAGCGCCGCCCGGCGGGCGAGAGCGCGCGTCCGACCGCGGCGACGCCTGCGGCGACGACGACCGCTGGGGTGGCTGCCCCGTCGGCACGCCGTCCGGCCGTCGACGAGGACGAGGATGAGGGTAAGAAGCGCGGCCTCGGCGCGACGAGCAAGCGCCCGAAGGCCGCCTTGGCGCCCGCCAAGCCGACGCCCAAGGGCGACGATCGCCGCCGCTCCAAGCTCACCATCGTCAAGGCCCTCGAGGGTGACGAGGGCGCCCGTGCCCGCTCGCTGGCGTCGATGCGCCGCCGCGTGGAGAAGCACAAGCGCGCCCTGCAGACCGGAGTTCGTGAGAAAATCACCCGCGAAGTCATTCTGCCGGAATCGATCACCATCCAGGAACTCGCGAACCGCATGGCGGAACGCGCGGTGGACGTGATCAAGCTCCTGATGAAGCAGGGGCAGATGCACAAGATCACCGACGTCATCGACGCCGATACGGCGGAGTTGGTGGCGGAGGAACTCGGCCACACCGTGAAGCGCGTGTCGGAATCCGACGTCGAGGAAGGTCTCTTCACCGACGCGGACGACGGCGGCGATCTGGTGTCGCGGCCGCCCGTGGTCACCATCATGGGCCACGTCGATCACGGCAAGACGTCGCTGCTCGATGCTATCCGCGAAGCGAACGTGGTGGCGGGTGAAGCCGGTGGCATCACCCAGCACATCGGCGCCTATCAGGTCGATAAGAACGGTCAGAAGATCACCTTCATCGATACCCCGGGCCACGAAGCCTTCACGGCGATGCGTGCCCGTGGTGCGAAATCGACCGATATCGTGGTGCTGGTGGTGGCGGCGGACGACGGCGTGATGCCGCAGACGATCGAAGCCATCAACCATGCTCGCGCGGCCGGTGTGCCGATCGTCGTGGCGGTCAACAAGATCGACAAGCCCGGTGCCAACCCGGATCGCGTCCGCAACGAGTTGCTGCGCCACGACATCGTGGTGGAGGCGCTCGGCGGCGAGACCCAGGAGGTGCTCGTCTCGGCGACCCAGCGCACCAACCTCGACGGTCTCCTCGAGGCGATCCTGCTCCAGTCGGAAGTGCTCGAGCTCAAGGCCAACCCCGATCGCCCGGCCGAAGGCAGCGTGATCGAAGCGAAGCTCGACAAGGGCCGTGGCCCGGTCGCGACCGTGCTCGTCCAGCGCGGCACCCTGCGCGTCGGCGACATCCTGATCGCCGGCACCGAATGGGGCCGTGTCCGCGCGCTCGTCAACGATCGCGGCGAGCAGGTCAAGGAAGCCGGTCCCTCGACCCCGGTCGAAGTGCTCGGCTTCCAGGCCACCCCGGAGGCGGGCGACCGCTTCGCGGTGGTCGAGAGCGAGGCTCGCGCCCGCGAGATCACCGACTACCGCCAGCGCCAGAAGCGCGACAAGGCGCGTCCGGGTGGCCGCGGCTCGCTCGCCGAGATGATGAGCCAGCTCAAGGAGGCCGGCCGCAAGGAGTTCGTCCTCCTCGTCAAGGGCGACGTGCAGGGCTCGGTCGAGGCGATCATCGGGGCGCTCGAGAAGCTCGGCACCTCCGAGGTCACCGCCCGCGTCATCCACTCGGGCGTCGGTGCCATCTCGGAATCCGACGTCACGCTCGCGGCGACTGCGGGTGCTGCGATCATCGGCTTCAACGTCCGCGCCAATATCCAGGCGCGCGATGCGGCCGAGCGCGACGGCATCGAGATCCGCTACTACAACATCATCTACGACCTCGTGGATGACGTGAAGGCGGCGATGTCGGGCCTGCTCGCTCCGGAACGGCGCGAGACCTTCCTCGGCAACGCGGAGATCCTCGAGATCTTCAACGTGTCGAAGGTCGGCAAGGTCGCGGGTTGCCGCGTCACCGAAGGCACGGTCGAGCGCGGCGCCAGCGTCCGCCTCATCCGCGACGGCGTCGTCATCCACGAAGGCAAGCTCTCGCAGCTCAAGCGCTTCAAGGACGACGCGAAGGAAGTCGTGGCCGGCCAGGATTGCGGCATGGCGTTCGAGTCCTACCAGGACATGCGCGCCGGCGACGTCATCGAGTGCTTCCGCGTCGAGGAAATCGCGCGGACCCTCTGATCCCGAGACCGCCCGCCTTTCGTGGCGGGCGGACCGCGGCGGCTACGGCCGCCGCTGCCCGGTCCTTTTGAGGACGGTGTCCCCTTCGGTTTATCGCCCGCGCCCGGTCCAAATCCGGCCGCGGGCCGCCAGGTAGACGTGACATGAAAGCGAACAGATCGGAGCGGGAGGGCGGCATGCCCTCCCAACGCCAATTGCGCGTGGGGGAAAGCGTGCGTCATGCGCTCGCCGAGATCCTTTCCCGTGGCGAAGTCCACGACCCGGAACTCGATGGGATCATGGTGACGATCCCCGAGGTCCGCATGAGCCCCGACCTCAAGGTGGCCACGGTGCTGGTGATGCCGCTCGGCGGCCGCAACGTGGATGGTGCGCTCGCCGCCCTCGATCGTATCCGAGGACGGCTCAAGGGCCTCGTCGGCCGCAAGGCCGGCCTGCGCTTCGCGCCGGAGGTTCGCTTCCGGCTCGACACCCGCTACGAGGACGATCGCCGGGTCGACGAACTCCTCAGCGCGCCGGACGTGCGGCGCGACCTTTCCGAAGACGAAGGCGACGGCGATGAGCACTGACATTCTGGGAACCGACGCGCGCCCGTCCGACGCCGTGCCCGCGCGTCCGCGCGAGGGCCGTCGCCCCGGCCGCCCGCCGCAGCGCAAGCGGCCGCGCCGCGAGATCAACGGCTGGCTGATCCTCGACAAGCCGGTCGGCATGACCTCGACCGAGGCGGTCGGCCTCGTCAAGCGGCTCTACCAGGCGGCGAAGGCCGGTCACGCCGGCACCCTCGATCCGCTCGCCTCGGGCGCCCTGCCGATCGCCTTCGGCGAGGCGACCAAGACCGTCCCTTACGTCGTGGACGGCCGCAAGGTCTACCGCTTCACCGTGCGCTGGGGCATCGAGACCGACACCGACGACGCTGAGGGACGCGCGGTCGCCACCACCGACAAGCGTCCCACTGCGGCCGAGATCGAGGCGATCCTGCCGGGCTTCACCGGCGAAATCCTCCAGGTGCCGCCGCGTTATTCGGCGATCAAGATCGCCGGCGAGCGCGCCTACGACCTCGCCCGCGACGGCGAGGTGATCGAGCTCGAGGCGCGGCCCGTCGAGGTCTATCGGTTGAATCTCGTCGGCCAGCCGGACGTGGATCACGCCGAGTTCGAGGCGGAATGCGGCAAGGGCACCTATGTGCGCTCGCTCGCCCGCGATTTCGGCCGTCGGCTCGGCTGCGCCGGGCACGTTTCGGCGTTGCGCCGGCTTGTCGTCGGTCCGTTCGACGAGGACGACCTGATCCCGGTCGCCGACGTCGAGGCAGCCGGAGAGGGCGAGGACGGAGTGGCTGCGCTCGCCGGCCTTCTGCAGCCCGTCGAGATCGGCCTCGCGGACCTTCCGGAGATCGCGCTGTCGAGCGTCGATGCCGGCCGCATCCGGCGCGGCCAGTCCGTGTTGCTGCGCGGACGCGAGGCCCCCGTGGAGGCCGATGCGGCGTATGCGACGTCCGCCGGCCGCCTCGTTGCCCTCGGGTCCATCGAGGCGGGCGAGTTCGTGCCGCGCCGCGTGTTCAACTTCTCCGCCCCCGAGCAGGGGTTGCGGCGGCGCTGAGCCGCGATCGGCGGCGGATTCGCCAAGCCATCGCCCGTGTTGCGGCGCGGCCGGTGCGATTCCGCTGGAAATCCGTCGCGTTGTTCGGCATTGTCCGCCCGCGTTCGGGTGCCGGTTCGTCCGGCACCCCGTGCATTCCCCGCGTCGCGACCCCGCTGGACGACATCCCGGCGTCGGCCGCGACCGCGTGGATCTGCCGGTGAGATCCTCGGCCCCGTCCTTGGCGATCCCCGGCCCCGGCGCGATCCGGAGCTTTCGGCCTTTGCCGCTGCTCCGATCCGGCGCACTTCCGCTCCCGCATCCTGGGACCGTCGCGGAGATCCGCGTTCACCCTGCATTCGGGCGCCTGCGTCGCCGCCGTCCCACACCCGAAGCGCCCGCCAGGGCCCTTGCAAGACGAAAGGAAGACCCGATGTCGATTACCGCTGAGCGCAAGCAGACGCTCATCAAGGAATATGCGACGAAGGAAAACGACACCGGTTCGCCGGAAGTTCAGGTCGCGATCCTCTCCGAGCGGATCTCCAATCTGACCGAGCACTTCAAGTCCCACGCCAAGGACAACCATTCCCGGCGTGGCCTTCTGAAGCTGGTCAGCCAGCGCCGCTCGCTGCTCGACCACCTGAAGAAGACGGACGGCGCGCGCTATCAGTCGCTGATCGGCCGCCTCGGCCTGCGTCGCTGACGACTTACGGCGCGGCGGTCCCCCGTCGCGCCGTTTTCATCGAACCGGACGCATGATGCGACGGTGCGATTCGTGGAGCCGCAGCGCGCGGCTCCGACTGCAACGAGCGGGAACGTGATGGGGCTTCCCGGCCCCGCAACGCTCGAACAGCCATGGGGCAGGATCGCAGGACGGCCGAGGGATCAATTCCCGCCATCGATCGACCGTCCCGCCGTCTTGCCCGTGGCTCGTTTTCGCGTTCCCGCGCGACTTTAACGAGGACACGAGATGTTCCAGATTGCCCGTGAAGAGATCGAATGGGGCGGCCGCACGCTGACCCTCGAGACCGGTCGAGTCGCCCGTCAGGCCGACGGCGCCGTGCTCGCCACCTATGGCGAGACCGCCGTTCTCGCGACCGTGGTCGCCGAGCGCGAGCCGAAGCCCGGCCTCGATTTCTTCCCCCTCACCGTTCACTACCAGGAAAAGGCCTTCGCGGCCGGCAAGATCCCGGGCGGCTACTTCAAGCGTGAAGGCCGTCCGTCCGAGCACGAGGTTCTGACCTCGCGTCTGATCGACCGCCCGATCCGTCCGCTCTTCGTCGACGGCTACAAGTGCGAGACGCAGGTGATCGTCACCGTGCTCTCCCACGACCTCGAGAACGATCCCGACATCGTGGCGATGGTCGCGGCCTCCGCGGCGCTCACCCTCTCGGGCGTGCCGTTCATGGGCCCGATCGGCGCTGCCCGCGTCGCCTACACGAGCGGCCAGTACGTGCTGAACCCGGCCCACGACAGCCGCGCCGATTCCGAGCTCGACCTCGTCGTCGCCGGCACGGCCGACGCGGTGCTGATGGTGGAATCCGAGGCCCGCGAGCTCTCCGAAGAGGTGATGCTCGGCGCCGTGATGTTCGGCCACCGCGAATTCCAGCCGGTGATCGACGCCATCATCCGCCTCGCCGAGCGCGCCGCGAAGGAGCCGCGTGCCCTTCCCGAGGCGTCGAACGAGACGCTCTACGCCAAGGTCAAGGAGATCGCCGGTGCCGATCTCGTCGAGGCCTACCGCATCCCGGCCAAGGCCGAGCGCCGCGAGCGCGTCTCCGCCGCGAAGCAGAAGGTCGTCGCCGGCCTGATCACCGACGTGGTGGACGCGCCGAAGCCGCAGGTCGTCTCCGAGCTCTTCAAGCATCTCGAAGCCGAGATCGTCCGCAACCGCATCCTCGACGAGAAGGTGCGCATCGACGGTCGCGATCTCGTGACCGTGCGTCCGATCGTCTCCGAGGTCGGCGTGCTGCCGCGCGCCCACGGCTCGGCGCTGTTCACGCGCGGTGAGACCCAGGCGCTCGTCGTGGCGACGCTCGGCACCGGCGAGGACGAGCAGTTCATCGACGCGCTCGAGGGCACCTACAAGGAGAACTTCCTCCTTCACTACAACTTCCCGCCCTATTCGGTGGGCGAGACCGGCCGCCTCGGCTCGCCGGGCCGCCGCGAAATCGGCCACGGCAAGCTCGCCTGGCGCGCGGTGCACCCGATCCTGCCGCCGAAGCACGAGTTCCCCTACACCATCCGCGTCGTCTCCGAGATCACCGAGTCGAACGGCTCGTCCTCGATGGCGACGGTGTGCGGAACCTCGCTGTCGCTGATGGACGCCGGCGTTCCGCTGAAGCGTCCGGTCGCCGGCATCGCGATGGGTCTCATCAAGGAAGGTGACCGCTTCGCCGTGCTGTCCGACATCCTCGGCGACGAGGATCATCTCGGCGACATGGACTTCAAGGTGGCCGGCACCGAGGCGGGCGTCACCGCCCTCCAGATGGACATCAAGATCACCGGCATCACCGAGGAGATCATGAAGGTCGCCCTCGCCCAGGCGAAGGACGGCCGCGTCCACATCCTCGGCGAGATGGCGAAGGCGATCACCCAGGCCCGTCCGGAACTCGGCGAGCACGCCCCGCGCATCGAGGTGATCAACATCCCGGTCGACAAGATCCGCGAAGTGATCGGTTCGGGCGGCAAGGTGATCCGCGAGATCGTGGAGAAGACCGGCGCCAAGATCGACATCGCGGACGACGGCACCATCAAGATCGCCTCGGCCGACGGCAAGGCGATCAAGGCCGCGATCAACTGGATCAAGGGGATCGCCGCCGAGCCCGAGCTCAACGCGATCTACGAGGGCACGGTCGTGAAGACCGTGGAGTTCGGCGCGTTCGTGAACTTCTTCGGCTCGCGCGACGGCCTCGTCCACATCTCCCAGCTCACCAACGGCCGCCCGCAGAAGGTGACCGATGTGGTGAAGGAGGGCGACAAGGTGTGGGTGAAACTGCTCGGCTTCGACGAGCGCGGCAAGGTCCGCCTGTCGATGAAGGTCGTCGACCAGGCGACCGGCCAGGAGATCGCCCCGGCGGCGGACGACCACGCCTGAGACGGCACCAGCGCGGCCTGAGCGGCCGCGCCCATGACGAAACATCGACGGCCGGGGCATGCCCCGGCCGTTTGCTTTTGCGCGATGCGGCTCAGGCCGCGGGCCGGACGGGGAGGGCGGCGACCTCTTCGCCCGATTTCTCCTCGGCGAGGCGGAGATCGAAGGCGGTTTGCAGGTTCAGCCAGAATTGCGGGCTGTTGCCGAACCAATGGCCCAAGCGGAGGGCGGTGTCGCCGCTGATCGCCCGTTTGCCGTTGATGATCTGGCTGAGCCGATTGGGGGGTACCGCGATCTGCCGGGCCAGTTCCGCCGCGGTGATCCCGATTTCTTGGAGTTCATCGGCAAGGATCTCGCCGGGATGGATGACGGGGCGGGGCATGACGAAAGCCTCTCAGTGATGGTCGACGATCTCGACCTCGGATGGCCCTGGTGCACCGTCCGGCCATTCGAAGCAGATTCGCCATCGGTCGTTGATGCGGATGCTGTATTGGCTCGCACGATCGCCCGACAGCCGCTCGAGCCGATTGCTCCGCAGCGTGCGGAGGTCGGTGAGGCTCGTGGCAGCCTCCAGAATCTGGAGCCGTTTCGTCGCTTGGCGGCCGAAGGCCTCGAAGACCTTGACGAGCACTCCAGCCGCGAACGAGGCAGTCCGTCTGTCCCGATAGCTGACGATCATGCCGTATCATGGGCCGCGTGACGTATGACGTCAATCGTCAATCATCGTGATTTCGTCAACCCTGGCGTCGGTTCCGCGTCAGTGTGGGAGAGCATCCGGGACCGCTCCGCCGGAGGACGGGGTGGCGGTCGAAGAAGCTGTCGTCCAGGGGCGGATTATCGGGATCCGCCTCGGCAGCGAGGGTGATGGCTGTATCTTCCTCGGGTGTGATTTCCGCTAGATTTCGGCGAGCCCGCTCCCGTGCGGCCTCCATCGGATCTTGTTCGAAGAAATCACCCATCGCGTCGGCCCCCGCGCCACGATCCTTTATACATCGAAAGGGCCGCGGCGCGGGCTTCATCAGGAGCGAAGCGCCTGCTCACTGCCCCTTCGAGACGCTGTAGAGCCGCTTGTCGGTGCTCTTCTCGTACTCGAGGCCCTTCGGATAGGTCAGGACCTCCATGTTCATGCCCCACGGCGTCAGGAAATAGACGAAGCGCTCGCCGCCGTTGGGCTGGCCGGCGACGGGGGTCGGGTCGCCGAGCACCTTCACGCCGGGAACCGACTTCAGGTAGGCGACCGCCTTGTCGATGTCCTCGACATAGAACGCGATGTGGTTGCCGCCGACGTCGCTGTTGAGGAGCGGCGTCTTCACCTGGTTCGGCATGCCGCTGTATTCGAACAATTCGACGTTCTGGGTCGGCCCGCAGCGGACCATGGCGAGGGTCGTGACGGCCTTCGGATCGACGTTGAGGTTCGTCTTCATCCAATCCCCTTTGGGATCGGAGAACGGCCCGGCGGTGTAGACATAGTCGCAGCCCAGCACGTCGGTGAAGAAGGCGAGGCCCTCCTTCAGGTTCGGCACGGTGACGCCGATATGGTCGACGCCGACCGCGGTCGGAATGCCGGCGGCGGCGGCCGGGCCGGCGGCGAGCGCCGTGGCGATCAAACCGGTAGCGGTCATGGTGCGTGCGAGCGCGCGAAGCATGCGGGATCCCCTCGTCATGATCGGGCGCGGGCCGCGCCCGTCTGTTGTCTGGAAGCTTTTATTGTCGGGGCGGGCGGCCCCGGGTCGTTGTCGACCGAAGAAATTTTGAGCTTAAAATTTTTAGGTGTCAATTATTGCTGCGCCCCGGCGGAGCCGAGGCGGCATGGCCGGTCGAACGCATCGGCGGGGGCCGAATGCGGTCCGGGGCGGCGTTGGCCGAATCGCGCGATGGGAGAAGATGCCACGCCCCATGGGCGGGGCGGGGGGAGTGGAGCGTCACGGACTCAGGCGCCCCTTACTCGCCCTTCCAGTAGAGCCACCAAGCGGCGGGGGCGTCGAGCGGGTTGCCGATCGGCTCGGTCAGCTTGAAGATCAGGTAGCGTTGCAGGCCGACGCCGCCGGCGGAGCGCTCCATCGTCCCGAGCGGCTCGATGCCGTGGAAGCGGGTGGCGATGAAGCCGCGATAGAAGGCCTGGTCCGGCACGACGTAGAGCGCGGGCTTGGCGAGCAGCGCCATGTCGGGCTGCGGCGCGGCCTCGTAGCGGATGCGCTCGTTGAGCTGGATGATCGGCACGGTGCGCAGGCGGAAGGCGAGCTGGGCCGTCAGGCTGTAGTCCTGGGTGGCGATCCAATCGGCGCCGATCTCGATCCGCTTCGCCTCGAGCGCGTCCGCGAGGCTCTCCCAGCCGCGCAATTGCTTGGTCGGGTCGGCGCGCGAGACGAAGCCGCCGATCGGATGGACCGCGTGGGCGAGCGCCACGACCGAGAAGACGAGGCCGACCGGCACGATCCACGGCCGCAGCCATTCGAGCACCGTCCGCCATGGCCGGGCGATGGTCGCGAGGCGCGTCGCGGCGTCGGCGGCGACGAGGGCGCTCGCGGCGAAGAGGGGTGTCGGCCAGTTGCCCTGAACCCGGTCGTGCAGGGAATGGAGCAGGAGATAGAGCACGAACGGCGCGCTCGTCGCGACGATGAGGCCGCGCTTCACGTCGCGTCGCCGCGCTGCTTCGAGGAAGCCGAGGGCGCCGGTGACGACGAAGGGGGCGAGCAGCGGATTGACGAGGAGGATCTCGACCCCGATGAACTCGGGCAGATAGCGCGCCGTCAGGCCGTCCACCTCGGCGCGGCCGAACTGCTTGGCGAACGACGCCCAGCCGTGATCGGCGTTCCAGATCACCACCGGCGTGAAGAGGAGCACCGCGAGGACGCCGCCGGCCCAGAGCTCCCAGCGCAGGAACCAGCGCCGCGTCTCGGGATAGAGCGCCAGCCAGAGCACGATGCCGGCGCCGAGGAAGAGCGAGGAATATTTCGAGACGAGGCCGAGCCCGGCGAACAGGCCGATCGCGAGCCACCACACGCCCTTGTCGGAGCGGATCAGCTCGGCGAGCGCCCACAGCGACAGGCCCCAGAACAGGGCGGACGGCTGGTCGGGCGTGGTGATGATGCCGGCGACCCCGACGAGGATGGTGGCGTTGAAGAACAGGACCGCGAGCG
This sequence comes from Segnochrobactrum spirostomi, assembly GCF_009600605.1. Classification (GTDB taxonomy): domain Bacteria; phylum Pseudomonadota; class Alphaproteobacteria; order Rhizobiales; family Segnochrobactraceae; genus Segnochrobactrum; species Segnochrobactrum spirostomi. The sequence goes on along the minus strand of NZ_VWNA01000001.1, from coordinate 2,089,559 downwards.
ACGCCGCGGCGCGGTCGCCGAGGATGATCCAGGCGGTGCGCAATAGCGCGATCGAGCCGATCGCGGTCGCGAGCACGCCGGCGGCCCGCAGGCCGAGCATGGTGTCGCCGAACACGGCCATGCCGCCGGCCATCCACCAGGCGACCATCGGGGGATGATCGAGGAAGCCCCACGCCGGGTGCAGCGCCCACAAACGGTAATAGGCCTCGTCCTCGGTCGGCGCGGCGCTCGCCGCGAAGGCGAGGCGTATCGCCGTGAGGAGCGCCACAAAGATCAGCGCGCCGGCGGGCGTCGCTGCGCGGGCGCCGATCTCGCGGGCGATCCGGCGGAGCCGGCCCATCGCCGCCGCCATCAGCGCGACCGCCAGGTCAGCGCCGCGCTCGCGGCATAGTTCCAGACCGATCCGACCAGGGCGCCCGCGGTGCCGGCGAGCCACCAGACCTGGTCCATGGAATTGAGCCAGCCGGCGACGCCGACATTGGCGACCACGCCCACCCCGCAGACGAGATAGAAGCTCGCGAGCCCGCGCCAGAGCCGCCAGCCCTTGAGCCGCCGGTCGCGGTAGGTCAGCCCGTTGTTGAGAAAGAAGTTCCAGGTCATGGCGACGAAGGTCGCCACCGTCTGAGCGGTGTCGAAGGGCAGTCGGCCCAGGGTGATGCCGAGCCGCAGCGTGGTGAGGTGCACCACGACGCCGCTGAGGCCGACGAGGCCGAACAGGAGGAAGCGGATCGAGACGATGCCGCCGAGCATCTTCGACACGAGAAGGCCTGCGAACTCGAGGGTCACGAGGGCATCGAGCTTGCTCTCGCCCGACATCCGCTCGCGGAAGACGAAAGGCATCTCGACGACCTTGAGCTTGCGGGGGGAGGAAGCGATGAGGTCGATCAGGATCTTGAAGCCCTGATTGGATAATTTTGGGGCGGCTTCCTCGACGATCTCCCGCCGCACCATGAAGAAGCCGCTCATCGGGTCCTTCAGCGACACGCCGAGAAGCGCGCGCACCATTGTGTTGGCGATGCCGCTCGCCACCTTGCGGTTGGAGGAGAGGCCCTGGATTTCCGCGCCCTCGGCGAAGCGGCTGCCGATGGCGAGATCCGCCGTCCCCCCGGCGACTGCGGCGTACATCTTCGGCAGGAGCGCCTCGTCGTGCTGGAGATCGGCGTCCATCACCGCGACAATCGGATTGGCGCTCGCCAGCATGCCCTCGATGCAGGCGCCGGCGAGGCCGCGGCGGCCGACCCGGCGGATGCAGCGCACCCGGTGGTCCTTGGCGCCGATCTCCTTGGCGAGGTCGGCGGTGCCGTCCGGGCTGTCGTCGTCGACGACGATGATCTCCCAATCGATGCCGTCGAGCACCTTGGCCGCCCGGGCGATCGCCTCGGCGAGGTTGCCGCGCTCGTTGTAGGTCGGCAGCACCAGCGTCATGGCCGGCGCAGAGGAGGCGGGGGACGTCGGGTTGGGGGAGCGGTCGGGCCCCGGCACGGGCGGCATCGTCACGGTCGGGGCACACCTCCGGCCACCGGCTCGCCCCGGGCTTTCCCCGAGTGAGCGGTCGGGCCGCTTCCTTCATGGCGGGCGGACATTAGCCCCAACGCTTCCGTTTGCAAGCGGCGGAAAATGGCACGATCCGGGCGGACGGCGCGGGGGCAGGGCATCGACGCGATGGAAACGCCCGAAGGGCCCGCGCCTTACGGCTCCAGTTCGGCGTCCCAGTAGAGGAAGTCGAGCCAACTGTCGTGGAGATAATTCGGCGGAAACAGCCGGCCGTTGTTGTGGAGATCGTGGACGCTCGGCCGATAGGGCATCTGGCGCGGCCACACGCCGATCTCCTCGCAGCTCTTGCTGCCCTTGCGCAGATTGCACGGCGAGCAGGCGGCGAGCACGTTTTCCCAGACCGTCTGGCCGCCGCGGGCACGCGGGATCAGATGGTCGAAGGTGAGGTCGTCGTGCGCGCCGCAATATTGGCATTCGAAGCGGTCGCGCAGGAACACGTTGAACCGGGTGAAGGCCGGATTGCGGGCCGGCTTGATGTAGGTCTTGAGCGACACGACGCTCGGCAGCCGCATGTTGAAGGTCGGGCTGCGGACCATCACGTCGTATTCGGAGACGATGTTCACACGGTCAAGGAAGACCGCCTTGATCGCGTCCTGCCAGGACCAAAGCGACAAGGGATAATAACTCAGCGGCCGAAAGTCCGCGTTCAACACCAGCGCCGGGTGCGCATCAGGTGAGACGGCTATCGTCAAAGCCCTGCTCCTCATACCGGACTCGACGGTCCATCGGATGAGCGCGGCCATAGTGTAAAGCCAAGGTGTCAGCCGTGTGAAGACGGTCCCTGCACGGACGCGGCAATATGGCCGCTCCGGTAAAACCTTGGCGAGGCAAAGCTATTTCGTGAGCCGGCGGAACCGCGGCCCGGCGCGTGCCGATTTCGGCGTGGCGGCGGCCGCGAATCAGCGTGGGGTGGCCGCCGCGGCGTCGATCGGCAGGCCGTCGCGGCCGGGGCGGCGCGCCCGGTAGAAAGCCCAGAACAGGCGGGCCGCGATGCTCCGCCAGGGCGACCAGCGCGCCGCGATCGCCGCCACCGCCCGGGGATCGTCCCGCAGCGGCGCGTCGAGGGCGTCGCCGACCGCGATGCGCAGCGCGAGGTCGCCGACGGGGAAGACGTCGGCGTGGCCGACGCAGAACAGGAGGAAGACGTCGGCCGTCCATGGCCCGATGCCGCGAAAACGGGCGAGGGTCGCCCGCGCCTCCGCATCGGGAACCGTCGCGAGCCCGGCGAGGTCGAGGTCCCCCGCCTGCTCGGCCGCCGCGATCGGCCCGAGCGTCGCGATCTTGGCGGTCGAGAGACCGCAGGCCCTGAGCGTCGGCTCGTCGAGCGCGGCATAACCCTCGGCCCGGTCGCCGCCGGCCGCCTCGAGCCGGCGCCAGATCGCCGCGGCGCTCGCCGTCGAAAGCTGCTGGCCGACGACGATGCGGGCGAGCCCGGCAAACCCGGGTGCGAGGCGGCGCAAGGGCAGGGGGCCGGCCGCGTCCGCGATCGGAACGAGGCGCGGATCGAGGATGAGGAGTTCGGCGAGTCCGCGGGCGACGTCGGCGTCCGTGTCGATGATCGGCAGCGGCGCCGGCATAAGGGTCTCCCGGTTCGTGAGGCGCGCGGTTCAGGTGGCTTTGGCGGCCGCCGCGGCCCGGCCTATGCTCGGGCCATCATGCCAGATTCGCCGCCGCCACCCGTCTTCCGTTTCGCGCCGAGCCCGAACGGCCGGCTCCACCTCGGCCACGCGCTCTCCGCTCTCCTCAACGCCGAGATGGCGCGCGCCGCCGGCGGCCGTTTCCTGCTGCGTATCGAGGATATCGACGGAACGCGGACACGGCCCGAATTCGAGGCCGGCATCTACGAGGACCTCGCCTGGCTCGGCCTCACGTGGGAGAGCCCGGTGCGCCGGCAATCGGAGCATTTCGACGCCTATCGCGCTGCCCTCGACCGACTTTCGGCCCTGGGCGTCGTCGCGCCCTCCTATGCGACGCGCCGCGAGATCGCCGAGTGGGCGGCCGCGGCGGCGGGGACGGGCGAGAGCGTGCCTCGCGATCCGGACGGCGCGCCGCTCTTTCCCGGGGATGCGGCGATGCTCCCGGCCGACGAGATCGCGTCGCGACGTCGGCTCGGCGCGCCGAGCGCTCTGCGGCTCGACCTCCCGGCGGCGCTCGCCCGCCTCGGCGGCGCGGGGGGCGAAGCTCTCTTCTGGGACGAGACCGGCGCGGGGCCGCACGGCGAGACGGGGCGGATCGCCGCCGATCCGGCCGCGTGGGGGCCCGTCGTGCTCGCCCGCAAGGAGGTGCCGACGAGCTACCACCTCTCCGTCGTGGTCGACGACGCCCTTCAGGGTGTCACCCACGTCGTCCGCGGACGCGATCTCTTCGCCGCCACGAGCGTCCACCGCCTGCTTCAGGCCCTGCTCGGCCTGCCGGCGTCCCTCTATCACCACCATCGCCTGATTCTCGGCGACGACGGCCGCAAGCTCTCGAAATCCCGCGGCGACACCAGCCTCGCCGCCCTGCGCGCCGCCGGCCTCACGGCGGCGGAGGTGCGGGCGATGGTGGGGCTGTGAGGGGGTGTATGCGGCGGGCGGTGGGCGGCGTGTTTGTGGCCCGCACCCCACCCCGCCGGCCTTCGGCCGCCGACCCTCCCCTGGCAGGGGAGGGTGGGTGCTCCCACTTAAATGTTTGAGCAGGCTGCCAATTCAAACACGGCGCCCCACCCTCCCCTGCCAGGGGGAGGGTCGGCGCGGAGCGCCGGGGTGGGGTGGCCGCCGCAAAGCACGGTGTCCCGCAAAGCACGGCGTCCCCCTCACCCACCTCCGGCGAGCGAGAGCCAGAAGCCGGTCGTCAGGGTGGCGGCGACGGTGGAGAGGGTGATGGCGTTGCAGGCGAGGCCGACGCCGGCGCCGGCGCGGCTCGCGATCAGGTAGGCGTTGACCCCGGTGGAGGCCCCGGCGACCACGGTCGCGACGCCCGTCCACACCGGCGGCAGGCCGAACACGTAGCGCGCCATCACCAGCACCACGGCCGGCATCACCACGAGCTTCAGGACGACGATGACGCTGCTCGCGCCGAGATGGTCGCGCAGGCCGTAGCGCTTGAGGCTCATGCCGAGCGCAAACAGGGCGCACGGCACCGCGGTGTCGGCGAGCTCGCGCACGATGGTGCCGAACGGGCCGTCGAGGGAGAGGCCGGCCCAGCGGGCGAGGGCGCCGGCCGCGATGCCGATCGCGATCGGGTTGCGCACGATGTTGAGGGAGACGCGACGGGCGAAATGGCCCCACGGCATCCGCCCGTGGCCCGCCTCGGCCATCTCGATGCGCTCGAACATCAAGGTCGCCGCGATCGTCATCACCGGCAGGTGGATGGAGAGCAGAAAAAGGAGCGGTGCGTCGCCCCGCGGCCCATAGGCCGTGAAGACGAGGGGGATGCCGATCATCGCGGTGTTGGAAAAGGCCGAGGAGACGCCGGCGACGATGCCGAGCCGGGCGTCGCCCTTGAAGAGTCGGCGATAGGCGAGATGGCCGAGCCCCAGGCGACGGTGACCCCGGTGAAGTAGGTGATCCACAGCGGCCACGGCGAGACCGGGGGGAAGTGCGCCGTGGCGAGCGCGCGGAACAGGAGAACGGGCAGCGCGATCGTCGCCGCATAGCTCCCGAGCGCGTCGCCCACCGACACCGGCAGCGTGCGGCTCGCCGCGGCGGCCCAGCCGAGGCCCATCAGGCCGAACACCGGCACGAGCAGAACGAGAACGGCGGAAAAGGACATCGAAGCGGGGGGAGGGAGGAACAAGGGCGCCGCCTTCTTCTTAAGGGTAAGCGGCGCCCTCTTTCCAGCGTTCCTTGCCAGCGTTCCTTGCCGGCCTCTCTGCCGGCGTTCGTGACCACCGCCCCCGGCGTGCCGTCTCGCGGCGCGCGGCCGCCCGGTCCTACAGCCAGCACGGGTGGTAACGTTGAGCCGGCTCAGGGGAGCGTGTTACAGGGAGAGGTCGCCCGGGACGTCGATCCGCCCGGGCGCGCGACATTCGATGCAAGACACTCTGGACACGAGACCGGCCCGCGGCCCGCGGCCGCCGCCATCAGGGATGGACCGATGAGTCGTGCCTTCGTCAAGGAATCCGACGGCGCCGAGGATCTGCCGGAGCGCCCGGTCAGCCCCGAGCGCAACCTCGTCACCCGCCGCGGCCTCGCTTTGATCGAGGCCGAGATCGCGGCGGGCCGCGAGGCGCTGACGAGCGCGACCGCCGCCGGCGACCGGGCCGGCATCGCCCGGGCCTCGCGGGATCTGCGTTATTGGACGACGCGCCGCGCCAATGCTGAGCCGGTCGATCCGCCGGGCGGCGCCGCCGTGACCTTCGGCGTCGCCGTCACGGTCGAGACGGAGGCCGGCGCCCGGCGCACCTTCCGCATCGTCGGCGAGGACGAGGCCGACCCGACCGCCGGCCGCATCGGCTGGACCGCCCCGGTCGCCCGCCGGCTGATGGGCCGCGAGATCGGCGACGAGGTGACGCTGCCGGCCGGGCCGGCCGAGATCGTCGCGATCGAGTCCGCGCCGGAACGCGCCTGAGCGCCGGCTTTGCCTCAGCCCCGGCGGGCCGGCAGCGGGGCGTCGCCGGCGACCGGCGTGATGCGGATCAGCGCCAAGCGGTTGCGGTCCCGCTTCAGCACCAGAAAGCGGAAGCCGTGGAAGGTGAAGGCCTGCCGCTCCTCGGGGATCATGCGGGCTTCGTGGATGACGAGGCCGGCGAGCGTGGTCGCCTCGCCGTCCGGCAGGTGCCAGCCGAGGGTCCGGTTCAGATCGCGGATCGGCACGCCGCCGTCGACCGTCACCGAGCCGTCCGGGTCCGGGCGCACGCCGAGCACGACGGGATCGTGCTCGTCGGCGATGTCGCCCACGATCTCCTCGAGGATGTCCTCCAGGGTAAGGAGGCCCATCACCTCCCCATATTCATCGACGACGATGGCGAAGTGGTTCTTGCGCTTGAGGAAGGCGTTGAGCTGATCGCGTAGGCTGACGTGATCCGGCACGAACCAGGGCGGCGCCGCATGGCGCACTGGATCGAGGCGGGCGAGATCGCCGCCGACCGCGTGATAGGCGCGGAAGAGATCCTTGGCGTGGAGCACGCCGACGATGTTTTCCGGCTCGCCGCGCCACAGGGGCAGCCGGGTATAGGGGCTCGCCAGCGCCTCCTCGACGATGCGGGCCGGCGGATCGTCGGCGTTGACGAGCTGCATGTTGGTGCGGTGGACCATCGCCTCGCCGACGGTGAGGTCGTCGAGACGGGAGAGCGCGTCGAGCCGTGTCGGCATCAGGGGCGGGGCGTCCTCGGCGCGTTCGGGTCCCGGGGCGGGCGGAAGATCCGGGGCGGCCCGCCGCCGCCTTTTCGCGCGGTCGCGGAGCAGGCGCCCCGCGCCGGCCGACGCGAGGGTGATGGCGAGGGCTGCGACCGCGGCGAGCGCGACGGCGAGCCCGGGTCCCATCAGCGCCCCCGTTCGGTGCCGAGGAAGGCCGTCACCGCCGCCGGATCGACGTCGTTGGCGATGAAGCTCTGGCCGATGCCGCGCGCCAGGATGAAGGTGAGCTTGCCGCGCTTCACCTTCTTGTCCTGGGCCATCAGGGCGACCAAGGCGGCATCGTCCGGCAGGTCGCCCGGCACGTCGGAAAGCCGGGTCGGCAGGCCGGCGGCGTGAAGGTGCGCGGCGACGCGGGCGGCATCCTCCGGCGGGCAGAGGCCGAGCTGCGCGGAAAAGCGGAAGGCGAGGGCGACGCCGATCGCCACCGCCTCGCCGTGGATCAGCCGCTCGCCGTAGCCGGTCGCCGTCTCCAGCGCGTGGCCGAAGGTGTGGCCGAGATTGAGGAGGGCGCGGGCGCCCTCGGTCTCGAACTCGTCCTCGACGACGACCCGGGCCTTCGCCCGGCAGCTCGCCGCCACCGCGTGGGCGAGCGCGGCCGGGTCGAGCCCGGTCACGGCGCCGTGGTTCGCCTCGAGCCAGGCGAACAAATCGGGATCGTCGATCAGGCCGTATTTGGCGATCTCGGCATAGCCGGCGCGCACATGCCGGGGCGACAGCGTGGTGAGCGTCGCGGTGTCCGCGAGCACCAGGCTCGGCTGGTGGAAGGCGCCGACCAGGTTCTTGCCGCGCGGCGTGTTGATGCCGGTCTTGCCGCCGACCGAGGAATCGACCTGGGAGAGCAGCGTCGTCGGGATCTGGACGAAGCGCATGCCGCGCCGGACGATCGCCGCGACGAAGCCGGCGAGGTCGCCGATCACGCCGCCGCCGAGGGCGACGACGAGGTCGCCGCGTTCGCGCCGCTGGGCGAGGACGGCATCGACGACGTGCTCGAGCGAGGCGAAGCTCTTGGTCTGCTCGCCGGGCGGCAGCACGACGCTCTCATGGGCGAGGCCGGCCGCGGCGAAGCTCTCGGCGAGGGGGCCGAGATGATGTGCGGCCACCGCCTCGTCGGTGACGATGGTGACCGCGACCGCGCCGAAGCGCGCGGCGATCTCGGCACCGGCGCGGGCGACGAGGCCCGGACCGATCAGGATATCGTAGGCCTTGCCGGCGAGCGGCACGGGCACGACGAGCGGGGCACCGTCGGTGGCGAGGGGCGCGGGGGAAGCGGTCACGGGGCAATCTCCGGGGGCGCGACGGCTTCGGCTGGCGCCGTCTCCGCCGCGACGCGGGCGGCGAGGGCATCGATCAAAGCCTGCACCACATGATCGTGGGGGGCGTCGAGGGAGCGGACCACGAGGTCGGCTTGGGCGAACACCGGGTCGCGCTTTTCGAGAAGGGCGCGCAGGGTCGCCTCGGGATCGGCGGTGTTGAGCAGCGGGCGGCCGCTCTTGCGGCGGACGCGGGCATAGAGGGTGTCGAAATCCGCCTTGAGCCAGATCGAGACGCCCTTGTCGCGGATCGCGGCGCGAGTCTCCTCGGCCATGAAGGCGCCGCCGCCGGTCGCGAGAACGCTCGGCCCCTCGTCGAGGAGGCGGGCGATCACCCGCTTTTCGCCGTCACGGAAGGCGGGCTCGCCGTGGATGGCGAAGATCTCCGGAATCGGCATCGCCGCGGCGCGCTCGATCTCCTGATCGGCGTCGACGAAGGAGAGGCCGAGCGCCTGGGCGAGCCGGCGGCCGATCGTGGTCTTGCCGGCGCCCGGCATGCCGACGAGGACGAGGGAGCGGCTGTTCAGCCAGCGCCCGATCGCGCGGGCGGTTTCTCCCGGCACAAGCGGGGCGGCGTTCATCGCCCCGCTCCCTTCCATCGCGTCACGTCACTCTCCCGGTGGAGCCCAATGTGCGGGCAGCTTGAAAGGAACGCCTCGCCCGCTGTCAAGCGCACAGCAGCGCGGACGGCGCGTAATCGGGGGGCGGCGAGGGCGGCTCGCCCGCCTGAGCCGCCGCATCCTGGCCACCGGCCGAATGACGGGATGCGTGCCAGGGGGGCGTTTCGGGGTCGCAAGCGGATCGGCTCCGCATCGCGGCTTGCCTTCGCGACCTCTCTGGTGCCGGCTCACCCTTCGGCCTTGCCCACTCGACCTCTCCCCACGACGCCTCACCCTCCCCCTAGCAGGGGAGGGTGCGTGCCCGCCGAGAGGCGTAGTCGGGATCGTCCCTCCTTGTTTCGGTGGACTTCCAGAAATGTCTGGTCTACCACCTGTGCCCTGTCAGGAGACCGCCTCCGGGGCTGTGATTTGAGCCCTCGGCGCGACCATGCGGGCGTGGCGGAATTGGTAGACGCAGCGGACTCAAAATCCGCCGTTCGAAAGAATATGTCGGTTCGAGTCCGACCGCCCGCACCACCACTCTGTCCCATCAAGCCTTTCCGATGTCGTCCGTCAGGGCGGGGTCCCGCTCGCCGCTGCCGCGGGCGAGCCGCGTCAGGGCGCGGCGCAGGCGGGGCACGGCGAAATCGAGGAAGCTGCGCATCTTGAGCGGCATCTGCCCGTGCGCGGCGTGGACGAGATGGACCGGCAAGGGCTCCGGCTCGAAGGGCTCGAGGAGCAGGATGAGGGCGCCCGCCGCCACCGCGCCGGCGACCTGATAATGCAGGAGCCGCGTGATGCCGACGCCGCGCACGGCCGCCTCGGCCGCCGCCTCCGCCGTCGTCACCGAGAGCCGCGGGCGCACCGGGATCTCGGCGAGGTTGCCGTCCGGCATCCGGTAGCGCCAGGCGGGCGTCGCCATCGGGCCGTCGAAGGCGACGCACGGCATCGCCGTGAGGTCGGCCGGCTGCCCGGGACGTCCCCGAGCGGCGAGGAAGGCGGGGCTGGCGCAGGTCACCGTGCGCATCGTGCCGATCCGGGTCGCGACCATCGTGCTGTCCGCGAGCGGCCCGATCCGCACGCCCATGTCGACGTGGTCGTCGACGAGGCGGAGATTGCGGTCGGCGAGCACCAGGCGGACGTCGATCTCGGCGAAGGCGGCGAGGAAATCGGCGACGATCGGGAGCACGTGGAGCCGGCCGAACAGCACCGGCGCGGTCAGCACGAGCTCGCCGCGCGGTGCGGTGAATTCACCCGCCGCCGTCCGTTCGGCCTCCTCGACCTGCTCCAGAATGCGCCGCGCCGCGGCGACGTAGGCCGTTCCCGCCTCGGTCAGCGACAGCGTGCGGGTGGTGCGCACGAGAAGGCGGGCGCCGAGGGCGGCTTCGAGGTCGGCGACCTTCCGGCTCAGCGTCGCGAGCGGCACCTGGAGATCGCGGCTCGCCGCGGTGAAGCTGCCCTTCTCCGTGACGGCGACGAGGAGCTTCATGGCTTCGAGGCGATCCATCGATCCTTCCGGAATTCGAGAGTGTGCTTTCCGAGGATGCCCGATTATCCCGATCGGCGAAAGCGGGCATAGTCTCCGCATCGAGCCGGTCGCGGCTCGGGCGGCCGGGGCGGAGGGGATGCCCCCGGCGGCGGTTGGAGGCGCTCCCCACCGGAGACCCGCCATGTCCTACGGCTTTCTCGACATCGCGACGACGCCGAGCGTCCGCGCCGCCCAGGCGGCGATGGGCAGCGACCATCTCTGGGACGGCGGGCCGGACCGCGACTTCGACCGGTTCGGCCCGGACGAGGCCGCCTTCATCGCCGCCCGCGACAGCTTCTACATGGCGACCGTCTCCGAGACCGGCTGGCCCTATGTCCAGCATCGCGGCGGTCCGCGCGGCTTCCTCAAGGTGGTCGACGACCGCACCCTCGCCTTCGCGGATTTCCGCGGCAACCGGCAATATATCAGCACCGGCAACATCATGGCCGGCGACCGCGCGTGCCTGTTCCTGATGGATTACCCGCACCGGGCGCGGCTCAAGATCTATGTCCACGCCGAGATCGTCCCCCTCGAAGCCGACCCCGCGCTCGCGGCGCTGGTCGCGACCCCGACCTATCGCGGACGGGCCGAGCGCATCTTTCGCCTCACGCTCGCGGCGTTCGACTGGAACTGCTCCCAGCACATCACGCCCCGCTTCACGACCGAGGAGGTCGCCGCCGCGATCCGCCGCCGCGACGGCAGCGTGATCGGGGTGGGGGACGACCCCGGCCTCGCCGAAGGCCTGCGTGCCCGCGTCGCCGCGCTCGAAGCGGAGAACGCCGCGCTGACCGCGCGCCTTGCGGCGCAAACAAACGATCCGAAGTGACCCGTCGCTCCGAACCCGAGGACCGCCCGATGACCGACCAACGCCCGCCGCTGCCGCCCTTCACTTTGGAGAGCGCGACCCAGAAGGTCCGCCTCGCCGAGGACGGCTGGAACAGCCGCGACCCGGCGCGGGTCGCCCTCGCCTACACGACGGATACCCGGTGGCGAAACCGCGCCGAGTTCGTCGAGGGTCGCGAGGCCGTGGTCGCCTTCCTCGCCCGCAAGTGGGCGCGCGAGCTCGACTACCGCCTCATCAAGGAGCTCTGGGCGTTCCGCGACAACCGCATCGCCGTCCGCTTCGCCTATGAATGGCACGACGACAGCGGCCACTGGTTCCGCTCCTACGGCAACGAGAACTGGGAGTTCGACGAGAACGGCCTGATGCGCCGCCGCCTCGCGAGCATCAACGACCTGCCGATCCGGGATGCCGACCGGCTCTATCGTTGGCCGCTCGGCCGCCGCCCGGACGACCATCCGGGCCTCGGCGATCTCGGTCTCTAAGCCGGCTTATGATCGCGCGCCGGGTGGCCTTCGACGGGCGCCCGGCCGAGCACCGCACCACGCCTTCAGCCGAAACAAGCCGCCCGACCACGCACCGTGGCGGGCGAAGGAGAGCCATTGCCATGCCACAGGTCCACTATCGCACCATCGACATCGACGGCTTCGAGGTCTTCTTCCGGGAGGCGGGCGACCCGTTGAAGCCGGCCCTGCTGCTGCTCCATGGTTTCCCGACGTCGAGCCACATGTTCCGCGACCTCATCCCGCGGCTCGCGGATCATTTCCATTTGATCGCGCCGGACTTGCCCGGCTTCGGCCGCTCGGCGCTGCCCGACCGGGCGCAGTTCGCCTACACCTTCGACGCGCTCGCCCGGGTCGTCGGCCGCTTCGTCGAGCGCCTCGGCCTCGAACGCTACGGCCTCTACGTCTTCGATTACGGTGCGCCGACCGGCTTTCGTCTCGCGATGGCGCACCCCGAGCGCATCACCGGCATCATTTCCCAGAACGGCAACGCCTACGAAGAGGGGCTGAGCGATGGCTGGAACCCGATCCGGGCCTATTGGCGCGAGCCGACCGACGCCAACCGCGACGCGATGCGCGGCATGCTGACGCCCGAGGCGATCCGCTGGCAATATGAGCACGGCGTCGCCGATCCGACCTCGATCTCTCCGGACGGCTACACTCTCGACGCCTTCTACACCGCGCGCCCGGGCGTCGACGCCATTCAGCTCGACCTCTTCCTCGATTATGCGAGCAACGTCGCGCTCTATCCCGCCTTCCAGGCTTATCTCAGGGAGCACCGTCCGCCCCTTCTCGCGGTGTGGGGGCGCAACGATCCGTTCTTCCTGCCGGCCGGCGCGGAGGCCTTCAAGCGCGACCTCCCCGACGCCGACGTCCGCTTCTTCGACACCGGCCACTTCGCGCTCGAGACCCACGCGCAGGAGATCGCCGAGGCCATCATCGGCTTCTTCTGAGGCCGACGCAGACCTCATCGATATCGGGTGGCGCCACTTCGCGGCCGGGCCGCCCGATCTCCGCCTACCGGCGATCCCGGTCCGAGCGGGCGGGGTCGGGCCGTCCGTCGCCCCGGGCGTAGCCGCTGACATGGGCGCCGTCCTCGGGGCGGAGCTTGAGAAAGGCCGGGAGGCCGAGCAGCGGCAGCAGCGCCATCAGCAGGAAGGCCTGGTGAAAGTGCTCCGGTGTGAGGGGACCGCCGTCCCGGGCGACGAGGCCGAGCAGCATGGCGCCGATCGAGACGCCGAAGCTCACGCTGAGCTGCTGGAGCACCCCGCCGAGGCTCGTGGCGCGGCTGAGCTGGGCCGTCGGCACGTCGGCATAGGAGAGGGTGTTCGACGTCATGAACTGGGCGGCCCGGGCGAGGCCGAACACCACCACGTAGAGGATCACGAACCAAGCCGGTGTGTCCGGCTCGAGCAGACAGAAGCCGGCGATCGCGGCCGCGCCGGCGACCGCGCTCCATTGCAGCACCCGGCCGAACCCGAGACGGCGCAGGAAATAGGAGAGCACCGGACGGACGACGAGCGAGCCGACCGCGCTCGCGAAGGTGAGCGAGCCGGACACCAGCGGACTGAAGCCGAACCCGACCTGGAGCATCAGCGGCAACAGGAACGGCACGCCGTTGAGGCCGACGCGGCAGATGCCGCCGGCGAGCGTCCCGACGCGGAACGAGCGCTGGCGGAACAGCGTCAGGTCGACGGCCGGTGCGGCGACCCGGCGCGCATAGACCCAGAAGCCGGCGAGGAGGAGGCCGGCGGCTGCCAGCACCCCCGCGATGCCGAACGCCGGCAGGGCCGGGCGTCCGATGTTCTCGATGCCGAATTCGAGCAGGGTGCAGCCGAGGCCGACCATCAGGAAGCCGGGAAAATCGAAGGTGGCCGCGCGGTCGCCCTCGGTGTCCTCGAAGAAGCGGTGGGCCGCGATCATCCCGGCGATGCCGAACGGCACGTTGACGTAGAAGATCCAGCGCCACGAGACATAGGTCGTGATGAAGCCGCCCAGGACCGGTCCGATGAGCGGACCCAGGATCGCCGGCAGCGTCATGTAGGTCATCGCGGTGACGAGTTCGCGGCGCGGGAAGCTGCGGATCAGGATCAGCCGGCCGACCGGCGTCATCATCGCGCCGCCGAAGCCCTGCAGCGCCCGGGTCGCGATCAGCATCGGGAATGAGGTCGCCGCCCCGCACAGCACCGATCCGAGCGTGAACAACAACAGCGACAGGACGAAGATGCGCCGCGCGCCGAACCGGTCGGCGAACCAACCGCTGACGGGGATGAACATCGCGAGGGTGAGGACGTAGGCCGTCACCGCGAGGTTCATGCGCAGGGGATTGGTATCGAGGCTCCTCGCGATCTCCGGAACGGCGGTCACGATGATCGTCGCATCGAGCTGCTCCATCAGGAACGCGATGGCGACGATGCCCGGAATGACGAGGCGCAGCCGGGGATCGCGCGTCGTGGGGAAAACCCGGCCGTCCGGCTCACGATCCGACGAACTCATGATGCGACACTCGATTCGGAGCCCCGGTCGAACCCTCGGCCACGCCGCGGGGCTGCGCCTGTGGAAGCATCCGTTCCGCGCCGGCACAAGGCCTTTTCGCCGAGGACCTCGCGCGGGTGTCCCCGCCCGCGCGCGGCGGCGGTCGGGCGCACACGAAAGGTTGTGCTTCCAAGGCGGGACGCACTCTCCATGATGGTGCGGTGGGCCATGTCGGCCCGTGTCTCGGGGGGATCGTCATGCTCATCGCCATCGCCGCGCTCGTCGTCGGCTTCGTCGCCGGCCTCAGAACCATGACGGCGCCGGCCGCCGTGAGCTGGGGTGCCCATCTCGGCTGGCTGCCCGTCGGCGGCACCTGGGCGGGCTTCATGGGCGCGGCGGTGACGCCCTATATCTTCACCCTGCTCGCGCTCCTCGAATACGTCGCCGATCAGCTCCCCTCGACGCCGAGCCGAAAGGTGCCGATGCAGTTCGGAGCCCGGATCGTCAGCGGTGCCTTCTGCGGGGCGGTGGTCGGAACCGCAGGCGGCGCCCTCGTCGTCGGCCTCATCGCGGGGGCGGTCGGGGCGGTCGTCGGCACCCTCCTCGGCTACGAGGCCCGGATCCGTCTCGTCAAAGCGACGGGCGGGCGCGACCTGCCGATCGCCCTTCTCGAAGACGCGGTGGCCATCGTCCTCGGCTTCGTCGCGGTGGGGGCGCTCGCATGAGCGGCCGCTTCGACGCGATCATCGTCGGCGCGGGTCAGGCCGGCCCGGCGCTCGCGGCGCGGCTCGACGCGGCCGGGCAGAATGTCGCCATCGTCGAGCGCCACCTGTTCGGCGGCACCTGCGTCAACACCGGCTGCATGCCGACGAAGACGCTCGTCGCCAGCGCCTATGCCGCGCACCTCGCCCGCCGCGCCGCCGAGTATGGCCTCGATGTCGGACCGGTCGTCGTCGACATGAAGCGTGTCGCGGCCCGCGCTCATCAGGTCACGCTGAACTCGCGGGGCAGCATCGAATCCTGGCTCGAGGGGCTCCCGCGCACGACGGTGATCCGCGGGCACGCCCGCTTCGTTTCGGCCGACACCCTCACCGTCGATGGCGAGGAGATCTCGGCCGCGCGCATCTTCCTCAATGTCGGCGGCCGGGCGGCGATCCCGGACATGCCCGGCCTCGGGGAGATCGATTATCTCACCAACACCTCGATCCTGGCGCTCGAGACCGTGCCGCGCCACCTCGTGGTGGTCGGCGGCAGCTATATCGGCCTCGAATTCGCGCAGATGTATCGCCGCTTCGGAGCCGAGGTCACGGTCGTCGAAAAGGGGCCGCGGTTGATCGCCCGCGAGGATGCGGACGTCTCGGAGGCGGTGCGCGGCATCCTCGAATCCGAGGGGATCGCGGTCCATGTCGGCGTCGGGAACGTGGCCTTCCGCCGGGAGGGCGGCGAGATCGCGGTCGGCATCGGGGACGCGGAGGTGATCGCCTCCCACGTCCTGATCGCGGTCGGGCGGCGGCCGAACACCGACGATCTCGGCCTCGACCGCGCCGGCGTGCGGCTCGACGCGCGTGGCTACATCGTCGTCGACGACCGGCTCGCGACCAACGTGCCCGGTATCTTCGCCCTCGGCGACTGCAACGGCCGGGGCGCCTTTACCCATACCGCCTACAACGATTTCGAGATCGTCGCGGCGAACCTCCTCGACGGGGCCGACCGCCGGTTGAGCCAGCGCATCCTGGGCTATGCGCTCTATACCGATCCGCCGCTCGGCCGCGTCGGCCTAACGGAGACCCAGGCGCGGGAGATCGGGCGGCCGATCCTCGTCGGCACCCGCCCGATGACCCGGGTCGGCCGCGCCATCGAGAAGGGGGAGACCCAAGGCTTCATGAAGATCGTGGTCGATGCCGAGACCAAACGGATTCTCGGCGCGTCCATCCTCGGCACCGGCGGCGACGAGGCGATCCACGGCATTCTCGACATCATGAACGCCGACGTGCCCTACACGGTGCTGCAATGGGCGGTGCCCATCCATCCGACCGTCTCGGAACTGATCCCCACGATGCTCGGTGATCTGAAGCCTGTACCGTGAGCGAAAACGGCCGGGCGCGAGGCCCGGCCGATGCCGTTGCGGGGTGTGACCGGCGCGGCTGTTACCGCACCCAGCGGCAATCGCGGACGGGCTGCATCGTGACGAGCGGCGGCGCGTAGGGCCGGCGCACGACGACGCGCTGATAATGGGTGCGGCATACCCGGTGGGGTCCGCGCGGCCCGACATAAGGGCCGCCCTGCCAGCCCGGCGGACCGGCTGAAGGCCCACGCTGCCAGCCCGGGGGCGGCGGAGGCGGGGGCGCGCCATATCCCGGCGCCGGCCGGCCGCCATAATAGCCGTCCCATTGGGCGGCGGCCGGACCGATCGCGGCGAGGGCCGTGCCGAGCACGGCCGCAGCGAACACGAGCGCGCGGGGCACGGAGAGAGTTTTCGGCATTCGAACCTCCTGTTGCAGAAGGCAGGCACAAGCCTGTCGATGCTGAAAACGTATTCGGCGGCGAATGAACCATGCCTGAGGCGGCCATTCACGCGCTATTCATCGGATGAAGTCGCGCTGCGCCGGCGGAACGTGCCGCTTCGCTCCATCGCAGAATGTCTGGAAAGGGTCGAAAAAGCTCGACGGGCGAGGCACTTGCGCACCTCGCCCGTCGGCAGCCCGCGGATCGCTCGCCCCCAAGCAGAGCGATCATTCCCCCAAAGGCGGGCAGCGGAAGATGCGATGGACGCCGCCTCGATTCCGCTGGTAGCCCCTTATTGCTGGGATTATTGCGGTCCGCTTCCCCCAGACGGGGGAGAAAATCAGCTTCACGAAGCCGTGGGGTCTCGCTCGGGCGCCACGCCGCCGAGCGTCAGGCCGTGGAGGAGGCGGACGAGATCGGCCTGACGGCCGACGCCGAGCTTGGCGAGCGCCGCCTTGATGTGGGTGCGTACCGTCTCGCGGGAGAGGCCGAGGCGGGCGGCGGCCTGCTCCGTGGTCATCCCCTCGGTCAGGAGCCGCGCCACCCGCGCCTCGGCCGGAGTGAGATCGAACAGGGCCGAGAGCAACGAGGTCTCGGGGCCGGGGCGAGCCTCCGCGACGGTTGCGACGAGAATCCACGAGCCGTCCTCGAACACGTCGCGCCCGGTGCGCCGCAGCGGGATGAGGTGGAGCACCGTTGGCGGCCGTCGTTCGGTGCGCGGCAGCGGGATCGACCGGGCCGCGTGATGCCCGGGTGCCGCCAGGGCGTGCGCCAGCATGTCGTCCGCAGCGCGGTCGAGAATGCGCAGGCGGTCGCCGCCGTCGCGGAGAAGGGAAGCGGTGAGCGGCTTCAGCGGCGCGTTCGACCGTAACAGGCGTCCGGTTTCGCCGAGCACCGCGGCGGGAAGGCCGATGAGTGCGAGCGCCTCCGCCGTCGCCCCGGCATGCTCGAGCCCGAGCCGGGCGGCGAGCAGCGCGGCGCGGGCGAGATGGGGGCGGAGCGCATCGAGACGGGCGACCACCTCCGGCTCGAACGGGCCGCGGGCGAGCGGGCGCTCGACATGGAGAATCAGGATGTCGCCGGTCGGCATATCGACGGCCGTGGCGAGGCCGCAGCCGAATCCGTGCGGCCAGAGATGATCGCGGAACAGCGGCTCCGTGGCCATTTCCTCGGGCGAGAATAGGTCCTCGTCGCGCAGAAAGCCGGCATGGGTCGCTGCGAGGAGGCGTTTCGGGCGCACCGCGGGTAGCGCCCAATGGGTCGAAAGATGGGCCTCGATCGCCGCATGGAAGCCGGGCGAGCAGAGCCACGACGCGCGTCCGCCGCGGTAGGTGAGCAGGATCGCCCCGGCCGCGTCTGCCTCCCGCGCCAAGGCCGCCAGCGTCTCGGGCCAAAGCCGCGGCACGGCGCCAGATTCGTAGATCAAGTCGATGAGATCGTGACCGAAACTATCGTCCACCGCATATCCCCAGGCTCACCGGAGGCTAGATGTCATTGTCCCGGCACCTTGTCGAGCCGAGACGGTGCCGCCGTCGTCGCGGTTTGGCCACGGTTTTCGCCGCTTCGAGGCCGGTATGATCGGTCGCACGTCATCGCTGGCGGTTTTGTGTTCCGCAACATTCTGGAATAATCGCCGCCGATGCGGCTTCCTGACGTTCGGAGCCGCTTTCGGCTCCGGCACAGCGGTTCTCGCCATGTCGCTCGATCATCGGGGTTTGTTCATCACCGGCGCGGACGAGCGCACCGCTGCGATGGTGCGCCGTTTCCAGCATGCGCTTCAGGCCTTTCGGGACGATGCCGGCGAGATCCTGATGATCGCGGAGGCGGCGCAAGCCTGCCCGGTGGTGCAGGCCTACGCGGCGGCGATCCACCTCTACGGCCAGACGCAAGCGGACATCCGCGCCAACGCGCTGCCGCTCGTCGCCCGGGCCGAACGTCATGCCGATTCCCTGACCGAGCGCGAACGCAAGCTCGTCGCCGCGGTCGCGGCCTGGGCACGCTGCGATTTCGCAACCGCCGTGCGGCGCTTCGAGGAGATCGTGGCGGCGTGGCCGGAGGATCTGACCGCGATCAAGTTCGCCGAGTTCGTCTTCTTCGAGTCGCCCGATTTTCCGCGCCATCTGCGCCTGATGGAGGCCGCCGCCCCGGCCAACCGCGACAGCGCGCCGTTCCTCGCGATGCAGGCCTTCGCGAACGAGCTCAACGGCCATTACGAGATGGCCCAGAGCCTCGCCGAACAGGCGATCGCCCTCGAGTTCGACACGCCGTGGGCCCATCACGCCCTCGCCCACGTCTATCTCAACACCGGCCGGCTCGCCGACGGCCTCCAGGTGCTCGACCGCTTCGCCGCGACGTGGATGGACCACGGCGCCGCCGTTCGCGAGCACAATGTCTGGCACGTGGCGCTGCTGCATCTCGGCCGGCTCGACAGCGCCAGCGCGCTGCGCCTCTATCATCAATATCTCTGCACGTCGCCCGAGTCCGTGTTCGAGCATACGGACGCGATCTCGCTCCTGTGGCGGCTCGATCTCGTCGGCGAGGCGGTCGGCGCGGATCTCTGGCAGCGCTTCGTGCCCCACGCCCGTGCCCGCATCCGCGAACGGGTGATGCCCTTCCTCAATGCCCACTATGCCTACGCGCTGGTGCGCGCGGGGCACGCCGCCGAGGCGGAGGAGGCCGTTGCGGAGCTCGCGGCGGAGGCGGTTCAAGGCGGCGCCATCGTTTGGGAGACCGGCGTGACGCTGATGCGCGGCGTCATCGCGCTCGCCCGCGGCGATGGGCGCTCGGCCGCGGGGAGCTTGGAGCGGGTGTTCGAGTCCGTCCGGCTGGTCGGCGGCAGTGACGCCCAGAACGACCTGTTCCGCCTGAGCTGCGTGCGCGCGATGACCCTGTCGGGACGCCGCGGGGAGGCTGCGGCGATGATGGCCCAGATGGTTGGCGGCCGGGCGCTCACGTCCTTCGAGGAGGCGCTGCTGGCGAAGCCCGTTGCGCTCGTGGTGTCACGCTGATGCGGGGCGGGCGGCGGTGCGGCGGAAACGGATCAGCGTGTAGACGCCGAACGGCGGCAATGGCCGCCGCTCGATGAGCTCCATCTCCGGGTGCGCCTCCGCCCAGTGGGTCAGCCGCGAGAACGGAAATTCCGGTCGCAGGCCCATCGAGCGGGTGCGGCGGGCGAACCAGCGTTCCACCGCCGCAGCCGCTCCGCGCTCGGAATAGAGATGGTTGACGAGCACCACCTCGCCGCCCGGGCGCACCACGCGGGCGCATTCGTCGAGCACGCCTTCCGGATTTTCGACGAGGGTGATGACGAACTGGGCGACGACGCAATCGAACGCGGCGGCGGGAAATTCCAGGGCGTGGGCGTCCATCTGGTGGAGCGCCTTGACCCAGGGAAAGCGGCCGCTGGCGAGACGGCGGCGCGCCTTGTCGAGCATCGGCGCCGACATGTCGATGCCGGTGATTTCTGCCGTGCCGCGATAATCGGCGAAGGACAGCCCCGTTCCGACGCCGATTTCCAGAATCCGGCCGCCGACCGAGCGGGCGGCGGTCGCTGCGGCGCGCCGGCCGGAGGCGCAGATCGGTCCGACGACGGCGTCGTAAACCGGCGCCCAGCGGGCATAAGCCTCCTCGATCGTGCGGCGGTCGAGATCGAGCGTCACGTCACGGGTCATCGTCGGTCCCTTGAGCGGGAGGGCGGCGCAAACCGCGCCGGAGAAGGTCAGCCGTCTTGTGCTAAGTCGGCTATATGACGCACTGACAACAGCGTGGGCGGCGCTCGCGCCGCTGTCGGACCGGAGAAGCGCGCCGCCGACCGCACCGTCGCTAAGACGGCGATCAGGTTCTCCTTGTTCCCGCCTTGGTTTCGGGGCAATGAGAGCGCCATTCTCCCGCCGGCATCGGGATGGACGCCCCGCATCAGAGGCACGCTCGCCTCGAGGCTGGATTGTCCGGGTCGGGAAAACCCGCGGGCCCGCCGTGGTCCGAAGGAGACGTGCTTTGCAGGATCTCGTGGCCCAGGCCGGCCAGTTCATCGAAGTGCATCGCGCCTGGGCGGGTCCGATTCTGGCCATGCTCGCGTTCGGCGAATCGATGGCCTTCATCGGTCTCTTCATTCCGGCGACGGCGCTGATGATCCTGGCCGGTGGACTGATCGGGGCGGGCCAGCTCGACCCGCTCGCCGTCATCATCTGGTCGATCGTCGGCGCATCGCTCGGCGACGCGGTGTCCTACTGGCTCGGCCGCCGCATCGGCCGCCGCGCCTTCACCCGCTGGCCGCTCAACCGCGACAAGACGTCGATCGCCCGGGGCCGCCTGTTCTTCCGCAAATACGGCTCGGCCTCGATCTTCCTCGGCCGCTTCTTCGGTCCGGTCCGGGCCATCGTGCCCATCGTCGCCGGCATGATGGAAATGGACGGCCGACGTTTCCAGCTCGCCAACGTGCTCTCGGCGGTGGTCTGGGTTCCCGTGATGCTCGCCCCCGGCTATCTGGCGGCGAAGAGCCTCGTCAATCTCGAGGAGGTCACCGAGGCGCACTGGCTCGGCTTCGTTGCCATCGCCGCGGCGCTGACGGTCGCCGGAACGGTCGGCGTCCTCAAGATCATCGGCCGGCGGGCCAAGGACCGTCCGCGCCGCCGCGGCACCGTGCCGGTGCGCGGCGAAGGCGCGTGATCGCGCCAGTCGTCCTAACCTCTCGATAACATTATGCCGCGATCGTGTTCGCGCACGGCCTGCCCTCGGCGGGCTGTGGCCGTGACGCAACCCATCGCGCCCTGGGCGCATGGTAGGACGAGCGATCCTTCAGTGTGCCCGAGTGTGACATGACCCGTAAGACCTCCGACGAGACCGCCGTGCGCCTGACCCGGCGCGCCGTGGTCGGCGGCCTGCCGCTTTTCCTCGCCGCCTGCGCCACGGCCCGCGTGCAACCCGGCCTCGCCCCGATCGACCCGATCTATGTCGCGATGTACGGGCCCATCACCACCGAGCCCTATCCCGTTCCGGCCATCGACCTGCACAAGGTGGACCGCAAGTTCTGGCGCCAGCAGGTCACCTATATCGGCGACGAACCGCCGGGGACCATCGTCGTCTATCCGGACGAGAAGCTGCTCTACTTCGTGCTCGAGGGCGGTCAGGCGATCCGCTACGGCGTCGGCGTCAGCAAGGAAGGCTACCGCAATCCGGGCAACGCCATCGTCGGCCGCAAGGCGGAATGGCCGCATTGGACGCCGACGGCGAACATGATCGCGGTGAAGCCGGAATTGCGGAAATTTGCGGCCGGCATGGACGGCGGCATCGGCAACCCGCTCGGCGCCCGCGCGCTCTATCTCTATCGCGGCGGCCGCGACACCCGTTACCGCATCCACGGCACCAACGAGCCGTGGACGATCGGCCACCGGGTGTCGTCGGGCTGCGTCCGGATGATGAACCAGGACATCATCGACCTCTACAACCGTGCGCCGGTGGGCACGCGGGTCGTCGTCGTCGAGGACAAGAGCGACGGCGGCAGGGACGCCACCTGACGCGACGAGGCCCGTCCCCGAAAGGAAAGGCTGCCCTCGAAAAGAAAGCGGCCGCACCCTTCGGTGCGGCCGCTTCGTTTCGCCGTCAATTCACAATCAGGCCGCGAGCGAGGCCATGTCGATGGCGAAGCGATATTTGACGTCGCTCTTCAGCATCCGCTCGTAGGCGGTGTTGATCTCGTCGATCTTGATCACCTCCACGTCGGACGTGATGCCGTGCTCGGCGCAGAAATCGAGCATCTCCTGGGTCTCCGGGATGCCGCCGATCAGCGAACCGGCGAACGAGCGGCGGCCGAGCACGAGCCCCATGGTCACGACCTGGAACGGCTTCTCCGGCACGCCGACCGAGACGATCGTGCCGTCGCGCTTCAGAAGCGCGATGTAGGCGTTGATGTCGTGGGGCGCGGAGACGCAATCGAGGATGAAGTCGAAGCTGCCGGCGTGGGCCTTCATCTCGTCCGCATTGGTCGAGATGATGACGGTGTCGGCGCCGAGCCGCTTGGCGTCTTCCGCCTTGGACGGCGAGGTGGTGAACAGCGCGACCTGCGCGCCGAAGGCATGGGCGAACTTCAAGCCCATGTGGCCGAGGCCGCCGAGGCCGACGATGCCGACCTTCTTACCCGGTCCGACCTTCCAGTGCCGCAGCGGCGAATAGGTGGTGATGCCGGCGCACAGCAGCGGGGCAGCGGCGGCCGGATCGAGCGTGTCCGCAATCTTGAGGACGAAGCCTTCATAGACCACGACCGACTTCGAATAGCCGCCGTAGGTCATGCCGCCGGTGTGCTTGTCGGGCGCGTTGTAGGTCCCGATCATGCCGGCTTCGCAGAACTGCTCCAGGCCTTCCTTGCAGCTCGAGCAGGTCCGGCAGGAATCGACCATGCAGCCGACGCCGACGAGATCGCCCGCCTTGAAGCGGGTGACGTCGCTGCCGACGCGCTTCACCCGGCCCACGATCTCGTGGCCCGGCACCACCGGATAGGTGGAGACGCCCCATTCGTTGCGGGCCATGTGGAGGTCGGAATGGCAGACCCCGCAATAGAGGATGTCGATCTCGACGTCCTCCGGCGTGGGATCGCGGCGCTCGAAGGAGAACGGGGCGAGCGGCTGGTCGGGAGCCGTCGCGGCATATCCGATGCATGAGAACATGGGTCTCTCCGGGATTGTCGCGGGCCGTGCGGCGCGCGCCGGTCCGGCGAACCCCGTCATCGGCAGATGGGAAACGCGGACGGACGATCCGTCCTGAGAGGCGGGAGCGGCGGAGGCCACCGCGGACTTGAAATCAGCGGCCCGCGGCACCCGATACGAAGCGGCGCGCGACCGATGACGAGGTGATCTTGCGGGATCGGGGGAAAACGCCGATCCCGTTCCGGCGGCGGGCAGGGCACCCGTGCCTCTCCTTTAGGTGGCGCCGAAAGCGGGCGGAGACAAGAGGCGGCGTTCGATTTCACGCGCCTGTGCGCGAGCGCGGGGCGATCCGTAACGTGGCAACGCGGCGTGCGTCATGCCCGGGCCATCCGGCCGCCTGGACTTCGCGGCGCGAACGATTCAGTGTGCCACCGATCCGACGTGGCGTGCCCGGTGCATGGTCCTCGAGCCATGAGCCTCGCGCCGTGCGTCACCGGAACCCTCTTCGATCCGTCCGGAGTTCTCCCGTGTCCGAAGTCCTGTTGCCGAGCCGAGACGCGGCCGATGCCGTGCCGGTCTATGCCGTCCGTCCCGCCGAGATCGAGACCCTCGGCGCTTCGCTCGGAGGCGCCGCCGCGGCGTGGATCGCCGCCGCCCGCTTCGATGCGTCCGCGGGCAGCGTGATCGTGGTCCCCGGCAGCGACGGCGCCATCGCCGCCGCGCTCCTCGGCCTCGGCACTGGCGATGCCGGCCCGCTGGTCGCCGGGGCACTCGCGACCGCGCTGCCGGCGGGCCGCTACCGCCTCGCGTCGGGCTTCCCCGACCTCCAGGCCGCGGCCCTCGCCTTCGCCCTCGGGGCTACCGCTTCGACCGCTACCGTACGGCCAAGCCCCGCGACGTGCTGCTCTGCGAGCCGGAGGGCATCGATGCGGCCGAGCTCGAGCGCGTCGTGGCCGGCGTCTATCTCACCCGCGACCTCGTCAATACGCCGGCTAATGATCTCGGTCCGGCCGAGCTCGCCGCCACCGCCGAAGCCCTCGCCCGGCGCTTCGGCGCGACGTTCCGCCAGATCGTCGGCGACGACCTTCTCGCCGAGCGCTTCCCGCTCGTCCACGCCGTCGGCATGGGTAGCGAGCGGGAAGCGCGCCTTCTCGACATCACCTGGGGCGACGCGGCGCACCCGAAGGTGACGCTGGTCGGCAAGGGCGTCTGCTTCGACACCGGCGGTCTCAACATCAAGACCGGCAACTACATGACGCTCATGAAGAAGGACATGGGCGGGGCGGCGAGCGTGCTCGGCCTCGCCCGGATGATCCTCGACGCCGCCCTGCCGGTGCGCCTGCGTGTCATCATCCCGGCGGTCGAGAACGCCATCTCGGGCCGCGCCTTCCGCCCCGGCGACGTGTTCCGCAGCCGCAAGGGCCTCAGCGTCGAGATCGGCGACACCGACGCCGAGGGCCGGCTGGTGCTCGCCGACGCCCTCGCGCTCGCGACCGAAGACGAGCCGGACCTGCTCGTCGATCTCGCCACCCTGACCGGGGCGGCGCGGGTTGCGGTGGGTCCCGACCTGCCGCCCTTCTACACCGAGGACGACGCCTTCGCGGCCGAGTTCGCGGCCGCCGGCCTCGCCGTCGGCGATCCGGTGTGGCGCCTGCCGCTGTGGAAGCCCTATGCCCGCTGGCTCGAATCGAAGGTCGCGGACCTGAACAACATCTCGAGCGCGCCGTTCGCCGGCTCGATCACCGCCGCCCTGTTTCTCCAGCGCTTCGCCGAAGGCGCCAAGACCTGGGTCCATGGCGACATCTATGCCTGGACGCCGTCGGCGCGGCCGGGCCGGCCCGAGGGCGGCGAGGCCCAGGCGATCCGCGCCCTCTATGCCGTGATCGCCGCCCGCGCGGCGGCGGGCACCCTCGCCTCGACCTGAGAGGGCGCCATGCCGAGCGACGCGATCCTCGAAGGGAACGTCGGCCATCCGGAAGGTGATCTGCGCCGCATCGCGGCCGGATCGGCGCCGCTGCGCCGCGAGCCGCGGGCCCATTCGGGGCTCGACACCGAACTGCTCGCCGGCGAGGCGGTCCGCCTTCACGGCGCCCCGGAGGCCGGCTGGATCGCCGTCGAACGGCTCTATGACGGTTATCGCGGCTTCGTTCCTGCGGACGCGCTCGGACCCCACGATCCGGCGCCGACCCACCGCGTCCTCGTGCGGCGCACCTTCGTCTATCCGGAAGCCGAGATGAAGCGGCCGCCGCGCGCCGTGCTGACGCTCGGCTCCGAGGTCGCCGTCGTCGGCACCGCGGAAACCCGCGGCCTCGGCTTCGCGCTCCTCGCCGACGGCGCGGCGATCGTCGCGTCCCATCTGGTGCCGGTTACCCATCGCGCGCCCGATTGGGTGGCGGTCGCCGAGCGCTTCGTCGGCACGCCTTATCTCTGGGGCGGCACCACCGCGGACGGCATCGATTGTTCGGGCCTCGTCCAGCTCGCCCTGCGCCTCGCCGGCCAAGGGACGCCCCGCGACACCGGCCCGCAGGAACGCGGGGTCGGCACCGTCGTCGCCGGCGGCAGCGGGGAGGCGATCGCCCTGCCGGCGGACGCCCGCCGCGGCGACCTGCTGTTCTGGCCGGGGCACGTCGCGATCCTCGTCGACGACCGCCGGATGCTCCATGCGAGCGGTCACCACATGGAAGTGGTGATCGAGGATGCCGCCGCGGCGATCGCCCGGATCGCGTCGGCGGGTGTCGCGTTGCGCACCATCCGCCGCCTGTGAGGGCGCGGGGCGGCGCCATGCCGACGCTTTGATGGCCGCCCGCCCTGGGAAGTGCCGCAATCGTTGGCTATATCGTTCATTATCCGTTCCAGGTCGCGATTCGCCGAAGGCCCGTTTGCTTTGATGCCGCCCGCGGGAGATCCCGCCCATCCGTTCGACGACGATCCGTTCCCGCCCGCCCCCGCGCGCGGCGAGCCGGACGGCTTCGCGCCGAAGCGCGGCGGCATCGCCGACCGCGCCCGCGGCGTCATGGCGCCCGCGCCCTATCTCGAGGGGCTCAATCCGGAACAGCGCAAGGCCGTGGAGACGGTCGACGGGCCGGTGCTCGTCCTCGCCGGCGCCGGCACCGGCAAGACCCGGGTTCTGACCACCCGCATCGCCCACATCCTCGCCTCCGGCCGGGCGCGCCCGTTCGAAATCCTCGCCGTCACCTTCACCAACAAGGCGGCGCGCGAGATGCGCCACCGCATTTCGAGCCTCGTCGGCGGCACCGTCGAGGGCATGGCCTGGCTCGGCACGTTCCATTCGATCGGGACGAAGATCCTGCGCCGCCATGCCGAGCTCGTCGGCCTGCGCTCCGATTTCACCATTCTCGATACCGACGACCAGCTCCGCCTGATGAAGCAGATCATCGCGGCGGAGAACATCGACGAGAAGCGATGGCCTGCGCGCCAGCTCGCGAACCTGATCGATTCCTGGAAGAATCGCGGCCTGACGCCGGACAAGGTGGCGGCCTCCGAAGGCCGCGGCTTCGCCGGTGGGCGGGGCCAGGCGCTCTACGCCGCCTACCAGGACCGGCTCAAGGTTCTGAACGCGGTCGATTTCGGCGATCTCCTCGTCGAACCGATCCGCCTATTCCGCGACCATCCCGACGTGCTCGCCGATTATCAGCGCCGTTTCCGCTACATGCTGGTGGACGAGTACCAGGACACCAACGTCGCCCAATATCTGTGGCTGCGCCTGCTCGCCCAGTCGAACCCGAACATCTGCTGCGTCGGCGACGACGACCAGTCGATCTACGGCTGGCGCGGCGCGGAGGTCGACAACATCCTGCGCTTCGAGCGGGATTTCCCCGGTGCCGTGGTGATCCGCCTCGAGCGCAATTATCGCTCGACCGCGCCGATCCTCGCCGCCGCCTCGCACCTCATCGCCCACAACGAGGGCCGGCTCGGCAAGACGCTGTTCACCGACGCCCGCGATCCCGATGCGGCGAAGGTCATCGTCGCCTCCGCCTGGGATTCAACGGAGGAAGCCCGCGCCATCGGCGACGAGATCGAGAGCCTGCACCGCAAGGGCCACAAGCTCGACGAGATCGCGATCCTGATGCGCGCCTCGTTCCAGATGCGCGAGTTCGAGGATCGCTTCGTCACCCTCGGCCTGCCCTACCGGGTGATCGGCGGCCCGCGCTTCTACGAGCGGATGGAGATCCGCGACGCGCTCGCTTATTTCCGCGCCACCGTGCAGCCGGCCGACGACCTCGCCTTCGAGCGCATCGTCAACACTCCGAAGCGCGGCCTCGGCGAGGCGACGCTGAAGCTTTGCCACGACATCGCCCGTTCGCGCCGCATTCCGTTGATGGCGGCGGCGGCCGAGCTCGTGATGACGGAGGAATTGAAGCCGAAGGCGCGCTCGACCTTGCGGGATCTCCTCGCCGCCTTCGCCCGCTGGCGGACCGAGCTCGACCGGGTCGGCCACACCGAGCTCGCCGAGATCATTCTCGACGAATCCGGCTACACCGAAATGTGGAAGCTCGACCGCTCGGCCGATGCGCCGGGCCGCCTCGAAAACCTCAAGGAGCTCGTCCGCTCCATGCAGGATTTCGAATCGATGGGGAGCTTCCTCGAGCACATCTCCCTCGTCATGGACGCCGAGAGCGAGGCGGGCCAGGACGCGGTGACGCTGATGACGCTCCACGGCGCCAAGGGCCTCGAGTTCGACACCGTCTTCCTGCCGGGCTGGGAGGAGGGGCTTTTTCCCCACCAGCGCGCCCTCGACGAGGCCGGCCGGTCCGGGCTCGAGGAGGAGCGGCGGCTCGCTTATGTCGGGCTCACCCGGGCGCGGCGCCGTGCCTTCGTCTGGTTCGCCTCGAACCGGCGCGTCCACGGTCTGTGGCAGACCACGGTCCCGTCGCGCTTTCTCGACGAACTGCCGGAGGCTCATGTCGAGGTCCGCGAGGCGACCGGCTACGGCGGCGGCTACGGGATGAGCGGCTACGGCGGATACGGCGCGAGTCGGTTCGACCGCGGCGAGACCTTCTCTTCGTCCTACACGACGCCCGGCTGGGAGCGCGCGCAGGCGCGGTCGCAGGCGAGCGCTCAGACGACGCGGGGCACGGGCGGGTCGGGTGCGGCGGCTGCGCGGCGGCTGCGCGATGGCGGCGCCACCATCGAGGGCGAGCTCGTCGCCAAGAGCGTCGTCGAGACGGCGTCGGCCTTTTCGAAAGGCGACCGGGTCTTCCACCAGAAATTTGGCAACGGCAGCGTCGAACTCGTCGACGGCAACAAACTCACTATCGATTTCGACAAGGCCGGCAGCAAGAAGGTGCTCGATTCCTTCGTTGAGCGGATCTGAAGCCGCCCGCTCGTTCCGGCGCGTCGTCGCGCTGCCGGACAGAGTCCCTGGGGTCGGTCGTTGAAACGCTACGTCCGCCCGTTCCGGGCGCCGCGATCGACCATGATCCGCGGTCGCCTCGGCGGCCGGTCGCGTCTCTCATTCCACAAGCGTTGTGATGCCTCGGTGCGCCGAGACGGATCGAGAAGCGCGGCACCCCCTCGCGCGCCGCTCGAACCGCCCGGAGCATCAGGCCGCGCGCTCTTCCTCGACGAGGGTCTCGGTCGCGACGATCGCCTGCTCGAGGTCGGCGATCTTGCGCAAGACGCCGTCCGACGGGAGCATCTTGGCCCGCGCGGCGGCCACGATCAGCTCGCGTTGCGCCACCTTCAGACGATCCAACAGCTCGACGAGATCCTCTTGCACGTTCCGTCTTCCTCATTCCCGGGGGGAGCGGCATCGCCGCAGAATATAAAGGGTCAGATCGCGCGGAGCCCGTTGCGTGCCGTTCGAGAAACGGGAGCGTATCTGCCCCGCCGTTTATCATGGGTAAGCCGAAAGTCCAAAGACTGTTGCACGGCCGCCCAAATGTCGGGGCTTGCGACGCGGCGTCGGCGAGACGAGGATCCACCGCGCTATTGGGGAGCTTCGAATGACTGACGAGCCGACACTCGATCCGCAGGACTGGAGCGCCCTGCGCGCCGTCTTCCACGAAGCCGTCGACGACGGCATCGCCTATCTCGCCGGTGCGAACGACCGCCCGGTCTGGGTGCCGCCGCCGCCGGAGGCGATCGCCCGCCTCACCGAGCCGGTGCCCCATGGACCGACGCCGATCGAGGATATCTACGCGACCTTCCGCACGTCGATCCTGCCCTACGCCGTCGGCAACGTGAACCCGTCCTTCTTCGGCTGGGTCCATGGCGCCGGCAACGCCCAGGGCGTGCTCGGCGAGATGCTCGCCGCCTTCATGAACTGCAATGTCGGGGGGCGCGAGCACATCGCCGTCCACCTCGAGCGCCAGGTCATCGATTGGTGCAAGGCGCTGATGGGCTTCCCCGAGACCGCGAGCGGCATTCTGACGAGCGGCACCTCGCTCGGCACGCTGATCGCCATGACGGTCGCTCGCGATGCCCGGGCCGACGGCGACGTCGCCCGTGACGGGGTGGCCGCCGCCGCCCGGGGTCTCGTCGCCTACGCCTCGTCCGAGGCGCATTCCTGCTTCGCCAAGGCGTTCGATCTGCTCGGCCTCGGCCGCGCCGCGGTGCGCATCGTGCCGGTCGATGCCGACCGCCGCATCGATTGCGACGCCCTGGAGCGGATGATCGCCGCCGACCGGGCGGCCGGGCTCAAACCCTTCTGCGCAGTCGCCACCGCCGGCACCGTCAATACGGGTGCGATCGACGACATCGCCCGCGTCGGCGCCATCTGCCGGCGGGAAGATCTGTGGTTCCACGTCGATGCGGCGTTCGGTGCCTTCGCCGGCCTCGTCGAGGAGCACCGCGCCGAGGTCGCGGCGATGAGCGGCGCCGATTCGATGGCGTTCGACTTCCACAAATGGCTCCAGGTGCCCTACGACGCCGGCTGCGTGCTGGTGCGCGACGCCGGGGCCCACCGGGCGGCGTTCGCGGCGCGCAAGGAATATCTCGCCGGCGCCGAGCGCGGCCTCGCCGGCGGCGAGCCTTGGTTCTGCGATTACGGGCCGGAACTCTCCCGCTCGTTCCGCGCCTTGAAGGTGTGGTTCACCATCAAGAGCCACGGCATCGACGGGCTCGGCGCGATCGTCGCCAAGAATTGCCGGCAGGCGCGGCACCTCGGCGAGGTGGTTGGCCGTCATGCGCCGCGATTGGAGCTCTTGGCGCCGGTCAGCCTCAACATCGTCTGCTTCCGCTACGTGCCCGAGGGCGCCTCGCCGGAGGCGGCGAACACCCTCAACAAGGAGCTCGTCGCCGATCTCCAGGAGCAGGGCATCGCCGCGCCCTCGACCACGACGCTGGGTGGACTGACGGCGATCCGCGTCTGCCTCGTCAACCACCGCACCCGCACGCTCGACCTCGACCGCCTGATCGAGGCCGTGCTGCGCATCGGGCGCGAGCGGGAAGGGCGCCTCGCCGGAGAGTGAGGCGCCCGCTCGATAAAGAGGCCCCGAAACGAAGAAAGCCGCGTCCCGGGGGGCGCGGCTTTCCTGTCTTGCGACGGCCTCGGAGGCGAAGGGCCTCACTCGGTCGGCATCATGCCCGGCATCATGTTCATGTCGAGATGGTGCATGATCCACAAGGACCCGATCACCGTGATCGCGACGATCAGCACGGTGAACAGGAACGCCGACATGTTCCAGGTCTGGCTCGAGGATGTGTTGAGGTGCAGGAAATAGACGAGGTGCACCACGATCTGCACGATCCCGAGGATCACGATCAAGGGCACCACCGTCGTCGCCGGCAGGGTGCCTGCCATGACGAGGGCGAACGGCACCGCGGTCAGGATGACCGAGAGCACGAACCCGACGATGTAGGACTTCACGGTGCCGTGGCTGGCGCCGTCGTCGTGGTGGCCGTGGGCCGGAGCGGCGTGCGGGGCGTTCATCAGGCGACTCCCATCAGATAGACGACGGTGAACACGCCGATCCAGATGATGTCCAGGAAGTGCCAGAACAACGACAGGCACATCAGACGGGTGCGGTTGGCCGCGGTGAGGCCGCGGTGCATCACGTGCGCCGCCATCACGGCCATCCAGATCAGGCCGGCGGTGACGTGGAGACCGTGGGTGCCGACCAGCGTGAAGAAGGCCGACAGGAAGGCGGAGCGGTCGGGACCGGCGCCCTCACGGATCATCTCGTGGAACTCGTTGAGTTCGAGGCCCAGGAACGCCGCGCCGAGCAGGAAGGTGACGGCGAGCCAGCCGAGCACCTGGTTCTTGCGGCCGGCATCGGCCGAGATCATCGCCATGCCGTAGGTGAAGCTCGAGATGAGCAGGCAGGCGGTTTCGATCGCCACGTAGGGCAGGTCGAACAGCTCATGGCTGGTCGGCCCGCCGGCCGTGTTGTTGCGCAGCACCGCAAAGCTCGCGAACACCGCCGCGAACAGGATGCAGTCGCTCATGAGGTAGATCCAGAACCCGAGCGTGGTTTTGGATCCGTCCTCGTGGTGCTCCTCGTGGGAGTCGACGTCGGCTACGGAAGGGGCGATGACGTTCATTTCGTCGAACCTGCGGCGGTGAGGGCCTTGAAGTGGCTGCCTTCGATGCGGGCGACCTCACCCGGCTGGACGTAATAATCGCGGTTCTCGTTGAACGAGTGGGCGATCACCACGACGAGGCTGGCGACGGCGGTGAGGATGGCCAGCCACCAGATCTGCCAGATCAGGGCGAAGCCGAGGGCGCCGGCGATGACCGCCAGGATCACGCCCGTGCCGGTGTCGCGCGGCATGTGGATCTTGGTGTAGGCGGGCAGCGGCTTGTAGGCGTCGCCGTTCTGCTTCATCTCCCAGAAGTGGTCGCGGCCGGTGACCACGGGAACCCGGGCGAAGTTGTAGAAGGGCGGCGGCGAGGAGACCGCCCATTCCAGGGTACGGCCGCCCCAGGGATCGCCGGTCACGTCCTTGAGCTGCTCACGTTTCGCGATGGAGACGACGAGCTGCAGGATCGTGGCGCCGATGCCGCACAGGATGATCACGGCCCCGATCAGCGCGACCACCAAGTAGATGTGCCAGATCGGGTTGTCGACGTGGTTCAGGCGGCGCGTCATGCCCATCAGGCCGAGCGCGTAGAGCGGCATGAAGGCCATGTAGAAGCCGATGAACCAGCACCAGAACGACACCTTGCCGAGCCGCTCGTCGAGCTTGAAGCCGAGCGCCTTGGGGAACCAGTAGGTGTAGCCGGCCATGCAGCCGAACACCACGCCGCCGATGATCGCGTTGTGGAAGTGGGCGATCAGGAACAGGCTGTTGTGCAGCACGAAGTCGGCCGGGGGCACCGCCATCAGAACGCCGGTCATGCCGCCGATCGCGAAGGTGATGATGAAGCCGATGGTCCACAGCACCGGGACGGTGAATTGCACGCGGCCCCGGTACATCGTGAACAGCCAATTGAAGATCTTCACGCCGGTCGGGATCGAAATGATCATCGTGGTGATGCCGAAGAAGGCATTCACGTTGGCACCCGAGCCCATGGTGAAGAAGTGGTGCAGCCAGACGAGGAAGGACAGCACCGCGATCGCCATGGTCGCGTAGACCATCGACTTGTAGCCGAACAGCCGCTTGCCCGAGAAGGTCGAGATCACCTCGGAATAGATGCCGAAGGCGGGCAGGACGAGAATGTAAACCTCGGGATGGCCCCAGGCCCAGATGAGGTTGACATACATCATCGGGTTGCCGCCGCCGTCATTCGTGAAGAAATGCATCCCGAGATAGCGGTCGAGCGCAAGCATCGCGAGGGTCGCCGTCAGGATCGGGAAGGCGGCGACGATCAGCATGTTGGCGCAGAGCGTGGTCCAGGTGAACACCGGCATGCGCATCAGCGACATGCCCGGCGCGCGCATCTTCAGGATCGTCGTGATGAAGTTGACGCCTGCGAGCAGCGTGCCGACACCGGAGATCTGCAAGCTCCAGATATAATAGTCGACGCCGACATCCGGACTGTAGGCGAGCCCCGACAGCGGCGGATAGGCGAGCCAGCCGGTGCGCGCGAACTCGCCGACGACGAGCGAGAGGTTGACGAGCATGGCGCCCGCCACCGTCAGCCAGAAGCTCAGCGAGTTGAGGTAGGGGAACGCGACGTCGCGGGCGCCGATCTGCAGCGGCACCACGATGTTCATCAGGCCGATCACGAACGGCATCGCCATGAAGAAGATCATGATGACGCCGTGGGCGGTGAACACCTGGTCGTAATGGTGCGGCGGCAGGTAGCCGGCGCCGCCGGTGGAGGCGAGCGCGAGCTGGCTGCGCATCATCATCGCGTCGGTGAAGCCGCGCAGCAGCATCACGATGGCGAGGATGACGTACATCACGCCGATCTTCTTGTGATCGACGGAGGTCAGCCATTCGGTCCACAGCCATTTCCAGCGGCGGAAATAGGTGAGCGAGCCGACCACGGCGATGGCGACGAGCGCCATCAGGGCGCCGGCGCCCATGATGATCGGCTGATCGAACGGGATCGCCGAGAGTGTTAACTTACCGAACATCGTCAGAGACCCTTGGGATTCGCCGGCGTGCAGAGGTTGGCGCCGGTCCCGGCGCCCTTCGCGAGGGCGAGATTCATCGCGACGTCGGTGCAGACGGCCCCGTCGGCGCACTTGTTCAGGATGTTGTGGTAGAGCGTCGGCGACACCGAGGCGTAGAGCGCGACCGGATTGTCCTCGCTCGGCGCTTCGAGCGCGCGGTAGGTCGCCGCGTCGAGGCTCTGGGACGAGGCGCGGGCCTTTGCCACCCAGGCGTCGAAATCGGCCTGGCTCATCGCCTTCGTGACGAACTTCATGCCCGAGAAGCCGGCGCCGCTATAGTTCGCGGAGATGCCGGCATAATCACCCGTCTCGCTCGCGAGCAGGTGCAGCTTCGTCTCCATCCCGGCCATCGTGTAGATCTGGCTGCCGAGCTGCGGGATGAAGAACGAGTTCATCACCGTCGCCGAGGTCAGCCGGAAATTCACCGGCGTGCCGGTCGGAATGGCGAGCTCGTTGACGCTCGCGACGTTCTGCTCGGGATAGATGAACAGCCACTTCCAATCGAGCGACACCACCTCGACCTCGAGCGGCTTCGCGGTGCTCGCGATCGGCCGGTAGGGGTCGAGCTTGTGGGTGGTGATCCAGGTCACGGTGGCGAGCACCACGATGATCGCGCATGGGATCAACCAGACCACCGCCTCGATCTTGTTCGAGTGCTCCCAATCGGGGGCGTAGGTCGCCTTCGTGTTCGAGGCGCGGTAGCGCCAGGCGAAGACGAGGGTCAGCACGATCACCGGAATGACCACGATGAGCATGAGGCCCGTGGCGAAGAGGATCAGGTCCTTCTCGTCGGACGCGATCGGGCCCTTCGGGTTGAGCACTTCCATCTGGCAGCCGGCGAGCAGCACGGCCGCTCCCACCGTGCCG
Source organism: Segnochrobactrum spirostomi (assembly GCF_009600605.1). Lineage (GTDB taxonomy): Bacteria > Pseudomonadota > Alphaproteobacteria > Rhizobiales > Segnochrobactraceae > Segnochrobactrum > Segnochrobactrum spirostomi. Next base: position 2,054,871 of record NZ_VWNA01000001.1, on the reverse strand, counting down.
AACAGCGCACGTATTCGTGAACTGTTGCGCCGCAAAAATCCGGTGGAGGGCGACGGCTCCACAACTGTCCCCGTTGCGCGCAGGACCGCGCCCCACAACGATCTCATCGACTACCTCTCGACCAACAACGCGGAAAGACGTGTAATCCACACGGCCACCGCAATGCCGAAACATTCTGAAATCATTCGAATCGACCACTAGTCGATGAACGACTTCGACTCCGAATGCGAAACACGTCAAACGTGTTTTAGCTGAAGCGACGCTCGAGCCTTGGCCGGGATCGGAGGTCAACCTAGCCGAGCCCCGGGTGTTTGCTCATATTCCCGGCGGGTGCCCGGGTGCAATGCGTAAGTCTGCCACAGCGCCCCGCGCGGTGCGGATTTTTGCCGAGGTGCCGTCGCAATGTGCACTGCAACATAACGATTGCGACGCACCTTTTTGCCGGCTGCACAACCGCCCGCATTCCGCCGCGGTGGGGGAGGCGGCAGGGCCCGGCGTCGTCCGGCTCACACAAAACACAAGAATTTCAAGAATCTGCCGTCGCCGCGGCGGCGCTGGGATGACCCGACGAGCCCCTCGCGCGGGGCGCAAGCCGGCGCACCGCTTGACGGAAAGCGGCTCGGTGCGCGCATTTCGCCGCACCCCTTACGTGCAGTTGCAATATGGCTTGCCGCTACGACCCGCGATGCGCTGGGACATCGTAACGCAGCCGTGTCTGGACGCGCTCGTCGCCTCAGCCGTGGCGCTCGACCACCCGGTCGTAGAGGTCGCGCACTTCCTGGCGGCGCAGACCGGGGCATTCGAGCAGGAGTTCGCCGATCAGCCAGGCCCGTTTGCGGGCCGCGCTTTCCGGATCGAGGCCGGCGATTTCACGGGCGGCCTGAAGAAGCTTGTCGAGATTGAGCATCACCCACCCTCCGCGATCCGGCGGGTCTCCCGGCCGCGCATGCGGTCCGGCCCGTCTTTTCGATCGCGCGGCCCAGATCGATGAGCCGGCTTCACAAACCTGGCAGAAGAGGCTTGCGCAAAGGTGTATTTCGGCGGCGGTCGGCAAGCCGCCACCGCCGAAGGGCGCGCGGTCCGCTCAGGCGCGCCGGCGGGCTCGCTCGACGACAGGGCGGAAGAAGGCGAGCGGCGGCGGGTCGGCCTCGGGGTCCTTGGCGAGGTCGTCCCAGAACCGGAGCTTCACCGCGTCCTCGGAGAACGGGGTGAGGCGGAACGCGGTGGCGCCGGCCTCGTCGAACGGACCGCCCTGAAGCGCGAGGGTGCGCACCGACGCCGGCGACAGGGTGGCGAAATAATCGGGGTCGATGGCGCAGAGATAGCGCTTGGCATCGACATGAAGGCGGATCGGCTCGCTGACCGCCGGGGGGAAGTGGCGCGCCACGAAGCGAGCACCGGCTTCCTCGTGGTAGAGGTCGTGGCCGCTTTCGGCCGCACCGTCGTCGGCGGCGAGGAGGTGGCCGACATCGTGGAGCAGCGCGGCGGCGACGAGGGCGTCGCTCGCGCCTTCCCGGTAGGCGAGATCGGCCGCCTGCAAGGCGTGCTCGAGCTGGGTCACCGCCTCGCCGCCATAGAGGGCGCCGCCCTCCTCCGCGAGGCACCGGAACAGATATTCGACCGGGTCGAGATCCGCCGCCGCGGCATTCATCTTGTTCTGTTGCGCCATCATCCCACGCGTTCCCCACCGCTCCAGACGCTCCGGACCACGGGCACGCTGCCCGGCCGGTGCACCACCCTCACGAGATCCGCCCGCCGTCCCGGTGCGATCTCCCCGCGGTCGTCGAGACCGACGGCCGCCGCCGGGCCCCGCGTGACCAACGCGATGGCCCGTTCGAGCGGCATCGCCGGGATGCGCTCGGGGAGGAGAAACGCCGCCTGCATCAGGCTGAACGGCACATAATCGGACGACAGAATGTCGAGGAGGCCGGTCTCGGCGAGTTCGACCGCCGAGACGTTGCCGGAATGGGAGCCGCCGCGGACCACGTTCGGCGCGCCCATCAGGATCTTGAGGCCGCCGGCGCGGGCGGCATGTGCCGCCTCGAGCGTCGTCGGGAATTCCGCAATGGTCGCGCCGTCGCCGACCGCCTCGGCCACATGCTCGGGCGTGGCGTCGTCGTGGCTCGCCAGCACCAGCCCGGCGGCCCGCCCCATGGCGGCGACAAGCGGCCGATTGGCGGCGGAGCGGATGCGCCCGATCTCCTGGCGCTCGGCCACGTAGGCGTCCATCTCGGCGTCGGAGAAGCCGGCCTTCGCCTGATAATATTTCCGGTATTCGGCCAAGCTGACGAACTGGCGCTGTCCCGGCGTGTGGTCCATCAGCGAGGCGAGGCGGACCCGGCCCGTCGCGATCAGCGGCTCGGCATCGGCGACGACGTCCTCCGCCGGCACCTCGCAGCGCAGATGCAGGAAATGATCGATCCTGAGGCGCCCCTCCGCCCGGGCGACGTCGAGCGCCGCGGCCAGCGTACGGGTGTCGTTGCCGATCGTCGTCGCGTCGGCATCGCCGCCGACGCGCAGCGCATCGAACACGGTGGTGATGCCCGACGCGGCGACCTGGGCGTCGTGGGCCTGAATGGCGGCGATCGGGTTCCAGCGCACGCCGGGGCGCGGCGCATAATGGTTCTCGAGGTGGTCGGTGTGCAGTTCGACGAGCCCCGGGACAAGATAATCGCCGGCGCAATCGAGGGTGCCGAGGGCCGCGCTCGGCCCCTCGTCGACCGCCTCGATGAGGCCGTCGCGCAGCACGACGCTGCCGTGGACGACGCGGTCCGCGAGGACGAGGCGGGCATTGGAGAGAATGGTGGCGGGCGAGCGGCTCGGCATCGGTCGGGACTCTTGTGAGGTCACGGGCGGGCGGCGGCCGCGGTGCCGAGGGGGATGAACCGGCGCAGCACGAAGTTGGCGCCGGGCTCCGGCTCGACGAAATGGGCGAGGGCGTCGACGAGGACCGCGCGGCCGAGCACGGGCGCGAAGAAGCGCTCGGCGCCGCGCTGCACCGGATCGGCGATCTCGGCGTCGAGCGCGTCGGTCAGCGTCATGTGGAAACGGAACTCCTCCAGCACGTAAGGGTAGCCGTAGGCGACGAGCAGCGCGTCCTGCCGGGGCGTCAGGCCGGCGCGGCGGCGCCGCGTGATCTCGGTCTCGGACGGCGGGGTGCGGAAGCGGTCCATCGCGACGACGAGGTCGGCGGCGAGGCTGTCGAGCGCCGGCACCGATGCCGCCGGCACCAGCGCGAGGAAGGCGCCGAGGCGGTCGAGGGTGATGGCTGGGATTGTCACCGGCGCCCGGGTGAGCGCGAAGGCCGTCGCGGCGGCCACGAAGGCGGCTTCGTCACACTCGGGCTTGAGCGCGATGGGTGCCTTCAAGGTGCCGTGAAATCCGTAGCGCCGGGCTCCGGCGGTGGCGGCGGCGAAGGTCTCGCCGTCGACGTCGGCGACGAGCGGCTGTTGCAGCCCGTGGCCGCCCAGGGCATCGCGGCCGAGCCAGCGCGCGCCCAGCCGGGCGAGGAGTGCGCTGTCCCGGGGGCGAAATAGATCGCGTGGCGCATGGTAGGCTCCGGACGATTCTCGACGTTCAGGGCGACGGGTGACTTAGGCAAGCCACGCGATGGGGTGTCAACGATAGACATCGTAACAATCATCACGTTCTCGGCCGCATCGTGTCCGGGCCATGAAAACATTCGGACGTCGGGAGAGAATTTCTGTCGGGCTGGATGGGGGCAGGTTTCACCATCACTCAGCCGTTGAAAACTCGGCAGAACGGGTAGCGCCGAAGCAAAACCATGCGTTGCCGGCGGCCGGATCGGCACGCCGGCCGGGCCGGAATCGGCCCCGAATCCGCGCCGCCGTTCGGCCCGCCCGCGGTGGAGGCGGGGCCGAACTCCACCATGTCCACGCCCGCGCGCCGGCCCGCCGGAGCGGGCGGTAGCCACCTCCGAACCTAGGCGTCCAGCTTTACGGGCGATGGTCGTTTGCATGACGCTTCAATGACGCTCCGGGTCGGGTCGGTCTCGGTCGGTGCGGCGTCCGGCCCAAGCCGCTCGCGGTCCATATCGCGGCTTACGCCGCCTGGGCGCTCGACGGCCGGTCGATCTCGATCACCGCATCGGCGACCCGATCGCGCACGGCCGCATCGTGGAAGATGCCGACGAGCGCGACGCCGGCTCGCCGCTTCTCCAGAATCAGGTCGCAGACGACGTCCCGGTTGCGTGCGTCGAGCGATGCCGTCGGCTCGTCGAGCAGCAGGATCGGCCGGTCGGCGACGAAGCCGCGGGCGACGTTGATGCGCTGCTGCTCGCCGCCCGAGAAGGTGGCGGGCGGCAGGTCCCACAGCCGCTCGGGGACGCCGAGCCGATCGAGCAGCGTGCCCGCGCGGGCGAGCGCGTCCGCGCGGGGCACCCCGAGGGCGAGCGCGGGCTCGGCGACGACGTCGAGGGCGGAGACCCGCGGAATGACGCGCAGGAACTGGCTCACATAGCCGATGGTGCGGCGTCTCAAGTCGAGAATGGTGTGCGGGTCGGCGGTCGCGACGTCGGTCGTCCGCCCGCCGTCGCGGACGACCACGGCGCCGTGGTCGATGCGGTAGGTGCCATAGATCATCTTGAGGATCGAGCTCTTGCCGGCGCCCGAGGGGCCCGACAAGGCGACGCAGGAGCCGGCTGACACCGTGAAGTCGATGCCGGAGACGACCGGCAGGCGGAGCCCGCCGCGCAGGTGCATCGTGAACGCCTTGGCGAGCCCGGAGACCTCGAGGCGGGGCGGCGGCATCATCGGATGTCCTTCCATCGAGCGGCTCCCACGGGTGCGCATTTCGCGTCAGGCCTGAAGCACGGAGGAGACGAGCAACTGGGTGTAGGGCTCGCGCGGATCGTCGAGCACCTGATCGGTCAAGCCGGTCTCGATCACCCGGCCCTGCCGCATCACCATGAGGCGGTGGGACAAGAGGCGTGCGACCGCGAGGTCGTGGGTGACGATGACGACGGCGAGGCCGAGATCGGCGACGAGACCGCGGACCATGTCGAGCAGGCGGGCCTGGACCGAAACGTCGAGGCCGCCGGTCGGTTCGTCCATGAAGACGAGGCGCGGGCGGGTGACCAAGTTGCGGGCGATCTGGAGGCGCTGCCGCATGCCGCCCGAGAAGGCGCGGGGATCGTCGTCGATGCGGTCGCCGTCGATCTCGACCCGGCCGAGCCAGTCGAGCGCGGTGTCGCGGATCTTGCCGTAGTGCCGATCGCCGAGCGCCATCAGCCGCTCGCCGACATTGGCACCGGCCGACGCCGCCATGCGCAGCCCGTCGGCCGGGTTCTGGTGGACGAAGCCCCATTCGGTGCGCAGCAGGCGGCGCCGGGCGCTCGGTTCGAGGCCGTAGAGATCGCGCACGGTGCCGTCGGCCCCGCGATAATGGACCGAGCCGGCGCTCGGCGTGAGGCGGCTCGACAGGCAGCCGAGCAGGGTCGTCTTGCCGGAGCCCGATTCGCCGACGATGGCGAGGACCTCGCCAGGCCACAGGTCGAGATCCACCTCGGCGCAGCCGATCCGCTCGCCATAGACCTTGCTCAGCCCGCGGGCCTGGAGCAGCGGCCCCTCTTCGAAGAGGGGCGTGGCGGCGGGCGTGCCCGCGCGGCCACGGAGCGCGAGGTCAGCGGTCATGGGAGCCTCCCGCGACCGCCGTGGGCGCTTCGCCGAGGAGGGCGCCGCGATGGCCCGCGTCGCGCCGCTCCGCGCAATAATCGGTGTCGGAGCAGACGAACATCCGCCCGCCGCGGTCGTCGAGCACCACCTCGTCGAGATAGGCATCGGTCGCCCCGCACAGCGCGCACGGCTGATCGAAGCGCTGCACCTCGAAGGGGTGATCCTCGAAATCCAGGCTGACCACCGGCGTGTGGGGCGGCACCGCATAGAGGCGGCTCTCGCGCCCGGCGCCGAACAATTGGAGGGCCGGCGAGCGATCCATCTTCGGGTTGTCGAATTTCGGGATCGGCGAGGGGTCCATCACATAGCGGCCGTTCACCTCGACCGGATAGGCGTAGGTGGTGGCGACGTGGCCGTGCTTGGCGATGTCCTCGTAGAGCTTGACGTGCATCAGCCCGTAATCGGCGAGGGCATGCATCCGCCGCGTCTCGGTCTCGCGCGGTTCGAGGAAGCGCAGCGGCTCGGGAATCGGCACCTGATAGACGAGGATCTGCCCCTCGCCGAGCGGATGCTCGGGAATGCGGTGGCGGGTCTGGACGATGGTCGCCTCGGCGGTGCGGGTCGTCGTCGCGACCCCGGCGACCTTGGCGAAGAAGGCGCGGATCGAGACCGCGTTCGTGGTGTCGTCGGACCCCTGGTCGATCACCTTGAGCACGTCGTCCGGCCCGATGATCGAGGCGGTCACCTGGACGCCGCCGGTGCCCCAGCCATAGGGCATCGGCATCTCGCGGCTGGCGAACGGGACCTGGTAGCCGGGGATCGCGATCGCCTTCAGGATGGCGCGGCGGAGCATCCGCTTGGTCTGCTCGTCGAGATAGCCGAAGGTGTAGCCCTCGGCGCCCGCGGGCGTGCCGGGAGCGGATGCGGTGCGGATGGCCTCGTCATGCGACATCGGTCTGCTCCGTCGCGGCATGTTCGGCGCGAAGCTGGCGCAACAGGCCGAGTTCGGCCTGGAAATCCACATAATGCGGCAGCTTCAGGTGCTCGACGAAGCCGGTCGCCTGCACCACGTCGCAATGGGACAGGACGAATTCCTCGTCCTGGGCCGGGGCGGTCTGCTCCTCGCCGAGCTCTCCGGCGCGCAGGGCGCGATCGACGAGGGCCATCGCGATCGCCTTGCGCTCCGCATGGCCGAAAACGAGCCCGTAACCCCGGGTGAACTGGGGGGGCATCTCGGCGGAACCGGCGAACTGGTTGACCATCTGACATTCGGTGACGGCGATGCGGCCGAGCGGCACCGCGAAGCCCGCGTCCTCCGCCGTCATCTCCACCTCGACGAAGCCCATGCGGATTTCGCAGGCGAAGGGGTGGGTGCGGGCATAGCCGCGCTGGGTCGAATAGCCGAGGGCGAGCAGGAAGCCCTCGTCGCCGCGGGCAAGGGCCTGGAGGCGCACGTCGCGGCCCGCCGGAAAGGCGAGCGGCGTGCGGGTGAGATCGCCGACCGCGGCGTCGTCCGGTCCCGGATCATCCCGCTCGACGAGATCCTCGTCGGCCAGGAGATCGCTCACCCGCGGCATGTCGGGGAAGCCGGCTCCATCGCCCCGGGGCGGCGGCGGGGCGGCGGCGAAGCCGGCGTCCTCCGCGGCAGCGAGGGAGAAGTCGAGCAGGCGGTGGGTATAATCGAAGGTGGGCCCGAGGATCTGGCCGCCGGGCAGGTCCTTGTAGGTCGCCGAGATGCGGCGCAACGCCTTCATCGCCCCGGTGTCGATCGGGTCCGAGATCCCGAAGCGGGGCAGGGTGGTGCGATAGGCGCGGATCAGGAAGATCGCCTCGATGAGATCGCCCCGCGCCTGCTTGATCGCGAGCGCCGCGAGCCCCTCGTCATAAAGAGAGCCCTCCGTCATCACCCGGGCGACGGCGAGCGAGAGCTGGCCAGCGATCTGGTCGAGGGTGAGGCCGGGGACATTGGTGTCGCCGCGCCGGGCCTCGGCGAGCCAGGCGTGGGCCTCGTCGATGGCCCGTTCGCCGCCTTTGACCGCGACGTACATCTCAGATCTCCCCGGCCTCGACGGCGATGCGGGTCGAGCGCGGCAGCGCGGCGATCCGCTCTCCCGCAGTGAAGAGAACATCGACGCCGCGCGGGAAGCCCGCATGGTTCAGCCGGCATTCCCGCCAGAAGGCGGCGCCGAGCGGGGGAACCGAAAGCCGGGTCTCGCCATCGATGCCGGGACCCGACAGCGTCGCGCCGGTATCGTCCGCCAGCGCGTCGACCGCCAAAATCAGCGTCGTCGAGCGATCGGGATAATCGTCGGTACCCTGGGCGAACGCGGCGAGGCGGGGCAGATCCGCGGTGTGCGTCACCAGCGCGAAGGCCGCCTCGGCCGGCGCCGCCACCACCGGCGCGCCGGTGTGGAAGGCGAGCCAGCGGCGGACCCCGTCGTCGCCGGCAAGCGTCGGATCGAGCCACAGGGGTGTTTCGAAATCGGTGAGGGCGAGCGCCACGGCGGCCATCGCGGTTCCGAGCGGCGCGGGTGGGGAGAGGGGGACCGCGATGCGGCCGATCCGCCCTGGGCGCGCCATGGCGTCCATCACGGCGCGGAACACGGCCTGGGCGGCGAGCCCGGGATCGTCGAAACCGGGAGCGAGCATCACGAATCCTCCCCGCGCACCATGGTGAAGAAATCGACCTTGGTCGCGGCCGCCTTCGCGGCCAACGCCGCGTCGGCATGGCGGCTGGCTTCCGCGATCGGAGCGACGATGTCTCGCTCGATGCGCAAGCACCATTCGGGACGCTGAGACAGCGCGTCGAGAAGGGCGATCGCCTCGGCTTTCGGGGCATCTCGACCGAGCAGGTAGCCGAACCCGGTCTCGCCGGATTCGAGCGCGATCGCGCAGCGTGTGGCCGTGGCCTCGCCGAGATTGAAGGGCGCGCCTTCGCCGCCGATCCGCCCACGCACCATCACGAGGCCGATCTCCGGCCGGCGCAGCCGGTGCCAGGCCGGCAGCGGGCCGAGCGCCGCGATGCGCCGGGCGAGTTCGCCCGCGTCCGCTCCCACGAGGACACGCAGCCGGCGACGGCGCGCCTCGACGGAATGCGGGTCGCCCGGGAGGGGGTCGGCATTCTGGGGCGCGGCGGCGTCCATGCGGGTCTCGTACCTCGTCGCGGAAGCCGGGACCGGCCAGCCGATCCCGATGCATTATCGAATAGCCGTCGCCGTTCGATTTGTCTAGTTTAATAGACAAATATGCCGGCAAAACGTTTATTCGCTCTCCCGGCGGAAATGGTGCATGTTTTTCCGCTCGAAGGATCGCGCCGGCCCGCCAGGGATTGGCGCGATTGGGGGCTGCGAACGCAAGGACATGATGCGCGAGGTCAGCGGCAAACGTCGTTCGGGGGAGGAAGTGGCGCGCGGCCTCGGGGTCGCGGTGTGGCGCCAGATCGCCGATCGCCTCCGCGACGAGATCGTCGCCGGGACCTGGGCGCCGGCCACGCGGTTACCGACCGAATCGGAGCTCGCGATGCGGTTCGGCGTCAACCGGCATACGGTGCGCCGGGCGATCGCGGTGCTGGCGACCGAAAGCCTCGTCCGCGCCGACCAGGGGCGCGGCACCTTCGTCGCCGAGCGCCCGCTGCCCTATCCGATTGCCGAGCGGACCCGGTTTGCGGCCAATGCCGCCGCCGCGGCCCGGGTCGGGCGGGCCGAAATCCTCGGCCACACGCACGAGACGGCGGCGCCGCGGCTCGCCGAGCGGCTGGCGCTGCCCCTCGATGCGCCGCTCCATCGCATCGAAATGATGAACACCCTCGACGACTTGCCGTTCAGCGTCGCCACGATCTGGGTTTCGGCCGAGCGCTTTCCGGAATTCCCGAACTGTTGCGCGGCGACCGGCTCCGTCACCGCCGCATTCGCCCGCCTCGGCGTCACCGACTATTTCCGTCGCGAGACGCGCATCACGGCGGTCATGCCCGACAAAGACGATGCCGAGCGCCTCGGAGTCGATACCACCCGTCCGCTGATTATCACCGAAAGCGTCGACGTCGATCCCGAAGGGCGGCCGATCAGCACGCTCCGCACCCGCTTCCTCGCCGATCGGATCGAACTCATCGTCGCGTCGTGACGGCCCCGCTCAATCCCCGATGATCTTGACGAGCGTGCCGGGCACGAGGGCGCTGCCCTCGGGGATCTGGTTGAGCACCAGGAAGAGCTGCTTGCGGTAGGTCGGGTCGCTGTACTTCATCCGCGCCGCGAGCGAATCGATGGTGTCGGTCGGCGTGGTGCGCACCACGTGGACGCGCAGCGGCTTGAGGTCCGCGATCTCGTTCGGGTTGAGGCGGTGGAAGCTCGCGATCGTGCTGGCGAACGCCGCCTCGAACTGCGCCGAGGGCGTCGCGGCGGCGAAGATGAACCGGTAGGCACGCGATCCGACACGGACGATCGCGATGCGGAACGACCAGCCCTCGGAGATCGCCGAGGCGGTCGCCGCCGGAAGGGCGCCCACCGTCGTCGCCCGCACGCTGTCGTCGACGAGGCCGTTCACCCAGCCGGACCGCAGATAATCCTGGAGCGACATGTCCTGCGGAATATCGACGCCGTCGAAGCGCATGGCGATGTTGCCACCGTCGCTCGCGAGCACGGCGCGCGGAGTGTTGTCGAGGAGGAAGCCCTGCGGGACCGTGAAGCCGATCCCGAGCTCACGGTGCAGGAAGGCGTTGCCGCGCACGAAGCCCTCGCGCGGGTCGTCGCCGTAGAGCATCCCCTCGAGGTTCTGGAGATAAGCGTCGCGGTCCTGCTCGCCGGTGTCGGGTCCCGCATATTGCCGGGCCTCGCGGGTCGCGAGCTCGATGCGCTCCGGCGTCGAGGGATGCGACGACAGGAAGTCCGGCCGCCCGTTGGCGGAGGATTGGCGCGACGCCTTGAGCGCGGCGAAGCGGCCCATGGCGGTGAGGAAGCGGGCGGCGGCGAACGGGTCGTAGCCGGCGCGCGCCAGCGTCTTGACGCCGATCGCGTCCGCCTCGAGCTCCTGGGTCTGGCTGAAGCGGGCGAGCGAGAGCTCGGCCGACGCCTTGGCGGTCTGCGCGGCTTGGGGGTCCTGCACCGCGTCGGCGACGCGGCTGACGACCGCGGCCGCCTCGGCGCGCTTCTGGCGCTGGATGGCATGCTGAGCCGTGATGTGCCCCATCTCGTGAGCCAGCACGGCGGCGACCTCGGAAGAGTCCTCGGCGAGCGCGAGAAGGCCGCGGGTCACGTAGACGTATCCGCCCGGCAGCGCGAACGCGTTGACCGACGGCGAATTGAGGATGGTGACGCGGTAAGTCCGCGAGGGATCATCGGACGCCGCGACGAGCCGCCCGACCACCCGGGCGACGGCGGCTTCAGTCTTCGGATCGGAATAGACGCCGCCATAGGCGCTGACGATGCGGGGATGCTGGCGCGCGCCGAGGCTCGTTTCCGGGGAATTGATGGTGCGCGAGGCGATCGGCGCGCTGACCGAGACGGTCGGCTCTTCCGGCGCCATGAACGAGCAACTCGCGAGCAGCGCCGCAACGGCGCACGCGATCAGCGCGCGGCCGGTCCGCCGCGCACGGCCCTCCCCCTCATTGCCCCGAACCATTGCCCGACGCGCCATCGACGACTACTCGCTCTCCTCAACACCGTCCGGCCGCGTCTTCCGGGGGGTCGTCGTCGCCGGGCCATCTGGCTCGGTCCGCCCTGCGCCGGTACGATCGGGCCGCCGCTTTTGCCCTCGGCCCGCCTCGTCCCAGGCCTTTCTGGCCGGGATGGGTCGATTCTTCAAGCGAGGCGATCCCGTCCGCTTTCCGCGATCGGCGCGGTGAAATCAAGGCTCCATCATGTCGCGATCATGGAGAGGGTTCGCCGGGCCTGTTTCCGCTATCGAGTCGAAGCGGTGCCGACCCTTGTTTTCGCGGCGGCGACTTCGCCGTCCAGCGGCCTCGTCGGTGGCAGGAAGGTCTAAGTCGGCTCATTAAGGTACATTCTCGGTAGCATTACCGGTGTTGCACGCCGGACGCGGGCGGCGAATCCATGACCCAGATCAAAAAGTGCGAGTTCCATTCGCCCGCCACTTTCTCTATCAACGGCTGAGTAGCGAGAGCCTGGGAGAGCTTCGATGGCGTTTTTACACCGCGGCTGGCATGCGAGAGTGCGGTGCAATCGAGCGGCCCTTGCGGGAATGCTCTTGCTCTCCAGCGGGCTGTTCGCCTCCGGCGCCTCGGCGGCCGACGCGCCAGCGGCCGCGGCTCCGCCACCGGCGGTGACGGTCGCGCCCGTCGTCGACCAGGATGTGACCCGCAAGGTTCAGTTCGTCGGCAACATCCAGGCGATCCAGCAGCTCGACGTGAAGGCGCGCGTCGAAGGCTTCCTGACCAAGGTCGCCTTCGATGAAGGCGCCTACGTCAAGGAAGGCCAGCTCCTCTATCAGATCGATCCGTCGCCGTTCCAGGCATCGCTCGACGCCGCGAACGCCGAGCTCGCCGCCTCCAAGGCGCAGCTCGCTTCGAACCAGGCGAACCTGACCCAGAAGCAGATCACCCTCGACCGTCAGCTTTCGCTGGTGAAGAGCGGCACCGTCTCTCAGGCGGTGGTCGATTCGGCGACCGCCGACCGCGACATGGCCTCGGCCCAGGTCCAGTCGGCCGAGGCCTCGATCCAGCAGGCCCAGGCCCAGGTCGAGACCGCCAAGATCAACCTCGGCTACACGACGATGACGTCGGCGATCTCGGGGCGCATCGGCAAGACCAAGTACACCGTTGGCAACCTGGTCAACACCGGCAGCGGCACGCTCGACACCGTGGTCCAGATGGACCCGATCCGCGTGGTCTTCTCGATCCCGGAAAAGGATTATGTGCTGCTGACCCGCCGGATCGCCGAGGGCGCCAAGACCCAGGCCGAGGCGACCACCGTGACGGAGAGCGGCGATACCGACCTCGGTCACAAGTTCACGCCGACCCTGATGCTCCCCGACGGCTCGACCTACGACACGGCCGGCACGATGGAGTTCATCAACAACCAGGTGGACGCGAACACGGGTACGGTCTCGGTCTTCGCGACCTTCGCGAACCCCGACAGCCTGCTCCTCCCGGGGCAGTATGTGACGGTCACCGTCCAGGAAGGCGACATCAAGAAGCTCCCGGTGATCTCGCAATCGGCGATCCTGCAGGACGCCCAGGGCTCCTACGTCTACGTGGTTGGGACCGACAACCGCGCGGTGACCCGTCGCGTCAAGACGGGAACCCAGATCGGGACCAGCGTCGCGATCCAGTCGGGCCTGATCACCGGCGAGATGGTCGTCGTCGACGGCGTGCAGAAGGTGCGGCCTGGCATCGTCGTCACGCCGGTGCAACAGACCCAGTCGAGCGCGGCCGACGCGAGCGCTTCCACCTCGCAGTCGGGGAACTGAGCACATGTTCTCGGCGATCTTCGTCGCTCGACCCCGCCTCTCCTTCGTCATCTCGATCGTCATCGTCATCGCCGGTGCGCTGTCGATCCTGTCGATGGCGGTCGCGCAATATCCGAACATCACGCCGCCGGTCGTCCAGGTGACGGCGAGCTATCCGGGCGCCGACGCCGCGACGATCGCGGCGACCGTCGCCCAACCGATCGAACAGCAGGTCAACGGCGTGGAGGGCATGATCTACATGTCTTCCGTGTCGTCCTCGTCGGGTAGCTACACTCTGCAGGTGAGCTTCGCGGTCGGCTCCGACCCGAACATCGCCCAGGTCAACGTGCAGAACCGCGTTGCCCTCGCCGAGGCCCAGCTCCCGACCATCGTGACCAATCAGGGCGTCAACACTGAGCAGCAATCGACCTCGATGCTGCTCGTGATGAACGTCTATTCGCCGGATCATTCGCTCGATCCGGTGTTCCTGTCGAACTACACCGCCATCAACATCCAGACGCCCATGGCGCGTCTGCCGGGCCTCGCTTCGACCACGATCTTCGGCCAGCTCTCCTATTCGATGCGCGTCTGGCTCGATCCGACGAAGATGACGGCCCTGTCGATGGCGCCGCAGGAGATCATCAACGCGATCTCCAACCAAAATATTCAGGCTTCGCTCGGCCAGATCGGCGGTCCGCCGACCGGGGGCAAGCAGACCTTCCAGTACACCATCACCGCCCTCGGCCGCCTGCAGGATCCGACGCAGTTCGAAAACATCGTGCTGCGCACCGGCCAGAACGGCGCAGTCGTCCGCATCAAGGACGTCGGCCGCGTCGAGCTCGGCGCCCAATCCTACAACCAGGTCTCGAAGCTCAACGGCGCGCCGTCGGCGACCCTCGCGCTCTACCAGTTGCCGAGCGCCAATGCGCTCTCGGTCGCCAAGGACGCCCGTGCGCTGCTCGCAACCCTGAAGACGCGCTTCCCGAAGGGCATGGACGCGGAGGTCATCTACGATTCGACGCTGTTCGTGTCGTCCTCGATCGAGGACGTGATCCACACCTTGATCGAAGCGGCGATCATCGTGCTTATCGTCGTCTTCATCTTCCTCCAGGATATCCGCGCGACCATCATTCCGGCCGTCACCATCCCCGTGTCGCTGATCGGCGTGTTCGTGGTCTTGGCGGCCTTGGGGTTTTCGGCCAACACCATCAGTCTGCTCGCCGTGGTGCTCGCCATCGGCCTCGTCGTCGACGACGCCATCGTGGTGGTGGAGAACGTCCAGCGCATCATGGAAGAGGAGGGGCTCGACCGGAAAGCGGCCACCCTCAAGGCCATGGAGCAGGTGACGGGCCCGATCATCTCGACGACTCTCGTGTTGTTCGCCGTGTTCGGCCCGGTCGCCTTCCTGCCCGGCATCTCGGGCGAACTCTACCGCCAGTTCTCGGTGACGATCGCCGCGGCGGTGGCGATTTCGGCGCTCAACGCGCTGACCTTGTCGCCGGCGCTCTGCTCGCTGGTGCTGAAGCTGCCGAAGCCGGCCAAGCGCGGTCCGTTCTTCTGGTTCAACAAGGGCCTCGACAAGTCCCGCCACGGCTACGTCTCGCTCTCCGGCCTCATCGCGCGGCGCTCGATCGTGGCCGGTATCCTGATCGTACTGATTGGCGGCCTGGCGGGGCACCTCTTCACCAAGCTGCCGACCGGCTTCCTGCCGAACGAAGACCAGGGCGTGCTGTTCGTCGACGTGCAGACCCCAAGTGGCTCGGCGCTGCCGCGGACCGTCGCTGCGCTCGACAAGGTGCAGGAGATCGCCTCGAAGATCCCCGGCGTTGCCGACGTCATCACCGTCGGCGGCTATTCGATGCTGACCCAGTCGCAGCTCTCGTCGTCGGGCCTGGCCATCATTCCGCTCAAGCCGTGGGGCGAGCGCACCACGCCTGAGACCAGCCTGCGCGGCATCTATGCGGCGCTGAAGTCGCAACTAGACGCCATCCCCGACGCCAATTATCTGCCGTTCCCGCCGCCCGCCATTCCCGGCGTCGGCCAGGCCGGCGGTTTCGACTTCCGCCTCGAGGCGGTCGGCGGGCAGTCCTATGCGGAGATCGAGACCGCGGTGCGCTCGCTCGTCGCCGCAGCGAATCAGGACCCTCGCATCTCCAACGCGTTCTCGAGCTTCTCGGCCTCGATGCCGCGCCTCTATCTGGATCTCGATCGCGTCAAGGCGGAGAGCCTGAAGGTCTCCGTCGCCGACGTGTTCAATCTGTTCCAGGTCATGATGGGTTCCTATTATGTGAACCAATTCAACTACCTGGATCGCGTGTTCCAGGTAAACATCCAGGCCGACACGCCGTTCCGCATGTCGCAGTCGGATATCAACCGCCTCTACGTGCGCAATGCCGACGGCAACATGGTGCCGGTGACGACGTTCTCTCACTTCGAGACACGGTTCGGTGCCGACTTGGTGTTCCAATATAACCAGAACGCCGCGGTGCAGATCACCGGATCGTCGCCGCCCGGCGGCAGCTCCGGCGGCGCCATGGCCGCGATGGTCGACGCCTTCAAGAAGACGCTGCCGACCGGCTACGTCTACGAATGGTCGAGCCTGTCCTATCAGGAGGCGAGCCAGACGGCGGCGCAGGTGATCGGCATCTTCGCCCTCGCGGTGGTGTTCGGTTATCTCTTCCTCGTCGGCCTCTACGAGAGCTGGGTCGTTCCCGTCGCCGTGATGGCCTCGGTCGCGGTCGCCATCCTCGGCGCGGCGGCGGCTGTCGGGGCCGTCGGGCTCGACAACGACCTCTACACCCAGATCGGTCTCGTCCTGCTCGTCGGTCTCGCCGCGAAGAACGCGATTCTCATCGTGGAATTCGCGAAGGAGCAGCGCGATCTCTACGGCGCGACCCGTTACGAGGCGGCGCTCGAAGCGGCCCGCATGCGGTTCCGCGCGGTGTTGATGACCGCCTTCGCGTTCATCATCGGCCTGATCCCGCTGGTGACGGCGACCGGTGCAGGTGCGAACGCCCGCATCCACATCGGCGTCACCGTGATCGGCGGCATGGTCGCGGCGACGATCTTCGGCATCACGCTGATCCCGGGCCTCTATGTGATGATGCAATATTTCGGCGACCGCATCATCGGCCGGAAGCCGGACCGGCTCGGACCGCGCATCGAGCACGGTCAGGCTCATGGTGGCGAGGGCAGTGAGCCGCCGGCCGGCGGGGAGCCGCCCGCCCCGCCGGCGGCCCCCGCCCCGGCCGCCTGATCGCCCGCCCGACCCTTCAAAACGGGTACAAGCCGCGGATATAAAGAAGGCCCCGATCGCGAGACCGGGGCCTTCTCTTTTCATCGATCGGATCGAAGGCCGCCCGGCGGACCGGGCGGCGTCCGCTCACTTGTTGAAGAACACCGTCATCGCGTCGACGTAGGTGATCTGGCAGAGGTCGCCCGGCTGGATCTGCGCGAGGTCGCCGGAGACCTGGGCGTTGGTCGCCGGCATGGTGCGCAGCTCCTTGTCGTGGCCTTCGAAGGTCACGGTGCCCTTGGTCTTGTCGACGTCGACGAGAACCGCGTCGATGGTGATCTTGCTGCCCCAGAAATTCTCCGGCAGCGGCCCGGTCTCGCTGATGTCCATGATGCCCTGGGACAGCAGGCCCTTCTTGCCCGAATCGGCCTTCTTCAGCGCCGTCACGGCGCCCGGCGCGGTGCCGACGAGGATGCGCTCGTTCGGCTGAAGCTGGGAGAAGGTCCCGGTCACCGTCGGCGAGATGACGTAGGCATATTGGTCGCCGTTGGGCTTCTTCACGGTGACTTCGCGCGCCGCCTTGTCGAACGACACCACGGTGAGCTGGCGATAGGTCACCGGAATGGTGCCGAGACCCTGGATCGTGACGGTGGCGGGGCCGGGCGCCGGCTGGGCGACCGCCGGGGCGACCGCGGCTGCGCCGAGCGCGAGCGCCAGCAGACCGGCGCGCAAGGAGGTGGAAAGCGTTGTCATGGGGATCCCCAAAAAGGTTGCGCGATGCGCTTCCGGCCGGGTGGGATCACCCGGCATGCGGGAGACATGCCCTTGCCGCCGCCGCGGCGCGAGCCGGCTCGACCCGTCCTGAATCGGCAGGATTCGAGCCCGGTTAGGCTCTAGCACGCGCCCCGAGTCGCGACAACGTGATGTGGCCGCTCAGCCGGCGCCGCGGTCGTCGTCTTCGTCGTCGGCCGTTTCGGAACGTTCGCCGGCGGGCGGCGGGGCGAGATCGTCATAGAGGGCTGAGACGGAGGCGGGCGGTCCTCGCCGCTCCGCGAAGCCGACGATCCGCAGCACGCGAACCCGGCCGCCGACCGCGACGGTGATGACGTCGCCGATGCGGACCGCCCGGCTCGTCTGCACGATCTTCTCCCGGTTGACCCGGACGTGGCCGGATTCCACCAGCGTTTGCGCCGCCGAGCGGGTCCGCGCGAGGCGCGCGTGCCAGAGCCACTTGTCGAGCCGTTGCCGACCGGCCTCCATTCCAAGCCTCCGCTTCTCCGCCGTCGTTCTCGTCCGGGCGCGCCGTTCCGCCCGAGCGTGGTTGTCTCCGCCGGCCGCTTTCCTGTAGGGACATGGCACCTTCCGGCTCGGTGCGGCGCGACCGCTGCGCCGCTCGCTGTCCGTACCGCACATCGGACCATATAAAGAGATGTCCCAGTCTTCTGCTCCCGCCGACCGCGCCGCGCTTCTCGCCCGTCTCGCCGAGCTCGACATCGAGACACGGACGACAGACCATCCGCCGCTCTACACCGTGGAGCAGTCCCAGGCGCTGCGTGGCACGATTCCCGGCGCCCACAGCAAGAACCTGTTTCTGAAGGACCGCAAGGATGCGCTGTTCCTGGTGGTCGCCCTTGAAGACGCGACGATCGACCTGAAGCGGATCCACGAGCGCATCGGCGCGAGCGGCAAGGTCAGTTTCGGCAAGCCGGAGCTTCTCATGGAAATGCTCGGCGTGGTGCCGGGCTCCGTGACGCCGTTCGGCGCCGTCAACGATCAGGGGGCCCGTGTGAAGGTGGTGCTCGACGCGGCCTTGATGCTGGAACCGGTGTTGAACTTTCACCCGCTCGAGAACACCGCGACGACGACCATCGCCCGCGAGGGCCTGGTGCGCTTCCTCGAGGCGGTCGGCCATCCGCCCGCGATCCTGGCCGTCAGCGAAGAAGCCATCGCCACCGGTTTGTAATTGACGTCGAAAATGCCCATCTTGGCGCGGAAAGCGCGCCCAGGCGGCGCCTCAGTCTTGCCGGTCGCCCGGCGGACGAATCCTTCTCGCAGTCCCGGCCGCGCCACGGCCGGACTCTTTTCGAGGTCCGAGCGATGAGCGAAATCCTGTTCGGTGCCGGCAGCCCGGCGTCCCGTCCCCAACAGCCCGCCGTCCCGGGTACGGCTGCTCCGGTGCGCCCCGCGGCCGGCGGCGCCGAGGCCGTGATCGACACCACGACCCGCACCTTCAAGCAGGACGTGCTCGACGCGTCGCGCCAGGTGCCGGTGCTGGTCGATTTCTGGGCGCCGTGGTGCGGGCCCTGCAAGCAGCTTACGCCCGTGCTCGAAAAGGTGGTTGCCGCCGCCCGCGGCCGGGTGCGTCTCGTCAAGATGAACATCGACGACCATCCGGAGGTCGCCGGTCAGCTCGGCATCCGTTCGATCCCCGCGGTCGTCGCCTTCGCCAACGGCCAGCCGGTCGACGCCTTCATGGGCGCTGTGCCGGAAAGCCAGGTCACCGCCTTCATCGAGCGGCTCGCCGGTCCCGGCGGGTCGCCGGATCTCGACGCCGTCCTCGACGAGGCCGATGCGTTCCGCACGCAGGGCGACTTCGCTTCGGCCGGCGAGCGCTATGCGGCCGTGCTCGAAGTCGAGGCCGACTCGCTGCGCGCGCTGATCGGTCTCGGCCAGATCGCCCTTGCGGAGGGCGACCTCGAAGGTGCCCGGGAGACGCTCGACGCGGTTCCGCCCGAGAAGCAGAAGGATCCGCTCGTCGCCGCCCTGCGCGCCGCGATCGATCTCGCGGAACAGGCCTCCGGCCTCGGCGACCGCGGAGCGCTGGAGCGCGCCGTCGCCGCCGATCCGGCCAATCAACAGGCCCGCTTCGATCTCGCCGTGCTGCTCGCCGCTCAAGGCGATCACGCCGGCGCCGTCGAGCACCTGCTCGATCTGATCCGCCGCGACCGCGCCTGGAACGACGATGGCGCACGCAAGCAGCTCGTTCAATTCTTCGAAGCCTGGGGACCGAAGGACCCGATGACGCGCGATGGGCGCCGCCGCCTCTCGTCGGTCCTATTCTCCTGACCTATTCTTTCGGGGGAGCGCGGCCCGCCGGGTCCGCTGCGAAACCCGTGATCGCGGCGGCGCGTCCGCCGCGGAGAGGTAGACGAAGCCAAATGCAGGTCGGCAACGCCACCTATGATCGTCCGGAGGATCTGCCGGAGACGATTCCCCTGTTCCCCCTCTCGGCGGCGCTTTTGCTGCCGCGGGGCCAGATGCCGCTCAACGTCTTCGAGCCGCGTTATATGGCGATGATCGACGCGGTGTTGGCCGGTGACCGGGTGATCGGCATCGTGCAGCCCCGGTTCGATCTCGGCGAGGTGGATCTTGCCGCCGCGCCGCCGCTTTGTGCCGTCGGCTGCGCCGGCCGCCTCACCGCGCTGCAGGAGAGCGGCGATGGCCGCTATCTGCTCTCGCTTACGGGCATCTGTCGCTTCCGCCTGCTCGACGAGGTGACGGCGGGCACGCCGTTCCGCGTCGCCCGCGTCAGCGCCGCCGAGTTCGCCGAGGATTTCGAGCCCGATCGCGGCCAGGACGAGGTCGACCGCCAGGCGCTCCTCGACACCTTCCGCGCCTATCTCGAAGCCAATCACCTCGAGACGGATTGGCCGAGCGTCGAGCGCGCCTCGAACGAGACCCTCGTCAACGCGCTGTCGATGATGAGCCCCTATGGGCCGGCCGAGAAGCAGGCGCTGCTCGAGGCGCCGGATTTGCGCTCCCGGGCGGAGACGCTGGTCGCCATCACCGAGGTGACGCTCGTGCGCGCCGAGCAGGACGGCGACATCCGGATCAACTGATCCCGCGCGGGACGGCATGGACGACGCCGAAGACCGAGGCCACTCGATGACGGACCCCACGATGACCGATCGCAAGAGCGACGCCCGCCCGCAGCGTTCCATCGATCCGAAGCTGCTCGAGCTGCTGGTCTGCCCGCTCACCAAGACCACGCTCGAGTACAATGCGGCGACGCAGGAGCTCGTCTCGCGCGCCGCCCGGCTTGCTTATCCGATCCGCGACGGCATCCCGATCATGCTGCCGGACGAGGCTCGCCCGCTCGACGGCTGAGGCCCGCTCCTGACACCGTGGTGACAGGAAAGGGGCGCGTCGGCCCTCGCGAATGGGCCGGCCCCGTCCTATCTTGAGGCGGAACGCCGACCCGGCGTGCCTTTCGAATCAATGGCGCCCATGAGCCGACCGCCGAAATCATCCGACCGCAGCTCCCCCGCCGCCGAACCCGAGGATGGATTCGGCGAGGCGCCGCAGGCGGCGTTCGAAGGGGCGCCGCTCGGCGGCTCGATCGCGGATTGGGCGGCCGAGATCGAGGCGGCCTCGGTCGCTTCCGAGCCCTACGCCGAAGCCCCCGCAGCGCCGGCGGCCAAGGCCACCACGAAGTCCGCGGCCAAGGCCGACGGCAAGGCGGCGAAGGCGTCCGCCAAGGCGTCCAAAGCCAATGCGCGCTCCCGCGTCGCCGGCGGCCTCAACCCGGTCGCCGGGCTCGACATTGCGCTCGAAGATGTCGGGTCGCTGCCCTCCACGGCGGTGACGGCGACGGTCGCCGCGCTCGAAAAGCTCATCCAGCAGGGCCGCAAGGAATTCGACGGCAAGCCGTGGACGCCGCACCGGCCGCCGCGGCCGGAGAAGTCCGAAGGCGGTGTGCCGTTCGAGCTCGTTTCCGAGTTCGAGCCGCGCGGCGATCAGCCGACCGCGATCGCCGACCTCGTCGAGGGGATCCGCAACGGCGACCGCACCCAGGTCCTGCTCGGCGTCACCGGCTCCGGCAAGACCTTCACCATGGCCCAGGTCATCGCCAAGACCCAGCGGCCGGCGCTCATTCTCGCCCCCAACAAGACGCTGGCTGCCCAGCTCTACGGCGAGTTCAGATCGTTCTTTCCGAACAACGCTGTCGAATATTTCGTCTCGTACTACGATTATTACCAGCCGGAAGCCTACGTTCCCCGCACCGACACCTATATCGAGAAGGAATCGTCGATCAACGAGCAGATCGACCGGATGCGCCACTCGGCCACCCGGTCGCTGCTCGAGCGCGACGACGTCATCATCGTGGCCTCGGTGTCGTGCATCTACGGTATCGGTTCGGTCGAAACCTATACGGCGATGACGTTCGGGCTGGCGGTCGGCGAGCGCATCGACCAGCGCCAGCTCCTCGCCGACCTCGTCGCGCTGCAATACAAGCGCTCCGACGTGAACTTCGTGCGCGGCACCTTCCGGGTGCGCGGCGACGTCGTCGAGGTCTTCCCGGCCCACTATGAGGACCGCGCCTGGCGGGTGTCGCTGTTCGGCGACGAGGTCGAATCGATCGTCGAGTTCGATCCCCTGACCGGCAACCGCTCCGGCGACCTCAAGTTCATCAAGATCTACGCCAATTCCCACTATGTGACGCCGCGCCCGACCCTCAATCAGGCGACCAAGAGCATCCGCGACGAGCTCAAGGCCCGGCTTGTCGAACTCGAGCGCGCCGGCCGCCTGCTCGAGGCGCAGCGGCTCGAGCAGCGCACCCGCTTCGACCTCGAAATGCTGGAAGCGACCGGGTCCTGCGCCGGCATCGAGAACTATTCCCGCTACCTGACCGGCCGCCTGCCCGGCGAGCCGCCGCCGACCTTGTTCGAATATCTGCCCGACAACGCTCTCGTCTTCGCCGACGAGAGCCACGTCACGATCCCCCAGATCGGCGGCATGTATCGGGGCGACTTCCGCCGCAAGGCGACGCTGGCCGAATACGGCTTCCGGCTGCCTTCCTGTATGGACAACCGGCCGCTGCGCTTCGAGGAATGGGACGCCATGCGGCCGCAGACGGTCGCGGTGTCGGCGACCCCGTCGGCGTGGGAGATGGAGGAGGCCGGCGGCGTCTTCGCCGAGCAGGTCATCCGTCCGACCGGTCTCGTCGATCCCCCCGTCGAGATTCGTCCGGCCAAGGCGCAGGTCGACGACCTGCTCGGCGAGGTCCGCGCCGTCGCGGCGCGCGGCTATCGCAGCCTCGTCACCGTGCTCACCAAACGCATGGCCGAGGACCTCACCGAATATCTCCACGAGAACGGCGTGCGG